>CAVSXQ010000001.1:0-31548 GCA_963731915.1 uncultured Alphaproteobacteria bacterium
TGGCGGGTTAGCGAAGCTAAATAATTTTCTGTCTCGCGATGAGACCACGTGAGACAGTCTGAAACAAGATGCAACAAGGAAGTGCCTGCGGCTGTGGGCTAACTTTCATTTCGTGCCTTTTTCCTGCCGTCTCTCTTCGTCTCACTGCGAAGCAAGCTATTTCGCAACTTTGTTAGCGCGAGCTAACAGCAACCCGAGAGACGATCCATGAGAGTGAAGCTCACCGACGCGGCGATCCGGTCCTACGAGCCGCGCGCCGCCCAATACGCGATCGGCGACGCCGCCTGTCCCGGCCTGTGCGTCCGGATCACCCCGAAGGGCATCAAGACGTTCGCGTTCGCCTACCGCAACAAGGGCACCGGCAAGGTCGAGTGGCTGACCCTCGGCCGCTACCCGGACGTGCCGCTGACCAAGGCGCGCGAGGCGGCCAACGACGCGCGCAAGACCGTCGCGGCCGGTGGCATCCCGCTCGCCGCCAAGGCACGGCACGTCGAGGCCGAAAGACAGGGCATGACCTATGCCAAGCTGGTCGAGCTTTACTACGACGCGCATCTCTCGACGCTGCGCACCGGCCACGCGACGCGCACGTCGCTGCAACGGATCGGCCGGGTGTATGGCTGGAACGACCGGCCGGTCGCCTCGATCACCGATGACGAGGCTGCCATCATGCTCGCGGACATCGCGATCCGGCGCGGCAAGAGGGCGAACGCAAACCAGACCAAGCAAATCCTGCACGGCATGTTCAAATGGGCGAAGCAGCCCGGCCGCAAGTTCGTGACCGTCAACCCTTTCGCCGATCTTCCCGCGCCGGGCGGGACCATCACGCCGCGCGACCGCTTCCTGAGCGCGGATGAAATCCGGCAGGTCTGGCGCGCGCTCGACGATCCGGAACCGCTCGGGATCAAGCCCGACGCCGCGACCGCGCTGCGGCTGATCCTCGTGACGGCGGCGCGGCCGGGCATGGTGCGCGGCATGGTCGGCAGCGAACTTCGCGATCTTGCGCGGGCCGAGCGAGCATGGTCCGCACTGGTCGCTGCCCGCCGAGCGGATGAAGGCCGAGAGCGCGTTCATCACGCCGCTCTCGGGCTTGGCGCTCGAACTGATGCGGCCGTATCTCAAGACCGATCCGGCCGCGTCGCTGTTCGACCTGCCGCGCTACTACCTCGACCACGCGGCGAAGCTCATCGTTGCGCGGCTCGGGATGGAGCCGTGGACGCCGCACGATCTGCGGCGCACCGCTGCAACGATCCTCGACCGGGCGGGCTACTCGCTCGAACAGATCGGCGCGATGCTCGCGCACACCCGCAAGGGCGTGACGGCGGTCTACGCGCGATGGGACAAGTTCGATCTCCGGCGCGAGATGGCGATGGTCATCGAGCAGTCGCTGCGCGAGACACTGGACGGCGAACCGGCGACGGCGGTCAAGGCCGCCGCCTAGACGGCAATCGCGAAACAGCACGACGAGAGGCGGCCATGCGCCGCCCTTTTCTTTTGGCCGCCCATGCGGCTGAGGAGCAGTGCAAGCGCGTTGCCGCGACCTTACCGAACAAGCACATCCGTGAGCATCGCCACGGTCGCAGCCGACAAGATAAAGTTGAGCGCGATGCCGATGGTGATCCAATTCATCGCGGCAAGATAGGGCACTATCGGCGGAACCGTTATTGCCGCAAAGGACAATGTGCTTCAGGACAATCGTCTCCAACTTGGGTTCGAGCTTAGATAGCCAAGTACCGGCGTAAATGAGACCACCCGGTACACGGTGTCCCCACGGCCTCGGTCTCCCCCAAAGGACCGGGGCCGTTCACGTTCAAGCCGCTTGCACCGACCTGCGACCAGAGCCACGCTGCGCGCCCATGCGCTGCATGATCGGTCATCGTGCCTGAACTCACCGGCTACGCCTCGGATCAGGCATATCGCGGTGAGCCTGCCGTATGCGAGCCAACTCATGGACTGACCGGCAGGCGCAGCGCTAGGCGTCCAACGGCAGCACGCGCCCGGGAGGCCGAGCTCGAGCGGCTGCTGGGCAAGTGACGGGTGCACTAAGAGCGCAACACAGCCCGACCGCGTTGGAGGTGGACCATTTGCACACGGCCGGGCCTTGGTCAGCCACAAGCATCACAGCGCCTTCGAGATGCTCGGACCGTCCACTTGTGCGCGCGGTGCGACCGGCTTCTCGTTGATCTGGGTCAACGCATGGGCCTTGTCGCGCTTGGCTGGGCCGGTCCAGTTTTCCACGGGACGATGATTCTCTGCTGCTCCGCGCGCAAGTGCAAGCGGCCTTCGCGGGTTTCAATTCCTCGTTTCGCGTGGAAATGGCTGTTTTCGAACCCGAAGAAGACGGGTTACTGTGACCGCTGGGGTTACAAGCTGACACTGCTCACCGAGAACGCCCGTGCGGTGCGCTACCACGTGGTGAAGAGAAAAAGGCATGTTCGATCTTCGCAAGATCGCCGCCAACTGCGCCGCAAAGTAATTTTCGCTACCATCGCGGACGAAGGCCCGGTTTCACCGCCGGGCAATGTGAGCGCCGCCCTGACGGTCAGGGCAGTCCCGGAAATAGATCAGACAATCGCCATTTCTCCCACAAAAAAGAAAGAATACTGCGTTTTCCCAAGAATGATTGGGGCCGTCTGGCCGACCTCGCAGATTATTTTTGCAACTCCGCCCCGCTGGCTCCTCGATGTCCGTTCTTCGCCCAATAGCGGACATTGATCGGCTCATGAGGAACGTCCGCTAAGTGCCAGCAACGACATATCGCCGAAGCAGGTGGTGCAAGAAAAAGCCGCCCGCAGGCGCTCTCAATTCACTTGAACCGTGGCCAAAAGCGTCACCCCGGCCCGACATTTCATTGAGACAATTCTACTGGCAATTATACATGATGCCGTCGCCGCCCTTGACGATGGTGCCCGGCACACAGCCGATGCCATTGCGCTTCGCGTAGTCCGGCCAGCCGGCGTAGTTGTAGTATTGGCCGGCCCACGGACCGCCAAAGTAATACGCCCTCACGGCGTACCAGGGCAGACCGGGCGAATTGACGTAGACCGCGTTCGAGGCATAGCCCGACCGGATATAGACCCGCGCCGCCGCATCAGCCTTGCTGATCGATAACGACACGCCGTCCTGCTCAGACCAGGTTGGTGAAAACATCACCGCGCACGCGACGGTCGAGGCCAATTGCCGCAGTTCTCAAAGAGAGCTTCATGGGTATCTCCAACGTTGACTCGTTCTACTCAGCTGGTGACGGAGGACGAACGGAGGCTCCCAGGCAGCGCGCTTGGCAAGCGTGTAATCCGCAACAGTCCGGGTGACCCAGCCACACAGGGGTACGTCTGGGAAATTGCGCAAAGGTTCAACGGCTGCATCGCATTGGCGAACTTTTGCACTGCGGGGGAGCATCAAGCTTCGATGTCCGATTTGGGTCAAAAGCGGACCTGGCCCGGCGCGGGATGTCCGCTTTACCCCCAAAACGGACATCGGCGGGCGGGTCGGCATGTCCGCTAAGTGCCAAAAGCAGACATGGCGACGGGTCTGTTCAATCACCTCGTCGGCGCCAGCAAGAATGCGCGGCGGGATGATAGGATATTGATAACGAAGTTTGTACCCGATCGGCGGTTCGCTGGTGGATCGCCGCGCTTGGTCACTTCAATTATCTGTCCACTCCCCGATCGGCAACTCCACATATACCCAGCCAGCCGGCCGGGCCCCGCGACGCGCGCGATAGTGGCGACCACCGGCATTTCTCAAAGCCCCGAAGGAAACCTCGCAGGCTCTACCTAGCTGCGACCTTGGACTTCTGCGCCTCTTCAATGTGCCGCCGTTGATCGAGGAACGCCTGGCTTGATCTGGTTTTGTACAATTCAAGGTTCTCGACTTCGTCGACTACCGGCGTCAACGCTTGATCGATATAGTCGAGCCGATGCGCATGGTTGTTGACCTTGCGCGCAAGGCGTTCGAGACGAATCGCGAGCGTTGCCCACAGCACGGCCTTGACGGCGGTCTCCAAAAAGTAGCGTGGATAGAACGACCAGGCCGCTTCAACCGGCAGAGACGGGCGACGCTCGTGCCGGCTCTTCAGCCGGATGACACCGCCCTCGAGCGGATGGACATGCTCGATTGGATGGTAGCCCTTGAAATAGAGCGCATAGGTCTTGATCTTCCCAACGCTGTTGCCGGTCGCAGCCGCACGCCGCATGATAGTTTCAATGTGCTCCCAGCTGTAGTAAGTGTCCCAAGCTAGTTTATAAACACGTTCCCATTCCGCCTTGGACATGTTCGGATGCGCAACAGTGGCGTGGTCCAGGTCGTACTTGTTCAGGTCCGGATCCATCGCGACGCCCTTAGTGTGCAGCGCCTTGTGGTCCTCCGAACCGGGCAGCGGCGTGAGGAAGAAAAACTCCAGCATGTCGATCGGCAGCTCGTCCTGGATGATCTTGATGTCGTGTACGATTGACGCCGGCGTATCGTTCGGGAAGCCAAGGATGTAGCCACCAACCGTCATAATCTTGGCTCGTTTCCAAGCCAGCATCATATCGCGGTAGTCGGTGATCTTGTTCTGGCGCTTCTTCGCACCGAGGAGACTGTCCGGGTTGATATTTTCCAGCCCGATGAAACACCGCCGTACTCCGGCCTTTGCGCATTTCTCGATAAAATTCGGCAGCTTGTGGCAAAGCGTATCGACCTGAATTGTAAAGCTGAGCCCCCACCCCTCTTTCTCGCGAAGCTCAATGATCCGATCGAGCAACGTCTCCCAATCTTTGTTCCGCGCAAAATTGTCGTCCGTGATAAAGAAGGCGTAGATCCCCTGCGCGACATTAGCGCGTATCACCGCTTCTATGTCGTCCGCGGTCCGACGGCGTGACTTGCGGCCCTGCACGTTTATGATGGTGCAAAATGAACACTGAAACGGGCAACCGCGCCCGGCGTCGAAGCTGGTGGTGTGACCGATAACCCTCTCGATTTGCTGATGGGGAATGATTGGCAGCGGTTGACCTTCGAGGTGCGGAAGGTCGTTCAGGAAGTTATAGAGAAGCTGCAATTTTCCAGCGGCCGCATCCTGCAACAGCCCCTCAAGCCGGCCTTCAGCTTCGCCGGCAAACGCTGACACGCCGAGATCTATCATCTCCTGAACGCCGGGATCGCGCTCCGACAACATCGAAAGAGTACCGGACACATGGAAACCGCCGACCGCAACCTGGATTCCTCGGCTACGAAATTGTCGTGCGAGGTCGATCGAGCGCGGAAACTGATTGGATTGGACGCCGACCAGCATCACCATGCCGGCATTCGCCGCTTAAATCGAGCGTGTCAGACCCTCCACGTCGACTTTCCAATTGGTCTCGTCGATCGCTTCGATATCTATGTCGAAATCTGCACCCAAAATCTGGCGATCGCGACAGTCCAGCGCGATGCCATAGAGGCAGGCCAGCGAATTCGAAGGCAGCCCGCCGCGCCACCATCGGATAACGTAACCGTCGTTATCGTAATGCGACGGCTTGATCAGAACGAGCCGAAACCTTTTCATAAGGCAGCCTCAATTCCAGCAATCGGCATAGGGTAACCTGCAATCAGCTAAACGCGCAAGTTGCGAGTGCGAACGGCCGTCCTCCAACTAGGGCAGACAGCCGGTGCAGACGTCCGCTTCATCCTTGATACCCGACATCCGCGACGGCTGATGAAACATCTCCTAAGTGCCACAAGCGAACTCATGTGCCGCAGCAAACACAACTTCTCTATTCGATCACCTCGTTGGCGCGAGCGAGCAGCGACGGTGCCACATCGAGACCGATTGCCTTCGCGGTCTTGAGGTTGATTACCAACTCATACTTGGTCGGCGCCTGCACCGGCAGGTTGGCTGGCTTCTCGCCCTTGAGGATACGGTCAACGTAGTCGGCGGCTTGGCGGTATTGATCGATCTGGTCGGGGCCGTATGCGAGGAGGCCCCCGGCCTTGGCATGGTGGCTATAGGGATAGATTGCAGGCAGCCGATGGCGGGCCGCGAGCGCGATGATCAGACTAAGGTACGTCCCCGAGGGCGCGCTGCCGGTCACGACCAGTCCGTCGCTTGCGGCGCTCGCGAACGCTTCGATGCCGCGCTCGATGGCCGCGGGATCGCGCACGTCAATCGGTCGCACGTCGATCCCCAGCGCCGGGGCTGCGGCGCGGATGGCGCCGAACTGGCCGATCCCGGCGGGATCGACGGGATCGCGAAGGATGGCGGCTCGCGTGACGCGAGGCGCCAGCTCCTTCAGCAACTCCAACCATTTTCCACCCATGCCGATCTTCAAGACGTAAAGCGTGATCTCAGCCCAAGGCGACTTGCTGTATGAAGCTAGTTCTCTGGCAACGGTTTGCAGGTGCGGCAACGAACACTTATACTTGCTCTTCAAAATGCTTAGTGTCCGCAAGCCCACCACATCCTTAAATGAATAGATACGCGAATACGGCGTCTTACGATCCTCTGCCGCATACTGGGGCTGGAAGAAGCCAAGCTTGTCCCAATAGGCGAGTTGGCGCATGGAAAGTCCGGTTAGCCTCACGACCTGGTCGGCGCTGAAGGCGCTCGTGATGTTCGTTATCTCAGTCATCGGCACCTCCTTTCCCTGCCACCATCTTGCCTGGCAGACGCTAGCACAACGTAAATGCAGTCGCTCGCTATCCGGTTGCCGAAACGACCCGCTGGACCACGCTGGTTCCGACCCCGACGGTGCGGCCGATCTTGAGGATGCCCATACCAGTGGCTTTAAGCTCGCGTATGCGGGCTTCCACGGCTGGCTTTACAGGCCGCCGGCCTAGCTTCATCCCCTTCGCCCGCGCCCTCGCCAGTCCGGCGTTAACTCGCTCGCGAATCATGCCGCGTTCGAACTCCGCAAACACTCCGCACATCTGGAACATGGCGCGGCCCGACGGCGTGGTGGTGTCGAGCGCCTGCTGGTGCAGATAAAGGTCGCAGCGCAGCGCCTGCAGTTCTGTCAGGAAGCCAACCAGATCCTGGAGGCTACGTCCTAAGCGGTCGACCGACCAAGCCGCGATCATGTCGACCTTGCGGGCAGTGGCGTCTTTCAGCAGACGATCGAAGCCAGGGCGCTTGTCCCTGCCCTTGGCGCCGCTGATGCCGGCGTCCTCATAGAAACCGACTACCTGCCAGCCGGAACGCGCGGTGACGGCCTCGAGCTCCCGCCGCTGGTTCTCTGTGGTCTGACTATCTGTCGAAACGCGGAGATAGATGCCGACCCGTTTCATAATGCGCCCCCAGTTGACGCTCCATCATACGCCCACCCATACGGAAAACAACTGTATTGCGTATGAGCAGGTCCGTCTCGGCAAGTGATTGAAACGACGCATCCTGGCGCGCTTGGAGCGACCGGGGTTTTCCGTATATGCGGCTGAATAAACCCGAATCCCTAGGACGGATTGAACCACTTCATAATACCTGTCGCCACGTCGTCGCCTCCCATTGATTGGTGCTGGACTCTAGGCCGCTCAAACGGGCTGCGCGAGAAAGCCCGCCGACGCGAACCGGCGGTTCCCGAATTAACCAGCTACGCCAGTATCAAGCTTAACAACGGAGTCTCGTTGCAACGTCGTCCGGAACGGCTTGTGATCAGCCACCGGACGATTTCCCCTAAAGGTCGTCCCGGCCCACCGGCAAAGCCGTCAGGCGAATATGCCCTCGCTTGGCGGCTTTGTTCTTCAGGTCGCGAGTGATGCTCATCGAAAGTCGTGAAATCGACCCAAGTCCAGCTTGCAGGCGCCGAAGGCCGCTTGGGCGGGCGTTTGGCATCTATGGACAGTCATTCTACCCAAGCGATCGATCACCGGCCGGCTGGTTTTTGGAAAGGTCTGGAGAAGGCACAACGGCAGGCATTGGATCTACAAGAAATTCATCCAGCGTGCAGAGGCGGATCGACATGGATGAGCGAAGGTCCATTGGCAGAACGAGAATTGTCAAAGGCGCCTCGCTGTTCTTTAGCGGACAAACGGGCGTGCGCTCGTGTTGCGTTATGAACATCACAAACAGAGGCGCCCGCATTCGCACACAAGATCTGGCGCTGCTGCCCCTGAACTTTGACCTGTCTTTGACAATTTTCGTACCATCCGCAGATGCCGACTGATTTGGCGGGATGGCGACTTCTTGGGCGTCGCCTTTGATACCTGAAAACGAAACCGCCGCTGGGGGCTGACAGCGGCGGCTTTTCCGGATAGGCACAAAATGAACAAAGCCGCTGCTAAACTCGCGGTAAAGCGGCGGCTTCTTGATGCGTCTTGCCGAAATGCGCTGGCAACTCGTCCCAAGGGTTCGAACCTGCGCTCCGAAGGTTAAGGCTCGATTACTCGCGGCGTCGCTACTGGGCCGCTCGTTGGTAGGCCTCACTCCGGATTGCGATCCCTTATTTCCGCTTCAGCTTGAAGCCAGAACTCCAAATCGCGGTCTGGAGGATGACCGCTTTGCTCCCAGAGTTCGTGGGCACGCCTACTGATCTCTTGCTTGGTGCGTCTTGCATCCAGAATTTGCCGTAGCCGGCTCCTCAGCCCCTTGTAAGCCGCTCTACGGTCGTCTTGTCACTGAGGGCAGACCTGCGCAAAAACAGCAGTCTCTCCCTACCGCATTGCGCCGATACCAACGTCAACCCGCAATCTGTATTGGCTTGCCGATATCCGGCCCCGGCGCGGTTCAATGGGCCCATGCCCGCCCTTACCCCCGCCGCGATCCCGACGCCAACCAGGAGACCTGGCGCGTCTATTACGGCGACGTCCAGGTCGGCACCATCAGCCGCCGCGTGGGTGTGCCGGTTGATGTCGACCAGTGGGGATGGAGTCTCGGGTTTTACCGCGGCACGAAGCCGAGCGAAGACCTCGGCGGCACTGCGGCGACCTTCGACCAGGCGCGCGACGCAGGATGCCGACCCAGGTCGCGGAGCTGCGGTCGCGATGCTTCAGCGGGGGCGGCACCTATGTGAAGTTCACCCAGGCTGGAGCGGAGCTGTTCGCGTAGGCCAACAAGGAAAGAGACCTTCAACTGAGGCGGCCTTTATTGCTCTGCATGAGCAAAAGAGACCATGCGAGATTGCCCATGTAGCCTATAGTTGGGCCGTGACATCAGAAGCAAAACAGCTCACCCGCGAAGAGTTCGCGTCCCTGCTTACGGTCGGCAATACAGGTGCCGTACGCGAGCCACCGGCCGTGATCCCCGCCGAACATAGCGCCCGACTGATCGAGCTTGGTTCATGGTAGACCTCGAAGGTCGGCTTCGGATGACCACGCCAGGACGCATCCGGATTTATGCTGGGCAACTCGCCAACTGAGGCGGCCTTTCGTGATGTGGCAGGAGGTGGCCTACTTGGCCGCCGGAATAAAACCTACACGGTTATCGTACCGCCAAATTTCGATGGCGTGGCCATCAACGTATTTGCGCGCTTCGACAAGGACGGCGGCGTCGTCCTCGCACCGGACGATCTGCGGCCGCCCGGATACCCGGCCTTCTTTGTTAAGCCTGTAGAGCTTGTAGGGGATCACAACGAAACTCTTGGACGCCGAACTCACAAATCGAGGCGATGCTGGCGCACTTTATTGATCACCCGTACGTTGGCGCGCGACAAGCCCATCTTGTATAGCTTCAGCAGGCCGACGCCCAACTGGCGCAGATCATTTCGGTATGGTCCTGGTGGAAGTGCCCGCGCACGGCGCAGAGCGCTAGCGGCCTGCTCTCGCACGGGAGACGCTGCCACGTTAAGCGGCATATTCATTGGGTTTGCCCCGTCAGCAAATGAGGGGACAACCTTAGGGCGACTTAACAAAGCCGTCTGTCCGGTAGCCGACACGCCGGGAAAAAATAGAACCTTAGGAAACAGTTGAGTTTTTGCTGCGTCGATACAGTGCTCCCGGTCCGTCCCAAACTCGACCGGGAGAAAAAGCCCTGCAGCCAACCGAACCCGGTGATCGATTGGCGGCGGCGCCGGGGTCGGTCTCCTCGCTCGCCTGCACCGGCAGGTCGGAAGCCATCTTGATGCCGGTGTCAGTTTCGGCCGCTGCTGCTTTGCTAGATCTACGCGGCCCGGGATTCCGATTGCGGTGGCACTGGCACTGGCTTTGGTCCAGTGGCTGTAGATCATTCGAGGGGCCGCCAGTGGGTTTCTCGACAGACGTGGCTAGGGTGGTGGCGGCCCCTCCCCGCAAGCACGCCGGCGACGCCACCGCCGACGAGGAAAAGGGCTTCCAAGGCGCAAACACCGTCCTCGTCTCGTCGACGGTTAGCCGGGCCGCCACCCCCAACACCGCGCGCATCGCGCACTGGCTAGCGCCGGGCCGCCACATCTCGATCCATGTTTGCGGCGAATACCCCGAATTGATCAGAACCCGCGCCGAGTCCAGAAGCGGCTGCCGACTCGACGAAACGAGCTCGGTACCGTCAGGCAGCCGGGCGCTGTACCGGCCGGGCCGGTTGGCGCGCTCGATGACTATGCGGAGGGCGCTGCCGCCTCCCGGAGGTGAGCCATCGCCGTTAAAAGCCTTTTCGTCACAATCACCGCATTTAGGCTGGTGAGCCAAGCTAACCGGTTGATTGCTTGTGATGTTGTCGTTCTGCCGGGATCGCCATTTACCGCTTGTTGTACCGTTCCGGACAATTGAGCGATGTCGAGCGGCCAACCCGATCGCGGTAATATCTCGAATAAGCGCATCTAAATCTTCCTGCGGCCCGCTTGAAATGGTTCGGGCCACATCCCGCTTTATTTCCCGGCGCTGCCTGTCGCGACCATCAAGAATGTCGCTTCACCGCATTGTTCGGATCGGCGCGGGATGAATTTTGCTGAAATCCGCCAGAACTCGGTGGCCAAGTAGCCAGAATTTGCCTTTCCGTGCTAGGTTTTGATGTTTTCCGGGATTGGTAGGTTATGAAGCACGATACGAGCCTCGGCTCGAAGCCTGACAAGAAGGCAATTGCCGACGCCATTCAGCGTTATCTCGATGCCAACGGGCTGGCGCGAAAGGACCTCATTCGGGAGCACCTGTCGAAGTCGACCATCGAAAAGCTGTTTCAGGGGGACTTTTCCGACCGCACCCTGAACAAGGTCGAAGGCGTCCTGAAAACCAGCTTTCAAAAGCAGTCGCGGGCAAGACAGGAGGCCGCGTCCAAGACCGTCGGCGCATATGTCTTCGAGGCGGTCGAATACCTCCAGGGCGACTATCTCTGCGTTCGTCCTGTCTTCGCCAACCCGTCCAATCTCAGTGCCTATCTGATTTCGATCGTCTGGAGCGACGAGCAGAATTGCCTCGTCTTCGAGGAGAAGTCGCGTTTCGACGCGAAATATCGCCAGGTCGGTACGGTCTATATCCCGTTCGGAACGTCGTTCATGAACCTGGTGAGTTCGGCGCAGGGAAATGTGCGCACCATTCTGCTGTCGCTTCCGAACTCCGAGAGCACGCTGCGCGGGATCATCAGCACGCTCGCCAATCCCAAGGGCTCGATCTTCATTCCGGTGACGGCCCCGATCTTCCTGCGCAAATTGCGCGCGGCCGAGGAGCCTGAGCTCGGCAAGATCTCGCCAGAGAGCCGCTGTTATGAGGAATACAGGTCATCGCTGATGACCGTCCTGACCGAAGAGTTCGGGATATTTGCCGTTCCGCAGCCGGCCAGCTCAACGGCGCTCAGGCTCCGGCCGGAAACCGTAACGCGCACCGCCGGACTTATTGGCCTGAGAAGGCGCGTTTTCGTTCTGCAGCGAGCAATCTCGGCACAGGCCTGACGGCTTCTGTGGCAAGAACAACACGCGGGCGGAAAACTCAACCTAAACGGTTGCAATTGTTTGCCCTTCCATTAGGCGGAAGTTACGGTCCGTCCCGGCAGGACAAGTCCATGTACCGGTGGGACGACACTACACGGAATTCAATACCGGGATCTGAGAAACCAACAAAGTATGGTTTCTTGGCCGGGTGGATTGCTGCGTCGTGCCTGATTTTTTTCGGGTTGCTGACGTTCGCAGGGTTGGTTCACGCTTACGACCAGCGGCCGTCGGCCGTTATCAATCAAAGCGCTAGCGCCGATCCCCATTCCGCTGTTCCAGAAATTGCGGCGTTGCGGGAATACGTCCGGCAAATCGGCTCAGAGCAATCGAACCCGGCGGCCAACCGGAGCAGCCCTCACCCACGAATTCGAGCCGACAGACCTGGTCCAGCTGCGTGAGTACGCCAGAGACGTGGGAATCGAATCGGCGGCTCCCACAACCAATAACGAGACCAAGCCCCCGCATCCTCATTTCGACAGTGACGATATCGCAGCCGTCGAGGCTCACGTCCGCCAGGCACGGGGTGGACGAACGAGCCCTAAGACAATTCCAGAAGCAAGGGGTCCCCATCCTCATTTCGACGATCCGGAATTGGCGGCACTACGCGACTACGCGGGGCAAGTCACGGCAGATCAGCCGGGCTCACCGAAAGCCCCTTCGTTCCAGGTTGCGGAAGCCGACAACGCGCTGGACGCATTTCGCGAGCTGCTCCGGAAGGGGTCGCAGCCGGCTCCAGCACCAAAGGCAGTTCCGGATGCTGCGCCCAGACGGCCGGTGCCGTCGATGACGAGGGGCGATCCGGCGTTCGTCAACGCACACCAACTCGGTTCGCAGACCTGCCTGTCCTGTCATGCGGTTCAGTCCGAGGCATTCAGCAAAACGCTGATGGGCAGAATTGCCAAAACCCAACCGGCCAAATTCGATTGCGAGAACTGCCACGGCCCGGGTTCAGCGCATATCCAGGCCGTGGGTTGCGCTGCATGTCACGGCGAAGGGGGGATCACCAGGCGGCCCGGAATACCAAGTCTCGTCGGACAGGATCCGCAATATCTGGTGCCGGCGATGAAGGCCTACGCGACCGGGCAACGCAAGCATGATCTCATGAGGCTGGTGCTGTCCGGAATGGGCGATGCCGAAATGCGCAGCATCGCGTCTTACTATGCGCGGCAGATTCCCGATCGGGCGAAAACTCCGCTGATCGGCGATGCCTCGGCCGGAAAGAGCGCTACTGCGCTTTGCGCCAACTGTCATGGCGATCGTGGCGTCAGCGTCGCTGCCGCTTGGCCAAGTCTTGCCGGTCAGGATGCGCAATACCTCGCCGACGCCATCCAGGGCTACAAGACCGGATCCCGCAGCAAGGCCATCGCCTGCGCCGGGTGTCACGGCGAAGGCGGCATCAGCCGGAAACCGGGAATGCCCAGCCTTGCGGGGATGGATCCGCAATATCTCGTGCCGGCGATGAAGGCGTACGCGTCCGGTGAACGCAAACACGGGTTGATGAAGGCCCTGCTCTCGGGCGTGGACGACGCGCAGTTCAACAGCATCGCGAGTTTTTATTCGCATCAGATTCCGGCCAGGGCGCAGACCCCGGCCGGCGGCGATGCGTCAGCCGGAAAGAGTGCGGCTACACAGTGTGTGGGCTGCCACGGGGAAGCCGGCGGCAGCATCGCCGCGGCAATTCCCGGCCTTGCCGGTCAGGACGCAAAGTACCTCGCCAGCGCGATCAGGTCTTACCGGGACAAGACACGCGACAAGACCATCCCTTGCGCGGCGTGCCACGGCGAGCGCGGCATCAGCAAAACGCCGGGAATGCCAAGTCTCGCCGGGCTTGCTCCGCCATATCTCGTCGCCGCAATGAAGGCCTATACGGGCGGCCAGCGCAAACACGATGTCATGAAGGCGCTTCTCACCGACGTAGCGACGCCGAGATCAACGACATCGCCAACTATTACGCGCGGCAAGTCCCCGCCCGGCGCAGACACCCCGCCAGTTGGCGACGCCTCAAACGGCAAAGCCCTCAGCGCTGCGTGCGCCGGGTGCCACGGCCCGCTGGGTGTCAGCCCAAATCCCATCTGGCCGAGTCTGGCGGGCCAGGATGCACGATATCTCGCCGACGCCCTCAGGGGTTACAAGGATGGATCACGCAACGATGCAATGATGAAGGGATTCGTCGCGGCTCTCAGCGAGCAAGCGATGAACGACATCGCAAGTTATTACGCCACTCTTGCCCCCGCGCCAGCCCGCGCCTCCCGCCGGCGCTCAAACGCCAACCTCAAATCGTGACCCCGTTCTGGTCCGCAACAACCTGCTTGCCTCGCTCGACGACAAGACAGTCGACGACATCGCAGGTTATTTTGCCGGCCTCAATCCGGTGCGATCGAAGCCGCCAGGCGCGGCGCAGGGCGGCGGGCGCGAGCCGGTCGTGATCCGCAACGGGCTCGTCGCCGGTCTCGACCCGAATACGATCAGGAACGTCGCGAGCTACTACGCCAGCCTCGCCCCCGAACAACCCCAAGGCGCAAGAAACGCTCCCCTGGGCGCCGATCCCGCCAAGGTCAGCTTCACCAGGGCCGCAGACGGGAGCAGCCCGGGCGGCATCGTTTCTTTCCGCAAGGACGACCCGTCGCGCAGGGTCGAGCAAAACAACGCGATCTGCCTCGGATGCCATGAGCGCGGAGAGCGCACTTACTGGAGCGGCAGCACCCATGAAACCAGAGGCGTCGCCTGCACCGAATGTCATACCGTGATGCGGCAGGTCTCACGCAAGTCCGCCCTGAAGACCGTGGTCGAGATGGAAACCTGCTTCCAGTGCCACAAGGACCGACGCGCGCAGATATTCCGCTCGTCCCACATGCCGTTGCGTGAAGGCAAGATGACCTGCACCAATTGTCACAATCCCCACGGCAGCGCGACGGAAGCGATGCTGAAGGAAAATTCGATCAACGACACCTGCTACAAGTGCCATGCCGAAAAACGCGGACCGTTCCTGTTCGAGCACGCACCCGTGCGGCAGAATTGCCTGAGTTGTCACGACCCGCACGGCAGCAGCACCGAAAACATGTTGAAAGTGTCAAGGCCGCGCCTGTGTGCCGAATGTCATGGCTTCGGCCACGGGTCTCTGATCAAGGGGCCCAAGAGCGTGGAGACGTTCGGACGTTCGTGCCAGAACTGTCACACCCAGATTCACGGAAGCAACAGCCCGTCGGGGGCGTTGCTTCAGAGGTAGACGCTTTGAAAGTCGAGTGAAGGCGAAGTGCCCGCGGAAAGGTCGGGCGACGAGGGCCAGGGCGATGAAAAGGGCGATGAAAACCAGATCGAGGAAATTTCACGCAATTGTCGCGGCGCTGCTGTCCGGCTGCGTCTGGCTGACCGCGCCCGGAGCCCGCGCCGCCGACATCGTTTTCTATCCCACCGAGCTCGCGCAGCCGATACCGGGCTGGTGGCAACATTACTACATCGAGGCCGGCGTGCGCGGGTTTCTCAATAACCCGCAGCGCGATGGCGTCACGGCGCTCGGAGGCCAAAGTCTCGCAAAATATTACGAGTACAGCACGATCAAGCCAGGCGCCTTTCTGGATGGATGGGCCTCGGTGGGCAGCAATGACGGTGCATATCGGATCGACGCCTGGGCAAAAAATGTCGGCTATAGCGATCAGCAGTACCAACTTGACGCCTCGAAAGCCGGCCAGCACTACATCGGACTGGGTTGGGACCAGACTCCACACATCTACAGCACCAGCGCACAAACGCTTTACAACGGCGTAGGCTCCAACACCCTGACGTTGCCGGCGGGATTATCGAACCAGTTGTTTAACGCCGCCGGCTGCACGCCCGGTCCGGCCGGCTGCGGCTTTACGATCACGCCCGCCAACGCCGCCCAGGTGCAGCAGATCATTCAGAACAACACGCACCGTACCGACATAGGCATCCGCCGCGATACCGCGTCCGTGGACTACCGCTATACGCCCAATGACAATTGGGATTTCCGGGCGAACTATTCGAACATGCGGCGCACGGGTACCCAGGTCGATGGCGTTATCTTCAGTCCCGACCATCGGCGGCGTGCGGGTCGACGTGCCGAAGCCCGTCGCCGATACCACGCAAAATTACGGTGCCAGCGGCGAATACGCCGGCACCTCTTTCTGGAATCAGAAATACAATATCAAGTTTGCCTATAGTGGCTCGACCTACACGGACGATCTCAGTTCCTACACGGTGCAGAATCCCTTCTGTCCGACGGGCGCCGTGAACGTCGAATGCGCCATCCATAGCAGCGCCTCTGCGCCGACCGCGCTGATGTCACTGTGGCCGAGCAATCAGGCCAACGGTGCATCCACGACCGCGGGCTTCGATCTGCCGTTCAATAGCCGTTATATGGGAACGGTCTCCTACACCAATATGCAGCAGAACCAGCAGTTCCTGCCCTTCACCCTGACGCCATTCACCGCCACCGGAGGCATACCCGCCGGTTGGGCCGGCAATCCCGTTCCGGTCAATTCGCTCGCGGCGTTGCCGGCGCAGAGCCTGAACGGCAATATCAACACGCTGCTGGTCAACAACGTGATCACCACCCAGATCACTCCCGATCTGAAATTCAAGGCGAACTATCGATTCTACAACTACGACAACGGCACGCCTGAGATCAAATTTGCCGACTGGATGGTCGCTTGATGCCGCCGCCGCCAAGAACTTACTTCGCGCCTCTTGCGCCGGTGCAGAGCATTTCGATCGCCTATACCAAGCAGAATATCGGTGGCGAATTGAACTGGCGGCCGTCGAACGAATGGAATCTCGGCGCCATCTATGGTTACGAGCGCTACAATTGGACGCGTGCCGATGTCGACGCTACCCACGAGAATTCCGGCAAGGCCTACGTGGATTGGAAGCCGGCCCGGTGGATGACCGCCCGTGCCAGCGTGTCGGCGGCGCAGCGGCGCTACGAAAGTTACGATTACCTGGCATTCGTCGGAACGGCGCAATGGCCGAACGGTGCCGGGGTCACGCAATACTCGACCGCCTATCGTCAATTCATGTTCGACAATCGCGACCGGATCAGGGCCCAGGCGTCGCTTGCGGTGGACGTGATCCGCAACGTGACCGTCACACCGACCGTTGCTTTCAGAGACGACCAGTACCTGCTCAATCCCGCCGCCGAAGTAGGTCTCCAATTCGACCGAGCGGTATCCGCCGGCGTGGAATTGGCCTGGGTCGTCAATCCCGATACCAGGTTGATGGTGTCGTATATGAACGATCGTCAAAAACAGATGATTTCGTCGGCTGGACAGAGCGTGCCGCCGTTCCCCCCGCGACAATATTACACCGCCGGGGTCGTCGACAGCGTCAATACCTACCTTTTGGCGGCGACGCACGCCATCATTCCGAACAAGCTCGATCTGACGCTTTCTTACACCTACGTCACCGCCAAGAACACGCAACCCCTGGTGTTTGCCAATGGCACCGGTCCGAGCGCCGCCACGGGCGGCCAGTTTCCTCCTGTGACGAGCGCCTTCCAGCGCCTGGAGGCGACTGCAAGTTACATCTTCGACGAAGACTTCGTCCGCCGGATGGGCTGGAATGGCAAGGTGATCGGGCGGCTGCGTTATGCCTGGGAGGCCAACAGCGTCCAGAACTGGCAGACCGACGTCATGCAGACCTATATGTACTCCACCACGAACGTTGCCGGCTACATGGCCTGGATGGCGTGGAACAATCCCAATTACAACGTTCACCGCATCGGCGCTTCCCTTGCCTTCGCATGGTGAGACAGAACGTTGCGTTGATACGATCCGTGCCACGCAAGCGAGCCGGTTGAAGAATTGCGTCGTATGAATCAACAGGCAGCGTCGCCGGTTGATGCGACCGCTGCACACATCGCTGCAGTGTCCTGCATTTGCGGCAAGGCGCACCGGCGAACGTTCCGGGCGCGGGTCCTCCTCGCCTTCTCAGTCTCCTTGAGACGGCGCGAGTTCGCTACCCGATCACGGGCCTGTCTGGATCCCTCTCCAGCACCGCTGGTGGCGTGGTCTTGAACCACAATTGCCACATCGTAACCAGCCACATGAAAGCGAAACAAGCCGCCATCACCATACCGGCGAAAATTTCAACAAGTGCGAAGGGATGGAAGTACCTGATGATATACCAGGAGCTGACGTCGATCAGAATTGCGACAAACGGAGCGGCGACAATCGTGCATTTCAGCCACACCGGCCGGGCGTAGGCATGGCTGAACATGAGACCCATCAAGAAGAAAATGAAGGTCAACCCGAACAGGTGGATGTGCGACACGCGGACGAGAGTGGATATGGTTGGCCCAGTGTCCACCGCAGTCATCTTCTTCAGGTTGTCGTAGCCGCTCAAGTCCTGCCGATGCGGATTGCTGCTGTTGTGGCAAGCCACGCATTTGCCGTCGATTATTGACTTGATCTCCTTGTCGTAGGTCGCGCGCGGGGACCCGTCCGCCAGCCAGGTGAATATGACTTGCCGCTGGTCGGATGACACCATCCCCGCCATCGGTCCCCGAAGGGCCGTCTCAAGTCGCGATCCGCTCTTGTTCCCGGAATAACCCACGACGATGTCGTTGTAGGAAATCATATTTGGATTTCCACCGGCTCGCCCGGCATAAGTAAAGTAGATTTGCAGCAGAGCCAGAATGTAAGCGAATCCGATCACGAGCAACGTTGCGGTGTACAGCACACGCTGACTGTACGGCAGTTCCGAATAATGCAGGTAGTGCCTGTGCAGGTGGATTTCATCCATGGCCCGTTACCTTGTTTTGCCGCCATCAATAAACAGCGATTTGTACCCTCATGCGTAGCGCGATCTCTGCCTATCTCTTCTCTAGTCTAGTCCACTTGCAGTTAGCGAGGTTGTCGACGAGCCGCCGGATAGCGAGAGAACTTTCTTGATCGACAACTGCCGAATGACTGATGCGACGCCGGCAAAGCGGATCGATGGATGCGCCGAGCGGTGCGGGAGGAGCAGTCGACGGTTCGTTCAAGAAATCCCGGGCCGGCCTCGAATCATACCAGCCCGCGTTATTTGAGCGACGCATAGTAGGCGGCAAGGTTCTCCATATCCTGATCGCTGAGTATAGCCGCCATCGGACTCATCAAGGGATTGCTCTTCGCGCCGGATTTGTAGTCCTTTAGCGCCTTGACTTGTTCGGCCTCGGGCTTGCCGGCTAACGCCGGATTCGGCGCCACCCCTTGGCCGTTATCGCCGTGGCATGCCGCGCACAAAGCGGCCTTGGTCTTCCCCGCGGCCACATCGCCCGCTGCTTGGGCAGTGCCGGCAATTCCGAACGATGCAGCGACAATTATGAATGCCAACCTGCGGATCATCTCAGCCCCCTTCAAGTTGAAGTAAACTCACTCTAGATTGCGCGTTAATCGGGGTCAAACAGGTTAGTCAGCTCGTGAGAAATTTCGCATGTTGCCTGGCATGGCGCAGCCAGGCCCGACTTTCCGAGGACTGCATTTTATTCACTCTTTAGGGAATTGTTCGCGCGACGAATGCTGCGCCGCCGCGGCAGGCTTCCTAGCAAGCGTGCAGCTCTGTTCTGGCGAGGGCCGTCCGGCGCGCGCATGGCGGGTCCTTGCGCCAGCTCGCGGCGGCGGCTTCCGCGTGGACCGTCCTGCTGCAGGTGGTCAGGACGAAAGCCAGCCGCGTGCATTGCCAGTCCGGCCCAAGCGCGGCGCTGGTGACCGGGTCGGGAGAGGTCAGCCCGATTGAAAAGGCAGCCGCGAGGGCAATCAGCATCGTGATTGCAACCGAGAGCACGAGGCCCCTGCGGATCCAGGAATGAGTGGTCATGGCGTCAGCTCCTGTTCAGCCGACGCGGAACCTACGGCCCGCCTGTTTTGGCTCGTGTGATCGAGTTCACAACTCACCGTCTTTTGTGTGCGGCAGTGCAGCGCAGCGCGGCGTCACGGCAACACTGGCTGCATTGTCGCGAGTAACCGCTGGATAACTTGCGCAATTCCGTTGCGCACGCTGGCCGCTTGGGAAACAATAATTTCCGGGGTGGGCGTACGGGGGCGTACGATGGCGAAACACGAAGCGGGCTACGACTACAATCGTTATCGAAAAATGCTGGCGGAAGCCGTCGACGAGACGCGGCGGCTGGAATTGATCGATCTCCTGATCAAGGAAAACGCGCGGGACAGGCTGGAAGCACAGCGGACTTCCGATCGCGTGGCGATGACGGCGCAGACGGTCGCCAGGGTACTGGGACCGATCACCCGGCGCGACAATTTCAAGCTCGGCTAGGGACGGCCCCCTCCAGGAACGCGCCAACTAACGGCTTGAACGGCGCTTGGGCCTGTTTTCAGGTCGGCGCCAACCATTTGCTAGCATTCCGTGGCATACATCACCGCCGGGCCCGATCAGGGCGAACAATGCACAGCCCAACAGGCCGTATTCCAGGACGGAGAGCGCCTGCCTCGGAGCCTCTGCAGCGCTTATCAGGTCGTAGATCAGCCAAGCCGCCGTCGCCCCGCTCATCAGCATGACCCTTGGCCATCTGCTATTCATGAAACTCCCCCCTGCCTGCCGTTTTGGACGCTGGCATTTTGCCTCGGGTTCACTTACTGAAGCGGCGAAGTCGGCTACGCCGATCCTATGGCCAGAAATGAAAGCAACAAGGCCCCAACAATGAGTGGATTCAAGGAACCGAACTTCGCGGACCGCCAGAAGGCGGCGCAACAGGCGCGGCAGAACATCCTGAACAAGTTTCGCGCCCAGCCGGGACCTGACGATCCGGCGGTGAAGCAAAAGCTCGCCGAGCGGGAGGCCGTGGCGGCCGCCCGCGCCAAGGCCAAGGAAGCCCGCGACGCCGCCAAGGCCGAACAGAAAAAGCGCGACGCGGAAGCCACCGCGGCGGAGGCCGTAAGGGTTGCCCGCGAAAAGGAAGAAGAGGTTGAGAAGCTGGCCGCGCAGGAGGCCGAACAGAAAGCCAAACGCGACGCGCGCTATGCCGCGCGCAAGAGCAAGGGCAAGAAGAAGTAACCGCACGCCCCGCGGCGCCGGACGTCTGACGGGCCCGCCTCGCGAGAGACGGGCCCGTGCGGCGCTGAGGCTCTAGTTAGTTCTTCTTCATGGCGTCGTCTTTTTTCATGCCATCCTTGCTCATGGCATCGTTCTTCATCATCCCGTCTTTCTTCATGCCATCGTCCTTTTTCATGGCGTCCTTGGACATGGAATCCTTCTTCATGCCGTCGTCCTTGCCCATCTTGTCCTGGGCAAAGGCAGCGGGCGAAAGCGCAAGACCAAGCGAAACAACGGCAGCGGAAACGCCGAGCGCGATACGGGAACGGAAAGTCATGGGTTGGTCGTCCTTTGAGAGGGTTTTCTGACAGCGACGTTTGCCGCTTACCCTCCCGACGGTCCGGCCCCGGCGATTGTTACCGGCACCGCTGCCCGGTAACAGACTCTTGAAGGCCGCCCGGCGCGGCAACGATCCGACCGGCGACGCCTTCTGCCCTACGATTTCCGCGCCCGCATCTTCGCATTCAGCGCCGACGCCACCCGGCTGACCGGCTCTCGCCCGATCAGCTTGCTGATCGTATTGGTCGCCGCCACCAGCTTTGCCATGTCGACGCCCATGCCGATGCCCATACCTTCCAGCATGTAGACGACGTCTTCGGTCGCGACATTGCCGGTGGCGCCGGGCGCATAGGGGCACCCGCCGAGGCCGCCGGCGGCGGAATCGATCACGCGGCAGCCCTCCTCCATCCCGGCATAGAGATTGGCCAATGCCTGACCGTAGGTATCATGGAAATGCATCGCGAGGTTTTGCATCGGCACGGTGCCTGCCACCGCGCGCAGGAGCTGCCGGGCTTTCACCGGCGTGCCGACGCCGATGGTGTCGCCGAGCGAGATCTCGTAGCAGCCGAGATCCCACAAGATTTTGGCGACATCCACAACGGCCTGCGGCTTGATCTCGCCGTCATAGGGACAGCCGAGCACACAGGAGATGTAGCCGCGCACCTTGATGCCGTCGGCCTTGGCCCGCAACAGCACGGGTTTAAAGCGCTCGATCGACTCCGCAACGGTGCAATTGATATTGGCGCGCGAAAACCCTTCCGAAGCGGCGGCGAACACCGCGATCACCTTTGCCCCGGCGGCCTGCGAGGCCTCATATCCCTTTTCGTTCGGCACCAGCACATGAAATTCGTTGCCGGCGTTGTTGATTACGCCGCGCAGCACCTGATCCGATCCCACCATCTGCGGAATCGCTTTCGGCGAGACGAAGGCGCCGACCTCGACGGTGTGCAAGCCGGCCGCAATCAGCGCCTCGATGAAGGCGATCCGGTCGGCGACGCTGACCGGCGTTTTTTCGTTCTGCAGGCCGTCGCGCGGGCCGACTTCGACGATGCGGACGCTCTCGGTCATGGTCAGGCCGCGGGCTCGACTTCGGCAAGTTCGACGCCCTCGCCGACGATGTCGCCGACCTTGCACTTGATCTTCTTCAGCACGCCGGCATAGGGCGCGCGCAGGGTCTGCTCCATCTTCATGACTTCGAGGGTCAGGATCGCCGCGCCCTTTTCCAGCGTCGCGCCCTCCTCGGCCAGCAAGGCCACCACGGTGCCCGGCAAGGGAGCTACGATCTTGTCTTCGCCGATCTGCTCCTCGGTCTCGCCGCCGAACGGATCGACCCAATGCAGGTCGAAGCGGCCGTTCTGCGTGCGCAGATAAAGCTCGTGGCCTTCCAGCACCGCAAAGACATGCGACTTCACGCCATCAAGCGTGAGGTCGAAGCCGCTGTCGCCGGTCGGAGCGATCGCAAAGGCCAGTTCTTGCCCGCCGGTTGACAATGTTGGCGCCCCCTTGCCGTAGCGCAGGCTGACCTGGTGCTCGCCCGCCTGCCCCTGCCGCAGCGAAAACACCCGCTTGCGCCGTCCCACGGGAGTCCAGCCAAAAGTCCGCCACGGCGAAGGCGCTTCGGTGCGCGCTCTCTTCTGCTCCTCATTGAGGATGGCCGCCACGGCGGCGCAAAGCTCGAGATCGCCGGGCGCGATTGTATCCGCCGTCAAATTCTTCAATTCGCGTTCGATGAAACCGGTGTCGATCGCATTGGCGCGGACAGAAGGATGCGTCACCAGCGCCGACAGGAACGGGATGTTGGTGACGATGCCGCGGACGTCGGTCTGCTCCAGTCCGCGGTTGAGTTTGTCGATAGCGACTTCGCGCGTCGGCGCCCAGGCAATGACCTTGGCCAGCATGGCGTCGTAATAGGGCGACACCGCATCGCCGCTGCGATAACCGGCATCGATGCGCAGGCCATCCGCTTCCGCGGGCGTCTGCCACGTCTTGATACGGCCGACCGAGGGCATGAAATTCTTGTTTGGATTCTCCGCGTAGACCCGCGCCTCGATGGCGTGGCCGTTCAGCTTGATCTCGCCTTGCGTCAGCGGCAGCTTTTCACCGAATGCGACACGCAATTGCCATTCAACAAGGTCGATGCCGGTGATCAGTTCGGTGACGGGATGCTCGACCTGAAGGCGGGTGTTCATCTCGATGAAGAACACGTCCTTGCCGTCGGAGACGAATTCGATGGTGCCGGCGCCGACATAATTGACCGCGCCAGCCGCCTTGCGTGCCGCCTCGCAGACCTTTTCGCGTTGCGCAGCATTCAGTGTCGGCGACGGCGCTTCCTCGATCACCTTCTGGTGCCGCCGCTGCAGCGTGCATTCGCGCTCGAACAGCGACAGGAGATTGCCGTGGCTGTCACCGATGATCTGCACCTCGATGTGGCGGGGGTTGTCGACATATTTTTCGATCAGCATACGGTCGTCGCCAAACGCGGCCTTGGCCTCGCGCTTGGCGCTGACGATGGCGGGCGCAAGCTCGGCGGCCGAGCGCACCACGCGCATGCCGCGGCCGCCGCCGCCGGCGGACGCCTTGACCAGCACGGGGAAGCCGGCTTTTTCGGCGGCCTTGGCCAGCGTCGCCTCGTCCTGGGCATCACCGTGATAGCCGGGCACCAGCGGCACGCCGGCTTTTTCCATCAGCGCTTTTGAGCCCGACTTCGAGCCCATCGCTGTCATCATCGCCGCCGTGGGGCCGACGAACACCAACCCGGCCTTGGCGCAGGCCTCCGCGAATTCAGCATTCTCGGACAAAAAGCCGTAGCCGGGATGCACCGCCTCGGCGCCGGTCTTCTGCGCGGCCTCGATGACGCGTTCGATGCTGAGATAGCTGTCGCGCGCCCGCGCCGGGCCCAGCAGCACGGCAGAATCCGCCATCGCAACATGCATGGCGTCGCGGTCGGCCTCGGAATAGACCGCGACCGTGCGCAGGCCCATCGCCCTGGCGCTGCGGATAACGCGGCAGGCGATCTCGCCGCGGTTGGCGATCAGGAGCGTGCGAAAACGCCGGTAGAGCTTAGAGCGGTCCATCGCATCACATCCTGAACAGGCCAAATTTGGTCGGCTCGATCGGCGCATTGGCCGAGGCGGACAGCCCGAGCCCAAGCACCAGCCGTGTATCGGCGGGATCGATCACGCCGTCATCCCACAGCCGCGCGGTGGCATAATAAGGATTGCCCTGGGCCTCGTATTGCGCGCGGATCGGTGCCCTGAATTTATCTTCTTCCTCCGCGGACCAGGTTTCGCCCTTGGCCTCGATATTGTCGCGACGGACCTGGCTCAGCACCATGGAGGCCTGCTCGCCGCCCATCACGGAAATGCGTGCGTTCGGCCACAGCCAGAGGAAGCGCGGGCTGTAGGAACGGCCGCACATGCCGTAATTGCCGGCGCCATAGGAGCCGCCGATCACCACGGTGAACTTTGGCACGCCGGCGGTGGCGACCGCCGTGACCAGTTTTGCGCCGTCGCGCGCGATGCCGCCGGCCTCGTATTTCTTGCCGACCATGAAGCCGGTGATGTTCTGCAAGAACACCAGCGGAATATTGCGCTGGCAGCACAGCTCGATGAAGTGCGCGCCCTTCAGCGAGCTTTCGCTGAACAAAATGCCGTTGTTGGCGATGATGCCGACCGGATAGCCCCAGATATGGGCAAAGCCGCAGATCAGCGTCGTGCCATAGAGTTTTTTGAATTCGTCAAATTCGGAGCCATCGACGACCCGGGCGATGATGTCGTGGACGTCGAACGGCTTTCGGCCGTCGGCGGAGACAACCCCGTAGATTTCCTCTGCGGGAAACAGCGGCTCGCGCGGCTCCCGCATGTTCAACGACGCGGGCACCGGCTTTTTCAGCGTTGCGACAATTTTCCGGGCGATCCCGATCGCGTGGGCGTCGTTCTGCGCATAGTGGTCAGTGACGCCGGACTGGCGCGAATGCACGTCGGCGCCGCCGAGTTCTTCGGCGGTCACCACCTCGCCGGTCGCGGCCTTCACCAGCGGCGGGCCGCCCAGGAAGATGGTGCCCTGGTTGCGCACGATGATGCTCTCGTCCGACATGGCGGGCACATAGGCGCCGCCCGCCGTGCAGGAACCCATCACGATGGCGATCTGGGGAATGCCCTGCGAAGACATCTGCGCCTGATTGTAGAAGATGCGGCCAAAGTGCCGTTCGTCCGGAAAGATCTCGTCCTGCAGCGGCAGGAAGGCGCCGCCGGAATCCACCATGTAGATGCAGGGCAGATTGTTCTGCCGCGCGATATCCTGCGCGCGCAGATGCTTTTTCACCGTCATCGGGTAGTACGTGCCGCCCTTGATGGTCGCGTCGTTGGCGACAATGACGCATTCGCGGCCCGAGATACGGCCGACGCCGGTGATCACGCTCGCCGAATGCACGTCGCCGCCATAGAGGCCGTTGGCGGCGAGCGGTGACAATTCAAGGAATGCGGTGCCGGGATCGACCAGGAGATCGACGCGCTGGCGCGCCAGCATCTTGCCGCGCGCGGTGTGCCGCTTGCGCGACACCTCGCCGCCGCCGCCGGCTACCTGACCGAGTTTTTCGTGGAGCTCGGCGACGAGGCCGCGCATGACTTCGGCGTTGCGCGCGAAATCGGCGGAAGTGGGATCGATCGAGGAATGAAGCGGCATGGGTCGGCGTTTCTTTTGATGCTGGACAGCCGTTAAGACGGGTTCAAGACAGCCGGGACAGTAGCACGCGAGGACGCGCGACAAGCCCGCATTATCCCGACGGCGACTCTCCCTGTTAATTAAACGATCATACGTTTTTTTATTATCTTGACAAGAGGATGCGATAAGTATCTCATAGCATTGAATTTACTTGTATTTTGTGCAATGATCATACGATCGTTCGCTGGTTTTACGAACACGAGCGAACGATCTACCCCAAGGGATCCAATGGCGCGTACGATCGGCTCATACGGCCCGAAAACGCTGGAAGCGATCCGCAAGGCCGGACTGCGCCTCATCTTCGAGCACGGCTATGCCGCCATGAGCCTGCGCCAGCTCGCCGCCGAGGTCGGCATCCAGTCGGGATCGCTGTACAATCACATCAGCACCAAGCAGCAACTGCTTTTCGATCTCGTGCAGGACCACATCAACGAACTGCTTCGCCAGCTCGATCTCGCGCTGCAGGGGAAAGAGCGGCCGGAAGACAGACTGCGTGCCTTCGTCGCCTTCCACGTCACCTACCACATGACGAAGAAGCGCGAGGTCTTCATCGCCAATTCCGAACTGCGAAGCCTGGAACCCCGCAACTACGAGGCCATCGTGGCGCTGCGCGGCGCCTACGAGCAACGGTTGGCGCAAATCCTTGCCGAGGGCGTATCGGAAGGCACCTTCGAGGTCGTCGACATCCAGGTGGCGACGTTCGGGATCATCGCCCTCTTGACCGGGCTGTGCACCTGGTATCGGCCGGGAGGCCGGCTGACCCGGGAGGCGATCGTCGCCGCGCACGAGAAGCTGGTGCTGTCGGGCGTAACGTCCGGCGCCGCAGCGGGCCCGGCGCGAAGCAAACGCAAGCAGGCGCGCAGCCTTGCGGCCATCTAGAGCGTTTTCAAGCGAAGTGGACACCGGTTCGCGTGAAGAAAACGCGTCAAAACAAAAAGATTAGAGCCCCGTTCCGACTCAATCGGAACGGGCTCTAGCCGGTCGCGGACGGGGACAGCCATGACGGAACGCCAACCGCTCGACGACATCGACGTAAAGATCCTGTCCGAACTCCAGAAGGACGGCCGCGTCCGCAACAACGAACTGGCCAGCCGCGTCGGCATTTCCGAGCCTCCCTGCCTGAGGCGCGTTCGCTCGCTACGCAGCCGCGGCGTCATCAAGGCGATATCAGCCACGCTCGACGAAAGGCTGCTCGGCTATGAGGTGATCTCGTTCGTATCGATCCAGCTGGTGAGCCAGACCCCCGCGATGATGCAGGCGTTTGAAACCGCTGTCGATGCGATACCGCGCATCCTGCAGTGCTGGCGGATTTCGGGAGAGGCCGACTATCTGCTGAAATGCGTCGCGCCCGGCGTTGAGGACATGCACCAGCAGCTACGTCAGTTCACCGCCATGCCGGCGGTCCGTACCATCAGAAGCTTTCCCGTGCTGGGCGTCGCCAAGGATGCGCCGCTGCCGATACCGGCCGCGGACTCACCCTCGCCGCCCCCGGTGGAATAGTTCCTAGTGCGTCCAGGGCTCGCCGCGCCGGAACGCAAAATTGTCGGCATAGGCAACCTGCCGGTGGGCCGAAGCCTTCGGTTCGATCACCTGATAGGCGATGCCCTTGCGTTCGCAATAGGCGATCGCGTCTTCCTTGGTGTCGAAGCGAAGGGTGAGCTGCTGCTTCATGTCGCCGGAAGAAGTCCAGCCCATCAGCGGCTCGATCGCCCGCGGCTGCTCCGGCTCGTAATCGAGCTGCCATTCCCGGGTCTGGGCCCTGCCCGATTGCATCGCGTTTTTGGCGGGCTTAAAAATGCGTGCGGTCATGGATGGTAGGGTCCCCAGGAATTTGCGACAAGGAATTTGCGACATCAGAATAGCTTTTCCGGACCGGTATAGTCATTATGCTGCACGGTGACAATCTGGTCGTTCTGGGCGGTAGCGTCGGCACATCCTTCTCGAAAGCCTCGCTCCTCTCGAAAGCATCACTTCGAAGGCACCCATGAAAATTAACGCAACCCTGCCTGAAAAAGGACGCGACCTCCGGCTCGACCTGTTTCGCGGGGTGGCGAACTGGGCGATCTATCTGGACCATATCCCCGACAACGTCGTGAACTGGATCACGACCCGGAACTACGGGTTCAGCGACGCCGCCGACCTCTTCGTTTTCATTTCCGGCTATACCGCCTCCTTCGTCTACGCCCGGATGATGCTGGAACGCGGCTTCATCGTCGGCGCCACCCGCCTGACCAAGCGCGTCTGGCAGCTCTATCTCGCCCACATCATCCTGTTCGTCATCTATATCGCCGCGATCACCTACCTCGCGCTGAAGTTCGGCGATTCCGAGATCATCAACGAATTCAACGTCGCCGGCCTGATCGAGAACGCCCCGGAAACGCTGCGGCAGGGACTGTACTTGAAATTCAAGCCCGTCAATCTCGACGTGCTGCCGCTCTACATCGTGCTGATGGGGCTGTTCCCGCCGGTGTTGTGGCTGATGTTGCGCCAGCCCGACCTCACAATGATCGCCTCGATCGTGCTGTGGCTGGTGTCGCGGCAGATGGGCTGGAACCTGCCGGCCTATCCCGCCGGTACCTGGTACTTCAATCCGTTCGCCTGGCAGGTGCTGTTCGTGTTCGGCTCATGGTGCGCCCTCGGCGGCGCCCGCAAGTCGCTCAAGATCATCCAGTCGCCGTGGACGCTGTATTTCTGCATCGCCTACATGATCCTCGGACTGGTCATGACCATGGCCGGCAAATTCAACGACTTCGGCGGGCTGTTCCCGCAGTGGCTGTATTCGACCTTCAATCCCAACGACAAGACCTTCCTGGCGCCCTACCGCTTCCTCCACTTCATCGTGATCGTGATCCTCGTCATCCGCTTCGTGCCGAAGGACTGGCCGGGGCTGGAGTGGAAGGTGTTCGATCCGCTGGTGGTCTGCGGCCAGCAGTCGCTGGCGGTGTTTTGCGTCGGCGTGTTCCTGTCCTTTGTCGCGCATTTCATGCTGTCGGTGAGCTCGGGCTCGCTGCTCGCGCAGGTTTTCGTCAGCGTGGCCGGCATCTCGATCATGACGATCGTGGCCTACTACATTTCCTGGTCGAAGCGGCAGGACAAGCCGGTGCCCAAAGCGCCGGTGCCGAAGCCAGCCTCCTGATGCGGGGACGCATGCGGCCGGCGGCAGCCTTATTGTTTTGAGCATGATCTCCGCGCAAACGCGTTACGCGTTTGTCGCGAGGGAAAACCGGTGCCCACTTTTCCGGATCATGCTCTATGCCGTCTGCATGCTCGCCCTGACGAGATCCGAGACCTCGCCGAACGTCCTGACCAGCGGCGCCACCACCTTGTGCATCGCGTTTTTCGACACCAGCGTGTCATGCAGCACCAGATGGTCGATGCCGGTATTGAGGAAACAATACACGGCATCTTCCGGCGTCTCGACGATCGGCTCGCCCTTGACATTGAATGAGGTGTTGATCAGCACGGGAACGCCGGTCAGCGCCTCGAATTCCTTCAATAGACGATAGAGTTTTGGGTTGGTCGCCTCGCGCACCGTCTGCACCCGCGCCGTGCCGTCGACATGCACGATGCCCGGAATTTTTTCACGCCATTCGGGACGAACCGGTTTGGCGATCAGCATGAACGGCGAGTCCTCCTCGCCCTCGAAAACATCCATCATCCGTTCGGCGAGCACGATCGGCGCGAACGGCCGGAACGCCTGCCGGTGTTTGACGCGGCTGTTGAGGATGTCTTTCATCTCCGCTTTACGGGGATCGGCGATCAGGCTGCGATTGCCCAGCGCGCGCGGCCCGAACTCGGAAGGCCCTTGAAACCAGCCGATCACCTTCTGCCCGGCCAGCAGTTTTGCCGTCTCGCGGCAGATGTCGTCGCTGCGCACCGTACTGATCTGGATGCGCACCAGCGGCTTTTGCAGGTTACTGACGATCTCGTGCTCGCCGTAAACGCGGCCGGTATAGGCGTGCTCCATCACATAGGCGCGGCGCTGCTTCAACACCTCGAGCCAGCCGTAATAGGCGCAGCCGATCGCAATTCCGTCATCGCCGGCCGCCGGCTGGACCCAGACGTTCTCAAATCCCCCTTCCCGCGCGATCCGGCCATTGGCGACGCAGTTCAGCGCCACGCCGCCGGCGATGCAGAGGTTCCTGGCCCCGGTCGTCTCACGCAGCCATCGCGTGCGCGCCAGCAGCACGTTTTCGGTATCGTCCTGCACCCGCCAGGCGAGATCCTCCCAATGCCGCATCGCCGGGTGCTTTTCCCAGTCGCCCGCACCGATCAGGAAGGGCTGCTTGAACGCGCTGGTCCAGGCCGGCACCCGCAATTCGCCGTTCTCGATATCGAGCAGTGACTTGACCTGGTCGCGGCGGCCATAGGGCGCGAGCCCCATCAACTCGCCGCACTTGTTCCAGTCGCCGAACACGTAGGTCGAGGCGCGGCTGTACAGCGCGCCCAGACCCGGCATGCTGTAAAACTCCTCGTTGAGCACGCCGCGGGACGGCTCCAGCCAGACCTTCTTCAGGCATTCGAGGTCGTTGCCGGAAAACCGGTAGTAGCTCTCGGATTCCCTGGCGAGCGGATTGCCGGCATCGTCACCGGGAGGTTTTTCCATGGCGTCCACACGATAGCTGCCGACGCCATCGACGATCATCACCACGCCCTCCTCAAAGGGCGAAGCCGCAAAGGCGCTGTAGGCATGCGCCAGATGGTGCGAGATCGACACCACCTTGTCGGATTTCGCGCGAAAAATCGGGTGCTTTTCGGCCTGCTCGCGCTCCGGCGGCGGCAGGAAGCCCGGCATATCCTGTGAGACCAGCCGCTCCTCCATTCAGGAACCGGCAGGACGTAGCTGTTGCGCACGACCAGATCGACGTCGTCGATCGTGATGCCCTCGGCCTCGAGACAATAGTCGATCACTTCCTTGTAGAATCCGGATGCGTGCTTCTCGCGCGTCAACCGCTCCTTGCCGATCGCGAATGCGATGGCGCCGTCGCGAAGCAGACACGCGCTGACGTCGTGGTCATAGGTGTTGAGACCGAGCACATAAGTATGTTGTTTGGGCATTGGCACTTTTCTGGCGGGACGCGTTCGCGCTGAAGCGAAATATCGTGTCGAGTTCAAGGTGACGGCGTGGCTTTTCTCGCTCCGGGCTGCTTCGCAGCGCACAAACAATCGAAGCGGCCACCAATTCGCTGATGCATTTGCAATCTAGATGAACGGGCAGCGAACTTGACCTTACCCGGCCGCCTCAATAAAGTCCTCAATGCCCGCAAGAACCTTAGTAAAAATATTGTCTTAGCGCACCTGAACCGAAAGCCATGCTCACGCGTATTAGTGAAATGCGTCCCGAAATTGGGGTGCATTGGAAGTGACCGGGAGATCCTAGATGGCGAAACGCTACAATATCCTGACGCGCTGCCTGGCAGCGATGGCTCTGCTCTTTGTCTACTTCTTCAGCACTTCGGCGATCCTCATAGGCGCCACGACGTCCTCGGCCCAGGCCTATCGTGGGCGCGGGCGCGGCTATGCCTATCGCGGACGCGGCATCGGCCGGGGCCGGGGCTACGGCTACGGACGCGGCCTTTATGTCGCCGCGTGCCTACGGCCCGCGCTGCTTCTACAACCGCTGGGGCGCGCTGGTCTGCAGATACTGATAACGAGCGCCCCGCAGCGCCGATCGGAAATAGAAAATCAGGCGTGCCGGAAATCGGCGCGCCTGATTTTTTTG
>CAVSXQ010000002.1:0-53299 GCA_963731915.1 uncultured Alphaproteobacteria bacterium
TCAGAAAATAAAACGCCGCGCTGTCTTTCGACGACGCAGCGTTCTTGTTCAGGTGCCGGGATCAGAAGTTTCGCTGGGCGCGAAGCCCAGATGAAGGGTGTCCTGATCCTTGAACTCGTCAGGGCACGGGGCTTCGGGGCCGTCGCAGAGAACACCGAGCTACCCGACATCTTCTGGTCGAGGTGGGTCCACATGACTTCGGCCGAGAACGTCAGGTTCTTGACGGGAGTTCAGCGGGTGATCATGCCGAGCTGGAGACGTTGAAGTCGGGGTTGCAGGGTAAGTGCCGGCGGCGGACGCAACGCCGGCTGACCCCATGGGACGCAGCGAATGCAGCGCAGTGAGCACCTTTGGCGGAAGTAGTGCCGATACCCGCGACCAAATTGTCGTCTGCACCGCCGTCATAGCGGACCGACGAATAGCTGCCAAACAGGCTGGTCGACCAGTACGGATCCAGTTGTGGTTGAAGGCGCCGCGGATACCCCACGCCTTGGTCAGTTTGAGGCCGCCGGTCGCCGCCGCGCCGGGGAGATAGACAGCGTCCGTAGTCTCGCCAAAGCCGACGCTCTGATAGCCGAAACCGAACCCGAGGACATCGCGAAGTTCGGCGAGGTGCCCGAGGTCGAGATGACGTATTTGGTGGCGCCAACGGCATACGAAGCATCGATCTTGATGTCATCGCCCGCACCGGTCGGGAAATTCTTGATTTGCAGCGCCGCCATCACCGCGCCTCCCCATTCGAGTGGGGTGGCCCGATTTCGGAGCACGGCCGGTCGGCACCGGAGCGTCAAGGCCTGCTGGAAGACCCGAAAGCCCAAGCGAGTTGTAGGAGGCATTCACTTCATGTGCGGCCCCCGAAATCTGAAACAGACCCCAGGCCTGATCGACCCGCAGCCGGCCGACGATGTCGGGCGCATGCGTGCCGCCGTAGGCGTTCGTGCCGGTGCCGGTGGCGCCGATTGCGCTCGGAGCACCCAGATTGTAGACGGCCGTGCGATCCCACACGGTCGGATCGTCCAGGCCGATGCTGGCGGTGACGCCGTTGCCGAACTCGGCGGTGTACTGGATGTTGTTGACGCCTGTGTCCGTGGTGTGGCCGCCGATCAGATTGGAGCCGATATTGCCGGGCGTGCCTTGCCAGGGCGAGGCGTAGGCCGAAGCAGACTTGCCGAAGGTGAAGCCAGCGAACTGGATGAACAAGAATTCCACAGCAACATAGCCGCCGCCGGGTGTATCGAGGAGCTGCGGATTGTTGGCGACCACCCCGAGCCCGCTGGCGCTGAGAAACTGGTGTTCAACAGGTTGGGATTGCGGCTGGCCGCCAGGGTAGTGAACTGGAAATCAGCCTGGCCGAAGGTGCGGACCACGCCGTATTCCGTGGCGGTACGCGTGTCGATCGCGAGCTGCATACGCGAACGGCCAATGAAGTAATCGCGGTAGCGGTTCTGCTGGCCGAGATCGCCGTTCCAGGCCGGGGCGCCGTGCGCGCCGCCGTTGAATGTGGTGTCGACGCGCAGATAGCCGCCGAGCTTGATGCAGGTGTCGGTGCCGGGGATATAGAAGAAGCCGGCACCATAGAGCGAGCAGATACGCACGTATTCGACCGCCTTGGCCTTGACGGGGAGATCCGCGGCTTGCGCTGAGCCGACAGCGAGAAGCGCTGCCGCCGAGCCGAGGATCAGATTTCTTGCGATGGTCATCAATTACTCTCCGGATTGATTGTCTTGGCCCGCTCTTCAAGAGCTTGAACGCGTGCAGGCAATCCGTATCGCGGGAGTCATTTCGCGGAATGACAGTGCGGTGACGTCGACCACTTCGTGGCAGACTGTGATCATTGCGCCACGAGCGAGCGGCGTGCGAAATTTTCTTCCTCACGTGCGACAAAAGGCGGCACGAAATGACAATCATCATCTCAATTTGCCGCATCGGCGTGCGTTTGATGCGGGAATCGTGGGCGCGTTGCGAGATGAGTTTGGTCGCGCGATGCGCCGCGCCGGTACCATGTGCCGAATTGCTCATCGTGTTGCGGCGATTCACCGCACACCGCGATCAAGCGTACCATCGAAAAGCAACGCCCCGCCCGCTTGGAGGACGGACGGGGCGACTTCGAGCAAGAGCACCGCGTGATTCAGCCGCGTTGCTGTGTAGACATAGCCTTGCCAACATGATCGGAAAACGACGGAGCGATGCCAAGTTCGTGATCGAAAAAGTTGCACAACGTGGAATTCATCTAATGAGCCCGGTGAGCAAATGCGCTTTCACTCACCTTTGCGAAATTTCACCGGGCCAGTTCCACGTCGCGACAATCACCCGTGCAGCAGCCGCCATAAAGCCATGCCCAGCGCGCCGGCCCAGAGAACCGCGCCCGCCGTGAACTGGACCGCAAAGCCCATGCTGCGTTTTGCGGCGGCCTGCGAATAGCCGTTCCAGTACATGATGCGGCCGGCGATCCAGACGATGCCGAGCGCGCCCGCGATGGGGTCGCTGATGTAGATGGCAAACAGCCACAGCGACGGCAGAAAAATCGGCATCCATTCCAGCGTGTTCATCTGGACGCGAAACACGCGCTCGAAATCGGGATGGCCCGATGTCGCCGGCACCTTGATGCCGAATTTGGCGCGCGCCGTGGACACCCGTGTGGTGGTGAAGAAATAGAACGCGATGGCAAGGCAAGTGACGAGCGCGCTGTAGTGATACATTGGATTTCCTCGGTTGACGTCATGGCGGCCCTCAATACCCTGTCAGCTCCAGATAACCGATGCCACTATGGCTCCCGGCGAAACTGATCGGCCCTTCCCAATAGGCAAAGCTTGTTCCCATCCAGCATTTAGGATTGAGCGGTGTGGTTTCGATCTTCAGGCCGTGGGCGGGAATGATCACGCGCCACGATGTCGGCACCTTGCGGCCTTCGATGTCGGTGAAATCAGTCGGCGTCATGCTGTTGTCGGCAGAAGCGATCTCGACGGAACGGCCATCGGGCGCGATAAAATTGCCGAACAGATTGTTGCGGCCGTCTTTCTGGCGCAGCCGGTACAGCATCAGTTTTTCGCCTGACGTGAGATGCAGCGAGAACCAGTCCCATCCGGTCTGGTCGGATGCGAGCGGCTGGCTGCTCCATTCGCGGTCCATCCAGGCAAGGCCCGTGACGTCGATCGGCTTGTCGTCGATGGTGATGCGGCCCGCCGCCTTGAAGAACGGCTGGCTGTAATAATACGAGGCCTGGCCGCGATCCGATTTGCGGCTGAATCCGCCATCGCCCTGCAACACCAACGGCCGATCTGCATCGAGGCGCAACGCGTAGCTGAAATCGGCCGATGACGCGGTGAGTTCGAGCGGCGCGACGTTGTTGTCGTCGAAGGCATCGAGGCCGCGCATCTGCCACGCGTCGATCCAGGCCCGGAACGGCGCCGTCTCGACACCGGCCTGGCCGATGCCGCCGCGTGCAAACGTTTCGGTCGAGCGGTGGGTGCCAGCGCTGGTGACGGCGGCATGACCCATCCAGAACTGTTGATTGGCCCAGCCTTCGAGCGCGGCGCCTGCGCGCGCGGCCTGCCGGAACAAGGTCCATTGCGCGCCGAAGGCTGCACCGTTGGCGTCTTTCAGGTTCGCCGTCACATACCACCACTCGATGCGGAATTCAGGATGCGGGCCATGATCGGCTGGAAACACGAAGCGCTTGCCGGGAGTGACCACGGCAAATCCATCGGCGCTCTCGCCAAGGCCGGCAAAGCCTTGCGCCAATGCGTTGCCGCCGAGCAGTGCGAGCGCGCCGCCCGCAAAAATGCGGCGGGATATGATGGCGCTAGCGCTCATTGGCAAAGATCCGGATCAAGCGCGTGGGCTGCATGCGCGCCAGGCGAAGCACCGGCAGCAGCGCTGCGCACAGCGCCGCCAGCAGCGCGACGCCAAGCAGCTCGATCAGTTGCAGCGGAAAGACGTGGAACGGCAGCCGCCAACCGAACGCTTTGACGTTCACGACCGCGATCAGGCACCACGCCACCAATAATCCGAGCGGCAGCGCGAGCAGGGCCGTGATCAGCGCTACCGACATGGTTTTCAAGAGCTCGATGAAGGCGAGCCGTTGCCGGTCGACGCCGATCGCCCACAGCGGCGCAAGCTGCGGCAGGCGGGAATTGCCCAGCGTCAGCAGGCTGGTCAGCAACGCGATGCCGGCCACCGCGAGCGTAAAGGTGTTGAGCGCCGCGGTCACCGCAAAGGTCCGGCTGAAGATGCGTTTGGATTCCGTCTTCATCGTCGCCTGGTCGGCAAGGTTGCGCTCATCGAGCGCGAATTTTTCTCGCATCGCGGCCAGCAGCGGCGGAATTTTGTCCGGCGCGACACGCAGGCCGAACCGGGTTTGCGGCGTGCCGGGAAAGCGCCGCGTCAGCGCGGCGTAATTGACAGCGATCTGGCCTTTTGGATTGCCGTAGTCCGCATAGATGCCGATGACATCGAGCGGCCAGTTGCCGCCGGGGGCAGGGACGTCGATTTTGTCGCCGACCGAAAGATTCATCCGCCGCGCCAGTTGCTCGCTGATGAGCGCGGTATCGCCGGGACGAAGCCGCACCCAGGCGTTCGGGACCTGTTGCAACAGCGGCCAGTGATCGCGGTAAGTTGCATGATCGGGAAGACCCAGCACCTCGATCGGCGCGCCGGCCAGTTGCGTATCGGCGCGTCCGCCGGGAAGGATCGCCTGCACCTCGGGACGCTCGCGCAGCCACGTCTTGATCTCGATCGCCTGCCGGTCATCCTTCGCGCCGACATAGACGTCGGCGGCAAGGCGCCCGTCGAGCCAGGTCACGAAGGTGCGGCTAAAGCTTTCCACCATGGTGCCGACGCCGACATTGACCGCAAGCGCGAGCAAGAGCGCCATCAGCGCCAGCGACAGCCCCGACAATTGCTGGCGGCTGTCGGCGAAGAACCATTTTTGCAGCGGCTGCGTCGCGCTGCGTTCGCCCAGCGCCAGCGCGCGCTCGAGGATCGCCGGCAGCAGCAGCGCCGCGCCAAGCAATAGCGCCGCGAGCACGGCAAATCCTGCGATCAGGGAATCGCCGAACCAGAGAATGCATCCGGCGGCGATGAAGACCGCCAGCGCCAGCGCGCTCTGGAATTTCAGCCAGCGCCGCTGCGCCTGTTGCCAGGCTTGCGGCTGGGCCGAAACCAGCACCGGCAGCCGGATCGCCTTGATCAGGCTCGCGGTCGCCGCCGCCAGCGCGCCCAGCACGGAGATCGCGATGCCGGCGAGCCACCATTCGCCGCGAAGCGTCAACTGGCCGGGGATTTGTGCGCCATAGAGTCCGCGCAGGGAGGCGGCGACATCGGGCAGCAGCGCGGCGGCGATAAAATAGCCGCAGACGAGGCCGGCGAGGCCTGCGATCAGCGCCAGCGATACCAGCTCAGTGACCTGCACGGTGTTGAGCATCCGCGCCGACACACCGCAGGCGCGCAGCGTGCGCAGCATCGGCAGCCGCTGCTCGAAGGCAAGGCCAATCGCCGAATTGACGATGAAGAGGCCGACAAAGAACGACAGCAGCCCGAACGCGGTCAGATTGAGATGAAAACTGTCGGTGAGGCGCTCGAGGTCGGTCGCCGTATCAGGCTCGACGAAACGGAGTTTGTCGCCGACCACGTCTTCCAGTGGCGCCGGCTTGCCCTTTGCCTTGCCGATCAGCAGCCGCGACACCTGGTCGGGCATATTCAACAGCCGCTGCGCGATGCCGATGTCGACCACCAGCACGCCGGGCACCAGTTGCGGCTGCACGCGCAGCGGCGGCAAGGTGGTGCCGTCATTGGCTTGCGGCGTTGCACCTTGCTTCAGCCGGAGATCGGACAGCGTCTCGGCTGCGACCAGCATTTCGCCGGGCGGCGTCACAAAGGATTGCAGATCGGCGCGTCCGATCGCCGGCGCATTGCCGACCTGCGCGGGCAGCGTCACCGGCTCGATGCCGAGCAGCCGCAACGAGCGCCCGCCGATCTGGATCCGCCCTTCGAGCACGGGCGACACCGGCCAGCCGGCGCGGCGCAGATCGACGAACAGCTTTTGCGGGAAGGTCGCGCCGGTGCCGACCAGCATCGCGGTGCGCGTGCCGCCGAAGGTGGCGGCGGCGCGGTCGTAGGAGGTGCGCGCCTGCTGGTTCAGCGCCTGCACGCCGCTCCACAAAGCGGTCGCCGAAATCAGCCCGATCAACAGCGTCGCGAGCTGCATCGGGTGGCGCCGCCAATGGCTGAGCAGCACCGCGAGCGTCCAGGCCGCGCGCTTCATGCGATCAGCCCCGCATGAAGATGCACCTGGCGGTCCAGCGTGGCCGCGAGCCGCACGCTGTGCGTCACCATCAGAAAGCCGCAGCCCGAGCGCGCGACGAGATCGCGGGCCAGCGCCAGCACCTCGTCGGCGGTCTCCTCGTCGAGATTGCCGGTCGGCTCGTCCGCCAGCAACAGCAGCGGCCTTGGCGCCAGCGCGCGGCCGATCGCGACGCGCTGCTGCTGTCCGCCGGACAATTGCTCGGGATAGCGTTTGGTGAGATCGCCAAGCCCGAGCCGCTCCACCAGCTCGGCATGCCAGGCTGCATCATGCTTGCCGGCGATGCGCGACTGGAATTTGAGATTGTCCTCGACGGAAAGACTCGGGATCAGGTTGAACTGCTGGAACACGAGGCCAAGCCGGTCGCGGCGCAGTTCCGCGCGGCCGGCGTCCGACAGGTTGGAGAGGGAAACATCAGCAAGGGTAATCTCGCCGCCATCGGCCGCGTCCAGCCCGGCGATCAGATGCAGCAGCGTGCTCTTGCCGCTGCCGGATTCGCCCGACAGCGCGACGCTTTCACCGGCAGCGACGGAAAGATTGACGCCGCGCAGCACGGCGACGGTCTCGCTCGCCGAGCGATAAGACTTGCTGAGATTGGTGACGGCGAGCACGCTCACTGAATGGGTTCGCTCGATGGGTTCATTCGGGCTTCTGATATTTCAGCACGAATTCGTCGACCGGGATCTTCGGCTGGAACACCTTTGTGTCCCTGGGGTCATCGGGATTGCGCAGGAAATCCGCTTCCGCCACCAGCTTGAAGCCGGCCGCCTCGATTTCCTGGCGCAGCGTCGCTTCCTCGATCCTGTGCAGCGTTTTGGCGACCGTGATGCCTTCGCCTGTTTTTGCCGAATGATCCGCGATGACGAGGTAGCCGCCCGGCTTCAGCGCCGAGAACATCTTCCTGTTCATCACGGCGCGGTCGACCGGCATGTAGGTGATATCGTGATAGGCGAAGAAGAAGGTGATGAGATCGAGACCGGAGACGTCGGGCGGGATCGGGTCGTCAAAATCCCTCACCACATGCACGACGTTCTTCATCACGGGCTTTTTGGCGCGGATATCGAACTTGTCCTTGACGAAACGTTCGATCACGGCGGCGGAATCCTGCGCATAGACCGTGCCCGACGGGCCCACCGCGCGCGCCAGCAATTCGGTGCTGTAGCCGGCGCTCGCCTCCATATCCAGCACCTTCATGCCGGTCTTGACCCCGGTGAAGGCGAGCAGTTTGGCGGGCTTGCGCCGCGCGTCGGCCTGCCGGTCGCCATCGGTGCGGTCGGGGGCGGCGACGATCGCGTCATAGTCCGGGGTCTGCGCCCGCGCGCCGGACAGCGGGATCGCGGCGAGCAGAACAAGCGCGCCCGCAATGGCAGCGCGTTGGCGGAACGACGCTTCGGACCATGGAAAACGGTACCACTTTTCCGGATCATGCTGCTTGCACGGCACCATAGCAAGGCCAGCCTCACAGATCACGCGGCCCGTCCACAGGCCGACGCGATCGTGATCCGGCTGCAAAGGGTTAAAAGACACGATTTCGGCGCGCTGCAGCGCGGGCCGGATTGTCGGCATGGGGCTTGCGTAAAATCCCGGGTTGCCTTGGCGGAAAAGGCATGGCTAGCTTTGCCCAATGCCGATCTTACAGAGCCGGTATCGACGACTGGGAGACCACCATGAGCGCGCAAGCGACGCCGAAGGGCGCCTGGAAAATCACCTTCCTGCTGTTCCTGTTCATGCTGGTGAACTTTGCCGACAAGATCGTGGTCGGGCTTGCCGGCGCTCCCATCATGGACGAGATGAAGCTCGACGCGGAGCAGTTCGGCTTCCTCGGTTCCTCATTCTTCTTCCTGTTCTCGATTTCGGCCATCATCGTCGGCTTCATCGTCAATCGCATCGATACACGCTGGGTGCTGCTGGCGATGGCGGTGGTGTGGGCGCTGGCGCAATTCCCGATGGTCGGCACGGTCAGTTTCACCACGCTGGTGATCTGCCGCATCATCCTCGGCGCCGGCGAGGGGCCGGCCTTCGCGGTGGCGGCGCATGCGATCTACAAATGGTTTCCCGACGAAAAGCGGACACTGCCGACCGCGATCCTGTCGCAGGGCTCGGCGTTCGGCGTGATCCTCGCGGTGCCGGCGCTGAACTGGATCATCGTCAATCACAGCTGGCACTATGCGTTCGGCGCGCTCGGCGTCGTCGGCCTGATGTGGGTGGTGGCGTGGCTGATCATGGGCAAGGAAGGCCCGCTGGTGAAGAATGCGGCGGAGGCGGCGGACGAGCCGCGCGTGCCCTATTTCCAGCTCCTGACCTCGCGCACTTTTATCGGCTGCTGCGCGGCGACCTTCGGCGCCTATTGGGCGCTGTCGTTGGGGCTGACCTGGTTCACGCCCTTCCTCGTCAAGGGCCTTGGCTTCCCGCAAAACGACGCCGGCCTGATTTCGGTGCTGCCGTGGGTGTTCGGCGCCACCATCGTGCTGCTGACGGGATGGATTTCGCAGGTGATGCTGACCAAGGGTTACACCACCCGCGGCGCGCGCGGCGTGCTCGGCGCGGCGCCACTGGTGCTCGGCGGATGCATTCTGGCGGTGCTGCCGCATGCCAGCGGCGTCGGCCTTCAAGTTGCGCTGCTGGTGGTAGGCTCCGGCCTGTGCGGATCGATCTATGTGGTGTGTCCGCCGATGCTCGGCGAGTTCACGCCGGTGTCGCAGCGCGGCGCCGTGATCGCGATCTACGGCGCGATCTACACGCTCGCCGGCATTCTGGCGCCGTTCGTGATGGGCAGCGTGATCCAGCGCGCTGCGGTGCCACTCGACGGCTACATGACCGGCTTCACGATCAACGCGGTGATCATGGTCGCCTCGGGATTGCTGGGCTTGTTGCTGCTGTGGCCGAACACCGAACGCGCGCGGCTGGCTGCCGCTGCGGCGCAGCAGCCGAAGTTTGCGTGAGCGGTAGCGACGGGCCTCGTCCCGGCCTCGAGCCGCGCGGCGTTGCCGCCGCTCCTCACCGTTACGAGGCAACTGAGGTCCACGCATCCGGTAGGAGCCGCGTAAGCGGTCCGCTCTCGAAGGATGAAGCCACACCACTACCCCGCCGCGGCGCCGAACTGCCTTTCGCCCTGCGCGCCGCGCACCAGCCGTCCCGGCCTCGCGCCGGTGGCCTTGCCGCCGCGTTGGGTGACGACGCCGGAGACGATGGTGGCGTCGTAGCCATCGACCTGCTGCAGCAGGCGCCGCCCGCCGACCGGCAGATCGTAATGCACCTTTGGCGGATGCAGATGCAGGCGGTCGTAGTCGATCACGTTGACGTCGGCCTTGAAGCCGGGCGCGATCACGCCGCGATCGTAGAGCCCGACCGAGAGCGCGGTCTTGCGCGACTGCACCGCCACCACGAACGGGATCGAGAGTTTTTCGCCGCGGCTGCGGTCGCGCGTCCAGTGCGTCAGCAGATAGGTCGGAAAGCTCGCATCGCAGATGATGCCGCAATGCGCGCCGCCGTCGGACAGGCCCGGCACGGAGTTGGGATCGGTCAGCATTTCGCGCGTGGCGTCGAGATTGCCGTCGATGTAATTGAGGAACGGCACGTAGAGCATGCCGCGGCCTTCGTCCGACAGCATGGCGTCATAGGCGAGCTCTTCGGGCTTCTTGCCCTGACGGCGGGCCTGCGGGCCGAGCGCATTCTCCAGCGGCTGCTCGTAATCGGGGGGATTACCGAGCAGGTACATCTTGTCGTAGTTCGGCCGGAAGAACAGCGGATCGTCGGTCGCGGTGGCTTCCTCGCTGAGAATCGCGGCGCGCACCTCAGGCTGGCGCAGCCGCGCCAGCCGCTCGGCCAGCGGCAGCTTTGCAATCGCTTTGTAGCTCGGATGGGTCTGGAACGGATTGCGCGACACTTCCAGCCCGAGCAACAGTCCCACGGGGCGTGCAGCGATCTGCGCCGTGATCGACAGCCCGCGCGCGGTCGCCTCATTGATGGTGTCGAGCGTCTGGCGCCAGCGCCGCGGCGCGCGGTCGTTCTGAGTGATTGAGAACGAGATCGGGCATTTTGTGTTCTCGGCCACCCGCAGCATCATCGGAAGGTCGTCGTTGATGGTGGAGAGATCGAGCACGAACTGCAAGACGCTGCGGCCCTGGCCGTGCATGGCGGCGGCGATCGCAGTCAATTCATCCTCGCCCGCCTTCAGCGTCGGCGTATAGTCGCCGGTCGAGGTGCGGTGGTTGAGGGTGCGCGAGGTGGAAAAACCGAGCGCGCCGGCGCGGACGGCGTCGCTCGCCAGCTGAGCCATCGCCTTGTTGTCTTCCGGCGTGGAGGGATCGCGGCGCGCGCCGCGCTCGCCCATCACATAGACGCGCAGCGCGGCATGCGGCAGTTGCGCGCCGATGTCGATGTCGAAGCTCCGCTTCGACAGCCAGTTCATGTAGTCCGGAAAGCTCTCCCACGCCCAGGGAATGCCGGCGCTCAGCACCGGTTCGGGAATGTCTTCGACGCCTTCCATCAGTTCGATCAGCCGGCGGTGATCAGCAAGGCTTGCACGGCGCAAAACCGACGCCGCAATTGCCCATGACCGCTGTGGTGACGCCGTTCTGCGACGACGGCGTAATGTCCTGGCTCCAGGTGACCTGGCCGTCATAATGGGTGTGGACGTCGACAAAGCCGGGCGCGACCAGTTTTCCCCTGGCGTCGATCTCTTCCTTGCCCTTCGCCGAAACTTTGCCGACCTCGCTGATGCGGCCGTTGGTGATCGCGACGTCGGCCTCGAACAGGTCGCCGCCCTTGCCATCGGCAATATTGCCGCCGCGGATCACGAGGTCTGGACTGTCGGTCATGGCGTCTCATCCCGGATGTTGAAATATTGTTGCTCGCATCATGGGGCATGTCCGCGTGCAGTCAACATCCGGGAATGAGGTTCTGGAATGCGTTCGGCCCTTTGCGGCTGCCTGACTTCCGCCTACGGACGATGCCGGGGTAGCCATTTTTCCGCCCTGACAGGAACAAACGAGTTCAACGAAACCTCAAACGACAGCGCGACGATACCAAAGAGGAACGACATCAATGTTTTCAGATGAAAGCGCTGTCTACTATCCCGAAGACCTCTCGTTGTTCGGAACGATACTCGATCAGGCGATGCAGTCGTTGCCGGCGGATTTGCAGACGCCCTCCAATCGCACCGCGCTTGCAACGAACATTCTGGCCTGTGCCTCCACGGGTGAGCGAGACCCGGACGAGCTCAGGCGGGCGGCGTTGATGGATTCGAAAGTCCGCGCCGCGGCGTGACTGACGCTTGGTCGGGCATTTTCGCCGATGCGGCCACCTCACAATCGCCTTAGCGCCGCTACGCGGCCGCCTCCCTTCGGTCAAAACCGGATGGACTGATCGGCCAATGATAGGGAAGAACCGCCGATAGAGGGTACCGATGCTTTACTCGCAAAGCGCGCAACTCGCAGAGCAGCGGCAGGCTCAGGAAACTTCGTCCGGCAGGCCTGTGCACGATCAGGACGCCCGCTCCGAACCACGGTTTGGCAGGCGGCCCATGACCGCGTCGATTCATTCTGTTCCTTCGGCGCGCCATCGGCCATCGATTGGCGGTCGAATCTTCCGTACTCTGACCCGGTTCTGTATTGCAGTTCTGATCGGCGTTGGCGCCACACTTGGCTGGCAGTCCTATGGTGATGTGGCAAGGGAGATGCTCGCAGCGCGCGCTCCGGAGCTGGCCTGGCTGTTGCCCGTTTCGGCGACGAAGTCGCAGGTCACTACCGTAACTCCCGCTAACCCGGCGCTGCAGCTTGAGCCCCTGGCGTCCAATCTGGAGATCGTGCGTCGCAGCGTCGAACAGCTCGCGGCCAGGCAGCAACAGATGGCCCAGAACATTTCGGCGCTGCAGGCCATTGATGAGGAGATCAGGCAGAAGGTGTCGTCGCCGCCTCCCGCGCTGGCTCAGCCCGCGGCTGCGATCCCGCAGCCGAAACCCGCGCAACCAAGGGCACAGCCACCGGGCGTGCCGTCATCCTCGGCGCCGCGCCCGTCGCCTTCACCTGGACCGCTCTCGCTCACAGGAACGCGTCAGCCCTGATCGAGCTGCTTGGGATCGGCCGCCGCGGCGCCGGCCCGCGGCTTGCGGTCCGTCACCAGCGCCAGAACCACCGTCAGCAGCATGAAGACGACGGAGGCGCCGAACACCCAGTGCGGCATGTGCTGGTCCATGATCCAGCCGAACAGCAGCGGGGCCAGTATGCCGGAAAAATTGAAGCCGGTGGAGACGATGCCGAAGGCGCGGCCGGCGGCGCCGGGCGGGGCGGCGTCGCGCACCAGCATGTCGCGCGACGGCGCGATCAGCCCGCTGAGGAATCCGGCAAGCGTCAACATCGCGGTCAGCAGCACGGGGTGCAGCGTAAAGATCGCGATGACGAGAATGAGGCCGGCGTTGATCGCAAAACACGCCGCGGCGACCTGGCCGTGGCGCTGGGTGCGGTCGGCGAGGAACCCGCCGGCCAGTACGCCGATCGGCGCTGGCGCCGAGAAAGCCGGTTAGCGCCATGTTGGCGGTCGAGAACAGCACGCCATAGCCGCTCATCAGCGCGACCACGCCAAAATTGCTGATGCCGGCATTGGAGAGGCCGAGCAGCATGAAGAAGATCGTCAGCATCATGATGGCGGGCGTGATGATGTTTTGCTTCGAGACGCCTCGCCGCCATCCGCCTTGCGGTCGGCCTTGCTCGCGTCAGGCAGGCTCATCGCGACCATCAGCAGCGCCACCACGGGGCCGAGCGCGCCGGCCACGACAAGCGCGCCGAGGCCGCCGATGGTTGCCACCAGCGCCGCCATGATCGCGGGCGCCACCGCGCCGCCAAGGAAACCTGCAAAGGTGTGGATCGAAAACGCGCGGCCCATTCGGGCTTCATCCATATGCGCTGACAGGATGGCATAGTCCGCCGGGTGGTAGACGCTGTTGGCGAGGCCGAGCAGGGCGGCGCAGACGAGCAGCGAGGTGTAGCTCAGGTGCAGGCCGAGCAGGATCAGCGCGCAGCCGCCGAGGCAGAGACCAGCCAGCAGCACTTTTCGGGCGCCGATGTGGTCGGCGAGATAGCCTGTTGGAGCCTGGGTCAGGCCGGACACCAGGCCAAACACCGTAAGCGCAAAACCGAGCTCGATATAGCCGACGCCGAGCCGCTCCTTCAGGAACGGAAACAGCATCGGCAGCACGAAAATGTGAAAATGACTGAGCCAATGCGCGACCGAAATCGCCGTCAGCGTGCGTAGCGCGCTGTCGGCTTTCGCTTGTTGCGGTGCGGCCAGAACGTCGACCATGTGGACTGAAGAACCCCGTTGCAAATGAAACGGCCCGGCAAAGGCGGCTCAAAATATCGGCTGGCGGTTATTTGTCCATGAATACGGGTGCATAGCTGCCCCTTTGGGAGGTGCCGGAAAGCTCAAATGCGTCATTTAGATCGGCGACAAAAGCGAGGCTGCGCGGTGATGATCGCGGCCATGGTTGTTTCCGCAAAGCCGCTCCGGATTCTGATTCCCGAAGGTTCCTCTACCTCGGGCCGCGAGGCGATCACGCTGCTGGGGCTGGCGGGCCACCACGTCGAGGTGTGCGATCCCTCGCTCTGGTGCCTCGCCCGATATTCGCGCTTTGTGCGAAAATTTCACCACTGTCCGGGATTGCGGAACGATCCGGCGGGATTTTTGGCCTTTGTCGAGCGGCTGATCTCGACACGTTAATTTGACGTGCTGCTGCCGACGCATGAACAGGGATTTTTGTTCGCGCGGGTGGCCGAGCGTCTTGCCGGCAAGGTCGCGTTCGCGTTGCCGTCGTTCGAAAACTACCGCGCCGCGCACAGCAAGGCCGGTTTCAGCCGGCTGCTCGACCGGCTCGGCCTGCCACAGCCGCGCACGCAGATCGTGACATCGGAAAGCGAGCTGCGCGCGAGTATCAAATTTCCCGCCGTCATCAAGACGTCGGTCGGCACCGCCAGCCGCGGCGTTTGGCTGGTGCGCACCGAGGGCGATCTGCTCCCGGCACTGTACGAACTTGCCGCCGGCGATGCTTTTGCCGATGAAGTGCTGGTGCAGGATCTGATCGCCGGTACCACCGAGAAAGCGCAATCGGTATTTTGCCGCGGCCGGCTGATCGGCTTTCACGCCTATCGCCAGGTGGCGGCGGGTGTCGGCGGCGGCGAGGCGATCAAGCAGAGCGTCAGCCGGCCTGTGGTGCGCGAGTATCTCGAAAAGATCGGCGCGGAACTGGCGTGGCATGGCGGGCTGTCGGTGGACACCATCATGCCGTATGACGGCACCGCGCCGCTGTTGATCGATTGCAACCCGCGGCTTGTCGAACCCGTCAATGCCTGGCGTTCCGGCAGCGATCTGGTCGGGCTGTTGCTGAGGGTGTCGCAAGGCGAGACGCCGGAGCCGCTGCCCGACGGCCGCGAGGGCGTGCTCGACGCATCTTGCCATGCAGGCGCTGCTCGGTCTCGCCTCGCGCGGCGGGACGCGGACCGAAATCACAAGGGAATGCGGGCGGCTGCTGACGGGCGGCGGGCCCTATGCCGGCAGCAGCGAGGAAATGACGCCGGTGCGGCTCGACTGGATCAGCGCCGTGCCGCTCGCGATGACCGCGATGTTGCTGCTGGCCTCGCCGGGGTTTGCGATGACGCTCGCGAAGGGCGGCTTTGGCGCGCATCTGCTCGATGTCAGGAGTATTCGGCTGATCGAGAGGGAGGGTTTTCTCGCGTAGCTGCGTAGGGTGGGCAAAGCGCAGCGTGCCCACCATTCACGGGGGTGCGACGGATGGTGGGCACGGCGCAGACGCGCCTTTGCCCACCCTACGATTCGATCTGACTGCCGCGTTCAGCCGGCGCCTGACACGTCGAAGGCGCCCAGGCGATACTCTTCCTTGGTGCCCGACGAGAACAGCGGAATGAGCGTAAAGGCCGCGTTGGGATACTTCTCCCAGATCACGAGATCATCGGGCGTGACGAACACGAACCCGAGGCTGAAACTGTAACGGCCGGGTTCGGTCACGCGGCCCACTTCCGACCAGTTCACCTTTCGCATGCCTGTCTATCCCTATAGCGGCTCGTCATCATTGCCGTAACGGTCGCGCTTTGGCGTGGCGATGTCGCCGTCCTCGTCGTCGTCGTCCTGCACCGGCGGGGGCGGCGGCTTTTTCGGCTTGCCGTCGTCCTGCTTCGGAGGCTCGCTCTTCTTGTCTCTGCCGCTCATATTGTTTCCTTTTGAGGCCCCACACCTAGCCGTGCTGGAGGGCCTCGTCGTCATTGTCGTCGAGACTACCCTGATCGAGGCTCGCGAGCCATGCGGTCAATGCCGGGGATGTCAGTCCTTCGGCCTTCATTTGCCGCAACGCAATGCGGATGCCGGCGCGGCCGTGGCGGTTTCCCGCCATCTCGAGCGGCGGCTCGCCGGCGCGAACCGCCTGCATCACCCGCCGTTTCATCGCCACGGTTTCGGGATCGCCGCACGCGGCCATCATGTGCTGGAACGCAACATGGCGGGCCGGATCGAACGGTTTTGGCTCGCCCAATCCGTCGCGCGCGGGATGCGGCGGATAGATATGGGCGCAGGGCACCCAGCCATCGGGGATCGGCTCGGTCGCCGCATGCGTCCGGCCGCTCCTGAGAAGCTTTGGCAGCACATGGGTATGCGGCCCCTCCGGGCTCTTGCCCGACGGCGGCGGGATCGGCTGATAGACCTCGATGCGGCCGAGCCGGCTGATGAACACGCGGTGCGGATTGGCGTGCAGGATAATATCCATCGCGGGATTGCCGGGTTCGAAAACCGGCCGGCCGGCATGCCGGCGCAGATGCATGGCCGTATCGGCATCGTCGATCCGGACGCAGAAATCGGCCTGCAGCGTGCCGAGGCCGAGATCGAACAATAGCCCTTCACGGTCTTCCGCGCGCAGCGCCTCGCGATCGGGACCGATCTCGGTCAGCACCATGCGGCCGTTCATCGCGCAATCGCCTTGCCTCAGGCACAGCGCGATCCGCTGATTCCAGCCGGACCTGGTGATGCTCTCGGAGGCAAAGGGCCGGCTGCCGGGGTTGGATTTCAGGATAATCCCGCCGCGCGCCGTGACGGCCGACACGGTATCGTCGGCCCTGGTGAGCCGCACCGGCTCATCGTGAGCGCGCGAGAATTCGGCGATGGCGCCAAAGGTGCCGAGGCTCCACTGCGTGTCTGGATCGGCGATTTGGCGCTGCAACAGATCGATCGCCGCGACAGCCATGGTCATGGCCGCCCGCGGGGTGGGATCGAAACGGGCGCAGAAAGGCATTCTCCCGGCATGGTGCCGGGAGAATACCGCCTCTCAGGATCAGGACAAGCCGGTCGGAACCGGCTTTCCCGTTCAGAACGTCGCGCCCGCCTTCACCATGTAGGACCGGCCGGGCAGCGGATAGGCCGAGAAGCGTCCGGGCGTGAAGGTGCTGGCGATCGCGTAGTCGTAGTACAGCGCGTCGAACAGGTTGTTGACGCCGACCGACCAGAAGAAATGCTCATAGGCGCCGCTCAGCTTGAGATCGACCGTCGCATCGGCCGGGATGCGGCGCTGGGTGTTTCGCTGGTCGTTGTCCATGAAGCGCTCGCTCCACGCCCGCAACGTGGCATCGAACACCAGATAGTTCTGCCAGATGTTCCAGGTGACGCCGCCCATTGCCGTGTAGCGGGACACCAGCGGCACGTCATTGCCGGCAAACGGCCCTTCGCGGAATATCGCGCGGGTATAGGCGGCGCCGCCGCGCAGTTGCAGGCTGTCGCTGACGCGCAGCGAGGCGCTGGTCTCCGAGCCGTAGCGGCGGGTGGGATCGAGGTTGACGTTGAAGAACAGCGCCGGGATGAAATGGATCTCGTTCTCGAGGTCCATGTTGTAGATGCTCGATTGCATCTGGAATCCGCCGGACTTGATGCGGAAGCCGCCTTCGATGTCGTGCGAGGTCTGGGTCTTCAGGCTGAAGTCGCCGGGGATCGGATTGAAGAAGGCATCGAATGCCGGGCCCGAAGCCACCCGCTCTTCGACGTTGGGCGTGCGGAACGCGTGCGCGGCGCGGCCGAACACCGAGAACACGTTGTTGAAGCGATGTTCGAGGCCGATATGCAATGCATAGTTCGTCTCGCTGCTGTCCAACGGGAAGGCCTGGGCGCCGCAATTGAAAAACAGGACGCAGCCCGGCGCAGTGAGGTCGTTCCGATCCCGGGCACTCAGGCGTGTATTTTGAATCCTGGCGCCGTAGGCGAAGTCGGTCGTCGGCAACAGGCCGAGCGTCTGCTGCCAGTATCCGGCCAGCGTCTGTTGCGAGAGATTGTAGATGTGGTCTGGCGGAAGGCCTTTGTACGCCCCGCGGCTTTGGTCGAAGGCCGCATCGTAATAGTCGATGCCGGTCAGGATCTGCGACGGGATGCCGAAGATCGTGTTCCTGACGCTCAGGCGCGGCGTGATCGACCAGGTTGTCAGATCGGCGTCGACATAGGTCGAGGTAAAGCTCGGCAGCGGGTCGGTACCGAAAAATGCGCCCTGGCTCTTCTTGTTCCTGACGCCGCCATCGACGATCAGGTCGACGCCTTCAATGATCGTCTTGGTAAACCCGGCGGTGGCGCTCTTGCCCTGCTGGTTGCCGTAGTCGAACGGCGTAGCGGCACCTCTGCGATTGGTAGCAAGCAGATCGAGCCCGATCGACGGATCGACCAAACGTCCGCCCGGGAAACCAAGTTTTTGATCGTCGCCGGTCACCGTGAGGAAGGCTTTCAGGTCCGGCGTGGTGTAGTTGAGGCTGCCGATGCCGTTGCGCTGGTCGAGCTGATTGTTGTCGCGGTAGCCGTCGGACTTGATCGCGTTGCCGTAGAACGAGGCCGACCACGGTCCGTAATTGGTCGCGGCCGAAACGTTGGCCAGCCGTTGCTTGAACGAACCGACTCCGGCTTCGCCGCGGATCGCGACCGGCGGGCCGCCGACGCCGGTCTTGGTGACGATGTTGATGACGCCGCCGACCGCGTTGTCGCCATAGAGCACTGCGCCGCTGTTGCCGCGCGTGATCTCGATGCGCTCGATCGAATTGAGCGGGATGGTCGAAAGATCGACCTGCGACATGTCGACGTCGTTGAGCCGCCGCCCGTTGATGAGGATCAGCGTATTTGATGTGGCGAACGCGCCGAAGCCGCGGAGGTCGACGCTGGTCTTGGCGCCGTTGACGCCGCCGAACAGGCTGGTGAGCTGCACGCCGGGAGTCTGGGCGATGATCTCCGCCAGCGTCTGCGACGGCGAATGCGCGATGTCTTCAGCGGTGATCACGGTGGAGGAGGCGCCGACGATGCCGTTGAACTGCCGGACGCCAGTGCCGCCGGTGCCGCTGCCGTCGCCGGTACCGGTGCTTGCCGCATCGGAGGATCCCGTGCCGGTGCCGCGTGAAGGCCGCGCGGTCCGCACCGTGCGCGGTACGCCGCCGCCTTCATCGGTCAGCGGTCTTGCGCGGGTCTTGTTCTGGTCGGTGGGCGGGCTGATCGCGACCGGCGGCAGATCCGTCGGCGGCGTCTGTGCAAAGGCGATGGAGGTACTCAGCGCAAGAATACTGGTGGCAAGCAGGAGCGCACGGCGCCGCTGCGCGTTTTGGATAGTGGCAGACATGGTTCAAAACCTCGGTATGACGTCAGTGGCACGTCACAGCGAACCAAGGCCTGCCATCGCTCTATCGAGCTCCGGCGAAGCTAATGTCTGTACTCCCCGACCGACATCTTCGCGTGTGACCACGGCTGACGGCAGGTCTCCTGGCTCGCGGGTCGTTACCCTTCGTCGCCTTCCCAGGACCGAGTTTCCCAGTGGCATATGGCGAAGGATTCGCCGCTTACAGTTGCGGGGGCAGCCGCGGCATTGGGGCTTTCGCCCCGCACCGCATTCCCTTTTGATCCCCAAGCGGGAACCGTCACAAACATCTAGGGTTTTGCCGGAACGGGAGTCAATTGCCGCAGGGGTGGAGTACGCCTTTTGTTCGTGCTTGCTTGTGCCCGGTCCCAATCATTGCCATGAGATTTTCCGGTGGAGCGTCTTTCCTGCAACAGGACGATGGATGAGCGTTGAGAGCCTGACGATCGCGACGGAGGCCGCCACGCGCCGCCGCCTCGGCGTGACCGCGGCCATGGCGGCGCTGGTCGTGCTGCTGGCGCTGATCTCGCTCGGCATCGGGCCGGTGCGGCTGTCGCCGCTTGACGGTCACGCAGGCGCTGTTCGGCGGCGGCAGCGATGTGGCGCAGGTGATCGTGCGCGAGATCCGCCTGCCGCGGACCATTTTGGGGCTCGCGATCGGCGCCATCCTCGGCCTGTCCGGCGCGGCGCTGCAGGGGCTGCTGCGCAATCCGCTGGCTTCGCCCTCGCTGTTCGGCGCGCCGCAATCGGCCGCGTTTGGCGCGGTGCTGGTGATCGCGTTTGGTTTGGCCGATGTGCGCTCCTATGCGCTGCCGGTGGCGGCGATCGTGGCGGCGTTCGGCTCGGTATTCGTGCTGCTCTCGATTGCCGGCCGCAATGCCGGGCTGCTGATCCTGATTCTCTCGGGGCTTGCGATCTCGAGCTTTGCGGGCGCGGCGACCGCGCTGGTGATGAACCTGTCGCAAAATCCGTTCGTGGTGCTGGAAATCGCGTTCTGGCTGCTCGGCTCGCTGGAGGACCGCAGCTTTCAGCATGTCGCGCTGGCGCTGCCGTTCATCGTGCTCGGCGCGATCATCCTGTTCAGCCAGCGCAGTGCGTTTCGCGCGCTCAGCCTGGGCGAAGAGACCGCGCAGAGCCTCGGCGTCGATGTCGGGCGGCTGCGGCTTGCGGTTATTCTCGGCGTCGCGCTCGGGGTCGGCGGCGCGGTAGCCGTCACCGGCACCATCGGCTTCATTGGCCTGGTGGCGCCGCATCTGATGCGGCCCCTGATCGGCCACGACCCGGCGCGGCTGTTGGTGCCGAGCGCACTGGCGGGGAGCGCGTTGTTGCTCGCCGCCGACATCGCGGTGCGCATCATTCCCTCGACCTCCGATATCAAGGTCGGCGTGCTGACCTCGATCATCGGCGTGCCGTTCTTTCTCTATCTGATCGTGCGCGAGCGCCGCGCCCTCGGCGGAGGCGTCGCATGACAATGTTGACCGCAGAGAATCTGCAACGTAGCGCTGGCGGGCCGGCCGGTGCTGCGGGACGTCTCGCTGTCGCTGTCGTCAGGTCATCTGGTGGCGCTGGTCGGACCGAACGGCGCCGGCAAGACCACGTTGCTGCGGGCGCTCGCCGGATTGATTCCATCTGAAGGCACGATCCATGTCGGCGGTGAGGCACTTTCATCGCTTCCCCTGCGCGAACGGGCAAAGCGTTTTGGCTATTTGCCGCAGGGCCACATCGTGCACTGGCCGCTGCCGGCCCGCGATATCGTGGCGCTCGGCCGCTATCCGCATGGCGTCACCGATCCGGCGCGGCTGAGCGCGAAGGATGCGGAAGTGGTGCTGCGCGCGATGCAGGCCACCGACGTGGTGGAATTCTCCGATCGCCGCGTCACCGAGCTTTCCGGCGGCGAGCGCAGCCGCGTCGCGCTGGCCCGCGTGCTCGCGGTGGAGGCGCCGGTGATTTTGGCGGATGAGCCGACCGCCTCGCTCGACCCGCGCCACCAGATCGACGTCATGAAGAATCTGCGTACCGCTGCTGACAAGGATGTGCTGGTCATCGTGGTCACGCATGACCTTGGCCTTGCCGCGCGCTTTGCCGATCATGTGCTGGTGCTCTCGGAAGGAAAACTGGTGTCGCATGGCGCGCCGGCGCAGGCGCTGTCGGAACAGGTGATGGCAAACGTGTTTCGCATCAGCGCCTACCGTGCGGAATATCAGCGCGAGGCGGTCATCGTGCCCTGGGCGGAAATCCGATGAGGTGGCGTCTGCTGATGACGGCCACGGTGCTGGCTATGTTCGCCGGCGCATCCTCCGCCGCTGCGCCGCGCATCGTGTCGATGAATATCTGCACCGACCAGATGCTGCTGGCGCTGGCCGATCCCGCGCAGATACTGGGATTGAGCCGCTTTTCCCGCGACGCGCGGCAGGGCTGGGTCGAAGGCGCGCAAAAATTTCCGATCCTGTCGGGAGGCGCCGAGGACATTCTGGTGCTGAAGCCCGATGTCGTAACCGCGAGCCAGTTCGACAAGCGATCGACGCGCGAACTCTTGAAGGCCAACGGCGTCAATCTCATCGAACTGCCGGTGCCGCGCAGCCTTGCCGAGGTCAGGGACCAGATCCGCGAGATGGGAAAGATCGCCGGCCACCCGGAGCGCGCCGCCGCCGAAATCGCGCGGCTGGACGCGGCGATTGCCGCCGCGCGCGGGGTGGCGTCCAACCGGCATTTTCGCGTGCTGCCGCTGTCGCGGCGCGGCTGGGTGCCGGGGCGCGACAGTTTTGTCGGCGCGATCCTGGCTGAAGCCGGCCTCGCCAATGCCGCCGGCGATCTCGGCGTCGATTTCGGCGGGTTCGCTTCGCTGGAATCGATCGTGCAGTTGAAGCCGGATTTTCTTGTCGTCTCCGACGCCGGCGACCGCGCCGAAGACGACGGCCGCGCTTTTCTGTTGCATCCGGCGCTGGAGCGGTTTTATCCGCGCGAAAAACGCATCGTCATTCCGGAACGGATGACGGAATGCGGCGGGGTGCTGTTGGCGGATGCGTTGAACACGTTGACGGCGGAGTTGAAGCGGGTAGGCCAAGTAAACTCTCCCTCACCCTGAGGAGCGGTGCCATAAGCGGGACTGCGTCTCGAAGGGCCTGGGCCTCCATCCTTCGAGACGCCGGATAGGCGCCGCTCCTCAGGATGAGGAGTGAATTACCCCTGCACCACCGGTCCACCCGCCTTCTTCCAGGCGTCCATGCCGCCTTCGATATGGGCGGTGTTGGCAAGGCCGGCTTCTTTCGCGGCTTTCACCGCCATCGCCGAGCGCTCGCCGAACGCGCAGAAGAACACCACGCGGCGGCCGGTGGCGGCGGCGACTTCGCGCAGCATGCCGCCGGGGCGCAGGCTCTCGTCGATCGCGGGGTAGGGCGCATGCAGCGCGCCGGAGAGCATGCCGTGCTTGGTGCGCTCGCTGTTCTCGCGCAGATCGACCAGCAGCACGTCGGGCCGCCCCAGGCTCGCGATGGCGTCGCGGGCGGTCAGCGAGAGGCCCTGTTTGGCAAGCTCGTCCTGATGCAGGCCGACATGCATGTTGGCCGGGATCACCACGTCCATCAGTTTTGGGTTAGGCAAATTGAGCTTGCCCATCAGCTCGACATATTCGTCGACCGATTTCACCTGCAGGCGGGGATTGTAGCGCTTCTCCTCGCCGATGGTGGAGACGGTGTCGCCCTTGTAGTCATGGGCGGGGAACACCATGGTTTCATCGGGCAATTTCAACAGCCGGTTGAAGATCGAATCATACTGAGCCCGCGCACTGCCGTTCTGGAAATCGGTGCGCCCGGTGCCGCGGATCAACAGCGTGTCGCCGGTGAAGACGCGGTCGCCCATCAAATAGCTGTAGGAATCGTCGGTATGGCCGGGCGTGTACATGACGTCGAGGCTGAGACCCTCGATCATCACCTTGTCGCCGTCGGAGACGCGCATCGAGACCACGTCGGCCTTGCTCTGCTCGCCCATGATGGTGATGCAATGGGTGCGGTCGCGCAACTCGCCCAAACCCGTGACGTGGTCGGCGTGCAGATGGGTGTCCACCGCCTTGACCAGTTTTAGATCGAGCTCGCGCAGCAACTGGCAGTAGCGGTCGGCCTTTTCCAGCACGGGATCGAGGATCAGCGCCTCGCCGCCGGGCCGGCTGGCCATCAGGTAGGAGTAGGTGCCGGAAACGCTGTCGAACAATTGACGGAAGATCATGGCAGGATTTGCTTCCTGATGAAGTATCAGGGCAAGAATATTCTATCCGGGCCGCATTCTCAAACGATCCGTTACCCCCGCGCAACGGCGAAGCCGTTGTCGCTGGAGCTGAAGGGCGAGCGGTGAGCCGTTCATCCTCGAAGGCTCCTTACCGCAGCGCGTCTAGGGCCGGATGTAGCTCCAGCCCTGCTCCTGCAATTCCATCAGCCGCACCACGCCAGAAGGCACGACGGTGGCGTCCGCAACGACCGGGATGTCCTTGCCTTCGGTCTTGGCCATGCCCTGTCGGGTGTTGTTGCAGGCGGAAAACTGCACCTTGCCGGGAAATGCCAGCTCCTTCAGCCGCTTGAGGCGGTCCTGCACCGGCGAGGTGTCTTAGCGCAGCATGTGCAGGCCGGGGCCGTAGGTGACGATGTCGACCTCCACCTCCTCGTTCTTGCCGCGGTAATATTCGATGATGTTGGTGGCGTTGTTCAGCGCAAGGTTCATCACCTGCGGATCGTTCTGGTTGACCTGGATCGCGACGCGGTGGGTTTTGACGTCGGCGGCGAGGCCGGGGGCGGCAAGGGCGATCGACAACAGCGCTGCGGCGGCGAGGCGGCGGAACATGACAAAACTCCCTAGGGCTTCACCAGCGTGTAGCCGTTTTCGGTGAGATGGAGGATTTGCGCGACGCCGACCTGCACCGGCGTTGCGACCGACAGAAATTCCGGACGTTTTCCCGCCTCGCGCTCCAGCGTATCGACGGTGTTAAGGCAGATGTCGACGCGCACGCCCTGCGCGACCAGGCTCTCGACCGCCTTGCGATTGGGATTGTCGGGTTTCAGCAACTCGATGCCGGGGCCGAACGCCACCACTTCGATCGCGACCTTGTCGGGGTCATAGAATTTCATCAAATTATTGGCGACCGAGATCACGAGGCCCTGCTTCTTCGGATCGTTGTCGGAAAGCTGCAGCACGATCTTGTGTTCGGCAAACGGCTTGTCCTGCAGCGGCACCTGTTGCGCGCGGCCAAGCGACGGGGTCAGCAGCAGCGCTGCGGCCAATACGCGGACAGATGCGCGAGGGCTGCTCATCCCTGTCCCGCGATGCCCGGATTGTCGTCGACGCCCTTGATGGTGACGCCCGATGGCGCCCGGTTCGGCGGCTTGCCCGATCGCAAATGCTTTGCGACCACGTCCCACACCGGCGCGCCGGTCTGCTCGTTGACCGACGCCCAGCCGGCCACCTTGTAGCGCTTGCCGGCCTCGAGCTTGTGACCGTTCTCCAGCTTCAGTTCGGAGATGCGTTGACCGGCGCCTTCCGCGGGCGTGCAGGTGTAGAGAAGCCCGCCGGTGCGGACCATGTCGCCGCCCTGCTGGTAATAGGGATCGGTGTTGAAGAGGTTGTCGCAGACGTCTTCGAGGATGTCCTTGATCTGGCCGCCGGTCATGGTCTGCACATAGGTGGCGGGATAGGTGGTCGCGGTTTGCGCCAAAATATCTTCCATGGTCAGCGGCTGGCCGGCGAGCGCGGTGGTGCCCCAGCGAAAGCCCGGCGACAGTGCGATCTCGGCGTCGAGTTCGCCGCGCAACGCGTCGCAGATCAACTGGTCCATGGTGCCGCTGAAATTGCCGCGGCGATACAGCAGCCGGTCGGCGGTGCCGACCTTTTCGGTCATGGCAAGCGCCTCCGGGCCGCGCATCTTGTCGATTAGCGCCAGCATCGCGGCATCCGGCTTCAGCAGTTCGGAAAACACCGGCAGCAGCCGGTAGCGCACATCGGAGACCTTGCCCTTGGAAAGATCGAGATCGAGCACGCCCAGGAATTTTCCGTTGGAGCCGGCATTGGTGACAAGCGTGACGCCGCCCGCATTGTTCACCGCGATCGGCTGCGGCACCGCGTCATGGGTGTGGCCGCCCAAAATGACGTCGATGCCGGTGACGCGGCTGGCGAGCTTGAGGTCGACGTCCATGCCGTTATGCGACAGCAGGATCACGGCATCGACCTTGTCGTTGCCGCGCAGGCCGTTGACCAGCTTCTGCAATTCCTCGTCGCGGATGCCGAACTTCCAGTCCGGCGTAAAACGCTTGGGGTGCGCGATCGGCACGTAGGGGAACGCCTGGCCGATCACGGCGATGCGATAACCTCCGACCTCCTTGATCACGCTCGGTTTGAAGACGCGGCCTGATGCGGGATCGAACGCCTTGGCATCGTTGAATGCGGCCTCCTCGGTGAGGAAGACGTTTTGGGCCAGGAACTCGCCCTTGAAGCGCTCGAGATTGCCGCGCAGCGCCTTTTCGCCATAGGTGAATTCCCAATGGCCGGTCATCGCCTCGATGCCGAGCAGGTTGGCGGCTTCGACCATGTCGGCGCCCTGCATGGCGTTGGCGAGCCCGGTGCCTTGCCAGAGATCGCCGCCGTCGAGCAGCAGCGAGCGGCCGTTGCCGACATCGCTGCGCAGCCGGTCGATCAGGGTCTTGAGATGCGCAAAACCGCCGAGCTTGCCGAATCGCCGTGCGCCTTTCTCGAATTCCACGAAGGTGAAGGCATAGGCGTCGGCGCTGTCGGGGCGGATGCCAAAGCGGTCGAGGAAGGCTTTGCCGACCAGATGCGGCGGCTTGCCGGCCATCGCGCCGACGCCGAGATTGACGCTGGGCTCGCGGAAAAACACCGGCTTGAGCTGGGCATGGGTATCGGTGATGTGCAGGATGCGCGCATCGCCGAAGCGTTCGATGTCGTAGACGCTTGCAGTGTCGGCTCCGCGCGCCAGCCGCGGCAGCGCGCCCGAGAGGACGGCGGTGCCTGCAAGCCTGACAAAATCCCGGCGGCGGATGTTCATGCGATGCCTTCCGCGCGAGCGAAATGGTCAGCTATGTTTTGAGCATGATCTTGTCGGAAAACCGGTACCCACTTTTCCGGATCATGCTCTAGCGTATTTCCAGATCCTTCCAGAGCTCTTTCTCGGATTTTGCCTGGTAAATCGAGGCTTTTGCGAGGGCTTCGGCTTCCTTGGCCGCCTCGACCGCCTTGTCGAAGTCACCGGTATCGGCGGCTTTTTTCGCGGCCGCCAGCGTCGAGGCGGTCGTGGTCCACTGGTTACGGAGGGCGCCTGCTTCCTTGTTCGCAGCTTCCGCCGCGGCATAGGCCGCCTTGTAGTCGGCTTCCGTTGCGGCGAGCGCGCCGGCCGAGCCTGCGATCAGGAACGCAGAAGCAAGCAGCAATTTAAGCATGCTCATGGCCGCGCTCCCGGGCCGGAGATCGGCAAGCCGTTGGCGACATAGGACAGGTAATACTCGACATTGCGGTATTCATCGTCCTGCGGCGTCAGCGGCACACCGCGAATCTGGCTGTTGCAGGTGGTGTAGCGGCGGCTGGTGGTGCCCATGCCGTTCCACTCCGAGCGGTAGATAGGCATCGCGTTCATGATGCCGAGCGCGGGCGCCAGCACTTCGGTGCGGACGCGTTCGCCGGGGCTCTGCACGTGGCAGGTGGCGCAGGAGAAGTTGAACTGGCCGCGGCGGGTATAGAAATATTCCTTGCCCTTCTGGTAGGCATCCAGCGCGCGCGGATCGTCGGGGACTTTGATGTCGAACGGCTTTCCGCGCGAGGTGAAGGCCATGTAGGCCGTGAGCGCCGCCATCTCGTCGCGCACATAGGAGAACGGCGGCTCGCCATTGGCCTCGCGGCATTGGTTGAGCGCGAGCTCCAGCGTGATCACCTTGCCTTGCTTGTCGTCAAAGTAAGGATAGTTCTGGCGGATGCCGATGCCCTTGTTCGGAAAGCAGTCCTCGTAGCTCTTGCCGTTCTTGAACGGCTTTGAGAACATTTCCTTGCCGAGATCGACGGAGAATTCGTAGGGCGGGAATTGCTCCTTCTCCACCCATTGCTTGTGCAGGCCCTCATCCATCGAATAGGGCCCGTTGACGAAATCTTCCGGTTTCAGTTTCGGAAATTTTTCGTAGAAGAATTTCTTGAAGGCTTTTGCGTCCGCCACCGGATCCACCTTGTCGGCGGCATCAGCGGGCAGCGCAAAGGTGAGCGCGGCCAGCGCCAGCGCGGAAAAGCCAAAGCGGAGTGCGGAACGCAATTTCATCATCCGATCTTCGCCGTGGTGGTGTCGGTGGCGCCCTTGTTGTCGGACCAGGTCACCTTGATCTCGTCGCCCTTCTTGGCGCCCTTGAACGCGAATTTGACGTAGGGGTCCTTGGAGATGCCGCCGCCCCAGTCGGCGGCGAACACCGGCTTGCCGTCATGTTCGAAAGTCAGTTTCTGGATAAAATGCGCCGGAATGAGCTCGCCCTTGGAGTCCTTGACGAAGCCGGAATCCATCGGGTGCTGGATCAGTGCCTGCACTTCGGTGATGTCGTCCTTCGAGGTGGCGCGCACGCGAATGGTCGATGCCATCTTGTGATTCCTTTACCTATATTTTGCGCATGATCTTGTCGGAAAACCGGTTTCCACTTTTCCGGATCATGCGCTAACCGCCGCAGCCGCCGACGGTGACTTTGACTTCCTTGGTGGCGCTGTAGAGCTTGCCGCCGGCTTCGACGACGACGATCACATTGCTGGTCTTCGCCATCTTGATGCGGTTGGCGATCGAAGGAACGGTGCCCGCCGGAATTTTGTATGACGCCACCAGCGCCACCGGATTCTCGGCTACCAGGAATGAAATCGAGGTGACGTCGGCCAGCGAAGTGGACACCGATACGGGGACCACCGCGCCATTCTCGGCGATCTCGGGCGCATCCAGCTTGACCTTGTCGGATACTTCGGCCGTCTTGCCATAAAGCGACTTGACGGCGTCAGCCTCGCTCTTCGCCTTGAACGCCTCTTCGGGATATTTGTCATTCGCGGCGGCAAAAGCCGGCGCGGAGCCGAAAGGCATATTGCCGAGCCCGACCAGCGCGACCACGCCCGCGCCTTGCAGGATCAGGCGCCGCGAGATTCCGTTTTCCGTAGTGGTCATCCAAAGTCTCCTGAGGCGCGTCAAAGGGTTTGCAGGAAATCCACGATCGCGCTGATTTCCTTGTCGTTCAAAATCCGGTTTCGTCCGAACGGTGGCATCACGGTCAGCGGATTGCGCTGGGTTTCGTCGAAGATGATCGCGACGAGCTCGTCGCGGTTGGGATACTTGCTCTTGATGTCGACCAGCTCCGGTCCCAGCGTGCCGGGATATTCGCCGCCCTTGATCACATGGCAGGTCAGGCAATTGCCCTTGCTGCGGTCGAAGGCGAGTTTTTTCCCGTCGGCAATGGCGGATTGGGCGTGGGCCGGGCCTGCGAAGGCGAGGCCTGCCAGCAGCGCCAGAATACCTGCGGATTTCCTGAACAAAGGGGCGGTCAAGGCGTTTCCCGAAAATTGTCGATGATCCCGGCGGAATATAGGGGGTCAAAAGCACAAAGGCCATCGGCTGGCAATGTGAACAATAAGCGCGGCGGAATGGGGGTTAACCGTCTCGCGGCGCACGCGGAATGGCAGGAATGTTCCAGGCGTCGCTGTGCCCCGGCCCCGATCCCGCCTAGGATGCCCTTTTTGGAGAGTATTTTGGCGGAGCACGTGACGGAATTCGGCGGGGACGGGACGATCGAGGCTGACGGCCGGCTCGATGCCCCGGCATTCCACCGCAACCATCAGCCGATCTGGGCGGTCTTGCAGAAGCACCTTACGGGCAAGTCCGGCGAGGTGCTGGAGGCTGGCAGCGGCACCGGGCAGCATGTCGTGCATTTCGCCCGCCAAAACCCCGACATCGTCTGGTGGCCAAGCGACCTCGGCGAAGCGCATCTGCAAAGCATCGCAGCCTGGCGCGCCGATGCCGGGCTTTCGAACGTCCGCCCGCCGTTGCGGATCGATCTCTGCGATGGCGAATGGTTTCCCGCAACCGGCGGCCCCGGCCCATTGCTGGCGGTGTTTTGCGCCAACGTCATCCACATCGCGCCATGGCGGGTGGCGGAAGGCCTGTTTGCGGGCGCGGCGCGCTATTTGCGCGACGATGGACGGCTGTTTCTCTACGGACCGTTCAAGCGCGACGGAAAACACACCGCGCTCAGCAACGCGGTGTTCGACACCAACCTGCGCCAGCGCGACGCCGAATGGGGCGTGCGCGATGTCGCAGACGTCGAGGAACTGGGAGCAAGGGTTGGGTTGGCGTTGCGTGAAATTGTACCGATGCCTGCGAACAATCTGATTCTGGTATTTCAGCGTTAGAGCGTGATGACTTTTCTTCGAATCGTCATCGCGCTCTATCTTTTTGTTTGAGCATGATCTTTTCGGAAAACCGGTCTCCACTTTTCCGGATCATGCTCGAGGCTGACGCCCGCGCATGGGGTTCGCCGGTTTGCGCCGGTTGAACGCGTGGCTTGCTCTCTCCATAGTGCCGCGAATTCAATGGAGCCTGGCCGGGCTCAGCGGGCAATATTGCAGATGATCGACGTGACAGCGACCGAGGAGATAGCCAACGACGCCCGCGCGCGGTCCAATGTGGCGCGGCTCGCGGCAGCGCAGGCGCTGACCGGCGCCAATTCCGCCGTCATCTTCGCCACCGGCTCGATCGTCGGCGCGACGCTGGCCCCGTCCATCTCGCTCGCGACTGTGCCGCTCTCGATGTATGTGCTGGGGCTCGCCGCCGGTACGCTGCCGACCGGCGCCATCTCGCGCGCTTATGGCCGCCGCACAGCCTTCATCATCGGCACCGGCTGCGGCATGCTTACCGGCGTGTTCGCCGCGATTGCGATTCTCCAGGCTTCATTCTGGCTGTTCTGTTTTTCGACTTTTCTCGGCGGCCTCTACGGCGCGGTGTCGCAATCCTATCGCTTTGCCGCCGCCGACGGCGCCAGCGCCGCATTCCGCCCCAAGGCGGTGTCGTGGGTGATGGCGGGCGGCGTATTCGCCGGTGTGCTCGGTCCGCAGCTCGTGCAGTGGACCATGGATGTCTGGCCGCCTTATCTGTTCGCGTTCAGCTTTCTGATGCAGGCGGTGGTCGCGCTGGTTGCGATGGCGGTGGTGTCGGGCGTCGATGCGCCAAAGCCGGAAGCCGCCGATCTGCATGGCGGGCGGCCGCTGCTCGAGATCGCGCGGCAGCCGCGCTTCATCGCGGCAGCACTTTGCGGCGTGATCGCCTATCCCATGATGAACCTGGTGATGACCTCGGCGCCGCTCGCCATGAAGATGTGCGGTCTCACAGTCAGCGATTCCAATTTCGGCATCCAGTGGCATATCGTTGCGATGTACGGCCCGAGCTTTTTCACGGGCTCGCTGATCGCCCGCTTCGGTGCGCCGCGCATCGTCGCGCTCGGGCTGACGCTCGAGGCCGCTGCCGCCATGATCGGTCTCTCCGGCATCACGGCTCCGCATTTCTGGGCGACGCTGATCGTGCTCGGCGTCGGCTGGAACTTTGCGTTCGTCGGCGCCTCGGCGCTGGTGCTGGAAACGCATCTGCCGCAGGAACGCAACAAGGTGCAGGCGTTCAACGATTTTCTGGTGTTCGGCATGATGGCGATCGGATCGTTCTCGTCCGGCCAGTTGCTCGCCAGTTACGGCTGGAACGCGGTCAACATGGTGGTGTTCCCGCCGGTGCTGCTGGGTCTCGCCGTGCTGTCGTTTGCGTCCTTTGCCAAACGCCGCGCGCGGCTGCGGGCGGTTGATGAATTTCCCGATCACAGCATCTAGACGGCGCCTGCCTGGTGACATCTGCTGACAGTTCGACCTGTGTCGAAGCGATTATCCAGGTAGTTTGTTACTCGGGCTTGACCCGGCCATCTACGTCTTTAGCTGTCGTCAAGACGCGCTCCGCACCTTCACGCGGGCACGGCGGTACAACAAGCACTGAAAGAAAAAATTGGACGCATCCACTCGCATCGCCGTCGACGAAACTTCCATCCGCTACGACGGCTGGAAGATCGTGCTGGTCTGTTTTCTGCTCGCCACCTTCGGCTGGGGGCTCGGCTTCTACGGCCAAAGCGTCTATGTCGCCGAATTGCAGCGCCTGCACGGCTGGCCGGCATCGCTGATCTCTTCCGGCACCACTTTCTTCTATCTGTTCGGCGCATTGCTGGTCGCCTTCGTCAGTGAGGGGATCAAGGCGTTCGGCCCGCGCAACTGCCTGATCGCCGGCACGATCGTGATGGCCGTAGGTGGCATCGCGATCGGGCAGGTGCGGGAGCCCTGGCAGCTTTATCTCGCCAACGCGGTGCTTGCCTTTGGTTGGGCGGGCACCAGCCTCAGCATGATCACCAACACGCTCGGGCTGTGGTTCGACAGGAAACGCGGCATGGCGATCAGCCTCGCGCTCAACGGCGCCAGTTTTGGCGGCATCGCCGGCGTCCCGCTATTGGTTTTGGCGATCGGTTATTTCGGCTTTCCCGGCGCCATGATCGCTGCCGCCATTGCGCTGGTCGTGGTGATGGTGCCGATCGTGTTGATTTTCGTCGGCCGGCCGCCGGTGCTGGCCTATACGGCGGCGATGGCTGCGGCCGATGCGCCCTCATCAACGCAGATCCGCGCGCGGGCATTTCGCGACATCGGCTTTCTCTCGGTCTCGGCGGCGTTCGCGCTGGTGCTGTTCGCGCAGGTCGGATTCATCGTGCACCTGATCTCGTTCCTGGATTCGGTGACCGGCCGCGAACGGGCGGCGATTGCGGTAGCGCTGTTGACCGCGATGGCGGTGGTCGGGCGGGTGCTGTTCTCCTTCGTGATCGATCGGATGAATCAGCGGCTGGCGTCCGCGTTGTCTTTCATCAGCCAGGCGGTGGCGCTCGCGATCATCATCAATATCCACAATGATATCGTGCTGATCGCGGCCTGCGCGCTGTTCGGATTTTCCGTCGGCAATCTGATCACGCTGCCGGCGCTGATCGTGCAGCGCGAATTCGATCCGCGCTCGTTCGGCGTGCTGATCAGCCTGATCACCGCGATCAACCAGATCACCTACGCCTTCGGCCCGGGCGTGGTCGGGCTGCTGCGCGATTTTTCCGGCAGTTATTCCCTGCCGTTCTACTGCTGTATCGCGATCGAGCTGACCGCGGCCGCGCTGATCATGGTTCGCGGGCGCGCAGCAAATCGTCCAGGTCCAGCCGTTTCGTGAACATCGAGAGCTTGCCGTCCGGCGCGCGCGGCCACTCCTCTTGCGGGCGGTCCCGGTACAGCTCGACGCCATTCTCATCGGGGTCGCGCAGATACAGCGCCTCGCTGACGCCGTGGTCGCTGGCGCCGTCGAGCTGAATGCCGGCGCTGATCACGCGATGCAGCGCGTCGGCGAGCGCCGGACGCGTCGGGTAGAGGATCGCGGTGTGGAACAGCCCGGTGGTGCCCGGTGGCGGCGGATGGCCGCCTTTGCTTTCCCAGGTGTTGAGCCCGATGTGGTGGTGATAGCCGCCGGCCGAAATGAACGCCGCGCCCGAGCCCATGCGTTGCTGCAGCTCGAAACCGAGCACGCCGCAGTAGAAGCCGAGCGCGCGATCGAGATCGGCGACTTTCAGGTGCACATGCCCGATCCGGGTGCCGGCAATGACGGGTGGGTTTTGCGACATGGCGGTTCTCCGGTTGGCTCTCTCCCTATGTAGGGAGGAGTTGGAAGCGAGGTAACACCCGGTGCGGAAACTCAGGGTTTCCGGCGACGCGCCTCACGCCAGATCGGACACTTCCCCGTCCGGCAGCCCGAACTCAAAAGTGTTCAGCGTCATCGACACCAGCGTGTAGTAACCGCACAGGCCGATGACCTCGGTGACGCCGCGCAGTGTGAGGACATTGACCGCCTCGTCATAGAGACTTTTGGAAACGCCGTGGCCTTCATGCAGCGATTTTGCGAGTTCGTAGATCATTTTCCCCTTGGGGTCATCGAAGTCAGGCGTGCGGCGGTCGCGGATGTCGTCGATGATCTTTGGGTCCATGCCGCCCTTCAGCGCCAGGCGCTTGTGCGCGTACCATTCGTAATGCGCGGTCCAGTGCCGCGCGGTGACGAGGATCGCGATCTCGGAAAGCTTTGCCGGAAACAGGGTGTTGAAACGCATCACCTCGCCGAGCCGCGTGGCATGCCGCGCCATTTCCGGGCTGTTGAGCCAGGCCATCATCGGCGCCGGCGGGGCGCCCCGCTTGCCGGCAATCGACTCGTCGTAGGTTTCTTTTTGCTCCGCGCTCATTTCGCCTGGCGAAAGTAGTTTTAGCCGCATCCCGGTTTCCCCTTGTTTTTCAATCGTTGCCGCTCTCGCGCATACACCCGTTTCCGCGCCATGGCCACCGCGTGGCGGGCATGCGCGAGCCCGTACCAGGGATATTGAATTCCGCGATGCGGGGACTAAGGTCGATTCCAACCCGTCCATATTGGAAACGCACCATGTCTGATCTCGAACAATTTCGCCGTGAGACCCGCGCCTGGCTGGAGGCGAATTGCCCGCCGGAAATGCGCAAGCCCATGACCTCGGAGGCCGATACATTCTGGGGCGGCCGCAACACCAAGTTCTCTTCCGAGCCGCAACGCGTCTGGTTCGAACGCATGCGCGACAAGGGCTGGACCGTGCCGGACTGGCCGAAGGAATATGGCGGCGGCGGCCTCGATGGCGCCGAGCACAAGGTGCTGCGCGAAGAGATGGCCCAAATGGGCGCCCGTTCGCCGCTGTCGAGTTTTGGCATCTGGATGCTCGGGCCGGCATTGCTGAAATACGGCAGCGAGGCGCAGAAGAAGGAGCATCTGCCGAAGATCGCCGCCGGCCTGATCCGCTGGTGCCAGGGCTATTCCGAACCCAACGCCGGATCGGACCTGGCATCATTGCAGACCCGCGCCGAAAGCGATGGGGAGCATTACGTGATCAACGGCCAGAAAATCTGGACGTCGTATGCCAACTACGCCGACTGGATTTTCTGTCTGGTGCGTACCGATTCCGCGGCGAAGAAGCATGACGGCATCAGCTTCATCCTGTTCGACATGGCGTCGAAGGGCGTGACGACCAAGCCGATCCTGCTGATCTCCGGCTACTCGCCGTTCTGCGAAACGTTTTTCGATAACGTGCGCGTGCCGAAATCGCATGTGGTCGGCACCGTCAACCGCGGCTGGGACGTGGCAAAATATCTGCTGCAGCACGAGCGCGCGATGATCTCCGGCACCGGAGAGCGCGGCATTGGCCGTCCGCTTGGCCAGGTCGCGGCCGACTCCGTCGGCAGCGATGATTCCGGCCGGCTCGACGATGCCATGCTGCGCAGCCAGATTGTGGCATTCGACGTCGACGAGGCGGCGTTTGCGGCCGTGGCCGAACGCGCGGTCGATCTCGCCAAGGCCGGGCAGTCGCATCCGGCGTTCTCCTCGGCGATGAAATATTACGGCACCGAGCTCAACAAGCGCCGCCACGAGATCCTGATGTCGGCCGGCGGCATCGACGCGCTGGAATGGGAAAGCGAGCGATCCCGCGGCGGCGCCCGTCCGCGCGGCTGGCTGCGCACCAAGGCCAACTCGATCGAGGGCGGCACGTCAGAGGTGATGCTCGGCATCGTCGCCAAGCGCATCCTCGATCTGCCGGGGGCTTGAGCCGAGATCCCAACCCCGTCATTCCGGGGCGCCGCGAAGCGGCGAGCCCGGAATCCATAACCACGATCGGGAGTATGGATTCCGGGCCTGCGCCTTAGCGGCGCATCCCGGAATGACGAACTCAGAATTGCATCTGAAACACTAGTCCGGAACCACTCCTCAATGGCACTCGTCCTCACCGAAGAACAATCCATGCTGCGCGACAGCGCGCGCGGCCTTATCAGCGACAAGGCGCCGGTGTCGCATCTGCGGCAACTGCGCGATGCCAAGGATGCTACGGGATTTTCCCGCGAACTCTGGAAGGAATTTGCCGAGATGGGATTTTCCGGCCTGCTGGTGCCGGAAGAATTCGGCGGCAGCGGGCTCGGCTGCGTCGAGGCCGGGATCGTGATGGAGGAGATCGGCCGCACGCTGATGCCGTCGCCGTTCCTCGGCACCAGCGTGGTGGCCGCTTCAGCCCTGTCGCGCGGCGGCAGTGAGGCGCAGAAGTCGGAATATCTGCCGAAGATTTCCGCCGGCTCGCTGCTGGCGGCGCTGGCGGTCGATGAGGGCGCAAAACATCGCCCGCTGAACACCACGATGCAGGCCACGCGTTCCGGCAACGGTTTCAAGCTGAACGGCGACAAGGCGTTTGTGGTGGATGGCCATACCGCCGATCTCCTGATCGTCGCGGCGCGCACCGGCGGTAGCGCCGGCGAGGCCAAGGGAATGACGCTGTTTCTGGTCAATCCCAAGGCCAAGGGCGTTGCGACCGAGCGCACGATCATGGTCGACGCGCACAACGCCGCCCGCATCGTGTTCGACAATGTCGAGATTAATGCCGATCATGTGCTCGGCGAGGTCGATCAGGGCGGGGCGCTGCTGGAAGGCGTGCTCAATATCGGCCGCGGCGCGGTGGCGTCGGAAATGGTGGGCTTAAGCGAGGAAGTGTTCGGCCGCACCGTCAGCTATCTGAAGGAGCGCAAACAGTTCGGCAAGACGATCGGCGAATTCCAGGCGCTGCAGCATCGCGCCGCCCAACTCTATATCGATATCGAAATCACCCGCGCCGCGGTGCTGAAGGCGCTGCAGGCGATCGATGCCGACATCGAGAAGGCCGGCTCGGCGGTCTCGGTGGCAAAGGCGCGCGCCGGCACCACCGCGACACTGGCGGTGCAGGAAGGCGTGCAGATGCATGGCGGCATGGGCATGACCGACCAGTTCGACATCGGCTTCTTCATGAAGCGCGCGAGGGTGTGCCAGGAACTGTTCGGGGACACCAATTTTCACGCCGACCAGTTGGCGCGGTCGAAGAGTTATTGAGTCGCTGTCACCCCGTCATTGCGAGCGAAGCGAAGCAATCCAGAGTCGCGGGCGGGACTTTGGATTGCTTCGTCGCTTCGCTCCTCGCAATGACGGCAGAGTGGCGCTCACCTCAGCCGTCATGGCCGGGCTTGACCCGGCCATCCACGCCTTTGCGGCACCCAAGAACGTGGATGCCCGGCACAAGGCCGGGCATGACGGTGTCATTGGGATGCGCGCGCTAGACGTCTAGCGGATCGGCGGCGCGTACTGGATGCCGCCGGCGCTCCAGAGCTGGTTCAGGCCGCGCGGGATTTGCAGCTTGGATTCGGCGCCGACATTGCGGTCGTACATCTCGCCGTAATTGCCGACATGGCGGATGATGCGCGCGGCCCAGTCCTTGGGTAGATCGAGCACTTCGCCATAGGAGCCCTCGGTGCCGACCAGGCGCATCACGTCGGGCTTCTTCGACTTCAGGGCCTCGTCGATGTTCTTCGAGGTGACGCCGAGCTCCTCGGCGTTGATCATCGCATACAGCGTCCACTTCACGATCATCATCCAGTCGTCGTCGCGCTGCCGCACCACGGGCGCCAGCGGCTCCTTGGAGATGACGTCGGGCAGGATGACGTGATCGCCCGGCTTCGACAGATTGAGGCGCAGCGCATAGAGCTGGGAGACGTCGGCGGTGAAGGTGTCGCACTTGCCCTCGTTATAGGCTTTGACGACCTCGTCCAGCTTGCGAAAACTTCATCTCCTCGTACTTCATGTTGTTGGCTTTGAAGTAGTCGGCGAGATTAAGTTTGGTCGTGGTGGCTTCCTGTACGCAGACTTTGCTGCCGTTCAGGTCGAGCGCGGAATCGATCTTGCGCGAAGTCGGCACCATAAATCCCTGACCGTCGTAGTAGGCGACCGCCGGGAAATACAGGTCATAGGTGGTTTCGCGCGACATGCTCCAGGTGGTGTTGCGCGAGAGGATGTCGACCTTGCGGCTCTGCAATTCCTTGAAACGCTCGCTGGCGTCGAGCGGAACGAACTTGATCTTCTTCGGATCGTTGAAGATGGCGGCCGCGACCGCGCGGCAGAAATCGACGTCAAAGCCGGTCCAGTTGCCCTTGTCGTCGGGGATCGAGAAGCCGGGCAGGCCGGCGTTGACGCCGCACAGCACCTCGCCGCGCTTGACCGTGCGCTTCAGCGTCTTGGTGTCGTAGCGTTCATAGGTGATCGCGGCAGCCGCGATCGCGACGGCAATCGCGAGCCCGATCAGCAGGCCGCCCCGGAATGTGCGCAACATGATTGTCTCACCAAATTTCTGGAGGGAATATTAAGGACCGCAACGAGCCTTGCGGTTATAGCTCCGGCTTCTGCCGGATGATGACCTTGGTGCCGACGGGTACACGCTCATAGAGATCGGCGACGTCGCGATTGACCAGGCGGAAGCAGCCGGACGACACGGCGGTGCCGATCGTATCCGGCCGGTTGGTGCCGTGGATGCGGTAGACGGTGGTGCCGAGATACATCGCCCGCGCGCCGAGCGGATTGCCGGGGCCGCCGGCCATGAAGCGCGGCAGATAGGGCTGACGCTGAATCATTTCCGGCGGCGGCGTCCAGTCCGGCCACTCAGCCTTGCGGGTGATGTTCACCAGGCCTTGCCACGTAAAACCTTCGCGGCCGACACCGATGCCATAGCGGATGGCGCGGCCGTTGCCCTGCACCAGGTACAAATGACGCTCGGCGGTGACGACGACGATGGTACCCGGCGCCTCGGAAGAGCGGTAGTAAACCACCTGCTTCCGGAATTGCGGATCCAGCTCATAGCTGTCGTCGGCGACGAGACCGGGCTCGTCGGCGTCGGGCCGTTTCTGCGCATGGCTTTGCGATACCGAAAATACAAATCCAACGGCTGCGATCAGCATCCAGGTCAGGTGACGATATTTCGTCATGCAAAGCTCTCCTTGCCGGCGCGCCGGCCAAATCAGTTCACGGTTGGGAACCATCAAATCTCAGGGCTAGCATGATGGCAAGTTCGTGGCGAATAGGTTTGCTAGATCACTGGAATACCACGAATTTTCGCGATGCGCGCGCGCGACCTGGCGTCGCAAAGCCGTCATTTCGGCGCGATCCAGAGCCGCAAGCCGTAAGACAGCAGCGTCACCGCGCCGACGCCGCCGAGCCAGAGCGCGGCAAACCACAACAGACGCTGCCGCAGCGGCGGCGGATCGGGCTGGTTTCGGCATCAATGATATCCGTGCTCCGCCTTTACCTTGCCGCGGAACACCCAATAGGCCCAGGCGGTATAGCCAAGGATCAGCGGGATCAGAATGGCGACGCCGAACAGCATGAAGATCTGGCTGTTCTCCGGCGAGGCCGCCTGCCAGATCGTGATGCTTTGCGGCACGATGTACGGGTACATGCTGATCCCGAGCCCCGCGTAAGACAGCGCGAACAGCGCCAGCGTCAGGAAGAACGGCTGGTAGTCATATTTCTTGGCGAGGCTGCGCAGCAACAGCACGGTGATGCCGGCCACCGCAATCGGCACCGGCGCGGTCAGGATGATGTTGGGCCAGACGAACCAGCGCTCGGTGTATTGCACATGCAGGAACGGTGTGGCGATGGAGACCGCGCCGATCGCGCCCAGCATGGCGAACAGCAGCGCCCAGGACAGGCCATAGGCCCTGTCGCGCAATTCGCCTTCGGTCTTCATGACCAGCCAGGTGGCGCCGAGCAGCGCATAGCCGATCACCAGCGCAATGCCGGTCAGGATGGAAAACGGCGTCAGCCAGTCCCACCAGCCGCCGGCATAAACCCGTCCGTCGACGCGGATGCCCTGCAGGATGGCGCCAAGCGCAATGCCCTGCGCCAGCGTCGCCAGCAGCGATCCGCCCGCAAAGGCAATGTCCCACTTGTTGCGCTTTTCTGTGGTGCGCCAGCGGAATTCGAAGGCGACGCCGCGAAACACCAGGCCGAGCAGCATCACGATCATGGGCGTGTAGAGCGCCGGCATCAGCACGGCGTAAGCGAGCGGAAACGCCGCCATCATGCCGCCGCCGCCGAGCACCAGCCAGGTTTCGTTACCGTCCCACACCGGCGCAACGGTGTTCATGATGACGTCGCGGTCTTCCTTTTTGGGGAATAGCGGAAACAGGATGCCGAGCCCGAGATCGAAACCGTCCATCACGACATAGACGAATACGGCGAACGCGATGATGAAGGCCCAGATGGTCGGGAGATCGATCGGGATCATCGGACTGCTCCCTCGACGGCGCCGGCCGCAGGCGTGATGCCGGCGGCGCGTGCGGGCGCGTCCTTGCTCGGTCCCTGTTCGCCGTGGTGCGGCGGCTCCGCCATCAGGCGCAGCAGGTAGATCACGCCGGCGGTGAACACGACGAAATAAACGATGATGAAGGCGATCAGCGACGACGCTACCGCGGGCGCCGCCAGCGGCGAGGCGGAATCGACGGTCTTGAGCAGCCCGTACACCGTATACGGCTGCCGTCCGGTCTCGGTGGTGATCCAGCCCGCGAGCACGGCGATGAACCCTGACGGCGCCATGGCGACGGCGAACATGTGCAGGAAGCGCGATTCATAAAGCGTGCCGCGCCAGCGCATCCACAGGCTGAGGAAGCCGAGCGCCATCATCAGCACGCCCATGCCGACCATGACGCGGAACGACCAGAACGTGATCGGCACCGGCGGCCAGTTTTCGCGCGGCACGGTGTCGAGGCCGGCCATCGGCGCATCCAGGGAATGTTTGAGGATCAGCGAGCCAAGTTTCGGTATCTCGACGGCGTATTTCACCTTGCCCGCGGCCATATCGGGCCAGCCGAACAGGATCAGCGGCGCGCCGTCCTTGTGGCTCACGAAATGGCCTTCCATGGCCATGATCTTGACCGGCTGGTGCTCCAGCGTGTTGAGGCCGTGCTGGTCGCCGGCAAGAATCTGGATCGGCGCCACGATGGCCGCCATCCACATCGCCATCGAGAACATCACGCGGGGACCCGCGAGATGGGAATCGCGCAGCAGGTGCCAGGCGCCGACTGCGCCGACCACGAGCGCCGTCGTCAGATACGCCGCCAGCACCATATGCACGAGGCGATAGGGGAAGGACGGATTGAAGATCACCTTGAACCAGTCGGCGGCGACGAACTGGCCGGCGGCATTGATGGCGTGGCCGGTTGGAGTCTGCATCCAGGAGTTTGCGGAAAGAATCCAGAATGTAGAGACCAGCGTTCCCACCGCCACCATCAGTGTCGCGAAGAAGTGCAGCCGATGCCCGACGCGCTGGAGGCCGAACAGCATGACCCCGAGAAAGCCCGCCTCGAGGAAGAACGCGGTCAACACCTCATAGGCCATCAGCGGGCCGATCACCGGACCCGTCTTGTCTGAGAACGCCGACCAGTTGGTGCCGAACTGGTAGGACATCACGATGCCCGACACCACGCCCATGCCGAAGGCGACTGCGAAAATTTTCAGCCAATAATTGAAAAGGTTGATGAAGACCTCGCGCCCGGTCCACAGCCACAGTGCTTCCAGCACCGCGAGATAGCTGGCCAACCCGATCGAGAAGGCGGGAAACACGATGTGAAACGACATGGTGAAGGCGAACTGTGCCCGCGCCAGTACTACGGCATCCCAGCCTTCGAACATTGGCACCATCCAATACCGCTACGCTGGGCATGATCTTGTCCGAAAACCGGATTCCACCCATCGGGTCGTGGCCCGAGGGCATGCTTTTCGGGATCATGCCGCCGGTGTGAACATATCACGGCGGACACGACAACAGTACCGCGCCTTTTGCAGAAGAGGCCCGCTATCCGGCCGGTGTCCCGGCATCCGGGGGGAGATTCAGTCGCCGAATGATTTCGGCGCGCACGGCACGTGCTCCATTTTCGTCATGCCTTGTCAGGGTTCGGAAGGTCTGGCCCGTGTGTAACCGAATGCTGATGCTGCAGGTCCGGTTCCCGGAATCGGGTTTGCCGACCTCGATCGCTGCGACGTCGCTTGCTCTGATCGTGTCGACCGTTGGTCGGCCGTTCAACGCAATTCGCTCGATACGGATCTCGCCATTCCGAATGATCCAGGACGCGCCGGAGAGCCGACGGGTGTAACGGTAGAGCGCAAAGGCAGCGATGAAGCCAAGCGGCAGGAGTAATCCGAGCGCAAGCTCAGACTCGCCAATCCAGAATGCGACGAGGAATGGCAGACCGCACAGGCCGGCCAGAACCGGTACGGTCATTCGAATCACGCGGCCGAAATTGCGGCTGACCGACGAGCCGAGGGTGATCTCGGCGTTTACGGCATCGAGGGGGTTATCGACGGGTGGGGCATCGGGAAGGTCGAGCAATCGCGCAACCGTTGCGCTGGTTTCGTTGACGCGCGTGATGTCCGGCAGCGGTGGCGAGATCAGGACGTTCCCTGATGCAAGCCTGCATGCGAGGCTGAAACTCGCCGGATAGCTGAACCTGTTCTTGCGGACGCGAACGTCGGCGATGTCGTGATTGTTGATCAGTCGCTTGTGCACTTGCCCAAGCGGGAGCTGCTCGCCGATCAAGATGCCGTCCCGCGTGATGATCCAGGCCACATTGCGTTCAAGGACGGCAACGCCGATCAGGAACAACCCGAGCGGCGCGGCCCAAAACGCAGCGGCTAATGGTGGGCCGCCTGATGCCCAGGTAAGCAGGCCCGGGACGAGGATCAGCAAGACCAAGGCGCCGGCGCCCGCCCGGACCAGCCTCTCCCTGAGCGGCGAGCCCTTGCGCAGCCGAACTTCATCCGGGTTTGCCGCAGTGTCCATTGTCGGCGGCAAGCATCACAACCGGTTGGTCCAGGTCAAGCCGCAAAGTAAGTCAAACTGAGAGGTCGGAGTTGCTCGATCTCAACTTGCCGCGTTGAGCAGCCTTGCGACGGTGCGTTCGATCTCTTCGTACTGGCCTTCGCCGGCGTGCTGGAACACGATCTTGCCGCTCTGGTCGACGATGTATTGCGCCGGCCAATACTGGTTGCGCCAGGCGTTCCAGGTCTGGGAATCGTTGTCCTGCGCCACCGGATAGGTAATGCCGTGGCGCTTCATGGCGGCCTGCACGTTCGAGGCCGAACGCTCGAACGGAAATTCCGGAGTGTGGACGCCGACCACGACGAGGCCGCGATCTTTGTATTTCTCATAAAGTGCGGTGACGTGCGGCAGGGTGTTGACGCAGTTGACGCAGCCATAGGTCCAGAAATCCACCAGCACCACCTTGCCGCGCAGATCCGCCATGTTGAGCGGGCCGGAATTGAACCATTTGTTGATGCCGGTGAAGTTCGGCGCGGTGCCCTGTACGGCGGCGACCGTGAATGGCGCATTGGTGTCGCGTGGCGCTTCGCCGCTGACGGCGGGCAGGGCGGTGGCAGCGAGGCAGGAGGCGACCACCGAGAAGGTGGCGGCGAGGGAGCGCAGGGTCATCGGAAATCTCCGGGTTTACAGGCCGATCTGGCCGTTGGGATAGAAGTGGGTCAGCCACGCCACGATCAGCGTGTCGTATTGGAAGTAAGAGGCGACGGCGAAGCCGATCACGACGACGCCAAAGCCCTGCTGCAGCCTCGGCGTGATGCGCGCAAAACTGCGGACGCGCGCGGTGACGGCCTGGCCGCCATAGGCGATCAACAGCATCGGGATCGCAGCTCCGATGGCGTAAACAACCAGAAGCGTGCTGGCCCATGCGGTGTCTTTGGAGGTCGCGATGACCGTGAGGATCGAGCCCAGCACCGGGCCGGCGCACGGCGTCCACACCAGTCCGAGCGTGGTGCCGAGCACGAAGCCGCCGAGCACGCTTTGGTTTGCGGCAGCGCTGCCGCCGGTGAGGCCGCCGAAGCGGCTTGAAACCCACTCGAAAGGCGCCGGCCAGATCATCAACAGCCCGAAGCCGACGAGCAGGACCGCAGCCGCGCTGCGCAGCACATTGGGATCGAAATCGAAGGCGCGGGTGATCGCGCTCAGCGCCAGCGCCACAATCGAGAATGACAGCACGAAGCCGGCCGCGATCATCACCGGCCGCGCCTTGCTGGTCTGGCCCACCGATGCCCCAAGGAGGATAGGCAGCATCGGCAGCGTACAAGGCGCGGCGATGGTGATGACGCCTGCGAGCAGCGCGAGAACCAGATTCAACATCGGCGCGGTCCATCAGGAGACATGTCCTGATGCTGTTCGCATATCGGCGGTAGACGTTACGTCACGTCGCGTCACGTGTCTGTGACGCGGTTCGCCGGCAAACTCACTATTCGATGATGATTTCGCCGGTCATGCCTGACTCGGCGTGGGTCTTGCCGTCGGCGCCCTTGATGTCGCAGCGCAGATCGGTGGCGCGGCCGGCCGCGACCGGCACCAGCCACCATTCGGCGGATTGGCCCGGATAAACCTCGATCTCGCGCATCGCGCCCTTGAACTCGGCGAGCGTCACGCTCTTGCCGTCGCGCTGCTGCGTGACCTGGACCTTTCTTGTCCACACCATCTGCGAGAACGCGTGCGAGGTGAAGTAATGCGGATCGCTGCTGTTGTTGCGCAGGATCAGTTTGTAGAGCTTGCCGGTTTCGAAGCGCAGTTGCTTCGGCGCAAATTCGTACTTGCCGGGCGAGCCGAGATCGACCGTCACGTCGATCGGCGTTTGCCTGGAGAGATCACCGGCCGCGATCGCCGCGCCCGAGACGAGGCCGAGCAGGACGGAGGCGCCCAGCGCCGCGTGATAAGAGACGATCATCGTTATTCCCCTGATGAAACTGCACCCAATTCGGCTCCATCTTATGCAAATGCGAATTAGTTGCAAATCAGGAGATAGCGGCAGATGGTCGCTGAAAAGCGCTGCAAATGCAGAACGACCCGGCTGGGGGGCATCCCGGCCGGGTCGCTGGAGGTAACTTGGGAGGTCGAAGAAGATTTGGTCGGCTAGAAAGCTTGGCTCAGCGAGAGATCTCGCTGTCGTAGGAGATCACGCAGACCTCCGTGGGAGATTTCGTTCCGCAATCCACGACCTGCTGGCGGACATACATCGACCCGGTATCGCGCTGGGCGCGGGGGGTGACGTTCTGCTGGGCCGACAGCGTGGCCAAAGTGGAGATCGCGCCGAGCGGGATAATGAAGTAGCGGAAGGACGGCTTCAGCATGTTCGGTCTCCCTTGTCGGCGGTTGGTGTTGCGTCAGTGATTGTCTTTTTAGGGGGCGAGTTTTTCCGGCTGATGTCGCCAATTGTTTCAATTGTTTCGTGGCGGGTAATTCTTTTCAGCAAAACAGGCCCGGTTTCCCGAGCCTGTTTTTCATTCAACTAATTGAAATTGCTGAATTTTATGCCGCGATCCTGTCGACGCCGGCGCCCTTAAGCAAGTCGGCCAATTGTTTGCGGGCATAGAACATCCGGGTCTTCACCGTGCTCTGGGGGATGCCGATGATGGCGCCGGCCTCTTCCACGCTCTTCTCGTGATAGTAGACGAGGTTGATGATCTCGCGGTGCGCCGGCGACAACTTCGCAACGCAGGCGCGCAGGATCGCGGAGGTGTTGGCGCGGTCGAGCGAGGCTTCCGGCGTATCGGCATCGTCGGCGATTTCCAGCACGTCGTCCTGGTCGATATCCTCGTGGCGGCGCTGGCGCAGCGCGGTCAGCGCCTTGAAGCGGGCGATCGACAGCAGCCAGGTGGAAACCTGCGAGCGGCCCTCGAACTGGCTGGCGGTGCGCCAGACGTCGAGAAACACCTGGCTGACGAGGTCTTCCGCCATCGTGGTATCGCGCACGATGCGCAGCACGAAGCGATAGACCCGAACGTTGTGACGCGAATAGAGCACATGCATGGAGGTGCGGCCGCCCTTGGCGATGTCCTGCAGCAGCGTCTCATCCGATGTCGCGCGCGCAACGGCGATGTTCTTCTTGGCTGCGGCGTTGATGGCAATGACGTTCGGCATGACAGGCTCCCAGTTCGCCGTTAGGCGTCGTTTCGTTGGGAGGAGTGATAATTAACCCGCGTTTCTGGATGTCTGCGCCAAAAGCGGAAAATGGTTTCGCGGACGGAAGAATTGTTTCGTCGCAGGGGCCGGGACGAAACATTCGCGGCCGAATTGTGAGTAATTTCAAAGAGCGGAAAATTGGACACAACCGGTAATAGCAATCGGGAACAAAGCCAGGCAACAGTTTTCGTCATGCCCGGGACCTTGTCCCGTTGCGGCAGATCCAGCGATCTTAAGCCGCGAACACGAAGGAGCGGGGAATCAGGCCGGGACAAGCCGCGGCGGGGCGAACGACTCAGGCCTTGTCGCCGGTCGGCGAGAACAGATAGCCGCCGCCCCGGATGGTGCGGATCACGGCCGGCTTGGTCGGGTCGATCTCGATCTTGCGGCGGATGCGCATGATGCGCAGGTCCACCGCGCGGTCGAACGCTTCGGCGTCGCGCGCATTGGCGAGTTCCAGCAGCCGTTCGCGCGACAGCACGCGCTTCGGATTGGCCGCGAACACCTTTAGCAGTCCGAATTCGGACGCGGTCAGCGGGTGCTCGTTGCCCTCGTCGTCGCGCAGCGCCTGCGCCTCGAGGTCGAGCCATTTGGTGCCGAACCGGACCAACTGATCCTTCGCCGTCTTCGCAGCGGCGGCTTCCGGCGCCGCCGCCTTGACCGGCGTGCTCCGCCGCAGCACCGAGCGGATCCGCGCCATCAATTCGCGGAGCTCACAGGGCTTTGCGATGTAATCGTCGGCGCCGAGCTCCAGACCGACGACGCGGTCGATCGGGCTCGCGGTCGCCGTCAGCATGATGACGGGAACGTTGATGCGGCTCTTGAGGTCGCGGATGATCGAAAGCCCGTCTTCCTCGGGCATGTTGAGGTCGAGCACGACCAGATCGGGCACGCCGGTCTCGATCGCGCCGCGCAGGCTTTTTCCCCCGTCGCACAACGTCACGTTAAAGCCGTGCATCTTGAGGTAATCGCCGACCATCTCGCGGGCCGGCGCCTCGTCGTCGACGATGATGATGTGCGGTGACTGGGTCATGACGTCTCTGTTGCGGGCAATGTAACCGTAAACGTCGAGCCCTGTCCGGGCCCGGCGCTTTGAGCGGTTACATGGCCGCCATGCATGTCGATGATGCGCTTGACGATCGAAAGGCCAAGGCCGGTCGAACTCTCGCCCGCCGTCGGCTTTGCCGACAGCCGCTGGAACCGGCCGAACAGCCGGCCGAGGTCTTCCGGCGACAGGCCTGCGCCTTCATCGGCGATCCGGATCACGGTGTTGGAGCCCTCATGGGTGACGCCAACGGTGATCTTGCCGCCGATCGGCGAATATTTGATGGCGTTGCTGACCAGATTGTCGATCGCCTCGCGGATGCGGTCGGCGTCGCACATGGTGACGAATTGCGGCGGCGCCGTCACCGAAATGGTCTGCTGCTTGTTGACCGCCGACGGCAGATTGGCGTCGGTGACCTCGCTGACCAGGGCGGCGACGTCGACCGGCTCGCGGCGGATGGTGATGTCGAAGGCATCCGCCATGGCGTCCGAAATCAAATGGTCGACCATGTTGGTCAGCCGCCGTGTCGCGTCCCTGATGTGATCGACCTGCGCGGTGACGTTCTCCTTCGGCGAGCCGGCGCCGATCAGTTCGGTCAGCATTTCGGTGCGGCCCAGAATCACGCCGAGCGGATTCTTCAAATCGTGCGCGACGGTGCCGAGGATCTCGTTCTTGAAGCCGTTGGCGCGCTGCAGCCGCAGCCATTGCGACGACAGCCGTCGATTGGCCTGCATCAGCGCGCGGGTGCGTTGCGCGACGCGGTCCTCGAGCTGGGTATTGGCGGCGTGCAGCTGCTGATAAAGGATGACGTTGTCGAAGGCGATCGACAGCCGGCTGGAGAAAATCTCGACCAGCGCGCGGTCGGTCTCGGAAAGCTGGCGCTCGGCCTGCAACAGCACCACCACCTCGCGGCCGCTGCCGGTGCGCAGGTAGAGCACGCTGCGGTGGTCGGCGAATTCGTTCTTGCGGCGCTGGAAGGCGGCTTCCACCATCCGCCGCAGATCCGGATCGAGCGCCTTCGAGCTGGTGGTGCCGATGAATCGGCTGTAGCAGCCGGAGCCGGCCAGCACGGAAAATTCGGCGTCGGCGCCGGCGCCGTCGTCGCGCAGCACCAGGATGCCGGCGCAATCGACGTTGAGCAGCGAGGCGAGCTGGGTCAGCACGCCCTCGGCAAGGCGCTGCATCGACTTGAAGTCGTACAGGGTGGAGGCGGCATCAATGATGATTTCCAGCCCGCGCCTCGTCTGCACCATGCGCTCGAGCTGCTGATAGCTGCGCAGCGCCGCGGTCAGCGAGGTGAACAGCTTGTCGGCGGTGAGCTCGGTCTTGGCCTTGTAGTCGTTGATGTCGTACTGGACGATGACGCGGCGCTCCGGCGCCTGGCCGGGCTGGCCGGTGCGCAGGATGATGCGCACGGTCTCGTTCTTGATCTCGTTGCGGATGAATTCGACCAGTTCGAGGCCTGCGACGTCGGTCTCCATGATGACGTCGAGCAGCACGGCGGCGATATCGGGATGATTGCGCATCAGTTCGCGGCCCTCGGCCGCGGAATAGGCCGACAGGATTTCCAGCGTCGAGCCGTTCAGATTGTAGTCGCTCAGCGCAAAACGGGTGCCTTCATGCACGGCGGCATCGTCGTCGATGACGGCGATCTTCCATTTGCGCGCGGACGAGTCCTCCGGAGTGGTTCCGGTATCGTCGATCAGGTGGAGGACATCGTCCTGTTCGGCCATTGCAGGGTTCCGTCGGCTGCTGTGTCTGTGATCGTGGGGGTACCCCGGGCGACCCTAGGCATAATAATGCGAAAAGTCGTGCCTTGTCCCAGTCTTGACTCCAGCATCATGCGGCCGCCCAATTGCTGGGTGACGAGGTTATAGACGATATGCAGGCCGAGGCCAGTGCCGCCCTCGTTGCGGCGCGTGGTGAAAAACGGATCGAACGCCTGCCGCTGCACGTCCGGCGTCATTCCGGCGCCATTGTCGGCGAAAATGATCTCGACGTCGTCGCTGCCGCGCGGCCGGGCCGTGATCGAGATCGCGCCCGAGCGCCCGTCGGCGAAGGCATGATTGGCGGCGTTGAGGAAAAGATTGGTCAGGATCTGGCCGTAGGAGCCGGGATAGCCGTCGATCAGGAGCCCGTCCGGCACGTCGACCGACAATTGTATGGCCGATCTCTTCAGGACCGGCCGCAGGCTCGCCACGATCTGGTCGGTCGCCTCCGCAAGGCTGAATTGCCGGCGTTCGGCATGCGAGCGGTCAACCGCCACCTGCTTGAACGACTGGATCAGCTCGCCGGCGCGGTGCAGGTTCGCCACCAGTTGCTGGGCGGCGTCGCGCGAGGAGTTGACGAATTCGTCGAGCTTGGAGCGGCGCAGCGGCTCGGTCTTCAGTTCGTTTTCGAAGATTTCGGCGCGGCGGGCAAAGCTGGAAGCAACCGTAAGGCTGATGCCGATCGGGTTGTTGACCTCGTGGGCGACGCCGGCCACCAGGCCGCCAAGCGCGGCGAGACGCTCGGCGTCGATCAGGTTTTGCTGCGCGGCATTCAGCTCGAGCAGCGCGCCCTCGGCCCGTTCCTTCGACGTGCGCAATTCCTCTTCGGTCTTTTGCTTGGCGATGGCGTTGTCGCGGAACACTTCCACCGCGCGCGCCATCGCGCCGACCTCGTCCTTCGCCTTGGTGCCCTGCACCTCGCGGTCGTAATTGCCGGAGGTGATGGCGTGCATCGCCGCCATGATCTGCTGCAGCGGCAGGCGGATCGAGAGCGCGATGATGACGCCTGCGGAGAGGATCACGCCCAGAAAGATCACGGCGATCGACAGCACCCGGCGCGAGATATTGGATAGCGTCCGGTCGAAGGTCGCCTGCGCCTTCTGCTCACGCTGGCGCATCTTCACCGAGAGATCGTCGATGGCGCCGATGGCGTCGGCCTGGCTGGCGTCGATGGTGTTGCGCAACAATTCGCTGCGGCTCGTAAGCTGCTCCGACAATTTGGCCAGGCCCTCGCGCAACGCCACGGTCCGCAACTGCAGCCGCTGCAGCGCCAGGCGCTGCAAGTCGTTTTCCGCGAGATCGGCCATCACGGGGATGGTTTTCTCGATCGTCTCGGTGTTGCGGCGGGCGTCTTCCGCGGAGGCCGTAGCCACCGACAGATAGTAGGCGTTGGCCGCCACCAGCAGCGCCGTGAACGCCTCACGCGACTTGCCGAGCGTGGGCCAGATCAGCGCGTCACGGTGTCCGGTGGCGCCTTCGATGATCGAATAGAGCCCGGCCATGTCGCGCGTCGGCGCCAGCACCTGGTCCTCGTAGGTCTTGGTAATGGTCGCCTGAACCGCGCGCAATTCACCAAAGCCGTCAAGGAACTTGCTGGTGACGCGTTCGAGTTCCTCCACCGAGCCCGACAGCATCGGGTCGGTTGCGGCCCGCGTGGTCAGCGTTCCCAGCACGGCCTCGCGCAGCAGCAGGATCTCCGCAAACAGTTCCGGGCTCGGCTGGTTGATGTAGCGATGGATCAGGTTCTGCAGCCGGCCGGTTTCGCTTTCCAGCAGCGCCAGGATCTTGTCGGATTCCCGCACCTGGCGGACGTCGTCCCAGGCCGAGCCGAGCACTTTTGAGCCGTTCCAGATCAGGATGGCGAGCACGGCAACCACGGCCGAGTTCAACAGTGCAATCGACAGAATGCGCCAGCGGATCGGAACCGCACGGACCAGCTGGACGATGCGGACACGGGCGCGCGCGGCGAAGCTCGCCGATCGTTCCATGCCATCGTTCCGGCGTGCGGCCAAGGTCAACTCAGTCCACCTTGCGAATTCGTTCGATCAGTTGCGCGGCGGCGGGATCGCGCTGCGCTTTGACGTAGATTCCGGCCATGGCCTGTTCGAACGGCTTCCTGTCGATATCGGTCACGATGGTCGCGCCGGCGTCCTCCGCCTGCTTGTGCGAGCGCTCCTCGAGGTCGCGCCACTTTTCGCGCATGAACTGGCTGGAGCGGAGGGCGGCGTCGCGAAAGATATTCCTGTCTTCCGGCGGCAGCGTCATCCAGACCTTGTGCGACATCACGAGAACTTCGGGGCTCATCGTGTGTTCCGTGAGGGTGTAGTAGCCGGCATGCTTGTAGTGATCCGTCGTGACGAAGGAGAGCCAGTTGTTCTCGGCGCCGTCAATCAGTTTCGTTACAAGACTCGTGAGAACCTGACCATATGGTAACTCTACGGGGCTGGCGCCGAGCGAGCGCATCATCTCCGACATCTGCTCGGATTGCTGTACGCGCAGCCGCAAGCCCTTCATGTCGGCCAGCGAACGGACCGGGCGGACGCTGTTGTAGATCGATCGCGCGCCCGAATCGTAGAACGCCAGCCCCACAAACCCGTAAGGCTCGAAGCTGCCCAGCATCTCGGCGCCGATCGGCCCGTCCAGCACTTTTTGCATGTGCTCGATGGATCGGAACAGGAACGGCATCGCCAGCACGTTCATCGACGGCACGATGTTCCCGAGCAGCGCCACATTGGTGCGGTTGAGTTCGATGGCGCCGGCGCGGGTCTGTTCCAGCGTTTCCTTCTCCTCGCCGAGCTGGCGGGAATGGAACACCTTGATCTGGTGGCGCCCGTCGCTGCGTTCCGAAACCACCCGGCCCATGAAGCGCAGCGCCTGAACGGTCGGATAATCCTCGCCCTGGGTATCGGCGGCGCGCAATTCACGCGCAAAAGCACCCGTTGCGGCCACCGAACACAGCGCAACAACGAGCACTACCGTCCGCGAAAGGTCGGCGCGGCTGGACACAGTCAAGAAACTCTTCCCCTTGTGATGGAGTCTGGCGGGACCAGAAAAGGTTCAACGCTTTTTTAGCAGAAGCAGGCGATAGATGGCTATCCTGCCCGGAGAAGTTGATAGCGTTAATTGTGCGCCGCGTGCGGGCATTGCCGGATTGCAACCGCGAAGGCGTGGTCTTAATGAGGGCGCCGGACGCTGTCATGTCCGGTAGGCGGATTGGAATGGTTTTATCGTGAGATCGGCCCTGAAAGTTTTGCAACTCGCCGCCGCTGCGATGGCGCTCGCGCTGGCGTCTCCGGCGCATGCGGTCACCGAAATCCAGTGGTGGCATGCGATGTCGGGCGAGCTCGGCAAACAGCTGGAAAAACTCGCGAGCGATTTCAACGCGTCGCAATCGCAGTACCGCATCGTGCCGAGTTACAAGGGCAACTACACCGCGACCGTCACCGCCTCGATCTTCGCGTTTCGTTCGCGCAGCCAGCCCGCCATCGTTCAGGTCAACGAGATCGCCACCGCGACCATGATGGCCGCGCGCGGCGCGATCTATCCGGTGTTCGAACTGATGCGGGAGCAGGCCGAGCCGTTCTCGCCGTCCGCCTATCTTCCCGCGGTCACCGGCTATTACGCCGACGTCGCCGGCAACATGCTGTCGTTTCCGTTCAACGCGTCGACGCCGATACTCTATTACAACAAGGATCTGTTCCGCGCCGCCGGGCTCGATCCGGAAGCCGCACCGAAGACCTGGCCCGAGATCGGCGTGGCGGCCAAGCGGCTCCGCGCGGCGGGCGCGGTTTGCGGCCTGACCACGTCCTGGCCGTCATGGATCAATGTCGAGAATTTCTCCGCCTTCCACAATCTGCCGATGTCGAGCAAGGCCAACGGCTTTGGCGGCCTCGAGGCGGAGCTTTCCTTCAACAATCGGGCGATGGTGCGCCATATCGCCCAACTCGCGGAATGGCAGGCCACCAAGATGTTCGATTATAGCGGCCGCGGCCAGTCGGCCGAACCGCGGTTCCAGAAGGGCGAGTGCGCCATCTTCATCGGTTCGTCGGCGACGCGCGCCGACATCCAGGCCAATTCCAAATTCGAGGTCGGCTACGGCATGATGCCGTATTGGCCCGATGTGGCCGGCGCGCCGCAAAACAGCATCATTGGCGGCGCGACCTTGTGGGTGCTGCGCGACCGGCCGCGCGCGGAATATACCGGCGTCGCAAAATTCTTCGCCTTCCTGTCGAAGCCCGAGGTGCAGGCCGCCTGGCACCAGAACACCGGCTATCTGCCGGTCACCCGCGCCGCCTTCGACCTGACCCGCGCGCAGGGCTTTTACGACCGCAATCCGGGTGCTGCGATCTCGATCGAGCAGATCACGCTGAAGCCGCCGACGGAAAACTCGAAGGGCGTCCGCCTCGGATCGTTCGTGCTGGTGCGCGACGCGATCGAGGACGAGCTGGAGCTGGTGTTCGCGGGCAAGAAATCCGCGCAGGCAGGGCTCGATGCCGCCGTCGAGCGCGGCAACCGCCTGCTGCGCCAGTTCGAGCGCGCCAATCCGGACCGTTGATGGCATCGCTGCCGCATTTCGAAAACTTTGAAACATTTCGTGCCTGGCGCGCCGATGCATCGCAATGGCTGCCATTGGTGCGTGATATCGCCGGGGACCATGGGCTGTCGTGCGCGTCGCCTCAACTATTCTCTACCGGCACCAATCTTGTCGTCGGGCTCGACGAGCCGCTCATCCTGAAGATTTTTCCTCCATTGCTTCGCGGCCAGTTCGTGTCAGAACGCAGTTCGCTGGCGCTGGTCCGTGGACGGCTTGATGTGCCGATCCCCGAAATCGTGTGCGAGGGCGAGCGCGACCAATGGCCGTATCTCGTGATCACGCGGGTGTACGGGCGCCTGGGTTCGGAAGTGTGGCCCTCGCCGCCCGAAGATCAGAAGGAGCGGGTCCTGTTTCAGATCGGAAAGACCATCGCGGAGGTGCAGCGTGTTCCAGCCGCGGAGCTGCTTGACATTGAGCCGAACTGGGAAACTTTCGTGCGCGGGCAAATCGAACAATGCGGTGCGAGGCACCGACGCCTTGGCTTGCCGCAAAAATTTCTCGATGGGCTGGATGATTTGTTTCGCGACGCCGCTGAACTAATTCCCATCGATGGCGTGCCCGTGATCCTCACCGGCGAATACATTCCCGAGAATTTTTTGTTGAGACGCGAGATCGATGGCTGGCATGTGTCGGCGCTGATCGATTTCGGCGACGTCATGACGGGTTGGCGCGAATACGACCTGCTTGGCCCCAGTGCCTTCATGGCCGCAGGGATGCCGCGCCGCGTGCAAAGCTTGTTCGACGGATTCGGCTACTCGCGTGCGGACATCGACTTCACATTGAAGCGCCGCCTGATGGCGCTGATGTTGCTGCATCGCGCCAGCGATCCCGTCAGGCAGATCTGCATCGAGGGTTGGCAGGAGAAGGTCGACAACTTGTTGCAGTTGCAGGAGTTGATCTGGCCGGATTGAAGCCGTTCATCCCTGGCACACCGGCACGACCAAGCACCGCGTCAGCTAGCGCCTTTCAGAATACTGCCG
>CAVSXQ010000003.1:0-24605 GCA_963731915.1 uncultured Alphaproteobacteria bacterium
GAGAAGATTTTGGCGTCAGCGCGGGCGCTGACTTTACCGCTTGGCACGGGGCGGCGCCGCTCCGCGCTGCTTCGCCGCCAATTTCCGGATCGTCCTTGCCACGATTTGCGCCGCGGCAGAGAGCGCGCGGTGCGAGGCAAACGACATCCAGGTGGTCTGCTCGATGGACGGGCGCACGAGACGCACGGCGCTGAATTCGCCGGATTTGATCTCGTGCGCGAACACGTGCGCCGGCGAAACGGTGGCGAGGTCGGAGGCGCGGATCGCCTCTCCGATCAGCGGGGTCGAACTTGCCTCCAGCCGGATGTCGAGCTCGAAGTGCTGCGCCGCGGCGAGCCCGGTCAGGAGATTGGTCAGGCTGTTGGGCCGCACCGGCAGCGCCAGCGGCACGTCGGCAAGCGCCCGCAACGGCACTTCGCGCCCGCGCGCGATCGGGTGGGTGCTGCGGATGATCAGATGCGCATCGGCGTGCAGGATCGCTTCCGAATTGGCAACGCGGCCGCGCCGGTAGCGGTTATAGACCGCGATGTCGACCCGCTGGGCGGTCAGCCATTCCTCGACCTGGCCGCTATAGCCTTCCAGCACGCGAAGCCGGATGCCCGGATAGTCGTCGCGCAACTGTGCGGTCAATTCCGCGACGAACGTGCGCGAGGCAACCGGGACCAGCCCCAGCGTCACTTCGCCGGCCGGCCGGTCCGCCGGATTCCTGCGCGGCTTCCTCGAACGCGGTGGCGTCCGCCAGCAGCGCGCGGCCCTGCGGCAGCACGCGCTCGCCGATCTCGGTCAGCGCGACGCCGCGACCGGTGCGGTGAAACAGCCTGCCGCCGACGTCGCGCTCCAGCGCCGAGACCTGCCGGCTCAGCGCCGATTGCGCAATGCCGAGCGAACTGGCCGCGCGAACATAGCTGCCGTGCGTCGCCACCTCGACAAACGCCTTGAGATGCCTGAACTCCATGGTTTCCTGATATGCCGTTTTGGCAATTCTGAATTATCGAGCATGATCCTACAGCATGGATGGCGGCGCTGCTAGGATGACGGCATGAACGCATCAGCCGCTCCATCCGGGCCGCTCGTCGGCCTCCGCATCCTCGACATGTCCACCGTGGTCGCGGGACCGTTTGCCGCGACCTTGCTCGCCGATCTCGGCGCCGACGTCATCAAGGTCGAACTGCCCGGCAGGGGCGATCCCTTGCGCGAACTGGCGCCGCACAAGAACGACGTGCCGCTGTGGTGGAAGGTCACCAATCGCAACAAGAAGGGAATCACGCTCGATCTGCGCAAGCCGGACGGCAAGGCGCTGCTGGCCCGGCTGCTCGCCGACCGCGACGTGCTGATCGAAAATTTTCGTTCCGGCACGCTCGACCAATGGGGCATCACGCGGCAGTGGCTGCAAGAGATCAATCCAAAATTGACGATCCTGCGCGTGACGGGATTTGGCCAGACCGGCCCGTATCGCGATCGCCCCGGCTTCGCCCGCATCTTCGAGGCGATGAGCGGCTTTACCCGGATGTGCGGCGAGGAGGGCGGCTCGCCGCTGCATCTCGGCTATCCCATCTCGGATGCGATCGGCGGATTGTTCGGCGCCGTCGGCGTGCTGAGTGCGCTTTATCGCCTCAAGGAAGATCCCGCCACCCAGGGGCAGGAGATCGACTGCTCCATGACCGAGGCGATGCTGCGCACGCTCGATTTCCTCGCCATCGAATATGACCAGCTCGGCGCGGTCAGGACCGGCAGCGGCAACCGCAGCCAGTATGCCGCGCCCGGCAATATCTATGCGACATCAGACGGCAAATGGGCCTCGATCGCCGCCTCCACCCAAAGCATCTTTGTCCGGCTATGTGCTGCGCTCGGGCTGGACGAGTTGCTGACCGATCCAAAATTCATCGACAATCCGTCGCGGGTGAAGAACCGCGATGTTCTGGATGGAATCGTTGGCGGTGCCATCAAGCGCCTGACGCTGGCCGAGTTGCGAACCCGGTTCGAGGCGCATGAAGTCGGCTTCTCGCCGATCTATGATGCCTCCGACATCTTTACCGATCCGCACTTCATTGCCCGCGAGGCCATCGTCAGCGTTCCGGACGAGGAGCTCGGCGACGTGCGCATGCAATGCGTGGTGCCGCGGTTTTCCGAAACGCCGGGCTCGGTCCGTTCGGCAGGGCCGTCGATCGGCCAGCACAACGCAGAAGTCTATCGCGCGCTCGGTCTTGCGCCGGATGAAATCAAAAGGCTTCGCGAAGCAAAAACGATATGAGGGGGAGATTCATGATGAAGCGAGCGATCGTTGCCATAGCCGCCCTTTTCCTTGCCGTCTCTCAGTCCAGCGCCGCCGAAATCTCCCGGATCATCGTCGGCTTCCCGGCGGGCCAGGCCACCGACATCATCGCGCGGCTGATTGCCGAGCGCATCGGCCCTCTCATGGGCGAAACCTTCATCGTGGAAAACCGGCCGGGGCAGGGCGGCAGCATTGCGCTGGCGCAACTGGCCAAGATGCAGCCGGACGGCCGCACGCTGGTGCTGGCGCCGCTGGCCTCGATGGTCGCGAACCCGCATCTCTACAAATCGGTCGGCTACGACACGCTGAAGGATTTTGCGCCGGTCACCCTGGTCTGCGATCTGCCGATGCTGTTCGTGGTCAATCCGTCGCTGCCGGTGAAGAACGTCGCCGAGCTGATCGCCTACGCCAAGGCCAATCCCGACAAGATCAACTATTCCTCGTCCGGCAACGGTACCCTGTCGCATCTGGGTATGGAGGATTTCAAGCGCCGCGCCGGCGTCAGCATGATGCATGTGCCCTACCGCGGCAGCCCGCCGGCGATGACCGACCTGATGGCCGGCGTGGTCGGCGTCGGGATCGATACCGCGACGGTGACGCAGCCGTTCATCCAGGCCGGTAGCCTGCGGCTGATTGCGAGCGCCTATTCGCAGCGGCTTCCCGCCTTTCCGGATACGCCGACATTGGCCGAGCAGGGATTCCCCGGTTTCGGCATCGCGGCCTGGATCGGCTTCGTTGCGCCGGCCGGCACGCCAAAGGAGCGGATCGAGGCGCTCAATGCTGCAGTCAGCAAGGTCGTGCAGACCGAGGAGATTGCGGAGAAATTCGCGACCCTCGGCGTGATCCAGCATCTCATGGGACCGGCCGATTTCGCCGAATTCATCGGAAGCGAGAATTCCCGCTGGAGCGCGGTGGTCAAAGCGACCGGCGCCAGGGTCGATTGAGCGGCGGGTAAACGCAAACCCCTCTATTCCCGCATGGCGGAACAGAGCAAGGCTGTTTACTAACAGGCCTGCTTTACTAACGCCTGCCTCTGCCCCTATCGTCTCCCCGATACACCGATCGCCCCTCAAGCGGCGACGGTTTGGGAGCGAGATGATGGCCCAGCCACAGGCGCTGCAACGCGACCTTGCGTCGATCGACGTGAGCGACCCGCGGCTCTACCAGGACGACCTCTGGCGTCCGTTGTTCGCGCAACTGCGCCGCGACGATCCCGTGCATTATTGCAAGGCCTCGCGGTTTGGTCCGTATTGGTCGGTGACGCGCTACGACGACATTTTTGCCGTCGAACTCGACCACGAGAATTATTCGTCGAGCTCGGAGCTCGGCGGTATCCAGGTGACTGATCAACCCAAAGGGCAGGAGTTCGCCAACTTCATCCGGATGGACCCGCCCGGCCACACCGCGCATCGCCGCACCGTCGCGCCGATCGTGGCGCCGTCGAACCTCGTCAATCTCGAGCCGCTGATCCGCAAGCGCACCGCCGACGTGCTGGACGCCTTGCCGCGCAACGAGACGTTCGACTGGGTCGCGCGGGTTTCGACCGACCTCACCAACATGATGCTGGCGACGCTGTTCGATTTCCCCTGGGAAGACCGCGAGAAACTGACCTGGTGGTCCGATGTCGCGATCGCCAACGTCGATGCGCCAGACGCGGTCGTGCATTCGGCGGAAGAGCGTGTCGCCGAGTTGACTAAAATGGGAGAGTATTTTCGAAAGTTGTGGGATGCGCGTGCGCAAGCGGCGCCGACGTTCGACCTGATTTCGATGCTGGCGCATTCCGAAGCGACGCGTAATCTGCAGGCCCGCGAATTCATCGGGACGATTGCGCTTCTGATCGTCGGCGGCAACGACACCACGCGCAATTCCATGACCGGCGGGTTGATGGCGCTGGTCGAAAACCCCGAGCAGTTCGAGCTGTTGCGCGCCCGCCGCGACCTGATTCCCAACCTCGTCTCCGAGACCATCCGCTATCAGACGCCGGTGCTGCATATGCGCCGCACCGCGAAGAACGACGTTGAATTGGCCGGCCGCAGGATTGCCAAGGGCGACAAGGTCGTGATGTGGTACATCTCCGGCAACCGCGACGAGGAAAAAATCGAGCGTGCCGACGAATTCATTGTCGATCGCGCCAAACCCCGGCAACATCTCGCGTTCGGCGCCGGTATCCACCGCTGCGTCGGCGACCGGCTCGCCGAACAGCAAATCCGCATTCTCTGGGAGGAAATCTTGCAACGGGATCTGAGATTCGAAATCACCGGACCGCCGCAGCGGTTGTCCTCGAATTTCATTCGCGGGATTCGCACGCTGCCAGTACGGATCACGAACTGATGAACGATCCCGTTGACGTCCTGATCATCGGCGCCGGTGCGTCCGGCGCCGCCGTGGCCTGGAGCCTTGCCGATACCAAGATGCACATCCTTTGCCTGGATCAGGGCGGCTGGATGAAGTCATCGGAATATCCGAGTACGGGGCGCGACTGGGAGGCCAAGTTCTACGGCGACTGGTCGACCAGCCCGAATATCCGCGGCCGGCCCGAGGACTATCCGATCAACGACGACAATTCGCCGATCAAGGTCGTGAACTTCAACGCCGTCGGCGGCTCGACTATCATGTACACCGCGCACTGGCCGCGGCTGCATCCCTCCGATTTCAAGGTGAAGACGCTGGACGGCGTCGCTGACGACTGGCCGATCGATTACGACGCACTGACCCCGTTCTTCGAAGAGAACGACCGGATGATGGGCGTATCGGGTCTGTCTGGCGATCCGCGTTCGCCGCTGACGTATCCGCCGATGCCGCCGCAACCGCTCGGGCTCTCCGGGCCGCTGATCGGCAAGGCCATGAACAAGCTCGGCTGGCACTGGTGGCCGTCGGACACCACAGTCGCGACGATGGACTATGAGGGCAGGGCGCGCTGCATTAATCTCGGCCATTGTACGCCGGCCTGCGCGCAGGGTGCCAAATCCTCGACCGACATCACCTACTGGCCGCAGGCGATCCGCGCCGGCGTCGAGCTCAAGACGCATTGCCGCGTGCGCGAGATTCTGACCGATGCGGACGGCATGGCCTCTGGCGTCGTCTATTATGACAAGGATGGCGTCGAGCAGTTCCAGCCGGCCGAGGTCGTCATCATCGCCTGCAACGGCGTTGGCACGCCGCGGCTGCTTCTGAACTCGGTCTCCGGCCGCTTCCCGAATGGCCTCGCCAATTCATCGGGACTGGTCGGCAAGAACCTGATGTTCCATCCCTATGCACAGGTCTACGGCTTCGTGAAAGAGGTGACGGATTCCAACCGCGCGCCTCCAACCTGCCTCTGGAGCAAAGAGTTTTACGACACCGATCTGTCGCGCGGCTTCGTTCGCGGCTACGGCATCCAGTTCGGCCGCGGCGCCGGGCCTGTGTTCGAAGCCGTCGCGAGCGAGCAGAAGGGAATTCTGCCGTGGGGCGCGGACCATCACCGCGTTTTCCGCAGGCTCAATGGTCATCGCCTCGCGGTATCAGCGATCTGCGAGGATCTGCCCGAGGAACATAACCGCGTCACGCTCGATCCCGTGCTGAAGGACGGCCACGGCATTCCGGCGCCGAGGATCGACTACACGATCAGCGAGAACAGCCGGAAGATGATGGATCACGGTCTGGCGCGCGGCCGGGAGATTCTCGAAGCTGCCGGCGCCACCGATATCTGCACCAACGACCCGATCCCATGGGGCGGCTGGCATCTGCTCGGCACCGCGCGCATGGGCACCGATCCCGCGCGTTCCGTGGTCAACGAGTGGGGCCGCTCGCACGATGTGAAGAATCTCTTCATCGTCGACGGCAGCGTGTTCGTCACTTCCGGCGGCGTCAACCCGACTTCCACCATCCAGGCCATTGCGCTCTATATCGCCGACCAGATGAAACAGCGCCTCGCCAATCTCTTTGATTGAGGAAATGATGTCTGCCACGCTCACTTCTGCCCAGCAAAACGACTTGCGTACCGTCGCCGGCATGATCGTTCCCGCCAGTGACGAATATAAAGTGCCGGGCGCCGACGATGCCGCCATCCAGGCCGATATCCTCGCAACGCTTGGCCGCGATACCGCGATGGTGCATCAGGCGCTCGATCACCTTGCGCGCCTGGCCGGAAAACCGCTCGCCGATCTCGATGTCGGCCCAGCGCGACAAGGTCGCACAGGAATTCCGCGCCACCGGCGGTGCGCCTGCCGCGACGCTCGTTCGCGTCGTGCTGCAATGCTATTACCGCGACGATCGCGTGCTGCGCTCGCTCGGCCTTGAGCTCCGTGCGCCGTTTCCAAAGGCTACACGCTGGAGGAGGGCGACTGGGCGTTGCTTGATCCCGTCAAGGCACGGCCGACGAGCTTGCGGCGGGCGTAGCGCTAGGCCCGCGCAGCGCCATCGGCCAAATGCCGTCCGGCGATATAGCCAAAGGTCAGCGCCGGGCCGAGCGTAATGCCGGCGCCGGGATAGTTGCCGCCCATGATGCTCGCCATGTCGTTGCCGGCGGCATACAGGCCGTTGATCACGCGGCCGTCGGCGTCGATGGCGCGGGCGTGTTCGTCGGTCTTGATGCCGGCATAGGTGCCGAGATCACCGATCACCATCTTGATCGCATAAAACGGCCCATTCTCGATCGGCGCGATACAGGGGTTCGGGCCGTGCTGGGCGTCGCCCTGGTAGCGGTTGTAGGCGCGTGAGCCCTTGCCGAAATCGGGATCTCGTCCTTCGGCGGCGTTCTTGTTGAATGCGGCGACCGTCGCCTCCAGCGCCTTTGCGTCGATGCCGGTCGCGTCCGCAAGCTCGGCCAGATCAGAGCCGCGCCTGAGATAGCCGGTGCGGAGGTGATGGCCGAGCGGCATCGGAAACGGCGGCACGCAGCCGAGGCCGTATTTTCTTGAGCGTGCGATGATCGCAAATCAGGAACGCGGTGATCTCTTCGCCCGGTTTGGCCGCCTTCACCATGTCCTGCACGAAGTCATGGTACGAATTGCCTTCATTGGCAAAGCGTACGCCGCCGCGCGTCACCGCGATCACGCCCGGTTTGGCGCGGTCAATGAAATGCGGCATCACGCCTTTACTGCCGTCCTTGCGCTCGGTGATTGAAACCGGCACCCAGGCGGCGGCGTTCGGCAGCGCGTCCTCGACGTAGCCGCCCGCGGCTTCCGCCAGCCGCAGGCCATCGCCGGTATTGCTGACGGGACCGGGCGAGAAATGCTCGTTACCGGTCGGCGCGTGCGGAAACATCGCCTTGCGCCTGCTGACATCATGCGGAAAGCCGCCGCAGGCCAGCACGACGCCGCGTTTCGCGTTGACGCGAACGAGACGGCCGTCGCGTTCCACCATCGCGCCGCGCACCGCGCCATCCTCGACGATCAGTTCGCGTACCGGCGATGACAGCCATAACGGTATCTTCAGATCGAGCGCCGATTTCGCCAGCCGTCCGGCGAGCGCGTTGCCATTGGTCAGCGTCATGCCGCGGCCATGGCGCATCACGTCCATGAAATGCTTTGACAGCCGTTTTGCGACGTAAACCGCCGACGTCAGCGATTTGGTCGCGCGCATGAAATGGATGATCTCCTTGCCGGAGCCGAGCATCATGCCGAACACGGTGAGCTCGGGCAGCGGCTGGCCGATATCCTTGATCAGCGGGCCGAGCTCACGTCCGTCGAACGGCCGCGTCACCATGGAGCGGCCGCCTTGCGTGCCGCCCGGCGCCTCGGCGTGGTAATCCGGAAAGGTCAGCGGCATGTCGAAGGCGAGCGCCGTCTTGCTGGTGAAGAAATCCACCGCCTCCGGCCCCGTCGTCAGGAACGCATCGACCCGCGCGGCGTCAAAACTGTTGCCGGCCTCATGGCGCAGATAGGTCCGCGCCTGATCGGGCGCCTCGATGATGCCCCAGGCGCGCGCCAGCGAGGTCCCGGGAATCCACAGCCATCCGCCGGAGCGGGCGGTGGTGCCGCCAAAACGCGGCTCCTTTTCGACGATCAGGACGTTGAGGCCGTGATGCCCGGCGGTGACCGCGGCCGACATGCCGGCGCACCCGGAGCCGACGACAAGCGCGTCGCATTCATAGGTGTCAGGAGTGCTGCTTGCCACGGTCTGCCTTGTCCTTGGGAGATGTCCGTCCGTCTTGCTGGCCAGGCGGCGCGACGGTGTCTTGCGGTTGGCCGATTGTTGTGAGGCGAGGCGCCGCTGTCAATCACGGCGCCGTGCGCGATGGGTGCCATGCGTAGGCCAGACAGGCACCTTGCAGTGCCGCAACGAAGCCACCATCTCTGCAAACCAGGGAATTTCGCCATGCTGGATTTTACCGCAGATAACGCCACTGACGATCCGTCATCGCGTGCGAACGAAAACGCCCCCGCCAATGATCAGGCGCTGCTCGACGCCTATTCCAATGCCGTGATCGGCGTGACCGAGCGCGTCGGCCCTGCCGTTGTGCGCGTCGAGACCGGCCCAAAAGTGAAAAGCGCGCGCGAGCGCGGCGGGCTTGGATCCGGCATCGTGATCTCGCCGGACGGTTTTGTGCTGACCAACAGCCACGTGGTCGGATCGTCAAGGGAGATCAGGCTGCGGGACATCGAGGGATTTGTCACCGACGCCCATGTGCTCGGCACCGATCCCGATACGGATCTGGCGCTGCTGCGCGCCGATGGCGCCCGCGACCTGCACTATGCGTCGCTCGGCAATTCCAAGACGTTACGCCGCGGCCAGCTCGTGGTCGCGATCGGCAATCCGCTCGGCTTTGAATCGACGGTGACCGCGGGCGTGGTCTCGGCGCTCGGCCGTTCCATCCGTTCGATCAGCGGCCGGACCATCGAGGACGTGATCCAGACCGATGCCGCGCTCAACCCCGGCAATTCCGGCGGGCCGCTGGTTTCCTCGTCGGCCGAGGTGATCGGCATCAACACCGCGATCATCAACGGCGCGCAGGGCATCTGCTTTGCAGTCGCCAGCAATACCGCGCAGTTCGTGCTGTCCGAAATCATCCGCCATGGCTATGTCCGCCGCGCCTATATCGGCGTGGCCGGGCAGACCGCCCCGATCCCGCGACGCCACGCGGTGGTGGCCGGTATCGACAACACCATGGGCGCGCTATTGGCGCAGATCGAGCCGGACGGACCGGCGGCCAAGGCGGGGCTGTTGCCCGGCGATGTCGCGATCAGGCTCGATGGCGTCGAGATCAACGGCGTCGACGATCTGATCCGTGCGCTGGACCGCGACCGCATCGGCCGCACGCTCGAGATGGAAGTGCTGCGGCTCGGCCGGCTGCGCGCGATCGAGATTCATCCGATCGAGCGCAAGCCGTCGGCACGGCAGGCCGCCGCGCGCTAGATGGCTGCGGCCCAGCCCTACTTTGCATGGGGTTGTTTTCGCGATTTTGTGTCCAGGCCCTCAATTCTTGTACGAGGGATCGACGCGGTCGAGCTTTCGCAAGAACGCCGGCCAGGCAAGATCGCCGTTGCGCGCCGGCCGATCGACCCGCGGCCGCACCTTGTCAAACGTTGCTTCCAGCACGTCCTGCGGTGGGTAGACGAGTTTGGTGTTGCAGGACAGCGCCATCACCTGCACCTGACAGGCTCGCTCGAGGCGCCACAGCACGTTAAACGCCGACGGCACGGTGCGGCCGACGACCAGCAGGCCATGGTTGCGCAGGATCATGGCCTCGTGATCGCCGAGGTCCCGCACCAGCCGCGCGCGCTCGTCGACATCGTCGGCGATGCCTTCAAAGTCGTGATAGCCGATGTGGAGGAACCGCATCGAGGTCTGCGCCAGCGGCAGCAAGCCGCATTCCATCGCCGAGACCGCCATGCCGGCCGGCGTGTGGGTATGCGCGACGCAATCCATATCGTGCTTGGCCATGTGGATGGCGCTGTGAATGACGAAGCCGGCGAGATTGACGTTATAGTCTGAGGCGTTGAGCAGCGTGTTGCCTTCGACGTCGACCTTGATCAGGCAGGAGGCGTCGATTTCCTCGTACAGCATGCCGTACGGGTTGATCAGAAACTGGTCGTTATGGCCCGGCACCCGGCAGGAGATGTGGTTGGCGATCATCTCGGTCATGCCGTACATGTCGGTCAGGCGGTAGCAGGCGGCGAGATCGACGCGGGCTTGCCATTCCTCCGCGCTGACCTGTTCGCGCACCGATTTGACGACCTTGATCGCAGGCGAGCTGACGGGAGGATTCATGGCGCTTCTCCGGAGGGTCTTTTTGCTGCGCGGAATTGGTCCAAAGGATACCGGCAGGGGTCGTTGCGCCGCAAGGCCGCCCGTGCGGTGAGGCATGCAATCCAGCCATGACGGGATGCGCTGCCGGGTTACGGCCGGACCGCCGGCGATTCCAGGGGCATGCCGCGCGCGCGAGACATCAAATAGAGCTCAAGCTCGACCAGTTCCGGTGCGCCGTAGTCATAGGCCTGCGCCCGGATGCCGGTGATGCAGGCCCGCAGCCGCCGCTGCAGCGAGCCGAGCGATTGCCATTCCAGCCGGTAGATCGGATAGCCGGTCGGATGTCCCTGCGTGATGGCCGAACCCGCCAGCCGCTTGTCCCAATTGTCGTCGTGGCAATTGGCGCAGGCGAGATTGAGCTGGCCCTGCCGCTGCGCATACAGCGCGCGGCCCTTTTCGATGAAGGGTTTTAGCTGGGGATCCTCGCCGGTCGCGATGGCGGCATGCCGCGGGATTGTTTCGCGACGAAGGCGGTCAGCGCCAGCAGGTCACGGCTTTCAAAGGCAAGCGGCGTCGCCTGTTGCCGGTCGGCGCGGCACAGATTGATGCGCTGCTCGAGATCGACGGGGCGGCCGAGCGCCTTGTCGAAGACGGGGTAGCGGGCGGCGACGCCCTTCATGCTGGCGCCGGCATCGCCATGGCAATCGGCGCAGGCCTTGTCGGCGCTGCCGGCCTTTTTCTTCCACAACGCTTCACCGTCGAGCACCCAGAGCATGCCGGGATTGGCGGTGTCGTCGCTCTGCATCGCCTGAGTGTCCGGCGCCATGAAAGCTGAACCGGACCGGCGCTGGGCTTCGGGAATTTCCGCTGCCGCGGCACCCGCCGCGATCAGCAGCACCGCTATTGTACCTGCAAACCTCATTCGACGGCGATGGAGGCCGAAGCGGTTTCCGAAAATCCCTTATCGCCGATCCATTCGAATTCGAACTTGCCGTTTTCGGTTGCGGTGGTGAAGAATGTGAAGAAGGGATTGGCTGAGATCGCCGGGAACAAATCGGCGCGGAAGATCTCGTTGCCGTTGAAGCGGCAGATGAAGCTCGTGATGATATCGCGCGGGACGACTTCGCCTGATGCGGTATGGCGATAGCCGGTTTCCATGATGTGCGACATCAGCGTCTTGATCTCGATGATCTCGCCGCGTTTCGCTTTGGCCGGAACGTTGATCAGCGCTGACGCCATCAGACCGGCTCCTCGGTGCAGGCCGCCAGCGTCACGATGACATCGACGCTGGCGGACCAGAAGGTGCCGTCCGAGAGCTTTGCGATCGCGATGATCTTCTGGCTGTCGGCGAGCCGGACGCGGGTCGAGACCTGGGCGCGGCCGGCCTGTGGTCCGAAATAGAAATTGCCGATATTCGGCTGCGGGTTTTTTTCGTTGAAGATGTGGATGCTTTTGACGTGGTCCTCGGGCGCCATCGGGTGGGCGACGCTCACCGTCATCGGCACGGTGTTGCCGTTTTCGACCAGCGGCGGGATGTCGAGCTTGACCTTGCCGGTCTTGACCGGCTCGGTGCCGATCACGCTACGGATGGCGGATGCCATCGTTGCGGGCGTCGCTTCCGCCGGCCGTAGCGTCACGGCGAGCATGGTGACGCCGCCGGCAAAGGCGAGAAAATCGCGTCGCGTGGCGTGGTCCTGCATCAGATCGGCATCCTATTCACGCAGCGTCACCAGATAAGCCAAAATATCCTCGATTTGTTCAGCCGACAGGATCGATTTGCCGCGCCATGCCGGTCCGACACGGTCGAGGCCGCTGGTCCGGTAATAGGCCGGCATGATCGTCTCGGCATTGAGGCGCGAGGCATCCACCAGCCGCAGCCGAAGCTGTCCTTTCGACCAGCGTTTGCCGGAACCGGAGAGGTCGGGAGCCAGATCGCCCTGGAACTTCTGTTCGGGAAATGGGCCGCTGTGGCAGAGGATGCAAGTGCTGGAGCGTTCGACCACGAGCGCGCGCCCGCGCGCCGCGTCGCCCCGCGCCTTCGTGAGCGACTCCGGAATGGCATCGCCAACGATTGCATAGTTACGAAGTTCCTGCGCAGCGGCGACGCCGGGCAGCGCAAGAAGCGCGCCGGCCAGGATCGGGCCCGAGATGCGATGCCTGCTTCTAGCCAAAGACTTCCGCCGTGATCGTGGCAAACCAGGCCTGGGCATAGTCGGCCTCGCGCGCGCGGAAATCAGCCGGCACATCCGCCGGGCTGACGCCGCCCGCGCCAGCGACGTCGGCCCATAATCCGTCCTTTGGCGTGTAAACGCCGGCGACCGAAATGCCATAGCCAGGCGCCGCCAGGCTGTAGCAGGTATTGATCAGTTTCGGCGCGCCGGGTGTTCCGCCCGCCAGCAGGGTGGCAATCGCACTTGCGCAATTCTTGGCCTGCGAATTCGCGGAGAACGCTGACTTGGGCATGGCGCCCGCGATACAGGCATCGCCGATGACATGGATGTTCGGTACCAACTTCAATTCAAAGGTGACGGGATCGATCGCGCACCAGCCGGTATTGTCGGCTACACCCGCGATGGCGGCGATACGGCCGGCCCGTTGCGGCGGAATGACGTTCGCTACCTTTGCGGTGTGGTTGCCGAAATCGGTGATCAGCGTGTTGGTCGCGGGATCGACGGCGTTCACCTTGCCGCCCTGCGACAGCGATATCCATTCGATCATGCCCGGATACAGCTCCTTCCAGGCATTCTGGAACAGGCGCTGTTTGGAGAACGTGTCCTTGGCATCGAGGATAAGCAGCTTTGAGCGCGGCTTCTTGGTCTTCAGGTAATGCGCAATCAGGCAGGCGCGCTCGTAGGGGCCCGGCGGGCAGCGATAGGGATTGGCGGGCGCGGCGATCACCACGAGGCCGCCATCGTCCATCGCCTCGAGCTGCTTGCGTAGCAGCAGCGTTTGTTCGCCGGCTTTCCAGGCATGCGGCATCTTCGCGGCAGCAGCTTCGTCATAGCCCTGCAGCGCGCCGAAACGCAGATCGATGCCGGGAGAAAGCACCAGCCGGTCGTAGCCAAGCGTGGTGCCGTCGGCGAGCCTGACGGTCTTTGCCGACGCATCGACGGCAGTGGCTTCCTGCGCCGCCACGGTGATGCCAGCGGCGGCAATCTTGTCATAGCCGAACTGCTGTTCCTCGAGCGAGCGCAGGCCGCCAATCACGGCGTTGCTGAACGGGCAGGCGACAAAGGTCCGGTTCGGCTCGACCAGCGTGACCTGCAGTTTCGGCTCAAGCTGCTTCAGCGCCCGCGCGCAGCTCGCGCCGCCGAAACCGCCGCCGACCACGACGACGCGTGGCGCTGATTGCGCAAAGGCGGGCAGCGGAAATGCCAGCGCCGTTGCGGCTGCGGTGCCCGTGCCAAGAAATTCCCGGCGGCTGATGCGATGGTTCCTGCCCATGCTGCGCCCCTTACTTCTGTGCCGCGAGCCACGCCGCAATGGCGCGCACTTCGTCGTCGGAAAAGCCTTTTGCGATGCGGTTCATCACCGTCGAGGGAAGCGAGCCGTCGCGAAATCCGGTCATCGCGGTCGTGATTTCGCCGGCGTCGCGGCCGTACAGCCGGGGGATGGCCGCAGCCGTCGTTGCCCCGGCGGCGTGACAGCCGGAGCAGGACGCAGCTCCAGGCGGTGGCGCGGAGGCCGCCATCACCGGCACGCCCGGTGCCACGATCATTGCAATGCCCAATGCGATGCACGGCGCTTTCATCATCGACCCCCCGGAAAATGTTGGAGCGGCGGCCTGTTGGAGCCGCCGCTTGTCGTGTCAGGCGAAGGTGATGTTCTGGTCCTTTAGCGGCACCGAGCGGATACGCTTGCCCGTCGCCGCAAAATAGGCGTTGAGCACCGCCGGCGCCGCCACGCCGATGGTCGGCTCGCCGACGCCGCCCCAGAAACCGCCGCTCGGCATGATGATCAATTCCACCTTCGGCATCTCGGCGATGCGCATCGAATTGTAGGTGTCGAAATTGGCCTGCTCGATCCGGCCATCCTTCACCGTACATCCGCCGTAGAACAGGCCGGACAGGCCGTAGACAAAGGAGCCCGCGATCTGCCGCTCGACCTGCGCCGGGTTGACGACGTGGCCGCAATCGGTGGAGGCGACAATCCGGTGCACCTTGATCTTGGTGCCGTCGACAACGGAGATTTCGGCGGCGCCGGCGACATAGCTGCCGTAGCCCATGATCTGCGCAAGGCCACGATAGATGCCCTTCGGTGCCGGTTTGCTCCAGCCGATCCCGTCGGCAACGGCATTGAGTACGGCAAGGTGCTTTGGATGTTTCGACATCAGCTTGCGCCGGAACTCCAGCGGGTCCTGGCCCACCGAATGCGCCAGCTCATCCATGAAGCATTCCATATAGATCGCGTTCGGATTGACGTTGACGCCGCGCCAGAAGCCGGGCGGGACGTGCGGGTTGCGCATCGCATGCTCGATCAGGAGGTTCGGCACGGTGTAGCCGATGGCAAAATCTCCGGTCGGATTGAGACCCTGGAATGCGGCAGGATCCTTGCCGTTCTCCAGCGCCGCCGGCCTGACCGTGAACAGGATGGATTGTCCGGACAGGCGGAAATGCAATGCGGTGAGATTATTGTCGGCATCGAAGGCGCCGGTAAGTTTGCACTGCGTGACCGGATGGTAGGTGCCGTGCTGCATGTCGTCTTCGCGCGACCACAACAGCTTGATCGGCGTACCCGGCATTTGCTTGGCGATCGCCACCGCCTGCCGCACATAGTCGGTCATGCCGCGACGGCCAAAACCGCCGCCGAGGATCTGCTTGTGAACCTCGCATTTCTCGGCGGGCAGGCCGGAAGCCTCCAGCACGGCGGCGAACGCGGCCTCGCCGTTTTGCGTTCCGGTCCAGACCTCGCACTTGTCCGGCGTGTAGAGCACCGTGGCGTTCAGCGGCTCCATCGCGGCGTGGTTCTGGTAGGGATAGCTGTAGACCGCCTCGACCTTCTTGGCGGCGCTGGCAATGGCGGCTTTGGCGTCGCCGTTCTGGTTGCCGACAAAAGCAGGCTGCGAATTGTCGAGCCCTTCGGCGAGCCACTTTGCGATCAACTCGCTCGAGACCTTGGCGTGCTCGCCTTCGTCCCAAACGATCGGCAGCGCCTCGAGCGCGGTCTTGGCGTGCCACCAGGTGTCGGCGACGACGGCGACGGTGCTGTCGTTCACCTTCACCACCTTCTTGACGCCCTTCATGCCCATGACCTTGGCTTCGTCATAGCTTTTCAGCTTGCCGCCGAACACCGGGCAGTCTTTCAGCGCGGCGTTCAGCATGCCCGGAAGCTTGACGTCGATGCCGTAGGTCATCTTGCCGGTGGTCTTGTCGACGGTGTCGAGCCGCTTGACGCTCTTGCCGGCGATCTTCCAGTCCTTGGGATCCTTAAGCTTGACGTCGGCATCGGCCGGAGGCGTCAGCTTGGCCGCGGCTTCAACCACCTTGCCATAGGTGGTGGTCTTGCCCGACGGCTTATGGGTGATGACGCTGTTGGCCGCGGTGCATTCCGAAACCGGAACCTTCCATTCGTTCGCCGCCGCCTGCACCAGCATCATGCGCGCGGTGGCGCCGCCCTTGCGCACATAATCCTGCGAGGTGCGGATGCCGCGGCTGCCGCCGGTCGAGAAATCACCCCAGGCGCGCTTGCGTGCGACGCTTTGTCCCGGCGTCGGATATTCTGTCGTGACCTTCGACCAGTCGCATTCGAGTTCTTCCGCGACGAGTTGCGCGAGGCCGGTGAGGGTGCCCTGGCCCATTTCCGAGCGGGCGATCCGGATCACCACGGTATCGTCGGGCCGGATCACGACCCAGACGTTGACTTCGGGCGAGCCGTCGGCGGCGCGCACCACGGTCGGGCCGCCGAAGGGAAGGTCCAGTCCAAGCGCAAGGCCCGCGCCAGCGGCAGCGGTGCCGATAACGAAAGCGCGGCGGTCGAGTTTGATGTGCTGGTTCATGGCTGCCTCCTCAAGCCGTCGCGGCAGCGTGAATCGCCGCGCGTACCTGCTGGAAGGTGCCGCATCGGCAGATGTTGGTGATGGCCTCGTCGATGTCCTGGTCGGTCGGCTTGGGCTTGTCCTTGAGCAGGGCCGCGACCGCCATGATCATCCCGGTCTGGCAATAGCCGCATTGCGGCACGTCGTTGGCGACCCAGGCCTGTTGCACCTTGTGCAGCGCGCCATTGGCGGCGGCCAGCCCCTCGATGGTGGTGATCTGCTTGCCGGCGACTTCGCCGACCACGACGCCGCAGGAGCGCATCGCCACGCCGTCGACATGGACCGTGCAGGCCCCGCATTGTGCAATGCCGCAACCATATTTGGTGCCGGTTAGTCCGACGTTCTCCCGGATCGCCCAGAGCAGCGGCGTATCGTCCTCGACGTCGACGTTGATCGTTTTGCCATTGATAGTGAGGTTTGCCATCGCACGTCCCCTTGTTGCTCCAGTCCATCGAGAGGAGCCGCCGGGAACTTGGACCGGAATTTGGAACGGTTCAAATCAAGAAAATGCGTTTTTTCAGGAATCATGTGAGGGATGAAATTTGACCGGCCGGTGTTGTCCGCCTGCGGCCATCTGGCGACTTTGTGCTACTTCCCGCCCGTTGACCGATCCTCTAAACTCCTTTCGCATTGCGGCCACAACGACAATAAAGAAGGTGCGCGAGGCCGAGGGGAAACGCTTTGAACGGGCAGACGGACCGGCGCAGCGAGGTCACGCGCAGCGTCAGTGAGGGCATTCGTCGGCGTGTATGGGCAAGCGCATGGGTTGCGCTGCTGCTGGCGATCCTCGGTTTCCTCGTCATCTACCCGATCCTGACCTTGCTGGTCGGCGCGCTCACCGACACCAATCCGGTGGTCGAGGGCATCGATCTCTCTCGTTTGTCGGTCGCCAATTTCCTGGTGGTGCTGGCCAACCCCAATGTCGCGGAAGCCCTGCTCAATACGCTGATCGCCTGCGGCGGCGGAACGTTCATCGCCGTCGTCATCGGGCTCGCGTTTTCCTGGATCGTGGTTCGCACCAACACGCCGTTCAAAGGTTTTATCGCTGCCGCCAGCATGTTGCCGTTGTTCGCCCCGCCGCTGGTCGCCGGCGTCGCCTGGGCCATCCTCGGCTCGCCCAAAACCGGGCTCATCAATACCTTGTTCAAATGGATGGGATCCGACTGGCGGGTGGATTTCTATTCGCTGTGGGGGCTGGTGTTCGTGTTCGGCATCTACTACGCGCCGTACGTCTACATGTTCACCTCATCCGCGCTGCGCAACATGGATCCGAGCCTGGAGGAGGCTGCCGAAATCTCCGGCGCCAGCGCGTTCTCCACGCTGTTCACCGTAACCTTTCCGCTGATCATGCCGGCGATCGTATCGGGCATGCTGCTGTCGTTCATCGTGATGCTCGGCATCTACGGCATTCCGGCCGTGCTCGGCGCGCCGATCAATCTCAGCGTTCTCACCACCTACATCTTCAAGCTGACCAACTGGTCGCCGCCGCTTTACAACACGGCGGCCGCGGTCGCGATCATCCTGATGGCGGTCACGGGCCTGTTGGTGATCCTGCAGCAGAAAGTGTTGAGCGGCCGCAGCTACACCACCGTTGCCGGCAAGGCCTATCGTCCGCGCAACCTCGATCTCGGCCGCTGGCGCTGGTTCACCTTCGGTCTCGGCATCGTCTATCTGATTGTCGTCGTCGTGTTGCCAACTCTTGCGTTGATTGTCGCCGCCTTCCGCAAGTTCATGTTCATTCGCGACGTCTCCAGCCTGTTCAACTCCCGGCAATATTCGCTGATGCATTTTCACAGCATTTTCGACAATCCGCTGACGCTGCGATCGATCTACAATGCGGTGGAGGTCGGCATTATCACCGCTGTTGTCGGCGGTACGCTCGCCTTTGCGATCGGCTACACCATTCACCGCACCAATCTGGCGGGCCGCCGCAGCATCGATCTGATCTCGACCTTGCCGGTGGCGATCCCCGGGCTTGTGGTCGGTGTCGCCTATCTCTGGGCCTGGGTCGGCATTCCCGGCGGACTTTACGGCACGATCTGGATTCTGGCGCTCGCCTTTATCGCGCGCTTCATGCCGGATACGGTGAAGGCGCTCTCGACCTCGTTCCTGCAAATCCATCGCGAGCTCGAGGAAGCCGCCTGGGTCTGCGGCAAGGGCGTGCTCGGCACCATCCGGACCATCGTGTTGCCGCTGGCGCGGCCGGGTGTGCTGGCCGCGATGACATTGCTGTTCGTGCTGGCGATCCGCGAACTGGGCTCGTCGCTGTTTCTCTACACCAGCAACACCATGGTGATGTCGGTGCTGTTGCTCGACTACTACGAAGGCGGCAATCTCGGCAAGACCGCTGCCTTCAGCCTGGTGCAGACCGTTTTGCTCGGCGTGCTCATCGGCGGCGCCAACTGGCTTTCGCGGGGGCAGGCTCAGGGCAGCGTTGCTCGCGTGGGATAGATGGAAATCAAGGGAGGATCAGCTGTGAATAACAACATCGTTGCCAGGATCGTTGCTATGGCCGGCGCAGCCGGTCTCGCGCTGGCGCTGGGGGCGCTGCCGGCGCAGGCGCAGGAATTCGGCTCGCCCGAACTGATCGCGGCCGCCAACAAGGAGGGCAGGCTGGTCTATTACACCGCGAATTTCGCGGAAGTGGAGCAGGAGGTCATCAAGGCCTTCAACAAGCGTTTCCCCAACATCAAGGTCGAGATGGTACGCGCGCCCGGCGGCCAGCTCATCACCCGCATCAAGACCGAAGCCGCGGCCGACAAGCTCTCGGCCGACGTGATCAACCATTCCGACCGCGCGCTAATGGTCGAACTGGTGGACCTGTTCCAGGACTACGCGCCGCCTAACGCGGCGGACTATCGCACCGACGTTCAGGTGTCGCCCAAGCTGTGGCCCGGCGTGACGCTCGGCTGGTCGATCGCGTACAATACCGAGCTGGTCAAGAACCCGCCAAAAACCTGGATGGATCTGACCAAGCCCGAATACAAGGGCAAGAAGGTCGCGCAGGTGATCGCGCCCTCCGGCGGCACGACCTGGACGCGGGTGATGTTCGAGCGTCAGGTTCTGGGCGAGGACTATCATAAGAAGCAGGCGGCACTCGATAACGTGTTGTATCCATCGGGCGCGCCGATGTCGGATGCGATCGTGCGCGGCGAGGTCACGATGGGGCCGCTGCTCTACAACATCGTCTACACCAAGGCCAAGGATGGCGCGCCGATCGACGCCGTATTCCCGCCCGAGGGCGTGCCGATCAACCCCTATGCGGACGGCATCCCGAAGACCGCGAAGAACCCGAACGCTGCCAAACTGTTCATGAACTGGCGCCTCTCGGTCGAGGGTCAAACCTTCATGATCAAGGAATTGGGCAACATCACCTCACTCAAGGACCCGCCGTTCTACCCGAAGGGGTGGGATCCGAAGGTCATCAAGGTCTGGGTACCCAAATTCGACGAGTACGTGAAGCTGCACTCGGCATGGGTCGAGGATTGGAACAAGACCTACGGCTACCGGCAATGAGCGTTGCATCATGAAACAAGGAACGTCATGACCGCGACGCTCGAAGTCACCGATCTCAGGAAGCAGTTTGCGATCGGCCGGCCGGCGATCGACGGGGTCAGCTTTGCCGTCCCGGCCGGCGAGATCGTCGTGCTGCTCGGGCCTTCCGGCTGCGGCAAGACCACGACCTTGCGGTGCGTTGCCGGGCTGGAACACCCGACCGGCGGCGAGATCAGCATTGGCGGGAAAATCGTCTCGTCGCCGGCGCGCGGCGTTCTGGTGCCGCCGCGGCTGCGCGAGCTCGGCATGGTGTTTCAGTCATATGCGGTCTGGCCGCATATGACGGTGCGGCAGAACGTGGTCTATCCGCTCAAGCATCGCAAGATGACGCGCGCCGACGCCAACCGGAAGGTTGACGAGGTGCTGGACCTGGTCGGCCTGTCGGAATACGCCGAACGGCCGGTGGTGGCGCTGTCGGGCGGCCAGATGCAGCGTGTCGCGCTCGCCCGCAGCATCGTCTACCGGCCGCAACTGCTGCTGCTCGACGAACCCTTGTCGAATCTCGATGCCAAATTGCGCCTCAGGCTGCGCGACGACCTGCGCTCCATTCTCAAGCAGACCGGCATGACCGCGCTTTATGTCACCCACGACCAGGCCGAGGCCGTCGTGCTCGGCGACCGCATTGGCGTCATGCGGGACGGAAAACTGCTGCAGATGGGAACGCCGGATGAAATCTATAACCGCCCGGCCGATTTGTTTGTCGCCAACTTCACCGGCGCGACCAACGAGCTCGCCGGTACGCTGGTCGCACGCAACGGGCAATTCGGCACTGTCGATTTCGGCGACGGGCGGCGCGGCGAGGTCGCGCTGCTGCACCAGCTCGAACCGGACGAAAAAGTGCGCATCGCGCTGCGCCCGGAGAACATCGCGATCGGCGGCAACAATGGCGCCAACTGTTTTCCGGCGCGCGTCACCGGCCGTCGCTACCAGGGCACGCAAACGGCCTACGAAATCGATTTGTTCGGCCGCAGGCTGGAAGCACTTGAACTCGGCACCGCGGCCCGCCATCAGGTCGGCACCGAGACGCAGGTCTCGCTGCCGCGCGAGTGTTGCTGGGCCTATCGCGACACCGGGCCCTCGACCTACGAATGACGGCGAATCATTGCAGCGACATACCGGCGGTCTTCACCACCACGCTCAGCTTCTCGTGGTCCGCTTTCATCAAGGCCGCGAGTTCGCCGAGCGACATCGGCTTGCCCGGAATGTCGGATACCGAAAGCTGGCGCTGCACATCCGGATTCTGCAGGGCGTTATTGATGGCCTTGTTGATCTTCTCGGCCAGCGCGTCCGGCGTCGCTGACGAAACGTAGATGCCGTACCAGGGCACATAGGCCGCCCCCGCATATCCGGCTTCCGCGATCGTCGGCACGTCGGGCAGATCGGCGACGCGCGAATGCGTGAGCACGGCGAGCGGCTTGATGCTGCCTGTCTTGATGTGCTGCAGCGCCAGCGCCATCGAGACGATCTCGAAATGCATCAAATTGCTCATCAGGTCGAGCAGAGCCTGCGGCTGGCCCTTGTAGCCGACATTGGTCAATTGGATGTTGGCGGCCTGAAACAGCTTTTGCGCGGAGAGGTCGATCGAGGAGCCGGTGCCGGGATTGCCGAAATTGAGCTGGCCGGGCCTCGCGCGCGCGTATTCAACAAACTCGCCGATGGTCTTGACCGGCATCGAGGGATGCACGACCGCGACGGCCTGGGTCCATACCGCGAGTCCAACGCACCGAAAATCCTTCACGTCCCAGCCGGCATCCTTGTAGAGACCGGGATTGACCAGCACCGCCGGTCCCGTCACCAGCCATGTGTAGCCGTCGGGCTCGCTGCGCGCGACGGCTGATGTGCCGATATTGCTGTTGCCGCCGGCCCTTGCCTCCACCACGATCGGCGTCTTCAAATCGCGGCCGACCTGTTCGGTCACCGCTCGCGCGACCATGTCGACAATGCCGCCTGCAGGGTAGGGCACGATGATGCGGATCGGCCGGTTCGGATAATTGTCGACTGCCTGCGCCCACGCGGCGCTGGCCAGCATCATGGCTGCGGCGCCTACGGCAAGTCCAAACGCGGCCTTGATGCCTCGCATTCTCCCCTCCCATTTTGCCGCACCGTTCGAGCGATGCGTTCTGTTTGCCGTGGCCTAGACGGCCGCCAGCGATCTGATGCTGCGGGCAAGACCAAGGATGCGCGGCCCGCATTCGCGCTCGATCTGCTCCGCATTGAAGCGGAATGAAGGAATACCGCAGTTGACGGAAAGGCAATCGCCATTCGGCGTTCGATAGAGCGGCGCGGCGACGCCAAAAATCTCGCGCCGCCACTCGCCGAGCGAAACCGCAAATCCCCGTTCCTTGCAGAGTTCGATGTCGGGCAGCGTTCGCTTCCGCACATAATCCAGTTCGTGCGGACGCTCCGCCTTCACGGTCTCGACGTGGCGCTTCAACTCATCAGGCGTATAGAGTGACAGCAGTGCGCGGCCGACCGCGGTGGTCGCCATCGTGCTGGTAAAGCCGACGTCGGGCACGTGCGGCACGGCATCGGTGGTGCGCAGCGTTTCGACATAGATGAAGTCGAGGCCAAGCGGCATCGCGATCGAGACGGTGCCGCCGGTGTAGGCTGCAAAGTCCCGCATCAGCGGCCGCGCCAGTTGCCGCACTTTTAGCGCCGACAGCACCGGATAGGCGGCGGCGAGAATTCCTAACCCGAGTTCGAAGCGGCCCTTGGCGTCGCGCTTGAGATAGCCGAGTTGCGCCAGCGTATAGGTCAGCCGCGACACCGTGGGCCGAGACAGCCCGGTGTGCTGCGCGATGTCGGCATTCGACAGCGAGCCTGTGCCGTTGCGGAACGCGGCCAGCACGTCGAGCCCATGGGCAAGCGTCGTCGCAAACGACGGGTCGGCCTGGAGTTCAGCGGACGAAAGCGCAACCATACGAAATAATGGTCCTAAATTGGTAGTATTGTCAATATATCGAAACAAATTTGCAATTCGTGTCGATATGGGCTTATGTGCCGTTCAAAAGCGGGAGGCGGCATGGAGTTCGATCTTTCCCAGAGGTCGGAGCAGTGGCGGAGCAAGCTGCAGGCATTTTTCGATGCCGAAGTGCTGCCCCGCAATCGCGCCTGGCTGACGCATGTCGCTGATAACAGCGAAACGCCGCCCTTCATGGCCGCATTGCAGGAGAAAGCGCGGGCGGCGGGCCTATGGAATCTCGGCCTGCCGGAGCTTGCGGCGGACGAGCCCGGTACGCGGCTTTCCAATCTCGAATACGCGCCGCTGGCCGAAATCATGGGGCGGCTGTTCTGGGCGCCGGAAGTCTTCAACTGCCAGGCGCCTGACGTCCCCAACATGATCGCGCTGCAGAATTGCGCCACGCCGGAACAGAAAACGCGCTGGCTGCAGCCGCTGCTTGAAGCCAAGACCCGCTCCGCCTTCGGCATGACCGAGCCGGATGTCGCATCATCGGACGCCACCAATATCGCGACCACAATGATCCGCGACGGCGGCGATTACATCATCAACGGCCGCAAATGGTTCATCACCGGTGCGGCGCATCCGCAATGCAGTTTCCTCATTGTGATGGGCGTGACCAACTCGGATGCCGACCGCACCAGCCGTCACTCTTGCATCATGGTGCCGATGGATGCGCCCGGCGTCCGCCTGGTCCGGCGGTTGCGCTGGATGGGCTGCGAAGACCATGTCGCGCCGATCGGCGAACTCACGTTTGAGAATGTCCGGGTGCCCGCCGAAAACCTGCTGGGCGGCGAAGGCGAGGGTTTTCGGGTGGCGCAGGTCCGTCTCGGTCCGGCGCGCATCCATCATTGCATGCGTTCGATCGGGTTGTGCGAACTGCTGATCGAATTGATGATGGTGCGCGCATCGGAACGTTCGGCCTTCGGTCGTACCGTGATGCAGTACGATACCGTGCAGCGCTGGATCGCCGAATCCCGCGTCGAGCTCGAGCAGGCGCGGCTGCTCGCTTACCGCTGTGCGTGGTTGCTCGACCGGGCCGGCCACCACGGCGCAAGTTCTTCAATAAAGAATTGGCGCGACGTGTCCCTGCTCAAGGTCGCGGTGCCCGCGATGCTGCAAAGGATCGCCGACCGCGCCATGCAGGTGTTCGGCGCTATGGGCGGCTCGGAGGATACGCCGATCCATCAGGCACTCGCGTGGGGAAGGTTGCTGCGCATCGGCGATGGCCCAGATGAAGTGCATCTGCGGCAGATCTTTCGCATGGAGCCGATGCCGCAATGGTCGGTCGCCAACTCACCGTATCTTGCTGCGCACCCGGCTTGAGCAGTGCTAAGGCTTGGCGATGTGCAGATGAACTAAAGGGCGTCTTCGGATGACGATCACTGACCAACCTCCGTCTCAAAAAACTCGCACCATCGACAAGGAGCGGTTGCGCCAAAAATATCTGGAGGAGCGCAACAAGCGGCTGCGGCCCGATGGCAACGATCAATATATTCAGGTCAAGGGGCAACTCGCCCATTATCTCGACGATCCCTATACGCCGGTCACGCCGCGCGAACCAAAGACCGATCACGTCACGTTCGCTTTTGTCGGAGGCGGTTTTGCAGGGCTCG
>CAVSXQ010000004.1:0-24412 GCA_963731915.1 uncultured Alphaproteobacteria bacterium
AAATTCGGCTGCAGGCGACTGCGCCAGGCTGCAACTGGCACAGCGGAAGTTCTCCGCAGCAAAGGCCAGTATAGATCGGCCTCGATGAACCTGTATTGGCCCGCATCGCAGGTCGCTAAAGCGGCCATCCCGGCGCGCCGAGTTCAGTAGTTCAACGGTAAATCGCCGATGTTGCGGCCACGACACACACCCGGCGTAAACAATTTCCGCGCATAGGATTGGCCCGCCTTCCTGGGGAGCCCCCGCATGAAGTTTCTCGGCTACGCCTATCGCTTTGTCTCCAACTTCGTCTTCCTGGCTGCGGTCTATTACAGCCTGAACCTGATGGAGAAATATCCGCAGCGCGCGATCCTGGCGGTTCTCATCCTGGTCTACGCCTCGATGCATGCAGTCTCCGCGCTGCGCTCGTTCTATTTCTTCCAGCGCATCGAACGGCTGGAAGGCGAGGCACGGCGGCTGGCGCGCATCGCCTCGGACGGGCCGACTGCGGCCGCCTCGCGCAAGCAGATCGTCGGCGACGTCGCCGAGCTTCGCCATGCCGGCGAGCTGAAATCCTATATCGACCTGCTGTTTCTCGCGCTGGTCGTCCTGCTCTGCATCGCCAAGATCGTGACGAATTGAGCGTGATGTGCTGACTTAGACTGCCGGATCCAGCCGCGCTTCCCGGTGGCGGCCGTTGCGCTTGGCGTTCTTCCTGTCCGGCAGTGCACGCTTCGAAATGTTTCGGCCGGATGGCGCCGCCAGTCGCGTCTGATGGACGGGCTTGCCGGTCACGGCGCGCTTGCCACTGCGGGCCACGGCGACCAGCGCCGGCTTTACCGGACGCTCCACCACGGTCTGTCGTGCAGGCGAGGGCAGCGCCAGCATGGCGACGCGCAGTCCTTCCGCGACTTCAAACACGCTGGCCGCGGGAACGGGCAGGGCGGCTGCCGGAGCAGGCAGGGTGGTATCACCAGCCGCGGCGACCTGAATCATGCGCGGCCACGGCGCCTCGCGCGGCAGTGGAACGCCATGCAGGCGTTTGGTGCGATGGGAACCACCAAGCACGGTGCTGTCGTTCCACCAGGACTCCGTCAGTTGCGCGACGGGAAGCGGCGCCGTCTCCGCGAAGACAAAGTTCGGGATTTTCGGCCAGCGCGAGATCGCAATGTTTTCCGACGGCGGATGCAACAGCCACTGGGTCGGCTCGGTCGGCGTTGCCGGCTGCTCCGCGCTTGCCGCCACGACATGGACGATGCGATAGCCGCCGGCCTTCAGATCACGCAGGATCCGCGGCAGGGCGGCCACGGTCCGAGGCTGGATGTCGTGCAGCAGCAAAATGCCTTTGCCCTTCGCGGCAAGGCGCTGCATCGCGAGGTCATGGACGCGCGTCGAGGAAACATTGCGCCAGTCGTCGGCCGGAAAATCCGCGCTCCAGACCTGCAGTCCCTGCGATCTCGCGTATTCCTCGATCCCGTCATTGCGGGCGAGGCCGGGGATGCGGAAGAACGGTGACATGGCGGCTGCGCCGTTTTCTCCCAGTGCCGCCGTCACATTGGCAATACCTTCGTCGATCTCGCGATGGGCACGGTCGATCGGAATCCGGTGCATGCCGGAGGGATGGCTCTGGCTGTGGGTCGCCACCGTATGACCGGCGTCGCGCACCTTGCGAACGCCTTCGGGATTGGCCTGCGCCTGCCGGCCGACCATGAAGAAGGTCGCCTTCACGCATTGCGCGGCCAGGATTTCCAGAATCTGGTTGCTGTATTTCGGCAGCGGGCCGTCATCGAAGGTCAACACCACTTCGCCGGGCTCGAGCGGCAGCGTCTCGCGATATTGCATGGTGCCGATCAGGGGATGCGCCTTGGGATCGACCACCAGCGTGCGCGAGGTGCCGAGCGCATCCGGACGGCCCGGGCAATCGGCGGCGAGGGCGGCCTCGCTGGCGACACCGGCCACAAGTCCCGACAACAACGCGGCCCAACATCGCGTTCGGACGCCAACCCAACCTTTACCGGCCATCAAACCTGCCTGCCTTGCAAAAAAAAGCCGCAACATCATTACATGTGGCATCATGAACGCCGACTTAATTATTGTAATTCCTCATACATTTCACTTTTTATCGGCGCGTGCGCCGAGCCCGCAGGCGGCGTCGCCGGCACCAGATGCACCACGCGGTAGCGATTGTCACGCAGATAGCGCAGGAACGCCGGCAACATCGCCGCCGTCTGGGCCTTGGGGTCGTGCAGCAAGATGATGCCTTTCCGGGCCACGCTGAGCTTTTCAATGAGTAGCTTCAACTGCTGATCCGGTTTCATCGGAACCCAGTCGCTGGCCCAGAGATCGGCGCCGAACACCACGATGCCGCGCTTCTGCAGGCTGTCGAGCGTGGCTTGCGTCATCTCGAAGAAGGGGTAGCGGAAGAACGGCGTGCTGGGCGTGGTGGTCGAAACCCCGTGCAGCGCCATCTCGACGGCGGCAATGCCCTTGTCGATCTCGGCCTCGGCAAGTTCCGGCTTCATGTATTTGAGATTGTGGTGCGACCAGGTGTGATGGGCAACGGTGTGGCCTTCGGCGGCCATCCGCTTGACCAGCGCGGGATGCTCGGAGGCCGGCTTGCCGATCAGGAAGAAGGTGGCGCGCACGCATTCACGGGCCAGCGCCGCCAGCACCTTCGCGTCCGTCGCCGGCCATGGACCATCGTCGAAGGTCAGCACGACCTCGCGGTCTTCCAGCGGCAGGGTTTGCGGAAAACTCTTCAGGCCGACCCGCGGCGATGTCGCCGCATCGACGGTGAGAATGCGCGAGGTGCCGAGCGCGTCCTTGCGCGGACAGTCGGCTGCCTGCGCCGTGGATATCCACGCCAGCGAAACCAGCATGGCCGCAGCCAGCGCCCTGACCGACTTAAGAGGCATTGGCGCGGCTGCATCTTTGTCTTGCACTGGGTGTTGCCCATTGGGTAATGCGTGCGGCGACAACAGACGAGTTCTCCCCTTCTGTCAAACCGGCGAGGCGCAACATGGCCGACGATATGGACGTTGCGCAACCGGCCGATGCATCGGTGCTCGACCGTCACCCGATGCGGGATGATGAGGGACGGATACGTCAGGAATTTGTCGAACAGATCACCCGCGCCATCCATGCCGCCGATACCGCGTTCCTGCGCGAAATCGTCGGCGAACTGCACGAGGCCGATCTCGGCGACCTGATCGGTGCGCTTGAGCCTGACGACCGCGTCCAACTGGTCGAGCTGACCGGCTCGGATTTCGACTTTGCGGCGCTGAACGAGGTCGACGAGAGCGTCCGCGAGGAGATCCTCGAGGAACTGGAGCCGGAGGAGGTCGCCGAAGGCGTCCGCGAGCTGGAATCCGACGACGCGGTCGAACTGCTGGAAGCGCTCGACAAGGAGGACCGCGAAGAGGTTCTGGAAAAACTGCCGCCACAGGAGCGCGACGCGCTCGAGCGCAGCCTGCTGTATCCGGAGAATTCCGCGGGCCGGCGCATGCAGACCGAGTTCATCTCGGTGCCGCCGGACTGGACCGTGGGGCAGGCGATCGACTACATGCGCGAAACCTCCGATCTGCCCGACCGGTTCTACGAGATCTATGCCGTCGACAAGGACCAGCACTGGCAGGGCGCGGTGCCGCTCGACGTGCTGTTGCGTTCGCGGCGCATGGTGCCGCTCAAGGACCTCGTCGACGAAGACCGCCGCCGCGTCTCGGTGCTGGAGGACCAGGAAGAAGTCGCCCGCATGTTCGGCAAGTACAATCTGGTCGCCGCCCCCGTGACCGATACCGAGAACCGGCTGGTCGGCGTCATCACCATCGACGACGTCGTCGACGTCATCGAGGAAGAGGCGGACGAGGATTTGAAGGCGCTGGGCGGCGTCACCAGCGGCGAAGAACTGTCTGACACCGTCTGGACCATTGCGCGCGGCCGCTTCAACTGGCTGCTGGTCAATCTGGCCACCGCCTTCCTCGCTTCCTCCGTGCTCGGCCTGTTCGAGGGCCAGCTCGAGAAGATGGTGGCACTCGCCGTGCTGGCGCCGATCGTGGCGAGCCAGGGCGGCAATGCCGCCACGCAAACCATGACGGTGGCGGTGCGGGCGCTGGCGACCCGCGAGCTCAACTCCAACAACGCGCTTCGCGTGGTGCTGCGCGAGGGGCTGGTCGGGCTCGTCAACGGGCTCGCCTTCGCCGTCATCACCGGCGTCGCCGCGGTGGCCTGGTTCAAGATCCCCGGCCTCGGCATCGTGATCGGCCTTGCCATCATCTGCAACCTGATCGCGGGCGCGCTCGGCGGCATTTTGATCCCGATGGTGCTGGAGCGGGTGCGCGCCGATCCCGCGGTCGCCTCGGGCACCTTCGTCACGACTATCACCGACGTGGTCGGCTTCTTCTCGTTCCTCGGCATCGCGACGCTGTGGTTCGGGCTGAAGTAGCCATAGCGTTTTCAAGCGAAGGTGGGAACCGGTTGCGTGAAGAAAACGCGTCAAAACAAAGTTCTATCGTTAATTGAACCTTAACGGGCCTCGCCGATCATGGGCGCATGAGGTCGAACATGCGCTTGCGGCTGAAAGCGGACGGACGGATTGTCGAGCTGCGCGACGGGCAGGAGTTTCCGCTCGCGCCCGCGATGCCCGTCGCGCCAGTCGACGTCGCGCCAGTCGACGTCGCGCCGGCGGAAGCTGCGCTGCCTGCCGTGCGGGACCTGCGCCGCCGCGCGCAGCTCACGCAGACCGAGTTCGCCGCCAAACTCGGCGTGCCCGTGGAAACCATCCGCAACTGGGAGCAGGGCAAGCGCGCGCCGCGCGGCCCGGCCCGCGCACTGCTCGCCGTCTTCGCCCGCGCGCCCGACACGGTGTTCGCCGCGCTCGCTGTGGAACCGTCGGCGGTCTAGCAAGACGGACGTCAGCGCGACATAATGGGCGCGATCCCGCGAGCACTTGATCCATGCTTTTTGTCGAGGCCAACGGCGCCAAAATCCCTGCGATCGGGCTCGGCACCTGGGAGCTGCGCGGGCGCACCTGCGCGCGGCTGGTCGAACAGGCGCTGCGGCTCGGCTATCGCCATATCGACACCGCGCAGGTCTATGAGAACGAGCGCGAGGTCGGCGACGGCTTGCGTGCCTCCGGCGTCAGGCGCGAGGAGGTGTTCATCACCACAAAGGTCTGGACCAGCCATTTCGCGCCGCATGATCTCGAGCGCTCCACCAAGGAAAGCCTGAACAAGCTCCGCCTCTCCGAGGTCGATCTATTGCTGCTGCACTGGCCCAATCCACGGGTGCCGCTATCGGAGACGCTGGGTGCGCTGGCGCATGTCCGCAAACTCGGCTTGGCGAGGCACATCGGTGTGTCGAACTTCACGGTGGCCCTGATCGAGGAGGCGGTGGAAAAATGCCCGGCGCCGCTGGTGTGCGATCAGGTCGAATATCATCCCTATCTCGACCAGACCAAGGTGCGCGAGGCCTGCTCCCGTCACGGCATGGCGGTCGTCGCCTATAGCCCGATTGCAAAGGGCCGCATCCGCAACGACGAGCTCCTGGCCGGGATCGGCAAGGCCCATGGCAAAAGCGGCGCGCAAGTCTGCCTGCGCTGGCTGGTGCAGCAGGGCGTCGCGGCGATCCCGCGGACGTCGCGGCTGGAGCGGCTGTCCGAGAACATGGCGATCTTCGACTTCGAACTGTCCGAAGCGGAGATGCACCGGATATCCGGCATGGCAAGCCGTGACGGCCGGCTGACCGACTACGGTTTTGCGCCGAAATGGGATTGAGAGTGCTGCCCGCTACAGGCTATTCTGGAGGCAAGGGCGTCAAGGCAACCTCGAAACCAAGGTGGAACAGCAACCGGCCATACGCACGGGCGTGACCGCGTCGGCGATCGCACATCTGTCGATTCTGGCGCTGGTGCTGCTGTTGTCCGACGTACACCCGTTTCGTTCGGTGACGGCGGAGACGATCGCGGTCGATATCGTCACGCCGCAGGAGGTCACGCCGGAGAAGCCCGATCCGCCCGCGAAGATGCCGTGGCCGATGCCCGATCTGCCGCCCGCGCAGAAGGCTTCGGAAGCACCGCCACCGCCATCCGCCGCGCCGGCTCCGGCTGCGTCGCCAACGGCCGCGCCGGCGCCGCAGCAGCAGGCTGCATTGTCCGCGCCGACGCGCCAGGAGCCGCGCCAAGAGACACATCAAGAGACACGTCAGGACCGGCGCGAGGCGGCAAGCCCGCCCAAGGCAACGCTGGGATCGTCGGTGCCCGGCTACACGCCGCCGCAGCCCGATCTGTCCATCAAGTACAACGTGATGCTCGGCCTGCCGCCGGAGATTCCAATTGCCGCGAGCGGTCCCGGCCAAAAGGACGGTGACGGCTACGACGCCTCGGCCGCTTCCATGACGGCGGACGTTTCATCCAGCGTGATCACGGAATTCCGGCGGCATCTGAAAACCTGCTCGAAATTGCCGGCGTCGGTTGCGCCTTCCAATTCCGTGCTGGTCAAGCTGCGGGTATTCATGACGCAGGACGGGCGGCTTGCCGGCGATCCCGCCGTGGGCGGCGGCAGCGCCAACATCAAGGCGATCGAATTGCTGCAAAGCGCGATCGCCGCGCTGAAATCCTGCCAGCCCTATGCGATGCTGCCACCGGACCGCTACGGCGAATGGAAGGCGCTCGATCTTACCTTCACGCCAAAGGATTTCGGCAGCTAGAGCCCCGTTCCGATCGAATCGGAACGGGCCTCTAGCGTTTTGCTTTGACGCGTTTTCTTCACGCGAACCGGTACCCACTTCGCTTGAAAACGCTTTAGCTCCCCATCGCCTTCCAGGCCTGCGACGCAAATTGCCGGCGCCAGGTGACGATGACCACCGCGGCGGTGGTCACGAACAGCACCCACGGGCTGACGAACCAGCCGAGATAGCCGAGCGCGAAGAAGAACGCGCGCTGGCCGCGGTTGAAATGCCGCCCGGCGGCCTCGAACAGCCGCGTGGTGCGGACCACATGGGCTTCCGCTTCCGCAGTATCGCATTGGTCGGCCGGCGGCATGCCGCCGAGCAGGATCGCGACGTAATTGAACAGCCGGTAGGACCAGGCGAATTTGAAGAACGCGTAGATGAAGATCACGATGAGGCCGGCGCATTTGATTTCCCACAGCGCAGGCGAGGGGGTGATGTCGATCGGCAGCGCGCTCAATACCGCCAGCGCGTCATTGGTGGAGCGCAGCAGCGCCAGCGCGCCGCCGATGGCAATCAGGCTGGTGGAGGCAAAGAACGCGGTGCCGTTCTGCAGCGAGGCCATGATCTGCATGTCCACCATGCGCGCCTCGCGGCGGAGCATGTTCCTGACCCAGACCTCGCGATAGCGGTTCATCCGCGCCGACAGGCTGTCGCGGCCATAGGCGGTGTGTTCGAGCGTCAGCGCGTAGACAAGCCATTCGAGGGCGAAGAAGGCGACTGCAATCGTGTCGACCCAGTATCCGCTCATCGATCATCCCCGTGGTTCACGAAAATGGCGGCCACCCGTCGCCAGGATCATGTGCAGGTTGAACGCTTCTCGCCTGCTATGGCAAGATGGCAGTTCAAAAAGGAAGTCCCGACATGGCCGCGCTGAAACTCGTGATCGGAAACAAGAACTATTCGTCGTGGTCGATGCGGCCATGGCTGGCGCTGCGCGCCAGCGACATCGCCTTCGATGAGGTCCTGATTCCGCTCTATACGGACAATCCGGCCGACAAGGATCGCATCCTGAGCTTTTCGCGCGCGGGCAAGGTGCCGGCGCTGATCGATGGCGACGTCACGATCTGGGATTCGCTTTCGATCCTGGAATATCTCGCTGAGAAATTTCCGGAGAAGAAGTTGTGGCCGACTGATCGCGCGGCCCGCGCGCATGCGCGGTCGATTTCGGCGGAAATGCATTCGGGCTTCATGGCGCTGCGCAACGAATGCGGCATGAACCTGCACCGCAAGGTAGCGGCGGTCGCGCTCTCCGACGATGCCCGCGCCAACGTCGCGCGCATCCAGCAGATCTGGAGCGAATGCCATCAGCGCTATGGCGGACCGTTCCTGTTCGGCGCCTTCAGCGCGGCGGATGCGATGTACGCGCCGGTCGTGCATCGTTTCCGGACCTATGCGATCGAGGTCGCGCCCGCTGCGCGGCATTATTTCGACGCGATGATGACGCTGCCGGCGTTCCAGCAATGGACCCGCGACGGGCTGGCCGAGACGCTGGTCATCGAACGCTTCGAGACCGTGTGAGACCGGGCGCCGGCAACCTCCGATCTGCGCCGACCTGCCAGCAGGGCGTTGGGACGGCCGGACGGGCCGTTTGACACCCAAGCCGAGGGGCAGGGGACGGTCGCCCGGAATTTGCGTTCAGCCGCCAAATTGGCCGCTTATCGTTCTGAAAAACCTGCAAAATTCGCGTGTTTGCTATGTCCGGATGTTCTTTCCAATGCAGCCGGCCCTGTGCTAGGTTGCCGCAGGGTTTCTCAGCCGGCCGTCGCTGCGGGACCGTGAGCCTGGCCGGCAATTTCGTGTATGGAGAGGGCGTTGAAGCACAAGTACTCCGTTGGAGCGACTGTCTATTTTACTGCCAGCAACGTCGCACGTCCGGCCGCCAGCGGCACCTATGAGGTGATTCGTCTGTTGCCGACCGATGGTGATGACTGCCAGTACCGGATCAAGAGTTCGACCGAAGCGTTCGAGCGGGTTGCCAAGGAAAGCCAGCTGGCCCACGACTGAAGCAATCGCGTGCAAGGCCCTGCGGCGTCACGGGTTCCGTTCCCGGTCGCCGTTAAAAGGCCCGCTTCGCAGTCACATTCTGCGCAACTTCGAAGTGCTCAAGCGGGCGCTCGTTTGCGCTGAACGTGTTATGCCGCGTTGAGGGACATCGCGCATGAACTGGGCTCTCGCATGAATTGGGCTTGGGCTTCCTCGCTGGATCATCTCTGGCGCTCGCCTTCATTCCCGATGTGGCTGACGCTGGCCGCGGCGGGCTTCTTCGGGATCATCGTGTTGATCACGCTGTTGCGCGCGGAAAAATCCGTCGCCAACGGCGCGTTGACCGTCATCACCTTGCTCGCCATCGGGGTAGCGGCGGCGGCGACTTTGCGCGGCTTCGGACCGGGCGGGCCGGGGGCTTCGAACGAGCGGCCATCATCGCCCGCGATGACGGCCTCGCTGCCGGCGCTTTCCTGCGTCGACGACCTCGCCGGCGATACGGTGCTCACGGCGTGCGAAAAGGTGCTGTTCGGTTCGGCCGAATCCACCGCGGCTGCAATTTCCTATGCCGCCTCGAAAATCACCCGCCTTGTCGCGGCCGGCGATGTCGCCACCGCCAACCGCAATCTCACACCCGAGCTGGAAGCGCTGCGGCGCGCCGTGGAGCGGGACCGTTACGGGCTGATGGCCTATGTGCTGGCCGGGCGCGATCACTGCACGGCGGTGGCATGCCCGGCATTCCGTTCGCTCGCGAACAACCGCCAGATCATCTCCAATATGGACGACCGCTTCTACGAAGGTCTGGTCGTGCGCTATTCCGGGTCATGGAATGCGCCGCCGGTGGCCGCCACCGCATCGCTGCCGGGAATTGTTGCCGCACTGCCGCCGGGGATACCGACGGGCAAGCCGACCACTGCCGAATTCCCGTCCGCGGCCTCGACGCCGCCGGTCAACATCATGACGCCGGAACCGGGAACGCCGCCGGCACCGCGCGCGGCGGCCGCTCCGGGATCTGCACCGCTGCCGTCACCGCGTCCGCCGGCGACGACCGCGCCGGCCCCGGCCGGGGCCAAGAAGCAGGCGGCGCCGAAATCGGCACGCGCGCCAACGCAGATCGCGCCGAGTTCTCCACCGTCTGCACAGGCTCCCGCCGCCGACAACGATTGACGCTTTCAAAAGCCGATACCGCCCGCTATTGAGCGGCACATGGCTCTTCATCTCATCAAACTTGCCGTCGGCTGCGACTCGGTCAAAGAACTCAAGGGCTGGGTTGCCGAACGCATGGCGACCGCCAAGAAAAAAGGCCTGCCGCAGCGTCACATCCACATCACGCGGATGACGCCGAAGCGCGACGAAGAACTTTTGGCCGGCGGCTCGCTTTACTGGGTGATCCGCGGCGAGATCGCGGCGCGGGAAAAGATCATCGCGCTCGAGCCGTTTCGCGACAAGGACGGTATCGGACGCTGCCGGCTGGTGATGCAGCCCAAGGTGATCGCGGTGTCGCCGCGCCCGATGCGCCCGTTCCAGGGCTGGCGTTATCTGACTGACGACGCAGCGCCCCCCGATCTCGGAAAATCAGCCGCCAAGAGCGTGGCTGCGATGCCGGAGCCGCTGCGACGCGAACTGCGCGACCTCGGGCTGCTTTAGACCGCGATATTGTCGATCAGCCTTGTGGTGCCGAGTTTCGCCGCCACCAGCATCCGCATCGGGCCTTCTTTCAGCGAGGCGATCGGTTCCAGCGTCTCGGCGTGGCGGACCTCGAGATAATCCAGCTTGAAGCCGGCGTTTTCGATCATCGCGCGGCCGGCGGCGACGGCGGAGGCGGCGTCACTGCCGGCACGCAGCCGCGCGGCGCTTTCCTTCATGGCCTTGTAGAGGGTAGGCGCGACCCGCCGTTCCTCCGGCGAGAGGTAGACGTTGCGCGAGGACATCGCCAGCCCGTCGCGTTCCCGCACGGTGCGTGCGCCGATCACCTTGACGCCGAGATCGAGATCCCGCGCCATCTGCGTCACAACGCGCAGTTGCTGAAAGTCCTTTTCACCGAAAATCGCGACATCGGGGCGGACCTGCGTGAACAGTTTTCCGACCACGGTTGCGACGCCACCGAAGAAATGCGGCCTGAAGCGATCCTCGAGTCCTGCGGTCGCCGGACCCTCCGGTACGATTTTTGTCGCAAATCTTTCCGGGTACATGTTTTTGACATCAGGATGCCAGATCAGCTCAACATTCTCGGCGGCAAGCTTGGCCACATCAGCCTTCCAGGTGCGCGGGTAGGAGCCGAAATCTTCGGTCGGCGCGAATTGCGTCGGATTGACGAAGATCGAGACGACAACCTTTGCAGCGCGCCGTTTGGCGAGACGAACCAGCGACACATGCCCGTCATGGAGCGCACCCATGGTTGGCACCAGCGCGACTGTGGCCTTTCGGGCACGAAGGCCATCGAGCGCGCGACGCAAGGCGGGAACGGTTCGTACGACGATGGGATTTCGTGACATTGGAGCTCGATCGGGCGGGGGCGGGAAGGCGATCAGCCTTGCCGCTTTGCGGAAGGGAGGCGGACCATATCAAGGCTGGCGTCAGGCCGCCAAGCCGTGGCTCGCTGGCAACGGTCACGCACTTTTTTTGAACCTTCGTGTGACCTGTCGCACAAACAATTTAGGATTATGCGCGTAGGTATAGTGATTTAGACGACGTTATCACGCATTTCGCTTGACCGCGGTGCTGGGTAACTGAAAGATGCGACAGGGGTTGAATCATGCTGCTGCAGGCTAGTCAGGGGCAGTCAGGTTCGGCGCACGTTGTTGTGCTGGGCAACGAAAAGGGCGGTTCGGGAAAATCCACGACCGCCCTGCACATTGCTGTCGCCCTGATGAAAGCCGGCCAGCGGGTTGCCACCATCGACCTCGATTGCCGCCAGCAAAGTTTTACCCGCTACATCAGCAATCGCAACGCCTGGGCAAAGCGCACCGGTCTCGACCTCGAACTGCCGGTGCATTGCTGCATCAAGGCAGGGCTGACCATGCAGGTCGCCGACAACGAGAATTCCGAATTTCAGCAGTTCATGAATGCGGTGAGCGCGGTTGAGCACACCTTTGATTTCATTGTGATCGATACGCCCGGCACCGACAGCTATCTGATGCGGCTGGCGCATTCGATGGCCGATACGCTGGTGACCCCGATCAACAACTCGTTCCTCGATTTCGACGTGCTCGGCACCGTCGATCCCCAGACCTATGCCGTCACCGGCGAGAGCCATTATTCGGAGATGGTGCGCGACACCCGCCGCAAACGCCGCCAGCTCGACGGCGCCTCGACCGACTGGATCGTGGTCCGCAACCGCCTCTCGATGATCGGCTCGCGCAACAAGCAGCTGGTCGCCGACGGATTGAACGAGCTGTCATTCCGGCTCGGCTTCCGCTCGGTGGACGGCTTTGCCGAGCGCGTGGTCTATCGCGAGTTCTTCCCGCGGGGCCTGACCGCGCTCGACGATATCGACGAGGCGACGCTGGGCACCCGCCCGAGCCTCGGCCATGTCACCGCTCGCGAGGAAGTGACGAGCCTGTTGCGCCAGCTGAAGCTGCCGCTCGACGAGCGCGGCCGCCGCCGTGCCGCCAACCGGGCGGAGTGGTTCAACCAGATCGACAAGCCGCTCGAAATCCACGACATCCTCGGCGCCTGATACGAGCGTTCCCGGCCGATGACGGTCCGCGCAACAGCTCGTGATCGTTCGCCGTCTAATCGGCGGTGACAGGATACCGTACCCCGTAGCTACCCGGCCTTGAGCGGGAACCCTTTCCGGATTATTTCGTTTTCACCAAGCCTTTACCGAATACTTGAACCGGTCTTTGATTGGTGCCGTCGAATAGTGCGGAACCAACACGCGTAAACGCCTGCCTAATCGAAGGGTGCGTCGCACAACGATCAGGCGGGCAATTCACAAGAATTGGACTTCCTGTCACGTCAGCGTGACATATATGATCAACAAGGGACCGCAGAGTCTCGCACAGGAAATAAGCCTCCATCAGAGGCTACGCAGGTTGCGCCGAGGAAGACATGAAACGTGGAATTGCCATTCTGCTTTCGCTGAGCGCGCTCTTGGTCGTCGCCTATTTCACCGTGAGCAAATGGGCAATCCGGCACGAGACGATCGCCTTCCACGATCCCGCCCGCGACAACCGTCTGGTGGCGGTCCAGGTCGCCGTGCGCTGGGACAAGGAACTGCAGGCCAATGCCGGCATGATCAAGCTGCCGGTGGCGGTCCTCAACCACGGCAACACCGTCAAGCACACCGAGTATTCGTTCCTCGCCAACGCGTTCGCCGCGCGCGGCTATCTGTCGATCAGCCCGCAGCATGATTTGCCGACCGATCCGCCGATGGTGACCAAGCCCGGTGAACTCTATGTCGGCCGCCTGCCGCAGATTCAGCGCGGCGTCGCCAACATCCAGTTTGCCGTCGATGAAATGAAGAAGATCCAGCCCAACGCCGACTACACCAAGCTGACCATGGTCGGCCACTCGATGGGCGGCGACATCTCGATGTACTTCGCCAAGGAACATCCCGACGAAATCAAGAAGGTCGTGACGCTGGACAATCTGCGCGTGCCGTTCCTGACCGAAGGCAAGTTCAAGATCCTGTCGTTCCGTTCCAAGGACAACCAGTTCAAGCCGGATCCCGGCGTCGTTCCCGATGCCGAGGAATGCGAGAAGGCCGGCATCACGGTGGTCGACACCGGCTACCAGCACAACGACATGCGCGACACCGGTCCGGAGGGGGCGAAAACCTCGATCCAGTCCATGCTCGACAAATTCCTCAAAGACGCCGACAGCAGCGATCTGAGGCCGGTCGTGACCAACAAGGCGCCTCCGGTCATTGCCACCGAGCCCGGCCCGGTTACGCAGTACGCGCCCCTGCAGAAATCGCCGAAGGCTGTAGCGAACTGAGTGCCGGCCAGGTCCCGGCCCGCGGGTTTGGCCACCGCCCTTGGATGGGGGTCGCTTGGGCGGGTGATTGGTCAGCACATTGACCCCGCTGCAATCCGGTCCCACATAGAGCCTGCCAGGAGTTGGCGAGCGTTCATGGCCGGCGAACCGATCAAACCGAAATCACAGAGCGAGGCGCCTGCTGCGCGCAAGGCGGATTCGCTGCCGGACGCCACGTCCGCGCCGGACGACATCGCCGCTTTCGTCGCCAGGGCGCGCGCGATGTCGCCGCGTGCCGCGGGTGCGCGGGGCCGGCTGGTATTCGCGCTCGACGCCACCATGAGCCGGCAGCCCACATGGGACATGGCCTGCACGCTGCAGGCCGACATGTTCCGCGAGGCGGCTTCGATCGGCAGCCTCGACATCCGCCTCGTCTATTACCGCGGCTTCAATGAATGCCGCGCCACGGGATGGATTTCCGACTCTACCCATCTGGCAAAGCTGATGAGCAAGATCGATTGCCAGGGCGGCAACACCCAGATCGGCAAGGTGCTGTCCGAAGCCCGCCGCGAGGCGGTGGCGTCCGGGGTGCGGGCGGTGGTGTTTGTCGGCGATGCCATGGAGGAGTCCGTCGACGATCTCTGCGCCAGGGCCGGCGAGCTTGGTCTGCTCAAGGTGCCTGTATTCATGTTCCAGGAAGGCCATGACCCCACCGCCGAGCAGGCGTTCCGCGAGATCGCGCGGCTGACCGGCGGCGCGTGGTGCCGGTTCGATCCGGGAGCGGCAGCGCAATTGCGCGAGCTGTTGCGCGCGGCGGCGGCCTATGCCGCCGGCGGCCGGGCGGCGCTGGAGCTGATGTCGAGGGCCGGCGGTGGCGCCGCAAAACTGATCGGCCAGATGAAGTGATCGCCTTATACTTCGGCTGGCATGCTTTTCGGCGCTGAGACGATTATATTGCCGCCATGCCTACACTGATTGCCGGCGTCGTCGCCGTTGTCGTTCTTTATCTCCTGCTGCAGATGCTTCGTGCGGCCAATCCGGCCGTGCTTGCCCGCGCGATCAGGCTGGTCGGCGGTATCCTGTCGCTTGCGGTTGCGGCCTATACCGGGCTGCGGGGCGAACTGGTGGTGGCGATTCCGCTCGGGCTTTTCGGCGCGGGACTGCTTGGCTGGTCGCCGGCGCAGTCGATGGGCTTTCCCAACCTCGGCGGGATTTTCGGCGGCACGCAACGCTCGACCGGGCAGAGCTCGCGGGTGCGCTCGCAATTCCTCGACATGGCGCTCGATCATGACAGCGGCGAACTGTCCGGCCAGATCCTGGCCGGGCCCCATGCCGGCCGATCGCTCGGCGAGTTCGACCTCGCGCAGCTTTTGGAAATGATGCCGGCCTTCGACGCCGAGAGCGTGTCGTTACTTGAAAGCTATCTGGACCGCCGGTTTCCCGCCTGGCGTCAGAACGCGCAGGGCGACGGGACACGGCGGGAGAGCCGCGCGACGGCGAGCGGCAAAATGACGGCGGAGGAGGCCTATCAGATCCTTGGCCTGCAGCCGGGGGCGAGCCGCGACGACATCGGCAGGGCGCACCGCGCCCTGATGAAGAAACTGCATCCCGACCAGGGGGGCTCGACGTACCTCGCCGCCCGAGTAAACGAGGCCAAGGATACTCTGCTTCGCACGCATCTCAGCTAACTCCGGTAACGCTACAAAACGCAACAAACCGAGAGCCGCTTCCGTGTCTTCTCCGGGTGACGCCCCGTGCCGCCCGCCCTTGTCAGGCGTGGTCGGTCGCTTGTTTCGATAAACTTAACCGCAAATTCTTGACGAGAAGTTTGCACCGGGTGGGCTGGCCACCATCATTCCTGTGATCGGGCAAGAAAAAGCCGGCGCTTTTCAACGCCGGCTTTCGGTCTCAAGCAGGAAATGAAGCTCAGTTGCGAACGGTGATGCAGGAAATGTCGGCGCGCTTCAGCGTCCGGCATACGGCTTCGGCCTGATCGCGCTCAAGGCCGGCGAAGCGGGCGCGGAACAGTTTTCGGTTATCCTTGGCGACGACAGGCTCGGTGAAGGGGTCGGCCTTGTTGAGCAAGCCCTTGGCCTGGCTGCGGGCGGCATCGATGCGTGAGCGGGCTTCGCTCTCGCTCTCCAGCGCACCGACCTGGATGATCCATCCGCTGCGGGCAGCAGAGGCGGGCGCAGCTGACTTGATGGCGCCGTCTTGCTGGATCGTCTGCGGCTGTGTCTTGGCCGGCTCGGCATAGGCCATCGCCTGCGACGGGGCCGGCGCACCCCTGGAAGCCGGTAACACGCCAAGCACGCCATTGCCGGTGCCATGGCCGGCCGGCTGCGGCGGCAGTTCGGCCCGGGCCGGCTCCGGCTTCGCAGGCTCGGGCCTTGCGGGTTCCGGTTTGGCGACTTCGGCTCTGGCCACGACCGCATGCGAGGTCTCCGCCACGTCACGCGCGCGCAATCGCGTTGGTGACGGGAGGGGCCGGCTGTGTCGGACCGGCGGAAGCAAGCTTTATCGGACCGGCCTTGACCTGAACCGTCTTGACCCGGACCGGCTTCATCGGCTCGGCCGAGCCGGGGATCGCCGAAATGGGCTGGGTCTGAATGACGCCACTGGTCAGCGGCGCGGGTTCGGGCTTGGCGGCGGCTTGCGGCTTCGCCGGCAGCGGGGGCAGGGCTGCGGCTGCGGCGGCCATCAATGACGGCTTTGCCGGGGCCACGGAGCGGCTCTGCGACATCGCATCGAGGCCGGGCTCGGCGCTGGCGGCAACCTGCACGGCGCCCTGGACCTGAACGGATTGCTGCGGGGCCGCTTCGGCGACCTCGGCATTGCTTTCGCCTGGGCCGCGCTCGCTGATGGCGGCGACGGTGCGCTTGCTGGCGCCCTTCTCGAGGTTCTCGGCCAGCAGATTGCGCATGATGGCGTCGCGCGAACCGCCGCTGCGGCCGCCCAGCACCACGCCAACCAGATGGCGGTTGCCGCGGCGCATCGAGGTCACGAGGTTGAAGCCGGAAGCCCGGGTGTAGCCGGTCTTGATGCCGTCGACGCCCTCGACATTGCCGAGCAGGCGATTGTGGTTGCGGATGGCGTGGCCGCGATAGACGAAGGTCGAGGTGGCAAAGTAGCGGTAATAGCGCGGGAAGCGATCCTGGATCGCGCGGCCCAGCGTTGCCTGATCGCGCGCGGTGGTGAGCTGGTCGTCATTGGGCAGGCCGGAGGCGTTGCGATAGGTGGTCTTGCTCATGCCGAGCGCGCGCGCCTTGCGCGTCATCAGCTTGGCGAAATTGTCTTCGTCGCCGGCGAGCGCCTCGGCGATCACGACAGCGGCATCGTTGGCGGAGCGCGTGACAAGACCCTTGATGGCGTCTTCGACTCTCAGCGTCTGGCCGGGCTTGAGGCCGAGCTTGGTCGGCGCCTGTTCGGAAGCGTGCTCCGACACTTCCATCTGGGTGTCGAGAGTCATCTTGCCGGCTTCGAGACGCTCGAACAGCAGATAGAGCGTCATGATCTTGGTCAGCGAAGCGGGGCGGCGGATGGCGTCGGGATTGTTGGACTGCAGGGTGGCGCCGGAATTGGCGTCGACGATGATGGACGCAAACGAGGGGCTGTAGCTGGTCCGCGCCTCAGGGCGCACGTGACGCCGGTAGCGGCGCGCATCGGCGGTGTCGGTCGTGAAAATGATAGCGGTCGTAACGGTGGCGAGGCCAAGAACGCATACTCGCAGCACGCGCGAGGAAGCCCAGGTTGTGCGAAGCATAAACTTCCCCGTCCCATTTTCTGTCTTGATCACCGGTTCGTGAGGCAAAATTGTGCCCAACGGCCGTCGACGTTGCCCGTGCTCGACCCGCTGATCCGGACAATGCTGTTGATCCGGGACGCCGGTCAAGCCGCTATTCTAGCTAAGATGCTGTTGACAAACAGCTTTTCGGCTGCCTGCCGGAAGGCGAACAAGTCCGGGAATCAGGTTAGGCCGCGCGAGTTTCCAAAAGATTAAACAACCGTTGCGCAATCCTCCGGGATTTCCGGCAAATCTGCGGAGATTGCAGGGCGGATTGTGCGTCGCACAAAATCTGTTGACTTTATTGTGCGACGCAGTATGGTCATCGAGGTCAGGGGGCCGGGACCTCCCGGCAGCTTAAATTCTAGTCAGTCTGGGAAAAGGACTCCATCGATGGTCAAGGTTGAAGACATTCAGAACTACGGCAAAGAGCAGCTCGAACAGGTCGTCGCCAACGCGACCACCTTTCAGAGCGGCGTTCAGGCGATCGCGACCGCCTATGGCGACTATGCCAAGAAGTCTTTCGAGGACACCAAGTCGTTCGCCGAAAAACTGTCGGGCGTGAAGTCGCTGGACAAGGTTTTGGAAGCGCAGAGCGAATACGCCAAGACGGCCTACGAGACCTTCGTTGCGGAGTCGCAGAAGATCGCCGGCCTCTACGGCGACCTCGCCAAGCAGACCTTCAAGCCGCTCGAAGGCCTGGTCTCGAAGTTCACGCCGGCTGCGCACTAACGCCGACTCCGAACGTTGCCTGAAATCAAAAAGCCCGGCCGCAAGGCCGGGCTTTTTTCGTTTCGCTTGCCGAATTGTTATTTCGCGACGCGCAGTTTCGAAAGCGACGTTCCGATCGTGCTGAAGACCGTCGTGGTCTGCCCGGCGGTGGTCACATGGAAGTATTTGTCCGGCGAACTGGCGCAATATTTCATGACCGACTGTTGGCCATCGCCACCGGTGTCCACCTGGACGGCATAGATGGTGATGTTGTTGGGCGGAGCCTTGGCGTTGTCGCACAGGATCTTCTGGCGCGCGTCGATGTCCGAAGCGTTGTTGTACCAGCGGTTCTGCGTGTTGAAGCCGTCGACAGCAGCACGATCGCGTCCTTGTATTGGTAGTTCGGATCCTTGGCGGGCGCGTTGAACGGGTCGCCGGTACCGAGCGTCATCCAGCGCCCAGGCCATGCCAATGCCCTGGTTGGTGTTGCCGGTCGGCTTCAGATCGATCGATCTTCTTCTTCAGCGTCGGCCCAGTCGTAGCTGAGCGGCATGATCGGCTGCAGATATGAGCTGACGCCTACCTTGCAGTATTTGCTGCCGAGATATTGCTCGGCCGGGAACAGGTCGCGGCCGCGGCGCGCGGCGTCGTGTTCTTGGTGTCGTAGTCCTGATCGCGGTCGGTAAAGCAGCCGGTCCACGTGCTGTGGTTGGCGGGCGTCCAGCGTACCTTGCCGTTGTTTTCGCAGGACTTTCCTGTGTAGCTGCAGCTGCTGCAAGTGCCGTTGCTGGCGTCCCAATCGGCTCCAGTCGATCCAGGTCTTATTGTAGAAGCTCGGCGCCCATATTGACGTCTTTGGCAAAGGGCACGATCGAGATGTAGATGTCGCCGGGATTTTTCGGCGAGCGCGCTCAACTGGTCGATCAGGCTCTTGGCGGCTTTCTGCATCGCCGGCATCTTGCCGTCGTCGGCCATCGACCCCGTGACGTCGAGCGCCATGGCGACGCGCATCCGCACGTTGCCCCAGGCCGAGGTCGAACTGGTGTTGAAGTCGAGCTTGGGAAAGCCGGCGACTTTCAGGAAGTCGGTCGTGACATTGCCCGAGCCGTTGATCACGATGGTCGAGCCGATGCTGGTGCTGGCGGTATAGGTCGCGTTGACCGTGACCGCTTTGGCATCAGTATTGTTGAAGAGCGCGGTGAAATAGGTCTGCGCCTTGGTATTGACGTCCGACGGCTGGATCAGGCCATCCGCGAGGTCTTTCGACAGCATCAGCGCGAGTGGAGTCCAGCGCCGCCTGCATTGCGGTGCGGGCCGTTGTTGGCGCGGGTATAGTCGACCGCGGCGCCGACAAGGCTGATGATCGGCACGGCGGCGATGCGCGAAGATCACGGCGACGTTGCCCTGATCGGCGCCGGCGAACCGGCCGGCGGCCTTACGAACACGACTGAAAACGGATACACCAGACATGACTGTTCACCGAAATTGGGGTTTATGCCCGCTATTTCGGCTGGAGCGGCTAAACAGGTCGTAAATTGGTTCCGGGAAAAGCGGGTCAATTGCCGTGCAATCGGCGAATCGCCCGGGAAAGCCGGGGCTATCGTCAACAGCCGCTAAACGGACACCCCATTTTTTTGTCAAATCCGGCAGGATTGATTAACCTTGGGCGGGGTCGCCGAACCGGGAATTGGCCCTGGCGCAGGCCGCGAATGATGCGCTTGCGGCGGGGCGGCTCCGGACCCATATTCGTGTGACCGAGCCGGTTTGACGGGGGTCCGTTCCGGCCGGGAGCGGCGATCTGGAAAGCGTTCGGGAACCCGTCAGGTGGCTCCGATGCGGAGAAACTTGAAGGCTCGCTAGAACGTTGTCCGGTTTTCCGTGGGGATTTCGAACGCCTGCGCCATGTTGCAATCAGTTACCAGATTTGATCCGTCCGCGGCCGCCACGTCTGCTCCCCGAATGAGCAACGATGAGAACCGTTCCAACGGTACCGGCGGTCCCTCGACTTCCGTCATCACCAAGGTCAAGCCGAAAACCAAGCGGCCCAACCTCTACCGGGTGCTGATTCTCAACGACGACTACACGCCGATGGAATTCGTCGTTCATGTACTGGAAAAATTCTTCCAGAAGGACGCCGAGGCCGCGACCAAGATCATGCTCCACGTCCATCATCACGGAATTGGGGAGTGCGGCGTGTTTACCTACGAGATCGCCGAAACCAAGGTGACGCAGGTGATGGATTTCGCGCGCAAGCACCAGCATCCCCTGCAATGCGTGATGGAAAAGAAGTAGCGCAGGCGTCCGTCGGCCCGCCGAAAAACCGGAACGGGTCTTGCATTGATTTGATTAGTGAACGGAGAACGGCCGCACCCCGTTGATTTGCGGGGTGGTGAAGGTTGCGCGCCGGCAAAGAATTTGGAGGAAAACTACCGCTTCGGGACCGGCCTTTCGCCATGATCGAGCGTAACTATATGACATAGGATGACGAAGGTTGTTGTTGCCTGACAGGGTAATGGCGATCATGATGGTGGGGGCCATAGAGGACGCGAATGCCGACTTTTTCTCAAAGCCTTGAACAATCGTTGCATCGTGCGCTGGCGATCGCCAACGAGCGCCATCACCAATACGCGACGCTCGAACATCTGCTGCTGTCGCTGATCGATGATTCCGATGCGGCTGCCGTCATGCGCGCCTGCAGCGTCGATCTCGACAAGCTGCGCACCAGCCTCGTCAATTATCTCGAGACCGAATTCGAGAATCTCGTCACCGACGGCGCCGATGACGCCAAGCCGACCGCGGGTTTCCAGCGCGTGATCCAGCGCGCGGTGATTCACGTCCAGTCCTCCGGTCGCGAAGAAGTGACCGGCGCCAACGTGCTGATAGCGATCTTTGCCGAGCGCGAAAGCCATGCCGCGTATTTCCTGCAGGAGCAGGACATGACGCGCTACGACGCGGTCAATTACATCAGCCACGGCATCGCCAAGCGGCCGGGCGTCTCCGAAGCGCGCCCGGTGCGCGGCGTCGACGAGGAAACCGAGACCAAGGGCAACGAGGATTCCAAGAAGAAGGGGGAGGCGCTCGAGACCTATTGCGTCAACCTCAACAAGAAGGCGCGCGACGGCAAGATCGATCCGGTGATCGGGCGCAATTCCGAAATCAACCGCGCCATCCAGGTGCTGTGCCGCCGGCAGAAGAACAACCCGCTGTTCGTGGGCGAGGCCGGCGTCGGCAAGACCGCGATCGCGGAAGGCCTCGCCAAGCGAATCGTCGACAGCGAAGTGCCGGAAGTGCTGGCGGCTGCGACCGTGTTCTCGCTCGACATGGGCACGCTGCTCGCGGGCACGCGCTATCGCGGCGATTTCGAGGAGCGCCTCAAGCAGGTGTTGAAGGAACTGGAGGCGCATCCGAACGCCATCCTGTTCATCGACGAGATCCACACCGTGATCGGGGCAGGGGCCACCTCCGGCGGCGCGATGGATGCGTCCAATCTGCTCAAGCCTGCGCTGGCATCGGGCACCATCCGCTGCATGGGCTCGACCACCTACAAGGAATACCGCCAGCATTTCGAAAAGGACCGCGCGCTGGTGCGCCGGTTCCAGAAGATCGACATCAACGAGCCGACGGTCGAAGACGCGATCGCGATCCTCAAGGGCCTGAAGCCGTATTTCGAGGACTATCACCGGCTCAAATACACCAACGAGGCGATCGAGGCCGCGGTGCAGCTCTCGTCGCGCTACATCCACGACCGCAAGCTGCCGGACAAGGCGATCGACGTGATCGACGAGTTGGGCGCGGCGCAGATGCTGGTGGCCGAGAACAAGCGCAAGAAGACCATCGGCATCAAGGAAATCGAGACCACGATCGCGACCATGGCGCGGATCCCGCCCAAGAGCGTGTCGAAGGACGATGCCGAGGTGCTGAAGCATCTCGAACAGACCCTGAAGCGGGTGGTGTTCGGCCAGGACAAGGCGATCGAAGCATTGTCGGCGTCGATCAAGCTGGCGCGCGCCGGCCTGCGCGAGCCGGAAAAGCCGATCGGCTCGTATCTGTTCTCGGGCCCCACCGGCGTCGGCAAGACCGAAGTGGCAAAACAGCTCGCAGCCTCGCTCGGCGTCGAGCTGATCCGCTTCGACATGTCCGAATATATGGAACGCCACACGGTATCGCGCCTGATCGGCGCGCCTCCCGGCTATGTCGGCTTCGACCAGGGCGGCCTGCTGACCGACGGCGTCGACCAGCATCCGCATTGCGTGGTGCTGCTTGACGAAATCGAGAAGGCGCATCCCGATCTCTACAACGTGCTGCTGCAGATCATGGATCACGGCCGGCTCACCGACCACAACGGCAAGCAGGTCAATTTCCGCAACGTGATCCTGATCATGACCACCAATGCGGGTGCCGCCGATCTGGCGCGCGCAGGCCTTCGGCTTCACCCGCAGCAAGCGGGAAGGCGACGACCACGAGGCGATCAACCGCCAGTTCGCGCCGGAATTCCGCAACCGGCTCGACGCCATCGTCTCGTTCGCGCATCTCAATGCCGACGTGATCGGCATGGTGGTCGAGAAGTTCGTGCTGCAGCTCGAGGCGCAGCTCGCCGACCGCGACGTCACCATCGAACTGTCGGAGCCTGCAAAGGCCTGGCTGATCGAGCACGGTTACGACGAGCAGATGGGCGCGCGGCCGATGTCGCGCATCATCCAGGAGCACATCAAGAAGCCGCTGGCCGACGAGGTGCTGTTCGGCCAGCTCAAGGGCGGCGGCCACGTTCGCGTCGTGCTGGTCAAGGACGAGGCGACGGAGAAGGACAAGATCGGCTTCGAATTCGTCGAAGGCCCGGTCACGCCGAAGCCGGAGAAGCTGCCCGGCGCGCGCAAGCGCACGCCGCCGCGCAAGCCAAAACCCGGCGGGCCGAGTGGCGGCGGCGGGTCCAAGGGCCCGGCCTCGCGGGGACCGCTGGTCAAGGTTTGACGGCAGCCTGATTGATCAAACGGAAAGGCCGGCTGAATAGCCGGCCTTTTTGTTTGGCTCGATGCCGGTCCGCGGCGGCGCTTTTTCAGGCGCCAATGCCGATCAGGTCGCGGCCCTTCTGCACGAAGGCGGACAAAAGCCCGGACGCCGAGCCGTAACGGTTCAGCGTTCGCGATCCCAGCACATGCTGGGTGCTGTCGGGAAGTGTCTTGAACTCGGCCTGCAAGTCTGCGGCAACGGCGGCCATAAGTTCGTCGAGCCGCTGACCCCAATCGGACTTGTCGAGCCGATCGATCCGGCGGCGCAATGCACGTTCGATATCGTAGATGCCGGTCAGCAATTGCTTCGCAACCACGACGCGATTGGTCTTCAGGGCCTCACGCAGCATCAGCCGCTTGTCTTCCAGCAGATCCAGCACCATCGAAACGCTGCTCGCGTATCGTGTCGCCTTGACGTCTTCAACAGCCTTGCTGCGCGACACCCTGGTCGCCAGATGCACCAGTTGCCATGGCGTGTTGAGATGCTGCATGACGAGCGTCAATGCGAACGGTATCGCTGCGGGATGCTTTGCATGAAGGCCGTCGAGCAGGCCTTTGATCTTGGTGAGCGGCTCACCGTCGAGCTTCTTCACCTTGGCGGGCAGCGCGGCAGCAAATGCGGCAATCGGATCCGCCACGCGCAGAGCTGAGTGTATCTTGGTCAGGTCATTCAGGGTCGCGCGGGAACTGGTGAATTGACCGAGCCCGGTTCGCGCAGTTTTGATCCCATCGTCGGAAGAAAGCAGCCCATCGAGACATTTGGTCACCTTGAACTGGAATCCGGCGACGAGCGCCTTCATTTCGCGCGGGTCGTTCTTCCGGATCGCGCTCTTTATCTTCTCGCAGTAATCGCCCGCCATGCTCGGCAACAGAAGCTGGTTGATCCAATCCCAGATGGCCGACAGCGATCCGCGCGATATCTCGCCGGAATTGGCGCGCTCGGGGGGGCGGTCGACGATCAGGCTTTCGATCGCCTTGAAGAAGAGACGCCCCGGCTCGTTGACGCGGGCCTCTGGTTTTTCGCTGTCGGGGAATTCGGCGCGAAATCCTCTGTTGCCCCGCCGCGTGGCAGGGACTAACGCCGCCAGACTTGACCTACATCAAGCTGCGGCGCGCCCTGCCTACTTCATCTGCAGGTCCCAGTCATGGAGGGGCCAGAAATGAGATTCCTGCTCGCGTTGCCTGCACTGTTGATCCTTGGATTCGTGGATGCGGGGACCAAACCCGCAAATGCCGTGATCTATTGCACCTATGTCGGTTATCCCTCGGGCTGCATCGCCCGCGCCGGCGTGGTGCTGCGGCC
>CAVSXQ010000005.1:0-34936 GCA_963731915.1 uncultured Alphaproteobacteria bacterium
CGTCGCATCAACCAACATCGTGGTTATGGGTCCCGGCCTTCGCCGGGACGACGAAGGAGAGAGCACCTACTCCCCCCACTCCCGCGCCATTTTGGCGAGCGCGCAGCCTTCGCAATAGCGCGCGTCCTTGAAGTCGATCCAGTTGTGCGCATAGACGCGCTCGAGCGGAATGCCGTAGCGCGCGCGCAGCACTTTGACGAGGATTTTCCACGCCGCGATCTGCGCGTCGGTCGGGCCGCGCGTCACGTCGGGAAAATTGCCGGCGAACTCCACGCCGACCGAATTGTTGCCGACCACCTGATGGTAGGTCGGCTTGTTGTCGATATATTTGTTGTCGTTGCGGTTGCCGCCGTCGCCATGGGTCGGGATCAGGTTCTCCGCCACTGCCCAGTACACGGTGCCGTCGGTTTCGACCCACACCATGACGCCGCGCCGCGTCGGGTTCTTGTTCTGCGCCAGCGCGCCGCCGCGCGCCGAGCCCACTGGGCCTTCGGTCTGGTGCACGATGATGTTGCGCCAGGGATGCGCGTTGGCGACATCGCCCCAGGGCGCGAGCCACACCATTTTCAGGCCGGGAATGTCAGGCGTGCCCGAGGCGCGCGCGATGGTCGCGAGATCGGAGGCTTGTGCGGAGGCGGAAAACGCAATGGCGAGGGCACACCATGCCATCGCCACGAGAGGCAGCTTCATGAATGACGGTCCAGTGACCGCCCTCCATAGCACGCTTTTTTGGTTGACGCTTTTCTCTACGCGAACCGGTGCCCGCTTCGCTCGAAAACGTTTTCATGTTTGACGCGTTTCTTTGCGCGAACCGGTGCCCACTTCGCTTGAAACGCTTTGCTACGCGCGCTTGCGCTGGGTGATGCCGGGTATCGGCATATCAGGCGCCTGAAGCGCGCCAGCGGCGGCGCGGGGTCGTAGGCCGCATGGCGGTTGCGGCCGTCCTTCTTGGCCTCGTACAGCGCGTGATCGGCGGCGGCGATCAGCCGGTCGGAATAGATGCCGATCTCGCGCGTCCATTGCGCAACGCCGATCGAGACCGAAATCGGGATGTCCTTGCCGGTGCATTGCTCGGCATCGGCCCGGCAGACCTCGAGCACGCGGCGGGCGATCATCGTGCCCTCCCGCAAGGTCGAGGACGGCAGCACGATGCAGAATTCGTCACCGCCGGAGCGCGCCAGCATGTCGCCGGGGCGAAGGCGGGTTTGCGCCATCAGCGTAAAGTGCTGCAGGCAGGCGTCGCCCGCGGCGTGGCCGTGGGTGTCGTTGATGCCCTTGAAGCCGTCGAGATCGATCACCAGCAGCGCGAACGGCTGGCCCGAGCGCTCGGAGCGCGCGCATTCCTCGCTCAGCCGCTGCACCAGGTGGCGGCGGTTGCCGACGCCGGTGAGATCGTCCAGCAGCGCGAGATCGGCGACCTCGTTGCGCAGGCGGTCCATCGCCATCAGCAGGAAACCGAAATTGAGCGACATCGACAGGAACACCAGCACCAGGATCACCGCGGATTGCACCGGACCGAAATGCATGTAGGAGACCCCGCCGCCGAGGCCGGTCAACGCGCCGAGCAGCCTGACCATGTAAATCGCCATGATGAGAATGGTGACGATGCCGGCCAGCCGGGCGCCCGGATTGACCCGGCCCTCATGCGGAGACAGCAGCAGTTTTACGCTCAGCACCATCGGCAGCGTCTGGGCGAGCGTGAAGACGGTCATCCGCGCCGCGACGCTGTCATAGACGAAGATGAAGAAGCAGAGCACGGCGAAGGTCGACCCCGTGAGCAGCAGGGTGTCACGCCATGACACCGGCTGGTTGTAGAACTTGCGGATCCCCATGGTGGCGAGGCAGATCGCCAGCACCAGCGCGGTGCCGGCAAACAGCAGCGGCACCAGCGAGTCCGGGAAAAACACGCGCAGGATTGCGAGAAAAGCGCCCGTCGCGGCAAGAAACGCCGAGCCGGTCCAGTACCGTGCGGCCTCGAAGGAAGGATAGCTGCGCATGACGTAGGCCCAGATCAGGCCAAGCGCGAGAAAATTGATGACGAAAACCGTCCACAGCGTCGGAACGCTCAGCATCGCGAACCCGGGACGCCAATTGTCCCGTCTCCCCTGTTATCGAACCGCTCCACCCGGGGCATTTCCGCCCAAAGACAATCCCCGTTGTCTTGCCGGCAGACTGCAGCCGCGCCGCTTAACGGAGTTCTCACCGCCGCCGTCTAAAGCGTGCCGTGGTTTTGAATTGATGAATGGAGAAGCTGTCCTGACGGGTCAGGTTGAGCGCGCATGGTCGCGTTGGTGCCTCGTTAACCCTGATGCGGGGCGCGCGTGGAGGCGGTTTTGGTGTCCTCTCGGGGCGCGCATCGGCGCGTCGATCGCGCGCGCAAAATGTCCGGGAACGGGCGCAACGGATGAAAATTTCAAAAAATAGGTCTCAAAACACATAACAGCTGTGGATAACGCCATGACATCACGGTGACAGCACGCGGCAGCAGCCTGCGAATCTGTTCGAAATGGTGGTGAGGATGTTGCGAGGTTGGCCCTCCGCCACAAGCATGCCTCGGAGTTGCGTTCAATCCATTAAACCTTGAGAGGATACTATGGCTAAGAAAGCGAAGAAGGCCAAGAAGGCGAAGAAGGCGAAGAAGGCCAAGTCGAAGAAGTAGCGATCCAAGCCCGGGTGGAGCGCGCTGACTGCGCGCTCTGCCCGGGTTTCAGTTTTCAAACAAGGCGGGCTCTAGCCCGCCTTTTTGATTCCGGGGATCCCTACCGTTCCGCCAGCGCCAGCCGCGCGCCGAGCGCGGCAAAGCCGGCCGCAAAGCTCCGCCGCAGCCAGGCCAACACCCTTGGCCTCGTGATAACGCGGTCGCGGACGGACGCGGCGAACAGGCCGTAGACGGCGAACACCACAAACGTCATCAGCATGAAGGCGCCGCTCAATTCCAGCATCCGCGCCAGCGGATGGGCTTCGTCGGCGGCGATGAACTGCGGCAGGAAGGCGAGGAAGAAGATCGAGAGCTTTGGGTTGAGGATGTTGATCAGGATGGCGGTGACGATGACGCGCCGGCTCGATTGCGAACGCGATTGCCCGCCGGATTTTTCTTGCGGCGCCTGGATCGCCAGCGCGCCGGTCTCGCGCAGCGCCTGCCAGGCCATATAGAGCAGGTAGAGTACGCCGCACCATTTCAGCGCCGCGAACGCCAAGGCGCTGGTGTGCAGCACGGCGGCAAGCCCCAGCATCGCCGCCAGCATCTGCGGCAGGATCCCGAGCGTGCAGCCGAAGGCGGCGGCGATACTGGCGCGCGAGCCCTGGGCGAGCGCGACCGCCAGCGTATAGAGCACGCCGGTGCCGGGTGAAGCGACCACGATCAGGGTGGTCAGGAGGAATGAGAGCGTCATGCGTCTTGCCTGTATCACGGCAGCAAGGCTCCCGGAAGCCGCGCTGCGGTGCTCGCTACTGACGGCGCCGCCCGCCCTCTTGCTCGCCTTCTTGCTCGGCATGAAGCGCATGCACCCTCTTCTCCGCTTCGCGGATCACGTCGAGCGGCGCCCACGGCTTTTTCCAGAACTGCGCGCCCTCGGGCAGGATGTGCCGCAGCGGTCTTCCCGAGGTGACGATCACGCCAAGCTCCGGGTTGTGCTTCTTGGCGACATGGGCCAACTCGGCGCCGTTCATGTTGCCGGCGAGCTGGACGTCGGTCATCATCAGCACGAGATTTTCGGGATGGCGCTCCAGCACCAGTTCGGCGGCTTCCGCGCTTTCGCACTCGATGACGTCGATCTCGCTCTCCTCCAGCAACAGGCAAATCATCTCCCGCTGCATCGGGTCGTCCTCAACGATCAACGCGGTCGCTCGAAATGGCTTTGCAAATGGCTTGGATTGTCCCATGGGCCGCCTCCCGTACAGGAAAAGTATGAGGGGTTAAGGCGCAATTTGCTGGATGGTTCGGTTCCAATCTGGGAAAAGCGGGGAACCCGGCGCAACATCGGGGGTTTGACGAGTTTGGATTGCCTGGATTTTCATCGGCTGGGAGGCGGGAATGACTGCGATCAAGGGGGCGGCCGCCGCCGTGACCGGTGCGGCCGGCGGCATCGGCCGGGCGCTGGCGCTGGATCTCGCCAGGCGGGGCTGCGATCTCGCGCTGGCGGATCGCGACGAGGCTGGATTGCAGTCGGTGGCGGCCGAAATCAACAAGGCGCATGCACGCAAGGTGAGCGTGCATCGCGTCGATGTCGGCGAGCCCGGCCAGATCGCTGATTTTGCCGCGGCGGCTGTTGCCGCGCATCCTAGCCTCAACATCGTCATCAACAATGCCGGCGTGGCGCTGCTCGGCCAGTTCGACGAGATCGAGCAGGCGCAGATGGACTGGCTGTTCAACATCAATTTCTGGGGCGTGGTGCATGCGACGCGCGCCTTCCTGCCGCACCTTTCGCGGCAGCCGGAGGCGCATATCGTCAACCTCTCCTCGATCTTCGGCATCATCGCCCCGCCCGGGCAAACGGCGTATTGCGCGGCAAAGTTTGCGGTGCGCGGCTTTTCGGAAAGCCTGCGGCATGAACTGGCGATGGCAAAGAGCCCGGTCAAACTCTCGGTGGTGCATCCCGGCGGCGTCGCCACCAACATCGCCCGCAACGCCCGCGCCGGCGTGGGCGTCACCGATAATGCGCGGCGCGTGCAGTCGATCGAGCGGTTCGACGCGATGGCGACGAAGTCCCCGGCATCCGCCGCGTTGCGCATCATTACCGGCATCGAGAACAACGAGCCGCGGATTCTGATCGGCAAGGATGCGCGGTTCATGGACCTGTTGCAGCGGTTCCGGCCGGCGACCTATTGGAGGGTGCTGCAGCGGCGGATCGAGAAGATGACAGGCCATGCGGGGAAGAACGCCTGGGGCGGGTAGGTCTCGCCTCTGTCCGGTGTTGTCCCCGCTCTCTCCGTCACCGCCCCACCAGTTGATCGGCAAAATAGCCGATGGTCTTGCGATAGACCGTCGCCCTGTTCCACTCGCGCATCGCTTCGAAATTCGGCGTGCCCTCGCCGTAGGGTTCGCCGTTCTTGAAGCCGGAGACGTGCAACAGGTTCGCGGTGGAGGCGAGCACGTCGGGGACGGAGTGGCGCAGGTCGACGTGGCCGTTGCCGTCGAAGTCGACGCCGTATTTGATGTAGGACGACGGCAAAAATTGCGTCTGGCCGATCTCGCCGGCGAAGGCGCCGACCATGTCGCTCAAAGGCAGATCGCCGCGCTGCACGATCTTCAGCGCGGCCAAAAGTTCGCCCTGGAACAGTTCGGTGCGGCGGCAATCATGCGCCATCGTCATCAGCGTGCGGACGACAGGCATCTTGCCGACGTCGCCCTTGCCGAAATCGGATTCCAGCCCCCAGATCGCGACGATGATCTCCGGCGGCACGCCGAACTTCTGCTCGACGCGCGACAGCAGCGAACCGTGACGCTTCAGCATCTGCCGGCCCATGTTGATGCGGCCGGGGCCGACGCGGGTCGCGACATATTGCTCGAAGGTTTTCCGAAACGTGCCGCGCTGGCGGCGGTCGAAGGCGAGCACCGCCTGATCCTGGGTGACGCCGGCAAAGGCCTGGCTGATCACGGCTTGCGAAACGCCGGCGGCTGCGGCCTCCGCGGCCATGCTTTGCATGAAGGCGTTGAAGTCGCCGCCGCAGCGGGCGGCGAGAGCGGGCGTGGTGATGAACGTGACGAACAGGAATGGCTGAGAAAAAGGCGGCGCATGCGAATCCCTTTGCGGCTTGTTCGGATCATGCCATGGGGAAATGTGCGCGGCAGGTGTCTTCATGCCGCGAAACCGATCATCGTCATCGCCGCGAACGCAGGGACCATGACCACCGTCGCTTGGTCGAATGGCCGAAGCGAAGCCGTGGCGATGCCGCGGTAACAACCTGCCCGCGTCGGGTCCCTGCGAACGCGGGGACGAGCGGCAATCTACTCCCCGCCGTCGATCTGGCGGCCCATCAGCGCGATGGCCTTTTGATAGACGCCGGCGGCATTCCAGGCCTGGATGACGGCGAAGTTCGGCTCGCCGGGCTGGTAGCCGGCGCCGGCCTTCCAGCCATGGCCGCGCAGGAAGGCGCGGTCGAGGTCAGCGCGTTGGCGGAGTTTTCGAGATTGCCGGTGCCGTAGGCGAGAATCGCCTTGGGCATGAACTGGGTCTGGCCGACTTCGCCATGCATGGAGCCGCGCTGGCTTGGGGAAAGCGCGCCGCGATCGATCAGTTGCAGCGCTGCGTAGAGGTGTTCGGTGAAAAAGGCCGAGCGGCGGCAGTCATAGGCGAGCGTCGCGATCGAGGCGAGCATGTTCTGATTGCCGCGCACGGCGCCAAAGCCAGTCTCCATGCCCCAGATCGCGAGCAGCGGCCCCGGCGGCACGCCGTACCGCTGCTCGATCGACGCAAACAGCGCGCCCTGCGAACGCCGCAACTGCCGTCCCTTGGAGACGATGGCGCCCGCGCCGCGCTTGGCGAGAAACTGTTCGAGCGAGAGCTGAAAAGCTGCGCTGGCCGCGATCGGCGTTGATGGTCGTTTGCGCGTAGTTGGTCGCCATCAGGGCCGAGATGGTGTTGGCGCTGACGCCTTTGGCCCGCGCTTCGCCGGCGAATTGCTGCTTCCAGCCTTCATAACCGGCGGCGGAGTTGCCGCATTGGGCCGCGTCAGCTGGCAGCCTCAAACAGGCGAGCAGCGCTAACCCCAAAAAACTGGCCGTCGTCAATTTGCTGGTCTTGGTCATCAAAAAATCCCTGCCGGCTTTCATTCACACGGCCAGCTTAGCGGAACGCGGGCCGCGATCCAACGTCCCCGGAAATGCGGCAGGCCCGCAAAGGCGGCCATAATTTCGGACAATCTGCCGGTGCATGGTCGTCCCGCCGCCGGGGCCATGCGCGATCCGGCGCGTTTTGCCTTGCGTATTGGCCGGTATTTTTCCTTAAGCACATACAGGGATTTTCGATGGCTACTTTGCACCCGATCGCCAGGCCGCTGATCCTCCTGCTCATCCTCCTGTTGCACGCGCCAACGCCTGCCGCCGCGCAAACGCGCGATGTCGCGGGCGCCAGGGATTTTCCTGGCATCGGCCGCTTCGCCGGCAGCGTGATCACGGGATATGAGGTGAAGACTTTCGACGCCGCGCGGATGCAGGCGGCGGTCTTCAAGGATGGCAAGCCAGCCGATGCGCGGCGGGTCGAAGGCAAGGTCACGCGCATCGCCTACCGGACCAATCCCGGCCCCTCGATCCTGGAAGTCTCCCGCAATTTCGAGACCCAACTGGCGAAGGCGGGGTTCGAGCCGCTACTCGCCTGCGACACCGATGCCTGCGGCGGCATTCCCTTCTCGGAAGCGATCGAGGCGCTGCCGATTCCGCAGATGTGGGTGGACGGTTTTAACTATCGCTACTATGCCGGACGCAAGGTCGACGGCGGGCGCGAGACCTTTGCGAGCCTCGTCGTCAGCGAGAACAACCGGGATATCTACGCGCAACTCACGATTGCCGAACTCGGCGCCATCGAGAACAAGATGGTGGACGCGGCGGCGATGGCAAAAGGTCTTGGCGAGGCCGGCCACATCGCGCTCTACGGCATCTACTTCGACACCGACAAGGCGGTGGTCAAGCCGGAGAGCCGCCCCACGCTGGAGCAGATCGCAAAACTACTGGCGAGCCAGCCGCAGCTCAGCGTCTACATCGTCGGCCACACCGACAGCCAGGGCGCGGCGGATTACAATCTCGATCTGTCACGGCGGCGCGCCGAGGCCGTCGCCGCTGAGCTGGTAAAGAATTTTCGCATCGCGCAGCCGCGGCTGAAAACCGCGGGTGTCGGCCTGCTGGCGCCGATCGGCTCCAATGCCTCGGAGGCCGGGCGAGCGCTGAACCGGAGGGTGGAGCTGGTGGCGCCGTAGGATAGGAGGCGGAACAGGCGTTCTCGCAGAGCAGGCCTTCGCCGGAATCCGAGCTATTTTCTTTGACAGCGGCGCCCTGATCGACCACAAGCCCGCCATGGCCAAAAAACCCGGGACCAACCCCAAAGGCGAGTTTGCCTTTTTTGATGTCGTTTATGAAGACGGCTCGCAACGCTCCAACCGGCGCGTGCCTTCCGACCTGCTTGGCGGGCTCGAGGGAGATGAGCCGGCGCGCGGATTCATCATGGAGCAGGACCGCGAGATCGCCGAGAAATCCGGCCGCCCGCCACTCCAGATCAAGGACATCAGCCGGGTCGGCGCGAAGAAGAAAAAGAGCGTGCAGGCGTAATCGCCCTTACCACCGCCCCATCGAGCGGGCGGCATAACCCGCGCCACCGCAAGAGAGCGACAGAACCGCAACCGCTACGACAGCCGAACCGCGATGAAGGAAGCGGTCACGCCGGCCGGGCTACCGTTATGCGGCTTGGCGCGGAGGACGGATCCGACCAGCGAGGCCACCTGATCGACGCCGTCGGGCCAATGAAAGGCCGGCGAGGCGTGATAGTCGTATTCCCAGCCTTCGGTGCGGGTGCCCTTCCTGCCAAATCCCCTGATCTCGACCGTCAGCGGGCATTTGTCGGTGGCCGGCGCGATCGTGCCTTGCAGGTCGAGCACCAGCTCGGACCCCATGTCCAGCGTGCCGGTCAGCGTCGTCGGCGAGGGCGTCTGAAAAGTGAAGAGACCGCCGCCGAACGGCCGCTGGTCAGCCTGGTTGAGGTAGCTGCGATAGGCCCAGGTGCCGGCGAGCGATGCTTTATCGGCCATGTCGATTTCTCCTCATGATTTGCAGGTGCTGAAATTCCTTGCTGCGTTTTGACCCAGCGGACGCTATCCCTCGTCTCCCTACTCGCTGCGCACCTTCAACACGTCGCCGCTGCACTCGACAATCGTCAGCCGCCGCGGCGCGGTGTCGGCGTCACTCGCAAGCTGCAGCGACCGCTCCCCGGTGCTCGACCATTTGCCCTCGACCGCCCTGTTACGATCATCAGGGCCGGCACCGAGAAACAACACCGTGCCGTCGGGCTTGAACTCGAGCCAGTCGCGCCCGCGCGACAGCGGGAATTTAAAACCACGCGGACGGTAGACCGTGAGGCCATTGCCGTCTTCTTCCCGGGAATGGCCCCAGGCCCTGAACAGGCAATTGAGCAGATCTGCGTTCAACGCTCGATGTGTCCTGCAGAGCGTGATGACGTCGTCACGCTCTGTCTTTTTGTGTGAGACGGCCGGTCGTTTGAGACGGCCCGAAGTTACGAGCCTTTTCCGTTCCGATTAAATCGGAACGGGGCTCTATCTTTTGTTTGACGCGTTTTCTTCACGCAAACCGGTACCCACTTTGCTTGAAAACGCTTTCGTTACGTTCCTCCGGCCGCAACGCCGGCTATCGCGGCGCCGGCGGGTTTGCCGATGGTGGAGCGCGGGCCTGCCAGCGTGGCACGCACCCGCTGAATCTGGCCCGGAGTAAACATGAACATAGAATCGTCGTCCGTATAGTCCATGTAGTTCATGAACATGTCGCCATTGGGCCCGTTGTTGCAGGTGATGTGCGGGAAGGCGGGCTTGCCGAAATTCTGGCGATCCTGACGCGGCGTGTCGGCCACCTGGTCGTCGGTGCCGCAACCGACCTGGTCGCCCCAGATGTGGAACAGATCGAGCCAGTGGCCGACTTCATGCGTCGCGGTGCGGCCGCCGTTGAACGGGGCCTGCGCCGTTCCCGTGGTGCCGAAGGCGTTGTGGATGATGGCGACGCCATCGGTGGCGGGCAGGCCGCCCGGGAATTGCGCATAGCCGAGCAGCGTGTTGCCTCCGTCAATGATCTCCGGGCAAACCCACATGTTGAGATAGCGCGTGGCGTCCCAGGCGTCGTGCCCGCCCTGCGCCGTGAACTTCATGGCGTTGTCGGCGCCGAACTCCGCGACATTGGTCTGGGTGCGCGTGATGCCGTTGGTCGGGTTGCCGGCGGGATCCTTGCTGGCCAGCACGAATTCCACGAAGGCGTCGGCGGCCAGCGGCTTGAACGGCGCCGGCACCTTGGAGATGTCCGGATTCTTCTTGCGGAAATCGCGATTGAGCACGTCGATCTGGCTCTTGACCTGCGCGTCCGAAATATTCTCCGGCCCGCCGCGGTGAATGACATGCACGACGACCGGGATCACCGTCGGGCCCGTCGGCATCGGGATATCCCCCATTGCGGCGGCGCGGGCCTCGATCGATGCCCTGGCGCGCGCGTAATCGAGGTTGGTGCGCATCTGGGCCGCGTGAATATCGTGGGCGGCGCAGGTGCGGTGGTCGGGAAGTCTAGCCATGTGATACTCCTTTCAGTCTGCCAAAACGGTCCGGATCACATCCGGGGTCAAAAAACGTGTCGCTGCGCGCGGCGCCGCCGTCAGGCCTGCAAGCGCCGGTAGCAGACCAGCTTGCCCCCGGCATAACCGCGAAGCTCGATCGCGGCCGGGAAAGCCGGCAGTGCGAATTCCTGGTTGACGGGCAGGTCGAATTCGGCGGCGCCGCCCGCGATGTCCCGTGAACCGCTCGACCGGCCGTTCACCGCGACGTCGACATAATCGACCTTGTCGGCTGCGAGCTTGAACGACAGTTTCGCAGCGTTGCGGGTCACCGTGACATCGAACTTGCGAATCTCCTCGGTGCGCAGGATTTCCGCGGCGCGCCTCAAGAGATCGGGATGGTCGCCGAGGATGTCGTCGCGCGTGAGCCGATGTTCCTGGTCGGGCGTAACGCCGAGATCTTCCAGCTCGGTCCCCGCCTCGTCGCCAACCCGGATGGTGCGGCGGATCGCCACCCGCATGCTGGCGCCCTTCGGCAATTGATCCAGCGGCGGGGTGGCATTGGCGCCCGCGAAGAAATTGCGGATCTGCTCGTGGGTCCAGACATTGGCGCCGCCGGCGCCGGTGTTGTTGTCGGTGCCGAGGATCGGGCCGATCTTGTGATCGTGAAAACCGGCCGCGAAAATATCGGTCGTGCTGTAGCAGCGCGCATCGGTGATGAGCAGGACCGGTCCATAGTAACGCTGGCCGATGTCGTTGCAGAGCTCCGGCGGCGTGATCGGAAAACCGGCCGAGAACGTCGCGCCGGTGACGGGCGCCCGGACCAGCGATGCCGCCCAGGGTCCGAAGCCACGGCACGCTTCTGGCAAAGCAGCGTAGTTCGGCTGGGTGTTGATGAACTGCGCGCGGCAGGGTTCGATCGTTCTCGGCGTGAACAGTTGCAGCAGTCTCTCGCCGGCCCAGATCAGGCCGCCGCCGTTGCCGCGCACGTCGATGATGAGGCCGTCGCGCGGCATCTGCGGCAGCTCCATCAGCCGTATGAACTCGTTCACGAACGCGACGTCGTCGCCCACCGAGAAGGTGAAGATCCGGACATAGGCATAGTTGCGCCCGCCGGCGTTGACGACCCTGGCCTGGAATACATCGGGCATCGTCGAACTCGGTGCCCTGCACCGCGTTGACCGCCGCCTCGGTGGCGGCCGCCTCGACGGCGCCCGGCCGGGCGGATTCCAGCCTGGCGGTCTTCGCCCGCGCCGTCCTGCGCACGCTCTCCAGTTCGTTCCTGGCCTTCACGACCTGCTGGGCAAACAGCACCTTGTTGATACGGCGGAAGGTATCGCCCTCCAGATCCAGCCCGAACGACGCCGCGAGACGGGTGGCCGCGCCCGAAGCAACAGCGTCCGCTTCAGCGGGAAGCTCGATGATGGTCCAGTCGGCGCGAAACTCCCCGGCCTGTCCGGCCGAATCGAGATAGCCGACCACGACCCACTCCTCGTCCGGCGGCGGCGCGATGTTCATGGCGCGCTTGGTCAGGCCGGCGACGCCGCGGGCGTGCCGGGCGGCGGGATTGCTGCCGGCGTGATAGGACGCCGCGATCTCGACGGCCCGATCGATCGGAACGCCGTTCCAGTAGGTGAGCTCGACGCCGCGCTTGAAGGTCGGATGGCTGAAGCCCGGGACGGTCTGCGAGACGATGTATTTGCGCTCGTCCGCCACAAAGCAGGCCTCCACCTGGAACGGCAGGAACGCCGTCATCCGGGAAAAGTGCGACGGCAGGATGTAATTGGTGTGGAGGTCGCGCACCGAGGTGAAGATCTCGGTCATCTCGTGATGAAACGCGATCTCGCTGTCAATCTGCGGCAGCCGCCGCTGCAGCAGGCGCAGCCGCTGCAGCGGATCCACCGCATGCATCGCGCGCTTCAGCGGCAGGTGGACATAAAAGCCCTCGAGCAGCTTGATCGCCTGCTCGACGAGTAAGGGTGGATTCCTCCGAGCGTCAGCGCATCGATGGTCGCCAGAAAATCTCTTAAGCCCCTGCCGCCGGCCAGCGCGCCCCTGACACTTTCATCCGCCGCTGCGGCAACGAAATCGTCCCGGCTTCCGCCATCGGACATCGGCATATCGGCCATGGATCGCTCCGTTGATGATCAGAGCAGAACAAAAATAATCGCCAGTCGCGTCAGACAATCTAAAAGAGCTATACTGCTCACTACACCCTGAGATAAGGATGGGGGTCAAGCGGCATTTTTTTGTTCAAATGTAAGCCAGATTACTTTTCCCGCCGTGGCGTCTCAAACGCTTTCCGCCCCGGCATTGGTTGCGGGAGAATTTCGATGATCGTGTTCGCGCTTCGTCACGCCAATCGCACACCCGACCCTGAGGACGATCTGTCGCCGGCGGGAATGGCGCGGGCAAAGCTGCTGGCGCGGATGCTGGCGGAGAGCGGCGTCGCGACAGCCTATTGCAGCAGCGCAAAACGGACGCAGCGAACGATCGCGCCATTGAAGGCGTTGCTGGGCGACCGCCTCGACATCGTGATCGTTGCCACCAGCGCCGCCGACCACGTGCAGCAGATCGTCGACAAGGTGAAGGCATTGCCCAATGACGCCGTGGCCGCGGTGGTCGGTCACAGCGATACGGTCCCGCTGATCATCAAAGGCCTCACCGGCCGGACCGTCGATGACATCGCGGCCCACGAATTCGACAAGCTGTTCGTGCTGTCGGTTTCCGCGGGCGGCGCATCGACCGTTGCGCTGACGCGGTACGGCGAGCCCACCTAACAAGGCGGGCATCCCTGCGGCTACCAGCGGCCCTTCCATTTGTTCCAGGCGAACAGCAGATCGGCGAACCGGTCATAGACCAGCCGGGTCACCGGCAGCATCACGCGATTGCCGAACAGCGACGCCAGCCAGCCCTGCCCGGGCGTGACCTGCCACATCGCGACCGCGACATCGGCGCCGACGATCAGGCGGTCTTGTTCGTCCGTCGCATGCAGGCGGCGGCGCACGTCATCAACCGAGGCGCCGTAGCGTGCCAGCGCATCGGGCTGTTCGTTGATGTCGAGGAATGCGATGTGGCCGGCGCGGACGGCCGCCAGCAGCCTGTTGCGCTGCCAGTCGATCCCGGCATCGCAGACGGGGCAGCGCGTGTTGTACCAGACGATGAGGCGATGGCCGGTCATGTCCTGCTCAGCCATGTCAGCGAGATCAGATGCACCAGCATCTCCGGTGCGCCACTATCCTAACTGTCGGCAGCCTGTCGCAGCTCCTTCAGCGCCGCCACGGCCTCAGGCGCAGGTTCTCTGGCGTGATTGGCACGGCTCATCCACCAGCGATATTTGCGCGGCTCGCGGCGCTTCAGGACGCGCCATGTCCAGGCCAGCGCCCTTGTCACATTGCCGTCCTTGTCCGCCAGCCAGATGCGGCCGGCGCTGAGAGGGATCGGCGTTTGATCGATCGGCTTCCAGCTTTGGTCGCCCGGTTCAAAGGCCCGTCTGATCCGCTTCCAAATCATCAAGACATCCTCGCGATTGGCGCCGACATTTTTTTCCGCAAGCGGGAACATCATGTCCCAACAGCTGCATTTTTGAAAGGCGGTTCGTTTCGCTGATGCGGCGAAACAAAATTGTGTCGCCGGCCATTTGAGCTGCGACAACAACTTCGCTTTGAAAGCCAGGCCATAAGGTATATGGCTCGCACTACAACCTGAAGTTTTTTCGTTGCTGATTGGTGGAGCGTAATTGCCGTGTCCAATCCCAGCCAACCGCCCAGGTCACACCAACCGTCCAGGTCACAACCGTCAACCGCTCGCCGCGTCGGTGCTCCGCCGCCGCTAATGCGCCGGGTCTGGTTCTGGCATGGCAGCGTCAGGGGCCACGGCCCTCCACCAGCGGCCAGGTCGAGGGAATAACGGACCGCGAGGTGGTCGGCGCCATCCAGGCCGTCGCAGCGCACCCGGCCAATCCTGATATCGTCTATATCGCCGCGGCCAACGGTGGAATTTGGCGCACAAAAAATGCGATGGCCGCCCGGCCCAATTGGGAGCCGCTGACCGACCTGCAGAAGTCGCTGTCGTTTGGCGCAATCGAGTTCGATCCAACCGACGCCACGCATAACACGCTGGTCGCCGGAACCGGCCGCTTCAGCAGCATGCGGCGCGCCGGCGGCGCGTTGCTCGGACTGTTGCGCAGCACGGACGGTTGCATGACCTGGACCACGCTTGGCGGCGAGGCTCTGCGCAACCTCCACATCACCGGCGTCGCCGCGCGCGGCAGCATCATCCTGATCAGCAGCAATAATGGCGGCGTGCATGGCAGCACGGATACCGGTGCGACGTGGCGGGCGATCTCCGGCGGCCCCGGCACCGGCCTGCCCGCGGGCAATGCCTTTGATCTGGCGGGCGATCCGGTCAATCCGGCACGATTGTTCACCCACGCCGGCGCCGCCGGTCTGTTTCGCAGCATCGACACCGGTGCGACCTGGAGCAAGGTCAGCAACGCGGCCATCGACGGCGTGCTTGGCGGAGCGAGCAACATCAAGATTTCGGTCGGTGCCGCGAATAATGTCTATGTCGCCATCTGCAATAATTTGGGCCACCTGGCCGGCCTGTTCCGGTCCGGCAATGGCGGGGGCGCCTGGAGCGCGCTCGACCTGCCGCGCACCGTGGAGGGCGGCGGCGTGGCATTCGACCTGCATCCCGGCGGACAGTCGGGCATCCATCTGTCGATCGCCGCCGACCGCGAAAATCCGCAACTCGTCTATGTCGGCGGCGACCGGCAACCCGGATTTGACGAAGGCGCCCCCGGCTCCGGCCCGCGCTGGCCGAATTCGTCCGGCGCGCGCGACTATTCCGGCCGGCTGTTTCGCATCGATGCCAGCAAGCCGAGCGGCAGCCAGGTCAGGGCGCTGACCCATTCGGGGACCGCGTCCAGCAGCGCGCCACACGCCGATTCCCGCGACATGGCCATTGCCGCCAACGGCATGCTGATCGAGAGCGACGACGGCGGCGTCTACCGGCGCACGCAGCCGCAGACAGGCAGCGGTGACTGGTTCTCGATGATCGGCGACCTGCAGGTAACCGAGTTTCATTCGGTCGCCTGGGATGCGAACTGCAGTACCGTGATCGGCGGCGCACAGGACACCGGCAGCCCGGAGCAGCCGGCCGGATCGGCCGACCGCTGGCGCAGCGTCTCCACAGGCGACGGCGGCGTGGTCGCAGTCGACGCCAGCAGCACGCCCGGACTTTCCGTGCGATATTCAAGTTTCCAGAATTTGCAGGGACTGCGGCGGCAGGTGTTCGACACCGCCGGCGTACTGCAGAGTTCGACATCCGTCCGCTTGCAGGTGCTGGCCGGCGGGCCGGCGCTGTCCGCTCAATTCTATACGCCGGTGGAACTCAATCGCGTCACCGCCACCCGGCTGGTCATCGGCGCCAATAACGCCGTCTATGAATCCGACGACCAGGGCGACACGATCAGGGCCATCGCGTTCATACGGATCAACGATACCGGTGCGGTGGCCTATGGCGCGACCGGTAACGCGAACGCCCTCTATGTCGGCAGCGGCCGCAGCGTGTTGGTGCGAACCGCGGCGCACCCTGCGGCCCTCACCGCCTCCGCCGCCTATCCCGGAAACGCAACCGTGGTCGGGATTGCGATCGAGCCGGATGATTTTCGCGAGGCATTCGTCATCGACGCGACCACTGTGTTTCACACCACCGATGCGGGAGGCAGCTGGAGCAACATCACGAACAATCTGGCTGCGCTCGGCGCAAGCGTGTTACGATCGGTCGCCTATTGCGCGGACCTTGGCGGCGGCTCCGTGGTCGTCGGCACCAATGCCGGGGTGTTTGCCTGCCCGCGTCCCTTCGCCAACTGGACTTCCCTGGGGACGCAAATGCCGGCCGCGCCGGTGATGCGGCTGCAATACAGCGCGACGGACCGCATCCTGCTGGCGGGAACGCTCGGGCGCGGCGCCTGGACGCTTTCTCTTCCCGAGCCGGCCATAGTCTGATGTCATCAGGCCCAAAGAGGAACTAGACCGTGAGCAGCTTCGAACTCAGCCCAGGTGTCGTGATCGACACCGACCGCAGCGAGGCCTACGTGATGAGCCCGACCGGCGGCATCGTGGCGCTCGATCTTGCCGCAGGATCCCAGGTCTGGCATTCGACGGACGCCGCAAAACCGCTTGCGGTTTCCGGCGATCTCCTGATCAGCCAGGCCGAAACGGCAGGCCCCAACAATGAGCTGGCGATCGTGGCGCTCAATACGCGCCAGGGCGGCGCGGCGCGCACACGCAGCCTGGTGGAAATGCCGCCGGGCGTTCAGCCGGCCATCAATCGAAGCGCCAACCGCGCGTTCACCGCGCAGGCGCAGCCGCTCGCCGCCGACGACGCCGCGGTTTCCTGGGAATTCGTCGCCCGGCCGCTGCGCGGGATGGCGTCGGGCCCGCTCGAAGTCCTGCCCGAGGAGGCAGCACCTCCCGACGTTCTGGCGGGCGCGATGCCCGGCGCGACGGCGAGAGGGGCGAGCGAAGCCGGGTCCGACGTCGTGGTGTCGCGCGGGGCGGCGCGCATCGGTCTTGGCGACGGCGCGGTGACGCCGATGGGCGTTTCACCTCCCGGCGCCGTTCGCGGGGCACGGGACGCGCCTCCGGCCGCCGCTCCGGATCTGGCGCCCGAGGCGCCGATACCCGGCTTGCCGGAGCCGCAATTCCTTTCCGCCGACGGACGCCACGTGCTGATCAGCACGAAGGTCGGCGACGACAAGGTGTGGGACAAGTATTTGTGGACGATTCACGAGCGCAGCGGCGCACGGCTGGGCGAGATACGGGCGCATGTGCGCTCCGCGCCGTTCTTCGTCAGCGGCACCCAGGTCGTGTATCAAACCGAACCCTACGCGCGCCGCGTCGGCGCCGAGCTCGTCGAGGAGCCGGTGCGAATTCGCGCGGTCGATTTGCAAACCGGCGCGCAATCGTGGAGCCACGCGATCCGCGACATCACCGACCGCGACGCACCGCCGCCGTAAGGAGGCAGGGTGGTCCATCGGCAAGCCGCGTCATGGCGGCAGCATCCGGTTCCGATCAGCGACGCCGGCCAATTTTTGCGCGGCGTGATGTGATGCGCCATAGCGTGCCCACAACATCCGCTCCGACGATCAGGCGGCCGGTCTCATCGATGGCGCGCAGGCGACGCCTGATATCGTCAACCGTGGCACCGTAACGCGCCAGCGCGTCGGGTCGTTCGTTGATGTCCTTGAATTCGATGGTGCCGTCGCAGACGGAGCAGCCGGTGTTGCACTAAACGGTGAGGCGGCGCCGGCATGATCCACGGCGGCAAACGCCTAGACCACCAAAAGTCGATGGAACGAACTTTTCCCGCCAATTATCTCTAAAGCTTCAAACATTAAATCGCCGAATTCGTGAGCTGCTGCCACATATTTGTGACGCAACCTATCGTCCAAGAATTTTTGGATCAATTCAGCTTCTTTGAAATTAGTCGTCTCCAAGAATTGATCATATAGGTCCAAAAGCTTGACAAGCGTACCCTTTGCCCCCTTGGAGCAGCATTATGTTGAAGCCACTCCAATCGCCCAGTTGGAGTTAATTTCGTCATTGCCACTGCGTCTAATGGCGAAACGGACTCTCCGAATGATAGACAGCGAGCAAATACAGAAGCGCCGAATAGCACGTCAGCATTCTGCTATGCTTCAACTTGTAGTTCTTAAGCTTCCCACTGGCCTTCTTTTCTTCGGGTTCTCGCTCAGTCCTAGCTTCGTAGTTCACGCAGAATGTTCGCCAAATTCTCAGAATATCGTTCGCTAAGAATGCTGGCATAAAGGTTGCTTTGTGATCCGGATAGTCTCTCCAATAGCTCTCGATCACAACCCTGACGATCTCGTCATAGATCCCATCCTCCACAAGCGACTTACTCTCCAGCAAGAGCAGAAGCCTCGCAGTGAACGTATTCGCCACATCGTCTTTTTCTGTTCCAAGGGTGTTGGTAAATTCATAGATGGAATGATGGTCGAGATACCGCCCATCTCCAGAAAACTCGGGAAACCCAAGTTCACGAGAACGCTGGATAAGTTCGGCTTGTACACATATCTCATCGAGATGATTGAGAACGTTTGCCGGTCCGAAATCCTCACCGGAACCATCAACACGCGCAACCTTCTCGCTCATCCCTGCGATAAATAAATCCAAGTCGCTGTGCTCACTCGCCTCCCAGCGCCCGAATGATCCTGTCGCATAGACGCATGCTTTGCCCTTAGCAAACTTGCCAGCGCCAACGAATTCAACTCGAAGCTTGTCTATTATGCCGGCAGAATACTCTCGGCGCCTAACGAGCTCGCTCATGAACACCAGCCCATTCGAATATATTTGCGAAAATCTCCGCTTGCTCGATCGCGTCGTCGACGGCGTGATGGGTGTGCTGCCGTTTGGACGAAAGTATGAATCAAGTTTCGAACGACCAGCTCGCGAGATCGGTATTCCAGCTTTGACTGCATGTGCTGTCTTTATGTCAAAGCAACGCGAGTAGTCGAAAGGAGAGCCTTTCGGACAAAACTTCGTAAAATACCAATACAACCAAGTCCAATCAAAGCTGAGCGGATAGGCAACCAGCACTGGCTTCGCGCCGTTTGCATTAGCCGTAATCCAATGGAAGGCCTCAATCATCGCCAATTCCGGAGCGATGCCTTCCACGCACAGCCGAGCGCGATCGAGCCCGTTTACATCCAAAGCTTCTTGTTGGAAGGAATTGGATATCGGCTTCAGCTCACGGTAGAAGACCTGATCATAGTCCTGCGGACGCACAAACTTGTGGCCGTCAAATGAACCGGCATACACTATCGCGAACGACAAAATGGAGTATGGCCCTGGAATGGGTCCATCGGTCTCAACGTCCGCGGAAAAATATAGGTCCGAAGCGCCCTCGTTGAGCCGCTCCAGATATTCTTCGTCGGTACCTTGAAAATTCTTGGTGCCAATTAGCATAGACAACCCTAACCTTGTTCGTAAGCTTTCTTCAAGTCAGGGACGATCGATTTTGAAAAGCCGTCCTAGAACAGCTCTTCTTTTCCTCTTCGATTTGCCAAATGAAAACGGTCGGGCCTACCTACGCCCGGAAAGAGCCGCATAGCCGATGGATTGCCGGGTCAAGCCCGGCAATGACAAGCTCAAATTAGTTATCCAGGAACGACCGCAGCTTCCGCGACCTCGACGGATGCTTCAGCTTCCTTAGCGCCTTGGCCTCGATCTGACGAATACGCTCTCTCGTCACCTGAACTGCTGCCCGACTTCTTCCAGCGTGTGGTCGGTGTTCATGCCGATGCCGAAGCGCATGCGGAGCACGCGTTCTTCGCGCGGGGTCGAGCGAGGCGAGCACGCGCGTGGTGGTTTCGCGCAGATTGGACTGGATCGCCGCGTCGATGGGGAGGATCGCGTTCTTGTCCTCGATGAAATCGCCGAGGTGTGAGTCTTCCTCGTCGCCGACGGGGGTTTCGAGCGAGAGCGGCTCTTTCGCGATCTTCAGGACCTTGCGGACCTTCTCCAGCGGCATGCCGAGCTTTTCGGCGAGCTCTTCCGGGGTCGGCTCGCGGCCGATCTCGTTCAGCATCTGGCGGCTCGTGCGCACGATCTTGTTGATGGTCTCGATCATGTGCACGGGAATGCGGATGGTGCGGGCCTGGTCGGCGATGCTTCGCGTGATCGCCTGCCGGATCCACCACGTCGCGTAGGTCGAGAACTTGTAGCCGCGGCGGTATTCGAATTTATCGACCGCCTTCATCAGGCCGATATTGCCTTCCTGGATCAGGTCGAGGAACTGCAGGCCGCGGTTGGTGTACTTCTTGGCGATCGAGATCACCAGGCGAAGGTTGGCTTCCACCATTTCCTTCTTGGCCTGGCGCGCCTCGCGCTCGCCCTTCTGCACGCCGTGCACGATTTTGCGGAATTCGCCGATCTCGAGACCGGTCAGCGCGGCCAGCGACTGGATCTCGTGGCGCAGCTCCTTGATGCGGTCCTTTTCGTGGTGGACGAAATTCTTCCAGCCTTTTGCCGAAAGCTTGGAGACGCGGTTGAGCCAGCGCGGATCGAGCTCCGAGCCTTGGTAGTTCTTCAAAAAATCTTCGCGGGCGACGCCGTGGCTGTCGCCGAGGCGCAGCAGGCGGCCTTCGAAGGAAACCAGCTTCTTGTTGATGTCGTAGAGCTGCTCGACCAGCGAATCGATGCGCGCTTGATTGAGGCGCAGCGACTTCACCTCGACGATGATTTCGTCCTTCAGCTTCTTGTACTTGCGCTCCTGCGACGGCGAGAGCGACTCGCTCTGCAGCTGGTTGGCAATATCCTGCTCCTGCAGGCGGCGCAGCTTCTTGTACTCGGACGCGATCTTGTCGAAAGTCTCGACGACCTTCGGCTTCAGCTCGGCCTCGATGGCGGCGAGCGACATCTGGTTTTCGAACTCGTCGTCGTCCATGTCCAACTCGGCCGCAGCCTCGGCGGGATCCTTTTCTTCCGTGTCGGCGTCGGTGCCGGGCGCGCGGAACGGCGTCGGCGACGGCGGAGCGGCAGGCGGCGCGACATGCGCCGGCGCGGCGGCCGCAGCGCCGTTAGCGTTTGCAATCGGCTGGCCGTCGGGGCCGACGGCGCCGATCATCGCCGGGTTCATGTTGTTCTTGGCGTCGGGGCCGGCGTAGGTGGCTTCGAGATCGATGATGTCGCGAAGGAAGATCTTTCCTTCGTTCAACTCGTCGCGCCAGATGATGATGGCCTGGAAGGTCAGCGGGCTTTCGCACAGGCCCGCGATCATCGCCTCGCGGCCGGCCTCGATGCGCTTGGCGATCGCGATTTCGCCTTCGCGCGACAGCAGCTCGACGGTGCCCATCTCGCGCAGATACATGCGCACGGGATCGTCGGTGCGCTCGCCGGGCTCGGACTTCTTGACTTCGGTGACGGCCTTCTGCGTGACCTCGACAAGCTCGTTGTCGGTATCGTCGTCGGCGGCCTCTTCCTTTTCTTCCTCGCTGTCGGCTTCTTCGGCTTCCGACACGTTGATGCCCATATCGGAGAGCATCGACATGATGTCCTCGATCTGCTCCGGCGAGGTGGTGTCGGAGGGCAAGACTTCGTTGAGCTGATCGAAGGTCACGAAGCCGCGCTTCTTGGCCTGCTTGATCATCTTCTTGACGGCGGCATCCGACAGGTCGAGCAACGGCGACGGCGCGTCGGCAGAATCCTTCTCAGGCGCGTCCGCTGCCTTGTCGTCTTTTTCCTTGTCTTTAACCTGCAGCGTCTTTGCCTTGGTGGCCATTCAATGCTCCCGAAACGCGCTTTCCGCTGGATGCGTGAAGCGCACCCGTCACCGACTGACTTAACTCTTGAGGCGGACGTTTAGTCCCCCTCTGCTCTATGTGTGAGCACGCTGTTTTCCGGAAAACCGGAACCGTCCCCGCATCAAAGCGGGGCAGGCTTTCCTTATCGTGCTCTGACGCGCAAAAGGGCGGCGCAAAAAGTCGCCACCCCGGTCACGTCCTGCTTGGTTGATGCACCTGTAAAGGCGCAGCTATTAAGTTTCGCTTAACCCTGTTTTTGCAGCCAAACCATGGGTTTGGCGAGTTTTTTAATGGGTCCGGCCAACGCCGTCCGCATGATTTTTTGGTCACACACTGCGCTGGAACCGGCCCGAAAGCTCGCCAAAACCCTCAATCAGGGCCTCGGTGCCGTCCAGAGACTCCAGCCGGGCCTTGATATCGCGCAGCCAGGCGAGGTTTGCATCGCTGGGATCCTCGCCCAGAGCCAGCTCCGCATCCTTCAATTCCCTAAGTAATGAGTGCCACTGGCGATGCAAGGAGACGAGCTGGTGCCAGGTGGCCAGAACATCCTCCCGCGCCGCGCCGGATTTTGTGCCCCACACCGCCTCGGTCGTGATCGTCCGCTCAACCCTTTGAAGAATTTGGGATAATCCGCGCGCTTCGAGATCGGCGCGCATTTTCTCGGCGAGCTCGGTGGCGTCAGGCGAATGGTGATGGTCGCCGGCAAAGGCCGCGATGATGCCGGCGCGGAGCTTGTTGGCGTCAGCGATGCGCCAGTTCAAGGGCGGCCACCTCCTCGAGATGGTCGTGCAGCAGCCAGGGGTGGTTGATCAGGGATTGCAGGATCAGCGCCTCGCGGCGGGACATCGCGCTGCGCTGGCCGCGCATGATCGGGCTGGTTGCAAGGTGGGGGCTCGAGGCCTGGTAGGGCCCGCCGGCCAGCGGCGGAGTTATCCCCTGCCCGCCGCCGCGGGGGGCGAATCGGCCGCCCGGGGCGGGTCCGCGCGGGGCAAAACGGCGCCCTGATTCGCCGCCCTGGTCCCGGCGAAAATTGCCGCGCGCGTAACCGCCGCGCGCGGGTTCGGGTGAAAACGTGCGCTGCAGGCGCTCGGCGAGATCCTGGCGATAATAGCGCCGCACCACTTCATCGCGGATGCCATTGGAGAGTTCGCCGATGCGCGCTTCCAGCGCGGCGCGGCGCTCGGGCGTGGCAAAACTGCCGCCCTCGATCTCGCGCGACCAGATCACATCGGACAAACCTCGCGCGGCGGAAATCACTTCCTCGATCGCGCCGCGTCCACCGGAGCGCGCGAGATCATCAGGGTCCTGGCCTTCCGGCAGCAGCGCAAAGCGAAGACTTTTTCCCGGCCTCAGATGCGGCAGCGCCATGTCGGCGGCGCGAAAGGCGGCCTTCTGTCCGGCCTTGTCGCCGTCAAAACAAAGGATCGGCTCGTCCGCCATCTTCCAGAGCAGCGCGAGCTGGTTTTCGGTGAGCGCCGTGCCAAGCGGTGCGACGGACGCGGCAAAGCCCGCGGTGACCATGGCGATGACGTCGACATAGCCTTCGACCACGACGAGGGTGGCGCCATCATGCGTGGCCTGCCGCGCCGGCGCGTGGTTGTAGAGATTGTCGCCCTTGTGAAACAGCGGCGTTTCAGGCGAGTTCATGTATTTTGCGGCGACATCCTTTTCCAGCGCACGGCCGCCGAAGGCGATGACGCGGCCGCGCAGATCGGTGATCGGAAACATCACGCGGTCGCGGAAGCGATCGTAGGGCACCGGGATGTCGTCACCGGCGACCAATAAGCCCGCCTCGATCATGTCCTCGGTCGAGATGCCCTGCGCGCCGAGATACTCCTTCAGCGCAAAGCGTTCGCCTGCCGCATAGCCGAGGCGGAACTGCAATTGCGTCTGAGGCGAAATCGCGCGGTCGCCGAGATAGCCGCGGGCCTTTGCGCCATTGCGCGAGGCCAGCGTATCCTGGAAGAATTTTGCGGCAAGCTCCATGACGTCATGGAGCGTCTTGCGGCGCTGTTCCTGCCGCGCGGCGTCGGGCGTGATGGCCGGCAGCGGCACGCCGGCCATCGACGCCAGCCGCTCGACGGCCTCGGTAAAGCCGACGCCTTCGGTCTCCATCAAAAAGGAGATGATGTCGCCATGCTTGCCGGAGGAGAAGTCGTGGTAAAAACCCTTCTGGTCATTGACGGTGAAGGACGGCGACTTTTCCTGCTGGAACGGCGACAGCCCCTTCCACTCCTTGCCCGCCCGCTTCAGCTTGACGCGCCGTCCCACGACTTCCGAAACCGGAAGCCGGGCGCGAAGCTCATCAAGGAATTGGGGCGTGAAGCGCATGGGGGAGTGTGTGCCTGAGTCGATGCCAACCGACCATGGATATAGGTACGCCTCTGGAAAATACCGAGAGGACTGCGATTCTCCCAGCTATTCACAGCCTCTCCACTTCGTCATTCCGGGGCGTGCGAAGCACGAGCCCGGAATCCATACTCCCGATCGTGGTTATGGATTCCGGGCTCATCGCTTCGCGATGCCCCGGAATGACGGCGGAGATGGCTTGCCCCCCGCCCGGTTCCACGCTTGGATACGACCATGTTCACAACCTTCCGAGGCGGACAGAGCGGGGCGTGGCGGGTGACGCTGTTGTCGCCGGTCAAAGGAGCGGCGCTGGCGGCGGTGCCGGCGCTGTCGATCACGCACAGCCCCTCGATCGCGCTACCGATCCTGCCCTCGGCCACCTCGTGGCGGGTCGCGGGCATAGCCAGCCACGTCCGCTATGTCGAGCGTGCCGAGAAAGAGCAACTGGCGGCGGGAGAGGCGCCGCTCGGCCGCAAGGAGGCAACGCGAGCCGCGCTGATCCCGATCAAAAAATCAGCCGCCTGGTGGGAACTGACGCAGGACGAGCGGCGCAAGATCTTTGAGGACAAGTCGCGGCATATCGCCGACAGCCTGAAATATTTGCCGGCGATCGCGCGGCAGCTCTATCACTGCCGCGACCTCGGCGAGCCCTTTGATTTCCTCACCTGGTTCGAATTCTCGCCCGAACATGCGACGCAATTCGAGGAACTGGTCGCCATGCTGCGCGCGACGGAAGAGTGGAACTTTGTCGAGCGCGAGGTCGATGTGCGGCTGACGCTGCAGGAATGAGGCTCTCCCTCTCTCGTCATGGCCGGGCTTGACGGCATCTACTGCTCCAGAAATTTTCCCGAGGCGATGCGCGGCAGTTTGGTGACGGGCCAGTTGTAGATGTAGGTCCAGGCATCCGTCGCGCTGCCGTCGTCGAGCGCAACCTGCAACATCTCGCGGATATATTCGGTCGGCTGCGGAAAGTTTTCGCCGCAGGCTTCATACATGTCGAACTCGTGCAGCAATTCGTCGCGCGCGCGCAGGCGATAGAGCTCACCGAACACGGTGTCCGCGGGATCGTCCGACAGCACCAGCCCCGGATAATGCTTGATGAGATAAAGCCGGCCGCGGCAGCGCGCCGGCCCCAGAAAATCGGCGCTGCGCGACAGCAGCTTTGCCATCGGATGGTCGAAGCCACGCATCAGCGTGCCGTAGACGAAAAGACGATCGGAGATCATGGACTCTTTAGCCCGTCATACCGGGGCGATGCAAAGCATCGAACCGGAATCTCGAGATTCTCGGGTCTGGTCCTTCGGACCATCCCGGAATGACGGCAGGAGCGGATGGGATCAAGCCAGCACCACCTCGTCGCTGACAACCAAAAACTTGGTCAGCGTCATGCGGCCAAAACTCGTGGTCAGCGCGACATCGGCGGCATCGCGGCCGGTGCCCATCAGGATGCGGCCGATGCGCGGGTGGTTGTGGCGGGCGTCAAAAGTGTACCACTGGCCGGACAAATAGACCTGAAACCAGCCGGAAAAATCCATCGGCGCCGGATCCGGCGGGATGCCGATATCGCCCATATAGCCGGTGCAATAGCGCGCCGGGATGCCCATGCAGCGGCAGAACGTCAGCGCCAGATGCGCGAAATCGCGGCAGACGCCGGTGCGCTGCTCGTAGACGTCATGCGCCGACTTCATGTGATGGGCGTGCTCGTAGCCGAAGGTGACGTGGTGGTGCACGAATTCGACGATGGCCTGCACGCGCGCCCACCCGGGCGGCGTGTTGGAAAACAGCGACCAGGCGATGTCGGTGAGCTTGTCGGTTTCGCAGTAGCGGCTCGGCATCAGATAAAGCAGGAGATCGTCCGGCAATTGATCGACCGGGACCTGCTGCGCGGTCGGCACCACGACATCAGGCAGGCCGGAATCGCGCACCAGCGCCGAGCCGCGGAACGTGACGCCGCCGGCCGGCGCCGTCAGGCGGCCGCAGACATTGCCAAAACTGTCGCGGTAGAATCCGATCGGCACGTTCGGCTCGGCAATGATGCTCTCGGTGCCGACGATGTCGGAAAAACGCGAGGGGTGAATGCTGAGCATGATCACCATCGGCGTAGGCGCAGCGGCCGCATACGAAATCTCGAAGCCGACCTTGATCTCCATACTCTTCAATCCAGTTTCGTTGCCGCTGCGCCCCGTTGCGCAACGGTTATTCTTCAATCGCCGCGCTGGCCCAGAAGTTCCCGCGATTTATCCGAAAGAGAACCGCCCCGCTCCTCGCCGACCGACACCACGTTGATATTGATTTCCATGCCGATGAACGCGTCGGCCGGCCCGAGATAGGTGCCGTGCAGCGGGACGGCCTGGCGCGGATCGCGCGCCACCGCGACGCGGACGAGATCGCGGGTGCCGACGATGCCGTTGGTGGGATCGAATTCGATCCAGCCTGCACTCGGCAGATAGACCTGCACCCACGCATGCGTCGAGCCGCCGCCGACATAACCATGCGCGCTGTCGCCGGGCACGAAGAGATAGCCGGACACGAAGCGCGCGGCGATGCCGAGCCGGCGCAGCGCCTCGATCATGAACAGCGCATAGTCGCGGCAACTGCCCGAGCGCATCTGCAGCGTATCGAGCGGATGCTGGGTGCCGTGCTCGTGCCGCTTGCGATAGGTAAAGGCGTCGCGGATGCCATGCGTCATGCCGGAAAGAATATTGAAGCTCGGCGTCGGCCCGCCGGCATTGAGGAATTGCCGCGCCCACGCCGACAGCTCGCCATTGGGATCGCCATATTGCGGCGTGACGAACTGGACGAGATCGGGAAATTCCTCGTCGTCGTAGATGAAGGGATAGAAGTAGGCCTCATCATCAGGCGTCAGCGCGAATTCTTCCGCCGGATTATGCTCGACGGTGGCGGTGGAGGTGAATGTCAGGCTCGCGGCGCGCGTCTCGAAGGTCGCGATCGCCACGCTGTTGTTGAAGACGTCATGGATCCAGCGCAGCGAGGCGGGCTGCGGCTCGATCTCGAGCGTGCTCGACAGCAGGCGCAAATCATGGCCCGGCAGCGGACGCAGCATGATCCGGTGCTCGCCGAACGCCACCGGATGGGCGTAGCGATATTCGGTCTTGTGATGAATCGTCAGTATCGGCATATCAGCGCAATCATCGTGATTTTGGCTGATTCAATCCAGAGAGATATATGCTCATTTCAAGGTCGACATGCTGCTTCGATAGGCAGTTGAAAGGAAAAGGCTTTTGAGCGACGGCGGCGACATATCCCTACTGCTGGGCAGCGACGAAGTTCCGCCGGTTCTTGAATTTAATGCCGCGGGCAGCTCGCCGTTTCTCTTCACCTGCGACCATTACGGAAGGCTGATCCCGCGCGCGCTCGGCGATCTCGGGCTGCCGGAGAGCGAGCTTAAGCGCCACATCGCCTGGGACATCGGCATCGCAGGCGTCGCCGAGGCGCTGTCGGATCAACTTGGCGCGCATCTGGTGGCGCAACGCTATTCGCGGCTGGTGATCGACTGCAACCGGCCGCCGGCGGCCGCCAGCTCGATCCCGCGCATCAGCGAGGCCACCACGATTTCCGGCAATGAAGGACTCTCGCGCGAGGCCGCGGAGTTGCGGCGGAAAGCTGTTTTCGATCCCTATCACCGCCGCATCGACGAGGTGATCGACCAGCGCATCCATCGGGGCATGCCGACCGTGCTGGTGTCGCTGCATAGTTTTACGCCGGTTTATGCCGGCATCGCGCGGCCCTGGCACATCGGCACGCTCTATCATCGCGACAAGGCCTTGCCGCCGCGGCTGCTCAGGCATTTGCGCGGCGAGGCCGATCTGGTCGTCGGCGACAACGAGCCCTATGCGGTCAGCGACGAGACCGACTACACCATTCCCGTGCATGGCGAGATGCGCGGCCTGATGAATACCGGAATCGAAATCCGCCAGGATTTGATCGGCGACCAGGCCGGCCAGCACCAATGGGCCGACCGGCTGGCGCGGATTCTGGGCGAGATCGAAACGGAGCTGCGGGCGGAGCGGCTGATCTAGCCTCGCGTCGCGATGAAATATGCGAGGCCCCAGATCATCAGCGACCGCCACCCATATGATCCAGGCGCCATTGGCGCGCGGCTCCAGCACGGCTTCCGACGGATTGTCGGGATTGACGTAGACCTGCACGCTGGCGCCATCGGGATATTTTTTGGCAAAACCCCGCAGCAGCGCGCTCGACGTCGACGAGACCTTGCCGCCGAGGCTCGCTTGCTGGCTGACATAGTCGATATTGTTGAAGCGATAGGCGAACAGGACTTTCGACTGGAACATGACCCGCCCGCGCTCGCCGGGTTCCGACGCGCCGACGAATTGCTCGAGGCTAGAAGTCTTGATCGTGCCCGGCACCACCGGCCATTTGCGGGCCAGCGATACCCGCCGCTGCAAGGCGAGCGCGAACAGGGCCATGACAAATCCGAAGGCGCCGAGCGCGACCACCAGTGCCGACACTTTGGGATCCACAAGCCCGCGTGGAGATGAATTCGGTCAGCCGATGCAGGCCGATCGCCGAGCCGAACAGGATCGCCAGCACGATCGCCGTTCCGATGCCGAGGCAACCCCACATGCCCTTCGGCAGGTCGCGCTCCAGCACGGCCTGTTGCGGATGCAGCGGATTGTAATAGACCATGACGATGTGGCCGGCGGGATATTTCGCGATGGTCTCCGCCACCTGGAAATTGCCGAGATCCTCGCCGATGCTGACGCGGTCGTTGCGCAGTTTCTTGCCGGCGACGGAGTATTCGTAGACGATATTGGCGAAGTTGCGCTGTTCGACCTTGCGTCCGTCCGCGCGGGCGCTGTCCATCACGGTGACGTCGCGCAATTCGGGTTTCGAGATCACCACCTTGCCCGGCGTCGACGGCCATGCGCGCGCCGCGCGCACCTGCCATGTCTTGTAGACGGCGGCAACGAGAATGAGGCCGAGCGGTGCCAGCAGCATCGCATAGACGAACCACGGCACGTCAGGCACTGGATTTCCCCCACAGAAAACCGGGCGGCCAAATTCCGCCCGCTCGTCAGACGGGCCGAGGCGGCGAATGGTTCAATGGATTGAGGGCCAGATGAGGATTTAGCGCGCTATTTGGCCCGCGTCAGCGCCAGCCAGATGCCGCCGCCGATCATGAAGCCGCCGGAGATGCGTGACACCAGCCGCGTCCGCTCCTTCGAGAAGAACAGCCGCGCGCGCCCCGCAAGCAACGCGTAGGCCGCGTCCGTCATGGCGGCGATCACCATGAAGGTAACGCCGAGCAGCGCGACCTGCGGGAGATGCGGCTGGTTCAAGTCCATGAACTGCGGAATGAAGGCGCCGAAGAACACCAGTACTTTTGGATTCGACAGCAGCACCAGAAAACCCTGCAGGAAAAATCCGCCGCGCGGCGGTGGTGGCGGCGCATCGGCATCGACGCCTTCGACCGGCGACCACACCAGCTTGACGCCGAGCCAGACCAGATAGGCGGCGCCGGCAAAACGCACCCAGTCGAACCAGTAGCCCATCGTCGCCATCAGCGAGGTCAGGCCGACCGCGACGATGCCGATGACGATGGCGAGGCCGGTCTGCGCGCCGGCGCAGTTGATCAGCGCGGCGCGGGTGCCGTGCCGCAAGCCGTTGGCGATGATCAGCGTGACCACGGGACCGGGCAACAGCGCCAGCGCGATGCAGGCGGCGACAAAGGCGAGATAGGCTTGCATGGACATGGGGGGCACTCGGGCGGGATTGGTCTTGCCATTATGCCTGCGGGATGCGGCGATGAAAAGGTGCGCTCGCTCTCCTGAGGAAGGAAGAATTAATGGCGCGGCGCCGTCCGATTGCACTACGCTTGGCCGGTCGGACGGAGCGAGTTCACCTTCCCCGGAGCAGGCATAATGTCGCCGCATCACAGCCGCCGCCGCTTGCTGCAGTACCTCGCGGCCAGTCCGCTATTCGCCCATCGCGCGCTGGCGGAGGGACTGGTCCCGGCGGACCCGATGCAATGGGCGCCGCGCGATCTCGACAAACTGATTGCGGACCCCCAACAGGCGCTCGACGTGTTCGACTTCGAACCGGTCATGAAGAAGAACGTGGCGCCGGCGCATTTCGGCTACATGGCGACCGGCGTCGAGGACGAAATGACCCTGCGTGCCAACCGCGAGGGATTTCGCAAGTTCGAACTGCGCCCGCGCCGGCTGGTCGATGTCAGCAAGGTCGACATGAGCGTGGAAATCTTCGGCGTGAAATATGACAGCCCGATCGTGATCGCGCCGACCGGCAGCAACAAGGCGTTTCACGCCGACGGCGAGATCGCGGTCAGCAAGGCCGCCAAACAAGGTAACCATCTGCAGATACTTTCGAGCGTGGCCACGACATCGATCGAGGACGCCATCGCCGCGCGCGGCGCACCGGTGTGGTTTCAGCTCTATACGACGCAGCGCCGCGAGGTCGGCGAAGCCCTGGTCCGCCGCGCCGAGGCGGCGTGGGCGCCCGTCATCGCAGTGACCCTCGACGTCAGGTCCTCGGCGAAATGGCAGACCTATGCGAGGCTGCGGGCGACCGACACCCGCGACTGCGGAAGCTGCCATGGCATGAACAGCTATCTCTCGCGCAAGCCGAACTACGCCGGTATCGACCTCAGCGGCGTCACCGGCACGGCCGTCACCAATTTGACCTGGGATGCGATCAAGCGCCTGCGCGACACCGTCAAGGTCCGCCTGGTGCTCAAGGGCATTCTCACCCACGAGGACACGAGGCTTGCCGTCGATGCCGGGGTGGACGGGATCGTGGTGTCGAACCATGGTGGGCGCACCGAAGACGGCGTCAGTTCCACCATCGACGTGCTGCCGGAAATCGTCGCGGCGGCAGGCCCCATGCCGGTTCTGGTCGACAGCGGATTTCGGCGCGGCAGCGACATCGTCAAGGCGCTGGCGATCGGTGCGAAGGCCGTATGCATCGGCCGGCCCTATTTGTGGGGGCTTGGCGCTTTCGGCCAGAGCGGCGTCGAGCGCGTGCTGACGATTTTGCGCGGCGAAACGCGCACCGCCATGCAGCAGGTTGGCGCGCCCACCGTAAAGGATCTCACACCGGCGATGGTGCGGCGCGTTTAGTTCCAGCGCTCAGGCTTTGCTTCGCGTCGAAATTTCGTCGCTTGACATGCAATCATTTGGTTGCCTATTACTTCCACCATGGATGAAGTCTTCAAAGCGCTGGCCGATGCTTCGCGGCGGTCGCTGCTGGACCGGCTTCACGCCAAGAACGGCCAGACCCTGAACGAGCTCTGCGACGGCCTCGCCATGACGCGGCAGGCCGTGACGAAACACCTCGTGATCCTGGAACAAGCCAATCTCGTCAGCACGCTCAGGCACGGCCGCGAAAAACTGCACTACCTCAACCCGGTGCCGATCCACCAGATCGGCGAGCGGTGGATCAAGAAATTCGAGCGCGCGAAACTTGTCGCGCTCAGCGAACTTAAAAGAAGACTGGAGAGTGACAATGAGTAAACCGGTCATCAACATCGAAAAATTCAAACCCGCGATCGTCTACACGATCTACATCGCCTCCACGCCGGAAAAGGTCTGGCAGGCGCTGACCTCGGCGGAGTTCAGCCGAAAGTATTTTTCCGGATTTGCGATCGAGGCCGAGCTGAAGGTCGGCGGCGCCTTCATTGCGCGGGCGCCAAACGGCTCCGTGCATATCAGCGGCGAAGTGATCGAGTGCGATCCGCCAAAACGGCTCACCGTCACCTGGAACGTGAATTGGCCGGCGCTGGTGGAAAAGCTCGGGCCGACACTGGTGACCTACGAGATCGAACTTTCCGGTGAGGCCGTAAAACTAACGATGCTGCAATCGCACGACCGGCCGCTCAGCGACGACATCCTCTCCGGCGGCCGTCAGGGCTGGCCGGCGATCCTGTCCAGCCTGAAGAGCCTGCTGGAAACCGGACAATCGATGACAATTGCGATGGCGCCGCCACAGCGCATGCTGGATGCGCTGAAGGAGATGGGGATCGCGACGCCGTAGGCGCTGCAAAAGCGGGATTAGCCCAGCGCCCGCAGCTCCCGCCGCAGCACCTTGCCCGTCGCCGTCATCGGCAGGCTCTCCGCGAACTGCACGAAGCGCGGGTATTCGTGGGCGGCGAGTTGCACCTTGACGAATTCCTGGATCTCGCGCGCGAGCGCGTCGTTGGGCGCAAAACCCGGACGGAGCACGATCCAGGCCTTGATCAATTCGGTACGAACCGGATCGGGGATGCCGACCACCGCCGACATCGCCACCGCCGGATGCTTCATCAGCGTGTGCTCGATCTCGGACGGGCCGACGCGATAGCCGGCCGTGGTGATGACGTCGTCCTCGCGGCTGACATACCAGAAATAACCGTCCTCATCCTGCACGCCGAGATCGCCGGTGAGCAGAAATTCGCCGGCATATTTTTTCGCGGTCGCTTCCGGATTGCGCCAGTATTCGATCATGGTGCACGGGCACGGCTGGCGCACGCCGATCACGCCGCGCGTGCCCCGCGGCAATTCCTCGCCCCTGTCGTTGACAATGCGCACGTCGAAGCCGGGCGTCGCCCGGCCCATCGCCCCTGGCCGGATCGGGAACAGGTTGGCGTTGCTGCCGATCACCAGGTTGCATTCGGTCTGGCCGAACACTTCGTGGGCGTCGATGCCAAAGGTCTCGCGCACCCAGCCCAGCAACTCGCCGCCGAGCGATTCACCGCCGGTAAAAATGCTGCGCAGTTTGACGCCGGAATGTTTGACGTCGGCGATCCGCATCAGTTTCAGCGCAGTGGGCGGCAGGAACACGTTGCGGATGCTCAAGTCCGCCATCATGTCCATCGCCGCCTGCGGCTCGAATTTTCGCGCGCGGTGACCGACCAGCGGGATGCCGTGATACCAGAATGCGAACAGCCCATTGATGAGGCCGCCGATCCAGGCCCAGTCGGCCGGCGTCCACATCAGGTCGCCGGGTTTTGGCAGAAAGTTGTGGCACATCTCGACATTGGGCAGATGGCCGAGCACGACGCGATGCGCGTGCAGCGCGCCTTTGGGATTACCCGTGGTGCCCGAGGTGTAGATGATCAGGGCGGGATCGTCGCATGACGTGTCGACCGTGGTGAATTCGGGCGATGCCGCCTTCAGTGAGGCCCAGAACGGTTTTGTTCCGGCTGGCGTCTTGTCGCCGACAATGTAGATGTTCTTCAACTCCGGCAGCCGGTCGCGAATCTTCTTCAGTTTTTCCCAACCGCCCTCGTCGGTGACGATGGCTTTCGCTTCGGAATTCGACAGCCGGAATTCCAGCGCGTCCTCGCCGAACAACGCAAACAGCGGGATCGAGATCATGGCCGAGCGGAACGCGGCGAGATGCGCGATCGGCAATTCCAGCGATTGCGACAGGAACACCGCGACGCGGTCGCCGCGCGACAGGCCATCGGCCTTCAGCACATTGGCAAAACGGCGTGAGGCGTCTGCGACATCGTCGAACGAGGTGCGCGTGGTGCCGCCGTCGTCATTGACATAGATCAGCGCGAGACGGCCGCTGCCGTCGGCGTAACGGTCGCAGCAGGCGGTCGCCATATTGAAACGCGCCGGGATGTCCCAGCGGAAATTGTTGTAGAGTTCGTCGTAGGTTTTGGCTTCGGTGAGCATGGCGCTAAACTAGACGATCAGCGGCCACGGTATAAACCCTTCGCCGGTTCGATAGCTATGTGGGCCGCTTCACGACCCCGGTCGGCGTCGCGAAGGTCTCGATGGTTCGAATTCGCTTTTCGAGCCACCAGCCATATTCGGGCGTCCAATCCTCGAACCTGCCGTTAAGCCCGAGATCATGGGCCCAGTGCTGCGCGATATTGGGATTGAACTGGGACTGCCGGCCGACCGCGATGAGGTCGGCCTGTCCTTTCTCCAGGATGGCTTCGGCCTGCTCGGCTTCGAGAATGATGCCGACCGCCATCGACGCAATGCCCGCTTCCTTGCGGACGCGTTCGGCGTAAGGCACCTGGAAACCGAGGCCGCGCGGCACTTGCGCGGCGGTCGCCGATCCCGAGATGCCGCCGGACGAGCAATCGACCACGTCGACGCCGCGGGCCTTCAATTCCAGCGCAAAGGCCACCGTGTCATCCATATTCCAGCCGTTCTGGGCCCCGTCGACCGCGGAGACACGCACGAACAGCGGCATCGTATCCGGCATTTCGCGGCGCACCGCTTCGACGATCTCGAGCGGCAGCCGCATCCGCCCGTTGCGGTCGCCGCCATACTCATCGTTGCGCGTGTTGGAAATCGGCGAAAGGAACGAGGCCAGCAGATAGCCGTGGGCGGTGTGGATCTCGATCACGTCAAACCCGGCAGCGACGGCATGCCGGGCGGCATTTGCCCAGGTTCGCACCATCGCCTTGCATTCGTCGGTCGTGAGCTGGTGCGGCGTCAGCCATCCATCGGCGACGGGTTCGCTGGTCGGCCCCACGGGTTGCCACAGTTTTGCGCCCGCCTTGATCTGTTGCGGCGTGAGCGGGCCCATGCCGTCCATGGCGCGCTGCGAGGATGCCTTGCGCCCGCCATGGGCGAGCTGAATGCCGATCGCAGTGTTCTCGCCTTTCATGAAGGCGATGAGCGGCTTGAAACTTTGCGCCTGCGCATCATTCCAGATGCCGAGGTCATGCTCGTTGATCAGGCCAACCTCCTCGACGGCGGTTGCCTCGACAAAGACCAGCCCAAAACCGCCGAGCGCATAACGGCCGAGATGCACGTTGTGAAAGGTGCCGCAGGTGCTGCCGGGGCCGGCCCGGTAGTGGACCATCGGCGGCACGACCAGGCGGTTCTTCATTGTCAGGCCGCGGATCGTGAACGGCTGGAACAACAGGGGGCGTGCGGTATCGATGCTGTCGGTAACAGAGACTGACATGGGATGACCTGTTGAATGGAACGCCTGAACTTGCACGCAACGGGATCGCGTGGGACGACTTTATAACCGGCCAGGAAAGGACGTCACCCCGTCA
>CAVSXQ010000006.1:0-35349 GCA_963731915.1 uncultured Alphaproteobacteria bacterium
TAGTTGATCATGGACCAAAGTGCAATCGGTGGTGGCCGGCTATTTTTCGCTGTCGTTCCGGACGCCGATGCTTCGGCGCGGATATTCCGGCTGGCGCGGGCGCTCAAGCAAGCACACAAATTCAAGGGCAAGCTGATCGCACCGGAGTGTCTGCACGTCTCGCTGTTTTTCCTGGGAGAGATCGACCAACAGCTGGTTCGGATTGCTTCCGATGCCGCGGCGGATGTGCGGGCGCTGCCGTTTGATATCTGGTTCGATCGATCCGCCGGCTTTCTGGGCCGGTCCGGTAACCGGCCGTTTGTCCTCATCGGGGACGAAGGATTGCAGGAGTTGAGAGCGTTGAGACGAACGCTGGGCGGCGCCTTGGCGAGGAGGGGCCTGAAGCGTTTGGCAAAGAGGGATTTTACGCCGCACGTTACACTTCTCTACGCCGAGCGCAGGGTCGAGGAGTATCCGATTGAGCCAATCCGCTGGACCGTGAACGAGTTCGTGCTCGTGCGTAGTATGGGCGGCCATCGTTATCTGGCGCATTGGCCGCTCCACGTCTGATGCCGTACGCGCTCACCCGTCGCCGCCAAAATACTCCGGCTTTCCCGTGGTCCAGGTCTCGCCCCACAACTGGCCGCCGCCGTCCACCGTCAGCGTTTCGCCGGTGACGAATTTGCCGCTGGCGCCGGCGAGATAGACGCAGGCCTCCGCGATGTCCCATGGCGAGCCCGCGCGCATCATCGGGATTCGAGCGCGAATAGGTGGCGGTGGCTTCGGGTTTGTAGACCTTCCAGCCCTCGGTCTCGATCGCGCCGGGGGCGACGCAGTTGACGCGGATGTTGAGCGGCGCCCATTCCACCGCGACGGCGCGCGACAGCCCGATCACGCCGGATCTTGCAGCAATGGTGTGGGCGATGCCGTAGAGGCCGTGCGTCGTCACGACAACGATGTTGACGATGCTGCCGGGACGTTTTCGATCGCGCCAGCGTTGCGCGGCTGATTGCATCATGTACCAGGTGCCGTTGAGATTGGTGTTGATGACGGCGTTCCATCCCTTGATGGAAAAATCGATTGCGGGTTGCGGAAACTGCCCGCCGGCGCTGTTGACGAGGATGTCGAGACGGCCATGCGCGGCCCAGACTTTTTCGAACAAGGCATTGACCGCCTCGGGCTCGCGGATGTCGGCGGCGTGCGCGGAGCTCTTCAAATTGCGGCTGGTCAGATCGGCGACGAGCGCGTCGAGTTTTGCCTGATCGCGGCCGACCACGACGACATGGGCGCCAAGGCGGGCGAACAGCCAGGCGATGGCGCGGCCGATGCCGCCGGCTCCGCCGGACACCAATGCGACCTGGTCCTTCAGCGCATCGGTGGCGTAGACGGTCGGATGCGTTGAAAACTCCGCGGCGGCAGAACCCTGTTTTTGACGATCATCCATGCGCGCGCCGACCTTGCTGTCTTCCCGCGGGTACATTAGCTGCGTACGAGCAATCAAGCCAACCTGCGAGTGACGATGCCCGATCTTTCCGCCTTTCCCATCACAAAGCGCTGGCCCGCAAAGAATCCTGACCGGCTGCAGCTTTATTCGCTGCCGACGCCGAACGGCGTAAAAGTGTCCATCATGCTGGAAGAGATCGGCTTGCCCTACGAGGTGCATCTGGTCGATTTTGGCAAGGACGACCAGAAGACGCCGGAATTTTTGTCGCTCAATCCGAACGGCAAGATCCCGGCGATCCTCGATCCGGACGGGCCGGGCGGCAAGCCGCTGCCGTTGTTCGAGTCCGGTGCGATCCTGCAATATCTCGCCGAGAAAACCGGAAAGCTGTTGCCTGTCTGACGCCGCGCGGCGCTGGCAGACCATTCAATGGGTGCATTTCCAGATGGGCGGGATCGGGCCGATGTTCGGCCAGGTCGGCTTCTTCCACAAATTTGCGGGCAAGGATTACGAGGACAAGCGGCCGCTGCAACGCTATGTGGACGAGTCGAAACGCTTGCTTGGCGTGATGGAAACGCAGCTTGCCGGACGGCAATGGATCATGGGCGACGAATATACCATCGCCGATATCTCCATGCTCGGCTGGGTGCGCAATTTGATCGGCTTTTACGGTGCGGGCGAATTGGTCGGCTTCGACGGTTTCAAAAATGTCGCGGCATGGCTGGAGCGCGGGCTGGCGCGGCCGGCGGTGCAGCGCGGGCTTAACATTCCGAAGCGACCGTAGATCACCAGCGTCGTAGCAACTCGTAAACCACGGGGTTGTCGGCGCAGGCGCCAAAGCCGCATTCCAGCAGCGTCGACACCACGTTGAGCGCGGTGAGCGCGATCACAAGCCATACCGCTATCGTTGCGAACAGATCGGGTGCGTCGAATTTCGACGCGGCCGCTTCCGGCTCGAACTGCCGGTCGAACAGCAGCATGGCTGCTATCAGCACGATGGCCGCGGCAAAGCCGATCAGGCCAGCGTGTAATAATGGTAGCCGAGCAGCGCGGTGCCGTAACCGGCATCGCCTGGCATGATGTGCAGGAGCACCTGGCGCGTTGAAAAGGCAAAGCCCGCGGCCGCGGCCAGTAGCGACAAGGCGTAGTGGCTGGGGCGCGGTCCCCAGCGGACATTCATGATCGGCCCGATCGCCAGCACCGCAAACTGGAGGCGCTGCAGCAGGCACAGCGGGCAGGGCAGTTCATGCAGCAAGAGCTGTGCGGCAAACGCCACCGTCAGAACCAGGGCGACAGCATACAGGCCGAGGACATTGAGGGTGATGGCCAGCGATCGCGTCATGCCCTTGCCTCAGAATGACAGCTTCAGGGCATCGGTCGCATGATGCAGATAGGTCGCCACCGAGGCGATCAGCAGGGCTGCGAACAATCCCAGCGCCAGGGGCCGCGAACCGCGCCAGGCGGCCAGCATCACGACGACAGTGGCCAGAAACAGCGCGGTGAATTCCATGTTCGTCCCCGGTGCCGGTAAGCCGGCGATATCCTAGCACGGGCAACGAGCGGGTGGGGCGCAGGCTCGACATTCCGGAATGGCTGTGCACACGGGAATGCTCGTTGCCGGCCCTGGCGCTCATCCCATGATGGCATGCATCTTCCCCTGGTTCCTGCCGCGAGCGTCCCATGACAGCTGATGCGATCCGCCCCGTCGCCCGGCACCAGCCGTGGTACAAAGTTCTCTATGTCCAGGTGCTGATCGCCATCGCGCTCGGCATCCTGATCGGGCATTTCTATCCCAATCTAGGCAAGGAATTAAAACCGCTCGGTGACGGTTTCATCGCGCTGATCAAGATGATGATCGCGCCGGTGATTTTTTGCACCGTGGTGCACGGCATTTCCTCGATGGGCGATCTGAAGCGGGTCGGCCGGGTCGGCCTGAAGGCGCTGATCTATTTCGAGGTGGTCTCGACGGTGGCGCTGGCGATCGGCTTGATCGTCGGCAAGGTGCTGCAGCCCGGGGCCGGCTTCAACATCGATGCCGCCTCGATCGACCCGAAATCGGTCGCCACCTATGTCACGAAGGCCAAGGAAGAGGGCATCGTCTCGCACCTGATGGCGATCATTCCGGACAGTTTTATTGGCGCGCTGGCGCGGGGCGACCTGTTGCAGGTGCTGCTGATCTCGATCCTGTCCGGTTTTGCCATCGCGTTCATGGGCAAGGCCGGTGAACCCATTGCGCACGCGATCGACCAGGCCGCAAAAGTGTTCTTCGGCGTCATCCGCATCATCGTCCGCGTTGCCCCGCTCGGCGCGTTCGGCGCCATGGCGTTCACCGTCGGCGCCTACGGCCTCGGCTCGCTGTGGAACCTGATCGCGCTGATCGCTACCTTCTATCTCACCAGTGTATTGTTCGTGCTGATCGTGCTCGGGTCGATCGCACGCCTTTCCGGTTTCTCGATCCTGCGCTTCATCGCCTACATCAAGGACGAGCTGCTGATCGTGCTCGGCACGTCGTCGTCGGAGACCGTGCTGCCGCAGATGATCCAGAAGATGGAGCATCTCGGCGCCTCGCGCTCGGTGGTCGGCCTTGTGATCCCGACCGGCTACAGTTTTAATCTCGACGGCACCAACATCTACATGACGCTGGCGACGCTGTTTCTGGCGCAGGCGACCAACACCAACCTGACGATCTGGCACGAGCTCGGCATCCTCGGCATCGCCATGATCACCTCCAAGGGGGCCTCGGGCGTGACAGGGGCAGGCTTCATCACGCTGGCGGCGACGCTCTCCATCGTGCCTGACATTCCGATCCAGTCGATCGCCATTCTGGTCGGCATCGACAAGTTCATGAGCGAATGCCGCGCGCTGACCAACCTGATCGGCAACGGTGTCGCCTGCGTCGTGATCAGCCGCTCGGAAGGCGAACTCGACAAGGACAAGCTGCACGAGGCCATGGCGCATCCGATCGAACTCGGCGAAGCCCTTGAGCCGGGCGGCGCAGGGGCATAGAACGGTTTCAATCCAGACGGGGCAGGCGGCGGCAGCATGGCAAAATCCATCACCATCTACGGCATCAAGAATTGCGACACCATGAAGAAGGCGCGCGCCTGGCTCGATGGCAAGGGCGTCGCTTACGACTTCCATGACTACAAGGCCGCCGGGATCGAAAAGGACAGATTGAAAGCCTGGAGCGACAAGGCCGGCTGGGAGACGTTGCTCAACCGCGCCGGCACGACGTTCAAGAAACTGCCCGACGGCGACAAGGAGGGCCTGAACGAGAAGAAGGCGCTGGCGCTGATGCTGGCGCAGCCCTCGATGATCAAGCGTCCGGTGCTCGATATCGGCGGCAAATTGCTGGTCGGCTTCAAGCCGGAGGTTTACGAGAAGGAAGTGAAGGGCAAGGCAAAAGGCGGAAAGGCCTAGTCCAGTTCGACCACGTCGTCGACGGCGCGCGGGCCGGTCGCCGCGGAAACGACGTCCAGATCAATCACGGCGTTGATGATCGTGACCGGCACCCGCCAGGATTTCGGGCCGATCAGATTGTTGACCTTGAATCCGCCCTCGAAGCTGATCGCCTTGTAGGTCCCGACGATCTGTTCGACGGCGTCGCTTTTGCCGAATGGCAGCAGCAGCCTCTCATAGGACACGTCCTTGCCGTCGGGGTCGCGCACCGTCGAGACCGAGTAGGTCGGCCGCTTATGCGCCACGCAGGCGAGATAAGACGGCAAAACGCGCGCATAACGGTCGAGCCCAATCGCGTCGTCGAGATACCGGTTGGTCCGCTTGGCGGGATCGACGTGATCATTGCCATAGGTGGCGGTGAGCCGCGCGCCCTCATAGGTGATGACGAAACGGGCATGATCGCCGCCGCCGTCGACGTCGAACTCCATCATATCGGCCAGTTCGTCGGCGTTATTGTCGGGCTGGAAATCGCGTACGCAACGGCAGCGGCGCGCGCTTGCGCGCGGCGCGCAGCCAGGTGTTCAGCAGCACACGCTGCTTGATCGACCGCACCACGGAGGGGTTTGCGCTGATAAATTCCATCGCAGACAGTCAGCTGAATTCGATCACGTCGCCGGCGGGTATGCGGCCGGGGGCACGGTGGAAGAGGTCGCGATCGATGATGGTGCGCAGTTTGGGCACCGGCAGGGTGTCGTTGCCGCGCATCAGGTTCCTGATCTCGAAGCCGCCGTCTTCGCTGATGGTTTTCAGAGAGGCAATGACGTGGCTGATCTTGCCGTCTTGCGCAAACGGCAGCAGCAGCCGTTCATAGGCGACGATGCGTCCGTAGATATCGTCGATGTTGGCGATGGTGTAGGCGGGCAGGCCGCGCGCGATGCATTCATGGTAGACCGGCATCACAATCGGTGCGAGCCGCGCGCCAAGATACTCTTCGAGATAGCGTCCCTTGCCGGTATGGCCGTACGCGCTCGACATCCGCGTGCCGTCGCTGTCGATCACCAGGCGCGGCGGCGTCGGCGCGGTATCGACCGTGTAATAGACGAGATCTGGAAGCTCGTCTTCAATGCGGGCCGGCTGATATTCGTTGATGCCGGGCACCTTCTGCTCGCGGGCATAAAGCCGCAGCCAGGTGTTCAGCAAATCCCGCTGCTTGATCGATTTGACGACCGTTGGATTGGCGCTTTCAAACTGCACAGCCAGGGAATCCGCTTTGAGACCAAAACGCCAAAGCATCCGCTGGAGGCAGAAATTTTCTATGAAAAGCTAGAAATGCAGCAAAACACCGTTAATGACTGCTTTCCGGCATACGGAACCGATGACCCGCGACTATTCGACTAATGGCGGATTCGCCGAGGTCAACGCGGCCCGCGGCCGCATAGCTTTCCGCCTTGCCTAAACCCTGCCAATAGCGGCATATTCCGCCCCCGGAGGGACAGGTCCGGGACGGTCCAGGACGTCCGGGAGAACCTGCCGGGTTATCAAAAAATCGGCCATGCGCGATCGCAGTTCGCAAGCATCGGCTGATGGGGGAAGTTTGTTTGGCCGATGAGTTCATTCTCGAAACCCACGGATTGACCAAGGAGTTCGCGGGGTTCTTTGCCGTTCGCGATGTTTCTCTTAAGGTCCGCCGTGGCTCTATTCACGCGTTGATCGGTCCCAACGGGGCTGGCAAGACGACGTGCTTCAACCTGCTGACCAAGTTCTTAAATCCCTCGGCGGGACAGATCCTCTACAAGGGCCAGGACATCACGGCGACGGCGCCGGCCGATGTCGCGCGGCTGGGGCTGATCCGTTCGTTCCAGATTTCGGCGGTGTTTCCGCACCTGACTGCGCTGGAGAACGTGCGGGTGGCGCTGCAGCGCCAGCACGGCTCTTCGTTCGATTTCTGGCGCTCCAAAACCGTGCTTGACCGCTACAACCCGCGCGCCCATGAACTGCTCGACGATGTCGGCTTGAGCGAATTCGCCAACATTCCCGCAGTCGAGATGCCCTATGGCCGAAAGCGTGCGCTCGAGATCGCCACCACGCTCGCGCTCGATCCGGAAATGATGCTGCTCGACGAACCGATGGCCGGCATGGGCCATGAAGACATCGACAAGATCCAGGCGCTGATCAAGCGCATCTCGGCGAAACACACCATCCTGATGGTCGAACACAACTTGAGCGTTGTCGCCAACCTCTCCGACATCATCACCGTTCTGACGCGGGGCCAGGTGCTTGCCGAAGGCAATTATGCCGAACTCTCAAAGGACGAGCGCGTCAAGGAAGCCTATCTGGGAGCCGGTCATGACTGAGGCGAAAATGGCCGAGGCGCCCGCGAAGGTTACCGGCAAGCAGGTGTTGTCGGTTTCGGATCTGCAGGCCTGGTACGGCGAATCCCACATCCTGCACGGCATCAATTTCAACGTGAATGCCGGCGAGGTCGTGACCCTGCTCGGGCGCAACGGCGCCGGCAAAACCACGACGCTGAAATCGGTGATGGGGATCATCGGCAAGCGCACCGGCTCGATCGTTTTCGACGGCAAGGATATCACGCGCGCGTCTTCCGACCGGATCGCCCGCATGGGGGTTGCGTTCTGTCCCGAAGAGCGTGGCATCTTTGCCAGCCTCGACGTCCGCGAAAACCTGCTGCTGCCGCCGATCGTGCGCAGCGGCGGGTTGACGCTCGATCAGATCTTCGAGCTGTTTCCGAACCTGAAGGAGCGGCTCAACAGCCAGGGCACCAAATTGTCCGGCGGCGAGCAGCAGATGCTGGCGATCGCGCGTATCCTGCGCACCGGCGCGCGCTTCCTGATGCTGGACGAGCCGACCGAGGGTCTTGCACCCGTCATCATCCAGCAGATCGGCCACACCATCGCGCGGCTCAAGAACGAAGGTTTCACCATTCTTCTGGTCGAGCAGAACTTCCGGTTCGCCTCCACGGTGGCGGACCGTTACTACATCGTCGAGCACGGCAAGGTGATCGACGGTTTCGCCAATTCGGAGCTCTCGGCCAGCATGGACAAGCTCCACACCTATCTTGGCGTCTGAAATACCGGAAAATGCATTCAATTTGGTTCAGGGAGCAACGATGAAACAGCAAATCTCAGCCCTTCTGCTAGCGACGTCACTTTCGCTTGCCGCGGGCAGCGCCGCCTTCGCGCAGGACAAGACCATCAAGATCGGTGTGCTGACGGACAATTCGGGTCTGTACTCCGACCTCGGCGGCGCGGGCTCGACGCTTGCGGCACAAATGGCGGTCGAAGACTCCGGCCTTGCGGCCAAGGGCTGGAAGATCGACGTGATCTCCGCCGACCACCAGAACAAGCCCGATATCGCCACCAACATCGCGCGGCAGTGGACCGATGTCGAGAAGGTCGACATCTTCATGGACGTGCTGAACTCCGGCGTGGCGCTGGCGGTCAACAATCTCGTCAAGGAGAAGAACGCGATCATGATCAATACCGGCGCGGCGTCGTCGGATCTGACCAACGCGCAGTGCTCGCCCAACACCATCCACTGGGTCTATGACACCTATATGCTCGCCAACTCTACCGGACAGGCGCTGGTGAAGGCCGGCGGCGACACCTGGTACTTCCTCACCGCCGACTATGCCTTCGGCCACGCACTCGAGCGCGACACCTCCGCGGTCGTGACCAAGTCGGGCGGCAAGGTGATCGGCGCCGTCAGACATCCGCTGAACACGGCGGATTTCTCCTCATTCCTGCTGCAGGCGCAGGCCTCGAAGGCCAAGATCATCGGCATGTCGAATGCCGGCGGCGACACCACCAACACCATCAAGCAGGCGTCGGAATTCGGCATCGTCGCGGGCGGGCAGAAACTCGCAGGGCTGTTGCTGTTCATCACCGACGTTCACTCGCTCGGCCTGAAGGTGGCGCAAGGCCTCAACTTCACCGAAACATTCTACTGGGACCTCAACGACGGCACCCGCGCGTTCGGCAAGCGCTTCTCCGAGCGCATGAAGAACAAGGCACAGCCGTCAATGGTGCAGGCCGGCGTCTATTCGGGCCTGATCCACTACTTCAAGACGCTTGAGGCCATGGGCGGCAATCCGCATGACGGCGTCAAGATCGTGGCGAAAATGAAGGAAACGCCGACCGACGATCCGCTGTTCGGCAAGGGTACGATCCGCGTCGACGGCCGCAAGCTGCATCCCGCCTACCTGTTCGAGGTCAAGAAGCCCGAAGAATCCAAGGGACCGTGGGATTATTACAAGCTGATCGGGACCACCCCGGGCGACCAGGCTTTCCGGCCGCTTTCGGAAAGCGCCTGCCCGCTGGTAAAGAAGTAAGCGAAACGACCCGCCGGCGCGGCATCATCAGCGCCGGCGGATTTCATTTCCCGATCAAACGGGACTGAGTGCGAAAGATCGATCGATGCAAGCTCTCTACGCGCAGCTTCTGGTGGGACTGATCAACGGTTCGTTTTACGCGCTGCTCAGTCTCGGGCTCGCCGTGATCTTCGGCATGCTCAACATCATCAATTTCGCCCACGGCGCGCTCTACATGATGGGCGCGTTCTGCGCTTACTTCCTGCTCAACAACTACTATTTCAGCATCGGCTACTGGTGGGCATTGCTCCTCGCACCGATTGCAGTCGGCATTTTCGGCATGATCCTGGAGCGGACCATGCTGAAATGGCTGACCGGCCTTGATCACCTCTACGGTCTGCTGCTCACCTTCGGCATCGCGCTGATCGTGCAGGGCATCTTCCAGAACTATTTTGGCTCGTCCGGACTGCCGTACGCGATTCCCGACTATCCCAAGATCGGCGGCTTCAACGGGCTGCAGGGCGGCATGAATCTCGGCTTCATGTTCCTGCCGATCTACCGCGGCTGGGTGGTTATCTTCTCGCTGATCGTCTGCCTTGCCACCTGGTACCTGATCGAGAAGACTCGGCTTGGCGCAAACTTGCGCGCCGCGACCGAAAATCCGACGCTGGTGCGCGCCTTCGGCATCAACGTGCCCCTCATGATCACGCTGACCTACGGTCTCGGCGTGGGCCTTGCGGCGCTGGCCGGCGTGCTGTCGGCGCCGATCAACCAGGTCCGGCCGCTGATGGGCGCCGACCTCATCATCGTGGTGTTCGCGGTGGTCGTGATCGGCGGTATGGGATCGATCATGGGCTCGATCATCACCGGTTTCGCGCTCGGCGTGATCGAGGGACTGACAAAATACTTTTATCCCGAGGCCTCCAACACCGTGGTGTTCGTGCTGATGGTGCTGGTGCTGCTGATAAAGCCGACGGGACTCACGGGACGGGCGGCTTGACATGAGCGTATTGACCGACGACACCCTGCCGGCAAATCCGGGCAAGATCCGCGACGAGATGATCGCCTTCGTGGTGATGGCCGCGCTGCTGGCGGCGGTGCCCTTGACCGGCATCTATCCGTTCTTCGTGATGCAGGCGCTGTGCTTTGCGTTGCTCGCCTGCGCTTTCAACCTCCTGATCGGCTTTGGCGGCCTGTTGTCGTTCGGCCACGCGATGTTCCTTGGCAGCGCCGGCTATTTCACCGCCCATGCTCTGAAGGAGTGGGGGCTGTCTCCGGAGCTGGGCATCGTCATCGGCACCGCCGGTGCGGCGGCACTCGGCGTCATCACCGGTTACGTCTCGATCCGCCGCCAGGGCATCTATTTCTCGATGATCACGCTGGCGCTGTCGCAGCTGCTGTACTTCGTCTACCTGCAGACGCCGTTCACCCATGGTGAAGACGGCATCCAGGGTATTCCGCAGGGCATGCTGTTCGGCTTCATCAATCTCGCCAAGCCGACCGTGCTGTACTACGTCGTGCTGGTCGGCTTCCTTGGCGGATTCCTGCTGATCTACCGCACCATCAACTCGCCGTTCGGCGAGGTGCTGAAAGCGATCCGCGAGAACGAGCCGCGCGCCATTTCGCTCGGCTACAAGACCGACCAATACAAGCTGCTTGCCTTCATCCTGTCCGGCACGCTGGCGGGTTTTGCCGGCTCGCTGAAAGTGTTCGTGGCGCAAAACGCCTCGCTCACCGACGTGCACTGGACGATGTCCGGCGAAATCGTGCTGATGACGCTGGTCGGCGGCCTCGGCACTATCTTCGGGCCCGTGGTGGGCGCCTTCATTATCATCGCCATGCAGCAATATCTGGCCGGGTTCGGCCAGTGGGTGCTGGTGATTCAGGGCGTGATCTTTGTGGCCTGCGTGCTGGCCTTCCGCCGCGGCATTATCGGCGAAATCGCGCATTACTTCCGCCGGTCACTGTAAGGGTCAATTTCCGCGACATTTCAGGCGCCAGAAAGCGGTGGATGACCCGGTTCCGGGCGCCGCCGCCTAGGCTTTTGCCCCTAATCCGGTCTATGACAGTTTTGTGACGGGACCTTTCGCGGCCCGACCCACCCACTGGAATAGAGCCCCATGCTGCGCTGGTTTCGTGCCTTTTTGCCCCGGGAAGAGCGGTTTTTCGACCTGTTCGCCCGTCATGCCAAGACGGTTCTTCAGGGCGCGCACGCCTTGCAGGACATGATGCGCGGCGGCGACGAAACGCCGGTGTTCTGCCAGCGCGTCAGCCAGTTCGAGAACGATGCCGACGGCGATCACCCGCGAGGTGCTGACCGCGGTGCGCCGCACTTTCATCACGCCGTTCGACCGCGGCGATATCAAGAACCTGATCACGGCGCTGGACAACTCCATCGACCAGATGCAGCAGACCGCCAAAGCCGTCATCCTGTTCGAGGTGCGCGTGTTCGAGCCGCCGATGCGCGAGATCGGGCAACTGCTGGTCGAATGCGCTCAATTGGTCGAGCGCGCGCTGCCGCTGTTGAAATCGATCGGCGACAACGTCTCCGAGCTGACGCTGATCACCGAGGAGATCGGCAAGCTGGAGGGCCGGGTCGACGATCTGCACGACATCGGGCTGAAGGAACTGTTCCTCAAGCACCGCAACGCCAACGCGATGGATTTCGTGGTGGGCGCGGAGATCTACAAACATCTCGAAAAGGTCTCGGATCGTTTCGACGACGTTGCCAACGAGATCAACTCGATCGTCATCGAACAGGTATAGGGCAGGGCCATCGCCGTGGACGCCACGCTTGCCCTTCCGGTCCTGGTCGGCCTCATCGCCGTCGCGCTGCTGTTCGACTTCCTGAACGGCTTGCACGACGCCGCCAATTCGATCGCGACCATCGTTTCGACCCGCGTGCTGCGGCCGCAATATGCGGTGCTCTGGGCGGCGTTCTTCAATTTCATCGCCTTCCTGTTTTTCGGACTTCATGTCGCCAACACCATCGGCACCGGCATCATCCAGCCTGGCGTAATCGATGCCGCAGTGATCTTTGCAGCGCTGGTCGGCGCCATCGTCTGGAACTTGATCACCTGGGCACTCGGCATCCCATCGTCGAGCTCTCACGCGCTGATCGGCGGCCTGGTCGGCGCCGGCGTCGCCAAGGCCGGCATTTCGGCTGCGGTATGGAGCGGCCTTTCCAAGACGCTGCTGGCCATCGTGCTGTCGCCGCTGGTCGGCTTCCTGCTGGCGCTGGTGCTGGTGGCGATCGTGTCCTGGCTGTCGGTGCGCTCGACGCCATTTGCCGTGGATCGCGCCTTCCGCATCCTGCAATTCGTCTCGGCCTCGCTCTACTCGCTCGGCCATGGTGGCAACGACGCGCAGAAGACCATGGGCATCATCGCGGTGCTCTTGTATTCGCAAGGCCATCTCGGCGCGGACTTCAACATTCCGTTCTGGGTCGTGATCTCCTGCCAGGCGGCGATGGGGCTGGGCACGCTGATGGGCGGCTGGCGGATCGTCCGCACCATGGGCTTGCGCATTACCAAGCTGACCCCGATGCAGGGCTTTTGCGCCGAGACCAGCGGCGCCGCGACCCTGTTCACGGCGACCTGGCTCGGGGTTCCCGTCTCGACCACCCACACCATCACCGGCTCCATCGTCGGCGTCGGCGCGGCGCGGCGGGTCTCGGCGGTGCGCTGGAACGTGGCGAGCTCGATCGTCTATGCCTGGGTGATCACGATTCCCGCCTCGGCGATCGTGGCGGCCGCGACCTATTGGGCGGTGGTGCTGCTGCGCTGATCAGGTGACCAGCTTGAGCCCGACGATCCCGGCCACGATCAGGCCGATGCAGGCGAGGCGAAGGGCCGTAGCGGGATCGCCAAGCAGGATGATGCCGAGGATCGCGGTTCCGACTGCGCCGATCCCGGTCCAGACCGCATAGGCGGTTCCGATCGGCAGCGTTTTCACGGCCAGTCCGAGCAGGATGATGCTGCCGGCCATGCAGATCAGCGTCAGCACCGACGGCACCAGCCGCGAAAACCCCTCGGTGTATTTGAGGCCGATTGCCCAGCCGATTTCCATGAGCCCGGCAACGAACAGCATCGTCCACGCCATGACAAACCCTCCCGATAGAGCAGGGTCGTCCCCGCGGATGATGGGTTTTTGGGAGGCCGTCCCCCCAAGTCGGGATATGGGAGCGCGCGGGACGCCGCGCAACGGGCCGAGAATCGCCCTTGATCGCGCCCGTTTTCCCTGCCAAACGCTCGGCTCATGTCCGACATTGTCCTGTCCGCCGAGTCGCTACCTGCGTCGCCGCTAGCCCATGAAGTGGCGCGGCGCCGGACCTTTGCGATCATTTCGCACCCGGACGCCGGCAAGACCACGCTGACCGAAAAGCTGCTGCTGTTCGGCGGCGCGATCAACCTGGCCGGGCAGGTCAAGGCCAAGGGCGAGCGGCGCAACACCCGTTCCGACTGGATGAAGATCGAGCGCGAGCGCGGCATCTCCGTCGTCACCTCGGTGATGACGTTCGAGTTCAACGACCTCGTGTTCAACCTGCTGGACACGCCGGGCCACGAGGATTTTTCGGAAGACACCTATCGCACGCTGACGGCGGTCGACTCCGCTGTCATGGTGATCGACGCCGCCAAAGGCATCGAGGCGCGGACGCGAAAGCTGTTCGAGGTGTGTCGTTTGCGCGATATCCCGATCATCACCTTCATCAACAAGATGGACCGCGAGAGCCGCGACACTTTTGAACTCCTGGACGAGATCGAAAAGACGCTGGCGCTCGACACCACGCCGATGACCTGGCCGGTCGGTCGCGGCCGCGACTTCCTCGGCACCTACGACGTCAGGAGCGGCGGCGTGCGCCTGCTTGAGGGCGGCGGCGCCAAGACCGGCGCGACCGAGCAGATCGATATCGCCGAACTCGCCGGGCGCAATGCCAATCTCGACGTCGGGCAGGTGAAGGACGAACTCGAACTGGTCTCGGAAGCCTGCAAGCCGTTCGAGCTCGAGGCGTTTCGCGAGGGACATTTGACGCCGGTCTATTTCGGCAGCGCGCTGCGCAACTTTGGCGTCGGCGATTTGCTGGAAGGCTTGGGGCAGTTCGCGCCGCCGCCGCGCGCGCAGGAATCCAATCTGCGCAAGGTCGAGGCGGCCGAGTCCCGCATGAGCGCGTTCGTGTTCAAGATCCAGGCCAATATGGATCCGAACCATCGCGATCGCATCGCCTTTGCAAGGCTTTGCTCGGGAAAGCTCAGCCGCGGCATGAAGGCAAAGCTGGTGCGCACCGGCAAGAATATGAGCCTGTCGAGCCCGCAATTCTTCTTTGCCCAGGACCGCTCGGTGGCGGATGAAGCCTTTGCCGGCGACGTCGTCGGCATTCCCAATCACGGAACCTTAAGGATCGGTGATACGCTGACCGAGGGCGAGGATCTGACCTTCGTCGGCGTGCCTTCATTCGCGCCGGAAATCGTCCGCCGGGTGCGGCTGACCGATGCGATGAAGGCCAAGAAACTGAAAGAGGCGCTGCAGCAGATGTCGGAGGAGGGCGTGGTGCAGGTGTTTCGCCCGCGCGACGGCGCGCCTGCGCTGGTCGGCGTGGTCGGCCCGCTGCAGCTCGACGTGCTGAAGGCGCGGCTGGATGCCGAATACTCGCTGCCGGTGGAGTTCGAGGTGTCGGAATTCCAGCTCGCGCGCTGGGTCTCTTCCGATGACCGCAAGAAGCTCGAGGCGTTCATCGCCGCCAACGGCTCCGGCATCGCCGACGACGTCGACGGCGATCCCGTCTTCATGGCCAAGAACGAGTTTTATCTCGGCTATACCAAGGAACGTGCCGAGGGCATCGAGTTCTCCGCGGTGAAGGACGTGAAGAAGAAGGGGTGATCGGCGCGGCCGCCGATCGCCAACTTTCACCCGTCGTCCCCCGGCTTGACCGGGGGACCCAGTACGCCGCGGCCCTTCCGTAAACCATTGCAGCCTCTGGAATACTGGGTCGCCCGGTCAAGCCGGGCGATGACAGCCGTTGGAGCGGACATATGCATCCAGTGGATGCCGGTATGCGTGCACCGCTTGTGGACGGGCCTTGCGCGGCTGCCGCTTCCTGCATGAAAGTATCCACTGGATGCTTAAACTCAGGGAGAGACCGCCATGCAAAACCTCGCCACCTATTCCCGCTCCGGACCGATCGCATCAATCGTGATGGATGACGGCAAGGCCAATGTGATGTCGCTGGCCATGCTGAACGCGCTGCATGCCGCCTTCGACGAGGCCGAGCGCGATCGCGCCGTCCCGATCCTGAAAGCGCGCGGAAAGCATTTTTCCGGCGGCTTCGATCTCAACGTGTTCGCCAAGGGCAGCGCGGAAGACCAGTATCTGATGTTGAAGGCGGGCGCTGAGCTTGCGCTGCGCCTGCTGTCGTTCCCATTGCCGGTGGTCGCGGCCTGCCACGGCAACGCCTATCCGATGGGGGCCTTTCTGATCATGTCGAGCGACCATCGCATCGCCGCCGAGGGCGACTACCGGATCGGCATGAACGAGGTCGCCATCGGGCTGACGGTGCCGCGGTTTGCCATCGAAGTGGCGCGGCAGCGGCTGACGCCGGCCTATTTCAGCCGGGTCGTGATGACGGCGGAGATGTTCGGACCGCAGGAGGCCGTCACCGCCGGGTTCTTCGACCGGGTGGTTCCGGCGCAAGCGCTGGACAAGGCTGCCGAGGAGGCCGCAACCGCACTCAGCACGCTCAATCTGGCGGCCCATGCCGCCACCAAGCAGCGGGCGCGGGGCGCGGTGATCAAACTGATCCGGCAAATGATCGACGAGGACATCACCCCGCAATATGGCGAGGACCGCGTGACACAGCGCGCCTCGGCCTGAGGCGGTGGCGTTCGGCGGGCCGCCTTTGTATGAAGGAGGCATGACCCAAAAAGCGCGCCGGGCGACCTATCGCCACGGCAATCTGAAACAAGCGGCGCTGCGGGCCGCCACTCGCCTGGTGGCGAAGGGCGGCCACGAGGCGCTCAGCCTGCGGGAGGTCGCGGAAGCCGTCGGCGTCGCGCACCGCTCGCTGTACAATCACTTCGCCCATCGCGAAGCGCTGCTCGACGAGGTTGCGACGGAGGCCTATTTGCGGCTCGCCGCGAAACTGGTGAAGGCGAACACGCCGGAAGACTACACCGCCATCTATGTCGGCTTTGCGCTGAAAAACCGCGCGCTCTATGCGCTGATGACCAGCCGGCCGCACGCCACCATGAAGCTCAATCCGCCGCTGCAGAAGGCCGTGCACAAGGTCATCACGGAGGCGATGCGGATTTTCGCCCGCGATATCGAGTCCTCGGCTGAGCGGCGCCGCGCGGTCATGAAGGTCTACATCACCCTTTACGGCGGTATTTCGCTCTATGCCACCGGCGTGCTCGACCAGCCCAGCGAGAAGGCGCTGATTGCTGAATTGTCCGCGATGAACGCGCGGAAGTGAACTGCGGCGGACCGCAGGGCAGCTCAGCCCTGCCGGCCGCCGGTGACGCGCCAGATCACATCGCCAACATCGTCCGCTACCAGAAGGGAGCCGTCGGGACCGAGCGTTACCCCCACCGGCCGTCCATAGGATTCCCGTTCGTCCGGCGCGAGGAATCCCGACAGAATATCCCTCGCCGGTCCGGCCGGACGCCCGTTCGCGAACGGCACGAAGACGACCTTGTAGCCGCTCAGCGTGCTGCGGTTCCAGGAGCCGTGCTGTCCGATGGCCATGCCTTCCGGAAAGCCCGGAAGGGTGCCGGCGGGCAGCCAGCACAGGCCGAGCGAGGCGGTGTGGCCGCCCAGCGCGTAGTCCGGCGTAATGGCCTTTGCGACCGCGGCCGGATCCTGCGGAACCCGATCGTCCACCGTCTGTCCCCAGTAGCAATAGGGCCAGCCATAAAAACCGCCGTCGCGAACCGATGTCAGATAGTCGGGCGGTGTCTCGTCGCCAAGGCCATCGCGCTCGTTGACCACGGTCCAGAGCACGCCGGTCTGCGGCTCCCATGCCAGCCCCACCGCGTTGCGCAGGCCGCCGGCAAAAATGCGGCTGCTATTCCCAACCAGATCGAGCTCATAGATTGCGGCCCGGCCTTCCTCGACGGCCATGCCGCTCTCGGCGATATTGCTGAGCGAGCCGACGCCGGCATAGAGTTTTTTGCCATCGGGGCTTGGCAACAGGCTCCGCGTCCAATGCCCACCGGGCTTGAAGCTGATGAGCTTTCGTCCAGGCGCGCTGATGCGATCGGCGCCGGCCGCATACGGAAAGGCCACCACGCCGTCGGTGTTGCCGACATAGAATGTGTCGCCCAATAGCGCCATGCCGAACGGCTGGCTCAGCCCTTCCATGAAGATTTCGCGCTTTTCGGCGACGCCGTCGCCGTCGGTGTCGCGCAACAACGTGATGCGATTTGCGCTGACGCCAAGGGCTCGGGCACGTCGCATCGTCGCCTGCATCGCGTAACTGAACACGCTCCTTGCGGGGCCTGCGACCTGATTGGACTCGGCAATGAGCACGTCGCCGTTGGGCAGCACGTAGATCCAGCGTGGATGCTTCAGATCGGTCGCGAACGCATTGACCTTGAGCCCCGGCGCGGCAGTCGGCTTCTGCCCGTCGTCCCACCCCCTGGCCGTCGGCATCTTGAGCGTCGGGATCGCGCCTTGCGGTTTTGCCACCGGCACCACCGGAGCGCTGCCCCAGGCCGGTTCCGGCGCTGCGCCCTGCAACCGGCGCCACAAAAGTGCGGCGCCGCCGATCAGCGCGACTATTCGCGCAAAAATTCCGGCAAAGTTCATGTCATCCCCCTGCTGATCGCGCGCACCCTATCCGAGGCGAGGGTGCGTTAAAACCCTGTCGTCGAGGCGCAGGACAGAGATGATGACAATGACTTGATGTTGGCGCTCTGGCGCATCCGTTGTGAACGTCATTATCTAGGGTTGATTGCCACCACGGGCTGACATCATGCTTCGACGCATTGCGATCTGTATCATCGCCGCAATCCCGGGCCTTGCCGTTGGTTCCGCCCATGCCCAGCAACGGCAGATCAATCCCACGCCGTTTTCGCACGCGCCCTGCAGTGTGCTCGACGGCCAGCCATGCACGCCGTCGTTTTGCAGCGTGTTCAATGACGGGCCGTGCATTCCCGAAATCGACTATCCCTACGGCCAGAACCTGCAGCTCACGATCCAGAGCGTGCCGCCGCGAGAGGATGCCGCAAAATACCAGAAGCCGGATCATGACCTCGGCAGCATCGGCGACCTCTTTGCGGCGCTGCGCTCGTGCTGGTCGCCGCCGCCGGCGGACAGCGCACGCGAGGGCATGCAGATGTCGGTGCGCTTCAGCTTCAAACGAACAGGCGAGATCATCGCCAAACCGCAACTGACGTTTGCCACCGCGGGCATATCCGCCGAGACGCGCGCGATCTATCTCAAGGCGATCAACGCCTCGCTCAATGCGTGCGTGCCGCTGAAGTTCACCGACGGGCTCGGCGGTTCGCTCGCCGGCCGGCCGATCGCGATCCGCTATGTCGACAATCGCGCGCTGGGCAAGCAATCGGACAAGCAGTGAATCGGGCGGCCGGGCGGTGCATTGCGTCCGGCGCGCTAATAATGATAGGCGATTGGACGGAAGATCGCGCCGACAGGGGAGAACATCGTGGGACTATTGGTGATGATCCTGGGGCTGATCCTGTTCCTCGGGGTCCATACCTTGACCACCCAGCGCGCGGCGCGGGCGCAGGCGATCGCCTCGCTCGGCCAGCGCGGCTACTTTATCGGCTATTCGCTGGCCTCTGCCGCCGGTCTTGCGCTGATCATCTGGGGTTTTGCCAACTATCGCGCCACCGGCTGGATCAATGTCTGGTATCCGCCGACCGCCATGAAGCACATCGCGGTGGCGCTGATGCTGCCGGCCGTGATCATGGTGGTGGCCTCCTATATCCGCGGCCGCATCTACACCACGCTGAAGCATCCGATGCTGACGGGCATCAAATTGTGGGCGGCGGCACATCTGCTCGCCAATGGCGATCTCGGTTCCATCATCCTGTTCGGCGCGTTCCTGGCCTGGGCGGTGTTCGACCGCATCACGCTGAAACGCCGCACCGATAGTGGCGGGCCGCCGATTCCGGTCGGCGGGCCCGGCAACGATCTGATCGCAGTCGCGGTCGGTGTCATCGCTTACCTGGCGCTTGCCTTCGCGTTCCACCCGGTGGTGATCGGCGTGCCGGTGGTCGGAGCCTGAAGATGTCGGTGCAATCGGCCATCAAGCGCAAATCCGCGCCGGAGATTCGCGCCCGCAAGGGCGGCGACCCCATCGTGATGTTGACCTCGTATCACGCGCACACCGCAGCTCTCGTCGACCGGCATTGCGACGTCATCCTGGTCGGCGATTCCCTCGGCAACGTCATGCACGGATTCGAGACCACGGTGCCGGTCACGCTCGAGATGATGATCCTGCAGGGCCGCGCGGTGATGCGCGGCTCGCAGCGTGCGCTTGTCGTCGTCGACATGCCCTTTGGCTCCTACGAGGCGTCGAAGGAGCAGGCGTTTCATTCCGCGGTGCGGATCCTGAAAGAGACGCAATGCGGCGCGGTGAAACTCGAAGGCGGCGAGCGGATGGCCGAGACGGTGGCGTTCCTGGCGGGGCGCGGCATTCCCGTGATGGGCCATATCGGGCTGACGCCGCAATCGATCAACACGCTGGGTTCGTTTCGCGCGCAGGGCCGCGAGGAGGGTAGCTGGGAGCCGATCGAAAACGACGCGCGCGCGATTTCCGACGCCGGTGCGTTTTCGGTTGTGATCGAGGCGGTCGCCGAACCGCTGGCGCGCAAGATCACGCAGGCCATCGCCATTCCCACCATCGGCATCGGGGCCAGTGCGGCCTGCGACGGCCAGGTGCTGGTGCTGGAGGACATGCTGGGGCTGTCGCCGCGGACGCCAAAATTCGTGCGGCGCTACGGCGATCTCGGGCCCGCCATCGAAGCCGCGGTCAAGGGCTATGCCGATGACGTCCGCGCCCGCGCGTTTCCGGGGCCGGAGCATGTCTATGGCATGAAGACCAAGGCCTGAGGCGAGGCGATGGACTGGTCAAAGCACTCCATTCCGGCAATGCGGCTCGAAGCGCGTTTTGGCGATCGTCTGGTGCCGGCCTTTTGCGAGCGGCCGAGCAGCATCTGGGCGATGGTATCGCAAGCGGCCGCGCAAAACCCTGATGGCGAGGCGCTGGTCTGCGGCAACAGGCGGATGACGTGGCGTGAGGCCGTCGCGCAATCGGCGCAGATCGCGACGGGATTCCAAAAACTCGGCCTGAAAAGCGGCGACCGCATCGCGGTGCTGCTCGGCAACCGCATCGAATTCGTACTGACCATGTTCGCGGCTGCGCATGCGGGCCTGGTGACGGTGCTGCTCTCGACCCGCCAGCAAAAGCCCGAGATCGCCTATGTGCTGACCGATTGCGGCGCGAAGGCTTTGGTCCACGAGGCTGGTCTGGCGGATCGTTTGCCCGCCGTGGGCGACGTTCCCGAGCTTGTCCATCGGATCGCCGTCGATGACGATTCCCACGCATCGCAGTTTGCCGTACTGCTCGACAATGTTGCTTCCGCGCCCGCAGAGGTCGGCGAAGAAGACACCGCGATGATCCTCTACACCTCGGGTACCACGGGCAAGCCGAAGGGCGCGATGCTCGCCCATTGCAACGTCATTCATTCCTCGATGATCTTTGTGTCGTGCCTGAATCTCACCGTGGCGGATCGTTCGATCGCCGCCGTGCCGCTCGGGCATGTCACGGGTGTGGTCGCCAACATCATGACCATGGTGTGTTGTGGTGGCGCGCTGATCATCATGCCCGAGTTCAAGGCCGCCGAGTATCTCAAGGTGGCGGCGCGCGAGCGCGTCACCTACACCGTGATGGTGCCGGCGATGTACAATCTGTGCCTGCTGCAGCCGGATTTCGACAGCTACGATTTATCGAGCTGGCGGATCGGCGGCTTTGGCGGCGCGCCGATGCCGATCGCCACCATCGAAAAGCTGGCTGCGAGAATTCCAGGATTGAAGCTTGCGAATTGCTACGGCGCGACCGAGACGACGTCGCCGTCCACCATGATGCCGGGTGAATTGACCGCGTCGCATATTGATAGCGTCGGCCTGCCGTGCCCGGGCGCTGATATCATCGCGGTCGACAGCGAGGGCAGGGAGTTGCCGCGCGGCGAGATCGGCGAAATCTGGATCCGTTCCGCCTCTGTCATCAAAGGCTACTGGAACAATCCGAAGGCGACTGCAGAAAGCTTTACCGGTGGGTTCTGGCATTCCGGCGATCTCGGCTCTGTTGATGCCGACAACTTCGTGCGGGTGTTCGACCGGCAAAAGGACATGATCAACCGCGGCGGGCTGAAGATCTATTCGGCGGAGGTCGAGTCGGTTTTGGCCAGCCATCCCGATGTGATCGAGAGTGCGATCATCGCAAAGCCCTGTCCGGTGCTGGGCGAGCGGGTGCATGCCGTGGTGGTGACGCGCCATGCGGTCGGCAGCGAGGTGCTGCGCGCCTGGTGCGCCGAGCGGCTCTCCGACTACAAGGTGCCGGAGACCATGCAGCTCATCTCCGAGCCGCTGCCGCGCAATGCCAATGGCAAGGTGATCAAGCGACAGTTGCGCGAGGCGTTTGTGGCTTCGCAGGCGTAATCCGTCATCCTGAGGAGCCGCGAAGGAGATAGCCCTCAAAGCTTCGGCGCGCTGCCTTTCGGCAGGGCGCTGCGCTCGTTCATCTCGGCGGCGAGGGCTTCACCGTCGATCGCCGCGGCGCTGACGACGCGTTTCACATCGAGCAGCGTGAACTCGGCGGTGCCGATGCGGTCGGATGGCGCGCCCGGAGTGAAGTACACGCTGAGCACGCCGTCGCAATTGGCGCCCTTGGCGTCGTCGAGCAGCGCGTTCAGCGTCTTGTCCTTTGCCAGGGCCCGCTTGACGACGGCGACGCAACTGCCGCGGCCGGTGTTGCTGGCATTGAGCTTGAGCGCCATTTTCGGATCGAGCGGCTTGTCGAGGGCTTCGGTCGCCGCCGGCTCCTTGTACTTGGCTCCGACCGACACGATGCCGCCCTTGCGATAGACGTAATAGAGATGCTGGTCGCCGACGATGGTGGGCGCGCCGTATTTGTCCATCACCTGCTTGACCATTTCGGCCCTCGACGGCTGCTGGTCTTTCGCAAAGGTCAGGTTGCGCATGACGAAATACGCGCGGTTGGCGCTGGCAGGCGATGAAAAATTCGCCGACAGCACTTCGCCGGCTTTGGCGCCGGCAGGCGCGCTGAACATCAGCGCGCTGATGTAGCTGACATTGGTGCCGCCGAATTTCTGCTGCTGGATGTCGTTCTTGCCATCGGAGCGGGTCTTGTACGTCTCGAAGATGGCGCGCGCCAACTCGCCGGTGGTGTCCGCCGAGATGCCCAGGATGTCGGGGAGCAGCTTGCCGGCGAACGCGCTATCCGGCGTTTTCGGCTTGATGTCGTAGGCCTGGGATATTGCGGGCAGGGCAGCCGGGGACGAGACCAGCATCACGATCAGGGTGCGGCGAAACATGAACCACCTGCAAATCCGGACGGAGGGCAATGCAATGGAATACGCCAAATTTTGAACCTCGATGTCAATGTCAGCCAGTCGATTGGTCACAGGCGTTTGGTCTCGCCCCCCAGAGTTAATCATATCCCGGTAACACTTTGATCGGGCTGGCTTTGCCTTGCCACCGCCATAACGATAGGGTAACGCCGCCGCAAAGCCGGGGCCGGGCGCTCCGCGCCGCCTGTTTTTGATGCGGCTCATCGGAGATGGGATAGCCTTAAGTGTCTGAAATATTTGATGAAGTCAATGAGGACGTACGTCGCGACCAGCTCAAGAAGCTGTGGGAGAAATATTCGATCTTCATCATCGCGCTCGCCGTCCTGATCATTGCAGGCGTGGGCGGCTGGCGCGGCTATCAGTACCTCGAGGCCAAGAAGGCCGCAGAAGCCGGCGCCGCCTTCGACAAGGCTGCCGAGCTGTCCGACGCAAACAAGCATGCCGAGGCGGAAGCGGCCTTTGCCGACCTCGCCGCCAAGGCCCCGTCCGGCTATCGCATCCTGGCCCGGCTGCGAACGGCGGCGGAAGCCGCTAACCGCGACAAGCCGGCCGCTGCAAAGATGTTCGACGACATCGCGGCCAATTCCAGCGTCGGCGCCCCGGAGCGCGATCTGGCGCGAATCCGCGCGGCGCAGTTGCTGCTGGAAACCACCACCTATCCCAACATGCTGCAGCGGCTTGAATCGGCGACGGCGCAGGATGCGACCTTCCGCCATACCGCGCGCGAACTGCTGGCCTTGTCAGCCTGGCGGGCCAACGACGCCACGGCGACGCGGCGGTGGCTGGATCTGATTGCCAATGACGGAGCGACCCCGCCGGGTCTGCGCTCGCGTGCCGAAGCGCTGCAGGCGTTGCTGCCGCCGGTCGCGAAGAGCTGACGGTGAGTTGAGCGAGATGTTGACCATGCGCGGATCGAAACGCCTGACTGCCCTTGCTGTCGTCGTCGCGCTGTCGGGCGTGCTGGCCGGCTGCAGCACGGCCAATTTCGATCCGAGCGATCTGCTCGACTTCCTCGACACCAAGAAAAAACTTCCGGGCGATCGCAAGCCGGTGTTCCCGGAAGGCGTGCCGGGCCTCGAGCAGGGCGTGCCGAAGGATCTCTACAAGGGCGCCCGCCAGCAGCAGATCGACCAGCAGAATGCGGCCGCAGCCGCGGCTGCCGCCGCACCGCCGCCCGAGCCGAAACAGAAGGGCGGTTCGAAATCCCGGAGCAAGCAGGCAGCAGTGCCCGCAGCCGCGCCCGCCGATCCCGATGCCGCGCAGGAGGAAGAGGGCAGCACGGCGGTGGCACCGCCGCCGCCGAAGCCGGCCAAGATCGTTCGCCGCCGCACCACCGCGCCACCGCCCGATACGCAGGCCCAGCCGCAGCAGGCCCAGCCCGCGCAGCAGCAGTCCGCATTCCCCGCACCGGTGCCGAGCGGCAGCTTCTCGCGCTGAATTTTGCAGCCGCTGCATTGACACGCCCGTCCTGACGGGCGAACGGATTTTGTATGTCTTTTACGATTGCCATTATCGGCCGGCCCAATGTCGGAAAATCGACGCTGTTCAACCGGCTGGTCGGGCAAAAACTCGCGCTGGTCGATGACGAGCCGGGCGTCACCCGCGACCGCCGCGAGGGCGAGGGCCGCCTCGGCGATCTCGAATTCACCATCATCGACACCGCCGGCCTCGACGAGGGCGCCAGGGGATCGCTGACCGCGCGGATGCAGGAGCAGACGGAAGCCGCGATCGGGCTAGCGGACGCGCTGATGTTCGTGATCGACGCGCGGATCGGGCTGACGCCGAACGACCGCAGCTTTGCCGACTTCGCCCGCCGCGCCAACAAGCCGGTGGTGCTGGTTGCCAACAAGGCCGAAGGCAAGCATGGCGAGGTCGGCGCGATGGAGTCCTACGCGCTCGGCCTCGGCGATCCCGTGCAGATTTCCGCCGAGCATGGCGAAGGCATGAGCGATCTCTACGACGCGCTGCGCGTGCTGATGCCGGAACCCGTCGAGCAAAGTGAGGAATTCGACGATGACGACATCATCGAACAGAGCGAAGAGGAACTCGCAACGCGCCCGATCCGGGTCGCGATCGTCGGCCGCCCCAACGCCGGCAAATCGACGCTGATCAATCATCTGCTCGGCGAGGAGCGGCTGTTGACCAGCGCGGAAGCCGGCACGACGCGGGATTCCATCTCCGTCGAGATCAACTGGCAGGGCCGGGATTTTCGCGTGTTCGATACCGCAGGCCTCAGGCGGCGCTCGCGGATCGAGGAAAAGCTCGAAAAATTGTCCGTTGCCGACGCGCTGCGCGCCATCCGCTTCGCCGAAGTCGTTGTCATGATGATGGATGCGCAGAACCGGTTCGAGGAACAGGACCTTCGCATCGCCGATTTGATCGAGCGCGAGGGCCGCGCGATCGTGCTCGCGGTCAACAAATGGGATTTGATGGAGAAAAAGGGCAGCCTGATCTCGGCGCTGCGCACCGACGCCGACCACTGGCTGCCGCAGGTCAGGGGCGCGCCAGTTGTCGCGGTGTCCGGGCTGATGGGCGAGGGCATCGACCGGCTGATGACCGCGATCCAGGACGCCTATGCGGTCTGGAACAGGCGCGTGCCGACGGCGGCGCTCAATCGCTGGTTCGAGCAGGCGGTCGACGCCAATCCGCCGCCGGCGGTGTCGGGACGGCGGCTGAAGCTGAATTACATCACGCAGGCCAAGGCGCGGCCGCCGAGCTTTGTGCTGTTCTGCTCGCGCGCCGATGCCGTGCCGCAATCCTATCTGCGCTATCTGACGAATTCGCTGCGCGAGGTGTTCGAGCTGCCGGGCACCCCGATCCGCATTACCCTGCGCGAAAAGGCCAATCCGTTCGCCCACAAGCGCAAGCGGCCGTCCTGAGCAGGCTTCGGCAAGGGCGTAGCGCACCCTTGCGGTTTCATTTTCGCGAGAAGCTGCTGTCCTCAAAAGCGTGGCTGTTGAGCAACAGGTCTGAATCTCGTCAGTGACCGGCTAGACAGCTTTCTACCAACGGCGCAATCTTAAATTTTATACTTGTCATTGAGCAACTCTCTACTTTTCCGGCGTGCTTCGTGTGTGGAGTATTGCGATGAAGTAAATTGTTTTCTGTTGCCGCTATAGCTTTGTCTTTTCTTGGCGCGGGCTGCGCTATCCACCCGCTGCCTGAAGATGTGACTGGCGTTGATACCTATCATATCGTGCGGCAGATCCGTTGTGAATCGCGCGAGACGCTCAGAAGGATCGTAATCAAGTTTCTAGCCAGACTGGATGATCCTCTCGCGCAAGAGCTCGCAGCGCGATATCAGAACGAGCCGGCGGCTATCAATGGATTTCACTATAACCTTTTCAAAACCCCTGCGCTGGCTCGCGTTCGTTCTTCTGTAAAGCTGTTTTACGACGCCGGACTTGCATACACCTTCGACCTCACGATGACCGAAGACAATAACCTTTCAACCGATCTAAATTTTCTCAAACCGCTAACCAACTCGCAGTTCACGCTTGGAATACACGCAGCGGCCAATCGCCAACGTACCAACCAGCGCACCTTCACCGCTACCGATACGTTCAGCGGACTGCTCACCACGGTAACCGAGCGCTATTGTGCAGGACAAATCGTCGGTCCCAACTATATTTATCCGATTGCTGGGCGCATCGGCGTTGATAAGGTCATCGCAGATTTCATCGAGCTCACGCTGTTTGCAAATCTGGCGGGTGGCGATGCCACACCTGGCAGCGGCGGCAGTCCGCCCACAATGGCTGACAAGTTGACCTTCACAACGTTGGTTACCGGTTCCGGTACGCCGACAATCACGTTCACGCCGGTAACCGATGCATTTCAACTTACGAGCGCCTCTGTGACGGGACTCGCGAACCGATCGGACGTGCATCAGGTAACAGTCGCAGTAGCAATCTCGCCGAGCGGCATAATGGAACTCGATCCGATGCGCTCGTACCTCTTCTCGTCTTCGCGCTCGGTTCCGGGGGCCAGTCCGGCGGAGAGAATCGCCCGAAGTCCGCTGGTGGTTGGGAAACGTGTGATCGGCGGTGGCACCCCATCTGAACGGCTTGCGGTCATAGCAGCTGACCTGGCCAAGAGCCCGGAAGTCCAACTTGTCCGAAACCGATAACTCACAGGAGAAGTTCGATGGCTAAGAAGGCGAAAAGTGCGAAGAAGGCAAAGGTCTCGGCCTCGAAGGGGGCCAGCAAGCGTACGAAGCTCATCAATGTTCCTCTTCGGTCTGTTGTGCAATTCGTGCAGATGATCGAGGAGAAGGGAAATACAGCCGCATTTATGAAGGCAGCAAAGAACCGGAAACTGACCGTGCGGCCAGATACGGTGAAATTCGTCAGAAAATATATAGCCGACAATCGGCTCCGCCGCGCCATGGTCGTAAGGGTCGTTGAACCCTGTCCGGAGGATCCGTTCGAATGCAAGTTCAGGGACTGAGGCAGGTCTGGCGAGCGCCGCGGTTCGGCACTATCTTCATGCGGAACGAAGATTTGTTGAAGCACGCGTCTGGCATACCGGGGCGCTTCTTCTGCGAACCGGAGGCCAGGCGTTGGACGATCCCCGACAGGAAGCCTCGCGCGGCGCGGCGGTCATTTTCATCTTCGTCACCATCCTGCTCGACACGCTGGCGCTCGGGATCATCATCCCGATCCTGCCAAAGCTGATCGAGAGTTTTGTCGATAACGACACCGCGAACGCGGCGCGCATTTTTGGTTTGTTCGGCACCGCTTGGGCGCTGATGCAGTTCTTCTTCTCGCCGATCCTGGGCGCGCTGTCGGACCGCTTTGGCCGCCGTCCGGTGGTGCTGCTGTCGAATTTCGGCCTGTCGCTCGATTATGTGCTGATGGCGCTGGCGCCGACGCTGAGCTGGCTGTTCCTCGGCCGCGTCATCTCCGGGATCACCACGGCCAGCATCTCGACCGCGTACGCCTATATCGCCGACATCACCGCGCCGGAAAAGCGCGCCGAAGTGTTCGGCAAGATCGGCGTCGCCTTCGGTGCCGGATTCATCCTCGGTCCCGCGCTCGGCGGCCTGCTCGGCGATGTCGATCCGCGGCTGCCGTTCTGGGTGGCGGCGGGGCTCAGTTTTGCCAATGCGCTGTATGGCTGGCTGATCTTGCCGGAGTCGCTGCCACTGGGCCGCCGCTCGCCGTGGCGCTGGAAGGCTGCCAATCCGGTCGGCGCGGTAAATCTGCTCCGCACCGACCGCGTGCTGGCGGGATTGTCGATCGCACATTTTTTTGCGCAGCTCGCGCACGTCGTGCTGCCCAGCGTGTTCGTGCTGTATTCGACGTATCGCTATGGCTGGAGCACGACAATGGTCGGTGCCACGCTTGCCCTGGTCGGCATCTGCTCGATGATCGTGCAGGGCGCGGCGATCGGACCGATCGTCCGCCGGATCGGCGAACGTCGGGCTTTGCTGTTGGGTTTTGGCTGCGGCGTGATCGGGTTCTTTATATTTGCGGCGGCGCCGACCGGGCTGCTGTCCTGGGTCGGTATCCCCTTCATGGCTTTGTGGGGTCTTGCGGGTGCATCCACGCAAGCACTGATGACGCGGCTGGTTACACCCGAGCAGCAGGGCCAGTTGCAGGGCGCCACCATGAGCGTGGCCAGCGTATCGCAGCTGCTGGGCCCGTTCCTGTTCACGCTGACATTTGCGTATTTCATCGGCGCAGGGGCGCCGTTCAAATTGCCGGGTGCGCCGTTCTATCTGGCGTCGGCGCTGCTCCTGCTGGCGCTTGCGATTTCGGCGCGAACCCTGTCGCTTGCGAGCACCCGCAAAGCCCCGATCGCCTCGACGCCATCTTCCGATTAAGGCTCAAGCCCCGATCGTTCGACGCTTGAAACTTCCGAGGGGTTCCGCAAGGATGCAATACAGGCTGGGCGCGGCAAGAGATGCCCCAGAAGTTCGGGGACGGCAGCGGGTGTCTATTTTCCAGGCTTGGTTTAGCAGCGAGAGCGTACGATTTCGCATTCGCGCCCTGAAGGCACGGCTGCGCGATCAGAGAGTTGAACTCGACGTCATCAAGCAACATCTGCGGCCGGGCGACGTCGCCTGCGACGTTGGCGCCAACAAGGGCCGCTTCATCTATTGGCTGTCCAGCTGGTCGCGAGATGGCCAGGTGATCGCATTCGAACCGCAGCCGGAGTTGGCAACCGGCCTGGCTGACGTCTGCGGGGCAATAGGTCTCGCCAATGTGACGGTCGAAGCAAAGGCCGTCTATTCGCATTCCGGCGCACAGGAATTGTACGTTCCAAAAGGCCATCAACCCGGGGCGTCGCTCAAGAGCACGGCTCTGGAGGCAGAGGATTTCACGAGCCTGACCGTGCCGATGGTGTCACTCGATGAATATTTCGATGCGGGCGACAGGATCGGTTTCCTCAAGATCGATGTCGAAGGCGTCGAGCTCGAGGTTCTCAAGGGCGCCGACCGGATCCTGCGGCAGCACGCGCCGTTGCTCATCTTCGAGTGCGAAAACCGGCACCTCGCGCCGGGCAGCGTTCATGACGTATTTGCCCATCTTGAACGCCTTGGCTACGAGGGCAGTTTCATTTGCGGCAGCAAATTGCTTCCGCTTTCCGAGTTCGACGCGGCGATCCACCAGCGCCAGAGCGGCGCGTGGTTCTGGAAGAGCAAGGGCTATTGTAACAATTTCATCTTTCGCAAGCCGGCCGGATCATAAATCCGGCCGGCTGCGACTTTGCTATTTCTTCACCAGCGGACAATCGCTCGCCTCAAGCGGCTTTGCCGCGTCTTCCGGCGCGATCGTGGCAACCAGCTTGTAATAATCCCACGGTCCTTTGGACTCTTCGGGCTTCTTCACCTCGAACAGGTAGGCCGGAATCAGGCGACGGCCATCGGCGCGCAGCGGGCCCTTGCCGAACAAGGGATCGTCGGTCGGCAGTTCCTTCATCTTGGCGACGACCTTGGCGCCGTCGCGCGGATTACTGCCGAGCGCTTCCATCGCCTTCAGGTAATGCAGGATTTCCGCATAGAGGCCGGCGACCGTCATCGACGGCATCGAGCCCTTCGGTGAGACTTTCTGGAAGCGCTTCGACCACTCGCGCGTTTTGTCGTTGAGGTCCCAATAGAAGGACTCCGTAAAGGTCAGGCCCTGCGCAGTCTTCAGCCCGAGCGCATGCACGTCGTTGATGAACAGCAGGAGCGCTGCGAGCTTCTGTCCTCCCGCGACGATACCGAATTCGGCCGCCTGCTTGATCGCGTTGGTGGTGTCGCCGCCGGCGTTGGCGAGGCCTATGATCTTGGCCTTGGAGGACTGCGCCTGCAGCAGGAAGGACGAGAAGTCCGACGTGTTGAGCGGATGCTTGACGCCGCCAAGCACCTTGCCGCCGGTAGCGGTGACGACCGCCGAGGTATCGCGCTCCAGCGCGTGGCCGAAGGCGTAATCGGCAGTGAGGAAGAACCAGCTGTCGCCACCGGTCTTGGTCAGCGCCTTGCCGGTGCCGTTGGCAAGCATGTAGGTGTCATAGGTGAACGAGACCGTATTCGGCGTGCAGGCCTTGCCGGTGAGATCGGCAGTCGCGGCACCCGAATTGAGCAGCACTGAGTTCTTTTCCTTCACCAGGTTGTTGACGGCGAGCGCAACGCCGGAGCTTGGCGTATCGGCGATCGCGTCGACCTTCTCGGCATCGATCCACTGCCGTGCGATGTTGACGCCGATATCCGGCTTGTTCTGGTGATCGCCACTCAGCACCTCGATATTCCAGCCCTTGGCCTTGAGGCCGGAGTCCTCGACGGCCATCTTGACCGCCGCCACCGAGTTCGGTCCGCCAATATCAGCATAAAGGCTCGACATGTCGTTGAGCACGCCGATCTTGATGTTCTTGTCCTGCGCAAAGGCCGGGCCCGCTAGCGAGAGGCCTGCGAGCACGATCAGCGCGGCGGAGTTTCCCGCAAGTTTAGTTTTCATGTTATTTCCTCCAAAGGTTGATGCCGGCGGATTTCCACGAAATCCCCCGGCATTCCCGGCGATCTTGGTGACCCAAGGCGGGTCTGGCAATGCGCCTATCGTAGCGCGTCCGTGGTCAATTTGAATTTCTGGATGCGCTTTCCGGTGTCGACCTCGGCGGTATAAACGTTGCCTTTGGCGTCGATCGCCATCGCGTGGATCCAGTGGAACTGGCCGGCATTGCGGCCGCTGCGCCCAAAACTTCCTACCACCGTACCGTCATCGCGTTTCAGCACGCGAATTTCGTTGTTCTCGCCGTCAGCGCTCAAGAGCCAGCTCTGCTTCGGATCGGGCCAGATCGCGACATCCCACACCGCGCCGTTGCCGAGCGTGTTCTTCTCGAAGAACCATTCCTTCACGAAGGTTCCATCTTTCCTGAAGACCTGGATGCGGTTGTTGATGCGGTCGCAGACATAGACCATGCCGTCATTGCTGAGTTTCACGCAGTGGACGGGATTGGCGAATTGCTGTGGGGGCGGCGCCTTGGGATCGTAGGGCGGCTGCTTGTCGTCGTTCGGCGGCTTGCCGTAGGCGCCCCAGTGCCGCTTGTAGCCGCCCGTGGTGGCGTCGAACACGATGACGCGGCGGTTGCCGTAGCCGTCGGCGACATAGATTTCGTTCGCCTCGTTGTCGACCGCGGTCTCGGCGGGCTTGCCGAGCTGGGTGGTGTCGTTGCTGCCCTTGCTCGGCGCGATCTTGCCGATCTGCATCACGAACTTGCCGTCGGGTGTGAATTTCAGGATGGCGTTGTCGTTGTCGGCATTGCCGCCGATCCAGACGAAACCCCTGTCGTCGACCTCGATGCCGTGTTCGCGGCCGACCCATTCATAGCCTTCGCCGGGACCGCCCCATGAGCGCAACAGATTGCCGTCGGCGTCGAACTCCAAAACCGGCGGCGCGGAGGCGCAGCATTTCGAGCGCGGCGGATTAAGCGTCGCGCCCTTCTCGTCGTCGGTCAGCGAGCGCGGGCGATGGATCACCCAGATATGGCCCTGCCGGTCGACGGTGATGCCGCCGACCTGGCCGAGGATCCAGTTGTTCGGCAGCGGCTTTGGCCAGGACGCATCGACCGCGAAGGCGGGAATTTCGCCGGCATGCGCGGGGAGCGTCACCGTCGACGCGCCGATCAGCGCGAGGCCGGCCAGTGCAAGGAAGGCGGATTTGGCGAAGCGTGTTGCGGCCGTGATCGGGTGTGCGCGGTTCGGCGTCATGGCTTCCTCCCTTGATCCGCTGCGGTTGGTCCGCAGTCGAGGGTGGAGTCAATCGGCCGGCGAGGGAGGTGTCAATTGCAGCCGGCGCTACGCAGGTGCGCGAAAACTCATCAGCGTGCGGGTCTTGTAGTCATAGAGCCTGCCGGTCTCGGTCCATTCCGGCGTGCACATCGGCACGATCAGTTCGGCCGCCTGTTCCGGCGTGTCCAGCGTCATCGGGTCCTCGCCGGGAAACACCGTCGCGCGCATGCGGGTGCGGATCGGGCCGGGGCTGAACAAATTGACGCGAAGATTTGTGCTGGCGGTTTCCTGCGCCCACGCCCGCACCAGCGTCTCCAGCGCGGCCTTCGACGCCGCGTAGGGGCCGAGATAGGCGCTGGCCTTGCTGGCGGCGCCTGAGGTCAGGAACACCGCGCGGCCGGCGTCGGATTGCTTCAGCAACGGCTCCATGCAGCGGATCAACTGAAAGTTGGCGGTGACGTTGACCGCCATCACGTCATTCCACGGCTTGAGATCGATATGGCCGAGCGGCGAGGAAGGGCCGGCGACTCCGGCATTGCCGACGAGGATGTCGAGCTTGCCGTGGCGTTCGTGCAGCGCAGCGCCAAGGCGAGCGATGCCGTCATGGTCGATGAGGTTGAGCGGCACCAGCGTGGCGCTGCCGCCGTCCTTCCTGATCTCGTCGTCGAGTTCTTCCAGCCCGCCCTGCGTGCGCGCCACCGCCACGATATGCGCGCCGGCCTTGGCGAGCGCGCGCGCGGTGGCATAGCCGATGCCGCGCGAGGCGCCGGTGACGAGAGCGATGCGGGAGGCGAGGGGCAGGGTGGTCATCGAGATAGCTCTATCGTGGTCGTCCCTGCGAAAGCAGGGACCCATACGCCGTGACGGTTATGATGGCGGAGGGTGTTCGTGTCTAATGGCGTCCGTAAAACGAAGGCCGGTGGCTATGGGTCCCTGCTTTCGCAGGGACGACAAATCACACCGCCTCTGCCAGCAGCGAAAGCTGCCGCGGCTGCGGCTCGGCTTCGCTCTGGTCGGTGAGGTGGGTCGGATAGACGCCGGTGAAGCAGTGATCACAGAATTTCGGGTTGGCGGGATCGCGGCCGGGATAGCCCATGGCGCGGTACATGCCGTCGATCGACAGGAAGGCGAGCGAATCCGCGCCGATCGCCGCGCGCATTTCCTCCAGCGAATGGGTGGCTGCCAAGAGGCCGCCGCGGTCGGGCAGGTCGATGCCGTAATAATCGGGGTAGAGGATCGGCGGCGAGGCAAGACGGAAGTGCACCTCGCGGGCGCCGGCGTCGCGCATCATGCGCACGATCTTCTTCGAGGTGGTGCCGCGCACCAGCGAATCGTCGATCAGGATGATGCGCTTGCCTTCGATGGCGGCCCGGTTGGCCGAATGCTTCATGCGCACGCCGAGCTCGCGCACGCTCTGGGTCGGCTGGATGAAGGTGCGGCCGACGTAGTGGTTGCGGATGATGCCGAGCTCGAACGGCACGCCGGAATGCTGGGCGTAGCCGATCGCGGCCGGCACGCCGGAATCCGGCACCGGCACCACGACGTCGACTTCCGCGTGGCTCTCGCGCGCGAGCTGCGCGCCAAAGGCTTTGCGGACTTCATAGACCGAGCGGCCACCGACGATGGAGTCGGGCCGCGAGAAATAGATGTATTCGAAGATGCAGGGCCGCGGCGGCTTTGGCGGGAACGGCTTGTGGCTGTGCGCGCCGGCCTCGTCGAACACGATGATCTCGCCGGGCTCGATGTCGCGGACGTATTTGGCGCCGATCATGTCGAGCGCGCAGGTCTCGGAGGTGAGGATCGGGCGGCCGTCGAGATCGCCGAGCACCAGCGGGCGAATGCCGAGCGGATCGCGCGCGCCGATCAGTTTCTTGTTGGTGAGCGACACCAGCGAATAGGCGCCTTCGATGGCGCGCAGCGACTCGATGAAGCGGTCGATGAAGCGCGGGCGTTTTGACTGCGCGACCAGATGCAGGATCACCTCGGTATCGGTGGTCGACTGCATCATCGCGCCGTTCTTGACGAGTTCGCGGCGCAGCGTCAGCCCGTTGGTGAGGTTGCCGTTATGGCCGACCGCGAAACCGCCGGCATTGAGTTCGGCGAACAGCGGCTGCACGTTGCGCAAAATGGTGGCGCCTGTGGTGGAGTAGCGGACATGGCCGACCGCGGTATTGCCGGGCAGGCGCTCGATCACTTCGCGGCGGGAGAAGGTGTCGCCGACGAGGCCGAGGCGGCGTTCACTGTGAAAACGGCTGCCGTCGAAGGTGACGATCCCGGCGGCTTCCTGGCCGCGGTGCTGAAGCGCGTGCAGGCCGAGTGCGGTGATGGCGGCGGCCTCGGGGTGGCCAAAGATGCCGAACACGCCGCATTCTTCGCGGAGCGTATCGCCTTCCAGATCGTCCTGCAGTTCGATGGGGCCAAGACCCATATCAAGGCCCGGATCAAGTTGGTCGGCAGGATCGGAAGGGTTTTGCATCTGGTCCATCGCCTCTCTGTATGGCCTCAAATTCACCTGACCGATTACTTTACCGATTACTTTGATCAATTACTTGGCCGCGGGTTTCTCAATCAGCCTTTTGAGACCGTCACGGGCAGGTTTACTGTAGCCATCGCCGGCACCCGGCTGGGCCGGTTCGGCGTCAGTTTGGTCATCTTCGGGTTTATTCTTCTTGAATCGCTTTAAGATGGTGTTCTCGGGGTCGTCCGGCAAGAGCGACATTAACCAATCGCCAGTTCCCTGCAGCACCACCTTGGATTTCGCGCCCGTGATCCAGTCCGGCCTCTGCTTGTCCGGGACCAGCCAGCTGAAGAACAGGAAGGCCACGACCACGATCAGGAGGCCGCGGGCGAGCCCGAACAGGAAGCCCAGCGTGCGGTCCAGCGCCCCGATCCGGGAATCCAGGATCATGTCCGAGATCCGCACCGTGATGACGGAAACCACGATCAGGGTGCCGATGAAGGTGCCGGCCACGACCACAATGGCCGCCACCGTATCGTTGTTGAAATAGGATTTTGCGGTCGGCAGCAGTTTTGAGAACGCATACAGCGTCACCAGCGCCGCCGCGCCCCAGGCCGCGATCGACAGGATTTCGCGCATGAAGCCGCGCACCATCGCAAGCAGGCCCGAGATCAGCATTACCGCGAGCAGGACGAGATCGAGGATAGTAATCGGCATCGGCTGGTCAGGTCCGCTCGTACATCAGGCTTTGCAAATCGGCGTTTCGGTGCACCCCTAAGTGGGGGTCATCCAGTGCGTCCGGCAAGGCCGGAAATCGTGCTATCCCGCGCGGGCGATGTATAGCGGCGAGGCCGCCCGAGGTCACGCCGCTTTGCCATTTTCGCGACGGAATCGGGCTGGTGTGGCATTTTTCTCAGCCGT
>CAVSXQ010000007.1:0-36884 GCA_963731915.1 uncultured Alphaproteobacteria bacterium
TGAGATCGAGGTGGGGTTGAAGCTGATCGGGTGATTATCGATACAGGACCGGCTCGACGGGCTCCGGGAGGCCCATTTTGCGCCATCCGGGCATGACGCGTTCTTCAAGCAATTCGAGAAAGGCCAGAGTTTGCGAATAGAATTGGGGTTCGATAACTTCACCGCGATAGATATCGTCAAATTGAGCCCTGGCACGCCTCGCGTTGGCGAGGTCGCCGACATTTGCGTAAGTTACCGCGGCGAATGCCAGATTTGCCCAGTGCCTGGGGTTGATCGCGATCGATCGCTCCAGCCAGATGATGGCGTCACTATATTGGCCCATCAGCGAATAATCGAGACCCAGCATCAGGCACCACACCCATCGCATCCGGTCTTTAGGGGATTGCGCCAGGGCCCGCTGGACAGGTTCGATGCCTAATTCAGGACGTCCGCTGGCGAACTGCAGATGGCCGTTCCAGGCGATGGCCTCGACCAAATTGGGATCCAGTTCCAGCGCGATTTGATTTCGGCCAATGCCGCCTCGATACGGCACTGCATCTGGCGTAACCGGGACATCACGAAGTGCGCATAGGCATCACGTCGATCCAGCGGCATGGCGATTGCCATCACCCTGTCCACTTCATTGATGAGTTCGGCATTGGCGTCGCTCGGCCAGCCAAATACCTGCTCGATCATCGTAACCGCGCGGCCCACCAGCGCCGGCTGGTCGCTGGCATTGATCAACAGTGCTTTTTCGAACATGGCCCGCACTTGCTTCAGGGCGTCAAGCGTGTTGGCGCGATAGTAGGCGGCACGCGCCTGCATCACGAGGTCGGTTGCGTCGGGACTCTCGGCATTCTCGGATTGGGATCGTTTGGCCTCGGCTTCGATCAGCTGGAGATTCAACGCGATGGCAAGGCGATTGACCACTTCGCGGCGGATGTTGCGGACGCCGGCCTTGTCGACCTCCATCGTGTCGGACCACAACACGGTTCCGGACAAGGCATCCCAAAGCTGCGCAGTCGTGTCGATGCCCTCATCGAAGCGCTCGACGCTTCCTCGCAGGACATAGCGCACGCCCAATTCAATTCCCAGCGACTGGATATCGACGTCCTTGCCCTTGTATCTGAACGCCGTGTCGCGGCCGATGACATAACTGCCCCTGATCTTCGAAAGCTGGGCCGTCACCTCATCGGTGATGCCGTCGGAGAAATATTCCTGGGTGGGGTCCCCGCTGACGTTTGTGAACGGCAAGACCACGATCGACAGGCGCACCGGCTTGGCGGCAGGCTTGTCAAACGCCGGCGCCAGGGTCGGCGAGGGAGCAGAGCTGTCGGGGTGCAGCGCATAGGTTCTGATCGGGCGAGCGATATTCTTGAGCTTCTGCTCGCCCATATCCTTGAAGTCGAAGTCATCGCGAATTTGTTCGCGCACGATCGATGAAACGCAGATGCCGTCGACGGGAGCCAGAGCTTCCAGCCGGGCAGCGATATTTACCCCGTCGCCCGCGACGTCATCGCCGTCCACGATCACGTCGCCGACGTTGATTCCGATTCTGAACCGAATTCGGTCGGCCATGGCCTGTCCCGACTCGAGTTCAATGACGGTGCGCTGAATATCGAGACCGCACCGGACGGCGGCAAGCGCACTGCCGAATTCGGCCAGGAATCCGTCGCCGGTGGCCCGGATTACCCTTCCTCCGTATTCCTCCACTTTGAGAAAATTGACTTCTTCGCGAAGGCGGCGCAGCCGCGAGAATGTCAAGGACTCGTTGCGTTCCATCAGGCGGCTGAAGCCGGCGACATCGGCAAACATGATCGCCGCCAGTTTGCGAACGGTTTGGCAATTCTGCGTCAAGTCAATTTCCTGAAAAGAACGCGAATAGAGCAGGATCGCGAATGCTCAATTTATTGGTCCAGACCCAATCTCATTGGTTCAAAGATGAGTGATCCGGGATGGTGGATTAACGATTTCGGTGCAGCTCTGTGGGTAATCGGGCATTCGGCGGGGAAATATTGAAACTTGCCTGTCAGGCAAGTCCGAATCGCTCGGGAGTATCGCCACAATTCGGTGAGCTATTCGATCCAGTTCGTACGGCGTTTCAAAGGCAGGCTTGTGCCGGCCCCGTTGCGGCAAACCGCCTCAGCACGCAGCAAGCTTTTCGAGAAATTCTACGCCATCAGAACCGCATCCGCGCCGTTCACGGCGTCCGCGCTGTCGGTGACCGTCTTCTCCAGCGAACCGGCCTGCACCGAAATATTTTCCGCGAAGAATTTTGCCACTGCGACGTAGCGCTGCGGGTCGGCCTCGCCGTTGCTCTTGGCGGCGAGCGCTTCGCCGGCCAGCATGCAGCCGCCGAGCGTCGAGCCGAACAGGCGCAAATAAGGCGTCGCGCCCGCCAGCGCATCGTTCGGCGCCGAGGCGACGCGCTCCAGCAGCCATTTGCTGGTGCGATCCAGCGAACCAAGCGCGTCGCGCAGCTTTGCGCCGGTCGTGCCGAACGCCGGATCGTTGGAGGCTTCCACCTGCTTGACGATGCCGGAGAGCTCATCGAGCAGCGCCCACACCGACGCGCCGCCATTGGCCGCGAGCTTTCGCGTCACGAGGTCGATCGACTGGATGCCGTTAGTGCCTTCATAAATGGTCGTAATGCGCGCGTCGCGATAATGCTGGGCGGCGCCGGTCTCCTCGATGAATCCCATGCCGCCGTGAACCTGCACGCCGAGATAGGCCACCTCGTTGCCGATGTCGGTCGAAAACGCCTTTGCGATCGGCGTCAGCAGCGCGCCGCGTGCCGCGGCGTCCGCGCGCACTTTCGCGTCTTTGGCCCGCACCGAAACATCGAGCGCGACGGCTGTGGCGTAGCAGATAGAGCGCGCGGCCGCCGTCATCGCGCGCATCTGCATCAGCATGCGCTTGACATCGGGATGCACGATGATGGGGTCGAGCCCGTCCCCCTTCTTGCCGATGGCGCGGCCTTGCTTGCGCTCCTGCGCAAAGGCCAGCGCCTGCTGGTAGGCGCGGTCGGCAATGCCGACGCCTTCGAGGCCGACACCGAGACGGGCCTGGTTCATCATCGTGAACATGCAGGCCATGCCCTTGTTTTCTTCACCGATGAGGTAGCCGATGGCGCCGCCTTTGTCGCCCATCGTCATGGTGCAGGTCGGCGAGGCATGCATGCCGAGCTTGTGCTCGACGCCGCTTGCGTAGATGTCGTTGAGCGCGCCGAGCGAGCCGTCGGCATTGACCAGGAATTTTGGAATCAGAAAGAGAGATATTCCTCTCGTGCCGGCAGGCGCATCGGGCAGGCGGGCCAGCACGAAATGCACGATGTTATCGGTCATGTCGTGGTCGCCATAGGTGATGAAGATTTTTGTGCCCTTGATGCGATAGGAACCGTCGCTCGCGCGTTCGGCGCGGGTGCGCAGCGCGCCGACATCGGAGCCGGCCTGCGGCTCGGTGAGCTGCATGGTGCCGGTCCATTCGCCCGACACCAGTTTTTCCAGATAGATTTTTTTCAGCTCCGGGCTGCCATGCGCATCGAGCGCCTCGATGGCGGAGAGCGTCAGCAGCGGACAGAGGCCGAAGGCGACGTTGGATGCGCTCCAGATTTCGGTGCAGGCGGCATTGATCGCCATCGGCAAGCCTTGCCCGCCGAATTCTTCCGAGCCCGACACCGCGTTCCAGCCCGCCGCGATCCAGCGCTGATAGGCATCCGGCCAGCCCGGCGCCGTCGTCACCTTGTTGTCGCCGAGCTTGATGCCGTGCTCGTCGCCGACGCGATTGAGCGGCGCCAGCACGTCGCCGGCGAATTTGCCGGCTTCCTCCAGCACGGCGGCGGTGATGTCGCCGTCGAAATCGCCGTAGTGACCGGCCGCGACGGCCGCCTTGAGGCCGGCGCCGTGATTGAGCGCAAGCAGGATGTCGTTGATGGGCGCGCGGTAAGTCATGACGGTTACTCGCCTTTGACTGGTCCCCGGACTGGAACGGCGGGGCTGCCGTCTTCCCACGAAACCGGCGTTCTCTCAACTGTCCGGAGGGCGGGGACCGGGCGAGGCGGGGGTGTTTCCGGCCGGAACGGCCGCCCGGAAAGCCTTTATTATGGAGATGCATACCACTGGCCCACTTCGCCGGGAATTTGAGGCTTGGGCCTGTTGAAATGACGCACCGCTCTCTATAGACCGGCGGTGCCGGAACGGCTTCCGCAAAAGGGGCAGGCTTTTCGCCCGCCGTATTCCGGAAAACTGCCAGTTGGGGCGTAGCCAAGCGGTAAGGCAGCGGATTTTGATTCCGCCATTCGGAGGTTCGATCCCTCCCGCCCCAGCCAACTAGTCACTCAACCTATGAGAGTGTGCACCTAAGGCGCGAAAGCCTTGCAATTTACGGGCATTTTCAGTATCCCCTAAGTCTCCGGTCTCCGGAAAATGGCAACTTAGCGAGATATGCCGAAAGTCTCCAGCCCGAACCGCAGAAATTCCCGTTTTTGAAGGAGACGATTGGCGGAGACGGGTTCGATCACCACTACGTCGTAGGGGCGGCAGTAGCACTCAAGCCGAAATGTCGGCAGAGGCCGGGCTTCACGCACGCAGCTAATCTTTGAGACAGTGTCCGTTCTCGGACCGAGAACGGACGCCACCGACGCACGCGTCGATTTCCGCTTCTGACCCCAAGCGGACCTCAAGGGGGTTGAACGCAGGCGGATGTAACGCGCGAACCCGTCATCCGTTGAAGCGGATCAGCCGAGGAGCATCTTTCATCCGCGATTCGACAGCATCTTCTGGAGTATTGCCTCGACCGAGTGCGGCGAAATCCCAAGTTCAACAAATCCGGGCATCTTCGCCGATGACACGGTGTCGATTTGCATAAGTTCTACCTGGTTACGCGTGACGGGTGGACCCGGGAGTTTTTCGGAGGCCCATGCCAGTGTGTGCCAAACGGCAAACGGGATCGGAATCAGTAGGGGCGCGAGGCCGGCTTGATGCGCAACGGCTCTGAGAAATTGCTCGTAAGAGTAGACGCGCGGGCCGCCGAACTCGAAGATTGTCGGATGCGTCTCTGCTTGCCGCATGACTCGGGCAACCGCTTCCGCAACATCTTCCACATAGGCCGGTTGCAATCTGGTCCGGCCGCGGCCGAACATCGGATAGATCGGAAGCTGGCGAAGGAGCTTGAGGATGGTGGTGAGAAACGCGTCGTCCGGTCCGAACATCACAGCCGGGCGAACGAAAAGTGCACCGGCGAACGCGGCCCGGACCGCCAGTTCACCTTCGCCGCGCTTTCGGATGTAGCGGGATGGTGAGGTAGCATCGGCACCGATTCCTGAAACGTGAACAAGCCGTTCGACTCCTGCCCGGTGCGCTTGGACTGCTACCCGTTGAGCCGACTCGACGTGAACGGAATGAAAAGTCTCCTTTCCGCGCTCAAGGTAAAGGCTGACCGCGTTTACGGCGCCGTAAGCGCCGGCGAGCGCATCCGCGACCGATCGCTCGTCGTAAATGTTCGCCCCTACGGATTGCAGTTGGGGATCATCAGGACCAAACTGTCTGTATCCCCGATCCGGATGCCTTGACGCGATCCGGACGGGAAATTCACGAGAGCGCAGATGCCGAACGATGCGGCGGCCGAGAAATCCGGTTCCGCCGAACACGGTGACGGTACGACCGTTCGTTACCACCATAACTCAAATTCGCCAGTTCATGTCGGAGCTTCTCACTGCTTGTGGTCGAGGAACCATCCAGGAGATCGAGCAAGCGGTCAATTTTGCGCGCCATCATGAAGTCGTTCTCATGAAGTCCTTTGATCTTCTTGGTGCTCAATTATTGTTTCTTTGCTGGTGCGCCCGCAAGCACGGCTGCCACACCTTCGGGATTGATGTTGAAGGCCAAGAATATCAACGGCTCGTTGCCTGGGTTTCCCCATTGGTGCACGAGACCGTACGGTTCATAGATTAGGGAACCTGGTCCCCTTGCTTCCGTCTTACCGTCGACTGTGTTCGCTCCGGTACCAGAAATAATATAGTAGAGAGCCGCTCCTGACCGATGGTGCGGCAGGTTGGAGGGCATCAGCGCCGGAAATGTGACTCGTGTGAGATTGAGATCATAACCGCCTGGCTGCAGATCGGGGATTGAGGTCGCAGTGCGATATAGCTCGCTCACGACCGCAGGTGCCGTCTCGACAGGGCGACTCAAGTCCATAGCGGGGACAAGGAAGAAGTGGAGAAAAGTTGATGGCACTCCACTGCCCGCCGTTAGCGCCGCCGTCTTTCCGCCGGCGATGAACAGCCCCTCTCCGGCGCTCAGCATTTTAGCCTCGCCACCGAGCGAGACCTCGGTCGATCCTGACATCTGGTAGAGGATGCCGTTGGCCGCCGAGACGCCGCTCTTTTCGTCGGGCTGAAGAGTGATGCTCACGGCTTTGAAATGGAGCGGCACGTCCGTGACGGTCGGCAGTTTGGCTGCGGCGACTACTGTTCGAGTAATAGCCGGTGGCGCGGGGCTGGTTTGTGCGGTCCCGGTAGCGGGAAGCGCCATCGCGCCGAGCAACAGTAGTCCGGTTGTCCTGAATTGCATGATTGCCTCCCAGGTTCAGCGGATGTTCGAAGCACCATACGCTCTCCCAGCGACTGCTGGAAGCAGATCGCTTCGATCTTTCTATTGGACGGAAACCGGGAGCAATGGCCGAGCGAAACTGAGTTCGTGGCCGTCGGGGTCAAGTAGGTGGAAGAAGCGCTCGCCCCACTCGGCATCGCGGGGCACGGTAGCCGGCTGGTACCCCGCTGCGAGCGCGCGTTCGTGAAGTGCGTCAACATCGGTGACATAGAAGATTACCCGACCCCACCAGGACCAGCGTCGTTCAGCAGGTTGGACGACGAGGTTGAGGTAGCTCGTCCCTGCTCGAAAGCTGGTGAACGACGACCCTTCGCCGCCATGCAGGACCTCAAACCCCAACGCGCGGTAGAATCGGATGGCTCGTGGCATTTCATGGGTGCCCAGTGTGATCGCGCTGATCCCCTCGATCATGGCCAAAACTCTCCTGTTCTATTTCGCTGCGCCTTTTGTAGTCGCGGCACGCAGAATAACCCCCACCTCATGTTTGTCGAACGGTGAGCAAGTCAACGCCGAGCAGCCCTTTCCTTGCGTCGCCGTCATGGCGAGCGGTAGATGTCCCAAACTGCTCGAACCGAAAGCGCAGATGTTCTAAACTCTCCATCATTCTCGTCAAACATCAAATTCCGGCAGCCCACGCAACCGACCGATACAGGTGGCACCCGCGAAGAGGAGCAGAGCATGAAGGGCGATAGAGAAGTTATCGAATACCTCAACAGAGCGCTGCGCCATGAGCTCACTGCGGTGAACCAGTACTGGCTGCACTACCGCCTGCTCGACAATTGGGGCTACAAGGTGCTGGCCAAGACGTGGCGCAAGGAATCGATTGAAGAGATGCAACATGCAGACAAGCTCATCGAACGCGCCATTTTCCTCGATGGATCTCCCAATATGCAGACGCTGGAATCCCTTCACATCGGGAAGACCGTGAAGGCCGTGCTCGATAGCGACTTGCAAGCCGAATTGTCGGCGCGCGCCCTCTACGCTGAAGCCGCGACCCATTGCCATTCGGTCAAAGACTACGTGACACGAGATTTGTTTGAGCAACTCATGCACGATGAGGAAGAGCAAATCGATTTTCTGGAAACCCAGATCGAACTCGTCGCGAGGATCGGCCTTGAGCTATATTCCCAGCGCCATATCGGAGAGCTCGACAAGGACTGAAGCGCTAACGGGTGCGGCTCATGAGTTTCTTCATGGCACCAGCCGGGACATGACGGGTAAAGCCAACGATATCCGCTCTTGGGGGCGGAGTGGACAAAGGCAGGGCACAGCTCTACTTCCGCTCTTGACCCACACCGGAAGTCGCCCCTTCCAATGAACCTCCGCTGCCATGTCGCAAAATATTAGGGTCGCAAACATATGTTGCACTAAGCCGCTGTCGCAGTAGAGCACGACGGCTCGATGCCCGCGAGTAGGGAAGTGGCTCCGCTGCCCGGCGACAGATCGGCGCGCGCGGGCTCTGCCAGCCTTTAGCTGCGCATGGCGGCGCGGAAGCCGACGAAGCTCAACGCGCCCGCCACGGTGACGGCAATCCAGCTCGCCCAGAAAGGCACATCGACGCCATTCAAGGTGACGGACCACCCCATCACAATCCGGATCAACTGCAGAAGCGCGATCAGGGCAAAGATGGCGGCGGCAAGCGTGCAAAAGGTTCTTATGGTCATTGCCCGTCTCCGATGGCACACGAGGACGTGCTCGTCCCCCGCAGCCAAAATGGGGAGGGGCCGGCGCGGCCGCCACTCCCCTTAAGCAAGGAAGTGGCTTAACAGAGCCATTCTCGATGTGTTGCACAATCGCCGTTTCGCGACGCAGCGAGTCGGGATCACTTCCGCCTTTGGCACTTAGCGGACATCGGTCCGATGATGTCGATGTCCGTTATCGGGGGTGAAGCGGACATCCCAGAGCCTTGCCGCCATGTCCGTTTTTGACTGCGGACGTCGGCACCTTCACCGTTCCGGGCTGGCGCCGCGTAGAACGAAACGCTGGATCTTGCCGCTCGGCGTCTTCGGCAGCGCTGCGATGAAGTCGATCTCGCGCGGATAGGCATGCGTCGAAAGGCGCTGGCGCACCATCTGCTGGATTTCCGACTTCAGGTCTTCCGTGCCCTCCACGCCGGACTTGAGCACGATGACCGCCTTGACGATCTCCGTACGCTGCGGGTCTGGTTTGCCGATGACCGCGACTTCCGCCACCGCCGGATGCTCCATCACCACACTTTCAACGTCGAACGGACCGATTCGGTATCCGGACGAAGTGATGATGTCGTCGTTGCGACCGACGAAAGAGAAATGGTTATCCTCGTCGCGCATCATTGTGTCGCCAGTGATGTACCAGCCGCCGCGGATGTTGGGTGTTTCTGCTTTCCAGTAGCCCGTGAAAGTGTACATCGGCGAGCCCGCAATGTTGACCGCGAGCACGCCCGGCGTGTTGGCCGGCTGAACATTCAGATCCTCGTCGAGGATCGCCATGTCGAAACCAGGCATGGGCAGCCCCGCGGCGCCGGGCTTCACCGGATGCTTTAGTGCGTGATGATTGTTGATCATCATAGCGACTTCCGTCTGGCCGTAGTGATCGGCGAGCGGACAATGCAACACACGATCCGCCCAGCGGATCACTTCAGGATTGAGCGGCTCGCCGGCGCTGGAGGCGACGCGCAGAAAATCTGCAATCGGCGCCATCGTCTCGTTACCTGCCGCCATCAGCAAGCGGTAGGCGGTCGGCGCCGCCGCGAGATTTGTGATTGTACGGTCAGAGATGATGCGCACCGTCGATTCGACGGTGAATGCGCCCTCATGCCGCGACCATGAACACGGGTGGCCCGGCTCCTTTCATGCAGGCTAGTGCCAAGGACCTCGAGCTATATAAGAAAAGTCAACGCGAATCCGGCATGAAGAAGAAGTAGAGAGGGACAAGCTGCTCCTTCCCTTGCGCGAGATCGATTGCGCGCGCTGGAGGGGCTAAGGCCGCCTCAGTTGGCGGCCTTTTTTATGCAAACAAATCGGCGCCCGCCGGCGTCGAATTTCAAATAGGTCGACCGCTCTCGTGCCGCCACAGCCAGCCCTCCGAGATGGCGTAGGTCAGCCCGGCGCTGTACTCCGTTGGAGTGCCAACCTTCCTTGAACAGATGCGGGCCGTTGACCAGTTCGACATAGATGCGGTCCGTCATGCACCGCCTCAGTCCGCATTGGCGAAAATCTCGATCAAGCTTACGGGCTGGCCACGGCGGGATCAGCGAATGGTTTGGGGGTGATGTTACTTCATCGGTTCAGTCGGCCCTATGTGATGCTTACGAAAGCTCTTATTTGCGTTTAGCGCCGGCACGATGTAGGAATGTCCCGGACCTCGTAATTTTCCGTACGGAAAACTACTGATGTGCAAATGCTGTAATCCCTTGGGGATCGGAACGGGGCGGGGCTACAGCGGGAAGGGGGTGTGAATATCAGGCTGCCTTGGTGATCAAGCCGCCCGCGAGATTATCGACAATGACCGGACTATCGAACCATGTGATCGTGGGCTTTGCGCCGTAGAGTTTTTCTACCCGCTCGCGCCACTCGCCGCTATAGACCGCCTCGGCGGCCGCACGCGACTCCCAAAGATAGATGCCGCCCGCACTGCTTCCGTCTTCCGAGCGTACGTAATATTTGCGCACTAACCCCGGGAGGTTCAGGTACTTCGGCGCGCTCAACTCGAAGCGCTTGGTTGCCTCCGTGAGAGAAATTGGTGCGGGTAGCGCAAATTGGACAAGCGTCGTTATCATTTGTTTCTCCGTTAGGCTTGGTGGATTGCCGCGACGGCCTGAAGGCCCATCGTGTCTCCTAGTTGTTAGACGAAACCAACTCGGCGCGGGCGGGGCATTACGGGATGCTACCCCGGCGAGCGGACGCGCGAAAGCCGCCCCAAAGGGCTTGGCAATCGTCGCAAATCAGCCTTTGGCCTTCGCCTTCAGCGCCGCCTCGCGCGCTAGCCGGTCCGCCCTAAGACGTTTGAGATTTTCCTGAAATTCCGGAGCGGCTTGGCTGTCCGCTATTGTCTGCCTCGTTGCCAGAGGGTGGAGGGCCCTTCGGTCGGCCTCGTCCGCGACCTGTTGCTCAGCTGACCGCTTCGGCTTGATCATTTGCTTTTCGCCTTCAGCCCCAGCTCGACCAGCCGGCGGATGGCTTCCGAGCGAATAGGTTCGCCTCGCAGCTTCCCGAGAACGCATCGGATGCGAACGCCATCATTCGCGAGCTGCAGGACCTCGTTGATACGTGGCTGCATGTGGATGAATCGGCGCCGTCCAATGTGGTTAGCCTGGTCCGGGATCCAGCCGATAGGAACAAACCCGTCGGATGAGCGTAAATATGATGCGTCTTCGGTGCCCCTTAGACGCACTTGTTAGACACGTAGACTTCGGCCCCGAACCTTACCCCCGGTTCGGGGCCGCTTTCTTTGATCAGGCAGGGACTTTTTCAGGCAAATTGCAACTTCGGCGTTCACTGGTTTTTAGGCCTTGGGGTTCAGGTTTCAGTTCTAGAGCCGGCGCCAAGGGGGCCCGGGACTGAGAAGGAAGTGCATCACATGAAGCGTTCTCTTTTGAAGTTTTGGAATGATGAGTTGGGCGCCACTGCAATCGAATACGGTCTGATTGCCGCGGGCATTTCGCTGGCGATTATCGCGGTCGTCAACGGCCTCGGCACAAACCTCAACACGAAGTTCACAGACATCAACAACTCGCTGAAGTAACGCAGGGTTGGCCAGTCCGCCGGTTTCTCAGGCCGGCGGGCCTTAAGGCTGCGCGCGGTTTCTTAACCGTTCTGCTTCACCCTGACCGGGCCGCGGAACTGGTATTGCGTACCGCGACAGTCTGGACGTTTTTGGAATGGCCCGCCGGTTGCACAACCCGGCGGGTTTTCATTGCGCAGCCCGTTTAAGGCGCTAGTCTCCATCACCAATCAACCAGGGAGGCGACGACGTGGCGACAGGTATTGTGAAGTGGTTCAACCCGGCCAAGGGATTTGGCTTTATTCAGCCGGACGCCGGCGGCAAGGATGTATTCGTGCACATCTCGGCAGTTGAAAAAGCGGGATTGGGCAGCCTGAACGAGGGCGCCAAGGTAAGCTATGAAGTCGTCGCTAATCGCGGTAAAGAGTTGGCAGAAAACCTGAGGGTTGGCTAGACGATCGTCAGCGACTGAGCGTATCCGGAGAAGCCGCCGCTGATCAGCCCCCAGCGGCGGTTTCGTTTTGGACGATCGAGATGCTTTCTTTTTTTGGAACGATGTACGTCACACGGACTCGAGTTCTGAGCCGTCGGCATTGCTCCTCAACCGCCTGGCCAGCGGCGAGCGGCCTCAGCGCTTCGTCCTACGCTGGGGCCGTTTCCGGCTGGGGAGCCTAGGAGACGGAATGCCTCTCAGATTTATGATGTGGGCCGTACCCGCCATTTTATTTGCGGCCGGCTACGTGCTTCTCGCGCTCTGACTGACCCGCGTGCGTCGTGTGTGCGGGCGGATTAAAATGCAAAAAACCCGGCTTTTGGCCGGGCGGTTTGCAAATATGAATAAGTGAATGACTGCACGTTAGGGCAGCCAAATCGGGCCGTCTGTGAACTAGTTCACATTTCGCGATTTATTTGGTGGCGTGACTATGCCGCGGATGCCATCGCGTTCATCAAAATTCACCATCACCGGCATGTTTTGGTAAAATTCATCGCGCGCGCGTCCGGAAAATGCTGCGCCGGGAAATTCTTGATGGTCGCTCTGCTAAAACGAACAAAATAAGAAAGCTGATGTTGCGGCCGTGTTGCATGGAGCCATTTGTACTAGCTCGTAACTGCCTGAAAATACTCGTTACAAGCTTGTAGCACCTTGCAACACCAAACCGGCCGCAGAACAGACGGCGATCATGTTGCAAATCATTGATTTTGCTAAGAAATGGATTGGCGATCCCGGCAGGATTCGAACCTGCAACCCTCAGAGTAGAAATCTGATGCTCTATCCAGTTGAGCTACGGGACCGTCGGCCTCTTAATTAGCACTGGCAATATGAAAAATCCGCTTCGGAGCCAAGCCAGTTCCGAACCGAAATCCGTCAAGTTGCGACTAAGGCGAACGGCGGACCGCCGGATTGGGTCCGCCCTTAACGCGACGCCTCCGGCCGCAGGCCAGGGGCCAGGGACTGTTTCGGCAATGCCGCAAGCCACTTCCTCGGCTGTCGTTTCGCCGCCATCAGTCCGTCACCTTTCGCGCCCCTCTATTCGTCACGCGGCGTCGACCGCGCCCAAGGAGCTCCATCATGATCGGTTTGGTTCGCGCCGCCGCACTTTGCGCAACGCTGGCGCTTGGCCTCGTCTCGGCCCAGGCAGCCGACAAGGCCTTCAAACGCGACGATCTCGCCAATTCCGCGGTCAAGCTGGAAGCCCAGATCAAGAGCGAGGCGGGGCCCGTCGCCAAAACCAACGCGACGCTGAAATCGGACGCGGACGCAGCCTTCAAGCGCCTCGATTTCCGCACCGGCTTGCAGGTCCTCGGCCAGATCGCTGCCACCACGCCGGAGGACACCGGTAACTGGCTCCGGCTGGCGCGGACCATCTTCCAGATCCGCCCCTCCAACTCGAGCGAGCAGACGTTTCTGCTGGAGCGCGCCTCGACCGCGGCCTACATCGCCTATCAGCGCGCCGGCAATGCCAGCGAGGAGGCCGATGCGCTGGCCGTGCTGGGCCGGGCGCTGTCCGACCGAAAACTGTGGCGCCCGGCGCTGGATGCGCTGCGGCTGTCGCTCGACATGCGCGAGGTCGCCGATGTCCGCGGCCAGTACGAGAAGATGCGCGACGAGCACGGTTTTCGGCTGCTCGACTATACCGTCGATTCCGACGGCGCCACGCCGCGGGCCTGCTTCCAGTTCTCCGAAGAACTTGCCAAGCGCGTTGACTTCGCCCCCTTCGTCGCACAGGCCGGCAGCGACAAGCCGGCGCTTTCCACGGAAGGCAAGCAGCTTTGCGTCGAAGGCCTCAAGCATGGCGAGCGCTACAACGTCAATCTGCGCGCGGGGTTGCCGTCCAGCGTCAAGGAAAGTCTGCCGAAATCGGCTGAATTCAACATCTATGTCCGCGACCGCAAACCCTTCGTGCGGTTCACCGGCCGCGCCTATGTGCTGCCCCGCACCGGCCAGCGCGGCATTCCATTGGTTAGCGTCAACACCCCGGCGGTCAATATCAACGTGTTCCGGATCGGCGACCGCAATCTGATCAACACCGTGATCGGCGGCGATTTCCAGCGCACGCTGAGCCGCTATGAACTGTCCGACCTCGGCGACGAGCGCGGCGTAAAGGTCTGGTCAGGCGAGATCGCGACCGCGACCACACTCAATCAGGACGTCATTACGGCTTTCCCGGTCGATCAGGCGCTCGGCGACCTGCAGCCCGGCGTCTATGTGATGACGGCCGCCGCCAAGAGCCCGGGGAACGACGAAGATTCCTCGCTGGCGACGCAGTGGTTCATCGTCTCCGACATGGGGCTAACGGCTTTCTCCGGCAATGACGGCATCCACGTATTTGTCAACTCGCTGGCCTCGACCGAGGCAGTCGGCAAAGCAGAAGTCAAACTGGTCGCCCGCAACAACGAAATCCTGGCAACCCGCAAGACCGACGATTCCGGCCATGTGCTGTTCGAGGCGGGATTGGCGCGCGGCGAGGGCGGCCTGTCGCCGGCCATGCTCACCGTCATGAGCGAAAAGGCCGACTATGCCTTCCTCAGCCTGAAGACCAATGCCTTTGACCTCAGCGATCGCGGCGTCGCCGGGCGAGCCGTGCCGGCCGGTGCCGATGCCTTCGTCTATGCCGAGCGCGGCGTCTACCGCTCCAGCGAAACCGTCTATCTCACCGCGCTGGTCCGTGACGGGCAGGGCAACGCCATCGCAGGCGGGCCGCTGACGCTGGTGATCGAGCGCCCGGATGGTGTCGAATACCGCCGCGCCGTGCTGCCGGATCAGGGCGCCGGCGGCCGGACCATGTCGGTTGCGCTCAATTCCGCCGTCCCGACCGGGACCTGGCGGGCCCGTGCCTTCACCGACCCCAAGGGCTCCTCGATCGGGGAGACCACCTTCATGGTCGAGGATTACATCCCCGAGCGGGTCGAATTTACGCTTTCCAGCAAGGACAAGCAGATCAAGGCTGAAGTTCCGGTGGAACTCAAGGTTGACGGCCGCTTCCTCTATGGCGCACCGGCTTCCGGTCTCCAGCTCGAGGGCGACATGCTCGTGACCTCGGCCGCCTCGGGGCGGCCGGGCTATCCCGGCTACCAGTTTGGCGTGGCGGACGAGGAGACCGCCAGCAACGAGCGTACTCCGATCGAAAACCTGCCCGAAGCCGACGCCAATGGCGTGGCGACCTTCCCTGTCAGCCTTGCCAAACCGCCGACATCGACGCGGCCGCAGGAGGCGCAGATCTTCATCCGCATGGCGGAGGCCGGTGGCCGCGCGGTCGAGCGCAAACTGGTTCTGCCGGTGGTGCCGATGGCCAACCTGATTGGCGTCAAGCCGCTGTTTTCTTCCCGGAGCGTCGCCGAGGGCGACAAGGCCGAGTTCGAAGTCGTCTTCGTCGCGCCCGATGGCAAGCAGCTTTCGCGCAGCGGGCTTCGCTACGAACTGATGAAGATCGAGTTCCGCTATCAGTGGTATCGGCAGAATTCGTCGTGGGAATATGAGCCCGTCAAATCGACCCGCCGCGTTGCCGACGGCGACCTCACACTCGCCGCCGACAAGGCGTCGCGGGTGTCATTCTCGCCGCAGCCCGGCCGTTATCGCCTCGATGTCAAATCGACCGAGCTGGACGGACCGGTTACCTCGGTGCAATTCGACGTCGGCTGGTACTCCGACGGCAGCGCCGATACGCCGGACCTGCTGGAGACCTCGATCGACAAGCCGGAATATCAGTCCGGCGACACGATGGTCGTGTCCGTCAATGGGCGTACTGCCGGCAAGCTGACCATCAACGTACTGGGCGACCGCCTGCTCACCACGCAATCCATCGACGTCAAGGAAGGCACCGCCCAGGTCAAAATCCCCGTCGGCAAGGATTGGGGCACCGGCGCCTATGTGCTGGCGACCTTGCGCCGTCCGCTGGATGCCGCAGCGCTGCGGATGCCCGGCCGCGCGATCGGGCTGAAATGGTTCGGCATCGACAAGAAGACTCGCACGCTGACGGTCGACCTCGCGCCGCCGCCACTGGTGCGCCCGGGCAGCGCGTTGAAGATTCCGGTCAAGCTCGGCGGACTTAATTCCGGCGAAGACGCCAAGATCGTCGTTGCCGCCGTCGACGTCGGTATCCTCAACCTGACCAATTACAAGCCGCCGGCGCCGGACGACTACTATCTCGGCCAGCGCCGCATGACCTCGGAGATCCGCGACCTCTATGGACAGCTGATCGACGGCATGCAGGGCACCCGCGGCCAGATCAAATCTGGTGGCGACGCCTCCGGCGGAGAGCTGCAGGGCAGTCCGCCCACGCAAAAGCCGCTGGCGCTCTATTCCGGCATTGTCACGGTCGGCGCCGACGGAACTGCGGAGATCAGTTTCGACATTCCAGAATTTGCTGGCACCGCGCGGGTGATGGCGGTGGCCTGGACATCCACCAAGCTCGGCCGCGCCACGGTTGACGTCACCGTGCGCGATCCCGTGGTGCTGACCGCGACCCTGCCGCGCTTCCTGCTCAACGGCGACAAGGGCACCATGAGTTTCGACCTCGACAACGTCGAAGGCGCGCCCGGCGACTACACCGTCAATGTGACGATCGCAGGCCCCGTCAAGGTGACGGGCAATCCCGCGAACACGATGAAACTCGCCGCCAAGCAGCGCACCTCGATGGCGCTGGCGCTCGAAGCCGGCGGCGCCGGAACCGCCAATATCGACGTCGACATCAAGGGACCGAACGGGCTGGCCTTGGCGCGGCACTATGCGCTCGACGTCAAGGCGGCGACGCAAATCCTGGCGCGCCGCTCGATCCGGACGCTGGCCAAGGGCGAGAGCCTGACGCTGACCTCGGATATGTTCTCCGATCTCGTCTCGGGCACCGGCAGCGTGTCGCTGTCGGCCAGCCTGTCGACCGCGCTCGATGCCGCCACCATCCTGAAGGCGCTGGACCGTTACCCGCATGGTTGCTCGGAGCAGATCACGAGCCGCGCGATGCCGCTGCTCTACGTCAACGACCTCGCGGCCGGTGCGCATCTTGCGATGGACACCGCCGTCGACCAACGCATCAGGGACGCGATCGAGCGGCTCTTGGCGCGGCAGGGTTCGAATGGCTCGTTCGGCCTGTGGTCGGCCGGCGGCGACGACGCCTGGCTCGATGCCTATGTCACGGACTTCCTGACCCGTGCCCGTGAAAAGGGATTTGCGGTGCCGGATGTCCTGTTCAAGTCGGCGCTGGATCGTATCCGCAACTCGGTGGTCAATGCCAACGAGCCGGAAAAGGACGGCGGCCGCGATCTCGCCTACGGCCTCTATGTGCTCGCCCGCAACGGCGCTGCCCCGATCGGCGATCTCCGCTATCTCGCCGACACCAAGCTCGGCAATCTCGCCACCCCGATTGCTAAGTCGCAACTCGCGGCGGCGCTGGCGCTGGTCGGCGACAGGACGAGGGCGGAGCGGGTCTACTCGGCGGCGCTGGAAGCACTCGCCCCGAAGCCTGCGATCGAGTTCGGCCGCACCGATTACGGCAGCGCGTTGCGCGATGCGGCAGCGCTGGTTTCGCTCGCGAGCGAAGGCAACGCACCGCGCGCCACGCTGACGCAGGCTGTCGCACGGGTCGAAGCGGCACGCGGGCTCACGCCCTACACCTCCACGCAGGAAAACGCCTGGATGGTGCTGGCGGCGCGCGCGCTCGCCAAGGAGACGCTGTCGCTCGATATCGACGGTCAGCCGGCCAAGACGGCCGTCTTCCGCAGCTACAAGGCGGACCAGATGACGGGCAAGCCGGTCAGGATCACCAATACCGGCGATGCGCCGGTGCAGGCGGTGATCTCGGTCTCCGGTTCGCCGGTCACGCCGGAGCCGGCGGCCTCCAACGGCTTCAAGATCGAGCGTAATTACTTCACGCTCGACGGCAAGCCGGCCGACATCACCAAGGCGAAGCAGAACGATCGCTTCGCGGTGGTGCTGAAGATCACCGAGGCCAAGCCGGAATACGGGCACATCATGGTGGCCGATTATCTCCCCGCAGGTCTCGAGATCGACAACCCGCGGCTGGTTTCGTCCGGCGACAGTGGCACCCTCGACTGGATCGAGGACGGCGAGGAGCCTGAGAACACCGAGTTCCGCGACGACCGCTTCACCGCGGCGATCGACCGCGCCAGCGACGACCAGGCGGTGTTCACCGTCGCCTATGTCGTGCGCGCGGTGTCGCCGGGCAAATATGTACTGCCGCAGGCCTATGTCGAGGACATGTACAATCCCTCGCGCTACGGCCGCAGCGGCACCGGTTCGATCGAGGTGCGGCCGGCAAAATGAGCGGTGAGGGCACGATAGCGCCGGCGGGCAAGTCCCGCCGGCGAGGGTTCAGGACCGCAGCGGCGGTGTTTGCCGCGGCGTGTTTGGTCCTGATTGGCGTCTTCGCAATCTGGGTCATCTCGCTCGGACCGTTGCCGCTCGATCAGGCGCGGCAGGTTTCTTCAACCATCGTCGACCGTAACGGCAAACTGCTGCGCGCCTATGCGATGGCCGACGGCCGCTGGCGGCTGCCGGTCGATGCAAAGCGCGACATCGATCCCGGATATCTAAAGCTGCTGCTGGCCTATGAAGACAAGCGCTTCCATTCCCACGCCGGCATCGATCCGCTGGCGCTGGGCCGCGCCGCGTTCCAACTGGTGACGCGCGGCCATATCGTCTCCGGCGGCTCCACCATATCAATGCAATTGGCGCGGCTGATGGAGCCGCGGCGGGAGCGTTCGGTCTATGCCAAAGTGCGGCAGATGGTTCGTGCCGTCGAACTCGAGCGCAGGCTCAGCAAGGACGAGATCCTCGATCTCTATCTGGCGCTGGCGCCGTTCGGCGGCAACCTCGAGGGCATTCGAGCCGCCTCGATCGCCTATTTCGGCAAGGAGCCGAAGCGGCTGTCGCTGGCCGAAGCCGCCCTCCTGGTGGCCTTGCCGCAATCGCCGGAAACCCGCCGTCTCGACCGCCATCCCGAGGCGGCACGCACCGCGCGCGATCGCGTACTTGATCGCATGATCGAGGACGGCGTCGTCTCGCCCGACGACGCGGTGCAGGCCAGGGCAGTCGCGGTGCCGAAACTGCGCAAGCAGATGCCGATCCTGGCGCCGCATTCCTCTGATGCGGCCATCGCTATCATGAAGGATCAGCCGGTGATCCGCCTGACGCTGGATTCGAACTTGCAAAAGGTCCTGGAAGCACTGGCGCGTGACCGCGCGCTCGCGCTGGGGTCGAACATATCCGTTGCCATCATTGCGGTCGACAATGACAGCGGCGATGTGCTGGCCCGCGTCGGCTCGCCCGACTATTTCGACGAACGGCGGGCAGGGCAGGTCGACATGACCCGCGCGGTGCGCTCGCCCGGTTCGACGCTAAAACCGTTCATCTATGGCCTCGCCTTCGAGGACGGCTTTGTGCACCCTGAGAGCCTGATCGACGACCGGCCGATCCGCTTCGGCAGCTACGCCCCGGAAAATTTCGACATGACGTTCCAGGGCACGGTGCCAGTGCGCAAGGCGCTGCAGTTGTCGCTGAACGTGCCGGCGATCGCGTTGCTCGACCGTGTCGGCTCCAGCCGATTGTCGTCGCGGCTCAAGCAGGCCGGCGGCAATCTCGTGCTGCCCAAGGACGAAGCGCCGGGTCTGGCGATGGGTCTTGGCGGCGTCGGCATGACCTTGCAGGATCTGGCGCAACTCTATGCCGGGCTGGCGCGGCTCGGCACGACAAGACCGTTGCGCGAGATTGTGAACGCAAGAGACGACCGCGATCCGATGCGGCTGATGGATCAGGCCGCCGCCTGGCAGGTCGGCAATGTTCTGATGGGGACGCCGCCACCGGAGAACGGCACGCACAATCGCATCGCCTTCAAGACCGGCACCAGCTACGGCTACCGCGATGCCTGGTCGGTCGGTTTTGACGGCAAACTCACCATCGGCGTCTGGGTCGGAAGGCCCGACGGTGCGCCGGTTCCCGGCCTGGTCGGCCGTACGGCTGCGGCACCCATCCTGTTCGATGCCTTCGCCCGCACCGGAAAGCTGCCTGCCGCGCTTCCCAAGTCGCCCAAGGGCGTGCTGGTCGCTGCGAACGCCAAACTGCCGCTGCCGCTGCGCCGGTTCCGCCCGATGGGGGAACTGGTGCGGACCGGCAGCGAGCAGGCGCCACGCATCCAGTTTCCGCTCAATGGCTCGCGGATCGACGTTGATCGCAGCAATGGTGGGCAATTTTCGGCCATGCCGGTCAAGGTCGCCGGAGGTATTTTGCCGATGACGGTGCTGGTGAACGGGGCCGCCGCCGGAGAAATCGACAGCCGCCGCCAGCGGCTGATCGATCCGCCCGGACCGGGCTTTGCCCGCGTCACCGTAATCGACGCCACGGGCGCGGCGGACACAGTTGTGATCAGAATTCAATAGAAGCACCCTAAGCGGTTGTCCGGATAGCGGTTTCGGCGTATGCGGAACCAATGGCTGAGACCTATCCCCGTCCCCGATTTGGAGAGCCGCGCGAGCCGAAGAACCGGGTAAATCCGGGCAGTCGGCTGGCCGGCGTAATCGATTTTGTCGCCGACAGCCACGTCCGCGCGGTCGCCTTCCTGCTGGTCTGTGCGGCGCTGCTGTTCCTGCCCGGCTTCTTCACCATTCCGCCAATGGACCGCGACGAGGCGCGTTTCGCGCAGGCGACCAAGCAGATGGTCGAAAGCGGCGATTTCATCGACATCCGTTTCCAGGACGACGTGCGCTACAAGAAGCCGGTCGGCATCTATTGGCTGCAGACGGTCGCGGTCGAAACCGCAACCGCACTCGGTTTGCCGCGGCCGCAGGCGCGGATCTGGCTCTACCGCATTCCCTCCTTGATCGGCGCCACCGGCGCCGTGCTGATGACCTACTGGACAGCGCTCGCCTTCGTGACGCGGCGCGGCGCAATTTTTGCCAGCCTAATCATGTGCAGTTCGGTGCTGCTCGGCGTCGAAGCGCGGCTCGCCAAGACCGATGCCATGCTGCTGTTCACGGTGGTTGCCGCGATGGGCGCGCTGGCGCGGGTCTATCTGTCCTGGCAGCGCGGCGAGGATCCTGAGCGCCCACCATGGAGCTGGCCCGCGATTTTCTGGACGGCGCTCGCCGGCGGTATCCTGCTCAAGGGCCCGCTGATCCTGATGTTCGTGGGATTGACCATCGTCACGCTCGCGATCCTCGATCGCAATGCGTCCTGGCTGTGGCGGCTGCGCCCGGTCTGGGGCCTGATGTGGATGCTGGTGCTGGTGCTGCCGTGGTTCGTCGCGATCTTCTGGCGCGCCGGTCAAACCTTCTTCACCGATTCCGTTGGCGGCGACATGCTCGCCAAATTCGCCGGACAGGAGTCGCATGGCGCGCCGCCCGGCCTGTATTTGCTCTTGTTCGTCGTGACGTTCTGGCCGGGTGCGCCGCTGACAGGACTTGCGGCGCCCGCGATATGGCGAGCCCGGCGCGAGCCCGGCGCGCAATATCTGTTGGCCTGGCTGATCCCGTCCTGGATCGTGTTCGAGCTGGTGCTGACAAAGCTGCCGCATTACGTGCTGCCGCTCTATCCCGCGATCGCCATCCTCACCGTCGGCGCGATGGAGCGCCGCGTGCTGTCGCGCTGGCCGTGGCTGGTGCGCGGCGCGGCCTGGTGGTTCGTGATCCCGGCCGGCGCTTCCGTGCTGGCGATCGTCGGCGCCATCACGCTGACGCGGCAACCGGTATTTTTCGCCTGGCCATTCCTAGCGGCGGCCCTGATCTTCGGGCTGTTCGCGTGGTGGCTGTATGAGGACGGCCACGCCGAGCGTTCGCTGCTCAACGCCGTGGTGTCGGCGATCTTCCTCGCCTTTGCCATTTACGGCGTCGTGGTGCCCGGGCTGGCGCGGCTGTTTCCCAGCGTCGAGGTGGCGCGCGCGCTGCGCAATGTTTCCTGCGTCGGGCCGAAGGCCGCCTCCGCCGGCTTCCATGAACCGAGCCTCGTCTTCATGACCAGCACTTCGACGCTGTTGACGGATGGCTCCGGGGCTGCCGACTTCCTGGGGCAGGGCCGTTGCCGCTTTGCGCTGGTGGAATCCCGCTCGGAGCGGAGTTTTGTGGCGCGCGCCGAGGCGATCGGACTGCGCTACAACGTTGCCACAAGGATCGACGGCTACAACTTATCGCATGGCAGGGCGATCTCGATCGCCATCTTCCGCTCCGAAGGGACGGAGTGAAATGGCGGCAAATTCGAACGTTGCGGTTTCGCAAAACTACGCCGTACGCTTCGTGGCGACGCTGTGGGCATCGCTGACGCAATTGGTGCGCTCGCCCTCGCACTCGCGGCGTGCGGAGGCGAGGCGGCGTTCCGCGCGCCACGTGCTGTGGCTCGCCGCGGGCATCAGCGTGCTGATCATCGCGCTGATGTACTGGCTCGACGCCGCCGAAATCCGCCTGATGCCGCCACGCGGGACCGCGAGCCTCTGGTGGGTGCGCATCCTGACAGATTTCGGCAAATCGGCTTACGTGCTGTGGGCGCTTTTGGCGTTGCTGCTGATCGTTCTGGTCGTCTCCGCCGCCGCAAGGGGGACAACGCGATCCCTGCTGCTTGGGCTCGGCACGCGATTGCAATTCCTGTTCGTCGCCGTGCTCGTCCCAGTGCTGGCAGGCGAAGTGCTCAAATGGGCCGTGGGGCGCGGCCGGCCGTTCGTCGGCGGCGAAGCCAACGCCTTCCACTACTCGCATTTTTCCGGCAGCGAGGCCTATGCGAGTTTGCCGTCGGGACACGCCATCACGGCCTTTGCGCTGGCGTTCGCGGTATCCGCGCTATGGCCGCAGATGCGGATCGTGATGCTTGTTTACGCCGTCGTGATCGCCGCAAGCCGCCTCGTGCTGCTGGCGCATCACCCGAGCGATGTGGTCGCGGGCGCGCTGGTTGGCGTGATCGGGGCGATGTTCGTACGCTATTGGTTCGCCGCCCGGCGGCTGGGCTTTGCGATCGGCCGCGACGGCACCGTTTTGCCGCTTCCCGGACCGTCATTCGAGCGCTTCAAAAGGGTTGCCCGCAGCCCGTTCGGCTCATAATAAGCGGTCGCCGCAACGGGCGGGCGGTTCCGTCCGCGAGCCAACCAACACGATGAGCGTCGATTTGCCTGCCTCGGATACCAAGGTCGCCGTTTCCGTCGTCGTGCCCGTGCGCAACGAGGCCGACAATGTCGCGCCGCTGGTCAAGGAAATCGCCGGCGCGCTCGACGGTCGCTGGGCCTACGAGATCATCTACGTCAATGACGGCTCGACGGATGCGACCGGCGAGCGGCTGCTGGAATTGATGAAGCGCCATCCGCAGCTGCGGCAACTGCGCCATGCCGTGTCATCGGGACAATCGGCGGCGGTGCGCAGCGGCGTGCGGGCCGCGCGCGGCGCCATCGTGGCGACGCTCGACGGCGACGGGCAGAACAATCCGGCGTTCCTGCCGGAATTGATCTCAGCGGTTGAGAAGGGCGGCGACCGCCTTGGCCTGGCAGCCGGCCAACGGGTCGGACGCAAGGATACCGGTTTCAAGCGATGGCAGTCGCGCACCGCCAACGCCGTCCGCAACGCCATCCTGCATGACGGCACCCGTGACACTGGCTGCGGGCTGAAAGCTTTTCGTCGCGAGGTTTTTCTGTCGATGCCTTATTTCGACGGGGTGCATCGCTTCCTTCCGGCGCTGGTCCGCCGCGAAGGTTTTGACATCGCCTATGTCGATGTGATTGACCGTCCCCGCCATTCCGGCGTCTCGAATTACGGCTTCTTCGACCGGCTCTGGATCGGAATCATGGATCTCGCCGGCGTGTGGTGGTTGATCCGCCGCAAGAAGCCGACGCCCACCGCTATCGAGGTGCAGTGATGTTGATCCAGTATGGGCAGGCGCTCGGCGATTATCTCTACGACGTATTCGTCGCCAAGTTCGATTTCTGGCTGGCGTTCGGCCTGATCGCGCAATTGTTCTTCACCGCGCGCTTTCTGGTGCAGTGGATATCCAGCGAGCGCGCCGGCAAGAGCGTGGTGCCGATGGCGTTCTGGTTCTTCTCGATGGGCGGCGGGCTGATGACGCTGGTTTACGGTATCGTCAAACGCGAGCCGGTGATCATCGTCGGCCAGGCGCTGGCCACGATCATCTACATCAGGAACATCATGCTGATCGTGAAGAACCGCGGGCGGCCGTCGGAGACGCTGGATCGTTGATCGTCAGCGCCCCGTGACCGGAGCCGACAGCGCCGCAATGTCGCTCTCCGTGCTGCGATAGGCCGCCAGTTCGCCGGCGGCGTCGAGTACGGGGTAGGCAACCGAGCAGATATGCGAGTGGATGCGCCGCAGGTCGCGCAGCACGTCAAGGTGCAGCGAGGTGGTCTCGAGCGTTTCGGGGCGGCCCTCGCGCAGGCGGTCGAGGTGCCGTTCAGTGGCCGCCAGCTCGGCGTTGCGCAGGGCGGTCTTTTCCGCCAGCAGCTTGCGCGCCTCGCTGACGTCGCCCGACATGAACACGCCGAAGGCGATCCGCAGCGAATCCATCGTGCGCCGGTGGAAGGCCGAGAGTTCTTCGGCGCCCTCAGGCGAGAACTGAAAACGGCGCTTGATCTTCTTGGTGGCGAGTTCGCTCAAATTCTTGTCGATGATGTCGCCGATGTGCTCGAGATTGATGGCGAAGGAGATGATTTCCATCGCCCGCTTGCCCTCGCGCTCGTCGAGGCTGCCGCGCGTCAGCTTGGTCACGTAGAGCTTGATCGCCTCATCGAGGCCGTCGACTCTGTTATCCATCCGCGAAACCTGATCGACCAAGGCGCGGTCATTGGTCATCATCGCCGCCATCACCTTGCGCAGCATCACCTCGACATGATCGCCCATATGCAGGGTTTCGCGCGCGGCATCGGCCAGCGCGAGCGAAGGCGTCTCCAGCGCGCTTTCGTCCAGATAGCGCGGCCGCGACGGGTCGGCCTCGCGGACGCGTTCCGGCAGCCACGCCTTCAGCAGCCGCGCCAGCCCGTCGAGCAATCCGATGAACAGGATTGCGGTCGCCACGTTGAAGGCGATGTGGAAGAGGGCGGTCGCTTTCGCCGGATCGGGTTGCCAGCTCAGCAAGGCTTCGCTGACCGGCCGCAGGAACGGCGCCACCAGCAAAATGCCGGCCAGTCGGTTGATCAGATTGCCGAGCGGCAGCCGATAGCTCGCCGGATTGTCGCGGCGGGCGCCCTCGAGGACCGGGTTGATGGCGCTGCCGAGATTGGCGCCCAGCACCAGCGCCAGCGCGGCAAAAGGCGTCACGAAATGCGCATAGGCCAGCGACATGATCAGCAGCACGCTGGCGACGCTGGAATGCACCACCCAGGTGACGACGGCGCCGATCAGGACACAGAGCACGGGATCGCCGGTGATCGCGTTCATGAAGACGCGCGCGCCGGGCGCATTCTCGGCCGGCGCCAGCGTATCGAGCAGGATATGCAGCGCCAGCAACATCAATCCTAGCCCGATGAAGACGCGCCCGATATCCTTGATGCGCGAGCGCGGTCCGCTGCGGAAGGCGACGAGGCCGATGATGAAAAGCACCGGCGCGACGGCGGCAATGTTGAACGACAGGATCTGTACGATCAGCGTGGTTCCGACATTGGCGCCGAGCATGATCGCAAGCGCCGGCACCAGGCTGACCAAACCTTCGGCGGTGAAGGAACTGGTGATCAACGCGGTCGCGGTGCTGCTCTGGAGCAGCGCCGTCAGGCCGAGCCCGGCGGCAAAGGCGGTGAAGCGGTTGCTGAGGGCTTTTGACAGCAGCAGCCGCAGGTCCGGACCGAAGGCGCGCAGGATTCCGCTGTGGACCATATGCAGGCCCCACAGCAGCAGCGCTACGCCGCCCATCAGGTCGAGAAGAACTATGGTTGCCATGCTCGCGCGCACCCGGATTTGAGTCGAAAGGCAAGGCTATCGCCAAACGCGACCCGATCAACCCTGTTGTTCCCCGGAACCCTGCATAAATCAGGCCGGAATCCGCCGGTTATGCCGCCAGTGGCGGGCACAATTCCGCGCGCGGGGTCATCGGCATTCGTAAACGAAACCAGAAAATATCAGTTACATTGCGAGCGGTTGCGCTAGCTGGATTCCAACGATTGGCCGCTACAACCATCTGACCGGATGAATCAACATCGAGCGGTAGTTTTGGGGACGGCATGTTTGCAAGTCGGCGGAAGAACGAGTTCGCAGATCGGCGGAAGAGCGAACGTCGGGAGTGCAAGCGGGGCGCCAAGATTCAGTTCGGTACCGGGAGTTTGCCGCGCGACTGCATCATCACCGATATCTCGGCAGGCGGCGTCAAGGTCGTGGCCGAACAGGTGGACATCCCCTCGCAATTCACCATCATCCTCTCAGCCGGCCGCCCTCGGCAGTGCCGGCTGGCCTGGCGGATCGGATACGAATTCGGCGCTGAATTCGTCGACTAGGGCGAAGCTCTTTCCAGCACCGCGAACCCGACCGCCACGCATACCGACGCCGGCGTGAGGGACACTCATTTGCCGCGAAAACGGCCGGCTTAACCCGAATTTAGGGTTAAGCTGTGAGCATTTCTGGACAATGCTGACGACAGGTCATGTAAGTGCTCCAGAATCCCTCCCAACGATCTAAAATCACACGGCTTTTGGCAATCGCGGCATCCTCCGCGATTCTCGCGTTGGGGCTGTGTGGCTGCCAAACGTCGGGTCTGTCCGATATCACGGGGTCGATCGGCTCGATCGGCGAGAAGGCCGAAGCAAGCCGTTCGACCAATCCGCGCCAGGATCTCGCGGCCTCGCGCGAGCGTCACCGCGCCAATCCGAAGGATGTCGATGCGGCGATACAATACGGCAAGGCGCTGCGCGCCACGGGGCAAAAATCCCAGGCCGTCGCCGTGCTCGAACAGGCTTCGATCGCCAATCCCGGCAACCGCCTGCTGCTCGCCGGTTACGGGCGGGCGTTGGCCGATAATGGAAACTTTCAGCAAGCGTTCGACGTGCTTGGGCGGGCCCACAGTCCCGAAGATCCGGATTGGCGTCTGCTCTCGGTTCAGGGTGCTGCGCTCGATCAGCTGGGCCGCTACGACGAAGCACGGCAGTACTATACGAGCGCGCTGAAGGTTGCGCCGGACGAACCGATCGTGCTGTCCAATCTCGGGCTCTCTTACGTGCTTTCGAAAGATCTGCCCAAGGCGGAAGAGACGCTGCGTCGCGCCCATAGCCTCGCCAAGTCCGATCCGCGTATCCGGGCCAATCTGGCCATGGTCGTTGGTCTGCAGGGCAAGGCCGCCGAGGCCGAAAGCATTGCCAAGGCCGACCTGCCGCCGGAGGAAGGCGCCGCCAACGTTGCCAATCTGAAGCGGCTGCTGTCGCGCAGGGAAGCACGGGCGGAGAATGCGCGGGCGGAGGCCAGGAAGCTTCCGGTCGCCCCTGCCAGGCAGTCGGATTGACGAAGCCAGAACAGGGACGGCGCTCTGCGCCGTCCGCAATAGCCGGGTATCAGGCCGCGCCGCGGCCCGCCCGCAGTTTCTTGATCAGCGGCTGCAGGAATGTGCCGCGTGTCTTCTTCGGCTCGGGGCGGCCCGTCAGCCGTCTTGCCATCTGCAGGAACGTCTTGGCCGCGCGATGACTGGCGGCGATTTCCGCGATCATCTGGCCGTTGTTGGCGGCATTGCCAAACGTTTTCGAGTCGAACGGAATGGTGGCAATCGGCTGGCTCTCGATCGTCTTGGCGAACGCGCGCACTTCGATTTCCGGCCGCTTCGACATGCCGACCTGGTTGAGGCAATACAGCGGCGCCTGGTCGTTGGGCCGTGACGCCTTCAGCATGCTGATCATGTTCTTGGTGTTACGCATGTTGGCGAGGTCGGGCTCGGCGACGATGAGAATGTCGTCCGCGCCGACGAGGGCGCGCCTGGTCCACGCCGTCCATTGATGGGGAACGTCCAGCACGATGCACGGCGTGGTCATGCGCAACGTGTCGAAGATCGCGTCGAACGCGTCGGCGCCGAAGTCGTAGACCTGATCCAGCGTCGCCGGCGCCGCCAGCAGGCTGAGATTGTCGGCGCATTTCGCGAGCAGCCGCTCCATATAGGCGCTGTCCAGCCGTTCCGGCGAGTAGACGGCGTTGGCGATGCCTTGCAGCGGGTCCTGATTATAGTCGAGGCCGGCGGTGCCGAAGGCAAGGTCGAGGTCGATCACGACGGAGTCGAGCGCGAGATCGCGCGCGATCGACCAGGCCACATTATGTGCGACGGTGGAAGCGCCGACGCCGCCCTTTGCGCCCATCACGGCGATCATGCGGCCGACGGTGACCGCCTCCGAGGCATTGAACAGGCTGCAGATCGAGCGCACCACGTCGATCACCTGGACCGGCCCGATGACGTAGTCGTTGACGCCGCGGCGCACCAGTTCGCGATAGGGCGCAAGGTCATTGGCGCTGCCGATCACGATCACCCTTGTGCCGGGGTCGCAGACGCCGGCGAGCTCGTCGAGCCCGGTCAGGATGTTGGTCTGCTCCTGGGTTTCCAGGATGATAACGTTCGGCGTGGGCGCCTTGTGATAGGCCTCGATGGCGGCGGTGATGCCGCCCATATGAACGGAGATGTGGGCCTTGGCGAGGCGGCGGTCTTCGGCCGCCGCTTTCGCGGTGGTCGCGGTCGCCACCGTCTCGCAGAAGGCCTGCACCGACACGCGGGGCGCCGGGGCGATGTAATCGTCGCCGTGCGGTGGCGGGGCGTCCGGTAGTTGTTCGTGATCCTGGCGGGCGCGGCTCATCATTTACCTGTATCGCTCAGTTTGGCTTTTTCGGATTCGGGATAGACGGTCGTCGTCGGATTGCCCTTGCGGTATTTGTCGAACGCGATATCGCGCCGCGGCGTATAGGCAGGGGTTTCGGGTCGGGGTTGCTCGAGGTCGGCCGGATTGGCGACCATGGCCGCAAGGTTGCGCTGCGTGGCGCAGCCGAAATTATGGTACGGCTTGTTCTCGTTGTAGAAGGGATTGTCGATATTGGGGCCGAGATCCTCGGGCCACAGCCCGCAAGGTCCGGCCACCGCCGTGATCTTCGGATAGTTGAGCCGGATCGCTGCAAATTCGCGCGGATCCTGCGGGCTATAGTGGCGCATCGTGATGGCGCGCGAGGGAACGCCGCCCGCCGTAAGTTGCGCGCGGATTTCCCGCCAGGCCGACGCCGCCGCCCGCGCATTCGGGGTGTTGGCCGGCACGTCGGCGACGATCGCGCCGGTGCCTTCGTTGACCCAGGTGCGCGCCAGCCCGCGGACGTCTTCGCGCTGCGAGGGTGACAGCCCGCCGCGGCCATTGCCGACGAAGACGACAATCGAACGATTGGCTTCCCGGATAGCAATCGGGTGGCGTTGACGGTAGTCGGTGGGCGGAACGCTCGCGGTGACGACTTCGCCACCCCAGACCGTGCATGCACCCAGCGCGGCGGAGAGGGCGATCAGCGCACTCAGGCTGCGTAGCGTTCGAAGGCGATCGAGATTGGTTCTGCCCGTCATTGTTTCGTCCCCATGCGCCAAGCGTCAGTCAAGCGGCGCGCGCGCCCCGTGTCAGTCGATGATGTAGCCAAAATTTCCCTGGTACTCGGCGCCCGGCTCGAAACGGGCGACGCCGTAGATCCGGTTGATGCGAGCCAGCAAGGTCGATTGGGAATCGGAAGCTGGCGCAAAGCCGTCATCCGGCCGCGACAACTCCTTCTGCGCCACCGCGCGCACCACATAGGGCGTCACCAGCACCATCAGCTCGGTTTCGTTGTTGACGAAATCCTGGCTGCGGAAGAGCGCGCCAAGCACCGGCAGCTGATCGAGCCCGGGCAATCCGTTGACGGCCTGTTTGGTCTGCTGCTGAAATCAATCCGGCCATCGCCATCGATCCGCCCGAAGGAATTTCCAGCGTCGTTTCGGCGCGACGGGTCCGGATCGAAGGGATCGTCAGCGAATTGCCGTTCTGGTTCAGCGTGATGGCGTTGTCGTTGGAAAGTTCGGAGACCTCGGTCATGACGCGCAGGCTGATGCGGCCCTCGGTCAGTACGACCGGCGTGAAGTTGAGCGAAATGCCGAACTTCTTGTAATTGATCTGCGTCGTACAGATCGCGGTCTTGGGATCGCAGAAATAGCCGGCCGGAATCGGAAATTCGCCGCCTGCGATGAAGGTGGCGGACTCGCCGGAGATCGCCGTCAGATTGGGCTCGGCCAATGTCCGCACCACGCCGGCGCTTTCCATCGCGCGCATGGTCGCGCTCACCTGAGGCAGCCCCTTGAGGATGGAGGCGGCCTGGAAACCGTTTTCGGACACCAGCGGACGGCCAAAGGCGGTGAACGGGTTGTGGTTGTTGAAGTTCACCACGGCGGTGCCGTAGTTCATGCTGGCGCTGAGGTCGACGCCCATCTGCTTGATGATATCGCGCCGTACCTCGGCGACATTGACCTTCAGCATCACCTGGTCGCGGCCGCGGACGACGATGGAGTTGATGACCTTGTCGGGGCTGCCCACCAGCCGCGCCGCGATGTCGCCGGCCTGCTGCGCCTCGACCGGGCTTGCCACCGATCCGGTCAGCATCACGCCTTCGCCGACGCCCTCGATGTTGATACCGGGCAGGCCCTGCCGCAACGCCGCGCGGATGCCGTTGAGATCGCGCTTCACCGCGATGTCATAGGCGGCGATCTGCTGACCGTCGCCGTCGAAAAACACGACATTGGTCTGGCCGACGTCGCCGCCGATAATGTAGGCGCGCTGTGCCGAGCGGATCACGGCATTGGCAACCTTTGGATTGGCGACCAGCACATCCTTGGCCTCGCGCGGCAGATCGATGATCACGGATTTGCCGGTGCCGAGCGAAAGAAACCGCGTCTTGACCGATCCGGAGTGGATCGCGCCGGTCGGAGCGGGGTCGGGCTTGGATTCGGGCTCGTTCGCGCCCACGGGCGAGGCAGCCAGATGGAGCACCACCGCGGCGACCGCCGCGAGTGACAGCGCGCGGACGGTTGCCGCTCCAGCCGTCAGTTGATTTTTACCGCACTTCATGTCGCGTCCCCTTGGATCACTTCTGTGTCGTCGTGGTGCTCTGGACGCCGTAGCGAACCACCTTGATGCTGTCGCCCCGCTTCGGGGCGTCTTCTTCGGATACCTGCTCACCCTTGTTGACGTCGGCGATGCTGCGCAGCGCCAGCGACAGCGTGCCGGTCTGGCGCGAACGGGCCAGCGTTTCGGCCTGTTCGGGCTTCAGTTCGAGCGTCACGGTCCTGCCGACCACTGCGTTCTGCCCGTCCTTCTCCTTGGGCGCCTGGTCGATCGCGAGCACGCGCACGTTGGAAAGGACAATTTCGGAATTGACGATGTCGCCGCCGGTCTTGTCGGTATTCTTCTCGCGCTTGGTCAGGAGCACGTCGACGCGGTCGTTTGGCAGGATGAAGCCGCCGGCGGCGGTTTCCGGCGAAATCTCGGTTGAAACGGCGCGCATGCCGGTCGGCAGGATCGCCGCCATGAAGCCGGAGCCGTTGGCCTTGACCAGCTTCTGCTCGCGGATCGGTTCGCCGGCGATAAAAGGCGAGCGCGCGATCGAGCCGATCACGCTCTTCATGCTGTCGTCGTTGTCGCGGCGGATAAAACTGTTGCTGGCGGTCGCGGCAGGCCAGGTCTGCCACACCATGTCTTCGGGCTTGAGCGACTGGCCGAGGCCGACGTCGGATTTCGCGACAAGGATGTCGACGGTCGGCAACTGGGCGACAGGCTGGACGGGCTGCGGCGTATCGGCGCCGCGCGCCAGATATGCCGCCACACCGCCGGCACCAATCGCAATGGTCAGGACGACGATACGGGCTACTTTCATACGCTTCGCTACTCACACGCCAGGATGGTTCGGCCTTCACAGCCTCACCCGTGACCATGACTAGGCCAGCAAAAGTATAAGGGAGCTTGCGCGGCGCGATTCCGGTTCCGGGGAATCGTCGCCATGGTGAACGGTCCGTTATTTCCGCGGAAAACAAATCCGCAAAACTCCGGATGTCCGCGCCGGTCGATCGTTGACGGCTCGGTGCGGACGAACGCAAGGGCGGCGCGCGTTTCCCGCGCGGTCCGCTCTTGGTTAATAGTGGATGAAGCGCGGCATTCTAGTTCGACGCAGCCTTCAGCGCCGCAAAGCCGCGTTCGAGATCGGCCTTGAGGTCGTCGACGTTCTCGAGCCCGATATGCAGACGCAGCGTCGGACCGCCGGGCGACCATTTGGTCGCCGTGCGATAGAGGTCGCAGTCGAACGGGATCATGAGGCTTTCAAAGCCGCCCCATGAAAAGCCCATGCCGAACAGCTTGACCTCGTCGAGCATCGCATCGACCGCCTTCTGGGCCGCGGGTTTCAACACGATGCTGAACAGCCCGGAGGCGCCGGTAAAATCCCGCTTCCAGATGGCATGGCCGGGATGGCTCTCGAGGGCAGGGTGCAGCACCCGCGCCACCTCCGGCCGGCTCGCCAGCCAGTTGGCCATTTCCAGACCGGAGCGGTAATGCTGCGCCAGCCGCACCGAAAGCGTGCGCATGCCGCGCAACGCGAGATAGACGTCATCGGGTCCGGCGCAGACGCCGAGCAGGCGGATATTCTCGGCAATGATCGGCCACGCTTTTGCATTGGCCGAGATGGTACCGAACATGATGTCGGAATGGCCGCCGATATATTTGGTGCCGGCCTGCATGCTGATGTCGACGCCCTGCTCGAGCGAGCGATGATAAAGCGGCGTCGCCCAGGTGTTGTCGTCGATCACGAGCGCATCGCGCGCATGCGCAACCGCGGCAATGGCGCGAACGTCGGGCATCTCGAAGGATTGCGAGCCCGGTGCCTCGACCAGTACCGCGCGCGTGTTCGGCTGAAACAGTTTTTCGATGCCGGCGCCGATCAGGGGATCGTAATAGGTGGTCTCGACGCCATAGCGGGCGAGCAGGCCGTTGCTGAAATTGCGCGTCGGCCGGTAGGCGTTGTCGCAGACCAGAAGATGGTCGCCGGCCTTCAGCACCGCGAGCAGCGTCGTGGAGATCGCGGCAAGACCCGATGGTGCCAGACCCACGCCGGCGCATTGCGGGCCTTCCAGCTTCATCAGCACATCCTGCAGCGCGCGCGTGGTGGGGGTGCCGTGACGGCCATAGGTGTATTCGGCGCGATGGGCGTGCAGGTCGTCCGCGGAGGGATAGAGCACCGTGGAGCCGCGGAACACGGCCGGATTGACAAAACCCTTTTGCGCTTGGCTATCGCGGCCGGCCGTCACCAGTCGGGTTTCGGCCTGTTGCGGGTTCGACCGATCGTCAGCCCCTGAAGAATTCATGCGTTTGCACCAAAGACTTTTTGCCGCAGCCGCAACGCATTAGGCCCGCCGGGCTGCGGGTTCGGCCGGGTTGCCTAGTAACAGGACACGGAAGATGGCCGTCAACCCCTTGACCCGGCGCGTCAGTCGTTCTGTGATGCAGATCGACACTCCAGTCGCAGCACGTTGAGGGGCCTGCCGCGACCTTCGGTCTATTGCCTGTCTGAATCGAACGTCAACTGCCGTCTGACAACGACGTTTTCGGCAAGGATCATCGGGTTGGCCCATCGACGCCTGCGACGGCGAGCTATGTTCCCGGACGACCCTTGAAAGGCCTTAGCCCATGAAACGCGTATCCCTGGTTCTCACTCTTGCCGTTGCCGCCGCTTTGGCGGCCCAAGCCGCCTCCGCACAAACCCTCAAGACGGTCAAGGACCGGGGCATGCTGTCTTGCGGCGTCAGCCAGGGCCTGCCGGGCTTCTCGTCGCCGGACGACAAGGGCAACTGGACCGGGCTTGACGTCGATATCTGCCGCGCGATCGCGGCCGCCATCTTCAATGACGCGACCAAGATCAAGTTCGTGCCGCTGTCGGCCAAGGACCGCTTCACCGCGCTGCAGTCGGGCGAGATCGACGTGCTGTCGCGCAACACCACCTGGACGCTGTCGCGCGACACCTCGCTCGGCGCCAACTTCACCGGCGTGACCTATTACGACGGCCAGGGTTTTCTGGTGAAGAAATCGCTGAAGGTGAATTCGGCGCTGGAGCTGAACAGCGCGTCGGTCTGCGTGCAGACCGGCACCACCACCGAGCAGAATCTCGCCGACTACTTCAAGGGTAACAACATGAAGTATGAGGTGATCGCGTTCGGTACCGCCGACGAAACCATCAAGGCCTATGAATCCGGACGTTGCGACGTGTTCACCTCCGACGTCTCGCAGCTTTATGCCGAGCGCCTGAAGGTTGCCAATCCGGCCGACCATGTGGTGCTGCCCGAAGTGATCTCGAAGGAGCCGCTCGGACCGATGGTGCGCCACGGCGACGACCAGTGGTTCGACGTCGTCAAGTGGACGCTGTTTGCGATGGTAGGCGCCGAGGAACTCGGCATTACCCAGAAGAACGTCGATGAAATGGCCAAATCGGACAAGCCCGAACTCAAACGGGCTTTCGGCACCGATGGCAATCTCGGTGAGCAGCTCGGCCTCACCAAGGACTGGCTCGCCCGGATCGTGAGGGCGACCGGCAATTACGGTGAGTCGTTCGAACGCAACGTGGGTTCCGGCTCCAAGCTCGGCATCGCCCGCGGCCTGAACCAGCTCTGGAACAAGGGTGGTATCCAGTACTCGCCGCCGATCCGCTGATCACTAGCCAGGGGGCTGCGGCGATGGCCATCGAACCACGTAAACCACCGTCGCAGTTTATTCCCAAACTGCAGCGCGCGCTCGGCGGCAGCGCGGGCTGGAGCGGCTTTGTCGTCCAGCTTCTGTTCGTCGCCGCGCTCGCCTGGATTGCCTACGAGATCGTCGCCAATGCCCGCGCCAATTTGCAGGCGCAGCGGATCACCGCGGGTTTTGGCTTCCTCGCCAACACGGCGGGTTTTGACGTCAGCCAGAACCTGATCTCGTATTCGGGTTCGGATTCCTACACCCGCGTGTTTCTGGTAGGCCTGCTCAACACGCTACTGGTCTCGGTGATCGGCATCTTCTTCGCCACCGTGATCGGGTTCCTGGTGGCGCTGGGCCGGTTGTCGCCGAACTGGCTGCTGTCGCGGATATCAGGCGGTTATGTCGAGCTGATCCGCAATCTGCCGGTCCTGTTCCAGATCCTGTTCTGGTACCTCGCGGTGCTCGCCGCATTGCCCAATCCACGGCAGAGCATCTCCATCTTCGACAGCTTCTTTCTCAGTAACCGGGGCTGGTGATCCCGAAGCCGGTCGGCGAACCCGGCTTCGACGCGTTCGCCGCCGCGTTGCTGATCGCGATTGTCGCCAGCATCGCGTTGTGGCGTTACGCCCGCCGGCAGCTCTTCCAGAGCGGCAAGGTGATCAAGGTCTGGCCTTCTGCGCTGGGTCTCCTGATCGGCCTGCCGCTTTTGACCGTGCTGATCTTTGGCCTGCCGGTGAAGTTTGAAATACCGGTGCTGAAGGGTTTTAACTTCGCCGGCGGCTCGCGCGTCATTCCGGAATTCGTGGCGCTGACGCTGGCGTTGTCGACCTACACCGCCGCCTTCATCGCCGAAATCGTGCGCGCCGGCATTTTGTCGGTTCACAAGGGACAGATGGAGGCGGGCTCCTCGCTTGGCCTGCAGCGCGGCTCGGTGCTGCGGCTGATCGTGATCCCGCAGGCGCTGCGGGTAATTCTGCCGCCGCTCACCAACCAGTATCTCAACCTGACCAAGAACTCCTCGCTGGCGGTTGCGATCGGCTATCCCGATCTGGTTTCGGTGTTTGCGGGCACGACGCTGAGCCAGACCGGGCAGGCGATCGAAATCATCGGCATCACCATGGGCGTCTATCTCCTGATCTCGCTGGTCACCAGCGCGATCATGAGTTTCTACGGTTGGCGCATCAGCCGGAGTATGGGGTGATGAGCGACACCACACCGACCGTCTTTGTCCGCCAGGACCTGGTCCCCGAGCGCCCCGCACCGGTGAAGACCACCGGCTTCGTCGGTTTTCTGCGCACGCGGCTGTTCAATTCGCCGACCAATATCCTGATCACGATCGTCAGCGCACTGCTGCTGTGGTTCATCCTCGTGCCGGCGATCAAGTTCACGCTGATCGATGCGGTCTGGACCGGCAAGGACCGCACCGCGTGTCTCGCAAAAAGCGCCAATGAGGTGGTCGGCGCCTGCTGGCCGTTCATCCAGGCAAAATTCAGCCAGTTCATCTACGGATTTTATCCGGAGCCGGAGCGCTGGCGGGTCAACATCGTCTTCTTCCTCGGCGCGGTATTACTGCTGCCGCTGCTCATCCCGCGGCTACCGGCCAAGGGCATCAATGCCGGCCTGTTCTTCTTCGCATTTCCCGTCGTCGCCTTCTTCCTGCTGTACGGCGGCGGGTTGAAGGGACTGGGCGTCAGCTGGACCGCCGGGCTTCTGGCCGGCTTCAATGACAGCATCGGCGACGGCGGGCGCAAGCTCGTGACATCAGGCGAGACAACGGCTGTGATCGGTCCGCTGTTGTGGGTGCTCGGAAAACTGCTCGTGCTGCTCTCGACCGTGGTGTCCTGGGTGCTGTTCCCGCTGACCTGGCTGCGCGACCAGATTCAGGCCCTTGGCCGGCCGGTATGGGCGGACCTCGTGCTCACTGCGATCATCGTCTCGGGTCTGCTGTTCTGGGCTGGCGGCGGCTTGCGTTCCGGTTGGCGGCCGTTGGTCAATTGCCTGGCGATCTTTGCCGGCATCGGCATCGTCATCGCCGTGATGGGGCTCGACCGCGGCGGATTGCCTGTGGTCGATACGCGGCTGTGGGGCGGCCTGCTGGTGACGCTGGTGGTGGCGGTCACCGGTATCGTCGCGTCGATGCCGGTCGGCATTGCGCTGGCGCTCGGCCGGCGTTCGTCGATTCCGCTGATCCGGATTTTCTCGATCGCCTTCATCGAGTTCTGGCGCGGTGTTCCGCTGATCACGGTGCTGTTCTTCGCGACCTACATGTTGCCGCTGTTCGTTCCGGCCGGATTCACCATCGACGGCCTGATGCGTGCCCTGATCGGGATCGCGCTGTTTACCGGCGCCTACCAGGCCGAAAATATCCGCGGCGGCCTTGCGGCGATCCCGCGCGGGCAGGGCGAGGCGGCGAGCGCGCTCGGGCTTTCCTGGGGCAAGA
>CAVSXQ010000008.1:0-29289 GCA_963731915.1 uncultured Alphaproteobacteria bacterium
TACTTCCTGCGCCGCGGCGTCACGTCAGCAGTGCGCGACCTGACGCTCGCCGCGCCGGAGTCGGCTGCCGCTGCCGGTGGCGATGGAAAAGTCCGCGCCGCGATGAACGGCCGCGTCGTCGCCGTGCTGGTCAAGCCCGGCGAGAAGGTGGCGGCTGGCCAGCCCGTGATGACGCTGGAGGCGATGAAGATGGAGCACGTGCACACCGCCGGTGTCGCGGGCACGGTGTCGTCCATCGACGTCGCCGAAGGCGAACAGGTGACCACGGGGAAGATCGTGGTGGAGATCGAGGCGGCCGCCTGCTGCCTCGCGTAGGGTGGGCAAAGGCGCCCTGCGCCGAGCCCACCATCTCTCCGAATTACCGAAGGTGGTGGGCACGCTGCGCTTTGCCCACCCTACGGATTCGACGCTGGCCGCCCTGTTCCCTCATTGAGCCAGCACGCCACCTGATGTTCCGCTGCCGGCATCCACCAGCGCCGGCCGTTCCACCTTGCAGCGGTCGATCACATAGCGGCAGCGGGTGTGGAAGGCGCAGCCGGACGGCGGATTGATCGGGCTTGGTACGTCGCCGTCGACCAGCGGTTTTAGCCGCCTGGTCTTCGGGTTGGCGACAGGCACCGAAGCGAGCAGCGCCTGCGTATAGGGATGGCGCGGGTTGTCGAACAATTCGGCCTTGTCGGCGATCTCGACGATGCGGCCGAGATACATCACGGCGACGCGGTGGCTGATATGGGCGACGACGGCGAGGTCATGCGCGATGAAGAGGTAGGAGAAGCCGTGCTGCCGCTGCAGGTCGATCAGGAGATTGATCACCTGGGCCTGGATCGAGACGTCGAGCGCGGAGACCGGCTCGTCGCAGACGATCAGGCTCGGCCCCAGCGCCAGCGCACGTGCAATGCAGATGCGCTGCCGCTGGCCGCCGGAGAACTGATGCGGGAAATTTTTCATCTGGTCCGGCCGCAAGCCCACCTGCCGGAACAGCTCTGCGACGCGCGCCTCTTTCTCCGTGCCGGTTGCCAGCCCGTGCACAATGAGCGGCTCGCCGACGATGTCGCCCGCGGTCATGCGCGGATTGAGCGATGCAAATGGGTCCTGGAACACGATCTGCATCTCGCGCCGGTACGGCCGGAGCTCCGCCTTGCTGATTTTCGCGATGTCCTCGCCGTTGAGCTTGATGGCGCCGCTGGTCGGCTCGACCAGCCGCAGCACGGTCCGCGCCACCGTGGATTTGCCGCAGCCGGATTCGCCGACAAGGCCGAGCGTTTCGCCGGGCTGCAGCGAAAAGCTGACGCCGTCGACCGCATGCACGGTGCCGACCTGGCGGCGCAAAATGCCGCCGCGCACGGCGTAATGCTTGACGAGGTCGGTGACTTCCAGCAGCGGGCGTGCGTCGCTCATACCGGCGCTCCCACCAGTTCCGCCGGCAGCCAGCACGCCGCAAAATGCTGGTCGCCAAACTCCTGCAGCGGCGGATATTCCTGACGGCAGCGATCTATCGCCATCGTACACCGCGGCGCGAACGCGCAGCCCGCCGGCAAGTTCGTCAGCGACGGCACCATGCCCGGTATTTCGGTCAGGCGCGCATCGTTCTTCGTGCTGAGTGCGATCACCGCCGGCATCGAGGCCATCAGGCCGCGGGTGTAGGGATGTTTTGGATTTTCGAACAAATCCTCGACGCTGGCTTCCTCGACCTTCTTGCCGGCATACATCACGATCACGCGCTGCGCAGTCTGCGCCACCACGCCGAGATCGTGGGTGATCAGGATCAATCCGGTGCCGAGCTCTTTCTGCAGATCGACGATCAGCGCGAGGATCTGCGCCTGGATGGTGACGTCGAGCGCCGTAGTCGGCTCGTCCGCGATCAACAACGCCGGGCGGCAGGCCAGCGCCATTGCGATCATCGCGCGCTGGCGCATGCCGCCGGAGAGCTGGTGCGGATATTCGCGCGCGCGCCGCTCGGGCTCGGGAATGCGGACGAGGCGCAGCATCTCGACCGCGCGGTTCCAGGCTTGCTTGCTGGTCATGTCCTGATGCAGGCGCAGCGCCTCGGTGATCTGGTCGCCGATCCGCATCACCGGATTGAGCGAGGTCATCGGCTCCTGAAAAATCATCGACATCCGATTGCCGCGGATCGCGCGCATCCGGTCTTCGTCGAGCGTGAGCAGGTCGGTGCCTTCCAGCGTCACCGAGCCGCCGACGATTTTTCCCGGCGGGTTCGGCACCAGCCGCATGATCGAGAGCGCGCTGACGCTCTTGCCGCAGCCGGATTCGCCGACGATCGCCAGCGTCTCGCCGCGGCGTACGTTGAAGGAAACGTCGTCGACCGCCTTGAACAGGCCGGAATTGGTGAAGAACACCGTTTTCAGGTTCTTCACATCCAGGATCAAATCTTCGGCCGGCTGCCCGCTCATCAGCCGCGCTGCCGGGGATCGAGGATGTCGCGCAGGGCGTCGCCGAACAAATTGGTGCCGAACACCGCAAGGCTGATCGCGACGCCCGGAAAAATCACCAGCCACGGCGCGGTGCGGACATATTCGGCCGCGGATTCCGACAACATGCGGCCCCATGAGGGATAAGGCTCGGGAATGCCGAGGCCGAGGAACGACAGCGAGGCCTCGGTCAGGATGGTCGAGCCGAGCTGCGCGGTGGCGAGCACGATCAGCGGCGCCAGCGTGTTCGGCAGCACATGACGGAACGCGATCCGGGTCTCGCTCATGCCGATCGATTTTGCGGCCTCGACGAACGGCTGCTCGCGCAGCGCCAGCGTGTTGGCGCGGATCACCCGCGACACCGTCGGGATCAAGGGTATGGCTATCGCGATGATCACGTTCGGCAGCGACGGGCCGAGCGCCGCGGTCATCACCAGCGCCAGCACCAGGAGCGGCAGCGACTGCAGGATGTCGGTGATGCGCTGGAATATGAGGTCGACCCAGCCCGAGAGATAGCCGGAAACGAGACCGACGATGACGCCGATGGACGCGCCGAGCGCGGTCGAGCCGATGCCGACCGCAAGCGAAATCCGCGCGCCATGGACGATCCGGCTCCAGACGTCGCGGCCGAAGGAATCCGTGCCCAGCCAGTGCGCCCAACTAGGGGCGGCGAGGCGATGCGCGGAATCGACCGTCAGCGGGTCGTAGCGCGCGATCACGTCTGCAAACAGTGCCGTCAAAACGAACAGCAGCATGATGATCAGGCCAAAGGTTCCGAGCACATAACGCCGGGCGAGGAAGGCCAGGCGTCGCCAGCCCTGGGTCGCATGGGCCCCGGCGCGTCTCAATTCGCTGTCGTAGTTGACCGCTGTCATAGGCTCTTTGTTTTGAGCATGACCTATCGAAAACGTTCCTTTTCCGGTCATCCTAGTCTCCGATGCGAATGCGCGGGTCGATCGCGGCGTAGAGCAGGTCGACGAAGAAGTTCGTGAATACGACAACAACCGCGATGAACATGACGAGATTCTGCACGATCGGATAGTCGCGCCAGCGCAACGCCTCGACCAGGAAGCGGGCGATGCCCGGGATGTTGAACACGGTTTCCGTCACGATCAGCCCGCCGATCAAAAACGCCGCCTCGATGCCGATCACGGTGATGACAGGCAGCACGGCGTTCTTCAAAGCATGGTGATAGTTGACGGACCGCTCGGAGGCGCCCTTGGCGCGCGCGGTGCGGATAAAATCCTGGCGCAGGATTTCCAGCATCGAGGAGCGGGTGATGCGCATGGTCAGCGCGGCACTGCGGAAGCCGACCGCCATCGCCGGCACGGCGTAGATCGCGAAGGCTTCCGTCCACGTCGCGGGGTTCGGGTTGAAGATCGGCATCATGCCGAACAGCGACACCGAAGCCATCAGGATCAGGAGACCGAGCCAGAACGAAGGCAGCGACAGGCCGCTGAGGCTGATGACGCGGAGCGTGTAGTCGAGCTTTGTGCCCTGATGCACGGCGCTGATAACGCCGAGGGGAATGCCGATCGAGGCCGAGAACAACAGTGCCAGCCCCGCGAGCTTGGCGGTGATCGGGATCCGCGGCAGGATTTCCTGCAGCGCCGGCTTTTCCGAGACATAGGAATAGCCGAGGTCACCGTGCAGCAGCCCGAAGATCCATTTCAGGTACTGCATGACGATCGGGTCGCTGAGGCCGAGTTCCCTCTCAAGATTGGCCTTTTCGGTGGGATCGACGAAGCCGGCGGCGTCGAACAGGATGTCGACGATATTGCCGGGCACCACGCGCAGCAGCACGAAGATGATGATCGAGATCCCGAACAGGGTCACGATCATCAGAGCGAGGCGTCGCACGATATAAGCAAACACCCGGCTCTCCCTTTCCTAGACTATGATGCGATTCCGGGAACGCTCCAGTGTCGCAGGCGCGGGCTATTTGTCCAGCCAGACGTCTTCGTAACGGAAGCCGTTATAGGAGCTGTTGGACATGATGGTGACGTTCTTGACATAGGGCGCCCAGCAGGACCCGCTCCGGCTGTGGAAGATGATCGGCCGCGCGACGTCCTCCTGCAGCTTCTTGTCGATCTCCCACACCAGCTTCTTGCGCTTGTTGAGGTCGGGTTCGGCCGATTGCTGGTCGAACAGCTTTTCGATTTCCTTGTTGCAGTAGCCGGTATAGTTGCGCTCCGAGCCGCAGGCATAATTCTCGTAGAACGACTGATCGGGATCATCCACCGCGTTGCCGGTCAGGTTGAGGCCGAGCGAATAGTCCTTGCGCGCTACCTTCGGGAACCATTGCGCGGTATCGACGACGTCGAGTTCGGCGTCGATATAGATGCTCTTGATCTGGTCGATCAGGACGATGGCGGGATCGCGATAGATCGGAATGTTGCGCGTGGCAATCTTGATCGAGAGGCGTTTGTCAGGGCCGAAGCCCGCCTTCTGCATCAGTTTGCGCGCTTCCTCGCGGTTCTTTTCGATGTTGGGCCCGTAGCCCGGAATCGTCTCCAGCATTTCCTTGGGCATCGCCCACAAACCCGCCGGCCCCGGCTGCATGGTGCCGCCGATGTCGGCCTGACCCTCGAACTGGATATCGACGAAGGCCTTGCGGTCGAGCGCCAGCGCCAGCGCGCGCCGCACGTCGACATTGTCAAACGGCGGATTGGACGAGTTGACGATGATATTGGTGGAGACGTTGTTCGGTTCCAGCACGCACACCGCTTTCGGCGCCTGCGATTTGACATCCTTGAGCAGGGGGATCGTTACCTCGGTCGGGAACGTCATGTCGAACTTGCCGGAGATGAAGCCGAGGACCGCGGTCGAGCGGTTGGTGATGATGTTGAATTCGATGCCGTCGAGATACGGCAGCCCCTTCTTCCAGTAGTCGGGATTCTTGGCGATCTTGATCGATTCATTGGCCTTGAACTCGACGAACTTGAACGGGCCGGTGCCGACCGGCTTGGTGCGCATGTCGCCCGGCGATACGTGGCAGGGATAGACCGGCGTGTAGCCGGAGGCGAGCAGGGCGAGCAGGCTCGGCTGCGGACGCTTGAGGTTGAAGGAGGCCTCGTAATCGCCGTTGGTCGTGACGTCCTCGACCTGGTCGTACCAGGACTTTCGCGGGTTCTGGCGGAATTTCTGCTGCGACTTGCCCATCAGCATGTCGAAGGTGCACTTGACGTCGGCCGAGGTGAACGGCTTGCCGTCATGCCATTTGACGTCGTTGCGCAGCTTGAAGGTCAGCTTCTTGCCGTCGCCGCTCCAGGCCCAGCTCTGCGCCAGATCGGGCACGATGGTGTCGAGGCTGTTTTGCGCTTTATGCTGGTCGTACATCACGAGGTTGTTGAAGACCGGCATGAACGGCACGTTGATCGAATAGGTCGCGCCCTCGTGGATCGAGGCGCTGCCGGGGCTGTCGCGGTGATACATCCGCAAAATGCCGCCCGACTTCGGCTCGGCAAACGAGGGGTCCGGCAACGCCAGCAACACCAATGCCGCAACGCCCAGCGCTTGCACGCTTCGCATGTTTCTCTCCCTGGATGTTCGGTCTCAGACGTCCCGATTGGTATCAAAGATACCATGATAGGGAGGCCGGGCAACCCGGCCTGACCTGCGGCATGCTTGCACCTTCGGACTAAGAACGCGGCTGCAGCATTCCGCATACCGGCAATTGCGGCGGAGTTCGCCCCGAACCGGCGCGTTTTCGCTGCGCATTCACTCCGCCGCCTGCGCCGAGGACAGGCCCATGCCCGCGACACCGTCGGCGTCGGTGGCCGAGATCGTGGTGCGGACCATCAGCCGCGCCTCGTGTGCCGGCCAAGGCCGCCCGCGATGCATGGTGGCGCGATTGTCCCACATCACGACGTCGCCCTGCCTCCATTGGTGCAGATAGCTGGTTCCAGGCGCAGTCGCGGCATCAGTCAGTTCGTCGATCAGCTTCTTGCCCACGGCGGCGTCCATGCCTTCGACGGCATAGGCGTGCGAAGCGAGATAGATCGCGCCGCGGCCGTTGACCGGATTCTTCCACACCATGCGCCAGCACACCGGCGGCAGCGCCGCCTGCTCTTCGGGCGTGGCCAGCCCCGGCGCGATCTGGCCGCGCGAATGCGCGTAGCTGTGCCAGGCAAAGGCGTTTTCGAGCTTCTTTTGCAAGCCCGCATCAAGCCGCTCGAAGGCCAGTCGCATTGAGACGAACTCGGTTTCACCGCCATGCTGTGGAATCGTGCGCGCCGACAGGATCGAGGTCAGCGCCGGCACGCGCTTGAAGGAGGAATCCGTATGCCAGAGCTGGTTGGCCTTGCTGCGCAGCGCCTGCCGGTGATCGGCAGGGACGACCTTGCCGTCGGGACCGATGGTGGACAGGATCACGAAATGCGATCCGGTTCCCATCGAGCCGACCTTGGTTACCTCCGGCTGACCGAAGCGGCGGGAGAAGGCGAGCTGAATGTCGTCGGTCACCTGCTGGCCGCGAAACACCAGCACCGAATGCTCCTCGAACGCAGCGCGCACCGCCGCATAGGCGGCATCGTCGGCTGCGACATCCGAAAGCGTCACGCCGCGAAGCTCGGCGGCAAAGCCCGGACCAACTGGGATCACATCCATCGGCGAATCCTCCTTTTTCTTTTTATTCTACACAATCCTCGACGTCTTGTTGCCCCAATAGCGGTCGCGCAGCAGGCGCTTGTAGAGTTTGCCGGTCGGCAGCCGCGGCAGCTCCGCCTCGAAGTCGATCGAGCGCGGCACCTTTTGCCGCGACAGCGACTGGCTGCAGAAGGCGATCAGTTCCTCCGCCAGCTCATCGCATGGCGAGATGCCCGGCATCGGCTGCACCACCGCCTTCACTTCCTCGCCGAGATCGGGGTTGGGCACGCCGAACACGGCGGCATCGGCGATCTTCGGGTGCGTGATCAGGAGGTTCTCGCATTCCTGCGGATAGATGTTTACGCCGCCGGAGATGATCATGAAGGTGGCGCGGTCGGTGAGATAGAGGAAATTGTCGTCGTCGACATAGCCGACATCGCCGACCGTGCTCATGCTGCCGTCTTCCGAGCGGGCTTCCTTGGTCTTGCCGGGATCGTTGAAATATTCGAACGGGGTCGCGGTCTTGAACCACACCGTGCCCGGCGTGCCCTTCGGGCACGCTTTCATGTTCTCATCGAGGATATGCAGATCGCCGAGCAGCACGCGGCCGACGGTGCCGCGATGCGCCAGCCATTCCTGGCTGTTGCAGGCGGTGAAGCCGAGGCCTTCGGTGGCGCCGTAATATTCGTGGATGATCGGCCCCCACCATTTGATCATGTCGTCCTTGACGGCCGCCGGGCAGGGCGCCGCGGCATGGATCGCAATTTCGAGCGACGAGAGGTCGTAACGCTTGCGCACCTCTTCCGGCAGCTTGAGCATGCGCGAGAACATCGTCGGCACCAGCTGGGTGTGGGTGATGCCCCATTGCTGCACCAGCTGCAGGTAACGCTCGGGATCAAAACTCTCCATGATGATGGCGGTGCCGCCCATCTTGATGGTGAGATTGACGGCCGCCTGCGGCGCCGAGTGATAGAGCGGTGCCGGCGACAGATAGATCATGCCTTCGCGGTACTGCCAGATCTTTACCAGGAAATCGAACAACGGCAGTTGCTCGGACGCCGGCTGCTCCGGCAGCGGACGCAAGATGCCTTTGGGACGGCCGGTAGTGCCGGACGAATAGAGCATCGCGGTGCCCATGTATTCGTCCGCGATCGGCGTGCCCGGTAGTCCGGCGGTGGCCTGCTGCAGGCCGACGATGCGCTCGCTTTCGCCCTCGCCATCAGCGACGATGCAAAGCTGAACTTTTGGGCATTCCTTGATCGCTTCGCGCGCCACGTCGAGCTTTGCCTTTGACGTGATGAGGATCCGCGACTCGCTGTTGGTCAGGATGTAGGCGAGTTCGCCCGGGGTAAGGTACGAGTTCACGCAGGTGTAGTAGAGCCCGGAGCGTTCGCCGGCGCCGCAGGCTTCGAGATAGCGGTTGTTGTTCTCCATGAAGATCGAATAGTGATCGAGGCGCTTCAGGCCTTGCTTGCGGAACAGATGCGCCAGCCGGTTGCAGCGCGCCTCCAGTTCACGATAGGTCACGGCCTCGCCGGTCGAGGCCATGATGAAGGCGGGTTGCAGCGGACGCAGTTTTGCATGCTTGCCGGTGTACATTCTTTCTCCAGTTTTTATGCGGCCATCAGAAAACCGGTTCCCACTTTTCCGGATCATGCTCTATGCCGCGAAAGGACCATGCGCCGGCCCGTCGATCTTGCGCGGGTTGCGCGGCACCCAATTCGTATGCATCGCCTGCTCGGCGATTTTGTCGAAATGTTCAGGGCCGACGCGGACGTCCTGCAGGCTGCGCGGCATGCCGAGGCCGCGGATGAAGGCATCGAGCACGTCGCCGGCATCCTTGCCGCTCTCGCCCATCGCTTCGGCGACCAGCGCCTGCCGCGCGGCATTGGCTGTTTTGTTCCAGCGCATCACCGCCGGCAGCATCACGCAGGAGGTGTAACCGTGCGGCACGCCATAACCGCCGCCGAGCACATAGCCGATGCCGTGGCTCGCTCCCATCGGCACGCCGCCGGACAGCGGCGCCATCGAAAGCCAGGTGCCGATCTGGCAATCCAGCCGCGCCTCGATGTCGTTGCCGTCGGCCTTCACGCGCTTGAGGCCTTGCGTCAGCATCGACAGGCCCTTCATCGCCTGCGCGTCGGAAAAGGGATGCGCCTCGCGGGCGCAGATGCCCTCGACGCAATGATCGACGGCGCGGATGCCGGTGGAGAGAAACAGCCATTCCGGCGTGTGCACGGAGAGCCAGGGATCGAGGATGGCCGCGCGCGGTATCGTCAGGGCGTGACGCAGCATCTGCTTCACATGCGTGCGTTCGTCGGTAACGCCGGCGATATGGCTGAATTCGCCGCCGGCAATGGTGGTGGGCACGCTGATCTGCCGCACGGCCGGCGGCCTGAGCGGCGGTTCCTCGCCGCCGCGGACCCGGATGCCGTCGATGCCCTCGACCGTGGAGACATCATTGGCGAGGCAGAGCTGCACGGCTTTGGCGCCGTCGGTGATCGAGCCGCCGCCGACGGTGACGATCAGGTCGGCCTTTGCCGCGCGGGCCTGGTTGGCGGCGGCAATGACGGCCTCGCGCGGCGTATGCGCCGGCATCTTGTCGAAGGTGCCGATACAGCGCGCGCCCATGGCCTGCCGGATTTTTTCGATCTCGGCGGTTTCGCGGTTCAGCGTACCGCTGACCATCAGGAACGCGCGCGACGCGCCCAGCCGGTCGAGCTGCTCGACAATCGCTTCCGCCGCATGGCGCCCGAACACGACCTCGTCCATGGCCCCGAATACAACTCGGCCCTTGTGCACGCGTTTGTCCTCCCGGGACTGGTGGCCTTTCTCGGCCTTGAGGGAAGGTTAGCGGAGGAATTTTGCGGCGTCATGCGTGAAGATGCTGCAGCGGGGGTGGGATGCCAGCCGGCTGTTGCCCCAGCGAAGGCCGGGCGACACCCACAACTGTCGTCGCCCGGCTTGACCGGGCCCGATCCAGTACGCCGCGGCTTCTCGATTGCGATCATGCTGCGCTGCGCATCTGGACACGATCCTCCGGCGTCAGCCCGGCTCAAGCCGGGCGATGACGAGTGGGGTGCGGCACGCTCGATTTTCGGACAGGTCACATCTTGACGGCATTCGCGAAGAGCGTGTCGCCCCACTCGTACAGGGGCCGCATGAAGTCGGATTGGGTGTGGATGGCCTGACCTTTGCGCTCGAGCCATTTTCGTCCGTAGGTCTCGAACGGAAAGTGTCGGATGTAGTAGTCGCAGGTCTCTTCCCAATGGTCGACCGACAACGACTTGCCATAGTGCTGGCAATACAGACCGGTCCCCACGCGTTTCAGGCCATCCGGCTCTCGTTTCGCGAAGATGACCTCCGGCCGGTTTCGCGACAACATCAGAATGTCTCGCTGTTCCGGACCGAAGAAGCGACGAAAGCCCAATAGTTCGTGATCGGCCTGATAGGGTGCATGATCGTCAGGGGTCATATAGGCGTCGAACAGTTGAACCCGCACGCCGTCGTAATCGCTGGAATGCGTTTCTTCGGTGAATCCGCGCAGGTCTCCGGTAACGCGCTCATCCGGATCGAAGCAGAACATCCAGTCGAACTGCAAATGTTCGCGCGCCGTCTGCAGCAAAAGCCCGCGATGTCGACCCTCGGCAAGCCGGCGTGCCTCGATGTCCGTTTCCCACGACCGGTTTGCCACGATCAGGGCGACTTTTGGGTGTTCGCCCAGAATCTCCAGCGTTCGATCCGTACTCGAATCATCATAGGCGACGATCGCATCGACCTGCTGGCCGACGTAGTTCAGCGCGTCCTGGAGAACAAGCGCTTCATTGCGAACGCGGGTGATTCCGATCAAAAAGTGCTTACGACCCAACAGGCTTTTATTGCAAAAAATGATTTGTTCGCTGTCGCGGAGCTGCCAACTACCCGTGCCCGACATGATCACCACCCGGCTGCGATAAGGAATTGGCAGCAATGATGGTGGGCGGGCGCGGTAACGGCAAGGGTTAAGAATCGTGGACGACGCTGACGAGAAGATCCCGCCCTACGCATGAAGGCGCGGCTTCGTCTCGCGCGCCTCCTCGTCGGCGATGCGCTGCCACAGCGCGCGCACCATGTCCTTCATGACCAGCGCGTCCTGCCAGCGGTCGGACAGTTCTTTGCCGTCGGGGCCGGTGATGGCGTAGGGCGGCGGGCCGAGTTCGCACAAAAATGTCAGCACCGCGTCGGGGCCGGCGCGACTGCGCCAGGAGCGGATGGCGTATTCCCACCAGCCCATGAACAGTTCGACCCAGCCTTGATGCTGGGGAAAGCCGAGCGAAATCTGCACCTGCTCGCGGCTGGCGATGCGGCCGTGAATGCCCCAGCTGTTGTCGAGGATGCGATGCATCAGGCCGTGATTGACGTCATCCACCGGCCAGGCGAATTCGCGGCCGACCAGATAATGCGAGACGTCGGCGGTGAGCCGCAGGTCGGGGAAACAGATCGAGCAGATGCAGCGTGAAGAACAGGTCGGTGGTCATGCGGTCGCGATGGGTTTCCACATGCACGGCAACGCCGGCCTGTTCCGCGAGGCGGCGCCAGCCCTCGATCAGGGGGATGCAGTCCTCGATCCGGTACGGCCGCACATCCGGCTGCAGATTGACGTGGTCGGCGCCGAGCTTCGCCACCAGCTCCAGCACCGGCTTCAAATCGTCGACGTTTTTGGGATAGCACTGCGCCTGCCAGATCATGCCGTTCGCGCGCAGGAAGGAGGTGACTTCGGTGGCAAAAGCCGGATCGATGAAGCGGACGCCGGCTCCATCGAAGCCGGCGTCGCGGATCATCTTTAGCTGCGTCTGCAGCGGCCATTCCGGCTCGTCCGCAAGCCGCCGCTCCATCGCCCAGAGCGACTGCAGGATGCGGAGTTGCTGCGCCATCGCTGTCAAGCCCGCGACGGCACCGCCGCCGCGTTGATCGCGCCGTCGGCGGTGTTGTCGACGGTGATGCTCTCCTCATAGGTCTCGGGCCCGCACCAGATCGCGATCACGGTGAACACGGACAGCATGGCGGCGTAGCAGGCGACCGGCCACCAGCTTCCGAACGCCGCGACCAGCGCCGCCGCGACAAAGGGCGCGGGTCCGCCGGCCAGCAGCGAGCCGAGTTCGCGCGCGAAGGCAAAGCCCGCGAAACGCCGCTGCGGCGGGAACAGTTCGGCGAAATACGCCGCCTGCGGGCCGAACATCGCGGCAGTGACGATGGCGCGTGCGCCGATGAAGGCGACCGCGATCCAGATCCACTCCTTGGTGCCGACCAGCCAGAAGAAGGCAAACGCCCAGAAGATGCCGACGATGGCGCCGAACATGTAGACCGGACGCCGGCCGATGCGGTCGGAAAGCGTCGCAAAGCCGACAATGGTGAAGAGTTCGATGGCGAATGCCAGCATCAGGGCGCTAAGCGCATCGGCTCTCGGTATGCCCAGTGTGGTGATGCAGTAGCTGAGGCCGAACACGGGGAAGAGATAGCCGAGCCCGTTCTCGCCAAGGCGAGCGCCGAGCACCACCAGGAAGTTGCGCGGATGGCGCTTGAGCGCTTCCATGGCCGGGTTGCGCTCGATCTTGCCGCGCGCGACCACGGCTTCGGTGAAGACGGGCGTTTCCGTGATCCTCAAGCGGACATAGATGCCGACCAGGATGAGCAGGAAGCTTGCGAGGAACGGTATGCGCCAGCCCCACGACATCAGGTCCTCGCGCGGCAGCATCGTCACCAGCGCAAAGGCGGCGGCAGCGAGCAGATTGCCGACGGAGACGCCGAGCGGCGCAAAGCTGCCCCAGAAGCCGCGGTGCTGCGGCGGCGCGTTCTCGACCAGATAGATCACCGCGCCGCCATATTCGGCGCCGGCGCCCAGACCTTGCACGACGCGCATCGCCACCAGCAGTATCGGCGCCCAAATGCCGATCTGCGAATAGGTCGGCAGCACGCCGATCAGCGTGGTGCCGATGCCGATCATCAGCAGCGTTGCCACCAGCACTGGTTTACGCCCCAACCGGTCGCCCAGAATGCCGAACAGGATGCCGCCGAGCGGCCGCACCGCGAAGCCGACGCCGAAGGTGAGGAACGCCAGCAGCGTGCCGACCACGGGATCGCTTTTGGGAAAGAACAATTCGCCGAACACCAGTGCGGCGGCGGTGCCGTACAGGAAGAAATCGTACCATTCCAGCGCGGAGCCAATGCTGGCCGCGAGGATGACGCGCAGGCGCGAACGGCTGTCGCTATCGGCTTTGATATCCGTCATGGTTCCCCCGTTATGTATTTTTGTCGTTGATTGAGTTTTGGCAGATGCGCGCCCGTGGGTCACACGGGCGCGTTCGAGATCGTCACGCCGCGCGGGTGAAGTACGACTTCTTCGCCGCGGATTGCGTTTCGTAGATCGAGCCCTGCCGCTTGGCGGGCGGCAGCGGCAGGCGGACCGGAACGTCGGTCATGCGCGGCGCGATCACGGGATCGCCCGTGAGGAGACGGCTGTTGAATTCGTCAAAATCCTTGACGCCCATCAGCGGCCAGGCGTCGCTTGCGGCGACTTCATAGAGCAGCAGGTTGCGCGGCCGGTCCGACGTGTTCATCGCCGAGCCGTGCAGCGCGCGCACATGGTGGAACGACATGCTGCCGGCCTTGCCCATGCAGGGCACCGCTTGCGCGATCTCGTCCTTGATGAGATCGGGATCGATCAGGCCGGCGAAGCAGCCGTCCTCGCCATGATGATCCCAGACCTCGCGCGTATGCGTGCCCGGCGTCACCAGCATCGGGCCGTTGGCGAGGTCGCAATCGTCGAGCAGCACGCCGATCGCGAGCACGTCGTCATTGGTGTGCGGATAGAACGCCCAGTCCTGATGCCACTCGACCGGCGAGCCATATTGCGCCGACTTCATGTTGAGCTTTGAGCCGTGCAGCCGCAGGCCCGGGCCGATCAGCTTTTTGAGGATGTCGAGCACCGGCGCGCTGCGCACGATCTCGTCGAAGATGGGGTGCACCTTTTGCGGCGCCTTGATGCGGCGGACGCGCGGGCTTTCCGGGGTGTGGCCCGGCTCGAGGTCGTAGACGTCGGTATGTTCAGTCGTTTTGGCCGATCCCGCGACCAGCTCGGCGATCACCGCGCGCACCCTGGAAAGCGTGCCGGTGTCCAAGACCTCGGGCACCACGATCACGCCGTCGCGCTTGTAAGTCTGTACATCTGCTTGCGAAATCATCGCGAGGTTCCTATGTTTGCGCTAACATAAGGAATGTTAGCGCTGTCATTTGTCGGAATCAACCCGAATCGTGCATTGCTGGTCTGCATTCGCTACTGTCCCCGGTCATGAGCACCCTGGAACCCGACGAGCCCCATTCCGCCCCGACGCTGTCGGCCGTGGCCAAGCTCGCCGGCGTTTCCTCGATCACCGTCAGCCGCGTGGTGCGCCTGCCCAACCTGGTCGCGCCGGAGACAAGGGACCGGGTCGAGGCCGCGATGCGGGAATTGGGTTATGTGCCCAACCAGTTGGCCGGGGCACTCGCCAGCGCCCGCACCCGCTCGGTCGGCGTGCTGGTGCCGACGATCGCGAATTCGATTTTCGCCGATACCGTGCAGGGCCTGTCGGACGAACTGGAGCCGCTCGGCTACGCCGTCATCCTGGCGCAGTCGCGCTACGACGCCGAGCGCGAAGATCGCATGCTCGCGGCATTGCTGTCGCGGCGCCCCGAGGCGATCATCATGGTGGGCTCGCCCGCCACTGAAGATGGCGCGCGGCTGCTGAAGCGCGCGGGCATTCCCGATCGTCGAGACATGGGAGCTGCCGGCTTCGCCGATCGATGCGGTGGCCGGGTTCGACAATTACGAGGCCGGCGTTGCGGTGGCGCGGCATCTTGTGGCGCAGGGCCGCGAGAGTTTTGCGTTCATCGGCGGCGACGATCCCAGGGCGACGCGGCGCTGGCTTGGATTTAGCGATACCCTCGCACAACTTGGCGCAGCGCCGCCGCGACGGTTGATCCTGGATCGCAACGCGTCGGGCAGCGTCGTCGCGCTGGCCAATCTGCCCGGCGTGGACGCCGTGTTCGCGGCCAATGACGCGCATGCGATCGGCTTCATGTCGGGCTTGCGAACAGCCGGACTGCTGCGCAACGGTCCGGCGGCCGAGCAGCCGGTGGCCGTGATCGGTCTCGGCGATCTCGAAATGGGCCGGCTGATCGCGCCCAGTCTCAGCACCATCCGCGTTCATGGCGACGCCATCGGCCGGACCGCGGCAAAACTGATCCTGACGCTGGATGGCCCGCGCCACGTCGATCTCGGGTTCGAGCTGGTGTTGCGCGACAGCGGGTGACGTCAGTCACGCCGGCGGCGGGTTCCACGGCTGAATTAGGTCGCCGGCTGCTGTCACGTCCCCGTCATCCCTCGATCCGACCGGCGGCTAAGGGATCGCCGAACTGGCGACCCTTGGGCGCGCCGAATTATTGTCGCCTTTGACAGCGCAAATCTGCCGCCCGATCGCGCAACGGCGAAATTGCATGCTGCATGGGGCGTGCGATGCATAACGATTTTGCTTGATCCGGGCGGCGTCTTGCACAGACTGTGACGCGATCTCATCTAGGGCCACATCGTTGTGGCATTGCGGCAAAGCAGAGGAGACGGCATTGGGCGCAGCTGAACAATCCGGGCGTTTGGCGCGAGCAAGGCATCCCAATACCCGCTCTTCTATCGCTTGGCCTCGCGCCGCTGATCGTGCTGCTCGCATTCACGCTGTCGGGCTGCGGGGACAAGCCGCAGCAGCAGGCCGCACCGCCGCCGCCGGCGGTTACGGTGGCGCAGCCGATCAAACGCACCGTCACCGACTGGGATGAGTTCACCGGCCGCTTCGAGGCGATGGAAGAGGTGCAGGTGCGCGCCCGGGTCGGCGGCTTCGTCAACAGCGTCGAATTCCGCGACGGCGACATCGTCCGCGCCGGCGATCTGCTTTACGTGATCGATTCCCGCCCGTTCGAGGCGGTAGCCCTGCAGGCCGACGGCCAGCTTTCCGATGCGCGCGCCAAGGCGGAACTTGCAAAACGCGAACTCGACCGCGCGTTGACGCTGGTCACGACCAGCGCCGTCTCCGAATCCATCGTCGACCAGCGCCGCCAGACCCTGCAGGCGGCGCACGCCGCGGAGATGCAGGCCGAAGGCGCGCTCAAGGCGGCAAAACTCAATATCGAATTCACCCACGTGCTGGCGCCGATGACCGGCCGCGCCAGCCGCCATCTCGTCAGCCCCGGCAATCTCGTCATGGGCAGCCGAGGGCAATGCCACGCTGCTCACCTCGATCGTCACGCTGGATCCGATCTACATCTATTTCGACGTCGATGAGGCGACCTATATCCGGAACAGCAAGCTGTGGTTCGAGGGCAGGCGGCCGAGCTCGCGCGATACCCCGAATCCGGTGCAGGTCACGCTGACCGGCGAAACCAAACCGTCGCATGACGGCAAGATGGATTTTCTCGACAACCGGCTCGACGAATCGACCGGCACGCTGCGCAGCCGCGCGGTCATTCCCAACAAGGATCTTTCGATCCTGCCCGGACAATTCGGCCGGGTGCGGCTGATCGGCTCTTCGCCCTATGAGGCGTTGCTGCTGCCGGATACCGCCATCGCCACCGACCAGTCGCGCAAGATCGTCTTTGTCGTAAAGGACGACAACACCGTCGAAGCCAAGCCCGTGACGCTCGGGCCGCTCGACGAAGGCCTGCGCGTCATCCGCGACGGGTTGAAGGCGGAAGACAAGGTCATCGTCGATGGCATCCAGCGCGCCCGCGTCGGTGCCAAAGGTGACGCCGCACACCGCGCCCGCCGGTGGCAAGTCATGAATCTAGGCCGGCTTTCCATCAACCAGCCCATTCTGGCGATGGTGCTGTCGATCGTGCTGCTGATCATCGGCGCGCTCGCCTACACCACGCTGCCGGTCTCGGAATATCCGCAAGTGGTGCCGCCGACCGTCGTCGTCACCACGCAGTACCCGGGCGCCACCGCGCAGACCGTTTCCGACACCGTTGCCGCTCCGATCGAGCAGGAGATCAACGGCGTCGAGGACATGCTGTATCTCTACAGCCAGGCGACCTCGAACGGCAATCTCACCATCACGGTCACCTTCAAGCTCGGCACTGACCTGGACAAGGCGCAGGTGCTGGTGCAGAACCGCGTCGCCATCGCGCAGCCGCGATTGCCGGAGGAGGTGCAGCGCAACGGCGTCGTCACCCGCAAGAACAGCCCCGACATCCTGATGGTCGTGTTCATGCTGTCGCCGGACGACAGCTTTGACCAGCTCTATATCTCCAACTATGCGCTGCTGCAGGTGCGCGACGAGTTGCTTCGCCTCGACGGCATCGGCGACATCCAGATGTTCGGCGCCCGCGACTATTCGATGCGGCTGTGGCTCGATCCGGACAAGATCGCCTCGCTCGGCATGACCTCGGCCGAGGTGGTGGCCGCGATCCGCGCGCAAAACCTGCAGATCACCGGCGGGCAGATCGGCGAGCCGCCGATCGCCGACCGCGCGTTCCAGCCCAATCTCACCTTTACCGGACGCCTCAAGGATCAGAAACAGTTCGAGGAGATCGTGGTCAGGGCCGGCGCCGACGGCCGCCTCGTGCGGCTGCGCGACGTGGCGCGGGTCGAACTGGGCGCGTTGTCCTATGCGACCAACAGTTTTCTGCTGCGCAAATCGGCGGTGGCGCTGCTGGTGACCCAGCGGCCCGGTTCGAACGCGCTGGCGACCGCGAAAAACATTTCCGACAGCGATGGAGAAGCTGAAGGCCGGCTTTCCGAGAGGGCTCGACTACAATATCGGCTACAACCCCACCGAATTCATCGCGCAATCCGTCCACGAGCTGATCAAGACGATCTACGAGGCGATGCTGCTCGTCGTCATCGTCGTGCTGGTGTTTTTGCAGGGCTGGCGGCCGGCGATCATTCCGATCATCGCTATTCCGGTTTCGCTGGTCGGCACCTTTGCCGTGATGGCGGCGCTCGGATTCTCCATCAACAATCTCACGCTGTTCGGGCTGGTGCTCGCGGTCGGCATCGTTGTCGACGACGCCATCGTGGTGGTGGAGAATGTCGAGCGGCATCTCGAGCATGGCATGAGCCGGCGCGATGCGGCACTCAAGACCATGGAGGAGGTCGGCAGCGCGCTGGTCTCGATCGCGCTGGTGCTGTGCGCGGTGTTCGTGCCGACCGCATTCCTCGGCGGCATCTCCGGGCAGTTCTTCCAGCAATTCGCCGTCACCATCGCGGTGGCGACCGCGATCTCCTGTTTCTGCTCGCTGACATTGTCGCCGGCGCTGGCCTCGCTGATCCTGGTGCCGGGACAGGAGAAGAAGCCGCCGGCAAGCTGGAACTTCATCGCGCGCGGCTGGGACAAATTCACCGGCTATTTCAACCGCGGCTTTGACCGGCTGGCGCACGGCTATGCCGGCGTGGCCAACTTCGTGATCCGGCATTCGGTGGTGATGCTGCTGTTTTATGTGGCGCTGATCGGCAGCGCCGGATGGCTGCTCGCCATCACGCCGCAGGGTTTCATTCCGGCGCAGGACCGCGGCTATGTCATCATATCGGCGCAGTTGCCCGGCGCAGCCTCGCTGGCGCGCACCACCGAGGTCGTGCGTCAGATCGAAAAAGCGGCGCTGGATACGCCGGGCGTCGTTCGCGTCGCGGCCTTCGCCGGCTTTTCGGGCGCGACCCGAACGCAGGCGGGCAACGCTGCGGCGCTGTTCCCGGTGTTCGAGGAACCGGAAGTCCGCCACAAGAAAGGGCTGTCCGCTGCTGTCATCACCGCCGAGCTGCGCAAGCGGATGTCCGAGATTCAGGGCGCCTTCATCATCGTGATTCCGCCGCCGCCCGTGCCGGGCATCGGCACCGGCGGCGGCTTCACCATGCGCGTCCAGGATCGCCAGGGCCGCGGCCCCGAACTCTTGGCCGCCGCCAACGACGAACTCGTCAACGCGGCGCGCAAGGCGCCGGGGCTGACGCAGGTGTTCTCGCCCTTCACCGCCAACACGCCGCAACTGTTCGTCGATATCGATCGCGTCAAGGCGCAGAAACTCGGCGTGCCGATTGCGAACGTCAACGAGACCATCCAGACCTATTTCGGCTCGACCTACGTCAACGACTTCAACCTGTTCGGCCGCACCTATCACGTCACGGCCCAGGCCGATTTGCCATTTCGAAAAGAGCGATCCGATCTGGCGCGGCTGCGCACCCGCAATGCCGCGGGCGACATGGTGATGCTCGGCAGCGTGGTGGATTTCCGCGACGTTTCCGGCCCCGACCGCGTCGCGCGCTACAATCTCTATCCGGCGGCGGAATTGCAGGGTGAAGCCCTGCCGGGCACCAGTTCGACGACCGCGATCAACACCATGAAGAAGCTCGCCGAGGATACGCTGCCGAGCGGGTTCTCCTTCGAATGGACCGACCTTTCCTACCAGCAGGTGACCGGCGGCAATGCAGGGGCTCTACGTGTTCCCGATATGCGTGCTGTTCGTATTTCTGGTGCTGGCCGCGCAATATGGCAGCTGGAGCCTGCCGTTCGCGGTGATCCTGATCGTGCCGATGTGCCTGCTTGCCGCCACCATCGGCGTGCGGATCATGGGGCAGGACGTCAATATTCTCACGCAAATCGGATTCGTGGTGCTGGTGGGGCTCGCGGCCAAGAACGCGATCCTGATCGTCGAGTTCGCGCGCGACATCGAGCTCGAAGGCCGCGACCGGCTGGAAGCGGTGATCGAGGCCTGCCGCCTGCGCTTAAGGCCGATCCTGATGACGTCGTTTGCCTTCATCCTCGGCGTGCTGCCGCTGGTGGTCTCCACCGGTTCCGGATCGGAAATGCGCCAGGCGGTCGGCGTCGCCGTGTTCTTCGGCATGCTCGGCGTCACGCTGTTCGGCCTGATTTTTACGCCGATCTTCTATGTGGTGGTGCGGAACCTGGCTGAGGGCAAGCACCGCAAGAAAGGCGGTCACCGCGCTAATATTCCGGCAGCAGACCCATACTATTGGCTGATCCGAAATGGATGGGCACAAGCAGGCTTATGAAATATTGTTGCGCGGATTTTCCTGAACAGAAACTGCTGGGAGTTAAAAAATGAAATCGGGAATGTTGTCGGCGGCCGTTGCCGCCTGTGGCCTGTTGCTTGCGGCGCCGGTGTCGGCGCAGGGCGTCAAGATCGGTATCTTGAACGACCAGTCCGGCGTCTACGCGGACTATGGCGGCAAATGGTCCTATGAAGCGGCGCTGATGGCGGTCGAGGATTTTGGCGGCAGCGTGCTCGGCCAGAAGATCGAGGTGGTCTCCGCCGACCACCAGAACAAGCCCGATCTCGGCGTCGCCATCGCCCGGCGCTGGTACGAGGTCGAGAACGTCGACATGATCACCGAGTTGACGACGTCCTCGGTCGCGCTCGCGGTGCATGAACTGTCGAAGAACATGAAGAAGATCGACATCGTGGTGGGTGCCGCGACCTCGCGCCTGACCGGCGACGCCTGCCAGCCCTACGGTTTTCACTGGGCCTATGACACGCACGCGCTCGCGGTCGGCACCGGCGGCTCGCTGGTCAAAGCCGGCGGTGACACCTGGTTCTTCATGACCGCGGACTACGCCTTCGGCTATGCGCTGGAAAAGGACACCGGCGATTTCGTCAAGGCCAATGGCGGCAAGGTGCTGGGCCAGGTCCGCATTCCTCTCAACTCGTCGGACTTCTCCTCCTTCCTGCTGCAGGCGCAGAGCTCGAAGGCCAAGATCATCGGGCTTGCCAATGCCGGCCTCGACACCACCAACTCGATCAAGCAGGCGGCCGAGTTCGGCATCGTCAAGAGCGGCCAGAAGCTGGCGGGCCTGCTGCTGACGCTCGCCGAGGTGCACGGCCTCGGGCTCGATGCGGCACAGGGGCTGGTGCTCACCGAGGCCTATTACTGGGACCGCGACGACAAGAGCCGCGATCTCGCCAACCGCTTCTTCAAGCGCACCGGGCGGATGCCGAACATGATTCAGGCCGGCACCTATTCGTCGACGCTGTCCTATCTGAAGGCGGTGAAAGCCGCCGGCACCAAGGATACCGAGGCGGTCGCGAAGAAGCTGAAGGAACTGCCGGTCGACGATCTCTTTGCGCAAGGGCAAGGTGTTGGAGAACGGTCGCTTCGTGCATGACCTCTATCTGTTCGAAGTCAAGAAGCCGTCGGAATCCAAGAAGCCGTGGGACTATTACAAGCAGCTCGCGGTGGTGCCGGGTGACACGGCGTTTCCGAGCGCCAAGGACAGCGGTTGCCCGCTGACGAAGTGAGCGATAGCGATCGTCTGATCGCGATTGATTGCCGGGCGCGGCGCTGTCTCTCCTGGGGATAGCGCCGCGTCTTATTTTTCCGTTCGGGTCGCGGCGAGAATCGGTGCCCAGCGCGCGATTTCGGACCGGACAAAACGGTCGAATGCCGCCGGGTTGCGCTCGGCCTTGGCGGGTATCGAGCCGCCGAGCTGGGCCAGCCGCTCGCGCACAGCGGGCTCATCGAGCGCCTTGTCGAGCGCATCGGCAAGTTTTGCGATCACCTCGGGCGGTGTGCCCTTGGGCGCAAACAGCCCGGCCCAGACGCTCATTTCATAATTCACGCCGGCTTCCCGGGCGGTCGGTACGTTCGGCAGGGTCGCGAGGCGCTCGGCCGCCGAGACAGCGTAGGCCTTGACCGAGCCCGCGAGCGCAGTCTCCGCTACGCTGACCGACTGCTCGCACAGGAAGTCGACGTGGCCCCCCACCAGATCATTCAACGCCGGACCGGAGCCGCGATAGGCCACAAGCGTGGGCTTTGCGCCGATTTCAGCGGTGAACAGCAGGCAGGCCATGTGGGAGGACGCGCCGATGCCGCCGTGGGCCTGCTTCACGGCACCGCCCTGTTGCCGCAGCACGGCAACGAATTCCTTCAGGTCTGCTGCCGGGAAATCCTTGCGCGCGATCACGACCGCCGGCGAATGGGCGGTGATGCCGATCGGCACGAAGTCGACAACGGGATCGTACTTGACGTTCGGCGTCAGCACCGGGGCCGCCACATGCGAGCCCATGGCGGCTGCCAGCAGGGTATAGCCGTCGGGTGCGGCGGCCGCCACGCGCGCGCCGCCAACCGTGCCGCCGGCGCCGCCGACATTCTCGATCACAAAGGATTGCCCCAGCGTTTTCGACATCTGGTTGGTGATGATGCGCGCCACCACATCGCTCGCGCCTCCCGGCGGGAACGGTACGATCACGGTGATCGGCCTCGACGGATAGTCCTGCGCACGCACCGGCACGATGCCGGCAACGAGTGCCATCGCGATGACGATGGCCGGCAAGATGCGAAGTTTTGTTTTCATGACAGGCTCCTGTCCGCGCTTCTCGCGGTCACAAGTTTCGGTCAGCGTCCAGTATCTCGGCGACCTCGACCCGGCGTCCCTCCCGGGCCGAGAGGATGCCGGCACGCACGACCGCCAGCGATATCGTGGCGTACTCACCCCCGACTTCGTGCTGGCCTTGGCCGCGAACGGCTGCCGCGAATTCCTCGAGCTGTTCGACAATGGTGTCGTTCTTCTCGCATGATACCGCCACGGGCGCGGTTTCGCCGCGTTTGAGGATGCGCAGCCCATTGTGCAAATCGTAGTAGGCGGTGGCGTCCTTGCCGTAGATGTTCATCAGATAGTATTCGGACGCCGAGGCGTAGCTCGCGTTCACGGTCGAGAGCGCGCCGTTTTCATGCTCCAGAATCAGGCTCGCGACATCCGGATTGTCGCCGGGCAGCACCAGTTGCGCCGATTGTCCGCGCACCGCGTGGACCGGCCCGATCAGATATTCCAGAACGTCGATATAGTGGATGCCGATCTGCAGCATCACGCCGCCGGGCATGCCGGCGGCCTGGTAGCGCCACGAGGTGAGATCGATCTTGCCGAGGCGGTCGCGGCTGATATTGGCCTCGGCGTTGACGAGCTTGCCGAACGCGCCGGCATCGATCTGCTGCCTGATCCAGCGAAAATGGCTCTCGCGCCGCCGCTGATAGCCAAGCGCCAGCACTACGCCGGCCTTGCGGCAGGCCTCGGTGATGGCGCGGCCGTCCGCGACGCTGTTGGCGATCGGCTTGTCGAGGAAGACGTGCTTGCCCGCCGCTGCGGCCGCACGTGTGGTCGCCAGATGCACATCGTTCGGCGTCGTGTTGATGATCGCCTCGATCCCGGTATCGGCCAGCATCGCCTCGTAGCTCTCGGCCGGCCGGCAGCGGTATTTTGCGGCGAAGGTGTTACGCTTTTCCTCGGAGCGGGTGTAGCAGCTCACAATCTCGAGCTTGCCCGAGCGCTGGATCGCGTCGGCCAGAACGTCCGACCACCATCCGATCCCGATACAGGCTACGCGTAGAGGACTGGTACTCACGACTTTCCCTTCGCCGGGCACTCGATTTACGCGTTCTGGCGCGAACCGGTTCCACTTCGCTTGAAACGCCTATTTCCAGTTCGCCCCGATCGACTTCGACGGCCGCTTTGGCGATGCGCAAATCGGTTTCCCAGTCGCCGCCGCTTACCCCGACGCCGCCGATGCATTGGCCGTCAACCAGCACCGGCACGCCACCCTCCATTGCGGTCCATCGCTCCGGTCCGGCGGCGAGCGCCAGACCGATCGCATGGCTGACGTCGAGATCCTGACCGGCCGCGCCTTGCGCCGTGGTCGGGCGCCGGTTTGAGGCGGCGCACACCGCCTTGGTGGTGCAGGAGTGCACGGTATGGAATCTGCCGCCGTCCATGCGTTCGAGCAGGATCATGTGCCCGCCGGCATCGACGATCGCACAGGAGATTGCGATCCCGGCCTGGTTCGCCATGTCGACGGCCGTCGTCATGATCTTCTTCGCGCCCTGATGGGTGAGGCGCTTGCTCTCGGCGACATACATTCCAGGAGCCCGGGGTTCAAGAAGGATGCGCGTATTGTGCGCTGGCGGGTTGCCGCCATCAAGCGGTTTTCAATCTGATGGGCTGCCGCGGGGTTCAGTTTGGAAGCACGGCGGCAAGTGATCCGGTCCGTGACAAAAAGAAGACGCCGCACAAATGCAATGCCCCGCCCGCTTGGAGGTAACGGACGGGGCAGGGGAGAGCATGAGGACCGCGTGGTTCAAGCGCGTTACCTGCATTGATATAGCTGCTGGAACGTGATGAGAAAACGGCAACGCGATGCCAAGTGCGTGATCGAAGTTTAAATTCGTTCTGCGCAAATGAATGCGGTGAGCGAAAGCGCTTTCACTCACTTCGTGGGAAGTGCGACTGCGCGAAATTCACGCGAGCAACAGGCGCCAGACGATCATGCCGAGCGCGCCGGCCCAGAGAGCGGCAGCAGCCATGAACTGGACGGCAAAGCCCATGTTGCGTTTCTCGGCGGCCTGCGAATAGCCGTTCCAGTACAGGATGCGTCCGACGATCCAGACGAGACCGATCGCGGCGGCGACGGGATCGCTGACATAGATCGCAAACAGCCACAGCGATGGCAGGAAGATCGGCATCATTCCAGCGTGTTCATCTGCACACGAAACACCCGCTCGAAATCGGGATGGCCTGACGTGGCTGGCACCTTGACGCCGAATTTGGCGCGGGCGCCGGCCACCCGCGTCGTGGTGAAAAGTAGAACGCGATGGCGAGGCAGGTGACGAGCGCGCTGTAGTGGTACATTGGCTTTCCCCTTAGAAGATGCCGTTTCCTCTGGCGTCGGTCAGCGATGAGTATGAGCTAGCCCGGGCAAGCCACACGGTGCGGCCGCCGGCCTGTGGGTCTTCGATCGCCCGGTCGATCCTGTCAAAGCCGTGCCCAACCAGCAGTTGTTGTCATACTCGGCGGGATCGAGGCTCGCATGGTAGAGCGGATCGCCGCGATAGCTGCCGATCGCCTCGCCGAATGCCGGCCCCGTGTTGAACATCAGCACGGTGTCCTGGTGCGCATGCGCGGCAAACACGGGAAACATGGCGCGCTGTGCCTCCGGGCTAAGGTCGAAGAGCTTGTCCCACGCCAGTATCCCGTCAAAGGTCTTGTCGAGCGACGAGGCCGCGCATATCCGATTCGATCCATTCCTGATCGGGCAGGCGCATCCGGGCACAGCGCGATCAGGTTAGGTGAACTGTCGCGCCGGTGATGCGTAGACCTTGGGCTGCGAGATGGTTCGCGACCGGAAAACCTCCGCCACATCCGAGATCGAGGACGGCCGCGCCGTTGCGCAGCGCCGCGATGAACCTGTCGAGCCGTGGCTTGTCGTTCCAGCCGGCGCGGCGTACGATCGGCATCCCAATCCCTTGCGTGAGGTTGGTAGTGGGCGATGATTGTCTCGGAAAGATCGTTCATGGATGACTTTCAATACCCCGTCAACTCGAGATAGCCCACGCCCTTGTGGCTGCCGGCGAACGTGATCGGGCCTTCCCAGTAGGCGAAGCTCGTCCCCATCCAGCATCGCGGATTGATCGGCACGGTTTCGATGTTGAGGCCATGCGCCGGGAATGGTGAGCGCCACGAGGTCGGCACCTTGCGGCTCTCGATGTCGGTAAAGTTCGTCGGCGTCATGCTGTTGTCGGCGGCGGCGATCTCGACGGAGCGGCCGTCGGGGGAGATGAAGTTGCCGAAAGATTGTTACGGCCGTCCTTATGGCGCAGGCGGAACAGCATCAGCTTTTCGCCGTCACCCAGATGCAGCGAGAGCCAGTCCCATCCGGTCTGGTCGGCGCCGAGAGACTGACTGCTCCATTCGCGATCGATCCAGCCACGGCCGCTGACTGCAATGCTCTTGCCGTCGATCACGATGCGCCCGAGACGTTGAGGTACGGCTGGCTGTAATAATAAGACGCCTGGCCCCGCTCCGATTTGCGGCTGAAGCCGGCGTCGCCCTGCAGCACCACCGATCGATCGCTTCCAGCTTCAGCTGGTAAGAGAAATCCTTCGCCGATGCGGTCAATTCCAGCGGCGCAACCTTATCGCGTCGAACGCATCAAGGCTGCGCATGCTCCAGTTGTCGATCCAGGCCTTGAAACGGCGTGGCTTCGGCGCCGGCCTGACCGACGCCGCCGCGCGCAAACCGCTCGGCAAAACGGTGCGTCGTCGCGCTGGTGACCGCGGCGTGTCCCATCCAGTCTGCTGCGTCGCCCAGCCCTCGTCCGCCGCGCCCGGCCTCACCGCCTGCCGAAACAGCGTCCACTGCACGCCATAGCCGGCGCCGGTTTCGTCGCTGAGATTTGCCGTGAAGTACCACCATTCGATGCGGTAGTCCGGGTGCGGCCCGTGATCGGCCGGAAAGACAAGCGACTTGCCGGGAACGACCGGCGCAAAACCGCCGACATCCGCGCCGAGGCCGGCAAAACCCTGCGCTTGCGCCAGGCCGAGCAGTGCCAGCGCTGTCGCCGCAGCCGGCGGGATATCCGGGTTTTAGCGTTCATCGGCAAAAATCTCAGAAGCGTGATGGGATGCGTCCGCGACAGTTTGATGGTCGGCAGCAGCGTAGCAAGGCTGCGGCCAGCATTGCGACAAGCAAGAGTTGGGCAAGTTGCACCGGGAACACGTGAGCGGCAGCCGCCAGCCAAACGCCCGCACGTTCACCACCTCGATCAGGCACCAGGCCACGACAAGGCCGAGCGGCAGCGCGAGCAGTGCGGTCATCAGTGCAAGCGCAATGGTTTTCACGAACTCCAGTCCGCGATTGCCGGCGCGTCAGGCCGATCGCCCAGAGCGGCGCGAGCTGCGGCAGGCGCGCCTGCGCGAGCGTCAACAGACTTGTGAACAGCGCGATGCCGGCGACGCCTAACGTAAAGGCATTGAGCGCCGCGGTGATCGCAAAGGTCCGGTTGAAGATGCGGCGCGCCTCCGCCTTCGACGTCGCCTGGTCGGCCACGGTCATCGAGCGCCGAACCTTTCGCTTGAGCTCCGCCATCAGCGGCAGGACGTTAGCAGGCGCCACGCGCACGCCAAAGCGGCTGCTGTCGGCGAGCGGAAACTCCGCGGTCAGCGCGGCGGCGTTGACGACGATCTGGCCTTTTGGGTTGCCGTAGTCCGCATAGAGCGCCGCGACCCGGACGATCCAGTCGCCGCCTGGTGACGGAATGCGGATCTGGTCGCCGAGGCGCAGCCCATCCGACGAGCCAGTTGCTCGCTCACCAGCACCGCTGCGCCGTCGCGAACCTCGTCCCAGGCATTGCCCTTGAGTGCAGCAACGGCCAGAGGGTCTCGGTAGGTCGTGTGGTCGGCGAGGCCAAACAGTTCGACGGCTCGCCGCCGATCTTGGTCTCGGCGCGCGCGCTGCGGCAGGGCGTTCACGTCGGACCGTTGCCGCAGCCAGGCCTCGATCGCGTTGGCGCGCGCGTCGTCCTTCGCGGCGAGATAGATCTCCGCGACGAGCCGGCCGTCGAGCCAGCGATGGAAGGTGCTGCTAAAACTGCCGACCATGGTGCCGACGCCGACATTGACGGCCAGAGCCAGCAGCAGCGCCATCAGCGCGAGCGAGAGCCCGGGCAATTGTTGACGGCTGTCGGCCCAGGCCCACAGCGCGACCGGGCGTTGCGCGCGCGCTCGACCGGCGCGCAGGATGATGCTGAGCATCGGCGGCAGAAGCAGCGCCGCGCCGAGCAGCAGCCCGGCCAGCACGGCAAAGCCCGCGATCAGGCTTTCGCCGAGATAGGACAGCGCAGCGACGGTAAACGCGGCGAGCGAGACCGCCTTGCCAGGCGAGCCAGCGCTGTTGCGCCACGCGCCAGGCCAGCGGTTGCGCGGACACGAGCAGCGGCAGGCGCATCACCTTGACCAGCGCCTGTGCCGCAGCGACGAGCGCGCCGCGAAGGCTCATCGCAAGGCCCGCAAGCAGCCACTCCGGCGCGAGCGTCAACTGGCCCGAGACGCTGCGCGCCATAAAGCCCGCGCAGGCTTGCGGCAACGTCAGGCAGCAGCGCGGACGCGATGAGATAGCCGCAGACAACGCCGCCGATGCCTGCGACCACGCGAGCGACACCAGCTCCACCGATCAGCGCCGCGACGAGCCCGGCGCCGACACACCGCAGGCGCGCAGGTTGCGCAGCATCGGCAGCCGCTGCTCGAAACTGAGCCCGATCGCCGAATGGACGATGAAGAGCCCGACAGAAACGACAGCAGCCCGAACGCCGTCAGATTGAGATGAAAGCTCGCGGTCAGGCGCTGCAGATCGGTCTCGGAGCCGGCTTCGACCAGACGCAGACGATCGCCGGCGACATCCTGCAGCGCCGCGCGCGCGCCGGCCGGCTCGGGGTCGATCAGAAACCGCGAAATGCGCTCCGGCTTTCGCAGAATGCGTTGCGCGAAGCCGATGTCGGTGACCAGCATGTTCGGCGCAAAGCCGGCGGTGATGTGCAACGGCGGCAGCCGCTCGCCGGCCTCGGTCGCGACCGTCGCACCTTCGTGCAGCCGAAGCTCGGCCGCAGTCTCGGGCGCGATCAGCGTCTGGCCGGCGGGCGACAGAAAGTCCTGCAGCGACTGCTCGACGTCCGGCGCAATAATGCCGCTGCGCGGCAGGCTCAAGGGTTCGACGCCGACCAGATTGATCGCCCGGCCGCCGATGCGGACAGAGCCTTCGATCACGGGCGAGACCAGCCAGCCCGCGCGCCGCAGCTCGGCGAACAGCGATTGCGGCACCGTCACATCATGGGTGGGCACCAGCATGGCATTGCGGCGCCGAACGTTCGCGGCACGGTCGTAGCTCGATCGCGCCTGACCGTTGATGGCCTGGACGCCGCTCCACAACGCTGTCGCCGACATCAGGCCGATCAGCAGCGTCGCAAGCTGCATCGGATGCCGCCTCCAGTGGCTGAGCAGAACCCGCAGCGTCCAGAGCGCGCGCTGTCATGCGATACGCCCGCCCGTGAGATGAACGCGCCGGCCGAGCAGGCTAGCGAGGCGCAGGCTGTGCGTGACCATCAGCAGGCTGCAACCGGTGCTCGCGACGAGATCCGTCATCAGCCTCACAACTTCGTCGGCCGTCTCTTCGTCGAGATTGCCGGTCGGCTCGTCGGCGAGCACCAGCGCCGGCCTGCTCGCGAGCGCGCGGCCGATGGCGAGGCGCTGCTGCTGGCCGCCGGAGAGCTGCTCCGGATAGCGATCGAGCAAGATCGCCGAGCTCCAGACGCTCGGCGAGCTCGCGCTGCCATGCCGCGTCGTATCGATCGGCGATGCGCGCCTGAAACGCCAGATTGTCGGCGACCTTCAAGGCTCGGGATCAGATTGTACTGCTGGAACACAAGGCCGAGCCGGTCGCGCCGC
>CAVSXQ010000009.1:0-33276 GCA_963731915.1 uncultured Alphaproteobacteria bacterium
AGAGAAACATGCGAAGCGTGCAAGCGCTGGGCGTTGCGGCATTGGTGTTGCTGGCGTTGCCGGACCCCACGTTTGCCGAGCCGAAATCGGGCGGCATTTTGCGGATGTATCACCGCGACAGCCCGGGCAGCGCCTCGATCCACGAGGGCGCGACCTATTCGATCAACGTGCCGTTCATGCCGATCTTCAACAACCTCGTCATGTACGACCAGCATAAGGCGCAAAACAGCCTCGACACCATCGTGCCCGACTTGGCGCAGAGCTGGGCTTGGAGCGGCGACGGCAAGAAACTGACCTTCAAGCTGCGCAACGACGTTAAATGGCATGACGGCAAGCCGTTCACCGCGGCCGACGTCAAGTGCACCTTCGACATGCTGATGGGCAAGTCGCAGCAAAAATTCCGGCAGAATCCGCGCAAATCCTGGTACGACCAGGTCGAGGAGGTCACGACCAACGGCGACCACGAGGCCACCTTCAACCTCAAGCGGCCGCAGCCGAGCCTGCTTGCCCTGCTCGCCTCCGGTTATACGCCGGTTTATCCCTGCCACGTGTCGCCGGGCGACATGCGAACCAAGCCGGTCGGCACCGGCCCGTTCAAGTTCGTCGAGTTCAAGGCGAATAAATCGATCAAGATCACCAAGAATCCCGATTACTGGAAGAAGGGGCTGCCGTATCTCGACGGCATCGAATTCAACATCATCACCAACCGCTCGACCGCGGTGCTCGGCTTCATCTCCGGCAAGTTCGACATGACGTTCCCGACCGAGGTGACGATCCCGCTGCTCAAGGATGTCAAATCGCAGGCGCCGAAAGCGGTGTGCGTGCTGGAGCCGAACAACGTCTCCACCAACATCATCGTCAACTCGTCCAATCCGCCGTTCGACAATATCGACGTGCGCCGCGCGCTGGCGCTGGCGCTCGACCGCAAGGCCTTCGTCGATATCCAGTTCGAGGGTCAGGCCGACATCGGCGGCACCATGCAGCCGGGTCCGGCGGGCCTGTGGGCAATGCCCAAGGAAATGCTGGAGACGATCCCCGGCTACGGCCCCAACATCGAAAAGAACCGCGAGGAAGCGCGCAAACTGATGCAGAAGGCGGGCTTTGGCCCGGACAAGCGCCTCGCGATCAAGATTGCCACGCGCAACATTCCGATCTATCGCGATCCCGCCATCGTCCTGATCGACCAGATCAAGAGCATCTATATCGACGCCGAGCTCGACGTCGTCGACACCGCGCAGTGGTTCCCGAAGGTGGCGCGCAAGGACTATTCGCTCGGCCTCAACCTGACCGGCAACGCGGTGGATGATCCCGATCAGTCGTTCTACGAGAATTATGCCTGCGGCTCGGAGCGCAACTATACCGGCTACTGCAACCGGGAGATCGAAAAGCTGTTCGACCAGCAATCGGCCGAACCCGACATCAACAAGCGCAAGAAGCTGGTATGGGAGATCGACAAGAAGCTGCAGGAGGACGTCGCGCGGCCGATCATCTTCCACAGCCGGAGCGGGTCCTGCTGGCAGCCTTATGTCAAGAACGTCACCATCATGTCCAACAGCTCCTATAACGGCTTCCGTTACGAAGACGTCTGGCTGGACAAGTAGGCCGCGCCCGCGAGACGGAGCAGTCCCGGAATCGCATCATAATCTAGGAAAGGGAGAGCCGGGTGTTTGCTTATATCGTGCGACGCCTTGCTCTGATGATCGTGACCCTGTTCGGGATCTCGATCATCATCTTCGTGCTGCTGCGCGTGGTGCCCGGCAATATCGTCGACATCCTGTTCGACGCCGCCGGCTTCGTCGATCCCACCGAAAAGGCCAATCTTGAGAAGGAACTCGGCCTCAGCGACCCGATCATCATGCAATACCTGAAATGGATCGGCGGGCTGCTGCACGGCGACCTCGGCTATTCCTACGTCTCGGAAAAGCCCGCGCTGCAGGAGATCCTGCCGCGGATTCCGATCACCGCAAAGCTCGCGGGGCTGGCGCTGTTGTTCTCGGCCTCGATCGGCATTCCCCTGGGCGTGCTCAGCGCCGTGCATCAGGGCACAAAGCTCGACTACTCGCTTCGCGTCATCAGCCTCAGCGGCCTGTCGCTGCCCTCGTTCTGGCTCGGCCTCCTGATCCTGATGGCCTCGGTGTCGCTGTTCGGCATGATGCCGATCTTCAACCCGAACCCGAAGACATGGACGGAAGCGTTCGCGATCTACGCCGTGCCGGCGATGGCGGTCGGCTTCCGCAGCGCCGCGCTGACCATGCGCATCACCCGCTCCTCGATGCTGGAAATCCTGCGCCAGGATTTTATCCGCACCGCGCGCGCCAAGGGCGCCTCCGAGCGCTCCGTCAATTATCACCATGCGCTGAAGAACGCCGTGCTGCCTGTCATCACCGTGATCGGCATCGAGGCGGCGTTTTTGATCGGCGGGCTGATCGTGACGGAAACCGTGTTCAACATCCCCGGCATCGCCCGCTTCCTGGTCGAGGCGCTGCGCTGGCGCGACTATCCGATCGTGCAAAATCTGGTGATGTTCATCGCGGTTGTCGTCGTATTCACGAATTTCTTCGTCGACCTGCTCTACGCCGCGATCGACCCGCGCATTCGGCTCGGGGACTAGGATGACAGCGGTCAACTACGACAGCGAACTCAGGCGCGCCGGGGCTCATGCGACCCAGGGCTGGCGACGCCTGGCCTTCCTCGCCCGGCGTTATGTGCTCGGCACCTTCGGCCTCATCATCATGCTGCTGTTCGTTTTGACGGCACTGTTTGCAGACGTGATCGCGCGCTACGACCCGCTGACGGTCGATTCCGCGCATCGCCTCGCCGCCCCCAGCTGGGCGCACTGGCTGGGCACGGATTCCTTCGGCCGCGACGTCTGGAGCCGCATCGTCCACGGCGCGCGGATTTCGCTTGCGGTCGGCATCGGCTCGACCGCGCTCGGCGCGTCCATCGGCGTCATCGTCGGCCTCGTTTCCGGCTATCTCTCCGGCTGGGTCGACCTCATATTCCAGCGCATCACCGACATCCTGCAGTCGCTGCCGCTGCTGGTGCTGGCGCTGGTGATGACCGCGGCGCTCGGCCCGTCGCTGCCGAACGTGATCATCGCGATCGCCATTCCCCTGATCCCGACGGTGTCGCGGGTGATCCGCGCCAACACGCTGGCGCTGCGCGAGCAGCCGTTCGTCGAGGCCGCAAAATCGATCGGCATGAGCGAGACCCGGATCGCGTTCCGCCATGTGCTGCCGAATACGCTGGCGCCGCTGATCGTGCTCGCCACCGCGCAGCTCGGCTCGACCATCCTGACCGAGGCGTCGCTGTCGTTCCTCGGCCTCGGCATTCCCGAGCCCTATCCGTCCTGGGGCCGCATGCTGTCGGAATCCGCCGCCGAATATGTCCGCACCGCGCCGTGGCTGGTGATTTTTCCGGGCGTCGCGATCAGCCTCGCGGTGTTCGGCACCAATTTGTTCGGCGATGCCCTGCGCGACATCCTCGATCCCCGGCAGCGCGGCTGATGAGCGGGCAGCCGGCGGAAGATTTGATCCTGGATGTGAAGAACCTGAAAACGGTGTTCTTCACCAATTCCGGCCTGTTCAAGGCGGTCGACGACGTTTCCTTCAACGTCAAGCGCGGCGAGACGCTGGCGATCGTCGGCGAATCCGGTTGCGGCAAGAGCGTCAGCGCGCTCTCGATCATGCGGCTGGTGCCGAACCCGCCCGGCAAAATCGTCGGCGGCTCGGTGACGCTGGAGGGCACCGACCTGCTCGCGCTCGACGAAGACGCGATGCGCGAGATCCGCGGCAACCGGATGTCGATGATTTTTCAGGAGCCGATGACCTCGCTCAATCCGGTGATGCGGATCGGCGACCAGATCACCGAGGCGCTGCGCCTGCATCAGGACATGAGCAGCAAGCAGGCCTGGGCGCGCGCGGTCGAGATGCTGAAACTGGTGCGAATTCCGGAAGCCGAACGGCGGGCGCGCGAATATCCGCACCAGCTCTCCGGCGGCATGCGCCAGCGCGCGATGATCGCGATGGCGCTGGCCTGCCGCCCGGCGCTGTTGATCGCGGACGAGCCGACCACCGCGCTCGACGTCACCATCCAGGCGCAGATCCTCGCGCTGATCGTCGATCTGCAGAAGGAGCTCGGCACCGGATTGATCCTGATCACCCACGATCTCGGCGTGGTGGCGCAGACCGCGCAGCGCGTCATCGTGATGTATGCCGGCAAGAAGGTCGAGGAAGCCAGCGTCGAGGATTTGTTCGAAAATCCAAAACATCCCTACACCCGCGGCCTGATGGCCTCGATGCCGGCGGTGATCGCACTCAGCACGAAGAACGATGCGCGCCTGACCGAAATTCCGGGCATGGTGCCGTCGCTGACCAATCTGCCGGCGGGCTGCGCCTTCGCGCCGCGCTGCAAGATGGCGATAGATCGCTGCCGTCAGGAATATCCGCCGCTGCAGGAGTTTGGCGACAAGCATTTTGCGGCGTGCTGGCGTGCGGCGGAACTGGTGGGAGCGCCGGTATGAGCGACGCACGCCCGCTGCTGGAAGTCACCGACCTCGTCAAGCATTACGCCGTGCGCGGCGGCATTTTGCGCCGCCAGGTCGGCACCGTGCATGCGGTCGACGGCGTCAGCTTTTCGCTGCAGCCCGGCGAAACGCTCGGCCTTGTCGGCGAATCCGGCTGCGGCAAATCTACGGTGGCGCGGACCGTGCTGCGGCTGGTCGAGCCGACCAGCGGCGCCATCAAGCTCAACGGCGAGGACATCGCGCAAATCAGCAAGGCGGAGCTGCGGCCGTACCGGCGCGAGATGCAGATCGTGTTCCAGGACCCGTTTGCCTCGCTCAATCCGCGCATGACCGCGGGCGACATCGTCGGCGAACCGCTCATCGTGCATGGGCTGGCAACCGGCACGGAGAAAGAGGCGCGCGTCGCAGAGCTGTTCCGGCAGGTGGGCTTGCGGCCGGACCAGATGAAAAATTTCCCGCATCAGTTTTCCGGCGGCCAGCGGCAGCGCATCTGCATTGCCCGCGCGCTCGCGCTGGGGCCGAGCCTGATCGTCTGCGACGAGCCGGTCTCCGCGCTCGACGTCTCGATCCAGGCCCAGGTGATCAATCTCCTGATCGACCTGCAGCGGCAGCACGGCTTCTCATATCTCTTCATCGCGCATGACCTTGCGGTCGTCGCCCATATCAGCCACCGCGTCGCCGTGATGTATCTCGGCCGCATCGTCGAGATCGCCGACAAGGCCGAATTGTTCGACAACCCCCGCCATCCCTACACGCAGGCGCTGCTCGCTTCCGTGCCGGTCGCCAATCCCAAGACCAGGCGGCTTAAACCGCTGGTCGACGGCGACGTGCCGAGCCCGATCAACCCGCCGTCCGGCTGCGCGTTCCACACCCGCTGCCGTTATGTGATCGACCGCTGCAAGGTGGAACGGCCGCCGCTGGCGGAAGCCGGCAGCGGACATCAGGTGGCGTGCTGGCTGAATGAGGGAACGGGGCGGCCAGCGTCGAATCCGTAGGGTGGGCAAAGCGCAGCGTGCCCACCACGCTTCGGTAAATCGGAGAGATGGTGGGCACGGCGCAAGGGCGCCTTTGCCCACCCTACGCGATGGCAGCTAGGCGGCCGCCTCGATCTCGACCACGATCTTCCCCGTGGTCACCTGTTCGCCTTCGGCGACGTCGATGGACGACACCGTGCCCGCGACACCGGCGGTGTGCACGTGCTCCATCTTCATCGCCTCCAGCGTCATCACGGGCTGGCCAGCCGCCACCTTCTCGCCCGGCTTGACCAGCACGGCGACGACGCGGCCGTTCATCGCGGCGCGGACTTTTCCGTCGCCGCCGGCAGCGGCCGCCGACTCCGGCGCGGCCAGCGTCAGATCGCGGACCGCTGACGTGACGCCGCGGCGCAGGAAGTACAGCCAGTCCCTGTCGCGGGACCACTTGAAATGCTCCTTGTGGCCGTCCCTGCTGAAGTGGATGGTGTCGTCGTCGATCCCATCGATTTCGATCCGGTACAGCGTATTTTCGAGGCCGGCGTAATAGCTGCCATCGCGCTCGCGCCCGACTTCGACTTCATGCATTTTCTGATCGAATTCGAAGCGGACGGGACGCGGAAAGTTTGCCGCCAGCGACCGCCCTGCCCGCCACGGCGGCGCATACGGATTGGTCACGTAGAGCAACAGCGCCGCCAGCGCGGCTTCCGAGTTTTCGCTCGCGCGCGGCTTCAATAATTCGTCGCGATGCTTGCCGATGAAGGCGGTGGTCGCCTCGCCTCTGCGCAAAGGCCGGATGGCGCAGGCAATCGATCAGGAACCCCTGATTGGTGGTGACGCCGAAAGCCACGGTCTGCTCCAGACCGCAGATCAGCCTGCCCCTCGCCTCGTTGCGATCGGCACCATGGCTGATGATCTTGGCGATCATCGAAATCGTAGAACGGCGGGATCTCCGAGCCGGATTGCAGCGCGTGCTCGACGCGAACGCCTTCGGGCATCTGCCACAGCGCCATGCGGCCGGATTGCGGCATGAAATCATGGCCGGCGTCTTCCGAGCACAGCCGCACCTCGATGGCGTGGCCGGTCGAGCTTGATGTCCTCCTGCTTGAGCCCGAGCGGCTCGCCGCTCGCGACGCGCAACTGCAACTCGACGAGATCGAGCCCGGTGATGGCTTCGGTCACGGGATGCTCGACCTGCAGCCGCGTATTCATCTCCATGAAATAGAAGTGACCGCTCTGGTCGAGCAGAAATTCAAGGGTGCCGGCGCCCTCATAACCGATCGCCTTGACCGCAGCGACCGCGACCGCGCCCATCCGCGCGCGCAATTCCGCCGACACCGCCGGCGACGGCGCCTCCTCGATCAGTTTCTGGTGCCGCCGCTGCACCGAGCAATCGCGCTCGCCGAGATGGATGGCGTTGCCGTAGCGGTCGCCAAACACCTGGATTTCGATATGGCGGGGATCGACGATGGCGCGTTCGAGGATCACGTTTGCGATCGCCGAACGCGCCCTGCGCTTCCGACCGCGCGCTGCGCAGCGCATCCGGAAACGCCGCGGCGTCCGATACCAGCCGCATGCCGCGGCCACCGCCGCCGGCCACCGCCTTGATCATCACGGGAAAGCCGATCTTTTTGGCCTCCGCCAGCATCGCGGCATCGCTTTGATCGGCGCCCTGATAGCCGGGCACGCAGGGCACGCCGGCCTTTTGCATGATCTCCTTGGCGCCGGCCTTGTTGCCCATCGCCTTGATGGCCTCGGGAGAAGGCCCGATGAAGACGAGCCCGGCATCGCGGCAGGCCTTTGCAAAATCCTCGTTCTCGGCGAGAAAGCCATAGCCGGGATGGATCGCGCCGGCGCCGCTGGCCTTGGCTGCCGCGATGATCGCATCGATCCGCAGATAGGATTGCGCCGGCAGCGCCTCGCCGATCCGCACGGCGGAATCGGCCTCGCGCACATGCAACGCATCGCGATCGGCGTCGGAATAGACCGCGACCACGCCATAGCCGAGCCGGCGCGCGGTGCGCATGACCCGCAGCGCGATCTCGCCGCGGTTGGCGATCAGTATCTTGAAGAACGGCGTGCGCTTCACTTCCCCGCTCATGGCCGCGCCACCGAGAACTGCATGCGCTGGGGCTGCCGCGCTTCGGCCTCGCGGCAGATCGCCAGCACTTCGGCCAGAACGCTGCGGGTGTCGCGCGGATCGATCACGCCGTCGTCGAGCACGCGTGCGCTGGTGGAGAACACGTCCATCTGGCCGTCGAACACGCCGGTGATCTGCGCCTTCATGGCCTCCAGCTTTTCCTTTTCGATCGGCTTGCCGCGCCTGATGGCGGCGGCTTCGGTGACGATCGCCATGGTTTCGGCGGCCTGCTCGCCGCCCATCACGGCGGTTTTGGCGTTGGGCCATGAGAAGCAGAAGCGCGGATGAAAGCCGCGGCCGCACATGCCGTAATTGCCGGCGCCAAACGACGCGCCGCAATAGATCGTGATCTGCGGCACCGTCGCCGACGTCACCGCCTGGATCATCTTGGAGCCGTGCTTGATCATGCCGGCTTCTTCATAGGCCTTGCCGACCATGTAGCCGGTGGTGTTGTTCAGATAGAGCAGCGGCGTGCGCGACTGGCAGCAGGCCTGGATGAAATGCGTCGCCTTGTTGGCGCCGGGCACGTCGAGCGGGCCGTTATTGGTGATGATGCCGATCGCCTGCCCTTCGATGCGGGCATGGCCGCAGACGGTGGCGGGGCCGTAATTGGCGCCGAACTCGATGAAATCGGAATCGTCGATGAAGCGCGCGATCGCCTGGCGCATGTCGACGGGGCGCTTGTGGTCCATCGGCATGATGCCGAGCAGTTCTTCCGCGTCATAGCGCGGCGGACGATGCGCGGTCTCGCTCGCTTTCGGCCGGTCCCATTCCAGATTGCCCATGATGTCGCGCGCGATCCGCAGCGCGTCGCGGTCGTCCTCGGCGAGATAATCGCCGAGCCCGGAGATCGACGTATGCATCTCGGCGCCGCCGAGCTCTTCCTCGGTCGCGATCTCGCCGGTCGCGGCTTTCAGCAGCGGCGGCCCGGCCAGGAACGCCCGGGTACGGCCGCGCACCATCACGATGTAATCGGATAGCCCGGTCTGGTAGGCGCCGCCCGCGGTCGATGAACCATGCGTCACCGTGACGACGGGAAGACCCGCCGCCGACAGCCGCGCCAGATTGCGAAAGATGTTGCCGCCGCGGATAAAATCCTCGACGCGGTAGCGCAGCAGATTGGCGCCGGCGCTTTCGACCAGTTGCACGTAAGGCAGCTTGTTCTCCAGCGCCAGTTCCTGCACCCGCAGCGTCTTGTCGAGGCCGTAAGGCTGCAGCGCGCCGGCATCGATGCCGGAATCATTGGCGCTGACCATGCAGCGGATGCCGGAGACAAAGCCGATGCCGGCGATCGCCCCGCCACCCGGGATGCTCTTGTCGGCATCCGGCACGTCGAACATGTAGCCGGTCAGCGTCATCAGCTCGATGAAGGGCGAGCCGGGATCGAGCACCAGCGCGACGCGCTCGCGCGGCAACAGTTGCCCGCGCTTGTGAAAGCGGTCCTTGGCGGCGGCGGACGCGGCACGGGTGCGCTCTTCCAGCATGCGCATGCGGGAAATCAGCGCCAGCATGCCGTCGCGATTGGCCTTGAAGCCCGCGCTGCCGGTGGCGATGGTGTTTTCGATAATGGCCATCAACTCAACTCTCTCCGTCATTCCGGGATGCGCCAAAGGCGCAGGCCCGGAATCCATACTCTCGATCGTGGTTATGGATTCCGGGCTCGCGCTTCGCGCGCCCCGGAATGACGGCGGTTGTGTTGGCCATCATCATGCGCTCTTCTTCTCGGTAAAATATTCGGCAAACGCTTGCCGCAACTCGACCTTGCGCAATTTGCCGGTCGCGGTCATCGGCATCTCGTCGAGAATGCGGATGAACTTTGGTACCTGGAATCCGCCGAGATGCTTTCGGCAATGCTCGGAAATTCCGGCTTCGTCGGCGACCGCGCCCGGCTTCAATTTGACGAAGGCGGAAACCGCCTCGCCCCATTGCGGATGCGGCAGGCCGACCACGGCGGCGTTTTGCACGGCAGGATGCGCCAGCAAGGTCTCCTCGATCTTGACGGAGGCGACGTTCTCGCCGCCGGACTTGATCATGTCCTTCTTGCGGTCAAGGAACAGCACCTCGCCGTTCTCGTCGATCAGCGCGAGATCGCCGGTGTGGTGCCAGCCGAATTTTCGCGCTTCCTCGGTCGCCTTCGGGTCCTTGTAATAGCCCAGCATCACATTGGGTCCGCGGTGCACGAGTTCGCCCACCTCGCCACGCGGCAGCAGGTTGCCGTTGTCGTCCATGATCGCGGTTTCGTTGACGATCAGCGACTCGCCCCAGTAATTGCCGAAGCGATTGAGCTGCACTTCCGGCCGCGACATCGTGGTGGCCGGATACATCTCGGTCTGGCCCGACGAGAGCACGAAGTTGGGACACATGTCCGCCATGGCGCGTTCCAGCAGCGGGCGGCCCATCGGCGCCATGGTGTAGATGCAGGTCTTTAGCCCGGAGAGATCATATTCGCGGCGGCGCGGGTGATCGAGGATCGCCTGGTACATCAGCGAGAGACCGACAAACACCGTGAGCTTGTCGCGCACGATGGCTTCCATGCACACCACCGGATCGAAGCCGCGCATCAGCGCCATGCGGCCGCCGACCGAAAGGTAACTCAGCAGCAGCACATGGCCGGCGCAATGAAACAGCGGAAACTGCCCGGTGATTCCGTCGTCGCGGCCGAGCTGCATTTCGACGCAATTGCTCATCACAGCCATCACCACCGCGAGATGACAATGCATCGCGCCTTTCGGACGTGAAGTGGTGCCGGAGGTATAGATGATCATGGCGAGGTCGCGGTCGTCGATCGTGATCTCGGGCTCGACCTCAGACTGGCCTTTCAGCAGGTCGTTGAAATTCTCAAGGCCCGTGGCGGCGACAGTGCCGGCGAGATCGATCGCGATCATCTGCATGCCGCGCTTTTCCAGCGCGGCGCGGCGGTCGGCTTGCGCATGCAGATTGTCGTCGATCAGCGCAAAACGGACTTCGGCGTGGCCGAGGATGTAATCCATGTCGGACGGGCTGAGCATGGTGTTGATGGGAACCCAGACCAGGCCGGCGCGATGAATGCCGAACAGCGCTTTGACGAATTCGACCGAGTTGTTGCAGATGGTCGAAATCTTTTCGCCGGGCTTTAGCCCGCGCTGCACCAGATAATTGGCAAAGCGGTTGGCGTCGCGCTCGAGCTCGGTAAAGGTGACCCGCCGCGCGCCGTCGGTCAGCGCGATCCGGTCCGGGAAACGCCGCGCCGCGCGCTTGAGCAGGTCGCCAACCGCGACCCGGCCGATGCGGCCGGGGCCGGGTACGCCGCCGGTGGCTGCGAGATCAGTCATTCAACAACTCCCTCATTTCCGTCATTGCGAGGAGCACTTGCGACGAAGCAATCCAGCTTCTTACCCGTTGCGTGAAAGCTGGATTGCTTCGCTACGCTCGCAATGACGGATTGAAAATCCCGCCTCAATTCGCCTTCTTGCTCAGTCCGAGGCTGTCGACCACCTTCCGCTCCGACTCGATCAACTCGGTCACGAACTTCCGGTAGTCCTCGGTGCTCTTGTAGTTGGCCACCATGTCGTACTTGGCCAGGGTTTCGAGCAAGGCAGGCTCCTCGATCGCCTTCTTGAAGGCATCATGCAGTCTGGCGACGACCTTCGGGTCCATCCCTTTCGGGCCGGCGATGCCAAACGGCGAATCGAACACAAAGGGGTAACCGAGCTCCTGCATGGTCGGCACGTCGGGCCAGTTCTTCGATCGCTGCGCGGTCCAGATCATCAGCAGCCGCAGCTTGCCGGCATCCACCAGCGGCTTCCACCCGGTACCGTCGGCCTGCAGCATGGTGTGATTGCCGAGCACCGCCGCGTTGGACTCGGCATTTCCCTTGAAAGGCACCTGCGTGAACTTGACGCCCGACTTCGCGGCGATCTGCTCCATCCCGATGTGCAGCGAGGTCCCCGCACCCGGCGTGGCGTAGGTGACCTTGCCGGGATTGGCCTTGGCGTAGTCGATCACGTCCTGCCATTTCCTGAACGGCGTATCGACATTGGTGGTGACGCCAAAAGTGTAACCGGTGAGGTGGACGATATAGCTGAAATCCTTTTCCGCATCCCATGACGCCTGCTGCATCAGCGGCAGCCGGAACACGGTTATCGGGATCTGCGAGATGGTGTAGCCGTCCGGCTTGGCGGATGCGGCCATCATCGCCGGACCAACCGCGCCGCTGCCGCCGGCCTTGTTATCGACCACGATCGGCTGGCCAAGATGCTTTGCCGCCGCATCGGCGATGGCGCGCATCGCAATATCGGTGGCGCCGCCGGGAGGCCAGGGAACGATCAACGTGACGGGCTTGGTCGGATAGTCCTGGGCAATGGCGGCCGGCGCCATCCACAGGATGCCGGCTGCGGCAAGGGTGAGCGCGATGGAACGCAGCAGAAGCTGATTGCGGCTTCTCACGAGACCCTCCTGTTTCTGTTCAAGGCAGTCTGCAGGTCTGGAGCCTTTTCCGTTCCGATTGAATCGGAACGGGGCTCTCTCTTTTTGTTGTGACGCGTTTTCTTCACGCGAACCGGTACCCACTTCGCTTGAAAACGCTCTAGTGCCTGATCCCAAAAATCTGCCGCGCTTCGGCCGGGGAGGCGATCTCGCGGCCGGCGTTGCGCGCGCAGGCCGCAATGGCCTCGATCAATTGCCCGTTCGAGGTCACCTTGGCGCCATTGCCGAGATAGAAAGTGTCCTCGAGGCCGGTGCGCAGATGGCCGCCGAGATCGGCGCAGCGCTGATGCAGCGGCCAGATTTCGGCGCGGCCGATCGCGGTGACCTGCCAACGTGCTTCCGGACGCTTGAGCTTGATAAGGATCGGCAGCAGGTCGGGATCCGACGGCATGCCGGACGCGACGCCCATCACGAAATTATATTCCAACGGACCGGAGTACATGCCGTTCTGCACGTACATGCCGACGGAGCGCACGATGCCGACGTCAAAGCATTCGAACTCCGGAATGGTGCCGGCGTCCTTCATGACGTCGAGAAAATCCTGCACCTTCTCGACCGAGTTATCGAACATCATCGGCGGCCACGCCCAGGTACCGTCGGCCTTGACCTTCAGATAGTTCAGCGAGCCGGCGTTGCAGGCGGCGATCTCGGGCTTCGTCTCGCGCACGCATGCGAGCGGGCCGTCATAGTGTGGGCCCGAGGTGCCGGTGGTGTGGTTGATGATCACGCCCGGACAGGCCTCGCGGATCGCCTGCTGGATTTCCCGGCTGACGTTGACCTCCCAGGACGGCAGGTGGCCCTTGCCGGGCTCTTGCTGGCGCAGATGCATGTGCATCACGCTGGCGCCGGCATTGAACGCGGCCTTGGCCTCGCGCGCCATCTGCTCGGGGGTGACGGGAACGTTGTGCTGTTTTGGGTCAGTCAGCACGCCGTTCAGCGCGCAGGTGATGACGGCCTTGTCGCTCATGGCGGGCTTTCGATTGTTGTCTTCGGTGTCTCGGCTTTGGTCGCGCAGTGTGCGTCGCGCGTCACCCGGCTTCTTGCGTCAACCCGCTATCGGCCGAATCGGTGCGGCGGCTGCGGTAGATCGCGAGATCACGGGAGCCGGAAAAGATCGCGCGCGGCTTCAGGCCGTAGAAGCGGCGGATCGAATGGCTGAAATGGGTGAAGTCGGGATAGCCGATATCCTGCGCGAGATGCGCGAGGTTGATGTCCTGGTTGGCGAAGTGCAGCAGATGCCGCGCGCGCTTCCAGGCGCGGAACGAACGGAACGAAATTCCGGTTTCTTCCTTGAACAGATGCAGGAAGCGCGAGGACGACAGGCCTGCTTCCGTAGCACAACTTGCCGCCGTCACCGGCTCGCCGGAAAATTTTCCGATTTGCACAAAGGCGCGCTCCACCCGCGGATCGATCGCGCGGCGCGGCAGCGCTTCGCCAAAGCACATGATGTCGAATTCGGCGCTGGTGATGTCGTCGCCGTACCGCCGCTCGCGCAGCAGCGCGTAAGTGGCGCGGATGCGCGCGGCAATGATTTCCGCTTCCGGCCCCGACAGCCGCTTTGCCAGTTCTTCGAACGTACCCGGACGAACGCTTTCGGGCTCGACCACGACGCAGATCGCCGAGCGATGCTCGCTCGCAATGGTGTGCCGGACGTTCGGCATGGCAGAGAGCAGTTCGCCGTGGCGGTCGCCGCTGTCGGCGGTGCTCAGCCACAACCCGCCCTTGATCGCGACATAGATATGCAGCGCGCCCGGGCAACGTTCGCGCGGCCGGCCGAGCAGGCCTGCGTAAAACACGCGCTCGGGCGTAATCAGCATCAGATGGCCGGATTCGCCGACTTTCGCGTCCATGGTTCGTCCTCCCCGCGCGGCTCTTTTTGGGCCGCTGCGATGGGTCAACCATAGCGTAAATTGGGGGGCTGTCACGGACGGGGGACGTTAAATCCGAGGTATGCCAGAGCGAGGCAAGCTACGCCCGGACGCGCGCCGCCACATTCTGCTCGACGCCGGCCTTGCGCTCGGCCGCCACCGCCCGCTTGAAACCGTCGCGCTGCTGCAGCCGGGCCCAATAGGCCGCGACATTGGGACCGAAATCCTTTGCAAGGCCAATGTTTTCGGCAAGCCGCAGGGCATAGCCATTGACGATGTCGGCCGCCGTGAACCGGCCGGCACACAGCGTCTCGGAACCGTCAGTCGCGGCTTCCACCGCCCGCAGCCGGCCCAAAAACCACTTTGCGTAGTCGCCGGCGACCTGCGGGTTGCGCCGCTCCTCCGGCTCAAGCTGGCTGTAACGGAGCACCAGCGTCTGCGGAAAGGTCAGCGTGGCGTCGCTGAAATACATCCAGTTCAGGAACGCGCCGTAGGCGGGCTCGTTCTGCCCGACCACCAGCGGCGTCGGCCCGTATTTGGTGCCGAGGTAATGGCAGATGCCGGAGGATTCCGTCATCTTGGCCTCGCCGTCGACCATGAAGGGAATGGTGCCGAGCGGATTGATCGCCATGTACTCCTTGGCGAACACGCGCGGCGGGAACGGCAGCATCTTGAGCTCGTACGGCAAGCCCGAGCTCTTCCAGCATCCAGAGCGGGCGGAACGAGCGCGCCCCGTCGCAGTGATACAGCGTGATCATCAGGCGTTCCCTTTTCTTGCTTCAAGGCATTCTGGAACGCCGGCAGGCTATCCGCAACGATATCTTGATACGTTCCGAAGGTTAGAGGTCCGCCCCCTCGATGATATTGCCGAACCGGACATAGCCCTTGCCGTCCCAGCGCTGCAGCTGCATCTGGCGCAACGGATGATGGTTGGTCGGGCTGGTGTTGACACGCACGCCCGGCAACAGCGTCGGGACCTCGACGTTTTTCAAATTGTTGGCCTGGGCCATGATGCTTTCGCGGGAAAAATTGCCGTTGCACTGCTCCAGCAATTTGCGCAGCACTGACGTGACCGTGTAGCCATAGGCGTTGAGGGCTTCCTTGGGATTTCCATCGCCATAATACTTTGCCATGAAGGCCATGTAGTCCTTCATCCCGGGATCATCGGCCCATACCGGATCCGAGGGATCCTTGATGTAGGTCGAGGTGATCAGCCCCACCGCGCGCTCCGGCCCGACCGGCATGATGGTCGAGGCCACCGACGCCGCACCGCTGGTGACGAAATGCATCGGCTTCCAGTCGAGTTCGTAGACCTTCCGGATCGACTGCGCGGCGAATCTTGCGGTGACACCGGAGATCAGGACGTCGGCGCCGCTGGCGCGCAGGGTAACGATCTGCGAATCGACCGTCGGATCGGTGACTTCATAGGACACCGCCTTGACCCGGGATTCGTATTGCGCGCCCAGCACGTCGCGCAGGCCGTTGACGAAATCCTTGCCGAGATCGTCGTTCTGATACAGCAGCGCAAATTTCGCATCGGCCTTCTGGCCAGCGCATATTTGGCGAAGATCTGGGCTTCGGTTCGCGAACTCGGGGCAAAGCCCATGGTCCAGGGATAGGTCTGGTAGTCGCCCCATTTGTCGCCGTTCACCGACAGGAACAGATGCGGCACCTTGTTTGAATTGATGTATTTGACCACGGCCGAGTTCGGCGAGGTGCCGAGCATCGAGAACAGGAAAGCGACATTGTCGCTTTCGATCAGTTTTCGCGTTTGCTCGACGGTTTTCGCCGGATTGAAGGCATCGTCGTAAAAGATAAAATTGATCTTGCGGCCGCCGACGCCGCCCTGGTCGTTCATCATCCGGAAATAGGCGTCCGAACATCGCGCGATGGTCCCCAATGCCGACACCGGACCGCTGAGCGATGTGGTACAGCCGATCTTGATTTCGGTCGCGGTGACGCCGGGAGTGTCTTGGGCACGGGAAGGGCCCGCAAGCGCAACGACACCGGCCGCCGCGGAGCCGGCCAACAGCGAACGCCGGTTGAGCGAGGTCATGCCTTCCTCCCAGGTTATGTTGAACCAACCGCTGCAAATTTTGCGCAGTCGTTGAATGAAGCCTAGGAGGAGATCAGGTTCCGGTCTTGCGTCTAAGCGCTGATGGCCGTGACGGTGGACGACACGAGCCCGCTTGATCTGAGGACGCCGATCCGCCAAACCAAACTGTCTTGCTCACCCCAAGAATGGAAGGCCAGCGCGATGGATTTTGAACACAGTGCGAGGGCGATCGAGCTGCAGGGACGGCTGTCGATCTTCATGCAGCGGCACGTCCATCCCGCCGAAACTCTCTATCAGGAGCAGATCGAGAACGGGCATCGCCACCATCGGCCGCCGATCCTGGAGCAATTGAAACGTCTCGCCCGCGCCGAGGGGCTCTGGAACCTGTTCCTGCCCGGCGATCATGGCACCGGCATCACCAATCTGGAATACGCGCCGCTTGCCGAGATCATGGGCCGGATTTCCTGGGCGTCCGAAATCTTCAATTGCTCGGCGCCCGATACCGGCAATATGGAAGTGCTCTCGCTCTACGGCACCGCGGAGCAAAAGAAACGCTGGCTCGAGCCGCTGCTGGCGGGCGAAATCCGCTCGGCCTTCTCGATGACCGAGCCCGAGGTCGCCTCAAGCGACGCCACCAACATCCAGTGCAGCATTCGCCGCGACGGCGGGGAATATGTCATCAACGGACGCAAGTGGTTCACGTCAGGCGCGATGAGCGAGGATTGCAAGCTCCTGATCGTGATGGGCAAGACCGACCCGGACAACCCGAGCAAGCATCTGCAGCAATCGATGGTGCTGGTGCCGAAGGAAACGCCGGGCATCCGGATCGTGCGCGACATGCGCGTGTTTGGCTACGACGATGCGCCGGTCGGCCACCCCGAGATCGTCTACGACAACGTGCGCGTTCCCGCCGCCAACATCCTGCTTGGCGAGGGCCGCGGCTTTGAGATCGCGCAGGGTCGTCTGGGTCCCGGCCGCATCCATCACTGCATGCGCCTGATCGGCTGCGCGCAGCGCGCGCTCGAACTGATGTGCGCCCGCGCGCAATCGCGCGTCGCCTTCGGCAAGCCGCTCGGCGAGCAGGGATCGGTGCGGGAGGATATCGCCAATTCCTGGTGCGAGATCGAGCAGGCACGCCTGCTGACGCTACGGGCCGCCGAAAAGATGGACCGTGAGGGCAACAAGGCCGCGCGCGACATGATCGCCGCGGCAAAAATCGTCGTGCCGGCGATGGCCGCCCGCGTGATCGATCGCGCCATCCAGATCCATGGCGGCGCCGGCGTGTCCCAGGACACATTTTTGGCGGAGGCCTACACTTACGCGCGCTTCATGCGAATAGGCGACGGGCCGGATCAGGTCCACCTGTCGCAGCTGGGACGGGGATTGCTGAAGCGCTATGGCACGCCGGCGTAAGCACAGGCCGCGAACGGTTTCAGCGCGTTGCTGTGCTTGCGCAATTCAAGGCGGGCAATCTGGTTGCGATGGACCTCGTCCGGGCCGTCGGCCAGACGCAGCAGACGCGCCGTGGCGTAGGCTGCGGCCAGCCCGAAATCGTTGCTGGTGCCGCCGCCGCCATGCGCCTGAATCGCCCAGTCGATGACCTGGCACGCCATGTTCGGGACCGCGACCTTGATCATCGCGATCTCGGCCCTGGCCGCCCGGTTGCCCACGGTGTCCATCATGTGCGCCGCATTCAGGGTTAACAGCCGCGCCTGCTCGATCATGATGCGCGACTCCGCGATCCGCTCCTGCGTGACGGTCTGCTCGGACACCGGCTTGCCGAAGGCAACGCGGCTTCGGGTCCGGACGCACATCTTCTCCAGCGTCCGTTCGGCAAGCCCGATCAGTCGCATGCAGTGATGGATGCGGCCGGGACCGAGACGGCCTTGCGCGATTTCGAAGCCGCGGCCCTCGCCGAGCAGCATATTCGCAACGGGAACGCGCACGTTGCTGAACACCACCTCCGAAGCGCGGTCGGGCACGCCATAGAATCCGAACACCGGAATCGGCCGCAGCACCTTGACGCCTTGCGTATCCATCGGCACCAGGATCATCGACTGCTGGCGATGGCGGTCCGGATTGTCCGGGTCGGTCTTGCCCATGAAGATGCATATCTTGCAGCGCGGGTCGGTCGCGTTGGTGGTGTACCATTTGCGGCCGTTGATGACGTAGTGATCGCCGTCACGAACGATCGAGCTCTCGATATTGGTGGCGTCGCTCGAGGCCACCGCCGGTTCGGTCATCGCAAAGCAGGAGCGGATTTCGCCCGCCAGCAGCGGCTTGAGCCACCGCTCCTGATGCTCCCTGGTGCCGTAGCGCGCCAGCACCTCCATGTTGCCGGTGTCGGGCGCCGAGCAATTGAAAAGCTCCGGCGCGAGATGCGACCGTCCCATGATCTCGCAGAGCGGCGCGTATTCGAGGTTCGTCAGACCGGCGCCGTGCTCGCTCGAAGGCAGGAACAGATTCCACAGCCCCTCCTCCGCGGCCCTCGGCTTCAATTCCTCCACCACCGGGTACACCTTCCAGGGCCCGAGCTCCTCGGCTTCCCTATAAAACCGGTCTTCGTTCGGATAGACATGGCGCGCCATGAACGATTGAAGACGATGCTTCAGCTCGGTGACCTTCTGAGTCTCCTGATAGAACATATCGATATCCATTCGCCGACGAGGAATCTGTCTTCTGGCGCGCACCAGTAGAGCTTTGCCGCTATTTCTTGCCCGTGCCGGGCAGCGTGCCCATCATCTTGCACAACACCATCAGCATCACTTCATCCGCGCCGCCGCCGATCGAGGTCAGGCGGAAGTCGCGATAGGCGCGGCTGATCGGGGTTTCATTCATGAATCCCATGCCGCCCCAATATTGCAGGCAGGCGTCGGTGAGTTCACGCCCCAACCGTCCGGCCTTCAGCTTCGCCATGCTGGCGAGTTTCGTGACGTCCTCGCCCGCGACCAGCGCTTCGGCGGCGCGGTAGATCAGCGAGCGCAACAGCTCGACCTCGGTCTGCATTTCAGCGAGTTTGAAATGAACGACCTGGTTGTCGAGAATGCTGCCGCCGAAGGCCTTGCGGTTGCGGGTGTATTCGATCGTCCCTTCGATGATGAGTTCCAGCGCCTTCAGGCAGGAGGCGGCACCCCAGAGCCGTTCCTCCTGGAACTGGATCATCTGGTAGGTGAAGCCGCTGCCCTCCTCGCCGATCCGGTTGCGCTTGGGCACGCGCACATTGTCGAAATAGATCTGCGCGGTATCGGACGAGCGCATGCCGAGCTTGTCGAGTTTTCGCGCGATCTGCACGCCCTTGCTCTTCATGGGAACGCAGATCAGCGACTTGTTGCGATGGACCGGTCCGTCACCGGTGTTGGCCAGAAGGCAGATCCAGTCGGCTTGCGTTCCGTTGGTGATCCACATCTTGCCGCCATTGATGACGTAGTCGTCGCCGTCGGAACGCGCAAAAGTCTTGATCGACGCCACGTCCGATCCGGCGCCCGGCTCGGAGACGCCGATGCAGGCGACCTGATCGCCTGCGATGGCCGGTGCCAAAAATTCGCGGCGCACCTCGTCGGAGCCAAACCGCGCCAGCGCGGGCGTCGCCATATCGGTCGGCACGCCAATCGCCATCGGCACGCCGCCGCAGGTGATGGCCCCTAACTCTTCGGCCATCATCAGCGCGTAGCTGTAATCGAGACCCTGGCCGCCGAACTCGACCGGCTTGTTGAGACCGAGGAAACCGAGATCGCCGAGCTTCTTGAACAGCTCGTGTGCGGGGAAAATGTCGGCCTTTTCCCATTCGTCGACATGCGGATTGATTTCCGCGGCGATGAATTTTTGTAAGATGCGGCGCGGTTCGTCGTGGTCGGCGGTGAAGAGCATTTATTTATCCTCGTCATTCCGGGATGCGCCGCAAGGCGCAGGCCCGGAATCATCGTCACGATGGTAGTTCATCTGGATTCCGGGTTCGACGCTTCGCGCGCCCCGGAATGACGCAAGGTTGATGAACATTCTCACAACCCCATCTGCCTCGAGGCGAGATCCTTCATGATCTCCTCCGTCCCGCCGCCGATCGCGTTGACCTTGACCTCGCGGTAGATCCGCTCGACCTTGACCCCGCGCATAAAACCGGCGCCGCCGAAAATCTGTACCGCCTCGGAGGCGCAGAACGCCATGGTTTGCGTGGCCTGGTTCTTCATCATGCAGATTTCGGCGACCGGGTTCTCGCCCTGCCCGAGCCGCCATGCCAGCAGTTCCAGCATCGACTGGCTCGCCGCGATGCGCTGCGCCATGTCGACGATCTTGTGGCGGATCACCTGATGCTGCGCGATCGGCTTGCCGAAGGTCTTGCGCTCTTTGGCGTAGGCGATCGCTTCCTCGAGGCAGACGCGGGCATAGGCCGTGCAACTCGACGCCATCCCGATGCGCTCGCTGTTGAAGTTATGCATGATGACCTTGAAGCCGTGGCCTTCCTCGCCGATCAGGTTTTCCACCGGCACCCGGCAATCGTCGAAATGCAGTGTCGCGGTGTCCGACGCCCACCAGCCCATCTTCTTCAGCTTGGTGCGCGACAGGCCCGGCGTATCGCCCTCGATCAATAGCAAACTGACGCCGCCGGCGCCCTCGCCGCCGGTGCGGACCGCGACGGTCAGATAGTCGGCCCGCATGCCCGAGGTGATAAAGGTCTTTTCGCCGCTGACGACGTAATGGTCGCCGTCGCGGCGCGCCTTGGTGCGCAGATTGGCAACGTCGGAACCGCCGCTCGGCTCGGTGATCGCGAGCGCGGAAATTTTCTGTCCCGAAAGCACCTGCGGCAGCACCCGCGCTTTCACCTCGGGCCGCGCGGCGCGCGCGACCGGCGGCGAGCCGATGGTGTGGCTCATCAGGCTGGAGCTGACGCCCCCGGCGCCGGCGCGCGCCAGTTCCTGCGACGCCACGACCTTCATGAACTGGTCGGCGGGTACGCCACCATATTCTTCGGGAAAGCCGAGGCCGAGCAGCCCGATCTCGGCCGCCTTGACATAGAGCGCCCGCGGAAACTCGCCGGCCTCGTCCCACTCGCTGGCATAGGGCTCGATTTCACGCGCCACGAAACGACGCATCACGTCGCGGAACGCCTCGTGATCTTGTGTGTAGAACGGGCTTTGCGCCTTGGTGCGTTCCAGCATGGCTTTCCTCCGTGACCCAAGAGTTTGACTTCGAACTCTGAGGACGTTGCCCCGATTTGGCGGCCGCGAACTTGCGTTGAGCCGCTGACCTTATCGCGCAATGCGCCGTGTCGCCATTCGCTTCCGTGGCGCTCTGCGATGTCGGTTGTTGGGGGTAAGGCGGACTTCCGCCGGCAGTCCCTCGACGTCTGCTTTTTTGACCCATAGCGGACCATTGGAGACGCCTCCGAAATTCCCTGATTTATGTAAAACTGGCTCCGGTAAGCTCGGCGATTTTGACGTGCGCGACGGCGTCGCGGAGGTCGAGCGGTCCGACTTCGAAGTGGTCCGGGCACGCAAGCTCGCGCGAATATAGGCGGACTTGAGAAAATGCATCAATGCGGAAGGATTGGTCGCTCAGAGCTCGACGCCATTTTGGTTACAAACAGAAGTGTATTTCACTCGGGTCCGGTCGGGAACCTAGCGGTTCTGGCCAGGCGACGCCGCGCCAAACGCCGCCCGATAGATTGCCCAGTACAGAGCGCCAACCAAGCCGGCTCCCCCGACAATGTTGCCGAGAGTGACAGGAACGAGATTGTGAATGATGCCAGCTGTCGTAATCAGCGAGGCGTCGAAATTTGCCGGAACGTTACCTGTCTGGACCAATAGCCAGGCCAATGGCAGAAAATACATGTTGGCAACGCAGTGTTCGAAGCCAGCCGCTATGAAGGCGGAGACCGGCAATATGAGGGCAAGAAGTTTGTCGGTGACTGTACGGCCGGCATATGCAAGCCAGACCGCCAGGCAGACCAGCACGTTGCACAGAACCCCCTTGAAGAACAGCGTCACAACATCGGGCTGAATCTTTGCAACGCTCGTATTCAGTATCGATAGTCCGATCCGACCGCCGTTCATGTCGAAGTGATGTGAAAAGAAAACCAAAAACACAAGTCCAAGTGAACCCACCAGGTTACCGAGATAGACGATGGCCCAATTGCGCAGCATTTCTCTGGTGGAAACTTTTCCACTCGCCCACGCCATTACAATCAGGTTGTTGCCCGTAAAAAGTTCGGCCCCGCCCACGATTACAAGCGCCAACCCGAGCGAAAACGTCAACCCGCCGAGAAGGCGCACTGCGGCAAAGCTCATCTCCTGATCGCTGGCAACGATCGTATAGTAAAGCGCGCCGAACCCGATGCTGCCTCCAGCAACCATCGCCAGCATGAAGGAAGCCAGAATCGGCAATCTTATCTTTTTGACTCCGACTTTTTCGACGGCTTCTTTGATCTCGGCAGGGCTATAGGCGTTTAAATTGAAGATCGGGGGCTGCTGTACGTGTGGTTGGTCGTCCATCCTCCAATATCCTTCCGCACAGGCTGCGACTATCAAGGGACGGTCGTCCAGGAACGTTTGAAACGAAGCGCTAGCCGGCGGTGCCGGCCGTGAGAAGGCCGACGATCTGCGCAGCGATTACCTTCACCAGCGTCATTGACGGGAAGATCATGGCGTAGCCGATGTCAGGCCGCTCCGTCGGCGCCATCTTGGTCGAGTAGACGAGAATGGCGGGATTGCCGGTCGCGCCCGAGGCTACACCCACCAGATCGTCATAGGGGATTCGCATGAGGTAGTGACCGACCAGCAGCACGATCGCCACGGTGGTGAGAAGGACGGCGACGCCGATGAAAAGCATCGTGAAACCGGATTCGGCGACGGTCCGGACAAAGGGTTGCCCGGCATTGACGCCGACGGTGGCGAGAAACATTGCAAGGCCGAAATTTCGCAGCACGATGTTTGCCGGCAGCGGCATGGTCCAGAGCATGGGCCCGGTGCGGCGCAACTTTCCGAGAATGAGGGCAACGATCAGCGGTCCGCCGCCGATGCCAAGGGTCACGATGCCAACGCCAGGAATTGGGATCGGGATCAAGCCGAGCAGAACGCCCATCACCATTCCGAGCCCGAGGGAGACGTAGCTGAATTCGGCGGTTGCCTTGACCGTGTCGCCGAAGTGCTTGCGGATCTCCTCCTTGCGATCCGGCGGCGCCAGGACGCCGACCCTGTCACCGAATTCCAGCACCAGGTCGGGTGTCGGCACGAGGTCGGCATCGTAGCGTCGCACGTGCAGGAGATGCGTCGCAAAGCCTGACGGCATCGGAAGGCTGGAGAGAGGAATTCCGACCACGCCGGCCTTGCCGACGAAAACCCGGATGTAGTCCAGATCGGCGCGGTCGCTGGCCAGCCGGCCCGGTTCCAGCTTTCCAAGCCTGGCGGCTGTATCGGCGATCGCGTCCTGGCTTTCGGCGACAACCAGCACCGCGTCACCGGCGGAAAGAACAGTGTCGCCGGTCGGAACGAAATTCTGACCGGCCTTACGAACCATCGTGACCTGAACTTCGCCGAGGGCTTCCTTGGCCAGGTCGTCGAGGGTGCGGCCGGCGAAGCTGGCGCCGATGGAAATCTCCCCCATGTGGAAGCGCTGGACCTTTGCAGGGAATTTCGGCTTCACCACCCGGGTCATGAAATAAATACACAGGATCGGCCCAATGACGCCGAAAGGATAGGCGATCGAGTAGCCGATCGAGGGATCCTTGCTCTTGGTGACATCGAGTGCCGCCTGCAGGGCTGCGGTGCTGGTCATCGATCCCGCATAGATACCAAGCGTATGCCCGATCTTGATGCCGAATATCTGCCCGAGCGCGAGCGCCACGCCGAGCCCTGCAAGGCATCCTATGAGAGCGAGCAGATTGTACTTCTGTCCGGCGCCGACCATGCCCTCGAAGAACTGCCGGCCGTAGAGAATTCCGATGCCATAGAGGAACATGATCAGGCCGGTGAGACCGATCGGGCCCGTGATCTGGGCTTTCGGTGCGAAGGCGCCGATGGCAAGACCGACAAAGAGCACGGCGCCGACGCCCAGTGAGAAGCCGCCGAGGTTGATCTGGCCTACCAGATAGCCGACGCCGATGGCGAGAAATGCCGTGAGTATCGGCTGGCTTCCAATGATGTCGCGGGCAAGGTCCAACATCTATCTCTCCGGAGCGATCGATGCCTGTCAGCGGACCTGACAGCCCGCATCGCGAAACTGGCCGATAACCCTGCTCACGAGTTCGCGGCTGGGCGCGGGCGTATCGTGGTGCTTGTATTCGAGGTCCATCGCCTTCCACTTGAATGAACCCATCTGATGGAAAGGCTGCACCTCGACCCATTCGACGTTCTTCATCGGGGCGACGAATCTGGCGATGCCCTCGACATTGGCGGGATCGTCAGTGGAGCCGGGCACCAGCGTGAAGCGGACCCAAACGGGCTTGGACATCGCGGCAAGGCGCTCGGCGAAGCGCAGGGTCGGCGCGATGTCCCGGCCGGTAACCCGGCGGTAGGTGTCGGGGTCGGAGCTCTTGATATCGAGCAGGACAAGGTCGACTGCGGAAAGAAAGGTATCGTCAGCGCGATCGCCGAGGAACCCCGATGTTTCGATCGCCGTATGCAGGCCCATTGCCTTGGCGCCGGAGAGGATACGGCGGGCGAAGGCAAGCTGCACCATGGGTTCGCCGCCGGATATCGTCAGCCCGCCGCCGAGGGCGCGCAGGGAGGGAGCGAAGTCGCCAAGGCGTTTGAGCACCTGATCGGCGGATACGTAGGTCCCGTCCTTGAGATGCCAGGTATCGGGGTTGTGACAATAGGTACAGCGCAGCAGGCATCCCGAAAGGAAGAGCACGATGCGCAGACCCGGACCGTCGTAGCGTGACGACGTTTCGTACGAATGGCAGTACCCGAACGCGCCTTGCTCGTCCTTGAACTTGTCTTCGTCGGGGGCGTCGGGCGAGACGCCAGTACGGAGGTCGTGACGACTGCCTGATTCAAGCGCCTTCACTGTCGTCATGGCGCGCCCCCGAACCTAGATCTGGCCGTGGAAAGTACGGCTGATCACATCTCTCTGCTGTTCGGGCGTCAGGCGAACGAAGTTCACGGCATAGCCTGACACGCGGATCGTAAGCTGCGGGTACTTGTCGGGATTCTTGATGGCATCTTCCAGCTTCTCCTTGTCGATCACGTTCAGGTTCATATGGAAGCCGCCACGCTCGAAATAGACGTCGAAGGCTTTGGTGGCCTCCTCCACCAGCTGCGTTTCGGAGAGATGCGCCTTCTGCGGGGCGACGGATACGGTGTAGCTGATGCCATCGAGCAAATCCTTGTAGGGGAGCTTCGCCACCGAGAGGCACGACGCGAGCCAGCCGTGGCTGTCGCGGCCATGCATCGGGTTTGCGCCCGGCCCGAACGGCTCACCCTTGCGGCGGCCGTCCGGCGTGTTGCCCGTCGCCTTGCCGTAGACGACGTTCGAGGTGATTGTGAGCACGCTCTGGGTATGCGTTGCGTTCCGATAAGTCGGGTGCTTGCGGATCTTCTCCATAAATCTGGTCACCAGCTCGGAGGCGATCTGATCTACGCGGTCATCGTTGTTGCCGAACTGTGGCGTCGATGCGTTACCTTCGTTCTGGTAGTCGACCACCAATCCGGTCGCATCGCGAGCAACGCGAATCTTGCCGTATTTGATGGCGCTGAGACTGTCGGCGACCACCGACAGTCCGGCGATACCGAACGCCATGGTGCGCAGAATGTCGCGATCGTGAAGCGCCATCTCCAGCCGTTCGTAGAAGTACTTGTCGTGCATGTAATGAATGCAGTTCATGGCATGGACGTAGGTTTTCGCGAGCCATTCCAGGGTCGTATCGAACTTTGCCATGACGTCGTCATAGTCAAGGAAATCGCCGGCAACTGGTGTGGTGCGGGGAGCGACCTGATCGCCGGACACCTCGTCGCGGCCGCCGTTGATGGCGTAGAGCAGGGCCTTTGCAAAATTCACCCGAGCCCCGAAGAACTGCATCTGCTTGCCGAGCCGCATGGCCGAAACGCAGCACGCGATCGCATAGTCATCGCCCCAGTACGGGCGCATCAAATCGTCGTTCTCATACTGCAGCGCAGACGTGTCGCGGCTGACCTTGACGCAGTAACGCTTGAAGGCCGCCGGCATGTGCCTGGACCATAGCACCGTGATGTTCGGTTCCGGGGCGGGGCCGAGATTGTAGAGGGTGTGGAGCATGCGATAGCTGCTCTTGGTTACCAGTGCCCGGCCGTCGAGATCCATGCCGCCGACGCATTCGGTCGCCCAGTAGGGATCCCCGCTGAACAGCGCATCGTAATCAGGCGTGCGCAGGAAGCGCACGATGCGAAGCTTCTGGACCAATTGGTCCCACAGCTCTTGGGCACCCGCCTCGTCGAGGGCGCCTTCCTTAAGGTCGCGCTCGATGTAGATATCGAGGAAGCTCGAGATGCGTCCGATCGACATCGCCGCACCGTTGGCTTCCTTGATCGCGCCGAGGTAGGCAAAATACGTCCACTGAAACGCCTCCCGGGCATTCATTGCGGGCTGCGTGATATCGTGGCCGTAGAGCTTCGCCATCGACGCGAGGTCTTTCAACGCGCGCATTTGTTCTGCGAGTTCCTCGCGCACGCGAATGATTTCATCCGTCGGCCACATGTCGTCGATCTGAGTCCGTTCCCGGCGCTTGACCTCCAGCAGGCGATCAGTCCCGTAAAGCGCGACCCGGCGATAGTCACCGATGATGCGGCCGCGGCCATAGGCATCAGGAAGTCCGGTAATGATGCCGGACCTTCGGCAGTTCATGATTTCCGGCGTATAGGCGTCGAACACGCCGTCATTGTGCGATTTGCGATACTTGGTGAAAGCTTCATGCACCTTTGCGTCGGGCTCGAACCCCGCCGCCTTGAGGCCCGTTTCTACCATGCGCAGACCCCCGTATGGAAAGATCGCGCGCTTGAACGGCTGGTCCGTCTGAAGGCCGACGATGATCTCGTTGTCGCGGTCGATGTAACCGGCCGGGTGCGCCAGCAGCGTCGATGGATTTTGCGCATCGACGGCGAGAACGCCCTTCTTCCTTTCCTCGGTAAAGTACGGCTGCAGCTTGGCCCACACCGCCTTGGTGCGCTGTGAGGCGGCTGCCAGGAACTTCTCATCCCCGGCATAGGAGGCAACATTGCGGACGATGAAGTCCCGCACGTTGATCGAAGAGGACCACTCGCCCGGTTGAAAAGCTCTCCAGCCGTCCGCCTTGACATCCTTCTTGAGCGCTGCGCTGCCCTTCATGACGAATCTCCCTGGTCGTGCGATTTCGCTGAGCTGGTCGTCGACCCGACGCGGTTGATTGCGGCGGCGCGCACCAGAGTATTGACCAGAGCTAGAGGCGGCGGGCCTGCGTTTTGCTTGATCCATGTCAAGCATTGCGAGACTGGCCGCGTGTCAGTTGAAAATTAATGTAACCGTGATGGTTCCGAGATCGCGTTCGAGATAGGGCGGGCCGCGTTGACCTGGATCAATGCCGGCAACGACGCCCGCCTCAAGAATATTTCATGATGGATCGAGGCCGCGGATGTGGCGAGGGATTTCCCTTTCCGATCCGATGTCCAGGACGTCGAAGTCCTTCCAGGGATTCGGAGCGCGCCAATGAGTGTCATGCCAGCCCCAGCGAGTGGAACACAGCAAGCGTCAAAGTACGACCAACTCATCGCCAAAGCAAAGGGCGTTCCTACTGTGTCGACCATTGTCGTGCATCCCTGTGATGAAAGTTCCTTGCGCGGAGCGATCGAGTCGGCAGAGGCCGGGATCATCAAGGCGATCCTTGTCGGTCCTGCCGCCAGGATCCGGGATACGGCCGCCAGGCACGGGCTGAACATCTCGGCGTACGAGATTGTCGACACAGCACCCACGGAGGCGGCTGCCGCAACCAAGGGCGTTGAGTTGATCCACGAGGGCAGAGGCGAGGTCCTGATGAAGGGCAGCCTTCATACGGACGAAATAATGCGCGCCGTGACCGCCAAGGTCGGCGGACTGCGGACCGATCGGCGCATCAGCCACGTCTTCATCATGGACGTGCCCGCCTATGCCGACACGGTTTTCGTAACCGATGCTGCGATCAATATCTTCCCCGACCTCGACGTCAAGCGCGACATTATCCAGAACGCCGTCGATCTCTTTAACGAGGCGGGTTTTGGCGCGACACCGCGGGTCGCAATACTTTCTGCGGTGGAGACTGTCACCTCGAAAATACCTTCCACCATCGAAGCCGCCGCGCTCTGCAAGATGGCCGATCGCAAACAGATCACCGGCGCGCTGCTGGACGGCCCGCTCGCCTTCGATAACGCCATCGACATGGACGCTGCACGGATCAAGGGCATCAAGTCGGAGGTCGCAGGCAGGGCGCAAATCCTGGTCGTGCCTGACCTGGAGTCCGGCAATATGCTGGCAAAGAATCTCGCCTATTTCGCCAAGGCCGATAGCGCCGGCATCGTGCTCGGTGCGCGCGTGCCGGTCGTACTGACGTCGCGGGCAGATTCGGCGCGATCACGCATGGCGTCCGCTGCGGTGGCTGCCCTCCAGGCCGATGCCCGCCGGCGCAAAGCACCCATTGCCGCCGCGTGACCGCCATGGACACGTCCTCGTCGTCAATGCTGGTCTTCCAGGGTGAAGTTCCAGGTGGCGGCGGAGGCGGACTCAAGCTGAAGGTCAAGGGGCAGATAGACGATGTCCGTTGTCGGAGGGAAAGCGGACCCGGTGCACGCGGTTAAGTCTGCGGAAATGTTAGTCGCGTTTGTCAGGTTTCATTCGCCGGGTCGCTGCTCTTAGGCGCTCTAGCTCTTCGTCAACTGCCTCCATTTTCTTTTCCAGCGTCGTCTTCGAGCTCTTTGGCGCATCGTTGCTTCGCAACTTGTCGAGCACTTTGCCGACAGAGAGTTTGTTTATTACGGCCATTGGAACCTCCGCCGCTGCGGCTTGGTGACGTCTCCTAGCAGGGAGCATTTTTCGATCGTTAGGTTGATGTATCTCAAGGCACGCGGTGTTACTTTTTTGCCACGTGGTAGGCACATGCCGTTGGGGGCCTTACCAGGGGGCGGCTTGGGGTCACCAATGAAATTGTTCGCAGAGTATCTTGCGCACACGCTCGCCTTTGAGCGCTTGGCTGCTCAAGAAAACGATCCAGAACTCAGGCGCAATTCGAGCAGCAGGCGAGGGACTACCGAAAGCTCGCCGTTGACCGCGCAGCAAAATTCGGGCTTCCACCACTAAGTCCGCCGCAGCCGCCAAAATAGCTGTGAGACTGCGCAGCATTGGCGCTCCAACAGACTTCCGATTTTCCGAAATTGTCCTTGACGGCCAACCCAAATCAGCGATATATCGATTGGGTCCCGTCCCGGTACGAGGGGCGTTTCGCGATCGTCACAAGCGCGGGATGGGATTGCGGTGGACGCAGATGCGCTTTTGACGAATGGCGCAAGATGCGTACGGCGAAGTCGTGTGGTCCTGGCGCCGCGATGCTGGCGTCAAGTTGGCGGAGTTATCCGCCGGCGACGGTGACAAAAAAGCCCGCTCACCGGGGAGAGCACGATATAAGCCGTAAAGCCATTGCGCAGGGGATGCCGGAGTGTTTCCGCTTCACCTGTATGCTCGTGTGCGCCTTTCTTTGCGCTATTGGCACACGAGACCGCGGGTGTAGCGCGCACCCGGCATTCCCTGCGCCCTCTGTTTTCAGGGGCGATGAGATTTCATAACCCGGGCGCACCGCGCCGCGGGGCTGCGAAGCCACGTTCACAACCACTCAACGCAAGACCGTATCCGAACAGGTCGTTCTGCTGAGCGAAACAGGATAAGATTGGACGGATCGAGCGGCGCAAGACCGCAAAAGCCTTGGAGGAGACCGTGCCCGTTCGCTACTACGACTGGATCGCCCATTTCAGCCGGCGAACGCCGGACAAAACAGCGCTGATCGACCTCGCCAGCCAGCGCCGCTTCTCCTACGCGCAACTCGATGCGCGCATCTCGCGGCTGGCCGCGCATTTGCGCGACGTCCTCGGAGTCGCGCGCGGCGACCGGGTCGCCGTGCTGGCGCTCAATACAACCGATACGCTGGAAGTGCAGTTTGCCTGCGGCCGGATCGGCGCCGTCATGGTGCCGCTCAATACCCGCCTCACGGTTCCCGAACTGCAGTTCATCGCCGGCGATGCGTCGCCGAAGGTGATGATCCATGATGCCGATCTCGCCGAGACCGCGCTGACGGTGGCAAAGCTGTGCAACATTTCCTCAGCGCTGCTGTTCGGGCCCGGCGGCTCCTACGAGGCCGCGATCGCGAACGCAGCGCCGCTCGACACCTTCGAGGACGTCACGCTCGATGACATCTCGACCATCATGTACACCTCGGGCACCACGGGCTTGCCCAAGGGCGCGATCATCACCCACGGCATGACCTTCTGGAACTGCGTCAATCTCGGCGGGCCCGCTTACATCTCGCCGTCGTCGGTGCTGCTCACCGTGCTGCCGCTGTTCCACACCGGCGGGCTGAATTGCTACACCAACCCGGTGCTGCATGCCGGCGGCACTGTCTTCATCATGCGCGCGTTCGAGCCGGGCGAAGCGCTGCGGCTGATCAGCGATCCGGCGCAAGGCATCAACGTGTTCTTCGGCGTGCCCTCGATCTACCAGTTCATGGCGCAGCATGCTTCGTTCGCGACGTCCGACTTCAGCCGCCTTGTGATCGGCGGCGTCGGCGGCGCGCCGATGCCGGTGCCGCTGCTAAAAGTGTGGGAAGCGCGTGGGGTGGCCCTGCAGCAGGGTTACGGCATGACCGAAACCTCGCCCTCGGTGATGGTGCTCGACAGGGAAGATGCGGCGCGGAAAGCCGGCTCGTCCGGCAAGCCAGTGCTGCATACCGAAGTTCGGATCGTGCGGCCCGACGGCACCGATGCCGATGTCGGCGAACTCGGCGAGCTCTGGGTCAAGGGGCCGAACATCACGCCCGGCTACTGGAACCGGCCGGACGCCAACAAATCATCCTTCACCGACGGCTGGCTGCACACCGGCGATGCCACGCGGGTCGACGCGGAAGGCTTCTACTACATCGTCGACCGCTGGAAGGACATGTACATTTCCGGCGGCGAAAACGTCTATCCGGCCGAGGTCGAGAACGTGCTGCACCAGATCGCGGCGATTGCAGAGGCCGCGATCATTGGCGTGCCCAACGAACAATGGGGCGAGATCGGCATGGCGATCGTCGCGGTCAAGCCGGGCCATACGCTGACGCCGGCGGAAATCCACGCGCACTGCGCCGCCAATCTCGCAAAGTTCAAGTGCCCGCGGCTGATCGAGTTCGTCGACGCGTTGCCGCGCAATGCGACCGGAAAGATCCACAAGCCGACGCTGCGCAAACAGTTCAGCGTGTCGAAGCCGACGGACGCGGGTGCGGCGGCTTCTTGAGCCTGTCCCGCTTGGAAAGTCCCGGGCCTCATGGTGCGAGAGAGCGCTTTGCCGCGCTCCTCAAAGAGATCCATGACCTCATCTTGCGGCGCACGCGCGATGCGTCGCTTCCTCGCAAGGATGAAGCCATACACCAGTCCGTCCGGCTCACTTGTAGGCGAAAGGCGGAATCGTCGAGATCGATCTTCGGGATTTCGTCCTTCTCGACCCAGTAATCCTGGCTGTGCTGCCATTCCGGCTTGTCGCCGCGCTTGGGCAACAGGTGCATATGCCGCATCATGTAGCCGGGATTGAAATTCTCCGGATCGATCCAGGGCAGTTTTGGCATGTTGTCGTCCTGCACCCGCAGGGTCGGCACCACCTTCTTCGCGCCCTTCGCCTTCATGTGTCCAAGCAGCCGGCAAACGAAGTCGGCGACGAGGTCGGTGCGCAAGGTCCAGCTGGCGCGGAAATAGCCGAACACCCAGGCCATGTTCGGGACGTCCGTGAACATCATGCCGCGATAGGTGACGGTGTCCCCGAAATCGAGCGGCTTGCCGTCGATCTCGAAGGCGATGTCGCCGAGGATAGAGAGGTTGAAACCGGTGGCGGTCACGATGATATCCGCCTCCAGCGTCTCGCCGGATTTCAGCAAAATGCCCTTTTCGACAAAGCGGTCGATCTCGTCGGTGACGACGGATGCTCTGCCGTCCTTGATCGCCTGGAACAGATCGGCGTCGGGCACGAAGGCGATGCGCTGGCGCCATGGCCGGTAGCTCGGCGTAAAATGCTTGTCGACGTCATAGCCTTCCGGCAGCACCGCGCGAACGGCGCCAAGCAGCTCGTTCTTCACGGCTTCCGGCTCGGTGAACGAGCGCTTGGTGAACCAGTCCTGCTCGAACAGGATCTTTCGGCGCACGATCTCGTGGATCCATTCTTCCTTGACCTGCAGCCGGCGCAGCTCCTCGGCGAGTTCGATCGCGTTGCGGCCGGTGCGGAAATAGGTCGGCGAGCGCTGCAGCATGGTGACGTGAGCGCATTTGAGATTCGGGATCAGCGTCGCCGCGGTGGCGCCGGAGCCGATCACGACGATCTTCTTGCCTTCGGTCTTGAGGTCTTCCGGCCAGCGCTGCGGATGCACGATCTGGCCCTTGAAGGAAGCCATGTCCTTCCACTCGGGCGTGTAGCCTTCGGAATGGCGATAATAGCCCTGGCACATCCAGAGGAAGTTTGCGGTGAATTTCAGCGCCTCGCCGGTTTCCTTGTTGACGGTTTCGACGGTCCACAAATTGGTCTCGCTCGACCAGCTCGCCGAATTGATGCGGTGGTTGTAGCGGATGTATTTTGCGAGATCGTTCTCCTCGATCACCTCGCCCATATAGGCGCGGATTTCGTCGGCGGTCGCGATCGGCGGGCCGACCCATGGCTTGAAGCTGTAGCCGAAGGTGTGGAGGTCGCTGTCGGAACGGATGCCCGGATATTTGTGGGTCCACCACGTTCCGCCAAAGGTCTCCTGCTCTTCCAGCACGACGAAGGTGGTGCCGGGCATTTGCTTCGTCAAATGATAGGCGCTGCCGACGCCGGAGATGCCGGCGCCGACGATCAGCACGTCGAAATGCTCGACGTTCTGCGCGGCGGAAATCGTGCGGGAGGGCGCGGTGACGTTCATGCGTTTCAATCTTTGTTTGAACCAGCCAACATTTTCTGGAAATTTTGTAGCGATCAATCACCGGACATACAAGGCAACGGCGCGCATAGAGCCGCATCAAACTTACAGGGCTGCACCCCATTGCCGCGCGGTCTGCAAAATCCAGTCGCGATAG
>CAVSXQ010000010.1:0-73478 GCA_963731915.1 uncultured Alphaproteobacteria bacterium
GCTGAGAAGGCGTCCGTCATTTCCCTTTCGCCTTTAGCCCTAGCTCGCAAGTGATTTCAACCGGCTCTGAGCGCTATCGATCCAAAAGGCCGCCGACAATCAGAAAAAGCGTATCGGCCTCTTCGGTGTTCCCTTCTCTTCACGGCATCCATAATCAGCGGCCGGCCGCCTTGCATCTCTTCAAGAGTTTTTTTTAGCGTCATTGGCCCCACTCCCGCCCGTTTGGGGCTCTTCGTGTGGCCATCGCGAACATTGGATGCTCGCTCATTGCAATCCCTTTAATCGTTTTCGTTTGAAGTTGATGAAAAAGCCTTTCCGCGATCTCAACGTCTGTTGCTTTCATACAGAAATTTAGGACCTGATATATTGCGGCGTCGCGGAGCAACTCGTCTGAAATCTGCTCGAGTTTTTTTTTCGGCACGCTTCTTGGCGCGTTCATATCGATCAATTTGGCGTTTTTTCGTTTCAGTGCTCGGACCATAATAAAGGACGGACACTGCTTTAGCGCTGTCGGCAACGGAATTACAGATCTCACGTATCTGGCGGGCTACTCCAATGTCTCCAGGCGACCCTTCGTCATCGATTTCCCAAGCTTCTCTAAGCTAGCCTTCCTAAACCACGTGGTCGGAGCCCCTCTGGCAATTCAATGGCTTGCTGGGCATGGACTGAAAATAGGGCTTAGCCAAGAGAACAAAAAGGGGCAGCCTTAGCGGCCTCCAGGGCCTGCTCCATGGTCATTTGTTCGGTCCTAAGCCGGCGGCCCGGACGGCTGTCTGCCAATGAGGTTGTGCGGAGGGCATGGCGGGCAGGCCCGTGATATGATTGCCGGCGTCGCGCAGCGTGGCACGGGCGCTAGACCGGGATTGCCTGTAGCCAATCATGAACTGCAACGAGGGGTCTGTTGTAGTGCGTAGCCGAGGGCGAACCATTTGATGGCTTTGACAGCCCCTCCGAGCCCGGCGGTGTTCGATAATGATTTGAAAAACTCATCGGAATACTCGACGATCTTCCGCACTAGTTTTTCGAATCGCTCGGCTTCGAATAAGCTCTTCGCGCTTGATAACGGGTATCGGCGTTTGCTCTTTCAGAAGAGCAATCGGCACGGTCAACCTCGGCGAGATCGCTGACCAATGGAGGCGCGAAGTCGCTTGGACCTCGGTTATGCCCGATGCCCAGCGAGGCAGCTTCTGTAAGAGACGCTAACACGACTTCCAGTGTGGCGACACGCCCGCTGACAGAGTTCGAACTTGGATGGGAGGTTGGTAGGTGGCTCCGCGTCAGCGGGGGCTGGGAAAGCATCGTCAGGCTCGATCTGGGGCGGCTCGACGATTTGCGTTCCAGCCGTGATAACTCCGGCTCGATCTACGGCGCCAGCAGGTGGTGTGCCCCCGGCGCCACGCCTCTCGCAGCAATGACTGCCGCACCAACGCCATGCGCCGCCCCGACGCCCGCGCGGCCAGTCGCCGCTGCAGCCTCACGCAGCGCAAGCGGTGGATCGCTCACAGTTACATCGCCAGGTGCGGAAGCGAATTCCAAATATACGGCTGCATTAGCGGGCTGGCGTCGGCGGCGCTTTTTGCGCTGCTTGTTTTTCTGTGCCCTTTACCTTCTTTGCCATTTGCCACCCGGATTGCCACCGGAGTGCTTAGCATAGAGTGAGATTAGAAGGCACGAAGGGCGGGCGAAGGCGCGACAAAATCCAACAGGATCAAGGCATCTGGTATCGAATGGTGTCTGGCACGACGGAGCAATTAAGCTCCAAAACCGTTTACACCATTTCAATTCTGGTCGTGGCCTCCAATCCATCCGATTCAAATTATTGAATTTTGTCCGTCTCGGTTTGTTCTCTAAGCGACGGTTTGCAAGCGCTTTCCTAGCTAATTCCCGTCTTCACGGTTCTTGATCGCCCTTTGGAGAGCAGCGTCCACGGTGGCGGCGACTTCCTTTTGGATGCCCGGGAATAACGTGGCTGTAAAGATCCAGGGTGATGCCGACCTTGCTGTGCCCCAGCCGCTCGCTGGCGACCTTCGGGTGGGTTCCGGATGCCAGCAGATGCGTCGCGTGGGCGTGCCTGAGGTCATGGAATCGGAGGTGCTTCAAGCGCGTCTTGCGGATGGTACGCGCCCAGTGTTGGGAGATGTAGATCGGCTGCACAACGGACCCGTCGGCATGGGCCACCACCAAATCGTCCTCTGACAGGGGTTCGCCAAGCTTCAACATGTCCTGGGCACGCTGGAGCTGATGGGAGCGGAGTTCGGTTATCATCGTTGGCCAAGCTCCACAGTGCGCGCCTTGCCGCTCTTGGGTAGTTTGAAGCGAAGTCCGGCCCTGGTCTGCTCCAGGCTTTCCGCCACGGAAAGCTGACCGGAGGCTAGATCGACGTTTCGCCAGCGGAGCGCGCATATCTCTCCACGACGCAAGCCGCAGAGGACGGCGAGTAGAGTGGGCATCAACATCGGGGTGCCGCGCACCGCCTCGATCAGTTCAACGGTCTGCGGAATGTCGTAGGTCTGCATCGGCTTGTTATCGACCTTCGGCGGATCAACGCCTTCGGCCGGGTTGCGGATCAGCAACTCCCAGCGCACGGCTTGTCCGAGAGCTTGCTTTAGAACGCGGTGCATGTGTCCGACTGTACGAGTGGAGAGGCCACCAGCGCCGTCCCTGCGCCCGTTGGCAAGCGCGTTGTTGTGGGCCTCTGAAATTTGGACCGCCTTTAGGTTGGCTAGTCTCACGCCCCCGAGCGCGGGGATGATGTTCTGGTTGACGATGCCCGCATATCGTTCATGCGACTTCGGCGTGACCTGTGGCTTCATATGGTCCAGCCAGCGCGGCAGAAACTCTCGGAGTGTGATCTTGTTTCGCTGCTGGTAGGTACCGCCGCTTATCGCCGTTACCAGGCGGGAGCACTCGATCTGCGCCTCGCGCTTTGTACCTTTGAACGAATGCCACTTAGTGCGGCGCTTGCCGGTCTGCGGGTCGGGAATATCGATGACAATTGCCCAATGCCCCGGCGAGCGTTCGCGGATATGGCCCTTCATTCGTCGTCCTCCGCTGCATCAGCCTGGCTAAGGGCACCCTTGGTGAAGGCAATCAGATTGAAAAGCATCTCGTGTTCTATCTCAGCCGTTATGCTGATCGATTTGGCATCGTCACTGGCCGCAACTCTTGCAACGTCCTGGTCCAGGCCACAGCAAGGCCGACCGTTCGCTTTCCATCAAGATCGACCCGACGCGCCCGCTGGGCGTCACGTTCAATAGCTTCGCAGATGATTGTCCGCGCGAATGTTACGACTACATCGCCGCAGCGCTTGGCGGGATTTCGCATCGAGTTGGCGCAAAACCCCAGCAGTCCCGCAGTTCGGGATCATCTCCGCAGCGGCTCTTTCATGAAGCCATCAGCGCGAAAGGAACAATCGTTGAACGCATTACCTTGCCTCGCGTCGGCTCGCATTACCTGACCAGCATGAAGAGGTGCTGCGGTTTCATCCGAATTGCCCGTTCGGGCCCGGCACCCGGCATCCCTGTATGATCGCACTATATCGCGACATCAGAACGAACGAGCCCAAGGCCATCCACCGCACGGCACTGACGCCCGGCGGTGAAAAGATTGACCGCATGACGCTGGGCCCGAAAGCGGGCTGCGCAATCAAGCTCTCAGCCGATGAGGATGTCGCGGAAGGCCTGACGATAGCCGAGGGCATCTAAACGGCGCTTGCGGGGATGGCCTTGAATTTTCGTCCGGCCTGGGCGGTGGGCGACGCTGGCGAGATGGGTAAGTTTCCCGTGCTGTCGGGCATCCAGTGTCTGACGATCTTGGTCGATAACGACACCAGCGGCACGGGGCAGGCCAACGCGCTCGAATGCTCTAGGCGATGGACAGGGGAGGGTCGCGAAGTCTTTCGCGTCGTTCCAACCGCAGTTGGCCAGGACATGGCCGATATCATTCGCGGGAGGGCCGCATGACAGCCCATTCCTTTGTTGTCGTTCACGATGAACCCAAACCGGCGCAGCAAGCCCGCTCATCCGGTCTTGAAGTTGTCTGTATGGCCGATGTGAAGCCGTCTGCCATTGATTGGCTCTGGCCAAACTGGATTGCCCTGGGAAAGGTTCACGTTCTCGCCGGAGAGGGCGGTCGCGGCAAATCGACAATCCTCTGCAATACGACTGCGATAACGACGACGGGCGCGAAGTGGCCCGATGGTGCCGATGCCAGCCAGGTCGGCAGCGTAATCAATATAGCGGCTGAGGACGACGTGGAGGACACGCTAGCTCCGAGGCTCATCGCCGCCAGTGCCGAATCTTATCTCGCGTCTTTGTCATTCGCTCTGTGTTCGGCGAGAACCGGCGTCGCAGTTTCAACCTCCAGGCCGACCTCGAACGGCTCAAAGCCGAGATTGTGAAACGAGATAACGTCAAGCTGGTAATCATCGACCCGATTTCCAGCTATCTGGGCAAGGTCGATTCCCACAAAACGCTAACGTTCGACAGCGTGCTCGAACCGCTCGGAGAAATGGCCGCACGGCTGCGCGTCGCTATCATCTGCAACAATCATTTCAGCAAGGGCGGCGGAAACGCCAACAGCCGGGTTATCGGCAGCGTGGCTTTCGTCAACCAGGCGCGTGCTCCGTTCATCGTCACCCCGGATGAAGACGACGAAACCCGAATGCTGTTGATCCCGTCCAAGATGAACATTGCGCCAATCCGCCACGGCTTGGCCTGCCGGATTAGGGCTGCCTGGTCGAGTTTGAGGGGATGGACATAGCGACTTCCCGGATCATGTTCGAAAGCGCCCCCATAACCATCACGGCCGATCAGGCATTGGCAGCAATGGAAGGAAATGGACAGGCCCGGACGGACAAGGCCGAGGCCATTGAATTCCTTTCCGACCTCTTGGCGAGCGGTCCATGCCCGCCAAAGACGTGAAGCGCGAAGCAATCGAGGCCAGCGTTTCGGCCAAGTCTCTCCGCAGCGCCAGGGAGTCCTTGGGCATCCAACCCCAGAAGTCGGGGTTCGAGGGTGGCTCGGTCTGGTGCAATCCCCGTTAACGCGAAGGTGCCCCCGGAGGATGGAAGATGCCCGTGAACTTTAACGGGCATGTTGGGCTCCGTTAGGATCGTCGAGACCCTAGGGGCGGATGGCACAAGTGGGACAACAAATCGTGCGGCGGCCCTCGCTGTGGGGACGGTTGCCCGGTTTGCTAAGTCACCGAAAGCCATCGCTCGGTTACAGCTCGAGCCGCATCCCACGGCGGGGCGACGCCAAACTCCCCTCTTCGAGGACGGCAACCAATCGCCCGTAAGCCTCGATCGCCTACAAATGCGGCCGAGCCTGTTCCTCTGTGACACTGGACATCGGCGGATCGCCATCAAGCCCACAAGCGGACGGATTACTACGTCTATGTCGGAACCCTGGGCGACGCGCAAAATGCTTGCGGCGTAATTCGCTTAAATCTTGCTTTGGTTGATCGCCATGCGCAGCCCTCTGCCGCAATTTATACCCAAGGCGGCATAGCGGGCCAGTTCCCGAGGGCTTCGGGTGGGCACGAATGGCCGCAGCGAGGGCTGGGTAGGCAGCACCCAGAACCAAGACACACCAGCCACCGAGCCGTGGAATCACGTGAAGGCCACGGGCATCAAGCCCGGCATTCACCAGGAGCAGTCGTCAGATCGACAGCGACGATGATGATCGGGCACATCAGTTGCGATGGACCGGGGGATGCGTTAACCGACCTGTCCACCCACGTGGCGGGGACGTCCGGCGTGCTCAATTATTCTGATCCGCGATGTCACCATGCTCAAAGGAAAGCATGAATTAGGGGTCAGGAGCGACGGCTGGCGACCGACCGGTGCTCGTCTCAACGAGGAGGCCATCGGGATCGCTGAGCCACTGATGCTCCCAAGCTCAAGAGACGTGTTCCCGCGTATACTCTTCCTCCAGCGGCTTCGGGCTTGAGCCAAGCGGAGCCACTTGGAAACCCAACGATATCGAACCGCCTCAGCTCGCTGGCGGCAGTCATGGGGTGCCGTTGGCGACCATCCCGACGGAACATCGCCCCCAGACAGGGACAAGATGAGTATGACGCGATTGCACGGGCGCTGCTCGAACGGTGTGGGGGGGGGTGACCGATAAGGAGCGGATTGCAGGCCTAAATGGACGTCATAGAGCCCTGCTTGAGGCGATCATCAGGCATGAGCACCTACGTTCCACTGCAACCATGAGCCAGTGCGCGGGATGACATGGGCAGCCAGACGGCTGCGATGGATATGGTGTCCCGCCGAGGAGGTCGCCACAGGCTTTCGTACTCATCAACGAAACCCGGCGACCTTACCGCCCCGGAAAGGGGGCTGGCCCATGCCAGGCGCTCACGGGTGAGTCTGTAATCAAAGCCATAGCGGCGCTGCAACCAGCCAAGAACATAAAAAGCGATATGCCGCGGTGATGAGCCATCCTCTCGACAAATGCCGAAGGGCAGGCCAAAAGCAGCCAATTAACAACATGGCGCGCTCCGGCCTTTTCGAGGACGACGAGATGTATCGTCAATGGGACAAGATCGACAAAGAACCAAATGTCTCCCCGCTAGCCGGTGATGACTACGAGATCGAGATGCCAGAAGGGCCGATCACCATGATTGAGATTTGCCCGGGATGGTCAGTCAATTCGGTCAGCGCTGCCAAGTTCGGCCTGATTATAGAAATGCTGGGAAATCCAGAGTCGGCGCTTCATAGAGGAAACAGGAGTTGAGGCATCGCCATTCGATCCCCGATAATTACCAAGCATACGCCCGCGGGATTGACATCATCAAGCAGGCGATGCCTTCCAGCGTCTACTCGGCACTGGATAGCTTCCTACTCTCGGCATTCGCGACGGCATGGGCTCTGCACAAGCGAGCCGCCCATGAGATAGGCGCTCCCGGCTTTCAATGGACGACCGCAAGCAAGCGCGGCAGTCCGCAGGCTAGTCCCTGGATCAGAATTGCAAATCAGCAAGCCGGCATATTGGCGGCGCTCGGTGATCGCCTCGGCCTCGACCCAAAAAGCCCAGCCGCGCTAAATCTGCCAGCAAACAACACAAAAGTAAATTTGCAGGACTGATCGGCTCGGCAGCGCCCGCCACCCACTTACAAGAATTGAATGTGCTTGAAATCACATCCTCGTCGGTGACTCAATAGGCGAAGATAGGATTTCGATGCTCAATTTGCGAATCTCGAGTCGTTCACCGAACAGACGAGGACCAGCCCCAAGGCTAATTTTCGAGAGTTTGGCGTTGCCGATCGTCGCGAGGTTTCAAATGACACATATTTTACACAAATCAGACCCCATAATCCATTCCCCTTGGCAATAACCTTGTGGAGTTGCACGGGACAGTGGCGGCAAATTTTGAAGTCTTTGAGTTATCGCCGACAGGCGTTCCTGAGCGGCTGCTCGCTCGGCTCTCTGTGTTCGATGATGCAAGAGCGATTGCCGAAATAACGAAATTCAAGTCGCGAGTCGTCGTGCACTCTGGCGAGATTGTTTGGCCGCGATCCAGCGCGTCCAACCAAATCGATCGGAAAAGCTTAGCGGTTTCATATAAACTCTCCACAAAACGGCCCCAGCGCTGAGAAGTGGCACGCCGGGGGCCGCCAGCCTTGGAGGCTTTTGCTCCCGGCTGGGTCTTGGTTGACCGGGAGCGAGGATTCGACGTTTCAGCGTCGCTCGGGTTCCATTTAAAATGGCCCGGTTTACCCTTCTTGCGCGCCTCGCTTCACGGTTTTTCAACCCGCCAATTGGCAACATCTAGTGTGCCTACTATGTAACATCCGCCGCAAATTACTTCCGGCCCGTAGCATTTCGGACCGAACCGAATACGATCATGACACAGCGTAGTTACCCCTTCGCTGTAAATCATCTCGAGAGCCCCGTCCGAGCCGATCACTTGGGCGGGGTTTTCTTCTCCACCGATACCCCCTTCTCGTGTCCCGGGATAACGGCCCAATATTCTCGCCTGTTGTCGTTTGGATCGGACCCGTCGCTGCTCGAAAAGACCACGCCTATGTCCTTCCAGTGCGAAAAACGTCCGCCGCCATCAGTCACTATGTGAACATGCAATGCGTGCCCCGGGCCTAGTGGCTTGCCGTCCTCGTATACAACAAGCGGGGACCTGAGTGGGTTGTCGGCATCGTCTGCGAGTTCGCGGGTCCAACCAGGTACGAGAGCGACAAACGCGTGGCCGTTCGTTCCCGGCAATCTGGTAAACGATCGGTGCAACTTTTGAATCCCACCGGGCGGGCCCTCCACCGGTTGATAGTTTGCTCGCAGCCAAAGCGCTGCGGGGAAATAGACCGCAAGCAAAAGCGCTACTCCGCCAAACACCTTTGAGCTGATCGACATCGCACTCCCTGCCGCCGCAAAAGCAACTTACAACGGCGCCGCTGGCGTATGATTGGATTTGATGCTGATCATTTCGACTTCGCCTTCAGCCCCAGTTCCACAAGCCGGCGGATGGCTTCGGAGCGGTTCGGCTCGTCATCCTGATCGGCAGCCCACTTTTCGATGGCCGACACTCATCTTGATGGCCCATACGGTTCGCGGGAAAGCGAGGAAAGCTGATCGAAGTCCCGCGGGTCAAACTGGTGTCCGACGGAATCGGTAACGTGAACCTGCCAGCCCAATCGTTCCAACATGCGAGCTTTATCGACTGCAACAGTGGGGCTTAATCAAATCGTGACGACGCTCTGGCCGTCTCTCGACGCGTGAATAGCGTATGTCATCGCTCCCTCACTGACGTGACCTTATTTGATCGAAGATCGGCAGGAGCCGGCGTGATGGCGCAGAACATCACAAGGCAATCACGATTAGCGCGAGGAATCTGCCGGACACGAAGTCATGGTTACGCATTTTACACCAGACTGCCCCTTAACGGGAGGCTGATCCGAATTTATTAAAAATTTCGAAATCGGCCCTTGCTAGGGGGCTGCATAGCGAACCGCACTGGCGGTCTGGCGGCTGCGGCTGGCGCGTTATTCACTCAAGGCCAGCATGTGGCTGGCCTTGATTGGCAAGCGGCTGCACCGCCTTTGACGACCTGGCCCGCCGGTTTACGCCTGGCGGGCTTTCCTGTGGGTGCCTAGCGGTAATACCGATAGGGCGGCTCCCATACGAATGTTGATCCGTAGCGGTAAGGCAGGGGGTCATAGCCAATTAAGTACGCAGTTCGATAGTGCCTATAGCGAACGACGCGGGCTGAGCGATACCCTGTGCTGCACACGCATCGCTGACGCGAACTGATCTCAGACGCCATACCTTCACGCGACTTCGTCTGATCAGCAGACGCTGAACCTGAAAAGAGGAAGAGCGAACCAAAGACGAGAATCGACAGGAGGCGAACCATAACCAAATCCCTCCGCGCCAAACTGCACAAAGATGCTCAATGCTACTAGTGAAGGCCGCGGCCTACGTCAGCACCGCGATCAAAACAAGAGCAACATCACGACCGAGGTTTTCCGACAACATCGTCAACGATCCCGCAGCGAGCATGCAAAACGTAGTAATCTTGAGAATAATCATATTAGAAATCCCCGTTTGACCCGGGGCAAGGTTGATCTCGGATTGTTTCAGGACTGCTTCGCGGATCGGTGAAACGGCTTCGTTCACGCGGGGGTGACGGCGGCGGGCTATTCGCTCAAGGCCAGCAATGGCCTCGCCATGATCGGCAAGCGGCTAAACGCCTTTGAGGCCATTTTCCCACGATCCCATCCCGCCGGTTTACGCCGGCGGGCCCTTTAGTGCCCCCTGATTGCTAGCGCTTTGCAAGCGAACTGCTGAATACAGAAAGTGATTAGCTGGGTTTGCCCGGGCTATGGCTACAATAAAACGTCAATCAAAACAGACAGAACGCAACATAAGTGAACAGGTTAGTATAAGATCCATCTAACTGCAAAACCGTTTACACCAGTTCAATTCTGGTCGTGGCCTCCATTCCATCCCCCCTCAATCTCCCCGTAAATTCCTGATTTGTCCCGTTTCGGGACCTGCCAGCGACGGACTGGCCGTCAATTTGTGTGAACTATCGCACATCGGGCGGGCCGGTTGTCGCGTACAAATTGTACGCGCAGAACGATCGCGGCCTTGGTCGCAATCCCGATGCGGCGATCGGAAATGCGCAAGTTTCCGGAACACGATGCGTGCGGTTCCACAATTCCGCGCTTCCTGACGTCGCAGTCGTTTTGCACGGAAACCCGAATACTTGACCCCCGATGGTCGGGATACGAAAGTAGTCACTCGGACAGTCGACAACCGGAGCGAAAGGGGGCGGCTGTGGCGGATATTTTCATTTCCTACGCGCGAGACGATGACGCCGCGCCGCCGGACAGGCCCGACAAAAAGGGCTTTGTGACGTTTTTGGACAAATCCGTTCAGTACGAATTTCGCGATCTCGGCCCGGATCGCCCGAAGATCTGGCGCGACATCAAGCGAATTTCGGACGGCGACCTGTTCACGCCGGAACTCGAGAACGCTCTGAAGGAAGCTTCCTTCCTCCTTGTCGTGCTTTCGCCGAACTGGATGGCCAGCAAATGGTGCAGCCGCGAGCTTGATTTCTTCGCCAAACACCACGGCCTGAGCGGAAACAGTGACCGCATCATCGTCGTGAGCAAGCGCTATATCGATCCGGCGAAGCGTCCCGAACTGCTGCAGGGCCAGTCCGGATTCGAGTTCTATGCGCGAAACAAGGACCCCGACGATATCGCCGGTGACGCCGAGTTCTTCGATCGCGGCGAGGCCTGCGACGCCCGCTACTGGCAAAAGCTCAAGGCGCTGGTGGCGCATCTCCTGAAGCGCAAGGTGACGCTGCCGGCGGCGGTGTATCCGCCGAGCGGCAGGACGATCTATGTCGCCAAACCCGCCTCCGACATGCGCGCGGGCTATGATCGCGTCGTCTCCGAGCTCGTCGGCAGGGGGCACACCGTCGTTCCGCCGCCGATGGAGGATATTCCGCTGCAGTCGGCGGTCGAAGTGATCGACGCGGCGCTGTCGAACGCGGAAATTTCAATTCATCTTCTCGGCGAGAAAGCAGGGGATGCGCCGGAAGACCAGTTGCCGATGGTGAAGCTGCAGCTCGCGCGCGCCGCCGGAAAGGCGGACAAGGACGGCAGCGGCAGATTTCACCGGCTGGTCTGGGCGCCCTCAAATTGGTCGGCCCAGCCTGCAGCAGGCCAGCCGGCGCAGGAGGCCGCGCGCCATCCGGTCGATGTGCTGACGCGGTTTGACCGCCAGTTGCCCACCGACAAGGTCGAGGGCGACAGTCTCAGCAAGTTGGTCGACTTCCTCAACCAGCATCTGGCCGCGATCGCGCCGCCGCGACTGCCGTCGGGTTTGCCGGCCGGCAAGAACGGGGAAATTTCCCTTTATCTCTATCACTCGCAGGAAGACAGCGACTACGCGCTCAATCTGGCGCAGGCGTTGCAACAGCGTCAGCTCGATGCGCTGCTTCCGGTGTTCGACGGTCCGGATGCCGAAATCAAGAGCTTTAACGGCAAGCAGCTCGCGCAATGCGATGCGGTGATCCTGTGCTGGGCGTCCGCATCGGAAGTCTGGGTACGCGCCCAGGCGAGCGGGTTGCGCAACTGGCAGGAACTGGGGCGCAAGCAGCAGTTTTCCTATCGGGCCGTGGTCGCAGCTCCGCCGCCGGGCAACCGGAAGAAGGCCAGCAAGCTGCTGTTCCCGCGCAGCGACATCGATCTCGTGGTCGACCTGTCCGACAAGGATGTGCCGACGGCGGACCTGCTCGACATGCTGGTGCCTGCCGCGCACGCGGCCGCTCCATGAACGCGCCGGTGCAGTTGCTCGCTGCGTCAGCCGAGCATCCGTTCCCCGGCCTGCGGCCGTTTGCCTATCAGGACCATGACTATTTCTTCGGCCGCAGCGACCAGACCTTTGCGCTTTACCGGTTGATCGACCGGTCGCGCTTCGTGGCGGTTGTCGGCAGTTCCGGCAGCGGAAAGTCCTCGCTGGTGCGCGCCGGGCTGTTGCCGCTGCTCGACATGGAGACGCGTGAAACCGGCGGACGAAACTGGCTGTGGCGCGAAATGCGCCCCGGCGACGCACCGCTGCAGCGATTGACCGCACTGATCGCGAGCCTGTCGAGCGACGACGACCCGGTCGTTGCATCCGGAAGGCGCGAACGGATCGCCGCGCAGTTGCAGCGATCGAGCTTTGGCATATCGGAAGCGCTCGCTGAGACCAAAGGCGTGACCGAAAAAACGCTGGTGCTGGTCGTTGACCAGTTCGAAGAATTATTCCGTTACGCAACGGCGGGCTCGACGAGGGCAAACCCGATCGCGGACGACGCGCGCGCGCGCGACGAGGCAACCCAATTCGTTCAGCTTCTGCTCGAAGCGAGCAGGGCGCCACTGCTGAAAATCAATGTGATGCTGACCATGCGCTCCGACTTCATCGGCGATTGCGCGCGGTTTCATGGACTGCCCGAAGCGGTCTGCGCGGCACAGTTCCTCGTCCCGTCGCTGACCCGCGATCAGCTTGATGAGGTCATCCGGTTGCCGGTCGAAAGAGCCGGCGCGACGATCGATTCCGAGCTGGTCGAACGATTGCTGAACGATTGCGGCACCGAAATGGATCAGTTGCCGGTGCTGCAGCATTGCCTGTTGCGGCTGTGGGAGGAGGCCGGCAAGGCGCAGGCGGCTTCGCCATCGCTCGTTCCCTCCGGCGGCGAGGCAAGCGGTGCCGTCGCCCGCCCGCGCCGGCATCTGTCGCTGGCCCACTATCGCAACATCGGCGAATTCTCCGATGCCTTGTCGCGCCACGCCGATGAGATCCTGAAAGACCTCGGCCCGAAATTATTGTTGGCGGTCACCCAGGTCTTCAGCGCGCTGTCCGAACTCGACAAGGAAGGCCGCGCCATCAGGCGTGCCGTGCGGTTTTCCCGGCTAGTCGAGGAAACCGGCGTTGACGAAGCCTCGGTGCGCCAGGTGCTGGATCGGTTCCGCGCCGAGGATTGTTCCTTTCTGATCCCGCCGCATTTTGAAGTGAAGGAGATCGACGCCACGACGCGCATCGACGTCGGACACGAGGCACTGCTGCGGCGATGGGAGAAAGTGAGCGGCCACGGTGTCGAACTGGGGTGGCTGCGCGCCGAACAGCAGGCGGGCGAACGTTATCGCGGCCTGCTCGCGATGGCCGACGGCGGCGCGACGCTGCCGGCGCACCTGGTCGATGAGCGCCTCGCCTGGTGGAAGGCGCGGCCGCGAACCGCGGCCTGGGCCGAGCGATATGGCGGTGGTTTCGACCGCGTGGAACGGCTGCTGCAGACGTCGCAACGGTGGCAGAAGGCCAAGCAGGGGATCCTCATTGCGTCCTTTTTCGCCGTTGCTGCCCTTGCAATAATGATGACCTTGCTCTGGCAGAACGCAGAGCGCGCACAAACCCAGGCCGTCGAGAGCCGCAAGAGTGCGCTTAACACGACCAAGATTTCGGTTGGCCGGTTGGGCGGGTTCCTCAACGACGGCACGCTGTCGGCCAAGAACGCCGAGCTGCTGCTCGAGGATGCCAAGCTGACGCTGGAAGACCTCGCCAAGAACGAGGACAAGTCGCTCGAGATTTCCGAGATCGAGATACTGCTGCTGCTCGGTGTCGCCGACGTGCGTGTCGCCTTGGGGGATCATGCGGATGCGCTCAGGCGCGCCGAGCGGGCCGTCGCGATCGCGGAGCGGATGCTCAAGAGCAATCCCGGCGATCAGAAGATGATGCGCCATGTCTACGCCGGCAGTTTCCGGATCGGCGACGAGAAGGCCTATGCCAACGACAATGCCGAAGCGGAACGGCAATACAGCAAGGCGCTGTCCTATGCCCGGCAACGGGAGCAGCTCAATCCCGACGAAATGCAGCGCAAACGCGACGTAGCCTTTATTCTCAACAAGCTCGCCGACATCGAAAGGCTGAAAAAGAACTGGAAGACGGCGCTGGACTATTACGGCGACGGGCTGAAAATTGCCGAAGCCGTCGCCGACAAATATCCGATCGACAGGTCAACGCAGAAAAGCCGCATCGCGCAATTGCTGAGCGAAAGGGGCGAGCCGGGCGATCTGCAAGCGGCGCTCGCGACATATCGCGAGGCGCTGGCGATCCAGACACTGCTATTGGAGGATCCCGAAAATTCGGATGATGCAACGCTGGTGTCCAACGCCGCGACCACGCGCCGGCGCATCGGCCAGTTGTTGAAGGACAAGCCCGCCGAGGCGCTGCCCGAACTGCGGGCCGCGGTTGCTCATCGCAAGAAGCTGTTCGAGAGCGATCCCGCCAGCGTGCCGTGGCGAACCGGGCTCGCGATCGACCACAAGCTGCTTGGCGACACCCTGCACGATTTGAAGGATTTTCGCGGCGCCTTGCAGAACTATGCAGCGGCAAGCCAGATCGAGGAGGTATTGATCCAGAAGGAGCCGGGCAATATCAGCTGGCAAAGGACGTTCGCCATGACCAACCTGAAGCGGGGCGACATTTTTGTGGCGCGCGCCAACGACGCTCTGGAAAATCCCGACCCCGTCGTCGACGAACCCACCCGCCGCATCGGCGACGCGCTGGCCCGCTACCAGAAGGCGGCGGATATTTTCGAGAAGCTGGTCAACGATCCCAAGGCGGGGAACACGCGCTTTGGCAATCTGTTCGATGTCCGCGTCAAGATCGGCGACGTGCTGGTGCGGCAGGACAATTACACGGAGGCGCTGAATTCCTACCAGGCCGCACTGGCTGTTGTGGTCGCGGCGCCGCCGTCGCGACGCACCGTGGAGTGGCAGATCAAGGCGTCCGATGCGATCGCGCAGGCCTGCGATTTACTGGCGCACGAGGCGGCCGACGGGCCGGCCACCACGGTTCTCGCCGGCAAGGATACGCCGGACGCTATCGGCTGCTATCAAAAAGCATCGGCGGCCATCGAGGCCGCCGCGGTGAAAGATCCTGACAATCCGGAAGTGAAGGCGAGGAGGGCAGCGCTGTCGGCCAAGATCGAGGCCTGCAACCCGGTACGAAATGATCCTCAACTAATGCTTGAAGGCCGTTTCAGCAGGCGGCGTACCAGCCATCGGGGAACGGGATCAGCGGCCAGGCCGGCTTGCGGTGATTGTCGTTGGCGGCGCGCGGTGGCTGACGGACGGGCAACGGGTGGGCCACAAAATCCTCCTCGGGCAGCGCAATGGCCGTGTTCACGGCGTCCAGCAACAGGTCGAAATCAACTTCACTCATCGCGCTCTCCCGACTTGGGTAGCGCACGGTCGCAAAACTGCTTTGTTGTCAGATTGAACGGATCGTTCGAATTTTAACGATCCGCCGCTGGCAGCAAAAATGGTTACTGAATGGTGTGATTTCCCCTGCGGAAAACCTAATCCGGCCGGCGAGAGGCCAAGTGTGAGAAAAATCACATTTGGCGAAAATTATTTGACGTATTCGCTCTGATTAGCAGAGGCGCGGAAGCCGCGCCAGCCGGATCAGGGAGATGCCGTCATGAAGGTCAGGTTTGCACGATTTTCGAGCCGCGCCCGTTCGCGCTGTACGCTCGGCCTGTTCCTGTCGCTGTTCGCCGCCGCGCCGGCCATGGCCCAGCAGGGCACCCCGGAACAGCGCCGGGCCTGCACCCCCGACGTCTACCGTCTCTGCCCCGGCGAAATCCCCAATGCGCGCGCCATCACCGCGTGCCTGCGCCGCCAGCGGGGGAGCTTGAGCGCGGCCTGCGCGGCGGTGTTCGAGCAGTAATCCGGCCAGACGATCCCACCCCACTTCGGTTGCGGCGTTCGCCGTGATACCTGTTCGATCGGGCAACCGGATCGGGCAGGGGGAAGACATGTTCAAACGGGCCGTACTTGTTGCGTCGCTTCTGATCGCCATCGTCGTCGCGCATTCGCCGCTCGCCATCGCGCTGAGCCAGCGCAACCCGTTCCGCGTGCCCGACATCATCGCCGCCGACGGCCCCGACATCACCGATCTCGCCGCGCGCGTGCAGATGCCGGGCGGCCCCGACGACGGCAACGCGCCGCAATGGTCGCCAGCCATCGCGCCGGGCAGTCCCGATACGCTTGACGGCGAGTGGTACAGCCGCTGGGGAACGGGAACGTTCGGCAGCGCCAAGATTGAGGTCGTCGGCGACCGGCTGTTTGCGCTCTACACCGATGAAGTCGGCCGGCTCACCGGCAAGACGTGGCTGCTGGAAGCCGTCATCGGCAATGACAAGCGCCTTTCCGGCCGCTGGATTCAAATTGGCAACCCCAGGGATACCGGACCGTTCATCGGCCTGATTGTGAGCCCCGAACGCATCGACGGCATCTGGAGCCCGAACATGAGCCGCCGCTGGGATTTCCGGCGGCGGTTGCCGGACCCCGGGCGCAGCTAGGCTCGCTTGTTGCGAACGCGACAGTGTTTCGGTGTGTGAAGCTTTTGGCTCCCCGGGCTGGATTCGAACCAGCGACCATTCGATTAACAGTCGAATGCTCTACCGCTGAGCTACCGAGGAACAGGCGAACGTCGTTCGCGAGTGGGCAGCGTATAACAAAGGCTTCCGCCGTTGCAAAGGACCAATTGAACCGTTCCAGCGTCAGGAAAAGCACGGGTTGAACTACCTGAGCCATAAGGATTTCCCGGCAATTTGGCCCGCGCCAGAGCCGCCATTCGTGTCCTGTCCGGCGCAGTGCCGCCATCTCCCGGCGGCATAGGGAAGCCGCCAAATCGACTCAATGTCGCCTGAGCCTTCACCCCTGCCGGGCTTGATGGAGGTTGATTCGATGCCAGTCGTTCAAGCCATACTGAAGCCGGTGCCCTCGATCGTGCCGGCCGACATTCCCCTGATGAGCGACGACGAATGCCTGCGGCGGCTCGCCAAGGCCATCGAGGAGCATGATTCCGAACATCTGGACGAGGTGGCGCGTCTGATCGGGCGGCTCGCGGTAACCATCGAATAGGGCCCGCCGGTGGGCGAAGCGCATTGTTGCGTTTTGGCCTGCGCTGTACCAAAAGATGAACCGGTTTCAGCAGGATATTCGGGGTCTCGTCATGTCCGGTTTTTCGACCGCGCGCCAGAAAATGGTCGATGGCCAGGTGCGCACCGCAGACGTCACCGACAGCCGGATCCTCGATGCCATGCTGGAAGTGCCGCGCGAGGCCTTCGTCCCCGGCAACAAGCAGGCGCTGGCCTATCTCGACCTCGATCTCGATGTCGGCGCGGAAGGTGGCCCGAAACGCTACCTGATCAAGCCGGTGGTGATCGCAAAGCTGATGCAGGCCGCCGAGATCAAGGCAGGCGACAAGGTGCTGGTGGTCGGCGCGGCCTCCGGATATGCGGCGGCGCTGCTGGCAAAACTGGCCGGGCAGGTAACCGCGACCGAAAGCGACCCGGCGCTGGCCGCGAGGGCAGCCAGCGTCCTCGGCCAGCTCGGCTGTGGAAACGTCACGGTCAAGACCGCTGGCTGCGGCCGAGGGCGATCCCTCCGGCGCGCCCTACGACGTGATCGTCCTTAACGGGGCGACCGAAATCGTGCCGCAGGCGCTTTATGGGCAGCTCCGGGAAGGTGGCCGGCTGGTCGGGGTCTTCGCCGCCTCCCAGCCGCCACGGGCGGCGATCGTCACCCGTTCCCATGGCGATTTCGGGAACCGGACGCTGTTCGATGCCGCTGCCCCCGTCCTGCCGGGCCTGGAGCGGGCGCCCGCGTTCGTTTTCTAGGGCGTCTCGGGGCCGACCGGCGACCAAAGCGCCGGTAAAATTGCCTTCCAGATCAGAAGTGTGGCCGGATTGCCCCACGTGAAGAGTTTCCGCCTTGCGCCGTTGCTGGGGTGTTCCCTCACGCCTAGCTGCGGAATATGGTGAGCCGGGACTCACTTGGAATGAAGCGACGCCGGATCATGCAATTGATCCGGCGAACGACAATGAATGGATTACCAGGGATGCGTGGGGTGAAGGCGTTCACCGGAGCTGCGGCTTCGGTCCTTCTATTGGTCTGTATGGGCCCGGTGCCCGCCCTGGCCGACACGATCGACGCTGCGCTGGTGCGCGCCTATCAGAACAACCCCCAGCTCAACGCCCAGCGCGCGCAGGTGCGCTTCACCGACGAGAACGTGCCGCAGGCATTGTCCGGCTATCGTCCGAGAGTGGCCATCACCGGCAGCGCCGGCACTCAATACACCGACGTGGAAACGAAAGCGGGCGGCACGTCCACCGTTCTCGTGCGCAGCCAGATTCACGGCGTGAACGCACCGCGCAGCGTCGGCGCGACGATCTCGCAGACCCTGTTCAACGGCCAGCAGACCGCGAACAGGACCCGTGCGGCGGAGAGCCAGGTTTCGGCGGCCCGCGAAGGCTTGCGCGTGCTGGAGCAGACCGTGCTGCTCTCGGCCGCCACCGTCTACATGGACTATCTGCGCGACTCCGCCATCGTCGAGGTTCAGAAGAGCAACGTCCGCGTGCTCGAACAGACGCTGAAGCAGACCAAGGACCGCTTCAATGTCGGCGAAGTCACCCGCACCGACGTCGCGCAGTCGGAAGCGCAGCTTGCCGCCGGCCGGACGCAGCAGCTCACCGCCGAATCCAACCTGACCACGACGCGCGCGAACTTCCGCCGCATCATCGGCGACGAACCGCAGGCGTTGGCGCCGGGCTCGCCGGTGGATCGCTTCCTGCCGCCGTCGCTGCCCGGCGCGGTCGAACTCAGCCTGACGCAAAATCCGAACGTCACCGCCGCGATGTTCGGCATCGACGTCAGCTATCTCCAGGTCAAGGTCAACGAGGGCGCGCTGTTCCCGACCGTGACGTTCCAGGCCTCGGTGCAGCAATCCTACGAACAGACGATGACGATCTACCGTTCGTTCGGCGCTTCCGCCGATCGCGCAATTGTCGGTGCCGGTCTACCAGGGCGGCGCGGAATATTCGCTGATCCGCCAGTCCAAGGAAACGCTGGCGCAGCAGCGCCTCAACCTCGAACAGGTGCGCGATCAGGCCCGCGCCAACGTCGTGACGGCATGGGGCCAGCTCGTCGCCGGCAAGGCGCAGGTGCAGTCGGCGCAGTCGCAGGTCACCGCGTCCGAGATCGCGCTGAACGGCGTGCGCGAAGAGGCCAAGGCCGGCCAGCGCACCACGCTCGACGTGCTCAACGCGCAGCAGGCGCTGGTCAACGCCCGCGTCGCGCTGGTCACCGCCCAGCATGACCGCGTGGTCGCGTCGTACTCGGTGCTGAACGCGGTAGGGCGGTTGTCGCCGATCGTGCTCAATCTCAACACCAATGTGTATGACCCGAGCGTGCACTATCATCAGGTGCGCGATAGCTGGGTCGGCGTGCGGACGCCGGACGGCCGCTGAAATTAAACGCTCGCCGGCCTCACGGCGAGTTCGCCATTACCTTGCACAATTATTGTCATGACGTAGCCTTATCGAGGGCGAGAGGGCGATTCGCGCCGCGTTTTGCGCCGATCGGCAATGCGTGATTCGGTGCCTGACGCTGGGACGGATCGACTGCGCGACGGGCTGTCGGCGCTTGATCTGGGGACAAGTCAGGCCGTTGCGATGAAAATCCCGGCCTGCATATCCGGAACCGGCAAATCCTTTCCGGCTTGGTGTAAAATCGGCGTTGATGATGTGGAGTCGGAGATGACGCAGCCTGCAAAGGTCCAAGAGCCCTCGATGGAGGAGATTCTGGCGTCGATCCGTCGTATCATCGCCGATGACGAGGCCAAGCCCGCCGGCGACAAGGCCCCGGCAGCCGCCGCGCCGGCAGCCAAGCCCGCCATGAAGGACATTCCGCCCTCGGCGATCCCGGCGGCGCAGGTCGCGGCAAAACCGGCTCGCGCCAGCCAAACCTGCCGCGCCGCCACCGCCGCCGCCGGCTCCTGCCGCCGCGAGCAACAGCCAGGACGACATCGACGCCATGCTGGCGAGCCTCGACGAGGCGACGCCCGAGTCCGACATCCGGCCGCCGCAACCCGACGGGGAAGTGTTCGATCTCACCGACGAGATGGCGTTGCCGGATCCGCCGCCACCGCCTCCCGCGCCGCCGCCGGCGTCGGCGTTCCAGAAGGTCGATCCGCAGGACGATCTCGAATTTTCCGAAGCCGCTGCCAGGACGAGGCCGCCCCAGCCGATGTTTGAGCCGCCGCCGCTCGAGACATCCGCCGCCGGCACAGCCGATCCTGTCGCGCACCACGGTGAACGCGGTGGAATCCGCCTTCAATACGCTCGCCAATACCGTGCTGAGCAACAACGCGCGCACGCTGGAAGATCTGGTCAAGGAAATGCTGCGGCCGATGCTGAAATCCTGGCTCGACGACAATCTGCCGGGCCTGGTGGAGCGCATCGTCAAGGCCGAAATCGAGCGGGTTTCGCGCGGCCGATAAGCGCTTCACGGGCCGAATATCGGCCCGATTTAGACCCTCACAACCGTCCTCAAACCTGCTTTTGAAGCGCCGTCATGTTGACTTGGCGCGCTGCGGCGGCTTTCTAGCCCGGTCCCAGCCATTTTCCGCGATGCCATGATCGAGAAAAACTACCAGCCCGCCGATATCGAAAGCCGCATGTCCCGCATCTGGGAGGAGAGCGGCGCGTTCAGGGCCGGCCGCCCCGAGCGCAAGGATGCCGCGCCGTTCACCATCGTGATCCCGCCGCCGAACGTGACGGGCTCGCTGCATATGGGCCACGCGCTCAACAACACCTTGCAGGATATTCTGTGCCGCTTCGAGCGCATGCGCGGCCGCGACGTGCTGTGGCAGCCCGGCACCGATCACGCCGGCATCGCGACCCAGATGGTGGTCGAGCGGCAATTGATGGAACGGCAGGAGCCGGGCCGTCGCGACATGGGCCGCGACAAATTCGTCGAGCGGGTCTGGCAGTGGAAGGCCGAGAGCGGCGGCATCATCGTCAACCAGTTGAAGCGGCTGGGCGCCTCCTGCGACTGGTCGCGCGAACGCTTTACGATGGACGAGGGTCTTTCGCGCGCCGTCGTGAAGGTGTTCGTCGAGCTGCACCGCCAGGGCCTGATCTACAAGGACAAGCGGCTGGTCAATTGGGACCCGAAGCTGGTCACCGCGATCTCCGATCTCGAGGTGCAGCAGATCGAGGTCAAGAGGCAGCCTCTGGTATCTGCGCTATCCGATCGAAGGCAAAACCTTTAGCCCGGACGATCCATCGTCGTTCATCGTGGTCGCGACGGTGCGTCCGGAAACCATGCTCGGCGACACCGCGGTCGCGGTCCATCCGGAGAACGAGCGGCTGAATCATCTGATCGGCCAGCATGTCATTCTGCCGCTGGTCGGCCGCCGCATTCCGATCGTCGGCGACGAACACGCCGATCCCGAAAAGGGTTCTGGCGCGGTCAAGATCACCCCGGCGCACGACTTCAACGACTTTGAAGTCGGCAAGCGCCATGGCCTGCCGCAGGTCAACGTGTTCGACAAGGAGGCGTGTCTTTCCCTTGTCGACAACGAGGATTATCTGCGCGGCCTGCCCGAAGGCGCGCTGCAGCTTGCCGAGGAGTTGAACGGGCTCGACCGCTTTGTCGCGCGCAAGAAAATCGTCGGCACGTCTGGAGGATTTTGGCTTCATCGAAAAGATCGAGCCGAACGTGCACATGGTGCCGCATGGCGACCGTTCCAATGTCGTCATCGAGCCGTATCTGACCGACCAATGGTATGTCGACGCCAAGACGCTTGCCGAGCCGGCGATCGCAGCGGTGCGCTCCGGCGCGACCACCTTCGTGCCGAAGAACTGGGAAAAAACCTATTTCGAGTGGATGGAGAACATCCAGCCCTGGTGCATTTCGCGCCAGCTCTGGTGGGGCCATCAGATTCCGGCCTGGTACGGGCCCGACGGAAAATTCTTCGTCGCCGAGACCGAGGAAGAGGCGGTCGGCAACGCGCTCGGCTATTACGTCGAGCAGGAAGTCATCACGCCGGAGCAGGGCGCCGAGATGGCGCGAGATCCGGCCAAACGCGAAGGCTTCATCGTCAGAGACGAGGACGTGCTCGACACCTGGTTCTCCTCAGGCCTGTGGCCGTTCTCGACGCTGGGCTGGCCGGACGAGACGCCGGAGGTGCAGCGCTATTACCCGACCAACGTGCTGGTCACCGGCTGGGACATCATCTTCTTCTGGGTCGCGCGCATGATGATGATGGGCATCCACTTCATGGAGGAGCCGCCGTTCTCGACGATCTACATCCACCGCCTGGTTCGCGACGAGAAGGGCGCGAAGATGTCGAAGTCGAAAGGCAACGTCATCGATCCGCTCGGCGTCATCGACGACTATGGCGCCGACGCGCTGCGCTTTGCGCTGGCGCGCGGCGCCGCGCACAGCCATGACATCAAGCTGTCGCCGCAACTGGTCGAGACCAACCGCAATTTTGCAACCAAACTGTGGAACGCCTGCCGCTTTGCCGAAATGAACGGCTGCGCCATGTCTGGCCGATTTCGATCCGGCGAACGCAAAGGAAACGCTCAACCGCTGGATCGCGCATGAAACGTCGCGGGCGACGCGCGAGGTCACCGAGGCGATCGAGGCCTATCGCTTCAACGACGCGGCCAATGCGATCTACCGCTTCGTCTGGAACGTCTATTGCGACTGGTATCTCGAACTCGCAAAGCCCGTGCTGATCGGCGAGGAGGGCGCGGCGAAGGCCGAGACCCGCGCCATGGTCGCCTGGGCGCGCGACGAGATCCTCAAGCTGCTGCACCCCTTCATGCCCTTCATCACCGAAGAGCTGTGGGCGGTGACGGCAAAGCGCGACGGTCTTCTGGTGCTGGCGCCATGGCCGCGAAAACCGTTGTCGGCGGAGCAGGCGGCCTCGGTCCTGATGGCCGGCCCGAGCGACGCGCTGATCCCATCGGTGATCCTGGCGCTCGATGCCGGCGAGTTTTCCGATCCCGCCGCGGAAGCCGAGATCGGCTGGGTGGTCGACCTCGTCACCGCGATCCGCTCGGTGCGCGCGGAAATGAACATTGCGCCTTCAGTGCTGACGCCGCTGGTGCTGGCGGCCGCATCCGCCGAGACCAAAGCCCGCGCGCAACGCTGGAACGACACCGTCAAGCGGATGGCGCGGCTCGCCGACATCTCGTTCGCCGACCGACCGCCGGAAGGCGCCGTGCAGCTTCTGGTCCGCGGCGAGGTCGCCGCCCTGCCGCTGAAAGGCGTGATCGACCTCGTCGGCGGAGCGCGTGCGGCTCGAAAAGGAAATCGGCAAGGCCGATGCCGATATCAAGCGTGTCGACGCCAAGCTCGGCAACGAAAAGTTCGTCGCCAACGCGCCGGAAGAGATTGTCGAGGAAGAAAAGGAAAAGCGTGACGCCGCGGTCGCCCGCAAGGCAAAGCTGCAGGAAGCGCTGGAGCGGCTGAAGAACGCCGCATAGCCGACAACGCCGGGCGAGGAACGGAAGCGATGCTCGATCACGTTTCCATCACGGTATCGGACATTCCGGCCGCCGAGCGGTTCTACGACGCCATCATGAAGGCGCTCGGCGTCGTCAAAGTCGGCCGCCGCGAGGACTGGCTCGGCTATGGCGAACGCGCCCGGCCGGCCTATCCGGATCGCGTCTATCTCTCGATCCGCAAGGGAGAGAAGCCGGAAGGTACCTTCGGCCGCCACTGGTGTTTCAAGGCGCGCTGGCAGAGCCAGGTCGATGCGTTCTGGGACGCCGGCATCGCCGCCGGCGGCACCGACGACGGTCCGCCGGGCCTGCGCGACTATCACGCTTCCTATTATGCCGCGTTTCTGCGCGACCCCGACGGCAACCGGATCGAAGCCGTCTGCCATCATCCGTTGTGAGGTAAAAAGCGATGCAGACCGGACAACCGAGCCAGACCGCGTTGGGCGCCGCCGCGCATCGCGCCGTTCACCAGACGCTGGAAGGTGGCGTCATCTTCGCCGATCCGCTTTGCGCTGCAAATTCTGGGTGACGAGACGCGTACGCGCCTGTCCGACATGGCCAGCGATCCCGCGCACCGGCCGATGCGGCTGTTCATCGCGGCGCGCAGCCGCTTTTCCGAAGACACCATGGCCGCATGCGTTGCGCGCGGCGTCCGCCAGATCGTCATCCTCGGCGCCGGGCTGGACACGTTTTCGCTGCGCAATCCGCATGCAGAGCATGGCGCGCGCGTGTTCGAGGTCGATTATCCCGCGACGCAGGCCTGGAAACGCGAACGGCTGCGGCAGGCCGGTCTCGACCTGCCGGCGACGCTGACCTTTGCGCCGGTCGATTTCGAACGGCAGAGCCTTGCTGAAGGGCTTGCGGCTGCGGGCTTTCGCGCCGACCAGCCGGCCTATTTCCAATGGCTCGGCGTCGTTCCCTATTTGACGCGCGACGCGATCGTGAGCACGCTCGATTTCATCGCGGGCATTAGCGGGTCGGAAGTCGTGTTCGACTATGGCGAACCGCATGAAAATTATCCGCCCGCGATGCGCGCCAACCTGACCGCGATCGCCGAACGCGCGCCGCGGCGATCGGCGAGCCCTGGCTCAGCCAGTTCGATCCCGCCGACATGGCGGCGCTGTTGCAGGCGCGGCACTTCGGCGCGTTTCGAGGATGTCACCCGCGCCGAACTGGCGCGGCGATATTACGGCGATACTGGGGGAGGGGCTCGCGACCGGCCCCGGGCCCGCATGTGGTTCGGGCGCAATCAAGGTGATCCGCGACAACACGCTATTCCGTTTCGCCGTAAGCGACGTCGTCAAACAGGATGACGCTGTCCGCCTTGGTCCAAAGCCCGATCTTCCCGGCTCGGGTGAACGAGCGGCTCCTCGACCTCGAATAGCGGTTTACCGTTGAAGGAGGCGCTGAAACGCGTCCCTTTGAAGTCGACGCGCAGCGTATGCCAGGTGTTGGATGGAATAGGAACCCCCATCCCGTAGCTGCCTTTCCGCCCGACAATGTCGATCGGCCTGCGCACGCCGTTGACGGTCTTGTAGAGACACAAAATTGTCTTCCAGCGCGTTAGCCCTGAGGACGTAATAGGTATTGGCATCCTTCGCGCGCCAGACGATGCCGGCGGCGCGGTCCTCGGATCCGCCGATGGCCTTGAACTTCACCTCGACAAAACCGTCCTTGATGCTGCTGTCCTGCCTCAGCAGCAGCGGATAGGTCGCGCGGCCGGATTGCTTGATCACTTTGGATTTTGATGGCGCGGTGTCGTCGCTTTCGACCGTCCATCGTTGTTCTCCTTTCCCGTGCGGGTGGACATCCAGCCTTGGGGAACGCCGGCCATCCAGCCTCGGGGAACGTCGCAAGTCTGGTCGCTGTCGAAAGCGGATGCGCGGCCTGACATGAAGCTTACCCCCGACAGCAAAAGCACAGCTGCAAGCGCTGTCAGGCGGGCATCGATATGGGGCATTGGCTCATGCTCCTCTCGGATCAGGAACTCCGGCGTGGGGTGACAGTATGTAGAGCCGGCCCATCCGATCAAGGCCGGAACCTCAGGCGCATGGCGCCGTGAAGACGGACGATTATCCCCGATCATAAAGCGGCTTGCTCACAAACTTCGAGCCCTTCAGCCCATACCGCCATGGCAAATCGACCGCCTTGGTGATGCCGATGCGAATGTCGGTCGACAATGTCGACCTTGCCGGTCCGCGCATGCAGCGCGATCGGCGGTTTATCCAGCGGCAGCTCGCTATGCTTGATCGTGATGCCGAGCGCCTCGCAGAGTTTTCCCGGTCCCGAACACAGCGCGCGCTCATCATGCAGCCCGCGGCGGCGGCGCATCGCCGGCAATGCCATGGGTCGGCTGCAGGGCACGGATCAACACCGCGCTCGCCGAACCCACGCCTTCGCAGACGAAATTGACGCACCAGTGAATGCCGTAGGAGCGATAGACGTAGGAAAAGCCCGCAGGGCCGAACATCACGCGGTTGCGCGGCGTCGGTCCGCGAAACGAATGCGCTGCCGGGTCGGTGTGATGATAGGCCTCGACCTCGACGATGATGCCGCCGACGCCATCGACCAGCAGCGTCGCGCCGATCAGGTCGGGCGCCACCTCATGCACGCTGCGGTCGAAAAAGGCGCGCCTGAGCGGCTTGCCCAAGGGGGAAACAACGGGTGGGGCGGCGCGGCCGCTGCTTTTTTGGTTTGAGCCATTCTGAAGTGGGAATCGGGCTGGAACAGGCGGGAAAGCGGCCGAACTGTTGCATGTTCTGGAAGGCTTCGCGAGCCAGGTTGCAGCCTCCTGCAACCGGGTTGCAGACCTTCTGCAACCGCCTTGCGGGCATCCCGCATAGGGATTACCTAGGTATTTCAGCCGCCGGACTTAGCTAATGGTCACCATCGTCGACACCGTTTCAGCCACGCCGCTGCGCCCGCGCCACCCCGAAAAGGTGAACCGGCCGGACGCTCTGTCGCCGCCAAAGCCTGACTGGATCAGGGTGCGGGCGCCGAATACGCGCGGCTACGCCGATACCCGCAAAATCGTCAAGGAAAACGGCCTCGTCACGGTGTGCGAAGAGGCGGGCTGCCCCAATATCGGCGAGTGCTGGGACAAGAAGCACGCCACCTTCATGATCATGGGGGACACCTGCACCCGGGCCTGCGCCTTCTGCAACGTCAAGACCGGCATGCCCGGCGCGCTCGATGTGTCAGAGCCGGAGCATGTGGCGGAAGCGACCTCAAAGCTCGGGCTGGCCCACATCGTCGTCACCTCGGTCGATCGCGACGATCTCGCTGACGGCGGCGCCGAACATTTTGCACAGACCATTCGCGCCATCCGCGCGCGCTGCCCGGCGACGACCATCGAGATTCTGACGCCGGACTTTTTGCGCAAGGAAGGCGCGCTGGAAGCAGTGGTTGCGGCCAAGCCTGATGTCTTCAACCACAATCTTGAAACCGTGCCGTCGCGCTATCTCACGGTGCGTCCGGGTGCGCGCTATTTCCATTCGATCCGGCTGCTGCAGCGGGTCAAGGAGATCGATCCCACCATCTTCACCAAGTCGGGTATCATGGTTGGCCTCGGCGAAGAGCGGCACGAGGTGCTGCAGGTGATGGACGACCTTCGCTCGGCGGAAGTCGATTTCCTCACCATCGGGCAATATCTGCAGCCGACCCGCAAGCATCATGCCGTCATGCGCTACGTCACCCCCGATGAGTTTTCGGGTTATGAGAAGGTCGCCTACACCAAGGGCTTTCTGATGGTGTCGGCGAGCCCGCTGACCCGCTCGTCGCACCACGCCGGCGAGGATTTTGCAAAACTCCAAGCGGCGCGCGCGGCGCAGTCCCGCTAAGCGATGCCGCGGTTTTCCAGCAAACGCCGGGTTTCCCACAGCGCTGAGCAAATGTACGATCTCGTCGCCGACGTCGAGCGCTATCCCGAATTCGTGCCGCTATGTCAGTCGCTGAAGATCCGTCAGCGCAAGTCAAAACCCAACGGCACCGAGATCGTGGTGGCCGACATGACTGTGTCGTTCAAATTGGTGCGGGAAATCCTTCACCAGCGAAGTCGTGCTCGACCGCCCCAATCTGAAGATCGCGGCCAGGTATTTGAAGGGGCCGTTCTCCAGTCTCGAGAACCGCTGGAGTTTTGAACCCAAATCCGAAACCGAATGCGACGTCGGCTTCTACCTGGCCTACGAATTCAAGAGCCGCATGCTGGCGATACTGATGGGCGCGATGTTCGACACTGCATTTGCGCGGTTTTCCGCGGCATTCGAGAAGCGGGCCGATGCGGTTTACGGGAAGGGGTGACAGGAATGACAGGTGACGAGTGCGTGGGCTTCACCGGCCTCGATTCCCGCATAGGAGTTCCGCGGGGGGATTACCTGATCTCCTACGAAAACCGGTTGCCGGTGCCCCGGCCTTTCTTTAAGCCGGGTGCGAATTCGTAAATGTCCTGCACGGAAGGACCATGACGGTGGGCATCAACACGCGCATTCGAACCGGCGGGCATATCCTCATCGAGCAGCTCGCCCTGCATGGCGCCGACACCGTGTTCGGCGTGCCCGGCGAAAGCTTCCTCGCCGCGCTCGACGGCATGTACCAGAGCCAGCGCGTGCGCTTCATCAACGCACGGCAGGAGGGCGGCGCCGCCATGATGGCGGACGCCTACGGCAAGATGACGGGCCGGCCTGGCATCGTGTTCGCCACCCGCGGCCCCGGGGCCACCAACGCGTCTTCCGGCGTCCATGTCGCCTTCCAGGACTCGACACCCCTGATCCTGCTCCTCGGCCAGGTAGGGCGCGACATGATGGAGCGCGAAGCGTTCCAGGAAATCGACTATCGGCAGATGTTCGGACCGATGGCCAAATGGGTGGCCCAGATCGACGATGCCCGGCGCATTCCCGAATTCATCTCGCGCGCCTTTTTTACCGCGACCTCCGGCCGACCCGGACCGGTCGTGCTGGCGCTGCCGGAGGACATGCTGACCGACACCGCCGAAGTGCCCGACGCACCGCCGTACCATGCGCTTCCGATCGCGCCGGATAACGGCGCGCTTGCAGCAATTCCATGCGCTGCTGTCAGAGGCCAGCAAACCATTCCTGATCGTCGGCGGAGGCGGGTGGAGCGATCAGGCCCGCCGCGATCTCGAGGCGTTTGCATCGGCGCACGAGGTGCCGGTCGGCGTCTCGTTCCGCTGCCAGGACTATTTTGACAATTTGCATCCGCTGCCTATGGCGGCCATGTCGGTATCGGTCTCGACGCAAAGATCGTCGGTCGGATCCGCAACAGCGATCTGGTGATCGCGCTTGGCGCCAGGCTCGGGGAGGCGACCACCTCCGGGTACACGCTGTTCGACATTCCGAAGCCGAGGCAACCGCTGGTTCACGTCTATCCCGATCCCGAAGAGATTGGCCGGGTCTATTCGCCGACGCTCGGCGTAGTCGCGAGCAGCGCGGCGTTTGCGGCGGCGATCAAGGGCCTGGAACCGCGGCATCGCCCGCGCGGCGACTACGTCAAGGCGGCGCATGCAGACTATCTCGCTTTCACCGAGCCGACCCGGTCGCCCGGTGATGTTCAGCTCTCGCAGATCGTGCGCGGCTTGAGCGAGCGCCTGCCCCACGACACCATCATCTGCAACGGCGCCGGCAATTACGCCGTCTGGGTCCATCGCTTCTGGCGCTATCGGCAATACCGCACCGAACTGGCGCCGACCTCGGGTTCGATGGGCTATGGCCTGCCGGCCGCCGTCGCCGCCAAGCAGCTGCATCCGGAGCGCATGGTGATCGCGTTCGCCGGCGACGGCTGTTTCCAGATGACCGGACTGGAATTCATGACCGCAGTCGAAAACCGGCTGCCGCTGATCGTGATCGTCTGCAACAACGGCATGTACGGTACCATCCGGATGCATCAGGAGCGCTCCTATCCCGGACGGGTCTCCGGCACCGATCTCGCCAACCCCGACTTCGCGGCGCTTGCGCGGGCGTGCGGCGGCTTTGGCGCCCGGGTCGATCACACCGAGGATTTTACCCGCGCGTTTGATGAGGCCGTTGCCTCGGGCCTGTCCTCGATCATTGAACTCACCATCAGCCCGGAAGCGCTGACGCCGGTGGCTTCGCTCAGCGAAACGCGCGCCAAGGCGATGGCCGCGATGGGGCAATAAGCGGAGAGAGTGCGCTCATGCCCGCGGCCGGCGCCGCTTGACGGTTGTTGCTATCGCTCCTCGAAATGGAGGGGAGGCTTGATCGGAAGTCACGTCGTTCGCTTCTGTCCGATTGCTTCGAACTGGGCCTTCTGCTCGTCGCTTAAAGCCGCGTAGAAATCCCCGAGCGCGGCGCTCACCAGATATACCGCTTGCTGCATGGCTTCGAGCCGGCCTTCCACCGCATCCAGGCGCGCGGGTGGTGTCGTCGTGTCCTCCGGCGGGCACGCGCTCAGGATGCCCATGGCCGTGCCATTGGCTTCCTGCAGTGCCTTAAGCGCGGCGCGTTGCGTGTCGTTCAGGCGAAGCATGGCCTCGATATCGTCGGGCCATCGCAGCGCGGCCGATTGCGCTGGACCGCAACTTTGCGCGGGCGTTTCCCGGTCTCCATTGGCGGGCGATGTCTTGCGCCGGTCTTGGGCAAGCGCATTGAGCCTTGCTTCTTGCTCGTCATCCAGCAGTTCATAGAATTTGATAAGCGCCGGCTGCACGGTCGACTGTGCCTTGATCATCACGCCGATGCGCTGCTGCATGATGGTCAGGCGCTCAGGCGCGGAAAGCGCCGCGTGTGCCGGACATGTCGCCCGAATCATGTGGGCGGCTGTGATCAACGCCGTGGCAAGATCCTCCAGGGCAGCGCGCTGCGCCTCATTGTTTGGCTGTATCGTTTGCTGAAGCTGGCCGATGAGGCCTTCGGAAATCGGGCGAGTGTCGTCGCCGCAGAGCTGCGCTACGAGCGGGACCTTGCGATGGCGTCGTCCGGACGGACGCGATCCGGTATAGGCGGCGAGTTCGGTGCGGCCATAAGGGGAGAAGATCGCGGCATGGATATCGGGATAGCCGTAGTCCCAGAATCCGGCGCCATCACCCCTCATCGCGTAGTCGTAAATATCGTAGACGGCGAATGGCCAGAACAGGGGGCCGACCCAACCATACCCGCCGTCGGCATGTTCCCACCATCCGTCCGAAGCGCGGCCTTTATTCCAGCCCGCCAGCGCCGCGACCGCCGCGATCTGCTTGCGCGCCGCCGAGTCGGTGATGCCTGATGCTGTGGCCTTGCGGATGTTTCGCGACCTGTCGCCCGCCATTCGGGCGTGGCGGTAACGATAGGGACGAACGTGATGCATTCGCCCGAGCGAAAGCACGCGGCCTACCGCGAACCTCGCGACGCCGATAGGACTGACACCAATACGCACACCGGCAAACGCTTCACTCGACAACAGGGTTGTCAGAAAGGCAGCGGCAATTCCCATGCGCCACTTGAACATGGCACCCTCCCGCGGAAGCCTCGTGCGCCATCTTGTCGGTGAATGGATGACGCCCGAGGGAACCGAAAAGTTCCCTCGTCTTGCGCAGACCAAGGCATGGAGCCGAAAACCCGGCAATAATCAGATCGCTGCGCCCTGAAGCCACCTGTCGCGGTCCGGTGGTGCGCTCCCAGTCAGGCCCGGGGCGGCGGCCGGCGGCGCTTGACCGCGTTTCGCCGCGGCGACCGCGCCACGCGCGGGTGCAGCCGGCTCGCCGCCTCGCGCTGCGGCTTCTTCGGCACCTGCGGCCCGCGCGCCAGTTCCATCAGCATGCGCAGCGCCTCCACCACCGAGCGCTGGCGCACGCTGCTGCGGCCGATCGCGCCAAAACGGTGCTCGCGATGCAGGATGCGGCCGTCACGCGCGGCGACGGCGAAATGCACCAGACCGACCGGCTTGCCGGGCGTCGCCCCACCGGGGCCGGCGATGCCCGTGATCGATACCGCGAGATCGACGCCGGCCTTTTCCAGCGCGCCGATCGCCATCGCGGTCGCGGTTTCCTTGCTGACCGCGCCAAAGGTCGCCAGCGTCGTCGCCTTCACGCCGAGCATGGTGCGCTTGGCGTCGTTGGAATAGGTGACAAAGCCGCGGTCGATGACGTCGGAGGAGCCGGGGATGTCGGTCAGCGCGCCGGCGACCAGGCCGCCGGTGCAGGATTCAGCCGTGGCAATGGTCAGCTTGCGCATCCGGCAGAGATCGAGCAGCGAGCGGGACAGAGCGCGGGCGTCGCTGCCGCTCATGGCTATTCGCTCCAGCCTTTATCTGACCAGGAAGACGGATGGTGGCGCTCGCGGTCGCCGCGATGCCTTCCTCGCGGCCGGTAAAGCCGAGCCGCTCGCTGGTGGTCGCCTTCACGGCGATGCGCGAGATGTCGACACCCGATATCTCGGCGATCTTGCGCGCGCATGGTATCGCGCAGCGGGCCGATTTTCGGCCGCTCGCAGATCATGGTGACTTCGAGATTGGCGATGCGTCCGCCGCGCGCGGTGACGCGCTCGACCGCGTATTTCAGGAAGCGGTCGGAGGAGGCGCCTTTCCACTTCGGATCGCTGGGCGGAAAATGCGAGCCGATATCGCCATCGGCCAGCGCGCCCAGGATGGCGTCGACCAGCGCATGCAGGCCGACATCGCCGTCGGAATGGGCGAGAAAGCCCTTGTATGCGGCACGCGCACGCCGCAGATCATCACATGATCGCCGTCGCCGAAGGCATGCACGTCGTAGCCGGTGCCGGTCCTGATGTCGCCGAGCATGGCGCCAAGCCGGGCTTCCTCGCGCACGAAATCCTCAGGTGTGGTGAGCTTCATGTTCGCAGCATCGCCTTCAAAGGTCGCGACCGTCAATCCCGCCCATTCGGCGAGCGCCGCATCATCGGTGAAATCGCTGCGGCCCTCGCGCGCGGCGCGGCGATGGGCCTCGAGGATCACGTCAAAGCGGAACGCCTGCGGGGTCTGCGCAATGCGCAGCCGCGCACGCTCCGGCGTGGCGACGACGTCGCCGCTGTCGCCGACCTGCTTGATCGTGTCGGTGACCGCGATGGCGGGAACGGCAGCGCCCGTGCGGCCGGCGGCATCGATCGCGCGCGAAATCACGGCCGCGGTGACGAACGGCCTTGCTGCGTCGTGGATCAAAACAATGTCCGGCTTTTCGGCTGCCAGCGCTTCGAGCCCGGCATGCACCGAGGCCTGGCGCGTCGCGCCGCCATTGGCGGATGGCGCGTGGCGCAGGCTGGCAACGGCGTCGTTGAACAGGGCGACGTCATCGGGATTCACAACCGGCTGCACGGTCGCGACATCGGGATGGCCGCAAAACGCCTGCATGGCGCGAAAAATCACGGTCTGCCCGCCGATCGTGCGGTACTGCTTCGGTCCGCCCGCGCCCGCGCGGAGCCCGCGTCCGGCTGCGACAAGGATGGCGGCGGTACGCACAGGTTTCGGCATGGGATTCAAAATCTTGGAGGCGTCGATTGATGCAGGGCAGGGGTGCCGCTTGGCGCACAGCCCTTACCATGCCGGGAGCGCAAAAACAGAGCGATTCCAATCCCTGTGGGAAAAGCGGAATTTGTTGCAGTGCACTTGCACAAATGATAGAACTGTCTAAAGTGTAGGCATGAAGCTTGACTGCACAAGATTTGTGCTCAAAATACACGTCGGCGGTTGCAATGACGCGGCTGCCAGAAAGACGAGAGATCCGTGACCGGCCTGGAATGCCAACGCCCTAAGCCGTTGAAAATAGGCGATATTGAGCTCGCCAACCGGGTCCTTCTGGCGCCGATGTCCGGCGTCACCGATGCCCCCTTCCGTCGACTCGCCGCCCGCCTTGGGGCCGGCCTCGTCGTATCCGAGATGACCGCCAGCGATGACCTCGTCAACGGCAAGCCGATGTCCCGGCTCCGTTGCGAGGCAGCCGGCATCGGCCCGCATGTGGTGCAGCTCGCAGGCTGCGAAACCCAATGGATGGCGGAGGGCGCGCGGATTGCGGAAGCCGCCGGTGCCGACATCATCGACATCAACATGGGTTGCCCGGCGCGGCATGTGACCGGCGGCCAATCCGGTTCCGCCTTGATGCGCGATCTCGATCACGCGCTCAAACTGATCGAGGCGACGATCTCGGCCGTGAAAGTTCCGGTGACGCTGAAGATGCGGCTCGGCTGGGACGATCGCTCGATCAATTCCCCGGAACTGGCGCGCCGCGCGGAAGCCGCCGGCATCCAGATGATCACCGTGCATGGCCGCACCCGCTGCCAGTTTTACAAGGGCGAGGCGGACTGGAACGCGGTGCGCGCGGTCAAGGATGCGGTTTAAATTCCGCTGGTCGTGAACGGCGACATCACCTCATTTGCGAAAGCCGTCACCGCGCTGGAAAAATCCGGCGCCGATGCGGTCATGGTCGGCCGCGGCGCGCAGGGCCAGCCCTGGTTGCCGGGCCAGTTCGGCCGCCAGTTGGAAACCGGGGTAGCCGAGACCGCGCCGTCGCTTGCCGAACAGCTCAAACACATCCGCGCGCTCTATGACGAGGTCTGCCGTCACTACGGCCTGCGCATCGGCCTCCGCCATGCGCGAAAACATCTCGGCTGGGCGCTCGACGTCGCTGCCTTCTGCAGCCGCACGCCGGCGGAGACGCTGAAGGGCTGGCGGCAAAAAATCCTGACATCGGACCAGCCTTCCAGCGTGCATCGATCGCTCGGCGAGGCCTATGACGACTTTGCATGGAGCGCCGCTGCATGAAGCCAGCCGCAGAACATCGCAGGCCCGTGCCCTCCGACGGCGAAGCGATCTTGAACGCGCTGCCCAATCCGGTGCTGCTGATTGCGCCCGACGGCAAGATCGTGGATGCCAATATCGCAGCGGAATCGTTCTTCGAAATTTCCACCCAGTTTCTGCAGCGCCAGTCGCTGAAGGAACTGGTGCCGTTCGGCAGTCCGTTGTTGGCGCTGATCGATCAGGTGCGATCGAGCGGCTCGCCGGTCAACGAATACAAGGTCGATCTCGGCACGCCGCAGAATTGGCGGCGACCGGCAGGTGGACCTGCACGTGGCGCCGCTGACGGAGCGGCCCGGCCATATCGTGGTCATGCTGCAGGAACGCACCATCGCCGACAAGATGGACCGGCAACTGACGCATCGCAGCGCGGCGCGCTCGGTGATCGCGCTGGCCGCGATGCTGGCGCATGAGATCAAGAATCCGCTCTCCGGCATCCGCGGCGCCGCGCAACTGCTGGAGCAGCAGGCCTCGTCCGAGGACCGCATGCTGACGCGGCTGATCTGCGACGAGGCCGATCGCATCGTCACCCTGGTCGACCGCATGGAAGTGTTCGGCGACGACCGGCCGGTGGCGCGCGGTCCCGTCAACATCCATTCCGTGCTCGATCACGTCAAACGGCTGGCGCAATCAGGCTTTGCCCGCAACATCCGCTTCGTCGAGGACTACGATCCTTCGCTGCCGCCGGTGCTGGCCAACCAGGACCAGCTGATCCAGGTGTTCCTCAATCTGGTGAAGAACGCGGCTGAGGCGGTCGCCGATCTCGGCACCGATGCGGAGATCCAGCTCACGACGGCGTTCCGTCCGGGCGTGCGGCTGTCGGTGCCGGGCAAGAAGTCGCGGGTGTCGCTGCCGCTGGAATTCTGCGTCAAGGACAACGGCTCCGGCGTGCCGGAAGACCTGTTGCCGAACCTGTTCGACCCCTTCGTCACGACCAAACAAACCGGCAGCGGGCTTGGCCTCGCGCTGGTTGCAAAGATCGTCGGTGATCACGGCGGCATCATCGAATGCGAATCGCAGCCGCGGAAGACCACCTTCCGCGTGCTGCTGCCAATGTTCAGCAATGCCAAAAAGTTCGACCCAAGCAATCGCGACGACGTTTCGGGTACGCCGTCGCCTGCCTCACAGGACTAACGATGAGGAATAAAAATGCCCGCAGGTAGTATTCTGGTTGCCGATGACGACACCGCCATCCGCACGGTTCTGAACCAAGCCCTGTCGCGCGCCGGATATGAGGTGCGGCTGACCGGCAACGCGGCGACGCTGTGGCGCTGGGTCAGCCAGGGCGAGGGCGATCTCGTCATCACCGACGTGGTGATGCCGGACGAGAACGCGTTCGACCTGTTGCCGCGGATCAAGAAGATGCGGCCGAACCTGCCGGTCATCGTCATGAGCGCGCAAAACACCTTCATGACGGCGATCCGGGCCTCCGAACGCGGCGCCTACGAATATCTGCCAAAACCGTTCGACCTGAAGGAGCTGATCACCATCGTCGGCCGCGCGCTTGCGGAGCCAAAGGAGCGGGCGGCGAGCTCCGCCGACGATTCCGAATTCGACTCGATCCCGCTGGTCGGCCGCTCGCCGGCGATGCAGGAAATCTACCGTGTGCTGGCGCGGCTGATGCAGACCGACCTCACCGTGATGATCTCCGGCGAGTCCGGCACCGGCAAGGAACTGGTGGCGCGCGCGCTGCACGACTACGGCAAGCGGCGCAACGGTCCGTTCGTCGCCGTCAACATGGCGGCGATCCCGCGCGACCTCATCGAGTCCGAATTGTTCGGCCACGAGCGCGGCGCGTTCACCGGCGCCAATACGCGCGCTTCCGGCCGGTTCGAGCAGGCCGAGGGCGGCACGCTGTTCCTCGACGAAATCGGCGACATGCCGATGGAGGCGCAGACACGTCTGCTGCGCGTGCTGCAGCAGGGCGAATACACCACCGTCGGCGGCCGCACCCCGATCAAGACCGACGTGCGTATCGTGGCTGCCTCGAACAAGGATCTGCGCATCCTGATCCAGCAGGGCATGTTCCGCGAAGACCTGTTCTTCCGTCTCAACGTGGTGCCGCTGCGGCTGCCGCCGTTGCGCGAGCGGATCGAGGATCTGCCCGATCTCATCAGGCATTTCTTCTCGCTGGCGGAGAAGGACGGACTGCCGCCGAAAAAGCTCGACACGCTGGCGCTGGAACGGCTGAAGCAGCATCGCTGGCCCGGCAACGTCCGCGAACTGGAAAACCTCGCGCGAAGGCTGGCGGCGCTCTATCCGCAGGACGTCATCACGGGATCAGTGATCGACGGCGAACTCGCGCCTCCGGCGGTGACGTCGGGCGGCAATGCCAGCCAGGCGATCGACAATCTCGGCGGCGCGGTCGAGGCCTATCTGTCCTCGCACTTCTCGGGTTTCCCGAACGGCGTGCCGCCGCCGGGCCTCTATCACCGCATCCTCAAGGAGATCGAGGTGCCGCTGCTGACCGCGGCGCTGGCGGCGACCCGCGGCAACCAGATCAGGGCCGCCGATCTGCTCGGGCTGAACCGCAACACACTGCGCAAGAAGATCAGGGACCTCGATATTCAGGTCTATCGCAGCGGCGGCTAGCGCTTTCCGCGCATTGGGACCGGCGTTTCCCGGGCCGGTGGAATAACGCGGTAGTGAATGAATAATTCCGGGCTCGACGCCGCGGAATTGTCGCAATTCGGCAACAATGTGATATGAATGCATCAGTCCGTTGGCAGGCGGACTCTCTGATCTTTTTCAGCTCACCATTTTGTCCGGATGACCACCGCAGATACTTCGGCAACCGAACTCGACTCGTCGCTTCCCGAACCGAAGGGTTTTTCCCTGCGGCGATGGCTGGCGCCGTTTGCCGTCGGCCTCGCGCTGCTGTCGGCCTTCCTGACCTTCGTGGTGCTGACGGGGCTGACCCCGATCGAGCCCAAGCGCGACGTCGTCTACACCTTCCTGCTGATCAACGCCGCGACCATTCTGCTGCTGATCGGCATCATCGGCCGCGAAGTCTACAAGGTCGTGCAGGCCCGCCGGCGGGGCCGGGCGGCGGCACGGCTGCATGTGCAGGTGGTCAGCCTGTTTTCGATCATCGCGGTGCTGCCGGCGGTGCTGGTCGCGATCGTCGCCAACGTCACCATCGACCGCGGCCTCGACCGGCTGTTCTCGGGTCCGACCAAAGAGGTGATCCAGAACTCGCTGATCGTGGCCAACGCTTATCTGCACGAGCACGCCCAGCTCATCCGCGGCGACATTCTGGGGATGGCCAACGACGTTTCCCACGCCCGGCCGCTGTTCGACCTCGATCGCACGAGTTTCCTCAAGCTGCTCACCACCAGCGCCGCCTCGCGCAACCTGCCGGGCGCGATGGTGATCGACGACAAGGCCAACGTCCTGGTAACCGCGCAGACCGGCATCCAGGCGGACTTCCAGACGCCGGCGCCGGAGTTTTTGACCGGGGTCGACGATAACGAGCCGCAGATCGCGGTCTTCATCGAAGCCAATTACGTCGCCGCCGTGATCCGGCTGCGCTCCTTCAACGACACCTTCCTCTATGTCGCGCGCCTGCTCGATCCGCGGGTGGTGGCGCAGCTGCGGCAAACCCAGGCCAGCGTCGCCGAATATGCCGCGCTGGAATCGCGAAAACTCGGCATTCAGGTCGCCTTCGCGCTGATGTTCGCGGTGATCGCGCTGACCATCCTGATGGCCTCGGTGCTGATCGGGCTCAACTTCGCCAACCGCCTGGTGGCGCCGATCCGGCGGATCATGGGCGCGGCCAACATGGTCTCGACCGGCGATCTCAACGTTCAGGTTCCCGTGCTGAAGTCGGAGGGCGATCTCGCCCAGCTCGGTGAGACCTTCAACAAGATGACGCAGGAGCTGCGCACCCAGCGCGACGAACTGGTCAGCGCCAGCGAACTCGTCGACAGCCGCCGCCGCTTCATCGAGGCGGTGCTGTCCTCGGCCAGCGCCGGCATCATCGGCGTCGATGCCTCGGGGAGCATCGGCATCCTCAACCGCTCCGCCGAAAAGCTGATCGGCAAGGCTGAATCCGAGGTGCTGGACCATCCGCTGTCGGAAGTTCTGCCCGAACTCGACGATCTCATGAAGACCGCACGTGAAGGCACGCAAAAACTGGTGCAGGGCCAGATCACCATCAACCGCGAGGGCCACGAGAGCAACCTGTCGGTACGTGTGTCGCGCCGAGCAGACCAGCCAGTCGCGCGACAGCTACATCATCACGCTCGACGACATCACCGATCTCGTCTCCGCGCAGCGCACCTCGGCCTGGGGCGACGTCGCCCGCCGCATCGCGCACGAGATCAAGAATCCGCTGACGCCGATCCAGCTTTCCGCCGAGCGCATCCGCCGCAAATTCGGCAAGGTCATTACCGAAGACAAGGACCATTTTCGACCAGTGCACCGACACCATCGTGCGCCAGGTCGACGACATCAGGCGCATGGTCGACGAGTTCTCGCGCTTTGCGCGGATGCCGAAGCCTGTCATGGAAGGCGAGGACGTCGCCGACGTGGTGCGGCAGGCGGTGTTCCTGATGAAGGTCGGCCATCCCGACCTCGATATCGAGGCCGATATCAAGCAGGATCCGATGCGCGCCCAGTTCGACCGCCGGCTGATCTCGCAGGCGCTCACCAACATCATCAAGAACGCCACCGAGGCGATCGAGCAGGTGCCGCCGGAAGAGCTCGGCAAGGGCCGCATCGATGTCATCGCAGCCCAGGAGGGCGAGGACATCCTGATCGACGTCATCGACAACGGCATCGGCCTGCCAAAGGTCGCCCGCCAGCGCCTGCTGGAGCCCTATGTGACGACGCGCCAGAAGGGCACCGGCCTTGGGCTCGCGATCGTCGGCCGCGTTCTCGAGGACCATGGCGGCCGGATCGAGCTGAAGGATGCGTCCGATTTCCGTCCCGGCCAGCGCGGCGCCTGGATGCGGCTGCGCTTTGCCGTGTCGGGACATGCCCCCAAGGCTGAAGCGAAAGAAGGCTGAAGCGAAAAGGCCGGGGCGAAAGAGCAGGGCGAACAAAAAAATGCGCCGGAATCTGAGACCAAGCCACCGCTCGACGCGACCAATAATGAATCAAAAATCAAAGCCGCAACAACGGCAGCTGACAAGACAGGTGTAACCCATGGCCAGTGACATTCTGATTGTCGATGACGAAGCCGATATCCGCGATCTCGTGGCGGGCATTCTGGACGACGAGGGGTTTTCCACCCGCACCGCCCGCGACAGCGATTCGGCGCTGGCGGAAATCGCCAACCGCCGTCCGCATCTGGTGTTCCTCGACATCTGGCTGCAGGGCTCAAAACTCGACGGGCTGCAACTGCTCGAGCAGATCAAGAAGGACAATGCCGATCTGCCTGTCGTGATGATCTCCGGCCACGGCAACATCGAAACCGCGGTCGCCGCGATCAAGCGCGGCGCCTATGACTTCATCGAAAAGCCGTTCAAGTCGGACCGGCTGATCCTGGTGGCGACGCGCGCGCTGGAAACCTCCAGGCTCAAGCGCGAGGTCAAGGAACTGAAGCAGATGGCGCCGGCCGCCAGCGTCTTGACCGGCCGCTCGGCCTGCATGAACCAGCTTCGCCAGACCATCGACCGCGCCGCCAAGGCCAACAGCCGCATCATGATCGTCGGCCCCTCCGGCGCCGGCAAGGAGCTGGTGGCGCGCACGCTGCACAATGCCTCGAGCCGCGCCGACGGCCCGTTCGTGGTGATCAACGCCGCCGCCATCACGCCGGAGCGGATGGAGGTCGAGCTGTTCGGCATCGAGCAGACCAATGGCGAGCAGCCGCGCAAGGCCGGCGCGCTGGAAGAGGCCCATGGCGGCACGCTGTTCATCGACGAGATCAGCGACATGCCGCGCGAGACCCAGAACAAGATTTTGCGCGTGCTGGTCGATCAGACCTTTCAGCGCTCCGGCGGCACCGCAAAGGTCCATGTCGATGTCCGCATCATCTCCTCCACCGCGCGCAACCTGGAGGAGGAGATCGCGGAGGGGCGGTTCCGCGAGGACCTCTATCACCGCCTGTCGGTGGTGCCGATCCGCGTTCCCCCGCTGTCGGAGCGGCGCGAGGATATTCCCGAGCTGATCGACTATTTCATGGAGCAGATTTCGGCGGCGTCGGGCCTGCCGAAGCGCCAGATCGGCCAGGACGCCATGGCCGTGCTGCAGTCGCATGTCTGGCCCGGCAACGTGCGCCAGCTCCGCAACAACGTCGAGCGCGTCATGATTCTCGCGAGCGGCGGACCGGAGGTGATCATCACCGCCGACATGCTGCCGCAGGATGTCGGCTCGATGGTGCCGGCGATGCCGACCAGCAACAATGGCGAGCACATCATGGGCCTGCCGCTGCGCGAGGCGAGGGAAGTGTTCGAGCGCGACTATCTGATTGCCCAGATCAGCCGCTTTTCCGGAAATATCTCTCGCACAGCGGAATTCGTCGGCATGGAGCGCTCGGCGCTGCATCGGAAATTGAAGGCGCTCGGCGTCGGCTGAACATGATCTCCCGCCCGCGGGGATCATGTTAGCGCAACCAGTTTGCATGCACTTGCTTGGGAAATTTTCTCTCTTTCCGTGGTGTTACGGAGAAAGGCCACCGCGTTCTTCCGGGGTGATGCGCGAACCTGCTTGCCTAATAACCGCGCCTGCCTTCTAATCATACCGCCGCGCCCCAGGAGGGGGATCTCAAGGGGTCGTGGCAGCCGGGGGAGGCTCCGTGAGAGGGCAGCAACCGGTCCAATAAAAACAAACAAGACTGCGGGATAAAAAAATGGCGGCAGACCGCGCACAAAACCTACAAGACACCTTCCTTAATCACGTTCGCAAAACCAAAACGCCACTGACGATCTTTCTGGTCAATGGAGTGAAGCTGCAGGGGATTGTCACCTGGTTCGACAATTTCTGCCTGCTGCTCCGGCGCGACGGTCATTCGCAGCTTGTCTACAAGCATGCGATCTCGACCATCATGCCGGGCGCTCCGATCCAGTTGTTCGAAGGCGGGGAGGATGCCCCGGCTTGAGAGTGATCTGATTGGAACCCCGGACATTTGACGGGGGTGCCGACCGTCCGCGGTCGGCGGGGGGTAAGGCAACCGGGCGGGTGATTGTCATCGGCCCGTATTTGCGGATGCGCCGCGGCGATGCCGATGCGCAAACGGATTATGTCTGTCCGCGATTCCGAGGCGCGGCTGGAAGAGGCCAAGGGGCTGGCGCGCGCCATCGACCTCACGGTCGCCGATTCCCTGATCGCGCCGATCAGCAAGATCACGCCCGCGACCTATCTCGGCAAGGGCAAGGTCGAGGAGATCCTGGGCCTCATCAGCGGGCACGATATCGAGCTTGTCGTGATGGATTGCGCGCTGTCGCCGATCCAGCAGCGCAACCTGGAAAAGGCGTGGAGCACAAAGGTGCTCGACCGCACCGGCCTCATCCTCGAAATTTTTGGCCGCCGCGCCAAGACGAAAGAGGGTGCGCTGCAGGTCGAACTCGCCCATCTCAATTACCAGCGCAGCCGCCTGGTGCGCTCATGGACCCATCTGGAGCGCCAGCGCGGCGGCTTTGGTTTCATGGGCGGTCCCGGCGAGACCCAGATCGAGGCCGACCGCCGCCTGATCGGCGACCGCATCGCGCGGCTGGAAAACGAATTGAAGAAGGTGCAGGCGACGCGCCGGCTGCACCGCGCCGGCCGCCAGCGCGTGCCGTACCGCGTCGTCGCGCTGGTCGGCTACACCAATGCCGGCAAATCGACGCTTGTTCAATCGCCTGACGCGCGCGGACGTGCAGGCCGCCGACATGCTGTTCGCAACCCTCGATCCGACGCTTGCGCGCGCTCAGCCTGCCGCATGGCGGCAAGGCGATGCTGTCGGACACCGTCGGCTTCATCTCCAACCTGCCGACGCAACTCGTCGCCGCCTTCCGCGCCACGCTGGAAGAGGTGCTGGAAGCCGAAATCATCCTGCACGTCCGCGACATCTCGCATGAGGATGCGGAAGCGCAGGAGCGCGACGTCGATGCCGTGCTGCGCCAGCTCGGCATCGATCCCGATGCGGGCGAGGGCCAGCGCATCATCGAGGTCTGGAACAAGATCGACCGCTTCGATCCCGAGGAGCGCGAGAACTTGCAAAACATCGCCGCGCGCCGCCCGCCGGAGCGGCCGTGTTTTCTGGTCTCGGCGCATACCGGGCGAGGGGCTTGATGCGCTCTTGTCGGCGATCGAGGATCGGCTCGCTGCCAAGCGCACGACGCTCGATCTTTCCATCGACGCTTCCGACGGCGCCGGCATTTCCTGGCTGCATCGCAATTCCGAGGTGCTGAACAAGGAATTGCACGACGGCCGCTTTGCGATGACGGTGCGGGTGGACGAGACCAAGCGCGATATTGTGGTCAACCGCTTTGCGGCTGTGCCGCACGTGGCGTGAATCCAGCCTCAATGCCGCTATGGCTCGGCCGGAAAGGAATGGTGCTCGTGCGCAATCTTCCACGCACCATCAATCTTCTGCAAGCCGATGGTCAGGCGCAGCCGGGCGGTATTGTCCTTTGCCAGTGAGGCATTCGTTCCGCACCTGAGCAATGCCGTGGCGAACGCGACGGTCTCGCTTGCTGTCACATCGAGGCTGAACGATCTCGAATGTGACGCTTTCGCTTTTCGAGCCAATTGAAGAACGGGGGCCAGAATCTCGATAGGCGTCAATGCCGCGCAATTCGACAGGCGGCGGCACGTCGAACATCACCATGTCGTCAACGTGGTGCGGCGACGACGGCGTCGATCTCTCGGGAGCGCACTGCGCGAGCCCATTCCTCGATCAAACGACGTATTTCGATTTCCTGTGACTTGGTCGCAGTCATGATGGCGCTCCTCGGTACATCCTAGTCGATGCCCCAGAGGACGGGTGAGACGGCGATCAAACCGACGTCGGTGCAGAAGGATTACGCCGTTCACGAGATCGTGCATGCCCACCGCACGGGTTCAGCTGAGCCGAGCCGATGCGCTGTTTGTTCCTTCGCCTCATCCCACAGCGCGTCCATCTCTTCGCAGCGTCGCCTCCTCCAGCGAGCGTCCCTTCGCGGCCAGCGTCCGCTCGATATAGCCAAACCGCCGCTCGAACTTTGCGTTCGCCCCGCGCAGCGCCATTTCGGGATTGGCGTCGACATGGCGCGCGAGATTGACCACGCGCAAACAGGAGATCGCCGGTCTCTTCCGCCAGCTCCTCCTTGTCGCCGCCGTCGAGCGCGGCCTCGATCTCGTCGGCTTCCTCGCGGATTTTTCGCAAGACCTCGCGCGGGTCGTTCCAGTCGAAGCCGACGCTGGAAGCCTTGCGCTGCAGGTCGAGCGCGCGGCCGAGTGACGGCTGCCCGGTCTTGACGCTGGAGAGCAGCGTCTTCTCAAGAGTCTCGCCGCGGCCGCCGCGCGGCGCGCTCGGCCTTTTCCTCGGCCTTGATGCGATCCCACGCGCTCGTTGACGCCGGCCGGCGTCAGGCGGCCGTGCTCGTCGGCAAAGACATGCGGGTGCCGCCGGATCATTTTTCGCGTCACCGCCTCGACCACGTCGCCAAAGGCGAACGCGTTCTGCTCCTCGGCCATGCGGGCGTGATAGACCACCTGCAGCAGGAGATCGCCGAGTTCGTCCCGGAGATCGTCGAAATCGCCGCGGCTGATCGCGTCCGCGACCTCATAGGCTTCCTCGATCGTGTAGGGCGCGATCGTCGCAAAATTCTGCTCGAGGTCCCAGGGGCAGCCGGTGACGGGGGTGCGCAGCGCCGCCATGATCTCGATCAGGCGTGAAATATCGCGGGAAGGGGTCATGGAATTTCCGAGGCTTGGAGAGTTTCCCGCCTTATGCCGCATCGGGCGCGCCGATCCCAGCGGAACGGGCCGGATGGCGCGAATTTGAGCCGATTGGCCTGTGGATCGGGGAGTGCTAAGGGCCAGCGCATGAGCGATCAAAGTTCCGAAACCGCGTTGGTGCTGTTTTCCGGCGGGCAGGATTCCACCACCTGCCTCGCCTGGGCGCTGGCGCGCTTTGCGCGCGTCGAGATGCTGGGCTTTGCCTATGGCCAGCGCCACGCCATTGAGCTCGACTGCCGCGACCGCTTGCTATCAGGCATCAAATCATTGCGCCCGGACTGGGCGGCAAAGCTCGGCGAAAGCCATACGCTGGAAATTCCGACGCTCGCCGAAATCTCCGACACCGCGCTGACCCGCGACGTCGAGATCAAGATGGGCGCGGACGGCCTGCCCAACACCTTTGTGCCCGGCCGCAATCTCGTGTTCCTGACCTTCGCCGCGCGCGCTGGCCTACCGCCGCGGCATCCGCCACATCATCGGCGGCATGTGCGAGACCGATTATTCCGGCTATCCCGATTGCCGCGACGAGACCATCACGGCGTTGAACTCGGCGCTCAATCTCGGCATGGCCAAAGATTTCGAGCTGCACACGCCGCTGATGTGGCTCGACAAGGCGCACACCTGGCAGCTCGCGCACGATCTCGGCGGGGCAGGGCTGGTCGACCTGATCCGCGAACATTCCCACACCTGCTATCTCGGCGAACGCGGCGCGCAGCATGACTGGGGTTTTGGTTGCGGAAAATGTCCGGCGTGCAGCCTGCGGGCGAAGGGTTGGCGGGAGTACGCGGCGCGCAGCTCGTAGGATGGGTAGAGCGAAGCGAAACCCATCACGCTGCGTGTTGTATCGATGGGTTTCGCTTCCACCATCGCTCGTGGAAGCTTCGGCGTTCGCAGTCGCTCTACCCATCCTACGGCAGGGTAACGCCTACCCAAAATCCGCTTTCGTCAATTCGACCGGCGCGCCATGTGGCGTGCGGTCGGCGGCGTGGTCCCAGGCGTCGCGGTAGCGGTGCAAGAACTCGGATGTCGCAACACCTTTGGCCGCGACCAAAGTCTCCAGCGTCGCCAGCCAATGCTGGTAGTAGGTCTCGCCGGTATCGGGATCGCCGGCCGCCTGCGCGCGCTTGATCTGCGCGCCGAGCGTCTCGGCCCATTCCTTCCAGGTGAAGACACCGGCCTCATGCAGCGCCAGCGCCATGGCAAAGGCGCGCGCTTCCCAGGGCTCGCGAAACACCGGGCCATCCTCGTCGCGCGGCACGCCGGGCACGGCGACCGCGGCGCGCATCGCTTGTTGCGGGGTCAGATTCATCAGGGCAGCTCCAGATAGGATTCCCAGGCATCGACGGAGACGGAGAGCGTGGGATCGCCGTCCTTGCCCCACAGCTCCGGCCCGTCAAAGCGGACGGTGTAGAGCCATTGCGGATGCTCGCCTGCGCCTAGCGAATTGAGATCGGGAAAGACGTGGCAGCCGTGGTTCAGCTCGATGGTGCCGAGATGACCGCGGACATATTGCGGCAGGCGCGTATGCGTCGGCGGATGGATTTTTTTCATCCGCACCGTTTCGCCGATGGCGAAGAGCGCAGGCGCCGCCGGCGTGCGCTCGGTCGGGCCGCCGCGGCGGATCGCCGGGGTCACCTCACTGGGCGCGATCGGCTTGATGCCGGGCTTGGGCGGCGTCAGCACCTTGCCGGCTTCGATCTCTTCGCGCGTCACCAGGCCACGCTCGATCATCAGCGTCTCGAGGCCGGCGAGCCAGATCTGAAAATAGCTCTTGCTGAGATAATCCTCGGGCGGTCGGTTCTCGCGGGCAAAGCGCGACATGTCGATGTTCCAGCCGCCGGGGCGGGCCATCGCCACCGTCAGCGCAAAGGCGCGGCGTTCCCACTCGTCGTGAAACACCGGCTCGTTCGGCTCGGGCACCACAGGGCCAAAACCCTTGACCCCGCCCATGTCATGCGCGCCGTCCATCAGGCGCTCTCGCCGGGTTGCTTTGGCAAACCAGTGCCGATCATGCTGTCGCGGGTGACGAGTTCTGCGAGTTCTTCCTCGCTCCAGCCGTCGGTGCCCTCGGGCCGCATCGGCAGCACGAGGTAGCGGATCTCGGCGGTGGAATCCCAGACGCGGATTTTGGTCGTGTCGGGCAGGGCGACGCCAAAATCCTTCAACACGCCGCGCGGATCGGACACGGCGCGGGAGCGATAGGGCGCGGACTTGTACCAGACCGGCGGCAGACCCAGCACCGGATGCGGATAGCAGGAGCACAGCGTGCACACGACCATGTTGTGCTGGTCGGGCGTGTTCTCGACCACCACCATGTGCTCGCCCTGGCGGCCGGAATAGTCGAGCTCGTTGATCGCCTTGGTCGGGTCCGTCATCAGCCGGGCATGGTAGGCCGGATCGCTCCAGGCCTTTGCCACGACGCGCACGCCGTTGCGCGGCCCGATCTTCTTCTCATAGAGGTCGATCAACAGGTCGAGCGAGGCGGGGTCGACATAGCCCTTTTCGGTCAGGATCGATTCCAGCGCGCGCACGCGCAGCTCGGTCTCCGACAATTCCGAATGGTCGTGATCGTGGTGGTGATGATGGTCGTGGTCGTCGTGGTCATGTCCGCTCATGGGCGGAAGATAGGCGCAAAATCCGGGCTATGTCGAGGCACAGACTCTGGTAGCATTCCACCATGGGGAAGGGGGCAAAACACGCCGGTTTGACCGCGGCCTTGGCGCTGCTGCCGTGGTTTTGCGCCGGCGAGGCGCGCGCGGCGAACGGCGCCTATCAGGTCGAGGCCGCCGACATTTCCGAAGCCGGTTCCTGCAAGTTCGAGAGCTGGATGTCGTTTGCGACCAATACGGATTTGTCCGTCGTCGCCAATCCCTCCTGCGTGGTCGATCCGTTCAAGGTCCAGCCGGTCGAGCTGAGCCTGTTCAGCAACCGCGCGAGGGGCGACGGCGAGTGGAGCTCGACGCTGCAGCCGAAGGCGAAGATGAATTTCGTGCCGACCGGCATCGGAAAGCTCGGCCTTTCCGTCTCCGCCGGCGGTTCGTTCGATGCCGTCACCGGCGAGAACCTGACGGTGTTCGCGGTGATCCCGGCGACATGGCGGCTGAACGAGAACATGCGGATCAATCTCAACGGCGGCTGGCTGTGGGACCGCCCGGCCGACCGGCACTATCTGCTCTATGGCATCGGCTTCGACTGGAAGTTCACCGACACGCTGCAATGGACCATCGAAGCCTTCGGCCAGGCCGGCCCATCGGATGAACCCGGCACTGTGCGGCCGCGGTTCCAGACCGGGCTGCGCTACCGGCCCAACGAAATCTTCTCGGTCGACGTGATCTACGGCCACAATATCACCGGCGAGAACGCGCACTGGATCACCATCGGCACCACGATCCGCTTTCCCGTGCAGGGCGGCCAGTCCGATCACAAGCGGAGCGGCCATTTGTGAGAGAACAAAAGCAAGAAGAACGAGCAGGGAGGTTGCGTTGGCCGAGTATCTCAAGATCGAAAAGGGCCTTGGTCCCGATGGCCGCATTGCCGTGGTGCGGTTCGACCGCGGCGACGGCATCAACGCGTTGTCGCCGGAGGCGATGCGCCAGCTCACCGACGCCGCGCGCAGCTTTGAGGATGACGCCGCGACCTCGGTCGTGGTGCTGACCGGCGGCGCAAAATCCTTCACCGCCGGCTTTGACCTCAAGGATCCGGAAGGCCGTTCACGCAAGGAAATGGACCTCGGCACGCTGCGCCGGCATCTCAAGCTCGGGCCGCGGATGACGCGGGCCTGGCAGGAGATGGAGCAGATCACCATCGGCGCCATCGAGGGCTTTTGCGTCGGCGGCGGCGTCGCGCTGGCGGTGGCGCTGGACTTTCGCGTGATGGCCCGCGACGGCCATATGCGGGTGCCCGAGATCGGGCTCGGCATGAACATGAGCTGGCAGAGCGTGCCGCGCATGCTGCACCTGATGGGCCCGGCGCGCACCAAGCAGGCGGTGATCCTGGCCGACCAGCGCATCTCGGCGGCAGAGGCCTACGAATGGGGCCTGGTGGAGGAGGTCGCCGATCCCGGCAAGAGCTTTGACGCCGCCATGGCGCTCGCCGCCAAGGTCGCAGCCCAGCCGCCGCTGTCGGTCGCCATGACCAAGCTGACCGTCAACCGCCTCGCACACGCGCTCGACGATCTCGCCAGCCACATGGACGTCGACCAGTTCGCGCTGGCAAGCCTGTCCGAGGACCACAAGGAAGGCGTGGCGGCGTTCCTGGAGCGGCGCAAGCCGAAGTTCCGGGGGCGGTAGACGCGGCGCGGCAAGCCAACCGGCGAGCCGCAACAGAATCTCAATTGTCCTGCGATATCAGGGAGGAGTGTTGATACGCCGCAAGGCGGTTTGTGGTTAAGGAATTTGCAACGATGGCATTGCGCGTTCTGGCGGCGTCTCAAAAGGGACGGACAATCCTCGTCGCAGCTGCGATCCTGATAACCGGCCTCGGGGTGACATTCGCGGCCCGCACGCTATCCGAGCGCATGATCGCCGCCGACATGCAGCGCCGCTTCGGCGCCGATGCCGCCGACATCACCACGGCGGTCGGAGAACGGCTGCGCACCCACGCCGAAGTCCTGGTCAGCATGCAGGGGCTTTACGCCTCGATCGGCCGGGTCGACCGCGCCCAGTTCCGCCGCTACATCGACGTGCTCGATCTGGCCCGCCGCTATCCCGGCTTCCAGGCGCTGCAGGCGCTCCGCCACGTCCCGCCCGAAAAGCTCGATAATTTCGTGGCCGAAGTACGCGGCGATACCAGCGTCGACGCTGGAGGCCAGCCGGAATTCACGGTACGCCCGCCCGGCAAGCGCGGCCGCCTACAACGTCGTCGAATTCGTCGAACCGATGCGCGGCAACGATGAGGCGCTCGGTTTTGATGCCGGCGCCAATCCGGTGCAGCTGGATTCACTGCGGCGCGCTGCCGAGACCGGCCGCATCGTCGCGACCCCGCCGGTAAAGCTGGTGCAGGACACTTCTGGCGGCCTCGGCTTTATCCTGCGCGCACCGATCTACCGGGCCGGCGAACCGGCGCAGACCACGTCGCAGCGCGTCGCCGCGTTGCGTGGCTTCGTTGCCTCGGTCTATCGCATGAACGACCTGATGCGCGGCGTGCTCGATCCGCGCACGCTGCAACAAATGCAGGTCGCAGATCATTGACCGCGGTTACGCCAAGCCGACGTCGGACGGCGTCATGAGCGGCGAGCCGGAAGACCCCTCTGACGCCGGCACGCTGATGTACAACAGCCTGGAACCCAATCTCGGCCTGGTCTCGCAAATCGCGGAGCCGGTCGGGATATCGGCCGATCGTTCGCTGGTGGTGGGCGAGCGGGTCTGGCGCGTCGTGTTCAACGCCCGGCCGGGTTCGGTCTATGAAGTCGACCGCGTGCTGCCCAATATGGTGCTGGCGAGCGGAACGGTGATCACGCCTTTTGATGACGTTGCTCGCCGTCATGACGATGCGCTCGCGCCGGCTGTCCGGCAATCTCAGCGCGCTCGATGCCGAGCAGCGTGCGCTGGTCGACAATCCCCTGGCTGGAATCCTGTTCACCGCCGGGCGAAATATCCTGCGCGGCAACCGGCGGATCGCCGAGCTCTGTGGCAGGTCGTCGGATGAACTCAAGGGCAACACCATCGATGCATTGCTCGCGACCGAAGCCGACCGCGAGAAATTCGATACGGCCGTGATCCGGATCCGGGATAGTGCCATGGCGGCCGAGGCCGAGCTGCATCTGCGCCGCAAGGACGGATCGCAGGTGTTGATCGATGCCTACGGCAAGCCGCTGACATCGGGGGGACGGAACGGCGAGGGTGAAATCCTCTGGGTGGTCCAGGACAAGACCGATGCCATGCAGATGGAATCCGAGCGCCGCGCGCACGCGCACGAACTGCAGGCAAACGAACTCGCGGTTGACCGCCTCGTTGCAAACGGCGGAAATCCGCGCCCAGGAAATTACCTTGCTGACCGAGCTCAGCGGCGTGCTGCAATCTTGCCAGACGCCGGCCGAGATATTTTCCGCGGTCGAGACCTATGCCGGCTTTCTGTTTCCGGAAGAGGCGGGGGCGCTCTATTTGATCAACGAAGCGCGTGACGCGGTCATTCTCGGTCCGCATTGGGGCGTTCTGGCCTCCGCGCCGGGTTCGTTCAATCTCGATGAGTGCTGGGCGCTGCGCCGGGGCACGACATTCCCCCTTTCGCGCGCGAGCGAGGGCCTTGTTTGCGGCCACGCCGCGTGTCGCGAGACCACGGGCCGCGCCTATGTGTGCCAGCCGCTGGTGGCGCAAAACAATCTCCTCGGCCTCATGTATCGCGAGGCGGAGGATGGCTCGTTTGCGGCCGGCGCCGAGCAACTGGCGACCATGCTTGCCGAGCAGGTTTCGCTCGCGATCGCCAACCTCGAATTGAGGGAGCAATTGCGCAGCCAGGCGATCCGCGATCAGTTGACCGGCCTCTACAACCGGCGCTTTCTCGAAGACGCGCTGGCCCGGGAAACCGGTCGTGCGACGCGCAGCCGCGAGCCGGTTGCGGTGGCCATCGTCGACGTCGACCATTTCAAGCGGATCAACGATACCTATGGTCATGAGGCAGGCGATGCGGTGTTGCGTGATCTCGGCGCCGCGCTTCTAAAGACCATCCGCAAGACCGATATCGTCGGACGGTTTGGCGGCGAGGAATTTCTGTTGTTGCTGCCGGGGACGACCGTCGAGGTGGCGCAGGTGCGCGCGCTCGACGCGCTGCAGGCGATACGCGCCATGAAGGTGACCATCCCCGGCGGCAGCACGCTGGAAAATATCACCGCGTCGATCGGCCTTGCGGTCATGCCCACCCATGTCGCCAGGAGCGATGCCCTGGTCGCCGCGGCGGACGCAGCGCTGTATCAGGCCAAGGGGCAGGGACGAAATCGCGTGATCGTCTCCGATTGCCAAGCCGTCAGCCAGGTCGTCCTGACCGGCACCCACGGCTGACATGACATTCCACTCAAACACTTGGCGGGCGGGCCACATTCGCCGGCCCGGGCTTCAAGTTCAATTCGCCGAGCCGCCGAGCACGCGGCGCCGGTGGTCGTCCTTGTTCGCTGATAGACCTGACCAAGCGTCGGCACCGGCCAAGGGTTTCGCGCTCGACGATCTCACCAGCCAGATGGCGTGGCGGCGTTTCTGGAGCGGCGGAAGCCGAAGTTCCGGGGAAGATAGAAGCCGTCGCTCAAAGACCCAGCGTGGTCTGGAGGGTCCGGACCCACCATTCCAGCTGCTGCTCGGAGCCTTTCGCGGCCGATGCCTTGATGCCTGCGCTCCGTCGAAATTCCTGTCCGAATAGCGCGTCGGTGGCGATCGCGTTGTGGAAGGCAGCGACAGCCAGCCTCGTGTCCGTGATGTCAGGAGCAGGGCCCTTTGCCTGAGCGAGGCGGGCGGCGTGAATGACGTCGACGACTTTCCCGAAGATCGGTTCGCCCCGATCTCGCCAGCCGGCGGCATGCAGCGCCACGCCGAGTTCCGCGTAACCCTTGCGATAAAGTTTTGCGAGCGCCATCAGCAGGCGGCCTACGTCCACATCGCCGGCAGCCAGCCATTCTTCAATGTTCGTATTGATCGTCGATCGCATCCGATGGCCGGCATCGTCGATCAATGCGGTCAGCAGTCCTTCGCGATCCCGGAAATGATGCGTGACGCCGGCATCGGTCATTCCGGCCTTGCGCGCCACGGCGCGGACCTGGACGGCCTCGATACCGCCTTCGGCCAATAGCTGCTCGGCCACCGCAAGGATGTTTGCGCGGGCGGCTTCCGGCGTTCGTCGCTGTCGAACCTTGGTCGTCGGCATCGGACCTCCGCGCCATGATAGCGCCGTTACCTTGACATATCAAGGTTAAGAGTCGTACCTTGAGATATCAAGGTAGAGCGAGGTGCCGATGATCACCACGTCATTGCAGAGACCGGACGCGACCCTGTACGGCGACAGCCTGGGTCACGGGCCAGGAAATTCTGCTGCTGCACGCCGGCGGGGAACGGAGGAGGGTCTGGCATCCCGTGATGGGTTATCTCGCCAGTCATGGTTGCCGCTGCGTCGCGTACGACCAGCGGGGGCACGGCGAGAGCGACGGTGGACGGCACCGCTCCGTGACAGCCTTTGGTGAAGACACCGTCGACATGATTTCGCAACTACGCATGCCGCTGGTCGTCGGCGCATCGCTCGGCGGTTTCGCGGCGCTGCTTGCGCTCTCCAATCCGTCCATCGAACGACAGGTGGCAGGCCTCGTTCTGGTGGACGTCATTCCAGATCCGGATCCCGACCGGACCCGACGGTTTCTCGCGCCGCTGGGCATGGATCAGTCGCCACTGGTCGAGGACATCCTCGGTCGGCGCGATCGCCTGAGGGAGATTGCCGCAAGCCTGACTTTGCCGGTGCTGGCGATCCGCGCCGGCGAGCGGACAGGGTATTCGGATGACGATGCGGATCGGTTCGCCAGGCTGGTGCCGCATGCGGCGATCACTACCGTGGCCGGCGCGGGTCACCTCGTTGCCAAGGACAAGCCCATCGAGCTCGCGGCACTCCTGGCGGGCTTCCTTCAGTCGGACGCCGTACGCGATCGGCATAGGAATGGGGGCCTTGCGAACGCCGGCTGACCCGCCAACGTTTCCTTCTCCCGGGTATCCTAAATTCGCATAAGGTATATTATGGAATATTTATATGTTCAATTAGATCAAATATTTAGGCTCAAATCCTTTCGGCCGAAATGAGCTTGGCGACGGTTCGTCCGCCTTTACCGCCGTGGCTGAAGGACGCTGTTTTTTATCCCCGAGAGATCGCAGATGACCCGGCGGCCCCGGCTTCGTATGGTGCGGCCAAAACAACGATCAGCTTGCGAGGGAAATCCCGATGAGCACCGGTCAGGACCAGTACAGCTTCGGATTGGACAAGACGCCGGCCAATTACGTGCCGCTGACGCCGCTGAGCTTCCTCGCGCGATCGGCTGCCGTTTACCCGGATCATCTCAGCACGGTCTATGAAGGCCGCAGCTTCACCTGGTCCGAAACCTATGTGCGCTGCCGGCGCTTCGCGTCCTGGCTCGCCGGGCGCGGCATCGGGCACGGCGATACGGTGGCGGCCATGCTGCCGAATATCCCGGCGATGAACGAATTGCATTTCGCGGTGCCGATGGCTGACGCCGTGCTCAATGCCCTCAACATCCGGCTCGATGCGTCCTCGATCGCGTTCCAGCTCGACCATGGCGGCGCAAAAATCATTCTGGTCGATCCGGAATTTGCCGGCGTGATCACTGAGGCGCTGACGCTGATGAAGGGCCCAAAACCCTTTGTCATCGACGTCGACGATGCGGCCTTTGGCGGCGGAAAGCGCATTGGCGAGATCGAATACGAGACGGCGGTAGCCAAAGGCGATCCGAACTTCGAGCCAAAACGACCCGCCGACGAATGGGACGCCATTGCGCTCAGCTACACCTCGGGCACCACGGGCAACCCCAAGGGCGTGGTGACGCATCACCGCGGCGCCTATCTCAATGCCGTCAGCAACATCCTGGCGGGCGGCCTCGGCCAGCATCCGGTCTATCTCTGGACGCTGCCGATGTTCCACTGCAACGGCTGGTGCTTTCCCTGGACGGTCGCGGCTTCAGCCGGCATCAATGTCTGCCTGCGCAAGGTCGATCCGGCAAAGATCTTCGAGCTGATTCCGAAACACGGCGTCACCCACATGTGCGGCGCGCCGATCGTCTACAACACCCTGATCAACGCGCCCGGTGCACCAAGGCGCCAAGGCGCGGCCCGTCGTCGGTCTGATCGCGGGCGCAGCGCCGCCGGTCGCCGTGCTCGAGGGCGCCGAAAACATCGGCATCAAGCTGACGCATGTCTACGGCCTCACCGAAGTCTATGGCCCGGCTTCCGTCTGCGCCGAGCAGCCGGGTTGGGATGAACTCTCGCCCGAAGCTCGCGCCCAGATGAAGCGCCGGCAGGGCGTGCCCTACCCTCTGGAGGAAGCCGTCACCGTGCTCGATCCCGAGACCATGCGCGAGGTGCCGCGCGATGGCGAAACCATCGGCGAGGTGATGTTCCGCGGCAACATCGTGATGAAGGGCTATCTGAAGAACGAGAAGGCCACCAAGGAAGCCTTTGCCGGCGGCTGGTTCCACACCGGCGATCTCGGCGTGCTCGACGAGCACGGCTACGTCATCATCAAGGACCGCTCCAAGGACATCATCATCTCCGGCGGCGAGAACATTTCATCCGTCGAGGTCGAAGACATCCTCTACAAGCACCCGGCCGTGCTGTTCGCCGCCGTGGTAGCCAAACCCGACCCGAAATGGGGCGAAGTGCCCTGCGCGTTCATCGAACTGAAGGAAGGCGCCAAGGCCACGGAAGCCGAGATCATCGCCTACTGCCGCACCCACATGTCCGGCTTCAAGACGCCGAAAGCCGTGGTGTTCGGCGTCATCCCGAAGACCTCGACCGGAAAGATCCAGAAGTTTTTGCTGCGCAATCAGGTGGAGTCGGCGAAGGCGATTTCGGCTTAGCCTGTCATTGCGAGCGAAGCGAGGCAATCCATCTTTCCGCTTGCGGCGATATGGATTGCTTCGTCGCCATCGCTCCTCGCAATGATGTGTAGCTTTCCAGCTACGTCTCTTAACGTCGTTCGACGGGCGGATAATATTGCGGCGCCTCGGCGCGGTCGTACATGGTGTAGTCGCGCATAACCTCGAGAACGCGAAAATACTCGGTCGTTGGATCGGCGAACAATCGTGGCTCCGAGATCGATGCCGGACTGAGGGTCCGGCAGATCGATCAGGTGCGCGAAGTGGCCTTCGCGATAAACGCTCTCGAATGCGTCGCGCCGCCATTCGGTCTCGACCGGCAGGCTGGCGCTCTTCGATTCCGCGGAGAGCACATAGGTCGGCTGACGACGTGCGGGATCGTTGTAGGGCGTGCGCCGCTCCGGTTGCCAGACCGGCTTTCCCGGCCGCGCCTCGTGGATCACCTGGGCGATACGGATGCGATAATCTGCAAAGACCCGCTCGCGACCGAGCTCCTGCACCTTGTGATGCTGGCCGTGGACCCGCCATGCCGTGAGCGCGCCCTCGTCCTGCCAGATCTGATGGGACAGCAGCAGGTTTTCCCGCGTGAGGCTCCTGAACCGCTCGATCGACAGGCAGCCGCCCGTCGCCTCAAGGGCGGGCTTCAGCGCAGCGGCGAGGTCGAGATACTGATCCCGATGCCCTTCCCGGGTCTCAACTTCAAAGAACAAGCCGATCATCGAAGTTCCTCCGCGATCTAGCCGGCGCTTTCGAGCGTCAACCGCATCCCATCATAGGCCGGAATCACGTCCGCCGGCAGGCTCAGCCGCAGCACCTCGTAATCGAGGTCGGAATGCATGTTGGTGATGACGGCGCGCTTCGGCTTGAAGCGCGCGATCCAGGACAGCGCGTCGTCGACGGAAAAATGGCTGGGATGCGGCGCGTAGCGCAGCCCGTCAACGATCCAGAGATCGAGGTTTTCCAGCGCCGGCCAGCTCTCTTCCGGGATATCGCTGAGATCGGGCGTGTAGGCGGCGTCACCGATGCGATAGCCGAGCGCGGGAATGTTGCCGTGCTGCAGGTTGAAGGCGGTGAGCGTAACCGCGCCGCCCTTCCCCACAATTTCCTGGCTCTCGCCGGCTTCGATCGAATGCCGGTTGAGGATCGGCGGATAATCGCTGCCTTCCGGCGAGATGAAGCAGTAGGAGAACCGCGCCATGATGTCCTTGGCGGTCGACTGGTTGAAATAGGTCGCGATGCGCCGGCGCTGGTGCAGCACCACCGAGCGCAGATCGTCGATGCCGTGGGTCTGGTCGGCGTGCTCATGGGTCAGGAACACCGCATCGAGGTGATCGACATTGGCGTCGATCAACTGCTCGCGCAGGTCGGGCGATGTGTCGATCACAACGCGCGTGACGCCGTCGCCCGAGTTCTGCTCGACCAGCAAGGAACAGCGGCGGCGCCGGTTTTTCGGATTGTTGGGATCGCAGCGGCCCCAGCCGAGCGCCGGACGCGGCACGCCGGCGGAAGAGCCGCAGCCGAGGATCGTCAGCGTCAGCGTCATGCCGCGGCCTTTGCGGCCGGCACCTTGGAGAACAAGCGGAAGAAGTTTTCCGTGGTCTGCCGCGAGATTTCTTCCAGCGTCACGCCCCGCGTTTCCGCCAGCACCTTTGCCACCTCGCCCACGTAGGACGGCTCGTTGCGCTTGCCGCGGAATTTTCCGGGCGCCAGATACGGCGCGTCGGTCTCGACCATGATGCGGTCGGCCGGCAGTTCGGCCGCGAGCGCACGCAGGGCGTCCGACTTCTTGAAGGTCAAAATGCCCGTGAACGAGATCGACAGCCCCAGCGCGATCGCCTTCATGGCGAGTTCCCGTCCGCCGGTGTAGCAATGCAGCACGGCCTTGAACGGGCCCTTGGCGACCTCCTCTTCGAGGATGCGGCCGCAATCCTCATCCGCATCGCGGGTGTGGATCACCAGCGGCAGGCCGGTGGCACGCGCAGCCGCGATATGGGCGCGAAAGCCGCGCGCCTGCGCCTCGCGCGAGCCGTGCTGGTAGAAGTAATCCAGCCCCGCCTCGCCCAGCGCCACGACCTTCGGATGCCTGGTCAGCTCGATCAGCTCGGATGACGGGATGCCGTCCTCCTCGTCGGCATGGTGCGGATGGGTGCCGACCGAGCAATAGACGTTTGGAAAACGCCCGGTGATTTCAAGCAAGCCCGCAAGCCGCTTGACCCGGGTCGAGATCGTGACGATGCGGCCGATCCCGGCGGTCTCGGCGCGCGCGACGATGCCGTCGAGATCGTCGGCGAAATCAGGAAAGTCGAGGTGGCAGTGGCTATCGACGAGCATTGATCTGTCTTACGTTTCCTTCGGCTCGACATAACGCGGGAACACGCCGACCGGTGCCGGCAGCGTTGTGCCCGCCGCGATGCGTTTGCCGCCGCCAAGCGCTGCGAATTGACGCTCCGAGCCCGGAACCCCGAGACTGTCGAGCAGCTTGCCCATCGACTCCGGCATCACCGGCTGCGCCAGAATCGCGATCTGGCGCACGACTTCTGCGGTGACATAGAGCACCGTCTTCTGCCTGTCAGGATCGGTCTTCGCCAGCGCCCACGGCGCCTCGCCCGCAAAGTAGCGGTTGGCTTCGGCAACCACGGCCCAGACGGCATTGAGCCATTGATGGATCTGCTGCGTCGCCATCGCCGTGCGCGACAGCTCCAGCATGCCGTCGGCCTGCGCCAGGATCGCCTTGTCGTTGTCTGACAACTCGCCGGGCGCCGGCAGCACGCCGCCGAGTTGCTTTGCGATCATCGACAGCGAGCGCTGCGCCAGATTGCCGAGATCGTTGGCGAGATCGGCATTGATGCGCGCGACGATGGCTTCATGGTTGTAGTTGCCGTCCTGCCCGAACGGCACCTCGCGCAGGAAGAAATAGCGCACCTGATCGACGCCGTATTGGGTCGGCGAGGTTGAAGGGGTCGACGACATTGCCGACCGACTTCGACATCTTCTCGCCCCTGTTGAACAGGAAACCGTGGGCATAGACGCGCTTCTGCACGGGCACGCCCGCCGACATCAAAAATGCCGGCCAATACACCGCGTGGAACCGGATGATGTCCTTGCCGATGATGTGCACGTCGGCCGGCCAGTAGCGCCAGTTGGCATCGGTCTCATCGGGGAAGCCGACGCCGGTGATGTAGTTGGTCAGCGCGTCGACCCAGACATACATCACATGTTCGGGGTCGTTCGGCACCTTGACGCCCCAGTCGAACGTGGTGCGCGAGATCGACAAATCCCTCAGGCCGCCCTTTACAAAGCTGATGACTTCGTTGCGGCGCGAGTCCGGCCCGATGAAATCGGGCTGGCTCTCATACAGCGCGAGCAATCTGTCCTGATAGGCGGACAGTTTGAAGAAGTAGCTCTTCTCCTCGACCCACTCGACCGGCGTGCCCTGCGGGCCGCGGCGCACATTGTCCTCGCCGAGGACGGTTTCCTCTTCGGCGTAATAGGCCTCGTCGCGCACCGAATACCAGCCGGCATAGACGTCGATATAGATGTCGCCGTTCTGCTGCATCCGGTTCCAGACCACCTGCACCGACTTGTGATGCGCAGGCTCGGTGGTGCGGATGAAGCGGTCGAAGGAAACGTTGAGGACCTCGTCCATCTCCCTGAACCGGCCGGCGTTGCGCGCAGCCAGATCGGCCGTGGTCATTCCCTCGGCCTCGGCGGTCTGGATCATCTTCTGGCCGTGCTCGTCGGTGCCGGTCAGGAAAAAGACGTCCTTGCCGTCGAGCCGCTGAAAGCGCGCCAGGGCATCGGTGGCAATCGCCTCATAGGCGTGGCCGATATGCGGCTGCCCATTCGGATAGGCGATCGCGGTCGTGATGTAATAGATGTTGCCGCGCGATGGCGCCGGTGCCGGTGTTGCGACCCGCGCGGGCTTCGGCTTCGGTGCAACCGGTTTGGATACCGCTGGCTTCGGCGCAGGCGATTTGGCCGGCGGCGGGGCTGCCGTCCTCGCTTTCGGCGCGGAGGTCGGCTGGCTGGCCTTGGCTTTTTTTGCAGACTTCTTGACTGACTTCTTCGAAGCCTTTTTCGCAGCCGTCTTCTTCGGCGCCTTCTTCGCTTTCTTGACCGTCTTCCTGGACTTCTTCGCGACGACCTTGCGAGCCTTCTTTGTAGTCTTCTTCGCAGTAGCCTTTTTCACGCGCTTCTTCGATGCGGCGGCCGCCGTCTTCTTCGTCTTTTTCTTCTTGGAAGATTTCCTGGCCACCACGAATTCCCTTGTCGTTCGAACGTTGATGATGTTGCTTGCGAATAGCGGCTTAGCGCGTCGCTTCCGCGAGCTGCGAAAACACCGAGAAAACCAGCGGTTTTCGCTCCAGATTATACTCTGCGGTGTCGCGCGCGGCGCGGGCGATCTTTTCCCATACCTCCGCCAGCCGTGCAAGGCGCGGCAGGTTCGCATTGGCATTGGCCTCATCGGCGTGCAGGCGCTCCGAGACCCAGCGCTCGACGCCGTCGATGAAGGCGGCCAGCGCCACGCGGTCGCTGATCCCAAGGGAATCGCCGAGCGCATGCAGCTCGCGCGGATCGACCCGCGGCAGCGTGGCCAGCAGCGCCGCCGTGCGCTGCTGCAGCTTGAGCGCATCGCCGCCGAGCAGCGTCAGCGCGCGGGCGACGCTTCCCTCGGAGGCTGCCGCCGCTTCGACCAGCGCCGGGTCATCGGCCGGACGATCGCTCGCGCGCGCCGCGGCGCGAACGACGTCCTCGCTCGAGAGTGCGCGCAGCGGCAGTTTGCGGCAGCGTGACAGAATGGTCGGCAGCACCCGCGAGGTCGCGTGACAGACCAGCAGGAACAGCGATTGCTGCGGCGGCTCCTCCAAAATCTTCAGCAGCGCATTCGCCGCGTTCGGATTGAGCTCGTCGACGGTATCGACGATGCAGACCCGCCAGCCCTCCACCGCCGCCGTCGAGCCGAAAAACGAAATCGTCTCGCGGGTCTCATCGACGGTGATGACGGTGCGCAGCACGCCGCGGTCGTTGAGGCCGCGCTCCAGCACCAGCAGGCCGCCATGGGCCTCGGCCGCGACCTGGCGTGCGACCGGATCGGATGCATCAACCGCGAGCGAAGTGGCGCGCTGAACGGCAGGTGCAAGCGGATTGCGATGCGCCAGCACGAAGCGCGCCATGCGATAGGCCAGCGTCGCCTTGCCGATGCCCTGCGGCCCGCCGATCAGCCAGGCATGCGGAATGCGCCCGCTGCGATAGGCATCGAGCAGCGCGGTCTCCGCCTCGCGATGCCCGAACAGATCGGCCGTCTCGCGCGGATGCCGGAGCGCGCTTTCTTCTTCTGTCTTGCGCGGGCTCATGCGGGACTGGCTGATGTTGCCATCGAAAACAAATGGTCGCGCAGCGCCGTCCAGACTTGGGCGGCAACGATATCGGGGCTCGGCGTGGCGTCGATCAGCACGCAGCGCTCGGGGTCTTCGGCCGCGATCTGGCGAAAGGCGTCGCGCAGGTCCTGATGGAACTTGACGTCTTCTGACTCGAACCGGTCAGGCGCGCCATCGCCGCGACGGCCGGCGGCGCGTTTGAGACCGACTTCAACGGGGACGTCGAGAATGATGGTCAGATCGGGCTTGAGGTCGCCGATGGTGACGCGCTGCATCGCGTTGAGCACGCCCGGCGCAACGTTGCCCAGCCGGCCCTGATAGACCCGTGTCGAATCGGAAAACCGGTCGCACAACACCCACGTTCCCTGCGTCAGCGCCGGCTCGATCACGGTGCGCACATGGTCGTCGCGCGCGGCGGCGAATAACAACGTCTCTGCTTCCGGGCCGAGCAGCTTGCCCATCCCCGACAGCACGAGGTGGCGGATGATTTCCGCCCCCGGCGAGCCGCCTGGCTCGCGGGTGAGGATGGCGCGCAGCTTTGCCGCCTCCAGACGCTGCGCCAGCAGCTTGATCTGGGTGGATTTTCCCGATCCCTCCCCGCCTTCGAAGGAAATGAATTTTCCGCGCCCGGAAGGCCGTTTGACCGCTGCTGCCTCACCCATGGTCAGAGTTTCTCGGCGCTGGCGCGGAACATGCCGATGACGAGCTCGCTGGCGCCGTCGATGGCGCGGCGCACGGTCGATCCCGCGCCAACCGCCTCGGCGGCGTAGACCGGCGCCTCCATGGCGACATTGGCGCCGCGCCAGACCCGCACCACGCCGACCGGCTGTCCCTCCGCGATCGGCGCCCGCACCGGCCCGTTATAGACGACCCGCGCGATCAGCTTTTCGCTGCCGTTCTTCGGCACCATCACCTTGATCGGCTCGCGGCTTGCAAGCTTCACCGAGCGGCTCTCGCCGCCGAATACTTTTGCGTAGCCGACCTGCTGGTTGGCGGCAAACAGCGTCCGCGCCTCGAAATTGCGAAAACCCCATTCCAGCATCTTCTTGGCTTCCTGCGCGCGGTCGTCAGGGTCATCGAGCCCGTTGACGACCACGATCAACCTTGTGTCGTTCTGCACGGCCGAGCCGACCATGCCGTAGCCGCCTTCCTTGGTGAACCCGGTCTTGAGGCCATCGGCGCCGTTGAGCGAGTTGAGCAGCGGATTGCGGTTCTGCTGCCGGATCTTGTTCCAGGTGAATTCGCGCTCGCTGAACAGCTTGTACATGTCCGGATAGGTCAGGATGATATGGCGCGCGAGCTTTGAAAGCTCACGCACGGTCATCTTGTTGGCGGGGTCGGGCAGCCCGTTGGAATTGCCGAAGGTCGACTTCGTCATACCGATTTCGCGCGCGCGCTTGGTCATGAAGTCGGTTGCAAAAATGCGCTCGTTGCCGGCCATGCCCTCGGCCAGCGCAATGCAGGAATCGTTGCCGCTCTGGATGATCGCGCCCTGCAGGAGGTCGTTGACCGACACCTTGCTGTTGATGGCAGCGAACATGGTCGAGCCGCCCGACGGCGCCCCGCCCCGGCGCCAGGCATTCTCGCTGATGCGGTATTCGTCGGTCAGTTTGACGGTGCCCTTCTTGACCGCGTTGAACACCACCTCGGCCGTCATCAGTTTCAGCATGCTGGATGGCGCACGCAGCTCGTCGGCGTTCTTCTCGAACAGCACGCTGCCGCTGGTCGCTTCGATCAGGATCGCCGTCGGCGCATCGCCGTCAAAGGCATGCTCATCCTTCTTGCCGCCCTGCACGCTGTTATTGGCGGCATAAACCGCGCCGCCGCAACCGACGGCCAGCGCCAGGCCCACGGCGATCAGGCGGGGCGCGCCACGCCCGCTCGCCCAAAAGTTACTGAACAATGAGATTTTGACGGCCATTACAAAAGTCCTGAAGCCCGGCGTTCTAACAGGTGGAAGTAACGCGAACAACACGGCTTTTGCCGGGCAGCGGGATCCAAGGATCGGGGGCCGATTTGCCGCGCATGCCGAACGACCCTATCGTGCCGCCAATGTGCCAAAAAGGCGGAAGGGGCAACAATCAATGAGAATTTTCTGCGTCGCCGCTGCGGTCGCGTTGATGGCGGGGTCAGCTTACGCCCAACAAGGCGTCCCGGACAAAATGGGCGGCACCGGCTATTCGAAACAGGCTGGTAAAACCTGCTCGGCTTATGCCGGCGCCTGCGTCAAGAACAACCCGGGTGCAAAGGACAAGTGTGAATCCGAGCGCGCGAAATGCATGACGACTGGCAGATTCACCGGACCTCAAGGCGCATCGTTTTCCGGGCTGGCTAAACAATGACGGTGGCGACGGGCGGAAACGCGATGGCATCCTCACGCACGATTCCGGTCAACGGAATCGAGATGTTCGTGCGCGAACAGGGCGAAGGCCCGCTGGTCGTGCTCTGCCATGGCTGGCCGGAATTGTCCTATTCCTGGCGGCATCAGATCCCGGCGCTGGCGTCCGCCGGCTTCCATGTCGTGGCGCCCGACATGCGCGGCTTCGGCCAGACCTCCGCACCGGCGGAGGTCGAGGCCTACAGCATCTTCCACAATGTCGGCGACATGGTCGCGCTGGTCGCGGCACTGGGAGAAACGCAAGCTGTCATCGTCGGTCACGACTGGGGCGCGCCGGTCGCCTGGCACGCCGCGATGTTCCGGCCGGACGTTTTCACCAGGGTCGCAGGTCTTAGCGTGCCCCCGCCCTTCCGCGGCCGTGGCCGGCCGCTGGAAACGCTGCGCCAAAGCGGGGTCACCAATTTCTACTGGCAATATTTTCAGCCGCCGGGCGTCGCCGAAGCCGAGTTCGAAGCCGACGTCGCGCTGACCATGCGCACCGTGCTCGCCGGCCGCGGCTTTTCCGATCCCTCGGCGCATCAGTTCGTCGAGCAAGGCAAGGGCTTTCTCGCCGGCGGCAATCGCGACCAGCCGCTGCCGGACTGGCTGACGGAGGCGGACCTCGCCTACTTCACCAAGGTCTATACCCGGTCCGGCTTCCGTGGCGGGCTGAACTGGTACCGCAACATCGATCGCAACTGGGAGCTGACCGCGGCCTGGCAGAATGCGCAAATCCGTCAGCCGTCGCTGTTCCTTGCCGGCTCAAAGGACGGCGTCATCACCGGCCTGATCGGCGCCAAGCGCGTCGCCGACATGGAGCGCGTGCTGCCCAACCTGACGGCAAAGATCATCCTGGATGGCGCCGGACACTGGGTACAGCAGGAGCGGCCCGAGGAGGTCAACGCGGCCCTGATCGCCTTCCTGAAGTGAGCCCAGAGCATGATCCGGAAAAGTGGGTACCGGTTTTCCCTCGCGACAAACGCGAAGCGTTTGCGCGGAGATCATGCTCAACAAAAAGATTGGACGGGCTCAGTACAGCCCGCGCCCGCTCAAAATTTCGCGCGGCCCGCGGGGGTCGATCGGCGCATAGGCGGTCGACGGCGCGCCGGAGCGGTCATCGGCCTCGTAGGATACGGCGCGCGGATTTTCCAGCGCACGGCCGCGGGACCGGCTCGAGGCCGACATTTCCGACGTCGCGTTGATCGAAGCATAGTCGGCCGAAGTATTGCCGAGGCTGTAGGGCCGCCCTTCCGGCATCGGAACCTCGCCGCGGATCTGGCGGCCTCCCTCCGGAAGATCGGGAACGAATGGCCGGGCCGAAGCAATCCGGACGCTCGACGGCGTCGGAGCCGGCACCCCGGTCCGCAAGGTGGCCAGCAGCTGGCGGTCGTCAGAGCCCTCGAGCGGCGCCCGGCCGACATATTCGACCCGCACCCTCGCCACGCCATTGTGTTTGAACTCAAGCAGTTCGGCGGCCTTGTTCGAGACGTCGATCAGGCGGTTGCCATGGTAGGGCCCGCGATCGTTGACGCGCACGATCAGCGACTTGCCGTTTCGAACATTGGTCACGCGGGCATAGGACGGAATCGGCAGGGTCGGATGGGCCGCCGTCAGCGAGGTCATATCGAAGACCTCGCCATTGGCCGTCAGCCGGCCGTGAAAATCATCGCCGTACCAGGACGCCATGCCCTCGGCGCGGTAGTTAGGATCCTCTTCGGGAACATAGACCCGGCCCGCAACCGTGTAGGGCTTGCCGATACGGTAGGTGCCGCCGCCCTTCGGCACGGGATCGCCGAGCGCCACCACGCGCGGGCTCGAAGAGACGCCGTATTTCGGATCGACGCGGCTGGCGAATTTGTCCGACGAGGCGCAGTTGGCAAGCACAAGGCACGTCGCCACGGCAGCAGCGCCGCGCGCCGCCCGGATCACCGGATCTGACCGTCGAATCCCCATCCGCCCCAAATACCATTTCCGCCGGCCGAATGCCCCATATCGGGGTGCGAACGACCACTTCGCACGATGCAGCCCACATCCACATCGAACCGTGACGATATCGCAACCCGAACACGGCGGAAATGGGGTGAGCGCTTTGGTGGTGAATCAATCGTTGCAACAATTTCCCCGCAGATTTACGGGCATTTCCCGCCGCCTCTGTCCTGCTTCCGGACAGGGTGTTGCGCCAAATCCTCAGTCATTTCCGATCTTCATTTTCTGCACCTGAATCTTTTTGACTGTGCAAGGCCGCGGTCGTTTGTTCGTACGCGGGGTGGGAAGGATGTTTGCAATGATCGAGACGGTAAGCGCGGTGATGGGCCTGGTGAGCGTAGGGATCTTTCTGGCCCATGCCTTCGAAGGATTTCGTTCCAGAGCCTGAAATATTGGGCCTGAGGTTTCGGGCCCAGAGGTTCCAAGGCAAGACGGCAAGGCAAGACGACGCATCACTTCCTTCACTGAAGGCTTGATTCCGAAATCTTTAATAAATTCGGACGAGCATCTGGCGTGACAGGTGTACCATGCGCAATCATGACCTCGTTTCCGGCGGTTTCCTCGCATTGACAACGGCAAGCCTCGTGCTGCTCTGTTCGAGCCTGCTTGCCTTTGCCCTTGGTTAGCCGCAACGCTTCCCGCGCGAAATAGCGCGCAGATTTCCTTCACAGCTCGTGGCGAGTTGGGCCGCTGTTTGCGCGGCGCGGTATCAGCGATTTAATTGCAGCGGCGCGCCGCCGGTCGAAATCGGACCGCTACCCGGCTTGACTTCGCCCGGCTTGCTGTCGGCTGTTTTGGCCTCGGCCGGTTTTGCTGCGGCCGGCTTTGCAGCGTCAGGCTTCTTCTTCGGCGCCGGTGCGACGCGCCGTTGGCGCGGGCGCCGGCATCGCCCCCTGGGCCGAGGTGACCGGCCGTTGCAGCATTTCCAGTTTGCTTGACAGTGCCGACACCTGTTCGGACAGCCGCTTGATTTCCGCCTGCTGGGCCGCCAGCACCTGTTGCGTCGACTGAACCGTGCCCGTGATCTCCTGCCGCAACGCGCTGAGATCGCCCTGCCCGGACGGCTTTTCGACGGCGGCTACCGAGACTGGTGTTGACGCGATCGCAGGAAGGATTGGACCGCCACCGAAGGTCCGCCAGATCAAGGCCGATCCGCTGCCCGTTCCCATCAGCAGCGTAACGATCAGAATCCAGGACAGCAGCCCGCGCCGGGGCGCATCGTCCTCATCTGCATCGTAGGTTTCGTTTCCTACGGCGTAGGAATCGTCGGTTCGGTAGCTCACCGGAAACTCCGCATACGCGTAACGATGGCCTGACCATGATTAAATCAAGGTTAACCGCCTGCAAATGCGCCGGCAACCCTCGGTCACAGCTCTTTATCCCCAGGGTGCGCCGCGGCGCGAATGGAACAACCGGCGCCACCCCCGGCCTCCTCCGCTACCTCTCTTTTAGTTGATCGAATTGGGACAACAACACCGTGGCCAATGGAGAAGGAACCCGTGGAGGCAGCGCCATGCTTGCCGAAAAATTCCTTCTCCTGCTGGAAACGCTCAAGAGCAACACCTATCCGGACGGAAGCCCCCGGGTGAAGAGCACGTCGCCGCGCGTGCCGGTCAAGCTGCCGGATCGCACGTAACCGACAGGCTTCACCAACCCTTTGGCCCGGCCGAGTCGACGCGACTGCGCGGCCATACCGTCCTTGATCTTTGCGCGGCTAGATGATTGACGTTGCTCGGACGGAAGGGTGGCCGAGTGGTTTAAGGCACCGGTCTGTGTAGCAAAGGGCAAGCTACACTAAGTCGAACCCGCTACTTCTTCGTGGCGCGTTCGAGAAAATGCACCAACGCCGCCCGATCCTGCTCCGAACCGATGCGCTGCTCCGGCATCTTGGTGCCGGGGGTATAGGCCGCAGGTCCGACCTCAAACAACTTTGCGACCGTCTCGGGTGCCCACACGATGTCGAGGCGCTTCAGCGCCTCGGAAAAATCGTAGCCGGGCAAGGTGGCTATCCGCCTGCCGAACAGGCCCGCGAGCGACGGGCCCGCCCGGTTGGCCTGCTCTGTGCCAAGCGTGTGGCAGGCTACGCATGCACGAAAAATTTCGGCGCCTCGATCTCCGGCATATGCCGCCAAAGGGTCCCCTGCCGTTTCCATCAGAAGCGAATCGACGGGCTCGCCGGTTGCCGCGTTCCAGCGGCGGATGATGTTGTCGGCGCCTCCGGTGAGCAGCGTCCGGCTGTCCGGCATGAACGACACCGACCACACCGGCAGCCCGGGACCTACCAGCGTGCGGGCCAGCGCGCGCGTCTTGCGATCGATGATCGCCACCGATCCACCGATGCTGGCAGCTGCGGCCAGCGCGCCGTCGGGCGAAACCGCAAGCGAGATCACGGGCCGCGGCCCGGCCGCAACGTCGCCTGACCGGGTGCCGTCGCGCGCCAGGAAATACACCCTGCCATCGCCCCCGCCGGCCGCGATCTCGCCATCGCCGGCGACGGCCACAGCGTTGAGCGGGCTCGGCATCGCAATCACCGTCGGTGCCGGCGCGCCCGTGAGCGGCCAGATGCGAACGCTTTGATCGTAACTCACGCTGACCAGCGCGCGTCCATCAGGCGTAAACGCCACACCGTTGACGTTCTGCGTGTGGCCTTCGAGCAGGCGCGCCGGACCACCCGCCAGCGGCCAGAGCCGAACGGTCTGATCCCATGATGCCGATGCCAGCGTCATCCCATCCCCTGAGACCGCAAGTGCAACGATCGGGGCGGTATGGCCTTCGAACACGGCGTCGGGCCGGGTCTTTCCGGGGGCCCAGATCGCAATGCGGCCGTCGGCGCCTGCGGTCGCGGCGCGTCCGTCTCGCAGCAGGACGACCGCGTTGACGGCGTCGGCATGGAACCGCAACACCTGCTCGGCCGCATTGCGCGTCAGCGACCAGCGGATCGCGGTTGAATCAAAACTTCCCGAGATCGCATTTTGCCCGTCCGATGAAATCGCGAGCCCCCGCACCGGCCCGCCATGGCCGCGCAACTGCGCAGCCGCAGGATCCGACGGAAGGAGTATCAGCAAGGCTGCAAACGTCAGGACGAACGAACGGAACTTTTTGCGGGGATTTGCCATTCGCGGCCGATCGTTTCTCCCGTTCGTGACGCCGTCAAGGCTGCCGGAGCATGATCCGGAAAAGTGGGTACCGGTTTTCCGCAAAGATCATGCTCAAATAAAGAGAAAGCCCTCAGCGCATGCCAGGTCGGTCGCGGTCGAGACCCTTGGCCTGGAGCTCGTCGAGATAGTCCTGAAAGCGCCGCTCCGCGTTGACGCCGAGGTCGCGCAGAAAAGCCCAGGAATAGATACCGGTGGTGTGCAGATCGTCGAACCCGAGCCGGACCGCGTAATTGCCGACCGCGTCGACCGAGAGGATGGTGACGTTACGCTTGCCGCCAACGGTCTTGCGCTGCGCTTCGGAGTGGCCCTGCACTTCAGCCGACGGACTGGTTACCCGGAGCAATTCCGCCGGCAGGCTGAACTCCACGCCGTCGTCAAAACTGACAACAAGCGTGCGGCGGTCTTTCAGCAGCCGGATTTCAACCGGCCAGGCCTGCGTTACGTCAGGCACGGCAATTTGCGCTTTCAAGCGGTATCAACCCGGTCCGACCAGATTGTTGCCGGGATCGCCGACCCTGGCGCCGCTTGTCGTGAACGCGGTGTAGCTCGCCATCTGCACACCGCTGAGCACGAACGAGGCGACGAATGCGGCGATCACCGCAAACACGACAGCCGAGATAAAGACCTTCATGGTGTTTCCCCCAAAACCTTATTCGGCCGGCTGAGCGCGCGAAGTGCCCGGCGCAGGGGCGTGGCCCTTGGCCTGCTCCTCCTCGACCCAGAGCGAGTGATGCTCCTTGGCCCAGTTGAGGTCGACTCGACCGGTGCCCATCGCGTCGAATGCGCCTTCCATCCCGACCGAACCGATATAGATGTGCGCCAGCATCGCCGCGATGAACAGCATGGCGACAATGGCGTGGATCACGGTCCAGAACTGCAGTTCGGTGACGTTGGCCGGAATGTAGGGGAATAGCAGGTACCAGCCGGACACCGACATCAGCGCGCCGCCGATGATCACGATCCAGAAAATGCCTTTCTGACCGGCGTTGAAGCGCTTGGCCGGCGGATGCTTGCCCTTGAAGAGGACGCCGCCGCCCTGCTTGAACCATTCCACGTCGACCTTGCCCGGGATGTTGTCCTTGATCCAGATCAGGAACATGATCACGAGGCCAAGCATGAACGGGAACGCCAGAAAATCATGCGCGATCTTTGCGTAGCCCGACATGGTGGCGAAGGCAGAAGCGCCGAACAGCGGCAGGATCAGGACACGGCCGAAGCTGATATTGAGGCCGGAAAGCGCTAGGATCACGAAGCAGCTCGCCGTCAGCCAGTGCGTGAAGCGCTCGAACGAGCCGAAGCGCAGGATTGTCGTTCCCGAGAATCCCCGATGGATGCGGATCTTTCCGCGCACCATCAGGAAGATCAGCAGCACGGCGAACATGCCGATGATCGTGACGCCGCCGATGACCGGCAGCTTGCTGCGCTGGAAATCCCGCCAGTCGCGCCCGGCGGGCTGGATAAGGCTCGAAGCCATCGTGTCAGGAATAGAAATCCGTCCGGTGATCTTGTCGCCCTCTTTCAGCGCGTTCAGGAGCTTGTCTTCCTGGACCGCTTCGGCGGTGGGCTTGAAGGACAATTGCGCCGCGGCGGGCTGCGCCACCACGAACAGCAGCGCAAACGCGGCGCACAGCGCCCTGAGAGTTGAAAGTGAGCCTGGCATCTGCACAACGCCCTTTCGGTTTTACGTGTTACGCGAGCGCCGCCGCAGCGAACCGGGCGGCGCCAGTTGCATCAGCCGGTCGGTGAATCCGCGTAGGCGGTTTTCCAGCCCCACATGCCCGAGCCGTAACCGCGCTTCATCACCCGTTCCTTGTAGATTTCGGCGATGATCGCGCCGTCGCCGGCCAGCAGCGACTTGGTCGAGCACATCTCGGCGCAAATCGGCAGCTTGCCCTCGGCGAGGCGGTTGGCGCCGTATTTGGCGTATTCGGCCGGCGTGGAGTCGGCCTCCGGCCCGCCCGCGCAATAGGTGCACTTGTCCATCTTGCCGCGCGATCCGAAGTTGCCGACCTTTGGATATTGCGGCGCGCCGAACGGACAGGCGTAGAAGCAATAGCCGCAGCCGATGCAGAGATCCTTGGAGTGCAGCACCACGGCGTCAGCGGTGGTGTAGAAGCAGTTCACTGGGCAGACCGCCGCGCAAGGCGCGTCGGTGCAGTGCATGCACGCCATCGACACCGAACGTTCGCCGGGCTTGCCGTCATTGATGGTGACGACACGTCGGCGATTGATGCCCCACGGCACTTCGTGCTCGTTCTTGCAGGCGGTAACGCAGGCGTTGCATTCGATGCAGCGGTCGGCATCACAGAGAAATTTGACGCGAGCCATGATTTATTCTCCTCTCACGCCGATTGGATCTGGCACAGGGTGACCTTGCCCTCGTGCATGCCGGTAACGGGATCGTAGCCGTAGGACGTGATCGTGTTGACGCTTTCGCCCAGCACGATCGGATCGGCACCCTTCGGATATTTGCTGCGCTGATCGACGCCCTGGAACCAGCCGGAGAAGTGGAATGGCATGAACGCCACGCCCTTGCCGACCCGGTCGGTGACCAGCGCCTTGACGCGGGCCTTGGAGCCGTTTTCCGGGCCGTAGACCCAGACCCAGCCGCCGTCCTTGATGCCGCGCTCGGCGGCATCTGACGTGTTGACCTCGACGAACATGTCCTGCTGCAACTCGGCGAGCCATTTGTTCGACCGGGTTTCTTCGCCGCCGCCTTCATATTCGACCAGGCGTCCCGAGGTGAGGATGATCGGGAATTGCTTGGCAAGCCCCTTCTCCACCGCTGCCTTCTGAACGGAGAATCCGAGATTGGCCATGCGGAATTGGCGGCCGTCCGGACGCGTCGGATATTTGGCGACCAGTTCGGGCCGCGGAGTGTAGATCGGTTCGCGATGCACCGGCACCGGATCGGGCAAATTCCACGCCACCGCGCGCGCCTTGCCGTTGCCGTAAGCCATCACACCGTGCTCCAGCGTGACGCGGATGATGCCGCCGGACAGATCGACGGCCCAGCCGACGCCGTCGGGGTTGTTGCCGCCGATCTTGTTGATCGTCGCCAGTTCGGCTTCGGTGAGATCCTTGTCCCAACCGAGCTTCTTGAGCACGCCATAGGTGAATTCGGGATAGCCGTCGGTGAGCTCCGAACCCTTGCTGTAGGAGCCTTCCGCCAGCAGATTGACGTTCTTCACCGAACCGTCCGGCTGCTTCTCTTCGTAGACCACGCCGAACCGCGCGCGGAACGTGCCGCCGCCGTCCTTGGCGTGCAGGTTGGTGTTGTAGAGCGTGTGCGTTCCCGGATGCCTGATCTGGGGCGTGCCCCAGCACGGCCACGGCAACCCGTAATAGTCGCCGCCGATCTCCGGCTCGTCGGCCTTGGCGCGCAGCGTCACCAGGTCGAACTTGCCCTGGTTCTTCATGTGCGTCTTCAGCCGCTCCGGCGACTGGCCGGAATAGCCGGTCGAGAAGCCGCCGCGGTTGATTTCGCGCAGCAGATCTTCGGGAACGGGCCGCTTGTTCTCGACCTTGATGTTCTTGAACATCCTGTCGGCGAAACCGAGCTTTTCCGAGATCCGGTAGATGATCTCGTAATCGTCCTTCGATTCGAAGATCGGCTTGACGACCTGCTCGCCCCACTGCAGCGAACGGTTGGATGCCGTGCGCGAACCCGAAGTTTCGAACTGGGTGCAGGCCGGCAGCAAATAGGTGCCGTTCTTGCGGTCCGAGATCGCCGCGAACGTGGTCGGATGCGGGTCGGCGACGACCAGCAGCTCGAGCTTCTCGAGGCCCTTCACCATTTCGGTCATACGCGGAATGGTATTGCCGCCGTGACCCATGATGAACACGCCCTTCACGATATCGCGTTGGTCAACGTCATCAGGGTTGGCCAGCGTCGCATCGAACCAGCGTGTCCACGGGATGCCGGGCGCTTCCATATTCTGCTTGCGGGTGCGCGCCGGACGGCCGGCCTTGGCCGGCACTTCGTCGAAGCGCGCCTGCAGATAGTCGTATTCGACTTCCCAGACCCGCGCCCAGTGTTTCCAGGCACCCTCGACGAGGCCGTAGTACAGCGGCAGCGTCACGATATCGAGACCGATATCGGTTGCGCCCTGAACGTTACAGTGGCCGCGGAAGATGTTGGCGCCGCCGCCGAACGTACCGACATTGCCGGTCGCCAGCAGCAGGTCGCAATAGGCGCGGACGTTGGCAGTGCCCACCGTGTGCTGGGTGCCGCCCATGCACCAGACAAATGCCGACGGCTTCTGCTTGGCAAAGGTCTCGGCGACCTTCTTCAACTGCTCGCCCGGGATGCCGGTGACGCGTTCGACTTCGTCGGGCGTCCACTTGGCGACTTCGGCGCGGATCTGGTCCATGCCGTAGACGCGCTGCTTGATGAATTCCTTGTCTTCCCAGCCGTTGTTGAAGATGTGGTGCAGCATGCCCCAGATCACCGCGATGTCGGTGCCGCTGCGGAAGCGGACATATTCGGTAGCGTGTGCCGCGGTGCGCGTGAAGCGCGGGTCGAGCACGAACACGTTGGCGCGGTTGATCTCCTTGCCGGTCAGGATGTGCTGCAACGACACCGGATGGGCTTCGGCGGCATTCGAACCCATGAAGACGATGGTCTTCGAGTTGCGCATGTCGTTGTAGGAATTCGTCATCGCGCCGTAGCCCCAGGTGTTGGCGACGCCGGCGACGGTGGTCGAGTGGCAGATACGGGCCTGGTGGTCGATCGAGTTGGTGCCCCAGAACGCCGCGAACTTGCGGAACAGGTAACCGCCTTCGTTGGAGAACTTTGCGGAGCCGAGCAGGTAGACGGAATCGGCACCGGACTTGGCGCGGATTTCCAACATCTTGTCGCCGATCTCGTTGATGGCCTGGTCCCACGAGACCTTCTGCCACTCGCCGTTGACCAGCTTCATCGGATATTTCAGGCGGCGATCGCCGTGGACAAGTTCGCGCACCGAGGCGCCCTTGGCGCAATGCGAGCCGCGGTTGATCGGTCAGTCCCAGGCAGGCTCCTGGCCGACCCAGACACCGTTCTGCACTTCGGCAATCACGGTGCAGCCGACCGAACAATGCGTGCAGATGTTCTTTTTGATCTCCGTCGGCGCGCCGACGATCTTCGGTCCGGCTTGCGCCTTGCGCACCGAACCGAGCGGCATCAAGCCGATCGCGGCTCCCGCACCTGCAACCAGACCGGAGCGGCGCAGGAACGTACGGCGGTCGAGAACGCCGGAGGCGAGACCGGCAGCGATCCCCTGCAAACGCGCCCTGCCCGCGGATCCATCTTTTCGCTTCATCAGCATGTGCGTGACCCCATCAATAGCGGTTGACGCGATAGTAGTTCTTGACGTGGTCCGTCTCTTTGTAACGGGCCTTGACGCGCTCGGCCTCGGACTCGTCGGCAGCGCTTCGCCGCTTGCCAGCGGCACGGTGGCCGCCGCTACAACGGCCGATCCGCCCATCGTGAAGAAGCGGCGGCGGTCTACGCCCGCCTGTGATTTGCTGTCGGATGGCTTACTCATTGCAATTTCCTCCAAGTCATTGCCCGCGCCGTCACTCGGACAGCGCAAAGGCTTCGGATTCCAGTTCGATGAAGACGCGGCCGACACGGCCGACGGCACGATAGAAGTTTTGCGGATGGCGACATTTCGAGATCGGCGAACATCCGTGCCGCCCACGGCTTGAGGTGCCGCTCGAAAAATTTCGCCTGTTCGCTGAAGTCGGCCGCGAAGTCGCCGCGCGCCAGACCCGACATCACCTCCAGCAGGATCGCGACATGATCTTCGGGTTCGCGCGAGGTGCCGGCGCGCTCGATCCCGAGCGGGTCGAGATCTTCGCGAACCCGCGCCAGCGGACGCTCGTGAAGGAAGCCGGTCAAATAGTAGGACGCATAAGGCAGCAGTTCGCCGCGGCCAAGCCCAACGAAGAGATCGAAGAATTCCTTGCTGACGGCGCTGTCATCGGCGCTGCCGCAGCGCTTGCGAGTTCGACATGCGCCATGCCGAGCTC
>CAVSXQ010000011.1:0-28250 GCA_963731915.1 uncultured Alphaproteobacteria bacterium
TGCAGTTACCAAGCGGCGTTTGCGTAGCGAATTACTCGGGAATATCAGGCTCCACCAGCGCTGCGAGCTGGTTCAGCGACTGTTGCCAGCCGAGATAGCAGGATTCGACCGGAATGACCGTCGGCAGGTTTGCCTGCTCGATGTTGATTTCGGTGCCGCAGGCAACGGCCCGCAGCTTCACGGTCACCTCCATGACGCCGGGCAGATTGGGGTCTTCGAATTTGTCCGTATAGCGGACGCGCTCGTTCGGCACGATCTCCAGATATTCGCCGCCGAACGCGTGGCTATTGCCCGTCGTGAAATTGGTGAACGACATCCTGAATGTACCGCCGACCTTGCCTTCGAAATGGTGGACCCTGCAGGTGAAGCCGTGGGGCGGCAGCCATTTGGCCATGGCATCGGCATCGAGGAAGGCGCGAAAAAGCTTCTCCGGCTTGGTCGCGAAGACGCGATGCAGACGAACGGTATTTTCGGGCATGAGGTTGGCACTCCTTGACTGAGCCGCGTGTAGCTCAGCTTCTGGTGCAAGGACGTCTGACCGCAACGTCCGCCGACATCAAGCGAAGAATTTTTTCGGCGCTTCTAGCCGGAACTCAACCGCACGCCCGCGCGCAGGAATTTTTGCGGGTCGACGGCGTCGCCGTCGATGCGGGTTTCATAATGCAGATGCGGTCCGGTGGAGCGGCCGGTGGAGCCGACCGCGCCGATCACCTGGCCGATCTTGACGGTCTCGCCGACCTTGACGTGGATCTCGGAGAGATGGCCGTAGCGAGTCGAGAGCCCGTTGCCATGGTCGATTTCCACCATGCGGCCGTAGCCGCCCATCCAGCCCGATGACGCCACCTTGCCGTGGGCCGTGGCGCGGACGGGATCGCCGGTGGCGGCGCGGAAATCGAGACCGGTATGCATCGCGGGCCGGCCGAGGAAGGGATCGCTGCGCACGCCAAAGCCTGAGGTGAACTCGACTTCGCCGATCACGGGCTTGCGGTAGGGCACCAGCGCCAGCGTCCGGTTCAGCTTCTCCATCTGGAAGCGCGTGACGTTGATGCGATAGAGCTGGCGCTCGAAGGTGGTGGCATCCGCCCCTATCTTGACGGGCACGAACGGACCGCCGACGGCGACGCGCGGCGTGGCGGCTTCCAGCTGCGCCATGTCGAGCCCGAGATCGCCGATCACGCCGCGCATGCGGCGGACGCGGGATTCCATGCTGTCTTCGACCGAACTCAACGCCGCCATCTGGCGCCGTTCGACCTGATCGAGCGAGGTCTGCAGCCGCACCAGCACATTGTCGAAACCCTGAACCTTGGCGAACTGGTTCTGCGGCGGGGCAACGATGATTGGCGTGCGCGATTCCAGCCGCGCCTCACGGTCCGGCGGCGCCACAAAGATAACGGTGTCGCTGATCGCGGAGGGCTTTGGCGTTCCCGAAGCCGGCGCATCGACGGCAGCGCCACGGCCTGCCGGACGAATCGAACCGGTCACCGACGCATCCGGGATAGCACCGAGCGCGGTGGCGCGGGATTCCAGCGTGGTCTGCCGCTTCATGATCTGGTCGAGCTTCTGGTCGAACTGCTCCTGGTCCAGCAACTGGCGGCTGGCGGTGCGGTCGACCCGCGCGCGCAGTTCGGCGATGCGGTCCTCATAGGCATATTGCATCTCGGCTTGGCGTGCGATCAGCCGGGTCAGGACGTCGTCGCGAAACGCGAAATAAGTCGCGGTGGCCGCCGACCACATGCCGAGCACGGTGACCGTGCCGACCGCGATCCAGAACACCACAGGCCCGAAGCGAACCTGTTTTCCCGCATGCGTGATGGTGTAGCCATCCTGCAAAGGCGCGGCCTGAGCCTGGCTCGCCGGGCGGCGAGCAGCGGATCGGCCATGATCCTGCGGATGGTGGTGTTGGGTATGCTCGGAATAATGACCGGAACGATACGACATCGGCACTCCCGCGCCGGTCGGAGACGATTCCGTACGGCTACAATTGCGGGGCCGATTTGACCCGGTCATGGTTAATTTTCAGGAAATGGGAACCAGTCACGATCGCCCTAAGCCAGGGCGATCAAGCCCTTGGGCCGGTCGTCCGGATCAGAGCGCCCGGGCGGCCTCCAATACCTCATCGGCATGGCCATCGACGCGGACATTGCGCCAAACCCGGGCCACGCGGCCGTCGGCCCCGATCAGAACCGTGGTGCGAATAATGCCGAGGAACTTCCTGCCATACATGGATTTTTCGCCCCAGGCGCCATAGGCCTCGAGCATCTTATGCTCTTGATCCGAAATCAGGGGAATTGCGAGCTGGTGCTTGTTCCGGAACAACTCCTGCGCCTTTACGGGGTCGGCCGAGACGCCCAGCACGGCTGTGCCCGCTTGAGCGAAGGCGCTCTTCAGCCGGGTGAAGTCGATCGCCTCCTTGGTGCAGCCCGGCGTGTCTGCACGCGGATAGAAGAACACGACGAGCTTCTGTCCGGCGTAATCGGCCAGCGAAACCGTATCGCCGCCGTCGCGGGGCAGGTGGAAGGCCGGCGCCTTGGCACCTTCCGCGAGCGCCGGTTTCGGCGCCGCGGGGCTGGCGGATTTTAACGGTTTCGACGCCGCCTTCTGCGATGCTTTGGCCCGGGATTTCTTGGGAGAGGCGCCCGCCGCCTTGCTCGTTTTCGAGGCGGGCCGTTTTGTCGCCGCAGGTGAGCGAACACTCGCCTGTTTTGCGGTGGCGCGTTTAGTCGATTCGGTGGAGGATTTCTTGCGCGTTTTCTTGGACATACGCCTTCCTTTCGTCGCTTTCGGCGGTTCAACCAATGGGGTATTGCGGGCCATGCCCGGGGCTTGCGGATTCGCGTCCGATGCTGGGCAAATCCGATGACCTCGGAGTATGGTTACAAGGAATTCGACGCATCACCCGTCCGCTCGTTGAAGGGCCCATTGGGACCGACAACGAGTAACAGTATTAATCGAGGATTGGCAGCGATGCCGGCACAGGAGCGCTCGATCGAGATCGGCGGGCGCGCCGTTGGCGGCGATCAATCTCGTAATCAGCGCCAGTACCGAGAGGCAATGGCTAGCAATACGTCGCCCAAAGGACCGGCCCAACAATCCCGGCAAGGGTCGCATCACCAGTCTGGTCCGCGTGCTGACGCCCATCAAGCGCAGTGGCAGCAGGCCGACTGGGATCAGGACCAGGACGAAGCGGCGGGTAATCGCGCGCGACGGCTGCTGTCCGGTTCAAGCTCGGGCCTTCATCGCACCGCCGACCGGTTCGCCGCGCTCCATCGCTGGCTTACCGGCGAACGCTGGGTCAGGCGGCTTGCAGTTGTAGTCGCCGCGCTGGCGGTGATCTTTGCGGGCTGTTTTTTTGCCCTGTGGTGGCGGCTCGGCGCCGGGCCGATCAATCTCGATGTAGCGACGCCCTGGCTTGCGACCGCGATCGAGGAAAATATCGGCCACGGCAATACCGTCGAGATCGGCGGCACCCAGATCGAGCGCGCCGGCCGGATCCGCATCGCGGTGCGTATCCGCGACATCATCGTCAGGGATCGCGAGCGTGCGGTGGTCGCGAGCGCGCCGAAAGCCGAAGTAAAACTTTCCGGCTCCGCGCTGTTGATGGGACGGCTGCGCGCCGAAAGCATCAATCTCGTCGATGCCGAACTCGCAATCCGCATCACGCCGGATGGACAGGTCACGGTATCGGCCGGCGACACCGCAAAGCCGATCGCCACCGGCGTCGCCTCCAAGCGGGACGCCGGCATTCCCGCGACCTTCCCGCGCCAGGTCCCGGTCACGCCGCCGACGGCGTCGTCGCCCACAGCGTCGACGGTAGCTGACAATTCGCAGAACGGCCTGCTCGCGGGCCTCGACTGGCTCGACAGTTTGAGCCTGACCGGCCTCGACGGGCAAAACCTCAACGAAATCGGTTTGAAGAACGGCAATCTGATCGTCGACGATCAGCAGCGCGGCAACAAATGGTCGTTCGACAATATCAGCCTCAGCCTGCGCCGCCCGAGCTCCGGCGGCGTGGCGCTCAGCCTCGGCGAAGAAGTCAAGCGTCCGTGGTCGCTGCGGGTTCTGGTCGGGCCTCCCGCCAATGGCGTGCGGTCGGTCGACATCCGCGCCGACAAGGTGCCGACCGCCAACATCTTCCTGGCGATGCGGGTAAAGGATCTCACCTACAGCGCCGACCTGCCGCTGTCCGGCGAGTTGAAGGGCGAACTCGGACGCGACGGCCTGCCGACCTATTTCCGCGGCAAGGTCATGGCCGGCGCCGGATACATCATCGACAGCGATACGCCCGATTATCCGATGGCGATCGACTTGGCCGAGATGAACGTCGAATGGGATTCCGGGCGGCGCGTGCTGGTGGCACCGTTCAAGATCGTCTCCGGTGCTAACCGGGTCACGCTGTTGGCCCATCTCGAGCCGCCCAACGGCAACATCACCGACTGGCAGGCCGGCCTCTCCGGAGGCACCATCGTGCTGCCGGGCGCCGAGGGCGAACAGCCGCTGATCTTCAACCGCATTTCGATCGGCTTCCGCTTCGACACCGACAAGAAGCGCGTGCTGCTCACGCAAGCCGATCTCAGCAATGGCGAGATCAGTCTCGCCGGCACCGGCGTGGTCGATTACTCCGGCGAACCGCGGCTGCAACTCGGCTTTGCGGGAACGCCGATGTCGGCTTCCGCGCTGAAGCGGATCTGGCCGATCCTGATCGTGCCTGAGGTGCGCGAATGGGTGATCGAGCGGATCGAAAAGGGTTCGCTGCAGCGGATCGACATCGCCGTCAATTCGCCGGTGCGCAACCTGTCGCGCAAGGGCCCGCCGATCCCGGACGAGGGACTTGCCGTCAACATCGTCGCCTCAGGCGTGACGGTGCGGCCGGTGGATCAGATGCCGTCGGTGCGCGATGCCGATCTGAAGGCGCGGGTGACGGGGCGTACCGCCCTGGTGACGATTGCGCAGGGAGCGGCCGACACGCCGGCCGGACGCAAGCTCAATATCTCCGACTTCACTTTCGAAGTGCCCGACATGGCGCCGAAGCCGTCGCCCGCGAAAGTCAGATTCCGCATCGACGGCAGCATTCCCGCAGCAGCCGAAGTGCTCGCATCGGACCGGCTCAGCGACTTCTCGGGAACGCTGGTCGATCCAAATTCCAGCAAGGGCAATTTTGCCGCCGTCGTCACCATGGGCCTGCCGGTCAAGAACGCGCTGACCAAGGCCGACACGACCTACAGCGCTACCGCCGATCTCACCGGATTTGCCGCCGACAAGCTGGTGATGAACCAGAAACTGGAAGCCAACACGCTCAAAATCGTCGCCAACAATTCCGGCTATCAGGTGCGGGGTGACGTCAAGATCAACGGACAGCAGGCCGTGCTCGATTATCGCAAGCCGGTTGAGGGCGACGCCGACGTCAAGCTGGCGGCGACTCTTGACGACGCCAGTCGCGCGCGGCTCGGGCTCGATCTCGGTCCTGCGGTTTCAGGCGCGCTTCCGGTCAAGCTGATCGGCAAGATCGGCAGCGGCGACCATGACAGTCGCCTCGGCATCGAGGCCGATCTCACCTCGCTGAAACTCGACAACATCCTGCCGGGCTGGGTCAAGGTGCCCGGCAAGTCGGGCAAAGCGACCTTCAACGTCGTGCAGAAGCGCAATCGACCCGGTTCGAGGATATAGTGGTCGAAGGCGGCGGCGTCTCGATCAAGGGTTCGCTGGAAGTCGACCAGAATGGCGATCTCCTGAACGCGAATTTCCCGGTCTATTCCCCGACCGAAGGCGACAAGACCACGCTGCGGGCCGAGCGCGGCGCCGACGGCGTCGTGAAGGTGACGATGCGCGGCGACGTGTTCGACGGCCGCGGCTTCCTCAAATCGGCGATCTCGGGCAAGGACGCCGACTCCAAAAGCAAGACCAAGAACGTCGATTTCGATGTCGATCTCAAGCTCGGCGCCGTCGCCGGCTTCAACGGCGAGGCGCATACGCAGCGTCGATTGCAAGTTCTCCCGGCGCAACGGCATCGTCCGCAATTTTGCGCTGACCGGCAAGCTCGGGCGCGATACGCCCGTTACGGCCGATCTGCGCGGCCGCGGGCAGGGCCGCGAGGTGATCTATCTCGAGACCAATGATGCCGGGGCGTTCTTCCGCTTCACCGACACCTATTCCAAGGTGGTCGGCGGCCAGCTTTCGCTGGCGATGGATCCGCCGACGGTCGAGCCCAGCGCCAAGGAAGGCCTGATGAATGTCAGGGATTTCCAGGTCAAGGGCGAGAGCGCGCTCGATCGCGTCGCCGCGGGCGCGCCGACCGGCGGCCAGAGCAGCGTTTCGTTTTCGCGGCTGCGCGTGGAATTCACCCGGCAAAGCGGACAGCTCGCGGTTCGTGAGGGCGTGGTGAAGGGGCCGGCGATCGGCGCGACCATCGAGGGCAACATCGACTATCTCGCCAACCAGGTGCGCATGAGCGGTACCTTCGTTCCGATGTACGGGCTGAACAACATGTTCGGCCAGATTCCGATCCTCGGTCTGATCATCGGCGGCGGCAGCAATGAGGGCCTGATCGGCGTGACCTACGAGATCGTCGGCACGCCGGGCGCGCCGGTGCTGCGCGTCAATCCGATCTCGGCGATGGCGCCGGGCGTGCTGCGCAAGATTTTTGAGTTCAACACCGGCAAGCAGAGCAACCCGGTCGAATTCCCGCCGAACAACTAGCGACGCCATCGCCGCCCTTCGTCATCCCGTGTGCTGGACGCGGTGCAGCGCCTCTTGGGCCGTGCACCGCAGGGCCAGAACCCAAAAATTGCGAAAACAACCCCATGCAAGTAGAATGGGCCCCCGGCAGCACTCTGCGTCCGGGGGCATGAGAAAGTGTTCGTCGTTGGCCCCAATCTAATCTCATTCAGCTCTAGCGCCGCAGCGCGGGCACCACCAGGAACGGGATCATTCCGAGGATCACGTTCACCAGCGCGAACACGATCAGCGCGTTGTAGCCGTGGGTGTAGTCGTGGATCAGGCCGCCTGCCCAGGAGCCGAAGGCCGAGCCAAGCCCGCTGCCGATCGAGATCGTGCCAAAAATCGTTCCGACCCGCTTGCCGTGAAAGATCTTCAATGCGGTCGCGGTAATCAGCGGGCCGCGCGAACCGATCATGCTGCCGAAGCAGACGACGAATGCCGTGAGCAGCCAGTAGTTCGGAAAATACTGGATCAGCCACAGGAAGAAGATGCCGACAATGGAAATGGCGTAGCTGAGCAGCACCGACGGCCGGCGCCCGATGATGCCGTCGAGCGTGGACACGCTGACCATGCCGATCGTCAGCACGACGCCGGAAAAACCCCAGGCGGTTGCGGCCTGCAAGGGAGGAAAACCGGCATCGATGAGATAGGCGACGATTTGCGCCGAAATGGCGTACATCCCGATCGCCGTGAAGAAGAAGGTCGAGAACAGCGCCCAGAAGGCGTGATGACGCATCGCGCTTCCAAGCGTCCAGCCGCCGTCACTGACCTCCGCCTGCGCTTTCTGAACGATGTGCGGCGAGCCGGTCGCGAACAACCGCCACGGCAGCAGCAACAGCGGCACCAGCAGGCAGAGCACGATAGCGCCGAACCACTGGTAGGCGTCGCGCCAGCCGACATGATCGATCAGAAGCTGTGACGCCGGCAGCAGCAACAGGACTCCGGCTCCCATGGCGGAGTACACGACCGCCATCGCGGTCGGCAGCCGCGGGCCGAACCAGCGGCCGAGCAGGATGGAGTTCGGCACATTGCCGACCAGCGCGATGCCGAGCCCGACGCAGATGCCGATCGAGAGCTGGAACTGCCACAGCGCCTGCGCACGCGATGCGATGAGGAAAGCGCCGCCGAGCAGCAACAGCCCCAGCGCATAGACCGTGCGCGGTCCGGAGCGGTCGAACAGGCGGCCGATCAGCGGCGCGGTCAACCCGCCCGTCAGCCACGACAGCGAATAGACCGACACGACCTGCGCGCGGTCCCAGCCAAAACTCTCCGAGATCGGCTTGAGGAAGACCGTAAAGCTTTCGCCGAGCCCGCGGCCCAGCACCGAGAGCGCAAAGCACAGCGCCAGCACGTTGAGCGCGACGCGGGCCGGCTTCAGCGGCTTGGTCGGCGTTTCCCCTGATGGCGTGTTCTTGTCCATGCAGGCAGGGGACGCGTTTACCCTGCGGCTAGCAAGGGTCAGAAAACGAATGCGCCTATGCAGGCCTCAGCAGGACGTGACGCTTCTTGCCCAGCGACAGTTTTATTACGCCTTCGCCGGTGAGGTTCGACGCATTGAGCGCCATCTTCTCGTCGGTGACGGCGACGTCGTTGACGCGAAGCCCGCCGCCCTTGATCTGGCGCCGCGCCTCGCCATTGGAGGCGACGAGGCCCGCCTTGACGAAGCCGCCAGCACACCGATGCCTGCATCGAGTTCGCCACGCGGAATTTCCACGGTCGGCAGGTTTTCTGCTACCGAACCTTCCTCAAAGGTCTGCCGCGCGGTTTCGGCGGCGGTGTTGGCGGCGTCGCGGCCATGCAGCAGCGCGGTCGCTTCCGTCGCCAGCACCTTCTTGGCCTCGTTGATCTCGCCGCCCTGCAACGCCGCAAGCTTTGCGATCTCGGCCATCGGCAGGATCGTAAACAGCTTTAGAAATTTTACGACGTCGGCGTCCTCGACATTGCGCCAGTATTGCCAGAAATCGTACGGCGAAAACTGGTCGGCGTTGAGCCAGACCGCGCCCTTGGCGGTCTTGCCCATCTTGTCGCCCGAGGCGGTGGTCAACAGCGGCGTGGTCAGCGCGAACAGTTGCGCCGTGCCCATGCGGCGGCCGAGGTCGACGCCGTTGACGATATTGCCCCACTGGTCGGAGCCGCCCATCTGCAGGCGGCAGCCGGCGCGCCGCGCCAGTTCGACGAAGTCGTAGGCCTGGCAGACCATGTAGTTGAACTCGATAAAGCTCATCTCCTGCTCGCGCTCGAGGCGCAGCCGCACCGAATCCATCGTCAGCATGCGGTTGACCGAAAAATGCCGGCCGATGTCGCGCAGCATCTCGATCCAGTTCAGCTTGGTCAGCCATTCCGCGTTGTCGAGCATGATGGCGTCGGACTTTCCGTCGCCATAGCGCAGCACTTTTGCGAATACGCCGCGGATCGAGGCCTTGTTGGCCTCGATTTCGGCGACGGTGCGCAGCGCCCGGGTTTCGTCCTTGCCCGAGGGATCGCCGACCATGGTGGTGCCGCCGCCCATCAGGGTGATCGGCTTGTTGCCGCTCTGCTGCAGCCAGTGCAGCATCATCATGGTGAGGTAGTTGCCGATATGCAGCGACGGCGCGGTGCAGTCATAGCCGACATAGGCGGTGGCCTCGCCTTTGGCGGCCAGCGCGTCGAGACCCCCAAAATCCGAGCATTGGTGGACGAAGCCGCGTTCGCTTAAAATGTTCAGGAAATCCGATTTAAATGCAGTCATTTGTCTGCGACTCTGATCATTCTTATTTCACGGTAATTGTAACGAGTTGCGGAACCATACCGGATAGGGCTGCCGCTCCCCCGCGCGTTGTGGCATTATAAGATGTGCTCGTTTGACACAAGTCACGGCGTCAATTGCCGACGTTGGAGAAGGCACTTAAGGCATAATTGCGATGATGTTGACGGCAATCGGTCTGATGAGCGGCACCTCGCTCGACGGGGTCGATGTTGCCATGATCGAAACCGACGGCAAAAAGGTTAAGGCCTTCGGGCCCTCCGGCTACCGCCCCTATAACGACCATGAGCGCGGCCTGCTGCGTCAGGCCCTGACCGAAGCCGTCCATTTGCCGCAGCGCGATGCCCGGCCGGGAATCCTGGCCGAGGCCGAACGCGCGGTCACCCAGGCACACGCGGAAGCGGTGGCGTCCTTTACCGCCCAGCACCGTATCACCCGCGAGGAGATCGATATCGTCGGCTTCCACGGCCAGACCGTGCTGCACCGGCCGGAGAAGAAACTGACGGTGCAGATCGGCGACGGCGCCGCGCTGGCCAAGGCCATCCACATTCCCGTCATGCATGACTTCCGCGCCGCCGACGTCGAGGCCGGCGGGCAGGGCGCGCCCTTCGTGCCGGTCTATCACCGCGCGCTGACGCAATCGCTGGAGCGCGAGGGGCCGATCGCCGTGCTCAATATCGGCGGCGTCTCCAACATCACCTATATCGACGGGTCAGACACCCTGATCGCCTGCGATACCGGCCCGGGCAACGCGCTGCTCGACGATTTCATGTACCGCGTCATGAGCCAGCAGTTCGACTGCGAGGGCCGGATCGCCGCGCAAGGCGCGGTGGACGAGGCGTGGATCGCCCGCGCCCTGGAGCTGCCGTTCTTCAAACAGCCGCCGCCAAAGTCGCTCGACCGCAACCATTTTGGCGCCCTCAAGCTTGGACAGGTGAAGCCTGCCGACGGCGCTGCGACCCTGACCGCGTTCACCGCGGCCGCCATCGCGCAGATCGTCCCGCTGCTGCCCAAACGGCCAAAGAGCTGGATCGTGGCCGGCGGCGGCGCGCGCAACCTCACCATGCTGCGCATGCTGCGGGAGCGGCTGGCGCCGGCCATCGTCGAGCCCGCCGACGCGCTGGGCTGGGCGACGGACGCGATCGAGGCGCAGGCCTTCGGCTTCCTCGCGGCGCGGGGCTTGAAGGGCCTGCCGCTGAGCTATCCCGGCACCACGGGCGTGCCCATGCCGATGACCGGCGGGGTGATCGCGCGTCCGTGATCGGGAGGCGGTCCGATCGAGCTTGACGTTATATGCACGTGCATGTAGTTTACATGCAGATGCATATAACTCAGAGTCTTGCCGATGTCCGCGCCGTTAAAGCTGATCAGCCATAAGCTTTGCCCCTATGTGCAGCGCGCGGTGATCGCGCTGACCGAAAAAGGCGTGCCGTTCGAGCGGATCGACATCGATCTCGCCAACAAGCCGGACTGGTTTTTGGCGATCTCGCCGCTCGGCAAGACGCCGGTGCTGCAGGTCGGCGACAAGGCGATTTTCGAATCCGCCGTCATCCTCGAATATCTCGAGGAGACCCAGCCAAATCAGCTGCATCCGGCCGATCCGCTTGACCGCGCCGAGCATCGCGGCTGGATCGAGTTCGGCTCCACCATCCTCAATGACATCGTCGGCTTCTACGCCGCCAAGGACGAGGCAACGTTCAAGGCGAAGATCGCTCAACTCGAGCAGCGTTTTGCCCGGCTGGAAGAGCGCGTCGCTGCCTCTCCCTGGTTCGACGGCGAAAAGTTTTCGCTGGTCGATGCCGTGTTCGGCCCGGTGTTCCGCTATTTCGACGTCTTTGATGAGATCGCCGAATTCGGCATTTTGACGGGCAAACCAAAGCTGGCGCGGTGGCGCAAGAGCCTGGCTATGCGGCCCTCCGTGCGTTCGGCGGTGAGCGCGGATTATCCGGCGCTGTTGCGCGAGTTCATCGACAAGCGGCAGTCGTGGCTGTCGGGGTTGCAGGCGCAGGCGCGCGCCGCGGCCTGATCAGAGCTCCGCGGCCATCTTGGCGAGCGTTGCAACCGTGTTCATGTTGCGCGCGGTGCCGGTCTTGGCGGCGGGAACGACCAGCTTCGATGTTCCCATGCCCTCGCCGTAGTGGATGTAGATTTCGCGGCGGCCGAGTTTTATTTCCTCGTCCTTCCGGCCGCGGATGCCGTCCAGCGTATCCCTGGGCGGCGTCTTGTCCAGAAAGATGGCCATGGTGCGGTTGGGCGCCTTGTCCGGAAACGGATTATCCGCTGCCACCTTCGCCATCTCGGCGGCGTTGCGCACGAGCACGCCGACGGGCTTTTTGGCGTAAGCTTCCAGCCGCTTTTCCAGCGCGGTCTTGATCGCGGCTTCGGATTTGCGGCTGGTGAAGACGACATTGCCGCTGGCGATGTAGGTGCGGACGCTGGCGAAGCCCAATTCCTCGCACATCGCCTTGAGATCGCTCATCGGCAATTTGCCGGTGCCGCCGACATTGACGGCACGCAGCAATGCGACAAACGCGGCCACAGGATCAACGCACGTTGGCGAGCCGCATGTCGAGATAGCCGGTGACCGATTCCATCAGCGGCTCGAGCTTGCCGTCGAAAAAGTGGTTGGCGCCGGGGATGACCTGCTGGTCGATCACGATGCCCTTTTGCGTCTTCAGTTTTTCGACCAGCGTGTTGACGTCTTTCGGCGGCACCACCGCGTCCTTTTCGCCATGCACGATCAGGCCCGACGAGGGGCAGGGCGCCAGGAACGAGAAATCATAGAGGTTGGCGGGCGGCGCGATCGAGATGAAGCCTTCGACCTCGGGCCGGCGCATCAGAAGCTGCATGCCGATCCAGGCGCCGAACGAAAAGCCCGCGACCCAGCAGGCGCGCGCCTCGGGATTGATGGTCTGCGCCCAGTCCAGCGCGGAAGCCGCATCCGACAATTCGCCGGTGCCGTGATCGAACGATCCCTGGCTGCGGCCGACGCCGCGGAAATTGAAGCGCAGCACCGAAAAGCCGCGATGCGCGAACGCGTAGTAGCACTGGTAGACGATCTGGTGGTTCATCGTGCCGTGGAACTGCGGATGCGGATGCAGGATCATCGCAATCGGCGCGTTCTTCTGCTTGGCCGGATGGTAGCGGCCTTCAAGACGGCCCGCGGGTCCGGTGAAAATGACTTCAGGCATGGTGATCCCTGTCTATCCCTTGGCAATCAACCTGATGGTGCGGACTTCATCGGCTCTCGCCGGACAAAGCGGTTTTTTGAAAGGGTGATCGGCGCCGTTGGGCGATGCGCTGATGGCGCGGTGAACTTGTGGGCGGCGTTCTAGCATGAGGCGAGGGGCAAAAAGCAAGGGTTTTGTGCACTTCGCAGGGTCAGAAGCCGGATCGGGATGCGTTCTTAACTATCTGACGGGTTTTTGGAATTTGGGCTGATCCGATCTTTCGGCGGAGCTGCGGGCCCCCTTGTTCCCATTCAGGTTGAAGCGCTGCCGCGATCGAGCGACGCCACGGCGGTTTTGTAGCGCCGGCTGCCCAAAACAGTCTGGCCGGTATCGAAGGTCAGTTCGAAATCGCCCGACGGCTTCGTCTCCATGCCGGTGACGCGCTCGAGATTGGCGAGCCGGGTGCGGTGGATACGGGCGAGCTTGAAGCGCGAAAGCTGGACTTCAGCCGCCGCCAGCGTTCCCCGGACCAGATGGTTGGTGCCGTCGGCGAGGCTGTATTCGATGTAATTGCCGGCCGAACTGATCCAGATGATCTCGCCCGGTTCGATCCGGATGCTGCGCGTGCCATCGCGCAGCCAGATCGTTTGCGTCGGGACCTGTCCGGCGGCCGGGGGCGGAGCCTCCACCTGGAGTGCGCGCTGCGTCTCGCGGCGGCCGTCGATCAACCACATGCCGCCGCCGATCAGGACGCAGGTCACCACATCCTTGCGGAACTCATAGAGCACGGTCGCCAGCGAAAAGCGGAAATCATAGGCGCCGCCCGCGAGCCACATGATCAGTTTGCGCAGACCCACCATCCCCGTGATGTGCAGGGCCGAAAAGACGATGATGGTGGCGACGACGAGTGCGATCCGTATCGCCAATCGCGGGCTCGCGGCGGATCCGCCGCACGATCGCAAGCAGGACCGGGGTCAACAGGATGATGACCGCGACGCTGGTCATGTCCCAGAGCAGGGGTGTGCGGGCGTCATAGACGCCACCACGGCGGGCGATGTCGTCCGCCATCGACAGCGCGTTGACGATTCCAAACGCGACGGCCACCGCCGCCACCACGGCGTAAATGAACCAATCGCCGCCGGTCATCCCGCGAAGCAAACCGCTCGTCCCAGCCGGCTTCGGCTCGTCCCGCGGGCTCCGGTCCCGATCCCAAACCGGCTCGACGTCCGGCCGTTCCTGCGCATTTTTGACGTCACTCATGAAGCTAACAGCGCATTTGGGATCGGACCATGCAACAGCCAACCATATCACATCAGCCGGAATTCAACGGAACTGCGGAACGGCGCGTCGACCTCGACTGGGTGCGGATCGCCGCCTTCGGGCTCCTGATCTTCTACCACGTCGGCATGCTCTACGTGTCCTGGGGGTTTCACATCAAAAGCGTGCATCGCATCACGGCGCTGGAACCGCTGATGCTGGTGCTCAATCCGTGGCGGCTGTCGCTGTTGTTCCTGGTTTCGGGGGTGGCGACCCGGTTCATGTTCCGCAAATACGCGCTGGCGCCGCTGCTGCGCTCGCGGACTGCGCGGCTGCTGATCCCGCTGATATTCGGCATGCTCGTGATCGTCCCGCCGCAGGCTTACGACCAGATTGTCGAATCGCTCGGTTATCCCGCCGGCTTTGTCGATTTCTACCTCAACCACTATTTTGCCTTCGGCGCGCAGTTCTGCCCAAAGCCCTGCATCATTCTGCCGACCTGGAACCACCTTTGGTTCGTAGCCTATCTCTGGGTCTACACGATGGCGCTGGGCGTGGTGGTGATGGCGGCCCCTGGCGTGGTCGGCTGGATCGAGCGTCGGCTCGCGCCAACTCTGTCCGGCGCGTGGCTCCTGGTCGTGCCGCCGCTGGCCTTTGCGGCTTACCGGCTCGTGCTGCTGCCGAACTTTCCATCGACGCATGCGCTGTTCGGCGACTGGTACAATCACGCGCTGTTTGCGACCGTGTTCCTGCTGGGCTTCCTGCTGGCGCAGGCAAAACAGTTTTGGGATGCGGTTGAGCGCCTGCGCTGGATCGCATTGGCGCTCGCAGCCGCATTCTTCCTGTGCTTCCTCACCTTGCGCGGGATGCGGAACGGCGGAATGCCGATCATGCCGGTCAGGATCTATATCGGCGTGGCCTACGGCTTCTATCAATGGCTTTGCATGGTCGCGATCCTCGGCTTTGCCCGGCGCTGGATCACGAAGGATTCTGCCGTGCGCCGCTATCTCACCGATGCGATCTTTCCCTATTACATCGTGCACCAGACCGCGATCATCATGATCGCGCATGCGCTGCAGGGCAGCGGTCTATCCGCGGGGCTGGAAGCCGGCATCGTGATTGGCGGCACGGCTGCGGCCTGCATCGTCACCTATGAGATCGTGCGGCGCGTTGCGCTGCTGCGGCCGCTGTTCGGGCTGAAAATGGCGGCATCCGAGCCGGCGGTGCCGATGCGGACAAGCAGCCAGCCCGCGGGCTGATTGGCGGGGCGTCAAAAAGCGTTATATGACGGCCCATGCCCGCACGCGTCTATCTCGACTGGAATGCGACCACGCCGCTCCGCCCCGAGGCGAGGGCGGCGATGGCGCAAGCGTGGGATATCGCGGGCAATCCGTCCTCGGTGCATGCCGAGGGCCGTGAGGCGCGGCGGCTGGTGGAGGATGCCCGTGCCGGCGTCGCCAGAGCGGTCGGCGGTGAGCCGCAAAATGTCGTGTTCACCTCAGGCGGCACGGAAGCCAATGCGCTGGCCCTGACATCAGGGCTTCGGCGCGGGGGAGCGCCGGTGCAGCGGCTGCTGGCTTCCGCGATCGAACACGCTTCGGTGCTCGCGGGCGGGCGGTTTCCGCCCCTGGCGATCCACACCATCGGCGTGACGCGTTCCGGCGTCGTCGATATCGAGCACCTGCGCATCATGCTCGCTGACGGGCCGCCGGCGCTGGTGTCGGTCATGCTGGCCAACAACGAGACCGGCGCGATCCAGCCGATCGCCGAGGTGGCCGGGATCGTCCACGCGGCCGGTGGCTTGTTGCACGTCGATGCGATCCAGGCGTTTGGCAAGATCCCGTTCGATCTGGCGTCAACGGGCGCCGATCTGCTGACGCTGTCGGCGCACAAGCTCGGCGGGCCCAAGGGCGCCGGCGCGCTGGTGCTGGCCGAGGGGTTTTCGGGATTTGAACCCTTGCTGCGCGGCGGCGGACAGGAGCAGGGGCGGCGGGCCGGGACCGAGAATGTCGCCGCCATTGCCGGCTTTGGAGCCGCCACGAACGCCGCCATGGCCGCCCGGGAGCAGGACGCCGCGCGGATCCGGGGCCTGCGTGATCGATTTGAGACCGGCCTTCGGCAGACCCCGGGTGCGCTCGTGTTCTCGGATGATGCGTTGCGGTTGCCTAATACCGTCTTGTTCAGCGCACCCGGCTTGAAGGCCGAAACAGCCGTGATCGGGTTCGACCTCGCCGGTATCGGAGTATCGTCCGGTTCCGCATGTTCATCCGGAAAAGTTCAGCCGTCGCATGTGCTGCAGGCCATGGGCTTCGGCCCGGAACTGGCGCAGGGAGCGGTGCGGCTCAGTCTGGGCTGGTCCACGTCAGAAACAGACATTGAATCAGCCCTTGAGGCTTGGCGAAGGCTTGCCGATACCCTACTTAAGGGTACACGACGAAACACAGCTTGAACGGTTCTAAGCAGTCGATTTCGTCAGTGGAACATCGTAATAGACGTGGGACACTGATCCACCGCGGTCCTTGAAACCGCGAGCGGAGGATGGAATGCCAGCCGTACAAGAGACGGTCGATCGCGTCAGGCGGATCGACGTCGACCAGTATCGATATGGGTTCGAGACGCTGATCGAATCCGACAAAGCCCCGAAAGGCCTTTCCGAAGATACGGTCCGCTTTATCTCCGCCAAGAAGAACGAACCGGCCTGGATGCTGGAATGGCGTCTTGAGGCTTTTCGCCGCTGGCTCACCATGACCGAGCCGCTGTGGGCCCGAGTCAACTATCCGAAGATCGATTATCAGGATCTCTATTACTACTCCGCGCCGAAGCCGAAGAAGCAGATCGGCTCGCTCGACGAGATCGATCCGGAAATTCTCAAGACCTACGAAAAGCTCGGCATTCCCCTGCGTGAAGTCGAGGTGCTGGAAGGCGTCGTGAGGCCGGAAGGCGAGCGCAGGATCGCGGTCGACGCCGTGTTCGAATTCGGTCTCGGTCGCGACAACGTTCCAGAAAGAGCTGAAGCAGGCCGGCGTGATCTTCATGCCGATCTCGGAGGCGATCCGCGAGCACCCCGAGCTGGTGAAGAAGTATCTCGGCACGGTGGTGCCGACCTCTGACAATTATTTCGCCACGCTGAACTCGGCGGTGTTTTCCGACGGCTCGTTCGTCTACGTGCCGCCGGGCGTGCGCTGCCCGATGGAGCTGTCGACCTATTTCCGCATCAATGAGCGCAACACCGGCCAGTTCGAGCGTACGCTGATCATCGCGGACAAGGGTTCTTACGTCAGCTATCTCGAAGGCTGCACCGCGCCGCAGCGCGACGAAAACCAGCTGCACGCCGCCGTCGTTGAGCTCGTCACGCTCGATGACGCCGAGATCAAATATTCGACGGTGCAGAACTGGTATCCCGGCAATTCGGAAGGCGTCGGCGGCATCTACAATTTCGTCACCAAGCGTGGCGACTGCCGCGGCAACAATTCCAAGATCTCCTGGACCCAGGTCGAGACCGGCTCCGCCATCACCTGGAAATACCCGAGCTGCATCCTGCGCGGCGACAATTCACGCGGCGAGTTCTACTCGATCGCGATCTCGAACGGCCACCAGCAGGTCGATAGCGGCACCAAGATGATCCATCTCGGCAAGAACACGACGAGCCGGATCATCTCCAAGGGCATCGCCGCCGGCGTGTCGCAAAACACCTATCGCGGCCTCGTCACCGCCCATCGCAAGGCCACCGGCGCGCGCAACTTCACCGCCTGCGACTCGCTTCTGATCGGCGACAAATGCGGCGCGCACACCGTGCCCTATGTCGAGGCCAAGAATTCCACGGCTCACTTCGAGCACGAAGCGACGACGTCGAAAATATCGGAGGACGTGCTGTTCTACTGCGTGCAGCGCGGGCTCAGCCAGGAAGAAGCCGTCGGCCTCGTGGTCAACGGCTTTGTAAAGGACGTGCTGCAGCAACTGCCGATGGAGTTTGCGGTTGAGGCACAGAAGCTGATCTCGATCAGCCTCGAAGGTTCGGTTGGATAGTCCTCATCCCTGGAGGTGCCGTGAGAGGCGCCTCGGGATGACGTCAGGGAAAAAATGATGGCATTGCTTGAAGTCAAAGATCTGCAGGTCCGTGTCGAGGAGCGCGAAATTCTCCACGGGCTTTCGCTCACCGTGAACAAGGGCGAGATGCACGCGATCATGGGGCCGAACGGCTCCGGCAAATCAACGCTCTCGCACGTCATCGCCGGCAAGCCCGGCTATGAAGTCACCGGCGGCGAAATCCTGTTCAAGGGCGCGAGATCTTCTCGAGATGTCGCCGGACGAGCGCGCCGCCAAGGGCGTGTTTCTGGCGTTCCAGTATCCGGTCGAAATTCCCGGCGTTGCCACCATGAATTTTCTGCGCACCGCGCTGAACGCGCAGCGCAAGGCGCGCGGAGAGAGCGAATATTCGACCCCGGACTTTCTGAAGAAGGTCCGCGAAGTCGCGAAATCGCTCAACATCCCGCAGGACATGCTCAAGCGCGGCGTCAATGTCGGCTTTTCCGGCGGCGAGAAGAAGCGTAACGAAATTCTGCAGATGGCGCTGTTCGAGCCGAGCCTGTGCATCCTCGACGAGATGGATTCCGGCCTCGACATCGATGCGCTGCGGGTCGCGGCCGACGGCGTCAACGCGCTGCGTTCGCCTGATCGTGCGATGGTCGTCATCACCCACTATCAGCGTCTGCTGAACTACATCGTGCCGGACTTCGTGCACGTGATGTCCAGGGGCAGGGTGGTCAAAAGCGGCGGCAAGGAACTGGCGCTGGAGCTCGAGGCGTCCGGCTACGCCCAGTTCGAGGATGTGGCGGCCTGATGAACGTTGCAGTAGCAAATAAGACCGAAGCCAGCCGGGTGCTCAGCGAATCCTTCGCTGAAGCGTGCAAGCGGCTGCCCGGTACTGGGCAGGTGCCCCGCACGCGCCAGCTCGCGTTCGACAGCTATGAGCGGCGGGGACTGCCGCACCGGCGGATCGAAGACTGGAAATACACCGATCTTCGCGCGCTAATGCGCGAGATACTGCCGCAGGCGCCAGCGCCGGACCAGGCCGCGCTCGATGCGGCCGCAAAGGCGCTGAAGGCGCATGCGATCAAAGGCGTCCGCAGGCTCGTGCTCGTGAACGGTTTTTTCGTGGCGGAGCTTTCGGACCTCAAGGACCTTGAGGAAGGTCTCCGGATTCAGACGTTGCGCGAGATGCTGGAGAGCGGCTCCTGGCCGAGCCTTAACCGACTGATGGTGACCCAGGCGGTGAACCCGACGGCCGCCGAGGATCAGTCTGATCCGATGATCGCGCTGAACGCCGCGATGATGACCGACGGCGCCATGATCGAAGTGGACGGCGGTACGCAATTGGTGCGGCCGCTGCATATCGTTCATGTCGCCACCAACCCAACGCCGGCGGCGATGTTCATGCGTTCGTCGCTGCGCCTCGGCAAGGCATCAACCGCCACGTTGATCGAAAGCTTCATTGCGGCGAAGAATGCGGCCACCTATCAGGTCAATAACGCCGTGATGATGCTGGTCGGTGCGGAGGCGCGGCTCGATCACGTCAGGCTGGCCGAAGACAGCCGCGATGCCTTCAACATCTCCAGCACCGCGGTCGAACTCGGGGCCAAAGCGCATTTCAACACTTTCGGCCTCACCACCGGAGCCGGCGTCAGCCGCTTCCAGATGTTCATCGAATGCGGCGGCGAAGGCGCGAAGGTCGAGACCAACGGCGTCAACCTGCTCAACGGCAAGCAGCACGCCGACACCACGCTGTTCATAGACCACACGGTGCCGAATTGCTCGAGCCGTGAAGTCTTCCGCGCGGTGGTCGACGATCGCGCCCACTCGGTGTTCCAGGGTCGCATCATCGTGCGTCCCGACGCGCAGAAGACCGATGCCAAGATGATGACGCGGGCATTGCTGCTGTCCGACGAAGCCGAGGCCGACAACAAGCCGGAGCTGGAGATCTTTGCCGATGACGTCACCTGTGGCCATGGCGCCACCACCGGTGCACTCGACGAAAGCCTCTTGTTTTATCTGCGCGCCCGCGGCCTTTCCGAGAAGGAAGCCCAGGCGCTGCTGATCCAGGCCTTTGTCGGCGAAGCCATCGAATCCATCGTCAACGACGCCCTGCGCGACCTGGCCGTCACGGCGGCTGTGCGCTGGCTGGAGGCACGGGGATGACCATGCATCCGGCGGTTTCCAACGGTACCTACGACGTCGCCCGCGTGCGGGAGGATTTTCCGGCGCTGGCGCTGAAGGTTTACGGCAAGCAGCTTGTCTATTTGGACAATGCCGCCTCCGCCCAAAAGCCGACCGCCGTGCTGAATCGCATGACGGAAGCCTACCAGAGCGAATACGCCAACGTGCATCGCGGACTGCATTACCTCGCTAACGCCGCGACCGAAGCCTATGAGGGCGGCCGCGCCAAGGCGGCAAAATTCCTCAACGCCAAGCGCAACGAAGAGATCGTCTTTACCCGCAACGCCACCGAGGCGATCAACCTCGTGGCGTCGTCCTGGGGCGAGCCGAATATCGGCGAGGGCGACGAGATCGTCATCTCGATCATGGAGCACCATTCCAACATCGTGCCCTGGCATTTCCTCAGGGAACGCCACGGCGCCGTCATCAAATGGGCGCCGGTCGACGACGAAGGCAATTTTCTGATCGATGAGTTCGAGAAATTGCTGACGTCACGTACCAAGCTGGTTGCGATTACGCAGATGTCGAACGCGCTCGGCACCATCGTGCCGGTCAAGGACGTGGTAAAGCTGGCGCATGGGCGCGGCATCCCGGTGCTGATAGACGGCAGCCAGGCCGCCGTGCATATGGCGATCGACGTGCAGGACATCGACGCCGATTTCTACGTCTTTACCGGGCACAAGCTGTACGGCCCGACCGGGATCGGCGTGCTCTATGCCAAGCACGAGCACCTCGTCGCGATGCGTCCCTATAATGGCGGCGGCGAGATGATCCGCGAGGTCACCAAGGAGTGGATCACCTATGGCGATCCCCCGCACAAGTTCGAGGCGGGAACCCCTGCGATCGTGGAATCGATCGGGCTCGGTGCCGCCATCGATTACGTCAATTCGATCGGCAAGGAGCGCATCGCCGCGCATGAGCATGATTTGCTCACTTACGCTCAGGACCGGCTGCGCGAAATCAACTCGCTGCGTTTGATCGGAACCGCCCGCGGCAAGGGCCCGGTGATTTCATTCGAGATGAAGGGCGCGCATGCCCATGACGTCGCCACCGTGATCGACCGCCAGGGGATCGCGGTGCGCGCCGGCACCCATTGCGTGATGCCGCTTTTAGAGCGGTTCAATGTCACAGCCACCTGCCGCGCCTCGTTCGGGATGTATAATACCCGTGAGGAAGTCGACCACCTGGTGCAGGCGCTGATCAAGGCGCGGGAATTGTTCGCATGACCGATACGGCCGAAGTCAAATCCGCCAATATGGAAACCCATTCGGCGCTACCGCCGGAGGAGACCGAACGGCTGGGTGGCGAGATCGTCGCCGCGCTGAAGACGGTGTTCGATCCGGAAATCCCGGCTGACATCTACGAGCTCGGCCTGATCTACAAGGTGGATCTCAAGGAAGACCGCAGCGTCGATGTCCAGATGACGCTGACCACGCCAAACTGCCCGGCGGCGGGTGAACTGCCGACCATGGTGGAGAACGCGGTCGCGAGCGTTCCCGGCGTCGGCGTCGTCAACGTCAATTTGGTCTGGGAGCCGGCCTGGTCGCCGGACCGGATGAGCGACGAGGCGCGCCTTGTCCTCAATATGTGGTGAGGCCGCGTTAGGAATTTGGGATTTAGCTTAGGGAAGGCCGGCATTGATTTGCCGCTGGGATTGACCACATGAATGACATGACACCCGCTTCACCCACACCGGCCGCCAAGCCGAAGCCGCGTCCCCGTCCGCAAGTCATGAAGCTGACGGAAGCAGCTGCCGCGCGCGTGACCGAGCTCACCCAGCGTGCTGACTCGGAAATCGTCGGCCTGAGGGTCGGCATCAAGAATGGCGGCTGCGCCGGGCAATCCTACACGGTCGAGTACGCCCACGAGATCCGCCCCACCGACGAGGTGGTCGAGGACAGGGGCGTCAAGATCCTGGTCGATCCGAAGGCCGTGCTGTTTCTGCTCGGCACCGAGATGGACTACAAGGCCGACAAGATGCAGGCCCAGTTCATCTTCAACAATCCGAACCAGGTCTCGGCCTGCGGCTGCGGCGAGTCGGTGCAACTGACGCCGGCGAAGGTTTAACTACCGCGGCGGGCGGCGCATGGACCGCGATTTCCTGACCGATCTGTTTTCGGACTTCGGCCCGGTCACCATCCGCCCGATGTTTTCCGGCTTTGGCATTTCCGTCGATGGCGTCAATTTCGCGCTCGCCCTGCGCGCGGGTCTGTATTTCCGCGCCGACGAGGCGACGATTCCGCAGTTCGAGGCGGAGGGATCAAAGCCGTTCCAGTACCAGACGCGGGCCAAGACCGTCACCGTGAACTCGTACTGGCAATTGCCGGCGCGGCTGTTCGACGACTCGGAAGATCTTGGCGTGTGGGCGAGGGCGGCCCTCGCAGCCGCCCAGCGCGCAGCGCTGAAGAAACGGCCGAAGGCGCGCAAGGCGGCGAAGGCCGTCACGAAGAAGGCCGCACCGGCCGGGAATGCACGGAAGGGGGCGCCGAAGCGCAGGAAAGCCTAGGCCACCTGGCCGTGGGCCTCGGCGGTGTATTCAGGATCGACTTCGCAGATCACGCGGTTGCGGCCGTTGCGCTTGGCGGCATAGAGGCAGGCGTCGGCGCGTTCGATCAGGGCATCGGTGTCGTCGCCCGGCTTCAGCATGGAGACGCCGACCGAAATGGTGACGCGGCCGAGAATCTCGCCGGTGGATTTCTTCTTCAATTCCTTGGCCATCACGGCGCGGCGGATGTGATCGGCCACCGTCAGCGCCTGGCGCAGCGCGGTGTTGGGCAGCACCACCGCGAACTCCTCGCCGCCATAACGCGCGGTGATGTCCTGGCCCTTGATGGTCTGCTTCAGGGACATGCCGACCAGCCGCAGCACCTGGTCGCCGGTGAGGTGGCCGTAGGAATCGTTGAACGATTTGAAGTGGTCGATGTCGAACATCAGGAGCGACAGCGGTTCGCCGCTTTCCTGCGCCGCCGCCACGGCCGCCTCGATCGAGCGGTCGAAATATTTGCGGTTGCCGAGGCCGGTCAGCGGATCGGTCAGGCTCTCGGCGCGGATCGCTTCCAGGCTATGCTGGAGATTGCTGATCTCGGTCTTCGACAGCGACAGCCGGTCTTCCAGCGCCTTGTTGGTGTCGCGCATCTCGCGCGTTGATTTTACCAGCGAGTCGACGATCGCCTTCACCTGGTCGCCGTTCTGCGCGGAGGAGAGTTTCTTGCTCGCGCTATCGAGGCTCGCATCGTAGCTCGCCGACATGCCGAGCGCATCCGAGATCAGCGCCATCACGTCGTCGATCTCGCCGATCACGCGCGCGCCGACCTTGTCGATGCGGTCGGAGGTCTTGATCTGGGAGAGATAGGTTTCGTAGATCTGCTCGAGATCGGCTTCGGTCAGCTTGCCGTTGCGTGCCAGTGTCTCGTTGATGATCTTGTTGAGGGGGGAATTGTAGCCGGTGGCGTAGACGTACCAGATTTCGTAGTTGCGCGGGACGGCGGTTTGCCGAAGCGATTTGATCTGGCCGAGCGCCACTTCGGCGAAAGCCATAGTGCGTTCGTGTTCGTCCAACAGCTTGACCACTGATCACATCCCCAAAAGCGAACAGCGCCGCTCATAGCCGGCAGCAATGACTTAAATTATCGCTGCCACGCTAGTTGAGGAGAATGAACACCCGGTAAACATACGGGGGGTTCGTTGTGCGCTGCGATCAGACGCGCGCGCGCACCGGCCGCAGCAGGAAAGCCGGAAGATGCGAGTGATCGGCGGGCTCTGATTCTGCGTCGCGGGATGAGCGCCTCGGCTCCGGGCGGCCGATCGAGGGCACGCGCGAAGGCGTGGCTGCGACCGGTGCCGGCGCTTGCGGAGCAGGCTTGCTGTCGCCTCCGGCATGACGCGGCTCGCGCTCACGTCGCGGTTCGCGTTCACCGGGACGCGCCTCGCGTTCGCCTTGACGCGGTTCGCGTTCACGCCGCGGCTTGCGGCCGCCACGCGAGCCTTCTTTCGAAGCTTCGCGCGAGCCGCCCCGCGAACCTTCACGCTTGCGTTGCTCGCGAGGACGTTCGCTATCTTCAGATGTTTCGGCGCGAACTTCGAAGTCGCCTTCGGCGCGTGGAATGCTCTGGCCGATCAGTCTTTCGATCGCGGCCATCGACTTGGTATCGAGCGAGGTGACGATCGAGATCGCGGTGCCGGGGCGCCCGGCGCGGCCGGTGCGGCCGACGCGATGCACGTAGTCATCGGGATGATGCGGCACATCGAAGTTGTAGACGTGGCTCACGATCGGGATATCGAGGCCGCGGGCGGCGACGTCGGAGGCGACCAGGATCGGAATTTCTCCCTTGCGGAATTGTTCCAGCGCTGCGGTGCGCGCCGACTGATCCATATCGCCGTGCAGGGCGCCGACACTGAAGCCGTGCTTCTGCAGCGACTTGTAAACAACGGCGACTTCGCGCTTGCGGTTGCAGAAGATAAGGGCGTTCTGAAGATCCTTGGCGTCGCGCAGCAGGCGGCGGAGCACATCGCGCTTGTCGTGGGCTTCGCGCCCGGCAGGCACTTGCGACTGCGTCACGGTGACGGCGGTGGTCGCAGGCTTTGAAACCTCGATCCGCGCCGGATTGTGCAGGAAGGCCTCGGTGATGCGGCTGATTTCGGGCGGCATCGTCGCGGTGAAGAACAGCGTCTGCCGCGTGAAGGGAACCAGCTTGCAGATGCGTTCGATGTCGGGAATGAAGCCCATGTCCAGCATGCGGTCGGCTTCGTCGATCACCAGCAGTTCAACGCCGGTGAGCAGGAGCCCGCCGCGCTCGGTATGGTCGAGCAGCCGGCCGGGGGTTGCGATCAGGACGTCGACGCCGCGCGTCAATTTGGAGTCCTGGTCGCCGAACGAGACGCCGCCGATCAACAGCGCGACGTTGAGTTTCTGGCCGCTGCCGTATTTGTCGAACTGTTCCTTGACCTGGGCTGCCAGCTCGCGGGTCGGCTCGACGATGAGGGTACGCGGCATGCGGGCCCGGGCGCGGCCCTTTTCCAGCAGGGTGAGCATCGGAAGCACGAAGGCCGCGGTCTTGCCGGTGCCGGTCTGTGCGATGCCGAGGACGTCACGGCGGGCCAGTACGTGGGGGATCGCCTGATCCTGAATGGGGGTAGGGGTGGTATAACCGGTGGCCGCAACTGCAGCGAGCACCTTATCGGACAAACCGAGATGGGAAAAAGACATTGAGCCTCTGATCGATGCCGCCGTTCGGAATCGAAAGTAAAAAGGCTGTCGCGTTCAACCCCGAAACGGCGTGCTTTTGATGAAGCTCAGGGGCTCTGACTTACGCAGACGAGCGGCTAACCCAGGGAATCGTATTTCGACCGAGGGCCGCGTTGAGCCGGAACATAGGGTCGAAATAGCCAAAGTCAATCTTGGAACCGCATAATGGCCGAAAAAGCTTAATGTTTTCGCACAAATAACCGGGCTTTCTGTCATTTGCCGTTCAAATACGGGAGGTCCGGGGCCTGGTCCCCGGCGTTCGCCTGCGCGCGAAAATCCCCGGGCGGCATGCCGTGCGCGGCCTGGAAGACCCGGTAGAAGGTCGCGAGGCTGTCGAAGCCGCAGGCAAAGGCGATCTGCGAAACCGGCCGCTCGGGAGCCTCGATCAGCAGACGGCGGCTTTGCTTGAGGCGTTGCGCGGTCACGGCGCGCGAAAAACTCACGCCGCTCGCTTCGAACAAGCCGTGCAGGTGGCGGAGCGAAACGCCGAGCAGGTCCGCCACGAATGCCGGCGACAGCTCCGCATTGGAGAGATGGCGCGCGATCAGCCGTCGCGCCAGCGACAACTGGCCGACGCGGACCGCCGCCAGCGCCGCGCGGCCGGCGGGCTTGATGATGCCGCGGTCGATCATGGCGAGTTGCGCGAGCGTCTTCACCAGCGGTGCGGTTACGGCCGAATCATTGTCGTCGCAGGCTTCAGTCAGATCGGAAAAGCAGGACTGCAACAGCGGCGCCAGCGAGGGATGCCGGCCGAACGGCTTTGGCGCGAGGCAGTCGACGGATGCGTTCAACGGCCGCAGATCGGCTGCCGGGATTTTGAGAATGCGCAGATGAAAGCCGTCTTCCGCAAGCGGGGCGGTGTTGTAGGGCAGGTCCGAATGGCTGGTCGCGAACTTGCCGTGCTCGATGGTGAAATCGTCGCTGCCGTTGACGCCGAACCAGCCGCCGCCGCCAAGCTGTTGATAGATGCACAGGCTGCCGCCGGGCGCGTCGGCAATATCGGCGGTGCTGCGCTCGACGCGATAAGGCGAGGCGCGCAGTTCGATCAGCCCGGCGCCGTCAAATTTTCGCAGCGAGAATTCACCGAAGAAGTGTTGGCCGCTGCTCCGGCTCGAGTTCGGCGGTCACCCCGAACAGTCCCTTGGCGCGAACCTCGCGCCAGTAGTCGAAGCGGTCTTTTGGATCGACCTGATCAGTAGACCACTTGTACACTGCGGATCCTGAATTGGCGCGCGGGCCGGGTAAACTCTCGGGGGCGAGCATATCATGGACGTTGCGAAAAAGGCATGATGCCAGCCGGAATCGGGGATTGCGGGCCTCAATTTCGCAGGATTGAACCGCTAGCGCAGGTCTGCCGACTATGACATCAGGCGGTGCGCGGGCCGCGGATGTTTCGTGCTGACGGGGAATTCGATGAGGCGTTGGTTTTCCAGGGTTTTGGCGGCAACCGGCGTTGCCATCGCGGTGGCGGCTTTTGCGGCGCCCGCCAATGCCGAGAAGCGCGTCGCGCTGGTCGTCGGCAACAATGACTACAAATTCGTCCCCAAGCTGCAGAAGGCGGTCAACGACGCCCGCACCATGGGCGATACGCTGAAGCAGCTCGGCTTCACCGTGATGGTGGCGGAGAACCAGAACCGCCTCGCGTTCAGCCAGAGCCTGCTCGCGTTCGACAAGGCGGTCGAGAAGGGCGATACCGCGTTCTTCTTCTTCGCCGGCCACGGCTTTGAGATCGCCGGCGAGAATTATCTGCTGCCGACCGACGTGCCGGCGGCGACCGAAGGCCAGGAAGAGCTGATGCGCGACGCCTCGATCCTCGCCGACCGCATCATCGAGCGCCTGCAGAACAAGGGCGCGCGCACCGCGATCTTCGTGTTCGACGCCTGCCGCAACAATCCGTTCGAGCGCCAGGGCACCCGCGCGGTCGCCGGCGGCGGCGGCCTGGCGCCGATGACGCAACGCCGGAAGGCGTGTTCTCGATCTACTCGGCCGGTGCCAAGCAGACCGCGCTCGACCGTCTGTCGAACAACGACAGCAATCCGAACTCGGTGTTCACCCGCAACTTTGCCAAAGAGCTGAGCAGCCGGGCCTCAATCTCGTGCAGATCGCCAAGCGCACGCGGCGGGCGGTCCGCGAACTCGCCGAGACCGTCCGCCACGTGCAGATGCCGGCCTATTACGACCAGATCGTCGGCGACGTGTTCTTGAGCGGGCGGCGGGCAAGGCCCAACCAGCCGGAAGTCGACGTGGAGCCGGCCGAGCCCCGCAGCAGGTCGCGGCGCTGCCGCCGGTGCTGCGCATGCCGCCGCAGAACGACAGCGTCAACGCGCCGATCGCAGCTTCTCGCGCCACAATGGCGGCTGGACCGTCGTGTTCTCGATCGCCGACCCGACGCTCGGCATTTCCTGGCGGCTCGGCGAGACCGGCGACTTCAGGGAAACCGGCTTCATCGATGCGCTCGATCCGCGCACCCGCAAGCGCATGCCGAACTCGTCGATCGAATTGCCCGCCGATACGCCGGCGGAGACGATCTAGGTCCGCTATGTCGATGCCACCGGCGAACTGAAGGGGCCGTTTCCGATCCGCTTCGATCCCGAGGCAGCGCTGCTGCGCGACCAGCGCAAGATCCTCGACATGACCGCGTCGAGCTGGCTGTCGTTCCGCGAGTTCAACGGGCTGATGGTCTACTACACCCACCTCGTCTCATATCGCTGCGCGATCCGCCAGGTGCGCATCGGCATCGACACCACCGTGCCCGACAAGGTGATCCAGCTGCCGCCCTGCGACATGCGCGATCCCACGCGATCCCGCGCAACGTGTCGCCCTATCTGAAGCTGCCGCCGAACACAAAGTCGGTTTCGGTCGAGCTGGTCTATGCGACGGCAGCGTGTCGGAGATCAAGAGTTTTCGGC
>CAVSXQ010000012.1:0-11738 GCA_963731915.1 uncultured Alphaproteobacteria bacterium
GTGGGGAGGGGTGACGACCAGCGCCCGTTAGCTCCCCGCCGGCGGAATCTGCGCTCCCGCCGTCACCCAATCCGTCAGCAGGTCGACATCGGCCTGACTGAGGACTTCCATCATCGGCCCAGTGCCGATGATGGCCGACCAGGAACATGCTGCGGTCGGGCTCACCAGGGAATGATCCAGCCGCCGCGAATCAGCGCCGCCATCAGATCGCGCGGCGAGTCGAACAGCGACTTCAACGACACCGGTGTGCCGCTCGCATTCGGGAGCACCAGATCGTCATGCGCCCGCCTGGCACGCGGAGCAAGGCGCTGGAGCATCTTGATGACGTCCGCGCCGAGCGCATCCGGCGAGGCGCTCGCGGCACGGACGGCCATGGCGCTCTTTGCCTTCCCGTCGATCACCACGCGGTAGATGAAGTGCCCGAAGCCGGTATCGACGCCGTCATCGGTCTTGAAATTCCAGGCAAAGGTCCGCTGGCCCGGCTGCGGCGACTTCTCGTCGACCAGCACCTTGACCAGCGTTTGCCGCGCATCGAACACGGTGATTGTCAGTTGCCTGGCGCCTGCCGGCACTTCCGTGTTCACTTCGAGCGTCTCCCACGCATGGGGAATGTCCGGTTCTGCCAGACGCGCTTCGGCGGACACCCTTGCCAGCGCATCACCTTCCGCCTCGATGCATTTGTAAATCGTTCCACCTGACGCATAGCCGACGATGGGTTTGCTGCCCGTGAATCGGAAACGGTTGATGAAGCGGCCGACATCGTTGGCGTCGAACCATGTCGCGCCGCCGTCAGTCGTACCGCTGGTGGTGCCTTTGGCTTGTCCCGCCGCAAAACCGTGGCCCCAGCCGCCGACCCAGCCGATCTGCTCGGTAAGGAATCCGATGCCTTCAAGCTCGACGTTCTTCTGCGGATCGTTGATCGCGATGCGCTTCCAGGTCTTGCCGCCGTCCGACGTTTTCAGCATGGCGCCGGCGGCATCGTTCTCCAGCGAGACGAAGCCGAGCTGCGGGGTCAGAAACTGGATCTTCCATCCCCATTCGCCGGTCGGGAAATCGATTCCGGAATTCTGCAGCACATTTTCCCAGCTCTTGCCGCCGTCCGTGGTGTGCAGGACGACCGGCTTCAGCCTCGAATAGGTGGTGCCGCCGTGGCCGCCGACCACCCAGCCGGTCAGGTCGTCGGAAAAATAGTTGTCGATCAGCAGATTGGCGTGCGCGGCCATCGAGATCGATTTCCATGTCTGGCCGCCGTCGCTGGTGTGCACGATTCCGGCTTCGCGGTTGGGGTATTGCGTTCCGGAAGCGAACACGACGTTCTTCGACGGCGAGCATATGCCGCAGATCGCGCTCGGGAGCGGTGGCAGGCTGGCGCTGATATTGCTCCATGTCTTGCCGTCCTGTGTTCGCCACAGGCGCTCGCGGCGCGTGATCGAACCAACCCATCCGTCGTTGGGACTGGAAAAGCTCATGCAGCGAAGCCACGTCTCGGCGTCTGCCGTCTGCTGGGTCGTCCAATGCTCGCCGTCCTCGGTGTGCACGATCTCGCCGGCGCTGTTCACGGCCCAGCCGACCTGCGGGCCGATGATCCAGATATCGTCATACCGGGTCTGGTCCGTTGCTTTGGTAGGGCGCCAACGAAGAGCCATGGTGCAGTCTCCATCAGAACTGCGCTGCCCCGCCGACAAACAGCGCCGCGGCCATGCGGCCGACAATTGCAACCGGCATGAGCTAAGCGCAACTCAAGGATGAGGGCAACAATTTTGATAGCGTGTGACGGGCCACGATGACGCAGGCGGCGGCAAACCAAAGCGCGAACTCGATAATCCCTCCCGGAGGAAAGAAAGCGCTTGGCGAAACGGAGATTAGTTCTGCAATCTCACGCCCAGCATCACCACGGTCGACTTCGAGCTCGAGCCCGGCGAGGTTGAATCCAGTACGCTATGGATGGCGGTGCCCTTGATCCAGATGTTGCGGTTCAGCTTGTAGATCAGATCGCCTGACAGTGTAAAAATCTTGTCGGTGCGGTTGTCGCCCTGGTAGTCGAGCGTGCCGTAGGTGAATTTGCCGATGCCGGTCAGCCAGCGGCGGAAATCGTGATCGACCTCGAAGGTGTAGGTGTGCGTCAGCACGCCGGAGACCCCCGGCAGCGTGGTCTCGGCGATCTGGGTGTCGGCAAAGAACTTTGCCATGGTCAGCGGCGTCACCGTCCACACCAGCGAGGCCGATGTCAGCAGGCCCTGCAGCGGCAACAGCCGCGGATCCTGATAGGTGCGCGCCGTCCACCCGATCGCGACTTCGCCGGTCAACAGACGCGACAGTTCGAAAGTGGTGCCGGCGCGGACATTGCCGCCGCGGGAGCTGCGTTGGTAGCCATTGCGATCGACCAGGAGATCGTACGCGCGGACATTGCCGACGATCTCGCCGAACGGCCTGAGGCCCGGGATCAAATCGTAACTGACGCGACCGGCGCCACCATACTGGCTGTAGTTGCGGTCGTCATTGCTGCTCGAGGTGCCGTCGGTCAGTTTTGACCATTGATAGTCGGTGCGGTCTACCGCGGCGCCGGCGGAAACCTGCAGGCGATTGAAGTTCTGGTCGAAGCCAAAGGTGCCGCCGACCGTGGTGTAGATCGGGTAGCGCTGCAGGCCCGCCTGTACGTTCGGGCTGCCAGGGTTGTCGGTGGCGACAAGCAGCCGCCCCTGCGCGGTCAACCGCGTATCCCTCGATGCGTCGAGACGGCCGTCGATATGGCCGACGAAATTCGGACGATCGACATCGAGCGGCGCCGAGAGCGGCGTGCCGTCGGCGTTCGGCGTCAGGTTCCTGGTGTAACCGGTGAAGGAGCCGCGCAGGTCGGCGACCACCGCGTGGCGCTCCCAATCCGACACCACCAGCAATTCCGGCGCGACCACATAGAGCGGCGCGCCCTGCGGCGGCGTTATGCGGCCGGGGTTGGTGTCGTAACCGGCGTACAATTCGAGCGCGCCCTTGATCAGAAAACTGCCGGCATAGTCGCCGACCGCGCCGAACGGATCGTCATCAACCTTGAGGCGCTTGCGCACGGGCTGGCCGACCACCGTGCCGGCCATCGCCGGCGGGATTGGCGTCTTGTTGGCGAACTCCGATGGCGGCGCCGAAAGGCGCACGCGGCCGTTCGGGTTTAGCGCCGTCGTCGGATTTTGCGCCGTCGCCGGCGCGGGCGTGCCGGGACCGGGCGGCGGCTTCGGCTTGGCCTGGCCGGGATAATATTTCGGCTTCTTGCGCTTGCGGTTGAGCGAGTCGTAACCGGACTCGGAAGCGCCGCTGGCGGCGGGAAGGCCATAGGTCGGAATCTGCCGACACGTGACGGCGCCGGCGTATCCGGGTTGTACAGCTGCGGATCGCTTGTGGGATTCGGCGCGGCCTGGGCAGTCTGGCCCAGCGTCGGTCGAAGCGGGGAATCCTGCGGTGCGACGAGGCCGCCTCGTACCGGACGCAGCATGTCCGGCGTCAGCGTTTGGGCATGGACCAGGGTTCCACCGAGGGCCGATAACGCAAGGCATGGCAATAGCGCGCGGACGGTGGTCGCGCGCCTCGTTCGGCCCCTCGCTGGACCCGCCACCAAGATGAATATACTCCAACGAATTCAGATACTTATCCGACGCGCTCGAACGCCACGCGAAAACGTCGTTAATGGAGTTAAAACAATTATGGTTAATGACCCGTTGAGGGCGCCTGCCACGCGTCGCCCGGCCCGCGGCGCCATGCTAAGGAGAGGCCCGGGCGACAGCCCTCCTCCCTGGACTTGCGAATGGCCAATCCAAAACCGCTGATGGCAAAATCATCCGGCACCGATCACGCGACGTCAGCCGTTCAATCGGCGCTGCGCACGCTGGATGCGGAAGGCAGCGGGATCGCTGCGATCACCGCAGCGCTGCAATCCGATCTCGGCGGGCCGTTCGGCGAGGCCGCCGAGCTGATCGGCAATGCCAAGGGACGGCTGATCGTGACGGGGCTCGGCAAGTCCGGCCATATCGGCCGCAAGATCGCAGCGACCTTTGCCTCCACCGGGACACCGGCTTTCTTCGTCCATGCCGCGGAAGCGAGCCACGGCGACCTCGGCATGATCACCGCCGACGACGTCATCCTGGCGCTGTCGTGGTCCGGCGAGCAGCCGGAGATGAAGAACCTCATCACCTATTCGACGCGCTTCGCCATCCCCGTGATCGCGATGACGGCGGAGCGGGAATCGACGCTGGCCGCCGCCGCCGATGTCGCCCTGACGCTGCCGAAGGCGCGCGAGGCCTGCCCGCATAACCTGGCGCCGACCACTTCCTCGCTGATGATGCTGGCGCTCGGCGATGCGTTGGCGATCGCGCTGCTGGAAGGCCGCGGTTTTACCTCGACCGATTTTTCCGTGCTGCATCCCGGCGGCAAGTTGGGGGCGATGCTGAAATATACCCGCGACCTCATGCATACCGGCGACGGCGTGCCGCTGAAGCCGCTGGGCACAAAAATGTCCGACGCGCTGGTCGAGATGACGTCGAAGGGTTTTGGCTGTGTCGGCATTGTCGACGGACGCGGTCTGATCGTCGGCATCGTCACCGACGGCGATTTGCGCCGCCACATCCACATGGGGCCGGACCTGATGGCGGCCACCGTCGACGAGGTGATGACGCGCAATCCAAAAACCATCGGCCGCGACACGCTCGCGGGCGAAGCGCTGGAGCTGCTGAATTCGTCCAAGATCACCGCGCTGATCGTGACCGACGCCAGCAAGCCGGTCGGCATCGTGCATCTGCACGATCTGCTGCGCGCGGGCGTGGCGTAATCCTTACGTCGTCCCGGCGAACGCCGGGACCCATAACCACAAATGTTTGTTGCTGCGACGTGTGGGCAGGAAGGCAATTGGCACTGCCTCTCTCATGACGGCGCGGCGTATGGGTCCCGGCTCAAGGCCGGGAAGACGACGCGGGTTACTTCGGAAACCGCGCGCCCTTCGCCTCCAGCGGCAGCGCCAGCCCGTTCGCGATGTACGACACGGTGTGATAGAAGCCGCACAGCAGCATGATCTCAAGAATCTTCGCGTCCTCGTAATGCGCACGCAACGCTGAAAATTCGGCGTCGCTGAGCGTCGCACGGTGATGCAGCGCGTCGACCGCCGCTATCATCGCCTGCTCGGCCGGCGACCAGCATGGCGCGTCGGCGCCGCCAAGCACGGTGGCGCGGACCTGCTCGTCGGTGAGACGCGCAGGCCCCTTGAATGTCGCGATATGGACGCCCCATTCATATTCGCAGCCGGTGAGCGCGCAGGTGCGGTCGATGACGATCTCGCGCTCCCGCAAGCTCAGCGGCCCGCGGTCCAGCAGGCTGCCGGCGCGGAACTTTTCCCAGGCCCGCGCGCTGCCGGCGATGACGCGGAACAGCACCAGCGGCGGCGCGCCCTGCATGATGCGGTCGAATGCTGCTGGATCTCCGGCGCGTAAGGCGGCTCCGAGCGGGGCGATGCGTGACATGGGCATGCAACTCCTTTGCTACAATAAATGTAGCAACACGCTACAATATATGTAGCATGGCGCAAGAGGGCTTTCGATGCCGAAACACGCAGCCATCATGCAAAAACGCGGCGTCCGCGGCTCGCGGTCGGGCCGGCCGGTCATGGCGCTGCTCGACCTGCTGGGCCGGCGCTGGACCTTGCGGATCGTCTGGGAGCTGCGCGAGGACCGTGCGCTTACCTCGCGCGCGCTGCGCAGTGCCTGCGACGAAGCCTCGCCGACTATTTTGCAGACCCGGCTGACCGAACTGCGCGAGGCCGGCCTCGTCGAACTCGTGCCCGGAGACGGCTATCGCCTGACCGCGCTGGGCAGGGAGTTGACCGAAACGATCCTGCCGCTCCATCGCTTTGCCGAGCGATGGAGCAAGCACGCAGTGGCCTAGGCGGCCGCCACGGTCAGGCTGGCGCCGTCGGCCTGCACGATCTTCACACGGCTGCCGGCGGGTGCATCGGGGCCGGCGACACGCCAGATGGTGTCGTCGATCCGCACCGTGCCCGTTCCGTTGACGATCGGCTTCTCCAGCGTGAACTCCCGGCCGACCATTGCGTCGGTGCGCTTGTTGAGGAACGGGTTGCTGATGCTGGCGGAGCGGCTGGCGAACGCGAAACGTCGCCACAGCGGCACGGCGGCGACCGAAAATACCGCGAACATCAGCAGCTGCGTCTGCCAGGACGGCTGGATCAGGAACGACAGCAATCCGACCAGCAGCGCTGATAGCCCGAGCCAGAACAGGAAGACACCCGGTGCTGCCAATTCCAGCGCCATCAGGATGAAGCCGAAGATCAGCCAGTTCCAGGTGCCAAGGGTCTTGAACATCTCGGCCATGATTTGACCTTTCTACTCTTTGCGCATGATCCCCGCCCAAACGCGCCGCGTTTGTCGCGGGGAAAACCGGTATCCACTTTTCCGGATCATGCTGTGCTCAGCGCTGCGGCGCGACCGGCGGCGTCGGGCCGGTGTTCGGCACCGAGCCGCGCCGGGCGGCGGCCGCGGCCGACGCCGCGCTTTCACCGAAGGTGGCTTTTGCAATCTCGCCGATGCCGGCGAGCGAACCGAGCATGCTCATGGCCTCGACCGGCAGCATCAAAACCTTCTGGTTCGGCGATTCCGCAAACTGCCCGAACGCCTTGATGTATTTGTCGGCGATAAAGTAGTTCAGCGCGGCAACGTCGCCCTTGGCAATGGCCTCGCTGACCATCTGCGTGGCCCTGGCTTCCGCTTCGGCCGAACGCTCACGCGCCTCGGCGTCGCGGAATGCCGCCTCCTTGCGGCCTTCGGCCTGCAGGATCTGGCCCTGTTTGGCGCCCTCCGCACGGAGGATCTCGGACTGGCGCTGGCCTTCCGCCTGCAAAATGTCGGCGCGCTTGACGCGCTCGGCCTTCATCTGCCGGCCCATCGCCTCGACGAGGTCGGCCGGCGGCACGATGTCCTTGATCTCGATGCGGTTGACCTTCAGGCCCCACGGCGAGACGGCGGCATCCACCACGCGCAACAGGCGCTCGTTGATCTCGTCGCGATGCGACAGCACCTGGTCGAGATCCATCGCGCCCATCACCGAGCGGATGTTGGTCATGGTCAGCACGATGATCGCCTGCTCGAGATTGGAGACCTCGTAGCTCGCTTTCGGGGCGTCGAACACCTGGAAGAAGGCGACGCCGTCAACGGTCACGGTGGCGTTGTCCCTGGTGATCACTTCCTGCTCGGGAATGGAGATCACCTGCTCCATCATGTTCATCTTGCGGCCGACGCGGTCGAAATAGGGAACGATGAGGTTCAGCCCCGGCGACAGCGTCCGGGTGTATTTGCCGAAACGCTCGATGGTCCAGTCATAGCCCTGCGGCACGGTCTTGACGCCGGCGAACAGCGTGAAGATGACGAGAAGCACCAGTGCAATCGCGAAAATGTCGAAACCGCTCATAAATCCTCCAAGGCGGGAATGGGATTCCCCGCGCCATATCCCCGTCACGTTGTGTAACGAATGCCGTTTCTTTTGTCTGCCTGGAAGCAGTGCCGGTTCAGCCGGCTGTTCTTGACGCAATAGGTATGGAGCGGCTTCCGAATCCGCCAGATGCACCGTTCGCGGCCGGCCGCCAAATGGTCATTCCGCCAGCGGAAAAGGGCGATCTCAACTCGCCGTGTAATAAGTTAATCGCAGCTTGCCCGCGACTGGCGGGAAACGACTGCATGCAAACGCATCAAATCCCCGCTCAAATCCAGCCCTGAAGCTCGCGCAGCACCAATTGGCGGATCACGTCCATGCCGGCTTCGCTGTCGTTGAGGCACGGGATCGCGGCAAACTGCTCGCCGCCGGCATGCTTGAAAATCTCGGCGTTCTCCTGCGCGATTTCTTCCAGCGTCTCCAGGCAATCGGCGGAAAAGCCGGGCGTCACCACCGCGATGCGGCGCACGCCGTCCTTTGCAAGCTCTTCGATGGTCTTGTCGGTGTAGGGTTTCAGCCACTCGCCGAAACCGAAGCGCGACTGGAAGGTCAGGATCAGTTTCTTGGCATCAAGGCCGAGGCGCTTGCGCAACGCATCCGTCGTCGCCACGCACTGCGCCTGGTAGGGATCGCCCTTGTCGACGTATTCTTGCGGCATGCCATGGAAGGAAGCCACGATCAGTTCGGGCTGGAACGGCAGCGTCGAAAGATGCGCATTGATCGAGACCGCGAGCGCCTCGATATAATCGGGGTCGTCGTAATAAGGCGGCGTGAAGCGCAGCGTCGGCTGGGCACGCATATCTGCCAGCACGCGAAACACCTCGTCGCAAACGGTCGCCGACGTGGCGGCCGAATATTGCGGATAGAGCGGCACCACCAGGATACGGCCGCAGCCCTGCGCGGTGAGCGCGTCGAGCCGCGAGCGGAGCGACGGATTGCCGTAGCGCATCGCCCAATCGACCACGACATGATCGTGGTCCGCGATCGCCTGGCTGAGCTTTTCGGCCTGCGCGCGCGTGATGGTTTTCAGCGGCGATTCGTTCTTTTCGGTATTCCAGATCTTGGCGTAGTCGCGCGCCTTCCGGGCCGGGCGGATGCGCAAGATGACGCCGTTGAGGATCAGCTTCCAGAGCAGGCCCTGGTCCTCGATCACGCGCGGGTCGGACAGGAATTCCCTGAGGTAGACGCGCACGCCCCTGGCGTCGCAGGTGTCGGGGGTGCCGAGATTGACCAGCAGCACGCCGACGCGCTCCGGCCTTGCTTCGGGAGCCGTCTTCGCATTTCCAATGGGAACGACAACGGTCATAATTCAGGTGGCTTCGCGCGTTGGGTCATCCTTGTCAAGATAATGGCCCGTTCGATACTCTGCCCGGATTGCCGCGCGTCGGGGGAACCATGACGATCGCCGATTTCTGCATTTTCGGAGCGGTTGCGCTCTATCTATTGACCATCGTACCGATCAAATGGATCGGGTCTGGCAGCTACGATAACGCCAAGCCGCGCGATCCCGCTTTCTACAGCGAACCGCTGCGGGCCCGCGCGCTGGCCGCGCATCAAAACGGCCTCGAGACGTTTCCGTTCTTCGCGGTGGCGGTATTGTTCGCGGAATTCCGCGGCGCGCCGCAACATCTCATCAACGAGCTCGCGGTGCTGTTCCTGATCGTGCGGATCGCCTACGTCCTGACCTATATCGGCAACCGCCCGCGGCTGCGGTCGATCCTCTGGAACATCGGCTTTGCCATCAATGTCGGGATTTTCTTTCTGCCCCTGATTCGCGGCTGGTTGCCGGCTTAGAGACAGGTCACCCGCTCGGCGGCGAGATAGCCGAACAACAGGCCGAGCCCGAACAGCAGCACCAGCCCGGCGGCACCGAACTCGATGCCGCGCATGATCAGCACGCCGCCGCCCTCGCTGGCGCCGCTCAGGCGGCGCGCGAGGTCCTTTGCCGAGACCGCGACTACGGCGATGGTCGCGACCGTGATGGCGGTGCCGAGCCCCATGACGAAGGTCGCGGCGATGCCGGCCCAGAACAGGCCCTGCGCCAGCGAAAACACCAGCACCAGGATCGCGCCCGAACAGGGCCTCAAGCCGACGGCAAAGATCGCGCCCAATCCGCGCTGCCAGCCGCCGGGACCGGCGAGCTGGTCCGGCGTCGGCCCGTGAGAATGGCCGCAATGCTCGTCATGGACGTGCTCCGGGTGGCCGTGATCGTGGTGGTGGGTCGTGGCCGTGATGATGGTGGCCGTGGTCATGGTGATGACCGTGGTCATGGGCCGCGACGGCCACCGCGGCGGCCGGCCGCGGCGCCTGCAGCGCGCGGATGAAGCCGCCGCCCTTGGTCCAGACCAGGCGGGCGCCGAACGCCGCGATCAGGGCATAGCTGGCGATCTCGATCGCCTTCTCGGCCCCGCACATGGTTTTCGCGGTGGCATTGAGCAGCCAGGCGCAGATCCCGACCAGCACCACCGCGACCAGCGCCTGCAACAGCGCCGAGGCAAACGACAGCACGATGCCGCGCCGCGCGGTTTCCTGGTTGGCGACCAGATAGGACGAGATCACCGCCTTGCCGTGACCGGGGCCGGCGGCGTGGAAAATCCCGTAGGCGAACGAGATTGCGAGCAGCGTCCACACCGCAGAGCCGTCGGATTTCGCGGCACGGATGGTCGCGGACATCTCGCGGTAGAATTCCGATTGTTTTGCCAGAATCCAGCCGACGATGCCGCCGACCGGCGGCTGCGCCGCCGCGCCCGGACGCGGGCCGCCAAACGGATTTTGCGCCAGCAAAGCGTGGAGCGCGCTATCGAGCATCAACACGGTGGTGACGACGGCAACACAGATTGCAAAACTGCGTGCCGGGCCCGATTGGACACTCACGGGCAATCCACCGTGACCTTGTTGGCGTACATCGCGCCGTAGTTCGAATTGTCGCCGTCCATGAAGTTATTCTCGCTCAGCCTCTTGGCGTTGGCGCTGGCTTCGTTCGGCCGCTCGAATTTCAACTGACAGGCGGCCGGCGCCCCGACCAGCTTGAACGGGTCCTTCTCGGCGAAACTGAAGTCGATGAAGTAGCTCGGATCGTAGACTTCGAGCCCCAGCTGTTTCGTCTTCAACGGCGCCTTCAGCGGCAGCGTGAAATGCAGGGTCAGCGAGGAGTCCTTGTATTCGAGATAATAGTCGACCGGTTCCTGAAACTTCTCCTTCTTGCCCTCGGCCTTGGCGAAGGTGAAGAAGGCGAATTCCTTCAGCGACTCGATGTTCACCTTGGCCAGCGGTTCGAGCTGCTCGCGGCTGTAGACGCCCTTGGTCTTGGTCTCGATGCCCTGCAGGGCATAGGTCGTGAACATGTCGTCGAACGTCCATGCGTGGCGCACGCCGGTGATCGAGCCGTCGGCGGCGTAGAGCAATTGGCTGGAGGCGGTGATCCAGACATGCGGATGCGCCTGCGCCGCCGGCGCGCCGAGCACCAGCGGGCCCAAAAATGCGAGCAGCGCGAAAAGACGGTTTTTGATCGACGTCACCTCAGGCCGCCTCTGGCGTTGCCAGCAGGCCGCGACGGCGCAGCAGCGCGTCGGCCTCCGGCTCACGGCCGCGGAACGCGACATAGGCTTCTTCCGGGTCGCGCGAGCCGCCGGACGAATAGATGTCGTCATGCAGCTTTTTGGCGGTTGCGGGATCGAAGATATTGCCGGCCTCCTCGAACGCGCCGAAAGCGTCGGCGTCCATCACCTCCGACCACATATAGCTGTAATAGCCCGAGGCATAGTGATCGCCGGAGAAGATATGCCCGAACTGGGTCGGCCGGTGCCGCAGCGCGATTTCCGCGGGCATGCCGATCTTTTCCAGCTCCGCCTTTTCGAAGGCTGCAACGTCGCGGCTGGCGGATGCCGGCTGGGTGTGGAACTCGAGATCGAGCAGCGCCGAGGAGACGAACTCCACCGTGGCAAAGCCCTGGTTGAATTTTCGCGCGGCGAGGAAGCGTTGCAAGAGATCGTCCGGCAGCGGCTCGCCGGTCTGGTAATGTTTTGCGAACTGGCGCAGCACCTGCGGCTGCTCCTGCCAGTGCTCGTAGAGCTGCGAGGGCAGTTCGACGAAATCGGTGAACACGCTCGTACCCGACAGGCCCGGATAGGTCACGTCCGACAGCATGCCGTGCAGGCCGTGGCCGAACTCGTGGAACAGGGTGCGGGCATCGTCCGGCGACAGCAGCGATGGCTCGCCTTCGGCGCCTTTGGCAAAATTGCAGACATTGATGACCAGCGGCGTCA
>CAVSXQ010000013.1:0-35489 GCA_963731915.1 uncultured Alphaproteobacteria bacterium
TCCGCGGCGAAGGTGCCTGGCTTTGGGACGACAGCGGCAAGCGCTATCTCGATTTCATGCAGGGCTGGGCCGTCAATTGCCTCGGCCATTCGCCGAAAGTCATCGCGGATGCGCTCGCGGCGCAGGCAACGCAAGTTGCTGACGCCGAGCCCGGCTTTTTACAACGAAGCCAGTCTCAAGCTTGCCAAGGCGCTGGTCGACAAGAGTTGCTTCGATCAGGTGTTCTTTGCCAATTCCGGTGCGGAAGCCAACGAAGGCGCGATCAAGCTCGCGCGCAAATACGGCTCACTGCACAAGAACGGCGCATACGAGATCATCACCTTTGAAGGCGGATTTCACGGCCGGACGCTCGCCACCATGTCTGCGTCCGGCAAGAAAGCCTTTGAACCGCTGTTCGAGCCAAAGGTGTCGGGTTTCAAGAAGGCAAAGCTCAACGACCTCGCCTCGGTGAAAGCGCTGATCACGGACAACACCGTGGCTGTCATGCTGGAGCCGATCCAGGGCGAAGCCGGCGTCTGGCCCGCCACCGACGAATTTTTGCAAGAGCTGCGCGCGCTGACCAGGGAGCATGGCCTGCTGCTGATCTTCGACGAGATCCAGACCGGCGTCGGCCGCACCGGAAAGCTGTTTCACTACGAGCATGCCGGCGTCGAGCCCGACATCATGACGCTCGGCAAAGGCATCGGCGGCGGCGTGCCGCTGGCCGTGTTGCTGGCCACCGAGCACGCCTCCTGCTTCGAGCATGGCGACCAGGGCGGCACGTTCAACGGCAATCCCTTGATGTGCGCGGCGGGGCTCGCCGTGCTCGAGCATGTCAGTGCGCCGGATTTCCTGAAGGCTGCCGTCGATGCCGGGCTGTTTCTCGAAAGCGAGCTGCAAAAGCTCTCGGCACGGCACGGCCTCGGCGAAGTCCGCGGCCGGGGGCTGCTGCTGGCGCTCGACCTGAAACTGCCGATCGGCGCTTCGATCGTGGCGCAGGCGTTTGCGGCAGGCGTGCTGATCAACTCGCCGCAGCCGGATGCGCTGCGCTTCATGCCCGCGCTCAATGTCACGCGCGAGGAAATCGCCGAGATGATCGAATGCCTCGATGTGATCCTGACCAAGGCAGGTGCTGCGAGGCGCGTGGCGTAGGTCTCGGGTCTTCGTCATGCCCGGCACCAGGCCCGGGCATGACGATGGAGAGGATCCGTTACGGCCGCAAGATCGCAGCGCCCGTTGTCGCCCTGCCCTCGAGTTCGGTATGCGCTTTCGCTGCATCCTTCAGCGCATAGGCGTGGTTGATCGGCACGTGCAGTTTGCCGTTGATGACGGCGGCAAACAGCGTGTCGGCGCCTTCGAGCAGATCCTTGCGGGTCGCGACGTAGTCGTTGAGCTTTGGCCTCGTTGCAAACAACGAACCGTGATTGTTGAGTTCGGCGAGCGCGAACGGCGGCACCGGGCCCGAGGCATTGCCGAAGCTCACGAACAGGCCGCGCGGCTTTATGCAGGACAATGAGCCCGGGAACGTGGTCTTGCCCACGCCGTCGTAAACGACATCGCACAATTCGTTGCGGCTGATCTGCTTCACCCGCGCGACAAAATCCTCCTCGTTGTAGAGGATGACGTGATCGCAGCCATTGGCGAGCGCGAGATCGGCCTTGGCCTTGGAGCCGACCGTGCCGATGACATGGGCGCCGAGCGCCCGTGCCCATTGGCAGGCGAGCAGTCCGATGCCGCCGGCCGCGGCGTGGATCAGCACGCGATGGCCCGGCTCCACCTTGAACGTCTTGTGCAGGAGGTACCAGACCGTCAATCCCTTGAGCATCAACACCGCGCCCTGCTCATAGGTGATGTGGTCCGGCAGCTTGACCAGCTTGTCCGCCGGGATGACCCGCTCCGAAGCATAGCCGCCGAGGTTGAAGTAATAGGCGACGCGGTCGCCGGGATGGAAGTTCGTTACGCCCGGCCCGACCGCCAGCACTTCGCCCGCAGCCTCATTGCCGGCGATGAACGGCAGGCCTGGCGCCTTGTAGAGGCCGGTGCGGAAATACACGTCGATGAAATTGAGACCGACGGCATGCTGGCGGATGCGCACCTCGCCCGGTCCGGGTGCCGGCACCTCGACGCTCTCGTAAGTCAGGACTTCCGGTCCACCCACCTTGTGCACGCGCACGGCCTTGATCATCGTCGGTTCTCCCGTATTGCTTCGATGCGAATCGAAGGCCATCAGCGCCGCGTTGTCAACCGACGGCTGAACGGAACGCCCGCGACCGCTTATTTCGCAGCGGTCTTCTTCCTGCGATTGCGCCGGGCGAGCACGTTGAAGAACTCGACCGCGGCCGAGAACGTGATGGCGAAATAGATGTAGCCGCGCGGGATGTGGAATTTGAACCCGTCGGCGACCAGCGCCACGCCGATCAGCACCAGGAAGGCCAGCGCCAGCATCTTGGTGGTCGGATGCTCCGCGACGAACCGCGATACGGGTCCCGACGAGACGTACATGATGACGCAGGCGATCACGACGGCGGCGACCATGATCTCGATATCTTCCGCCATGCCGATCGCGGTGATGATCGAGTCCAGCGAGAACACCATGTCGATGACGATGATCTGCATGATCACCCAGAAGAAGGCGCTGGCCGGCGACCTTTCCTCCCTGCCGTGCTGAAAGGCGTCGATCTCGGCGTGGATTTCATGGGTGGCTTTTGCGATCAGGAATAGCCCGCCGCCGATCAGGATGATGTCGCGCCACGACAGCCCGACGTTCTTCACCGTGATAACCGGCTCGGTCAGACCGATCAGCCACACCAGAACGCTGAGCAGCACGATGCGGAACACCAGCGCCAGCAACAGCCCGATCTGCCGTGCCCGCGTCGCTTGCGGTTCGGGAATCCGCGAGACGATGACCGACAGGAAGATGACGTTGTCGATGCCGAGCACGATCTCCAGCGCCGTCAATGTCAACAGCGCCGCCCAGGCTTCCGGACTGGTCAGTAAATCGATCATGCCTTGAATGATTTGATCAGCCGGATCATGCCATGACTGCCGATGACATAGGCCGCGATGGCGCAGAGGGCCACGATAATCGGAACTCCGACGTTGAAGTCATTGGCGAGCACCATCAGCGCCAGCACGGCCCAGGCCGCCATCAGCCACATGGTCAGCCAGCGCAAACGAACGACACGGAATGGATGCAACACATGGATAGGCACAAACGTCAGCACGATCAGCGCAGCGACCGCCAGCGTCGAGAGCACGGGCGGCATGTGCAGCAGGAACAGGTAAAATGCTGCGGCATTCCATAGCGCCGGAAAACCGCGAAAATGATTGTCCGATGCCTTCATGCGCCGATCGGCGAAATATAGCGCGCTGGAGACCACGATGCCGACGCCCAAAATCGGCGCGGCCACCGGCAGCAGCATCCCGCTGGCGGTAATCGCATAGGCCGGCACGAACACGTAAGTAAGGAAATCGACCACGAGGTCGAGGATCTCGCCGGACCAGTTCGGCTGCAGCCGCACGACGTCCAGCCGCCGCGCGATCGGGCCATCGATGGCGTCGATGATCAGGGCGACGCCGAGCCAGCCGAACATGTTGGTCCAGTGCTCGCGCACGGCTTCCAGCATCGCGATCAGCGCGATGCCTGCGCCGAGCGCGGTGAAAATATGCACGGAAAACGCGGCCGCGCGCCGTTGCGAGGTGGATTCCGGCAAAACGGGCTGGCTGGTCTGGTCCATGGTCGCGGCAGTGCTATCAGGAATCGCGGCCGTTTGCACATCGGCGCTTGCGGCGTTCCGCCGCGTAAATTGCCGGAAACTTTTGCAAGCGTTCAAGGCTTGAAAATGCCGCTGGAGGCGTCAATTGTTCCGGTATGAGCGATCTATCCGGAACACATGACGTTGTCGTGATCGGCGGCGGCCCGGCGGGACTGGCGGCGGCGATCGCGCTGACTGAGTCGGGCGCCAAGACGGCCCTGCTCGCCCGGCGCACGCCCTATGCCGACAACCGCACCACGGCGCTGCTGGGCGCCTCTGTCGACCTGCTCGAGCGCCTCGATGTATGGCCGCGTTGCCGCGACAAGGCAGCGCCGCTGCAGGTCATGCGCCTGGTCGATGACACCGGCCGGTTGATCCGTGCGCCGGAAGTCCGGTTCGTTTCCGAAGAAATCGGGCTCGACCAGTTCGGCTTCAACATCGACAACCGCACGCTGCTGGCCGCGCTGGAACAGCGCGCCGGCGAGCTCGCAGGCTTGAGCCGGATCGACGACGAGGCGGAAACGGTCGCCCCCGACGCCGAGCATGTTGACGTAGTCACGCGCCACGGAAAATCGCTTGCTGCGCGGCTCGTGGTCGGTGCCGATGGGCGGCAATCGCTCTGCCGCGACGCCGCCGGCATCGAGGTGAAACGGCGCGATCTCAATCAGGCGGCGCTTACCTTCAACATCGGCCATTCCCGCCCGCACAACAATATCTCGACCGAGTTTCACACGACGGAAGGCCCGTGCGTGTTCGTGCCCCTGCCCGGCGACCGCTGCAGCGTGGTCTGGGTGACCTCGCCGAAAGAAGCCGAACGGTTGATCGCGCTCGGCGACGAGGAATTGTCTGAAGCCATCGAGCAACGGTCGCATTCCATTCTCGGCCGGATCGCCATCGAGCCGGGACGGCACAAATTCCCGCTTTCGATCGAGCAACCGCGACAGATCGCCAGAAACCGCATCGCGCTGGTCGGCAAGTCCGCCCATGTGGTGCCGCCGATCGGTGCGCAAGGCCTCAATATGGGATTGCGCGACGCTGCCGACATCGCCGACATCGTGCGGGACGCGATCGCGGCCGGAGACGACCCCGGTTCGCCTCAGGCGCTCAGTCGTTATGCTTCGGAAAGGCGCAGCGACGTTGCGAGCCGCACCTTTGTGATCGACGTCGCCAACCGTTCGCTGCTGTCGGATTTCCTGCCGATGCAGACTGCGCGCGCCGCCGGACTGCATCTGATCGGCTCGATCGGCCCGCTCCGCCGTCTTGCCATGCGCGAGGGGCTGGCGCCGTCGTGGCGGCGTGGCAAAGCGTTTTCGAGCGAAGCGGATACCGGTTCGCGTTAAGAAAACGCGTCAAGAAGAGATTCTAGGGAAACACCAGCCGTCCGGACTGGATGAACCACATCACGCTGGTCAGCGTGACCACGGACGCGAACGTCCCGATCAGCACGGCAACCGAGGCCGGCTCGATCCAGGTATCGTTTTGCCGGGCCATCACGAACACGTTCAGCGCCGGCGGCAGCGACGCCATCATGAGCGCGGTCGCGGCCCAGGGCTGCGCGAACGGCCCGAACGCCAGCATCAGGCCGAAGGCGATCAGCGGATGGATCAGCAATTTGACGGCGATGACGCCCGGCACCTCCCAGGGCACGCGTTCGAACGAACGCAATGCCACGGTGACCCCGAGCGCGAACAGCGCGGTCGGCGCCGCCGCGTTCTGCAGGAATTGCAGCGTATTGTTGAGGGCGACCGGAAACTCGATATGCAGCGCCGCGGCCAGCGCGCCAAGGCAGGCCGACATGATCAGCGGGTTCAGCACGATCTGCTTCACCACGACCCCCAGCGCGTGCAGCAGCGACGGATGCTCGCGGTCGGTCAATTCGATCATGAACGGCACGATCGTGAACAGGAAGATGCTGTCGCAGCAGAAGATCAGCGCCGTGGGTGCCGCCGCCTGGCTGCCGAACACGGCCAGCGCCAGTCCCGGGCCCATATAGCCGACATTGCCGTAAGCCCCTGCCAGCCCTGCGATCGTCGCCTCGCGCAGCGATAATTTGCCGACCAGCTTGGCGACGATCAGGGCAAGCGCAAACGCCAGCATGGTGCCGAGCGTGGTCGCGATCAGGAATGGCGGGTTGTTGAGTTCCGAAAACGGCGTCCGCGACATGATGCCGAACAAGAGCGCCGGCAGCGACACGTACAGCAGGAAGAAATTCATCCAGGCGAGGCCCGCCTCCGGCAGAGCCTTGGCTTTGCCACAGGCGAAACCGATGAAGATCAAACCGAAATAAGGCAGCGCAAGATTGAGGATATCGATCATCGGGGAAGCGTATTTTCCTGAGTGTTTACCGGAATATGGCGCGGTATCGGGCAGCCCTGGTTAAAGTTAATTCAACCAAATGCCCCTAGCATCGGCCACAATCATGGTCTATCGACGAAGCCATGATCAAAGCGCGTACCGCCAAATTCCAGATCGGGCAGATTGTCCGCCACCGGGTGTTTTCGTTCCGGGGCGTGATTTTCGACATCGATCCGGAATTCAACAATACCGAGGAGTGGTGGCTGTCGATCCCCGAAGAGGTCCGGCCGCACAAGGATCAGCCGTTCTACCATCTTCTGGCGGAGAATTCGGACTCTGAATACGTCGCCTATGTCTCCGAGCAGAATCTCCTGCCCGACAATTCCGGCGAGCCGATCCGCCATTCCCAGGTCGCCGAGATCTTTGTGAAGGACAAGTCTGGCGGTTATCGCCCGCGCAATCCGTCGCTGAACTGACATCGTCCAAACGGCGAACTTCGAACAAAAAAGGCGCCCGCTCGGGCGCCTCTTTCATTGGTCGATGAATTTGCTTACTTCGCCGCTGGATTGGCCTGGCCGCCCGCGGGCGGATTGGCTTCGAGCTTCTTGCGGGCGTCTTCCGCGCGCTTCTGCAGTTCTTCCTGCAGCTTCTTCTGGTTTTCCTCGAACACCTTCGGATCGGTCGGCGGGCCGTCGAAGGCCTTGGCGAATTCGCCGGCCAGTGGCAGCGGCAGCGTCAGCGGCGCGCCGTTGGAGTTGATCGCCTGAACGACGAGGTTCTGGCCCTTCTTCAGGTTGGCGATCAATTCCGGCGTCGCTTCATAGTCCGACATGCAGCCATTGGCGAAGCAGATCACATAGGGGCTCTGCTGCGGCTGATTGGCATCGACGATGATGCGGGTGCCGTGAACGAGCTGCATGCCGAGCGGCAGCGTCACGCGCAAGATCTTCTTCGGTTCGCCTTCCGGCTCGATGATGACGGCGGCGATAACGGGTTGGCCGGACTCGATGCGTCCATCCTTGCCGGTGAAGCAGACCTGCTTGGCGCCGGCATCCTGGCCCTTGAGGCAGAACTTGGTCCACGGCGCGTAGATGAGCTGGACCTGCTGGTCCGGGGGCTGGGCGCCGGCCGGGGCCTGCGCGGCAGGCGCACCGGCAGCCGGCGGCGCACCGGCGGCGGGCGCAGGAGCCTTCGGTGCGGCCTTCGGGGGAGCCTTGGGCGCCGCCTTCGGCGGAGCCGCGGGGGCCGGCGCACCGGGAGCCGGGGCCGGCGTTTGGGCTTCGGCTTGGGAAATCAGGAATGCGGCGGACAACGCGGTCGCCGCCAACAAGGCGATAACTCGCCCACGCGGCCGGACCGTGGCGGCCAAGATACGGAAATTCATTGCGGAAAACCCTTTCTGAACCGGGGCACCCGACCCGCCGCAGGTACCGATACTCAAGCCGTGTGGGGCGGCTGTCTCTTTGCCAATTGAGGCGGATACGTGACAGGGCCCGCCAGCCAGATCAATTGCCCGCCTTCAATACAGCGGCGGGCGAAAAGATCAATGCCGACAGGTATCTTTGCCCAATGTTAGAGGTGCCGGGCCATGCCTATGGTAAAACTCCGCGGGTGAGAGTTTTCGAATCAAATCCCCGTATTGGAACACCGCTTTTGGGCCGCCGGTTTGCCCGGATTGCGGCCTGCGCCCTGCTCGGCAGCAGTCTCGCGCTGGCCTCCGGCGGCACATGTGCCATGGCGGCGGAAACCCACGCGATCGCCATGCACGGCGAACCGGCACTGCCGGCCGGTTTTACCCACATGCCCTACGCCAATCCGGATGCGCCCAAGGGCGGCCGCGTTGTCTGGGGTGTTTTGGGAACCTTTGACAGCCTCAATCCCCTGATCGTGCGCGGCCTCGCCGTCCAGCAGATGCGAGGCTATGTCATTGAGAGCCTGTTGGCGCGCGGCAATGACGAGGCGTTCACGCTTTATGGCCTGATCGCAAAGAGCGTCGAGACCGATGATACGAGAAGCTACGTCACCTTCCGCATCGATCCCCGCGCGCGTTTCTCCGACGGCAAGCCGGTCACATCAGATGACGTGCTGTTTTCCTGGGCCCTGCTGCGCGACAAAGGCCGCCCCAACCATCGCCAGTATTATGCCAAGGTCGCAAAGGCCGAGGCGCAGGGTCCGCTCACGGTGCGGTTTGATCTGGCCGGCGCCAACGATCGCGAACTGCCGCTGATCCTCGGCCTGATGCCGGTATTGCCGCGCCACGCGGTTGATCCCGCAACCTTCGAAGAGACCACGATGACCGGGCCGGTCGGTTCCGGCCCCTATCGCGTCAGCGCGGTGAAACCGGGCGCCAGCGTGACGCTGACGCGCAATCCCGACTATTGGGGCCGCGATCTCCCGGTCAACCGGGGCCTGTGGAATTTCGACGAGATCAGGCTCGACTTCTATCGCGAGGCCAACGGCCAGTTCGAGGCGTTCAAGCGCGGCCTCTATGATTTCCGCGTCGAGCACGAACCGCTGCGCTGGCACGAGAGCTACGATTTCCCCGCCGCCCGCAGCGGCGAAGTGATCCGCGACACCATCAGGCCGGGGATGCCGCAGCCGTCGGAATTTCTCGTCTTCAACGCCCGCCGTCCGGTATTTTCCGACATCCGCGTGCGCAAAGCGCTGACGCTGCTGTTCGATTTCGAATGGATCAACAAGAACTACTTTTTCGGGCTCTACGGCCGGACCGCCGGTTTTTTTGCCGGCTCCGAGCTGTCGGCCTCCGGCCGCGAAGCGGACGCGCGCGAGCGCGAACTGCTGAAGCCGTATCTGTCGCGTATCCCGTCCGATATTGTCGACGGCAGCTATCGCCTTCCCGTGACTGACGGCTCCGGCCGTGACCGCGCCACGCTGCGCAGCGCGCTCTCGCTGTTGTCGGAAGCCGGCTACGATCTCGATGGTGCGGTGCTGCGCCAGCGCGCGACCAAAACACCCCTCACCTTCGAGATTCTTGCCACGACCCGCGACCAGGAACGCATCGCGCTCGCCTATCAGCGCGACCTCAAGCGCGCCGGAATCGAGGTCACCGTGCGCGCGGTCGATCCGGTGCAGTTCGATCAGCGCCGGCTCGGCTATGAGTTCGACATGCTGCAGAACCGCTGGGACCAGTCGCTATCGCCGGGCAATGAGCAATCCTTCTATTGGGGCAGCGAAGCCGCCGACATCACCGGCACCCGCAACTACATGGGCGCCAAGGATCCTGCGATCGACGTATTGATCGCGGCAATCCTTGAGGCGCGCGAGCGGCCGGCCTTCATTTCGGCGGTACGGGCGCTGGATCGGGCCCTGATCTCCGGCTTCTACGCTATCCCCCTGTTTAACGTGCCGGAGCAATGGATCGCGCGCTGGAATCGGATAGAAAAGCCTACAGCCACGGCTTTGACCGGATACCTGCCGGAAACCTGGTGGCAAAGGCTGGATGCAAAATGACACTGCCAAGCGATGCTGCGAAGTGATGCCGTGACCCATTCCAATGCCTCGCCGACACTCGATGTCCTGTTTCAGCGCATCCTTGCGCGGCAGCCGGATGCCCTCGCCCTGCTCGATCCCCTCAACAAGCCGCGCGTCACCGGCCGGCCGCCGAAACGCCTGACCTTCGCGCAGGCCGACCGCGCCATCTCGGCGCTCGCGGCGCACTTCATCGAATCCGGATTGCCGGCCAATTCCGTGATTGCGATCCAATTGCCGAACACGATCGAGTTCGCGCTTACGGTGCTGGCCGCGCACCGTGCCGGCCTGATCGTGGCGGTGTTGCCGCTGCTCTGGCGCCAGGCGGAATTGACCGTCGCGCTCAATCGCACCGGCGCCCGCGCCGTCGTCACCACGAGCCGGATCGATGGCGTGGTTCACGCCGACATCGCCATGAACGCCGCGGCGGAATGTTTTTCGATCCGCCATGTCTGCGGTTTTGGCGACGATCTGCCGGAGGGCATGGCCTCGCTCGACCGTGCGATAGCAGCGGAATCGCCGACGCGGCGCGCGGTCATTCAGGACGGACGCAAGGCGGCGGTGGTGTCGTTCGACGTGACATCGGACGGATTTCGCGCGGTGCCGCGCACCCATCTCAGCGTGATCGCCGCCGGTCTTGCTATGTCGCTCGAAAGCGACGTGCCGCAGGGCGCGACCATCATGTCGGCTTTCGCCCCTTCTTCCTTCGCAGGCGTCGTGTCGTCGCTGACGATCTGGCTGCTGACCGGCGGAACGCTGGCGCTGCACCATCCCTTCGATCACGAAGTGCTGGAGCGCGAGATCAACGAATATGACTGCGACACGCTGGTGGCGCCGGCGCAACTGGCGCTGCGGCTCGATGAACTCGACCTGCCGTCGCGATTGCCGAAATTGCGCAACGTCATCGGCCTGTGGCGCGCGCCGGAACAGGTGGCGTCCAGCGCGACCTGGAGCGCCCGGCAGGCGAGCCTGACCGATGTCTATCTGTTTGGCGAAGCCGGCCTGTTCGGCGCGCGGCGTGGCTCCGATGGCGCGCCGGCTCCGATCAAGCCGGGGCCGCATGGCGCGCCGCGCGAACTGCCGGGCTCCTCGATCGCCGGCGAAATCCTGCTGACGCCAAGGGGGACGCTTGCGTTGCGAGGGCCGATGGTGCCGGTCGCGGCCTATGCACCGCCGGCGCCACCAAGCGATTCCTTGATTGCAGCGCCGCCGCGTGACTACGTCGATACCGACTATTCCGCGCGTCTCGACCGTGCATCCGGCACCATCAACATCACCGCGCCACCCTCCGGCATCATGGCCGTCGGCGGCTATCGCTTCCTCGCGGAGGATCTGCAGGAATGGGCCAAGCGCCTTGGCCAGGGCGCCTTGTTGACGGCGCTGCCGGACCGCATGAGCGGCTACCGCCTTGCCGGCCGCGCCCAGGACAATGCCCGTGCCCGCGAGGCGCTCTCAGAACTCGGCCTTAACCCCTTGATGGTCGAGGCCTTTCGCGACCGCTCCGGCGCCCTCTAGCGGACGCCGAGGGGTCGCATTGACCTCGCATTAAGCGACGGAAACTAGGATCGCGCGATCTCTTGGTCCGCATTCGATCCGGTTTTCAAAATGTCCCAGCAAGGCCCGATACTCGTCGTCTCGACTTCCGGGCGGCCATCCTTCGCCTCGACGCTGGACGAGGCAAAGCTGTTTCCGGTCATCGATACGGTTTGGACCGACGCCGCACGCGCCGTCGAGCAGTTGCGGCCCGGTGCGGTGCTGGCCGCGATGGCAGGCGCCGGTCAGCCGGCATTCGACGCACTCGCCCGGCAGATTGCCGCCTGCGAACCCTATCTGCCGCTGATCGCGGTCGATCCCGCAGGCGAACTGCCCGAAAACGCTATCCCCTTTGCGCAGGGCAACGCCGGGACGGATCGGCTGCTGGCCCGCCTGAACGCCGCGCTGCGCGTGCGTTCGCTGCACGCGACCGTGATGCGCCGGCTCGACCCGGCCAAACGAACCGGGTTCGCCGCGATCGATACCGCCCGCGACGCGACCGTACTGCTGATCGGCCGCGGCAGCGCCTATCCGGCGCTGTCGGTGGCGCTTGGCGAGCGCATGGGCGTGGTCGGTGCGCTGAGCATCGAGGCTGCCGCAAAACATCTCAACAGCCGCGATATCGACGGCATCGTGCTTGGCGAAGGTTTTTCGCCGCGCGTGGTCCATGCATTCCTGACGGTGCTCACGGAGGATGCAAGGTTTCGCAATCTGCCCGTGGTGGTGACGTCGGGCGATCCGGCGCCGATCGATCTGCCAAATCTCGAAATCGCCGATGGCGATCCCGCAAAAATTGCCGCAACCGCGCTGCCGCTGATCCGCCAGCACGCATTCGAGGTCCATCTCAGCCGCACGCTGCGTTCGATCGATGCCGATGGCCTGATCGATGCGCGCACCGGCCTGCTGACGCCGGCCGCGTTCGAACGCGATTTTGCAACCGCCGTCTATCAGACCCAGTCGCGCGGCGGCGGACTGTCGGTGGCGCGCTTCGCCTTCGATCCCGCGCATCCGCGTGCGCAGTTCGATGGCGCCCGCATCATCAGCCGGCTGATGCGCCAGACCGATTTCGGCGCCGTCGAGAACGACGGTCGCGTCATCGTCGCCTTTGCCGAAACCGATCTGCGCAACGCCCACATGATCGCGCGGCGCCTGTCCGCCGTGATGCGTCACACCAGCCACGGCAAGCGCGACACGCGCTCGGAGCCGCTGGTGACGGTGGCGACGCTGATGCCGAACGATTTGGCGAAGTCGCTGCTGGCGCGGCTCACCGATGAGGCACAGCGCGCGGCTTCCTGAAATTCTCAGGGAACAAGCGATCCCCTCCCGCATTGTCGATTGGGCAATGCACACTGGAGGACAACATGAAGAAAATTGCACTGATCGCCGCTTCGCTCGCCGTATTGGCGTCGCCGGTACTCGCACAGGAAGCCAAGACCACCGGCACGGCGCCGGCGGAAGCCAAATTCTCGACCGTCTCGAAGGACGAGATGTTCAGCTCCAAGCTCAAGGGCCTGAACGTCTATAACCAGAAGGATGAATCGGTCGGCGAGATCACGGACATCGCCATCAAGAACAACCAGGTCGACGCGCTGATCCTGTCGGTCGGCGGCTTCCTCGGCATGGGTGAGCACTATGTCGCGGTATCGCCGTCGTCGGTCAAAATCAGCCGTGACCAGAAGAACGACAAATGGCTGGCGTCGATGAACACCACCAAGGAGGCGTTGAAGGCCGCGCCTGAGTTCAAATATCCGAAGTAAGTTGCGCATAGCGTGAACGCAGCCGTTGGCGGGCAACGCCGGCGGCTGTTTGCTAGGCCGCTTTCTTGTTCTCCGCCAGATTGGCGAGCTGCCGCAGGATCTCCGTGGTCCCCATCAGCCGCTCCTCCGGCGTCTCCCAGTCCTGGAAGAACACCACCTTCATATCCGGCCGCACCTTCGCCGCCTGGCCGTGCTGGCGGATGAAATAAACCAGCCGGTCCGGCTGCGCGAATTTGTTGTCGCGGAACGAGAGCACCGCGCCCTTCGGCCCGGCGTCGACCTTTTCGACATTGGCTCTACGGCAATAGGCCTTGATCGCGGCGACCTTGAAGAGATAGCGCACCTCGTCCGGCAGCACGCCAAAGCGGTCGCGCATCTCGGCGGCAAAATTGTCGATCTCCTCGTCGGTCTCGAGATCGGCAAGACGCCGGTACAGCGACAGCCGCACCGAGAGATCGCTGACGTAGTCCTCCGGGATCAGCACGGGCATGCCGATGGTGATCTGCGGCGACCAGCGGTCGGCGGCGGGCTCGACCACACCGGCCTTGAGGTTGAGGATCGCCTCCTCGAGCATGGATTGATAGAGCTCGAAGCCGACTTCCTTGATGTGGCCGGATTGTTCCTCGCCGAGCAGATTGCCGGCGCCACGGATATCGAGGTCGTGCGAGGCGAGCTGAAAGCCCGCGCCCAGGTTTTCCAGCGACTGCAGGACTTTCAGCCGCCGTTCGGCCTGCGCGGTGATCTTTTGCTGCGCCGGCAGCGTGAACAGCGCATAGGCCCGCAGCTTTGAGCGCCCGACCCGGCCGCGGAGCTGATAGAGCTGCGCCAGGCCGAACATGTCGGCACGGTGCACGATCAGCGTGTTGGCGTTGGGAATGTCGAGACCGGACTCGATGATCGTGGTCGAGAGCAGGATATCGTACTTGCCGTCGTAGAATGCCGACATGATGTCCTCGATCACGGTCGGCGGCATCTGGCCATGCGCGACCGCAACCTTCATTTCCGGCACGTGCTTGTCGAGGAAATCCTTGACGCCGGCGAGATCCTCGATCCGCGGCGCCACGTAGAACGCCTGGCCGCCACGGTAGCGTTCGCGCAGCAGCGCCTCGCGGATCATCAGGGGATCGTGCGGCGCCACGAAGGTGCGCACCGCCAGGCGATCGACCGGGGGCGAGGCGATGATCGAGAGATCGCGCACGCCGGTCAGCGCCAGTTGCAGCGTGCGCGGGATCGGCGTCGCGCTCAGCGTCAGCACATGCACTTCGGCGCGAAGCTGTTTTAGCCGCTCCTTGTGGCTGACGCCAAAATGCTGCTCCTCGTCGACGATCAACAGGCCCAGATCGCGGAATTTGATCGACTTGCCGAGCAGCGCATGGGTGCCGACCACGATGTCGACATTGCCCTCGGCAATCCCCTTCTTGACCTGGCTCAGCTCCTTCGGCGGGATCAGGCGCGAGGCCTGCGCGACATTGACCGGAAAACCGCGAAAGCGTTCGGCAAAGGTCTTGCTGTGCTGGCGCGCCAGCAGCGTCGTCGGCACCACGACCGCGACCTGCTTGCCGTCGAGCGCCACCGCGAACGCCGCGCGCAGCGCCACCTCGGTCTTGCCAAAGCCGACGTCGCCGCAGATCAGGCGGTCCATGGGCCGGCCGCTCTCGAGGTCCTTCAGCGCCGACGTGATGGCGCCAAGCTGGTCCTCGGTCTCTTCGTAGGGGAAGCGCGCGCAGAACTCGTCATAGACATGCGGCTGCACCGGCATCTTCGGCGCTTCATGCAGCATCCGCTCGGCCGCGATCTTGATCAATTCGCCCGCGATCTCGCGGATGCGGTTCTTCAGCTTGGCCTTGCGCGCCTGCCAGCCACTGCCGCCGAGACGGTCCAGCTCCACATTGGCGTGGTCGGAGCCGTAGCGCGACAAGCAGCTCGATGTTCTCGACCGGCAGGAACAGCTTTGTCTCGGCGGCATAATGCAGCTCGAGACAATCATGCGGCGCGCCGGAAACCTGCAGCGTCTGCAGGCCGACGAAACGGCCGATGCCGTGCTCGACATGGACCACGAGATCGCCGGACGAAAGAGACGTGACTTCCGAGATGAAATTGTCGAGCTTGCGGCTGGCCTTGCGCGGCCGCACCAGGCGATCGCCAAGAATGTCCTGCTCGCTGATGACGGCGACATCGTCGGTCTCGAAGCCGGACTCCATGCCGAGCACGGCCAGCATGGCCTCGTTGCGCGGCGTCGCCTGCACCGTGCGCCAGGTGTTGACGCTGGTGACGTTGGACAGCTTGTGATCCCTGAGCATGCTGTTCATGCGGTCGCGCGAGCCTTCGCTCCACAACGTGATCACGACCTTCTTGCGCTGGGATTGCAAGGCGTGCACATGCGCCACCACGGCTTCGAACACGTTGACCGTGCTGTCGGCGCGCTCGGGCGTGAAATTGCGGCCCTGCCGCGCGCCGGCATCGACCACATCAGCGCTGGCGTCGGGCATCGCAAACGGCGTCAACCTCGCCAGCGCGGCCTCGCTGAGGTGCTTGCCCCATTCGTCTTCGGTCAGATAGAGCCGGTCGGGCGGCAACGGCTTGTAGATCGCGCCGCCGCCGGGATGCTCCATCGCCTCGCGCCGGGCTTCGTAATAGTCCGCGATCTGCTTGAAGCGCTCGCGCGCGGCGTCTTCGCCCTGCGGTTCGATCGCGACGGGCGCGCCGTCGAGATAGTCGAACAGCGTATCCATCCGCTCGGAAAACAGCGGCAGCCAGTGTTCCATGCCGGGATGGCGGCGGCCTTCGGTGACGGCTTCGTAGAGCTGGTCGTCGCGTTCCGGCGCGCCGAAGGTCGCGACATAGCCCATCCGGAAGCGGCGGATGGTTTCGGTGACAAGCTGGAATTCGGAAACCGGAACCAGATCGAGCCCGCGCATGTCGAGCAGCGTGCGCTGGGTTTCGGCGTCGAACGTACGGATCGATTCCAGGCTGTCGCCGAAGAAATCGAACCGCACGGGCTGGTCGAGCCCGGCCGGAAACAGGTCGAGGATGCCGCCGCGCACGGCGTATTCGCCGGGTTCGCGCACGGTCGACGAGCGGCTGTAGCCATTATGCTCCAGCCAGGCGACGATGGAATCCATCGGCACCACATTGCCCGGCGCAACCGACAGCGCCTGCGCGGCCACGATCTCGCGCGCCGGCACCCGCTGCACGATGGCGTTCACCGTGGTCAGCACGATCAGCGGCTTGTCGCTGCCTGTTAGCCGCGACAGTTTTGCCAGCGTGGTCAGGCGCTGGGCCAGAATGCCGCCATGCGGCGACACCCGGTCATAGGGCTGGCAGTCCCAGGCCGGAAACTGCAGGACGGCGATGTCGGGCGCGAAGAACTCCAGTGCGCGAGCCAATTGCTGCATGCGCGGACCGTCGCGGCACACCACGGCGAGGCTGACCGCCGGCCGTTTCGGCTGGGCTGCGACCGCGCGCGCCAGATCCGACACCACGAGCCCTTCGGCGCCCTCGGCGACATTGGCGAAGGTCAGCGTGCGGCCGGGCAGCAGCAGGGTGGCAGGCGATTTGGCCGAAAGCTTCATGCGTCGTGATCCACGGCGCGAAACGCCTTGATGCGGTCGAACAGCGCGCTGGCATGTTCGGGGTCGAGCGGCTTGTCGCCGGTCAGCGCGGCATAGAGATCGGGATCGGGCACCTCGATCAGGCGTTCGAGCTGGTCCAGTTCAACGTCGGTGAGGTCAGCGATCTCGGCATCGGCAAACCGGCCAAGGATGAGGTCCATCTCGCGGGTGCCGCGATGCCAGCAGCGAAACAGCAGCCGCTTGCGGCGGTCATCGAGCCCGCCGCTTGATCGTGTCGATCCCGTCATTGTCTATCCCATCCGAACGCCAAAAGCCCGGACGTGCCGGGCGGGGTTGATATAGCCATCACGATGGCCGATGTCAGCCCTTATCTGGCAGAAGAAAAAGACGTGGATGCCCGCCAAAAAAGCCGGGCACGACGCTTGAAAACGGTCTTAGGTTTTCCGATGCGCCCTGCTCTGCTCAATCCGCTGTTTGCGACGGTCACGACCCTTCCCGGCGTCGGGCCGAAGCAGGACAAGCTGCTGCGCTATCTGCTCGGCCGCGATGAGACGCCGCGGCTGGTCGATCTCCTGCTGCATTTGCCGGCGAGCGTGATCGACCGCCGCGCCCGGCCAAAAATTCGCGACGCCGTGACCGGAACCATGGTGACACTGGAAGTCACGGTCGACCGCCACCGCCCGCCGCCGCCACGCAATTCGAGGGCGCCGTATCTCGTCTACGCCAGCGACGACACCGGCGACGTGGTGCTGACTTTCTTCCGCGCCAAACCCGGCTATGTCGAAAAGCTGCTGCCGGTCGGTGACAAGCGCTACGTCTCCGGCACGCTGCAGATGTATGACGGCGTTCCCCAGATCGTGCATCCCGACCGCGTCATCGACGAGGCCGGTTTTGCAAAACTGTCCGGGATCGATCCGGTCTATCCGCTGACCGAAGGTCTGGCGCTCGGCTCGCTGCGCCGCGCGATCGCGCAGGCCTTGCAAAAGCTTCCCGCGCTGCCGGAGTGGATCAGTCCGGAAGTGATCCGCCGTTGCAAATTTCCTGACGTCACGGAAGCGCTGAACCGCGTCCACGTGCCGGTCGAACTGACCGACATCTTGCCGGACGGCCCATTCTGGTCGCGGCTTGCCTTCGACGAATTGCTGGCCGGCCAATTGGCGCTGGCGCTGATCCGCGCGCAGTTGCGGCGGCCGGCCGGCGACCGCAATGCCGGCGACGGTCATCTGCGCAAGAAGATCATCGACGCCTTGCCCTACGCGCTGACCGCTTCGCAGCGAAGCGCCGTCGCAGCAATCACCGACGATCTGAAGCAGCCGGTGCGGATGCTGCGGCTGCTGCAAGGCGACGTCGGCTCGGGCAAGACCGTGGTGGCGCTGCTTGCGGCCGCCGCAGTGACGGAGGCGGGAAAGCAGGCCGCACTGATGGCGCCAACCGAAATTCTGGCGCGCCAGCACATCAAGACCATCGCCCCGCTTGCCGAACGCGCCGGTCTGCGCGTCGCCATTCTGACCGGCCGGGAAAAGGGCAAGGAACGCCGTGAAATCCTCGAAAATCTCGAAGCCGGCGAGATCGATCTGCTGGTCGGCACCCACGCCCTGATCCAGGACGATGTCGTCTTCAAGGCGCTCGCGCTGGCCGTGGTCGACGAGCAGCATCGGTTTGGCGTGCGCGAGCGCCTGGCGCTGACCAACAAGGGCGAAGCGGTCGACGTGCTGGTGCTGAGCGCAACCCCGATCCCGCGCACGCTGGTGCTGACCTACTTCGGCGACATGGACGTCTCCGAGTTGCGCGAAAAGCCAGCGGGGCGGCAGCCGATCGATACCCGCGCGGTGCCGCTCGGCCGGATCGACGAAGTGATCGACGCGGTCGGCCGCGCGCTGAAGGCAGACAAACGCGTCTACTGGATTTGTCCGCTGGTGGAAGAATCCGAAGCCGAGGGCATCGAGCACCTCACCAACGCGACAAAACGTTTCGAAAGCCTGCAAAAGCGCTTTGGCGACCGCGTCGGCCTCGTCCACGGCCAGATGAAGGGGACGGAAAAGGATCGCGTGATGGCGCAATTCGCCTCAGGCGAAATCGGTCTTCTGGTCGCGACAACCGTGGTCGAGGTCGGCGTCGACGTCCCCGCCGCCACCATCATGGTGATCGAGAACGCCGAACGTTTTGGGCTGGCGCAATTGCATCAATTGCGCGGGCGGATCGGCCGCGGCTCGGAAGCCTCGACCTGTCTTCTGCTCTACAGGGAGCCCCTGAACGAAACGTCCACCGCGCGGCTCAAGGTGATCCGCGAGACCACGGACGGATTCCGGATCGCCGAGGAAGACCTGAAACTGCGCGGCGAAGGCGATGTGCTCGGCATCCGCCAGAGCGGCCTGCCCGGCTACCGCATCGCGCGCTCCGACGTGCACGGCCAGCTCATCACGCAGGCCCGCGACGAGGCGCTGCGCATCATGAAGGACAATCCGGGGCTGAAGGGACCGCGCGGCGACGCGCTGCGCTGCCTGCTCTATCTGTACGAACGCGACGAAGCCGTGCCGCTGATCGGGGCGGGATAATTTGTCCACCGTCATTGCGGGATGGTCCGAAGGACCAGACCCGGAATCTCAAGATCTCAGCTGCGCAATTGCGCACCATAGTTCGATGCTGCGCATCGCCCCGGAATGACCCGAAGGGTCAATCCACCTTCGCAGGCTGCGGCTGCAGCGCAGCCGTATTCGCTATCCGCGCGGCATTGGCCATCCCGGCGAGCGCGGCGACCTTCTTCTGCTGGTCGGAGCCGGGCTGCACCACGCCGGCGGACATGATCAGGGTGGCTGCGTCTTCGGCGCTCATCTCGACTTCGATGACCTTGCTTTTGGGCACGTAGAAAAAGAACCCGGTGGTCGGGTTTGGCGAGCACGGCAGGAACACCGAGATGTGCTCTTCCTTGCCGGGCAGGCTGACGGAGATGTCGACGCTCGGCGGCTGCGAGATCAGCACGATCGACCACATGCCCGGCGAGGGAAATTCGACGAGGCCGACGCGGCGGAAGCTCGAGCCGGTGCCCGAGAACAGGGTCTCGAACACCTGCTTCAGGCTGCGGTAGATCGCGCGCACCACCGGCATGCGGCCGAGCAGCCGCTCGCCGAGATCGACCAGCTTGCGGCCGATCAGGTTGGCGGTGAGGAAGCCGAGCATGGTCAGCGCGAACACCGCGATGATCAGCCCGGCGCCGGGCAGGCCAAACGGCAGATAGGTCTCCGGCCGGTACGCGACCGGCACGAACGGGCGCACCAGCCCGTCAACCCAGGTCACGAACCACCAGGTCAGATAGAAGGTGATGGCGATCGGGCCAGCGACGATCAGGCCGGTCAGGAAATAGTTGCGAAAGCGGGCCATCAGCCCGGGCGGGCCGGCATCCGGCGGCAACTCACCAGGGGTCACGGTCGGCGGCAGTTCTTCGCGGTTCATGTGGTTCCAGGTCGGCCGGATGGCCTCTTCGCCCTCCAGCTAAGCCATCCTAGCAGGTTTTTGAAGGGTCAACGTGACGGACGGTTACCGTGCGACTATTCGACCGTGACGGATTTGGCGAGATTTCGGGGCTGGTCGACGTCGGTGCCCATAATCACGGCAGTATGGTAGGCCAGAAGCTGGACCGGGACGGCATAGACCATCGGCGTAAAGGCCGCTGCCATGTCCGGCAGCACGATCGTCACCAGCGAGTTGATGGTGGCCTCCGCCGCACCCTTGGCATCGGTCATCAGGATGATCTTGCCGCCGCGGGCGGCGACTTCCTGCATGTTGGAGACGGTCTTTTCGAACACCCGGTCATACGGCGCGATCACCACGACCGGCATGTTCTCGTCGATCAGCGCGATCGGGCCGTGCTTGAGCTCGCCGGCGGCATAGCCCTCGGCGTGGATGTAGGAGATTTCCTTCAGCTTCAGCGCGCCCTCCAGCGCCAGCGGATAGCTGGTGCCGCGGCCGAGATAGAGCACGTCCTTTGACTTGGCGATGTCGCGGGCGAGCTTTTCGATCTGCACTTCCGTGGTCAGCGCCGCCGCCATCAGCCTGGGTATCTCGACCAGGCCATGCACGAGCTTTACTTCGTCATCATCGGACAACTCGCCCCGCGCCTTGCCGGCGGCAACCGCCAGCGCCGACAGCACCATCAACTGGCAGGTGAAGGCTTTGGTCGAGGCGACGCCGATTTCCGGGCCGGCCAGGGTCGGCAGCACCGTTTCGGCCTCGCGCGCGATCGTCGAGCTCGGCACGTTGACGACCGCCACCGTGTGCACGCCCTGCTCTTTGGCGTAGCGCAGCGCCGCCAGCGTATCGGCGGTCTCGCCCGACTGCGAAATGAAGATCGCAAGGTCGCCCTTGCGCAACGGCACCTCGCGGTAGCGGAATTCCGAGGCGACGTCGATCTCGACCGGCAAGCGGCCGAACCGCTCCAGCCAGTATTTGCCGACATAGCCGGCATAGCTCGCGGTGCCGCAGGCGACGATCGAGACGCGCTGGATATTTTTCCAATCGAACGGCAGCTTGACCGGCATCGTCACCCGCTCGGTCGCCATGTCGACATATCTGGCAAGCGTATGCCCGACCACTTCCGGCTGCTCGTGGATTTCCTTGGCCATGAAGTGGCGATAATTCGCCTTGTCGACCAGCGAGGTCGCAGCCGTGTGCTTGACGGCTTCGCGCTGCACGATGGCGTCGGTCTTGTCGTAGATGGTGGCGCCGGTGCGCGTCAGCACGACCCAGTCGCCGTCCTCGAGGTAAGCGATGGTGTCGGTGAACGGCCCGAGCGCAATCGCGTCGGAACCGAGATACATTTCGCCCTCGCCATAGCCGATCGCGAGCGGCGGGCCGTTGCGCGCGCCGATCATCAGATCATTCTCGCCGGCAAAGATGAAGCCGAGCGCGAACGCGCCGCGCAGCTGCGTCAGCGCCGCCCGCACCGCCTCGACCGGCTTGACGCCGTTCTTCAGCATGTCGTCGACCAGATGCAGCACGATCTCGGTGTCGGTCTCGGTCTTGAAGACCGCGCCCTTTTTCTGCAGCGCCTCGCGCAGCTCGCGAAAATTCTCGATGATGCCGTTGTGGACGACGGCGACGCGCTCGGTCGCATGCGGATGCGCGTTGTTTTCGGTCGGCCTGCCATGGGTGGCCCAGCGCGTATGGCCGATACCGCTATGGCCGGCGAGCGGCTTTGCGGCGAGTTTGGCTTCGAGATTTTTCAGCTTGCCTTCGGCGCGGCGGCGATCGAGCTTGTTGCCTTCAAGCGTGGCGACGCCTGCGGAATCGTAGCCGCGATATTCAAGGCGCTTGAGCGAATCGACCAGCTGCTCCGCAACGGGAGCGCGACCCAAAATGCCGACAATGCCGCACATGCGGTTCAATATCCCCAAATCGACGAAAATTAACCGAAGCAGCGCCACGTTCTCTTAACGAGAAACGCCGCCGCCCAGATACTCAATAATTATTGCGGATTGCGACAGTGTTAAGCGGAAAGCTTAACAAGGCTGTCATCAGCCCTCTTTCTTCTTGCCGGTCTTCAACTCGCGATAGCGCACAGCCCCGTTCTCGCGGTTGGTCTGCGGGCTGCGCTCGACCGCCATCGCGTTGTCGGGCACGTCCTTGGTGATGACGGAGCCCGAGCCGATATAGGCGCCATTGCCGATCTTCACCGGCGCGACCAGCGACGAATTGGTGCCGATGAAAGCGCCCGCGCCGATCAGGGTCTTGTGTTTCGAGAAGCCGTCATAATTGCAGGTGATGGTGCCGGCGCCGATGTTGGCATTCGCGCCGACATGGGTATCGCCGATATAGGAGAGATGGTTGACCTTGACGCCCGCTTCGAGCGTGGTGGCCTTCATTTCCACGAAATTGCCGACCTTCGAACCTTCGCCCAGCGAGGTACCCGGGCGCAGTCGCGCAAAGGGACCGACCAAAGCCTTCTTGCCGATCGAGGACTGCACCATGTGCGAGAAGGAATGGATCACGGCGCCGTCGGCGATGGTCACGCCCGGGCCGATCACGACGAACGGCTCTATCGTGACGTCGCTGCCGAATTTGGTGTCGGCCGCGAGAAAGATCGTCTCCGGCGCGATCAGGGTGACGCCGGCATCCATCGCCGCCTTGCGCAGGCGGGCCTGCATGACGGCTTCGGCTTCGGCAAGTTGTGCCTTGGTGTTGATGCCCCGCACTTCGTCCTCGCTGGTTTCAATCACGACGGCCTCCAATCCCATGTCCCGCACAATGGTGACGGCATCGACGAGATAATACTCGCCCTTGCTGTTGGCATTGCCAATTCTGTCGAGAATCTCAAGCGCCTTGCGCCCGTCGAACGCCATCACGCCGGCGTTGCACAGCGTGACCTTGCGCTCTTCCGCACTGGCATCGGCCTGTTCGCGGATCGCGACGAGCTTGCCGCCTTGCATCAGCAGCCGGCCATAGCCGGTCGGATCGGCGGCGCGAAAGCCGAGCACGGCAAGGGCGGCTCCCTTGGCCAGCGGCGCGCGCATCCGCGCAAACGTCGCGGCTGATATCAGCGGCGTGTCGCCGAACGCGACCAACAGATCGTCGGCGCCGCGCGCGATCGCCTCGCGGGCCGCCAGCACCGCATGCGCGGTGCCGAGACGCTCGCGCTGAACGAAGGTCGCAGCGTCCGCCCGCAGGCGTTTGGTCTCGGTCTCCACCGCCTGGTGGTCGGGCCCAACGACGACCGCGAGCGAAGTTCCCGCGCCATGGGGGGCTGCCTCCAGCACATGCGCCAGCAGCGGCTGGCCGGCGACGGGATGCAGCACCTTTGGCAGCGAGGATCGCATGCGCGTGCCCTCGCCGGCCGCAAGCACGACAGTGAGGCTGGTCCGGTCAGTCATCCGATTCCTTCGACTTTCAAGAAGCGCCGCCGTCTTAAAGCGTTTTCCCTCTGGATGGAAAGGCGATTCGCTGCTCCGGGAACGCCCGGATTTAAGTTGCGGGTCTATTTCCTGTTATCTTTGCCTTTGATTCGGCAGGCCTCGAGGAGGGCCAATCGCGTTTTGGCCAAAAATTCCGACCATCTGGCTGGCAGTTTCGACAGCGGAAACACCGGCGGCGTGCTGAGCGGTTTCCTCGCCGAGGAGGACGAGTTCGACCGCCGTGCGCTGTGGCGGCTGGGGACGTGGGGCGTCGCGTCGGTTGCAGCCATCGTCATCGCCGTGATGGCCAACCAGTCGTCGCTCGGCTGGCGGCGCGACCAGATGGCGGCGGTCGATCTGGTGCAGCAGGCCAACCGCCTGCAAGCCGTTGCCAGGGACAGCCAGAACGAGGCGCGGCGGCTTGCGTCGGCGGTCGACACCCTCAACGGCGACCGCGACCGGCTTTATTCCCGCGTCACCGTGCTGGAACAGGGCCTCGATTCCGTGACAGGCGCGATCGCAAAGCAAAATCCGGCGCTGGCTCAGCCGGCGGTTCCGCCAGCCGATCCGGCATCGGCGCAAAGCGCCTCCCCCGCGCCCGTCGCCGGCCCGGTGACGACCACGCAGGCTGCGTCCACCGAAAAAGCGCCTGCTTCGACGCCGACCGAGCCGGCGCCCGCGAACGTCTCGAGCATTGCCAAGGACGCCAACAGGCCGACGGTGACACCCGCAACGCCGCTTGTGGAGTCGAAATCGATGATGGCGCCGCCCGATCCGGCCGCCAGCAGGCTGATCGAACCGGGCAAGCCCGGCAGCGCCATCGCGATCGCGCCGATACCGGAGGTGGTCGCGGCGGCGCCATCGTCAGAGGATGCCGAGCAGGACGCCGCAGAGGTATCGCGGCCGAGGATTCAGCGTACCGAGTTCGGCGTCGATGTCGGCAGCGCCAATTCCATAGCCGGCCTGCGCGCGCTATGGCGCGGACTGCTCAAGTCGCGGGCCAATGCGCCGCTTGCGGCGTTGCACCCGATCATCGTGATCAGGGAGGGTACTCGCGGCCTCGGCATGCAGTTGCGGCTGGTGGCCGGTCCGCTGCGCGATGCCGCGGCGGCGGCAAAAATCTGCGCCGTGATGAGCGAAAACAATCGCGCATGTGATACCGCCGTCTTCGATGGTCAGCGCCTTTCGATGGACGTCAACGAGCAGCCCGGCGCTGCAAAGCCGGCGACGTCGCGCAAGCGAGGTTCTGCGAAACGGACCGCCGTTGAAGAACCGCAAAAGAAGCGCGAGACCACCACGGCCGCTTCGACCATTTCGTCCTTTTTCGGGAAGAAGAGCACCCAATAAACCTGCGGGATTGCAGTAGCTTACGACCCAATCCTCGTCCCTTTCCTGCGATGGTGCGTCGCGTCGACTTGTTCACCTCTACATTCCCGGCCATATTCGCCGCATGAAAAAAGTCCCCTTCCGGCTCACGCCTTACCAGGTGCAGTTCCTGCTGATCGTCGGCTTCGTCACCGTCGGCTATGCGCTCTATCTGCGCTATCTCGCGGTCGAGTTCTCGACGGTAGCGCTCGCGTGCGACGCCGGGTTGCACACCATGATCTGCAAGATGCGATCGCTCGCGACCTATCTGTTCAAGAATTCGGTGTTCGGCATCGTCGCGCTGGTCATCGCGGTGCTGCATGTGATGCGGCCGTCGATCGTGCTGCTGACGGGCGGCCTGATCGCTGCCGGCCTCGGCATCGTGCTCTACAATATCGTGCTGTCGGGGATCGCGATCGGCCTGCTCATCCTGGGCTTTGCGCGGCCCGCGCCCGCCACAGCGTGATCGCAAGCAGGAGATAGATTGCGCAGGTCCACAGCGCCTGCCAATTATCCGTGCCCTCGTTGTAGCCGATGTAGAGCGTGCAGATCGCGAGCAAGCCGGCAAACACGCTTTCGGCGATCGGACGCGCGCCGGTCTGCCGCCGGTTCAGCAGCATCAGGCACGCAAACGGCACCACCGCCATGGTCAGCGCCGCGTACGGGAAATCGCGGTAGCGCGGGTCGAAGGTGAAGCCGAGCGCGGTCTCCGCTGATATCAGCGTGGCGATGGCAAGCATCAATCCCAGCAGAATGGTCAGGACTGATCGGGTCCGGTTCTCGCGCGGACCGAGCAGCTCCAGAAAGGTCGGCAGCGATCCGCCCGACATCACCGCGTGGGCACATAGCAGGGGCGACGCGATGCCCGCCGCAAGCAGAGCGCCCCATTGCAGCCAGCCGCCAACACCGTAGCTCTCGAAAAGCATTTTGTCGGCGGCGATCCCGAGCAGGATTCCGGCCGACGTGGCGGAGATTGCAACCGCAAACCAGGACGAGAATTTGGGCGTCCACGGCCGCCGCCGCAGGGTCAACAGCGCAGCGGCAAAGGTGAGGACGCTGAGCGCCATGCCGCATCCCATCTGGACCTTCCAGGACGGGAAATTGCTGATGGCGATCCCCGGCGGATACTTCACGGCACGGCGGGCGTCATCGAACAGGCCCCAATAGCCGCCGACGGTGCCCTCGAGCTGGCGCTTCCACGGCTGGTCATAGGCCTCGATCAGGTTGACACGAAACCCTTCCCGCTTGGCGAGATCGAGGATTTCCGACACCACCCGCGCCTGGTTGGTGCGCGACGGCAGCGCGGCCTCGCGCATTCGTCCCTGGCTCGGCCAGCCGGTCTCGCCGATCAGGATTTCCTTGGCCGGAAACGCCACCGCCATGCGCCTCCGGATGGAATCGACATGGATGGCCGCGAATTTCGCCCGTACCGGCAGGTCTTCCCAGTACGGCAGGATGTGGATGGTGACGAAGTCGACGGCGTCGTAGATTTCGCGGTTCTTCAGCCAGAATTCCCAGACATCCGCATAGGTCACGGGCACCGTGACCTGCGCTTTCACCAGGCGGATGTTGGCGGCGAGATCCGCAGCGGTCATTTCACCGCGCAGCAATACTTCGTTGCCGACCACCAGCGAGGTGATCACGCCCGGATAATCCTTGGCGAGACGGACCGCCGTCGAAATCTGCGAGAGATTCTTCAACCGGTTGCTGCCGAGCCAGATGCCCTGGATCACCTTCAGCCCGACCTTGGCGGCGAGCGCGGGAACCTGATCGAGGCCGTTTTCAATCGAGTAGGTGCGAACGCAATCCGAGACCTTGGCCAATTGCGCCATATCCTCGGCGATCTGTTGCGCAGAAATATGCGTGGTCGGCACCAGCGGGGTCTGCTCGCCGCGGAACGGTGCATAGGACACGCACAGCAACTTGGCGTTGGGGTCGATCGGCGCGCGCGGCAGCGTGATCGGCGTGGCCAGCCACCACCACACCGCGGCAATCGCGCCAAGGGATATCAGGAGAAGCGCCAGCGGCGTACGAAGAGAAATCGGTTCCATCCTCCGGGCGGGGCCCGTCGATTACCCGGTCAGTGGCCGTCTGCCAAGTGGCCTGCACCGTGCCCGTGCCAAGTGCTGCACCGACAGTTGCGCGCACGCAATAGCGGCGTTCCGTCGCGGCGGCTTTACCGTGAAGTGATAAAGTTGTGAGTTTGCTGGACAAAATCCCAAATACGCGGCATGGGAATCCGGAGCCGTCTCCGCCGCATTGGGGACCCATTTGGACGGCATCAAACCCGCGCGTCAGGGTCCTTGGCGCAGCAGGCCAACTAATCGGGGAATGTATGCGTCGACGGGTGTTTCGAGTTCAACATGCGGTCTTGCGTCACCTCGCCGTTCCCGCGCTTGCCCTTCTGCTCGGCACCACCGGGGTTTCCGCCCAAAGCGGCAACCCGGCCGCCCAGGAACAGGGCAAACCCCCTGCCGCTGCCGCCGACGGCACCAAGGACAACCAGCGCAAAACCGACGAATTCATCGAGGCCCAGCAGGCCATCAACGGCCCCGCCGGCAACCCCGAATGCGTCTGGCTCGGCCGCCGCGTGGTCAGCCTGATGTGGCGGGACGACCTCGATACCGCGTTCCGGCACCTCGACCTCTACGACCGCTTCGGCTGCCCCGGCGGTCATGTGCAGGCGAGCTTCCGCTGCCTGACCCGGTTCGGCAACCAGATTGACGACAAGGTGCCGAGAAGCCTCTCCGACCGCATCCAGGCCTGCTGGATCAATCCGGGCGCCCAGCCCCAGGCGGCGACTGCAGCCGCGCCCGCCCCGGCCCCCACCACGGCCGGCACTGCCGCCCCCGCGGCGGCCGCCGCACCGGCCCCGGCCGCCGCTCCCGCGGCCCCGGCGAAATAGGGATTTTACCGAGTCGAAAGACGGTTACCGTCGGCGTTCGGTGAACGCTGCCTGAACGGCAGCGCCCTTAAAACGCCATGGCGTCATTCCAGTTGTTAAATCGCGTGGCACGATTATCTTCGAAGTTGCCGCCGTGTCGGTCGAGCCTAGGGGACGGGTTCGCTTTCCAAAGAATGCAGGCCCCGCATGGTTTAGTCGCGAGATGCGCGCCGTCATTGCCGTTGTCCTGTTCGTTACCGCTGCCCACGCCGGACTTTGGGGTCTGCTCCAGGACAAGCAGACCGCGCCGGATTTTCGCGGCATTCTGCCCAGCGTTTCCTACGCGCCGTTCGAGGGAAGCGCCCATCCCGACGTCGACAACATCCCGAGCCAGGAGAAAATCCGCGCCGACCTGAAGAAGCTCGCCACCATGACCAAGGCGATCCGGCTTTACTCGTCGACCGGCGGCGTGGAACTGGTTCCGCCGATCGCAGCCGAGTTCGGCTTGAAGGTCACCGTCGGCGCCTGGATCGACAAGAATGCCGACCGCAACGAGCGCGAGATCGACGCCGCCATCAACCTCGCCAAGCGCAACAGCAACGTCAACGGCATCGTCGTCGGCAACGAGACGATCTATCGCGGCGAGCAGAAGGTCGAAGACCTGATCGACCTGATCAAGCGCGTCAAGAAATCGGTCAATGTTCCCGTCACGACGGGCGAGATCTGGAACATCTGGCGCGACAATTTCGACAATACGCCGCGTGACCAGCCCACGCTCGCGTCCACCGTCGATTTCATCGCCGCGCACGTGCTGCCCTATTGGGAAAATTTCACCGACAAGCAGGCGGTGGATCAGGCGGTCGATCGCTACCAGCTGCTGCGCAACAAGTTTCCCGGCAAGCGCGTCGTCATCGCGGAATTCGGCTGGCCCAGCGCCGGATATAATCTGCTCAACGCCAATCCCGGTCCGTTCGAACAGGCCTCGGTGCTGCGCAATTTCGTCACCCGCGCCGAAGCCATCGGCATGGACTACAATATCGTCGAAGCCATCGACCAGCCCTGGAAATTCTTCGAAGGCGGCGTCGGCCCCTATTGGGGCATCCTGAACGCGTCGCGCGAGCCAAAATTCTCCTGGACCGGCCCGATCGTGAACGAGAATTACTGGAAGCTCGCGGTCATCGCGCTTTTGGTCGGCGTGCTGATGTCGCTGCCGATCCTGCGGCTGTCGGAGCCGACGGCGATGCAGGCCTTTGTGCTTGCGGTAGCCGCCAACGGCGTCGGCGCCTGGGCTGCCACCGTGTTCGCCTATTGGGCCGGACACTATTTCGTTTTCGGCTCCGCCTTTGCGCTGGTGCTCGGCCTGATCCTGCTGGTGCCGCTGGTGCTGATCGCGATGGCGCGGATCGAGGAGATCGCGGCGATCGCCTTCGGCCGCAATCCGCGCCGGCTGATCACGAAATCCGAACCACTGGCGCCCGCTACCATCGGCGACAGCGTCACCTTCCCGAAAGTCTCGATCCATGTCCCCGCTTATTTCGAGCCGGTGGAGATGCTGAAACAGACGCTCGATGCGGTGGCACGGCTCGACTATCCGAATTTCGAATGCGTCGTCATCATCAACAACACGCCCGATCCGGAATTCTGGCAGCCGATCCAGGATCACTGCCGCGCGCTCGGCGAGCGCTTCAAGTTCATCAACGCCGAGAAGGTGAAGGGTTTTAAGGCCGGCGCGCTGCGCATCGCGATGGACCGCACGGCGGCGGATGCCGAGATCATCGGCATCATCGATGCCGACTATGTCGTGCAGCCGGACTGGCTGAAGGATCTGGTGCCCGTGTTCGCCGATCCCCGCGTCGGCCTGGTGCAGGCGCCGCAGGAGCATCGCGACGGCGACCGCTCGCTGATGCACTACATCATGAACGGCGAATATGCCGGCTTCTTCGACATCGGCATGGTCCAGCGCAACGAGTTCAACGCCATCATCGTCCACGGCACCATGTGCCTGATCCGCCGCTCCGCGATGGACATGGCCGGCGGCTGGGCCGGCGACACCATCTGCGAGGACACCGATCTGGGCCTTGCGATCATCGAGCACGGCTGGCTGACGCATTACACCAATCACCGCTATGGCCACGGCCTGTTGCCCGACACCTACGAGGCCTTCAAGAAACAGCGTCACCGCTGGGCCTATGGCGGCTTCCAGATCGTGAAAAAGCACTGGCGGCGCTTCCTGCCCGGCGCCAGCCGGCTGACCCAGGATCAGCGCCGCGAGTTCGGCCTTGGCTGGCTGAACTGGCTGGGCGCCGAAAGCCTCGGCGTGCTGGTTGCGATCCTCAATCTGATCTGGGTGCCGATCGTGGCTTTTGCCGACATCGCCATCCCCGACAAGATCCTGACGCTGCCGATCATCGCCGCCTTCGCCGTCTCGCTGCTGCATTTCGTGGCGCTCTACCGCCTTCGGGTGGAGGTGAAGGCCGGACAGATGCTCGGCGCCATGATCGCCGCCATGAGCGTGCAATGGACGGTGTCGCGCGCGGTCGCGCAGGGCCTGATCACCGAGCATCTGCCGTTCGCCCGCACCTCCAAGGGCGGCCTGTCGCGGATGTCGATCGAGTTCCAGGCGTTCTGGGAAGCCGTGATCGGTGTGCTGCTGCTGATCGGCGCGACCGTACTCGTGGTGACGAACGAGACCAAGCAGGTGCGCGAGATCTACGTGTTCGCCGCCGTTCTCGTCCTCGAAAGCCTGCCGTTCCTGTCGGCGGTCGCCATTGCGCTCCTGGAGAACTCGCGCACCAACGATTTCTCGTGGTGGCGCAACACGGCGGTGCGGGCGGCGGAACTGATCGGGCTCCGTCCCGTTGCGCTACCGTCGCGGGTTCCGAGCTCGCAGCCGGTGGTCAACGAAATCCGTCGTGAAGCCAGTTGATCGACGGTGGACGGGCAACGCCTGCCCGCGATCAAGACACGTCACTAAGCAGCGGCAATATTTAGGTAATTCTGGTCAGCCTTGTGCATGCTGGCGGGGTTTTGCGCTATTGACCCGCAGGGGTCTGCCCCCTACACAGCGCGGCAAGAGCATGATCCGGAAAATTGGAACTCCGGTTTTCCGGCACGATCATGCTCCGACACAGAGTGAGCGCGTAGCTCAGGCGGTAGAGCACGTGACTTTTAATCATGGGGTCGAGGGTTCGAGTCCCTCCGCGCTCACCATTAAGATCGTGCATTATCTGTCAGCCGCCGAGCCGCTTGTGCCGGTACTCGGACTGAAGGTGAAAAATGAGCGATACACCGCGCAGCCTCGCAGCACGCCTTTTGATCTTGTGTTGGGCGATCGCAATCGTTGTCGGCTTTCTAGCCAGTCTTGTCATGAGCATCATGGCTTTCCGAAACGATACACTGGCAAGCGGACTGACTTTTGGAGCCATCGCAATTGGGTGCGCGCTATTGTGCTATCGGACATACGCTGCACGCGATGACCTCCTATCAGATTGGAAGTGAGACCTTCGATCACCCCCGACACGCCGTAGCTCGCGACCGTCGGCATGCACCGCAACGAGAGTCCCCGGCAAACCGGGGCTTCTCGCGCCCAACCTGGGGCAATTTATGACAAACAGCCGAGCGCTCACGCTCTGGGGTAGGTGAAAAAGCGGCGCCCGGCTGTTCGGCCGCGCGGCGGTGCGGCACATTAACCAAATCATCAATGCTCTAAATTGTAGTAAAAACCGGAGCCTATGGAAAAACTTTAATCTCTTGGTTGGGGCATCGATGGCGCAGGTTGAGGTGTGGTGCAGGGTTATCAGCGCCCGCATCGTCTTCGAGTGGGCCAAGCAGCGACGGGCCGCCACGCGCGTCAGCCCTGCCCATCCCCGAGGCCGTATTCGCGATAGATGGTCAGCGGGTCATTTTCGGGAAACAGCCGGCATTTGGCCTGGGCCAGATGCAGCGTCAAACTGCCGGGCTGACAGCCGGCGGCCAGCAGCTTTTTGAGGTCGTCCATATGGGCGTGCGGTTGGTGCTTTTCCGGAAGCTGCTCGAGCGCGACCAGCGCCGTCGCCAGGGCTTCGGTGACGACCCATTCGTCGTGGCCCGTGATCCCCTTCTTTGACATCGGACTATCCTTCCACGGATCATCCCCGCCCTGTGGTGCAGTGTGCACGCAGCCGCGCTTATGCTCAAGCAAGTCGCGTGATTGCGCCCGGAGTCAGTGGATGATTGGGGCTGCCTGCGACACTGGCCCCCTGCCAGTCCTCTTGTGCCGGTGCTGCGCCTCCGATTGGATGTTGCCGCCGGGCTTTGGGGGAAGCATGAAACAATTGCAGCCGCGCGAAGCGTCACCGCTATGGGTCTGGCTTTCGATCGTTCTGATCGGGTTTGGCGCTCTCGCCTATTTCACCGGCTATTTGCTGATCGAGGAAATCATCGCTTTTCTCAAGTGAGCCGCGATTGCCGGAAGCAAGGAAGCGATTCTTGCGAGCGTCTCTTGCGAGCGTCGGGAGTGCCACGCGAACGTAATTGGTGACGGCCGGCTCGGCCGGTGGACTCACTCGGCCAAGCTTTCGACGGCTCCACGGGGCCCAAGCTGCCGTTCCAGCGCGGATATCCACAGCAGCAATACGACGTGAGAGATGGCGCGGTCGATCGTCGACAGGCACTGCCTGGCTGCTGAAAGAACGATGTCGGTCATCACAATCCCTCATTGATGATGTCCGCTTTCGGACGATTGCAGGCTAGTTGGGCCGCGTCGTCACGTCCGTGACGTCAGTCACGCCACTGCGAAATGCTGTTCCCGGCTGCGGCTCTGTGATATTCATCACATCCAATGCAACGAATGGCTGGCTACTGACCCACGGAGGGCACTTCGCGGGAATGAATGAGATAACAAGCGGTAGCTTGATGAGGTTTTTGACATGAAACGAGCATTTGCTGTTTGCGCGAGCCTGCTGGCATTGGCCGGGACCGCTTCGGCCCAATCGCCGGTCGCGGTCGTCGAAGAAGTACAGGGCAAGGTCACCGGCGCCGAGTTCATGGACTATGTGACCCCGAAAACGGTGATCAAGCTGGGGGCCGGCGGATCGGTCGTGCTCAGCTACATGAAGTCCTGTCGGCGCGAAACGATCAGCGGCATCGGAACGGTCATCGTCGGCACCGAGGAGAGCAACGTGCACCTCGCCGACGTCAAGGCTGAAAAGACCGACTGCGATTCCAGGCAGACCCATGCGACCAACCGGGCCACCAGTGAAGTCGCCGCAACCGTCCTGCGCAGCGTCGACAAGAGCAAGGAAGCCGGGATCAAGACGCAGCTGACGTTGTACGGCACCGCGCCGCTGTTCGAGGTCAAGGGAAAAGGCACGCTCGTGATCGACCGTCTCGACGTCAAGGGCGAGCGCCAGCAGGTCGAACTGACCGGCAATCAGCTCAAGGGGCGCTTTTACGATTTCGCCGGCACCAACCGCGCGCTGACGCCCGGCGGAACCTATGCGGCGACATTCGCCTCCTCGAAGGTCGTGTTCCGCGTCGATCCCCAGGCCAAACCGGGCGCGACGCCGATCGTCGGACGCCTGATCCGTCTGCAATAGTTTTGCCGGGCGTGCGAGCTTGAGCATCGGACGCACCGCGCGCGACGTGATGGTCATCGTGTCGATCGTGCTGGTGTGTTCAGCCGTTTCAGTCTCGCCCGCATTCGACCGCATCCACGGCCTGTCGATCGACATCCTGACGGCGCTGCGCTGGCAGGCCTTTGGCAAGCCGCACGATCCGGCGAAATCGCCCGCGGTCGTGGTCGCAATCGATGAAGAGAGCTATCGCGCGGCTCCTTTCAAGGGCTCGCCGACGCTCACCTGGACCGGCGAGATCGGCCGCGTGCTCGGCGCCGTCCTCGAAGGCGGCGCAAAAGTCGCCGGCTTCGACATGGTGATCCCGACCTCCATCGAACAATCCGAAATCCCGTTCGGCGACGGCATGCTGGGCGAAAAGGTCCGGGGGTTCGACCGCGACTTTCTGCGTGCGCTGGCGGGTGCGTCGGCCACGGGCAAGGTCGTGCTCGGCGAGGTCTTGCGCGGCGACCAGCCCATCAGGCCCTCGCCCGGCCAGCGGATCGCCGTTCGGCAGCAGCAGAATATCCGGCCCCTGAATGTCTACACCGATAGCGACGACGTCGTTCGGCGGGTGCCGCTGTCGTTTTCCGTCAATGGCGGCGCCGTGCCCGGCATGGCCGTCGAACTCGCCGCCCGCGCGCTCAATGCGACGCCGGAATTTGGCGCCGACGGATCGGCCGCGCTGGGGGGCTACCGCATCCCGCTCAGCGTCGCCAACACCATGACCTTGAATTTCGAAGGCGGTGCGGACGACATTCCGACCTTTTCCTTTGCCGACCTTCGTTCCTGCGCCTTGAAGAACGACAAGGAATATTTCCGCCGCTGGTTTGACGGAAAGGTCGTTATTTTCGGCACCGTGCTGGATTCGGAAGATCGCCGCTTCACCTCCAAGCGTTTCGCAACCGGCAAGGAAGGCGCGCGTGCGCCCCGCTGCACCGACGAAAGCAAGCCGGTTCACACCTCTTTCCACCGCAGCTCGATTGCCGGAATCTATATCCATGCCACCGCGGTCAACAATCTGATCGGGCGAAACGCCGTGACCGAGTTGGGCAAGCTGCCGATTTTCCTGATCGCGGCGGGCTTTGCGGCGCTCGCGGCCGTGGCGGCCCGGCTGCTCAGGCCGATGGCCGCGGCACTTACTTTCCTTGCCATCACGGCTATTGGCGTGGTCGATGCGACCGTCGCGCTCCACAATGGGCTGGTGCTTCCGATCGTGGAGCCCTTCATCGCAGGCCTCGGCGCGCTGGTAGCGACCATCGGCTATCGCTTCGTCGCGACCGACAAGGATCGCCGGCTGTTGCAGAAGAGTTTTGCGCTGTATCTGGCGCCGCATGTCATCAACCGGATGCTGGCGTCGAACAAGCTGCCGGAACTCGGTGGCGAGACCCGCAACATCACCGCGTTCTTTTCCGATATCGAGGGCTTTTCGCTGATCGCGGAGGAAATGTCGCCGGACGGGCTGGTCGCGCTGATGAACGCGTATCTGTCGGCCATGACCGACGTGATTGAAAGCCATGGCGGTTATGTCGACAAATATATCGGCGATTCCATCGTCGCCGTGTTCGGCGCGCCGGCCGACGATCCCGATCACGCCGCCAATGCGGCGCGCGCCGCGCTCGAATGCTGCACGCGGCTTGCCGAGCTCAACCAGGACTCTGCCGCCTTCGCCGACGTCACGCTGAGGCAACGGATTGGAATCAATTCCGGCGACGCCGTGGTCGGAAATTTCGGGTCGAGCCGGCGTTTCAACTACTCCGTGATGAGTGACGCCGTGAACCTCGCTTCCCGGCTGGAAGGCGCCAACAAGTTCTACGGCTCGACAATCATCGCGTCCGAAGTAACCGTTGCGCTTGCCGGCGACGGTTTTGCCTGGCGCGAGCTCGACTCGATCCGGGTCAAGGGCCGCATGCAGCCCCTGAAGATCTTTGAATTGCTGGCGGCCGGTGCCGAGCTCTCGGATCAGCAGAAGGCCGCGGTCGCCGACTATGCAGAGGGGCTGGCACACTGGCGGGCCGGCGAATTCGTGGCGGCCGCGGCATGCTTTGACCGGTCGGCAAAGACGGATCGGCCGGCCTCGATCTTCTCCGACCGCGCCAGGCAATTGGCGGCCAGTCCGCCCGACGGCGAATGGGATTCGATCCGCTCGCTGGAAAGCAAATAAAGGCCGGAACCACGCCGGTTGCGCCACCTGACGCGGCACAGTGGCTGCGGCATCTCTATATAAATCCCGTCATCCCGCCACGACCAAACCCAACGAGAATTCCCGCGTGCTCTATTTCGAACTCGCCATCGTCACCGTCCTGATCGTCATCAATGGCCTGTTGTCGATGTCGGAGCTGGCGATCGTGTCGTCCCGGCCGGCGCGGCTCGCAGGCCTTGTGG
>CAVSXQ010000014.1:0-20200 GCA_963731915.1 uncultured Alphaproteobacteria bacterium
GCCGTAAAAACACCTTGCCTTGCGTGCTCTGTTGCGCTGCGCTAAGCCTCAAGAACAATTCCAATGTAACGATCTGCGGCCTGCCGGGACCGCGGGATAAAGGCGTGGCCGAATGACCGGCATCCTGCAGAATTATCTACCGCTTGTGGTGTTTATCGGGGTGGCGAGCCTGATCGGTTTGGCGCTTCTGATCGCCCCGTTCCTGGTCGCGTTCCAGCAGCCGGATCCGGAAAAGCTCTCCGCCTATGAATGCGGGTTCAACGCTTTCGACGAGCCCGCATGAAGTTCGACGTCCGCTTCTATCTGGTCGCCATCCTCTTCATCATCTTCGACCTCGAGGTGGCGTTCCTGTTCCCGTGGGCGGTGGCGTTCGGAAAGCTCGGCGCCACCGGGTTCTGGTCGATGATGGTGTTCCTCGCCGTGCTGACGGTGGGCTTTGCCTATGAATGGAAGAAAGGCGCGCTGGAATGGGATTGAGTCCGACCGCCGCAACGTCTGGCTCGCCGGTGATCGCGCCGGCGCCGAAGGGCATTCTGGATCCCGCGACCGGCAGGCCGGTCGGCGCCAATGACCCGTATTTCCTCGAGGTCAACCACGAACTCTCCGACAAAGGCTTTTTCGTCGCTGCTACCGACGATCTCATCACCTGGGCGCGCACAGGCTCGCTGATGTGGATGACCTTCGGTCTCGCCTGTTGCGCGGTCGAGATGATGCAGATGTCGATGCCGCGCTACGACGTCGAGCGCTTCGGTTTTGCGCCGCGCGCCTCGCCGCGGCAGTCGGACGTGATGATCGTCGCGGGCACGCTGACCAACAAGATGGCGCCCGCGCTGCGTAAGGTCTACGACCAGATGCCGGAGCCGCGCTACGTGATCTCGATGGGATCGTGCGCCAATGGCGGCGGCTACTATCACTACTCCTACTCGGTGGTGCGCGGCTGCGACCGCATCGTGCCGATCGACATCTACGTGCCCGGCTGCCCGCCGACCGCGGAAGCGCTGCTTACGGCGTGCTGCTGCTGCAGAAGAAGATCCGTCGCATCGGCACCATCGAACGCTAAGGTTTACGGAAATGGACGACGGCAAGCTCGACGCCCTGGGGCAGACGATTGTCAGCGCGCTTCCCGGCGCCGCGATCGCCCATGCGGTGGCGTTCAACCAGCTCACGGTGAATGTGCAGGCCGAAAAGATCGTCGAGGTGGTCAAATTCCTGCGCGACGATCCCGGCTGTCGCTTCATCAATTTCACCGATGTCACCGCGGTGGATTATCCCGGCCGCGAAAAGCGGTTTGACGTCGTCTACCATCTGATGTCGCCGACGCTGAACGCGCGCATCCGCCTGCGCGCGGAAGCCGACGAGACGACCAGGTGCCCTCGCTGATCGAGTCTTTCCCGGCGCCGACTGGTTCGAGCGCGAGACCTACGACCTCTACGGCGTGATCTTCACCGGCCATCCCGACATGCGGCGGCTGCTCACGGATTACGGCTTCGAGGGCCATCCGCTGCGCAAGGATTTTCCGCTCACCGGCTTCGTCGAGGTCCGCTACGACGACCAGGAGAAGCGGGTGCTGTACGAGCCGGTCCGCCTCAACCAGGAATTCCGCAAATTCGATTTCCTCTCGCCGTGGGAAGGTGCGGATTATCCGCTGCCCGGCGATGAGAAGGCGGAGCCGAAGGCCTGACCATGAACGAGCAAAATCTTCGCAATTTTACGATCAACTTCGGACCCCAGCATCCGGCCGCCCACGGCGTTTTGCGCCTTGTGCTTGAACTCGATGGTGAGGTAGTTGCCCGCGTCGATCCGCATATCGGCCTGCTACACCGCGGCACCGAAAAGCTGATCGAGCAAAAGACCTATCTGCAGGCGATCCCGTATTTCGACCGGCTCGATTACGTCGCGCCGATGAATCAGGAGCACGCCTTCTGCCTCGCGGCGGAAAAGCTGCTCGGCATTGCGGTGCCGCGCCGCGGGCAATTGATCCGCGTCCTCTATTGCGAGATCGGCCGCATCCTGTCGCATCTGCTCAACGTCACCACGCAGGCGATGGACGTCGGCGCGCTGACCCCGCCGCTGTGGGGTTTTGAAGAGCGCGAAAAGCTGATGGTGTTTTACGAGCGCGCCTCCGGCTCGCGGATGCACGCGGCCTATTTCCGCATCGGCGGCGTGCACCAGGATCTGCCGCCGAAACTGATCGACGACATCGACGCCTGGTGCGACCCGTTCCTGCAGGTGGTCGCCGATCTGGAAACGCTGCTCACCGGCAACCGCATCTTCAAGCAGCGCAACGTCGATATCGGCGTGGTGACGCTGCAGCAGGCCTGGGAATGGGGCTTTTCCGGCGTGATGGTGCGCGGCTCGGGCGCGGCGTGGGATTTGCGCAAAGCCCAGCCTTACGAGTGCTACGACGAGATGGATTTCGACATCCCGATCGGCAAGAACGGCGATTGCTACGACCGCTACTGCATCCGCATGGAAGAGATGCGCCAGTCCGTGCGCATCATGAAGCAGTGCATCCAGAAACTTCGCGCGCCCGAAGGGCAGGGCCCGGTCGTGGTCGAGGACAACAAGATCGCGCCGCCGCGCCGCAGCGAAATGAAGCGCTCGATGGAAGCGCTCATCCATCACTTCAAGCTCTACACCGAAGGCGTCCACGTTCCGGCCGGCGAATTCTATGCCGCGGTCGAGGCGCCGAAGGGGGAGTTTGGCGTCTATCTCGTCGCCGATGGCACCAACAAGCCCTACAAGTGCAAGATCCGCGCGCCGGGCTTTGCGCATCTGCAGGCGATGGATTTCATCTGCCGGGGTCATCTGCTCGCCGACGTCTCGGCCATCCTCGGCTCGCTCGACATTGTGTTTGGAGAGGTCGACCGGTGATGGCGCAGGCGCCCATCCAGTTTGATCGGGCTTCGGGCGTGCTGGAAGGCGCGAATGCGTGGGAGCGGCTGGCCGCTGTCGCGCTGACGCTGGGTTCGAAGATAGCGTCGAACTTTTCGCATCGCGGCTATAACGGCTGCGCCAATCTGCTGCGCAAGACGTTGCCGGAGCGGGATATCGAGATCAAACTGAATTCGGACGCGACGTTCGCGTTCCCCTATGGCGATGGCTATTGGAGCAAGCTGCTCAATCGCACGTACTCGTATGAAAACGAGCTCGATCTGCTGTTCCAGGACTCCGCCGACGTCGACTATACGCTGCTCGATTGCGGCGCCAATTACGGCTACTGGTCGGTGCTGGTGTCGAGTGCGCCCTATGGTTCGCACAAGGCGATTGCGGTCGAGCCATCGTCGTTGAATTTTTCGAAACTGGCCAACAACACAAAAATCAACGGCAACCGCTTCGACGTACTGAAATGCGCGATCGGCGCCTCGCGCGGCACCGCCCGGCTGTCGGGCACCAAGCACGAGGCGTTCAGCATTGCCGGCGACCAGGACAGCGGTGAGGAGGTGCCGGTTATCGCGCTTGATAATCTGCTCGACGACGGCAAGGTCGCCCGGGGCGGAAAATTCCTGATCAAGCTCGACGTCGAAGGGGTTGAGATCGAAGCGATGAAGGGCGGCAAACGGCTGCTGCAGGAAGACAGCGTGATCCTTTGCGAGGAGCATGGCAACGATCCCCAGCACACCGTGTCGCGCTTTATCCTCGAAAAGACGCCGCTGAAACTGATCGTCTACGATCCGTCCAGCAAGCGCCTGGAAACCGTGACCGAGTTGTCGATCCTCGATCGCATCAAGGTTTCCACCCATGTCGGCTACAACGTATTCGGCACCGCGAGCGCATTCTGGCAGGACCGTATCAACGCCCTGAACGCGAACGCCGCGCGCCGCTCTGCAATGAGAGACTGAAACGATGTCCGTCCGCCGCCTTGCACCGAAGGAAATGCAGCCCGAGAGCTTTTCGTTCTCGGAAGAAATCTCGCCTTTGCGAAGAAAGAGATCGCGAAATATCCGCCGGGACGTCAGGCCTCTGCCGTGATCGCGATCCTGTGGCGGGTGCAGGAGCAGCATGAAGGCTGGGTGTCGGAAGTCGCGATCCGTGCGGTCGCCGATCTCCTTGAGATGCCCTACATCCGTGTGCTCGAAGTCGCGACTTTCTACACGATGTTTCAGCTCGCTCCCGTCGGAAAGAAGGCGCACGTGCAGGTCTGCGGCACCACGCCGTGCCGGCTCCGTGGCGCCGCCGACATCATCGAGGTGTGCCAGAGCCGCATCCACCACGATCCCTTCCACGTCTCCAAAGACGGCAATTTCAGCTGGGAAGAGGTCGAGTGCCTAGGGGCCTGCGTGAATGCGCCGATGGTGCTGGTCTGGAAGGACACCTACGAGGACCTGACCAAGGAAAGCTTTGGCAAGGTGCTGGACGGATTTGCTTCCGGCAATCCGCCGAAGCCGGGCCCGCAGATTGACCGTCAGTTCTCGGCGCCGGCAGGCGGAGCGACCACGCTGAAGGAAACCACATGACGCGCGCTCGCACCTTGCGAACGGGCGGGCCGGGGAGGGCCGCTGCGATGAAGACCTGGCAGTTGATGATCCTTCACGCCGTGGCCGCGGCCGCGTTCATTTTTCTGCTGCAGCGTTACGCGCTGAGTGCTTCGCTTGAATCCAGCCTGTTGTGGGCGCTGACCTTCGGCGGCTGCGCAGCGGGCCTCGCTTACTCTCAGTCCAAACGTTGATCCCGGGAAGTTTTGGTCATGCTCGACGACAAGGATCGCATCTTCAAGAACCTCTACGGCCTGCACGACTGGGGCCTTGAGGGCGCGCGCCGCCGTGGCGCCTGGGACGGCACGAAAGCGATCATCGACAAGGGGCGCGACTGGATCATCAACGAGATGAAGGCCTCCGGCCTGCGTGGACGCGGCGGGGCGGGCTTTCCGACCGGCCTGAAATGGTCGTTCATGCCGAAGGAATCCACCGACGGCAGGCCGAGCTATCTCGTCGTCAACGCCGACAAGTCCGAGCCCGGCACCTGCAAGGACCGCGAGATCATGCGGCACGACCCGCATCTGCTGGTCGAAGGCTGCCTGCTCGCGAGCTTCGCGATGGGCGCACATGCCTGCTACATCTATGTGCGCGGCGAGTTCATCCGGGAGCGCGAGCATCTGCAGGCCGCGATCGATCAGGCCTATGACGCAAAGCTGCTCGGCAAGGACAACGTCAACGGCTGGCCGTTCGACCTCTATGTCGCGCACGGCGCCGGCGCCTATATCTGCGGCGAAGAGACTGCGCTGCTCGAAAGCCTCGAAGGCAAGAAGGGCCAGCCGCGCCTGAAACCGCCATTTCCGGCGAATGTCGGCCTGTATGGCTGTCCGACCACCGTCAACAACGTCGAGTCCATTGCCGTCGCCCCCGACATTCTGCGCCGCGGCGCGGCCTGGTTCGCTGCGATCGGCCGGCCGAACAATGTCGGCACAAAACTGTTTTGCATCTCCGGTCATGTCGAGCGTCCCTGCAATGTCGAAGAGGCGATGGGGCTTACCTTCCGCGAGTTGATCGAGCGGCATTGCGGCGGCATCCGCGGCGGCTGGGACAATCTGAAAGCCGTGATCCCCGGCGGCTCGTCGGTGCGTATGGTGCCGGCGGAATTGATTATCGATACGCCGATGGACTTTGACAGCCTCGGCAAGCTGCGCTCCGGTCTCGGCACCGCAGCCGTGATCGTGATGGACAAGTCGACCGATCTGATCCGGGCGATCGCGCGCATCTCCTATTTCTACAAGCATGAGAGCTGCGGCCAGTGCACGCCGTGCCGCGAGGGCACAGGCTGGATGTGGCGCGTGCTGACCCGCATGGCCGACGGCCGCGCCCACAAGCGCGAGATCGACATGCTGCTGGAAGTGACCAAGCAGGTCGAAGGCCACACGATTTGTGCACTCGGCGATGCCGCGGCCTGGCCGATCCAGGGCCTGATCGCGCATTTCCGTCACGAGATCGAGGCGCGTATCGCCGAATATTCGCACAAGGCCGATATCGACGATATCGGCGTGCGCGATCCCGTGAACATGGTCGCGGCGGAGTAATGTCGATGTCGCAACCGAGCTTCTGGTGGCAGAGATACGGGACGCTGGCGCAGATGGCGCAGGCGGCCGTGGCGCTGCTCGGCTTTGTTGCGATCCTGATCCAGATCAACGAGATCCGCACCAACAGCCGCGCCGCCAGCGCGCGTCAGGCGTTTTTGGGCTATACCGATCTGGCGTTCAAGAATCCGAAGTTCGCGCAGCCGGACTACGACAAGGTCAAGGCTTCTGGCCGCGACGAGCAGGTGCAGTACGAGAGTTTTGTCACGTACTTCCTCTATGCCTGCGAGGAGGCGATCAGTGCGTTCGCGGGAAAGCGCGAATGGATGGCTTCCTGCGATTACGATTTGAAGCCGCATTTGCCGTTCCTGTGTGACAAGAGCGCGGCGCAGCCGGCCTATCTCGCCACCTATGGCGCCGAGACCCAGCAATGGATCAAGGCGTCGCTGAAGACCGCCAGCGTTACACCGCCAGACTGCAAGCTGGGAAAGACCTGAGACAGCCATGACCAAACTCATCATCGATGGCAAAGAGATCGATGTCCCCGCCGAATACACGCTGCTGCAGGCGTGCGAGGCCGCGGGCGCCGAGATCCCGCGTTTCTGCTACCACGAGCGGCTGTCGATCGCCGGCAATTGCCGGATGTGCCTCGTCGAGGTGAAGGGCGGCCCGAAGCCTGTCGCAAGCTGCGCCTGGGGCGTGCGCGACTGCCGTCCCGGCCCCAAGGGTGAGCCGCCTGAAATCTCGACGCGCTCGCCGATGGTGAAGAAGGCGCGCGAAGGCGTGATGGAATTTCTGCTGATCAACCATCCCTTGGATTGTCCGATCTGCGACCAGGGCGGCGAGTGCGACCTGCAGGACCAGGCGATGGGCTACGGCGTCGACACCAGCCGGTTTGCCGAGAACAAGCGCGCGGTCGAGGACAAATATCTGGGCGCGCTGGTCAAGACCTCGATGAACCGCTGCATCCAGTGCACGCGCTGCGTCCGCTTCTCCGCCGAAGTCTGCGGCACGCCGGAAATGGGCGCGACCGGCCGCGGCGAGGACATGGAGATCACCACCTATCTGGAGCAGGCGCTGTCTTCGGAGTTGCAGGGCAATCTCGTCGACATCTGCCCGGTCGGCGCGCTGACCTCAAAACCCTATGCGTTCGCAGCACGGCCCTGGGAACTGGGCAAGACGCAGTCGGTCGACGTCATGGACGGCGTCGGCTCCGCGATCCGGGTCGATACCCGCGGCCGCGAGGTGATGCGCATCCTGCCGCGCGTCAACGAGGCCGTGAACGAGGAGTGGATTTCCGACAAGACCCGCCACGTCGTCGACGGCCTGCGCACGCAGCGGCTCGACCGGCCTTATATCAGGGAGAACGGCAAGCTTCGCGCCGCATCATGGCAGGAGGCGTTTGCCGCGATCGCAGCCAAGGCCGGCGGCATCCACGGTACGCGGATCGGCGCCATCGCAGGCGATCTCGCCGCCGTCGAAGACATGTTTGCGATGAAAGAGCTGCTCGCCAAATGCGGCTCGACCAATCTCGCGGTGCAGGGCGGTGAGGCTTTTGATGCCAAGGCCGGACGCGGTTCCTACATCTTCAACCCGACCATATCCGGCATCGAACAGGCCGATGCGCTGCTGATCGTGGGATCGAATCCGCGCAAGGAAGGCGCGCTCTTCAATGCGCGCATCCGCAAGCGCTGGCGCAGCGGCCAGCTCAAGATCGGCGTCATCGGTGCCAAGGCCGACCTGGCCTATGATTACGATCATATCGGCGCGGGCACGGATTCCCTGAACGATCTGGCCGCCGGCAAGCATTCGTTTGCGGATGTGCTGAAGAATGCCAAGCATCCGATCGTGCTGGTCGGCGCCGCCGGTCTGAAACGGCCGGACGGCGCTGCGGTGCTGTCGCTGGCCGCAAAACTCGCGCTCGATGTCGGCGCGCTCAAGGACGGCTGGAACGGTTTTGGCGTGCTGCAGGATACCGCTTCCCGCACGGGTGCGCTCGATATCGGTTTTTCGGTGGCCAACGGCGGTCTCAGCACGGCGCAGATGACGACCTTCGGCACGCTCGACGTGTTGTTCCTGCTCGGCGCCGACGAGACCAAGGTGCCGGACGGGACCTTCGTGGTTTACATCGGCACGCATGGCGATGCCGGCGGGCATCGCGCCGACGTCATCCTGCCGGGCGCGGCCTACACCGAAAAGTCCGGCATCTATGTCAACACCGAGGGCAGGGCGCAGATGGCCAACCGCGCGTCCTTCCCGCCCGGCGAGGCGCGCGAGGACTGGGCGATCATCCGCGCGCTGTCCGATGTCATCGGCAAAAAGCTGCCGTTCGACTCGCTGGCTGCGTTGCGGCAGGCGCTGTTCAAGGCTTTCCCGCATCTGATGCGGATCGACCAGATCGAGGCCGGCAAGGCCGATGACGTCAAGGCGCTTGCCGGCAAGGGCGGCAGCGTCGACAAGGCGGCGTTCAAGCCGGCGATTGAAGACTTCTATCTGACCAATCCGATCGCGCGGGCCTCAGTGGTGATGGCGGAATGTTCGCGCCTCGCCTCCGGGCAGATGCTGACGGCAGCGGAGTGAGCGTGAGCTGATGGCTGAATTCCTCGCAAGCCCTTTCTGGACCGGCTTCCTCTGGCCGCTGATCGTCATGGTCGCGCAGAGCGTGCTGCTCCTCGTCGTGCTCCTGATCGCGATCGCCTACATCCTGCTGGCCGACCGCAAGATCTGGGCGGCGGTGCAGATCAGGCGCGGTCCCAACGTGGTCGGCCCCTGGGGCCTCTTGCAGTCCTTCGCCGACCTGCTGAAATTCGTGCTGAAGGAGCCGATCATTCCGGCCGGCGCCAACAAGGGCGTGTTCCTGCTGGCGCCGCTGGTGTCCTGCGTGCTGGCGCTCGCCGCCTGGGCCGTGATCCCGATGGACCTCGGCTGGGTGATCTCGGACATCAATGTCGGCGTGCTCTACATTTTTGCGATCTCGTCGCTGTCGATCTACGGCATCATCATGGCCGGCTGGTCGTCGAACTCGAAATACCCGTTCCTGGCGGCGCTGCGTTCGGCGGCGCAAATGGTCTCCTACGAAGTCTCGATCGGCTTTGTGATCATCACGGTGCTGCTGTGCGCCGGCTCGTTGAACCTGTCGGCGGTCGTCGAGGCGCAAAACACAAAATTCGGGCTGCTCGGCTGGTACTGGCTGCCGCTGTTCCCGATGTTCGTGATCTTCTATGTCTCGGCGCTGGCGGAAACCAACCGGCCGCCGTTCGATCTCGTCGAAGCCGAGTCCGAACTGGTCGCCGGCTTCATGGTCGAATACGGCTCGACGCCGTATCTGTTGTTCATGCTCGGCGAATACGTCGCGATCACCACGATGTGCGCGCTGGCGACGATCATGTTCCTGGGCGGCTGGCTGCCGCCGATCCCCTATGCGCCGTTCACCTGGGTGCCGGGCGTCATCTGGTTCGCGCTGAAACTGTTCTTCATGTTCTTCATGTTCGCGATGGCGAAGGCGATCGTGCCGCGCTACCGCTACGATCAACTGATGCGGCTCGGCTGGAAGGTGTTTTTGCCGCTGTCGCTGGCGATGGTGGTCATCGTCGCCGCCGTGCTGCAATTTTCGGGGCTCGCACCGAAATGAGGTCGCTATGACGCTCTCGAACGCGGGATTGATTGGCGGGGCTGTCGGGTTCGCGCTGGCTGTTGGCGCCTACCTGGCCGTGACTTCTGCGCTCAAGCGCGGAACGCCACAGGATTCCGCGCAGCGTGAGCAAAGTGCGTCGATGATTGGAACGATCCTGCTGGCGGACATCCCGATCCTGACGGCGATCGGCTACTACCTTGGACAGATGTTTGAGTGATGACGAAGGCTGGGACAAAAGGACGATCGCGATGAGTGTAAACATCAACGCCACAGCCCGCGCGCTGCTGCTGTCCGAATTCGTATCGGCGTTCATCCTCGCCATGCGGTATTTCTTCAAGCCGAAGCCGACGCTGAACTATCCCTTCGAGAAGGGGCCGATCTCGCCGCGCTTCCGTGGCGAGCATGCGCTGCGCCGTTATCCCAACGGCGAAGAGCGCTGCATCGCCTGCAAGCTGTGCGAGGCGATCTGCCCGGCGCAGGCGATCACGATCGAGGCCGGCCCGCGCCGCAACGACGGCACCCGCCGCACCGTGCGCTACGACATCGATATGGTGAAATGCATCTATTGCGGGCTGTGCCAGGAGGCCTGTCCGGTCGATGCCATCGTCGAGGGACCGAATTTCGAATTCGCGACCGAGACGCGCGAGGAACTCTATTATGACAAGGCGAAACTGCTCGCCAATGGCGACCGCTGGGAGCGCGAGATTGCGAAATCAATCGAACTCGACGCGCCGTACCGGTGAGGTGAGGGCATGATCCTTTCAGCCCTGTTCTTCTATCTGTTCGCCGGCGTCTGCGTGGCGTCGGCGGTCATGGTGATTGTGTCGCGCAATCCCGTGCACTCCGTGCTGTTCCTGATCCTCGCTTTCGTCAATGCATCCGGCCTGTTCGTGCTGATGGGCGCCGAATTCCTCGCGATGATCCTGGTCGTGGTCTATGTCGGCGCGGTCGCCGTGCTGTTCCTGTTCGTGATCATGATGCTCGACGTCGACTTCACCGAGCTGCGCGAAGGCTTTCTGGAATATCTGCCGATCGGCCTCGTCATCGGCGGCATTTTCCTTGTGGAATTGCTGCTGATCGGCGGAAGCTGGGTGATCAAGCCCGAGGTGTCGAAATCGATCACCGCGGCGATCCCGGCCAATATCAGCAACACCGAGGCGCTCGGCCTCGTGCTGTACACGAAATACATCCATTACTTCCAGATCGCCGGCATGGTGCTGCTGGTCGCGATGATCGGCGCCATCGTGCTGACGCTGCGCCACAAGGCGAACGTCAAGCGGCAGGATATCAACGTACAGAACGCGCGGACGCCGGAGCTTGCGATGAGCGTGCGCAAGGTGGCCTCGGGCCAGGGCTTGCAGGACGCGGATGCGGCGGAGTGGGTGAAATGACCATCGGTCTTGGACATTATCTCTCGGTCGGCGCCATCCTGTTCACGCTGGGCATCCTCGGCATCTTCCTCAACCGCAAGAACATCATCGTCATCCTGATGTCGATCGAGCTGATCCTGCTCGCGGTCAATATCAACCTGGTGGCGTTCTCGACCTTCCTCGGCGACATCGTCGGCCAGGTGTTTGCGCTCCTGGTGCTGACGGTGGCCGCGGCGGAAGCCGCGATCGGTCTCGCCGTGCTGGTGGTGTATTTCCGCAACCGCGGCTCGATCGCGGTTGAAGACGTCAATCTGATGAAGGGCTAGGCGCAGCTATGGTTCAGGCAATTGTCTTCCTGCCGCTGCTCGGCTTCATTCTTGCGGGGCTGATCTCGATCTTTGGCGCACATGCGCGCAACCCGAGCGGCGACACCGTCGAACATCATCATGACGATTCTCACGGCGCGCACGCCCATGCGTCGGTGGCGCATGACGACCATGGCCACGACGATCACGGCCATGACGACCATCACGTCTCCGAACCGCCGGCGGCCGGATCGCGCGCCGCTGAGCTGATCACCACCGGGCTCTTGTTCGTCTCGGCCGCGTTGTCCTGGGTGGTGCTGGTCGATATCGGTTTCTTGCACCGCGAGGCCGCACGGATTGCGCTGTTCCCCTGGATCAATTCCGGCGATCTTCAAGTCGCCTGGTCGTTGCGCGTCGACACGCTGACCGCCATCATGCTGGTGGTGGTCAACACCATCTCCTCGCTCGTTCATCTCTATTCGATCGGGTACATGGACGAGGACCCGTACCGGCCGCGGTTCTTCGCGTATCTGTCGCTGTTTACCTTCGCGATGCTGATGCTGGTGACCGCGGACAATCTGGTCCAGTTGTTCTTCGGCTGGGAAGGCGTTGGCCTGATGAGCTATCTGCTGGTCGGCTTCTGGTACCAGAAGCCGTCGGCGAACGCGGCGGCGATCAAGGCGTTCGTCGTCAACCGCGTCGGCGATTTCGGCTTCCTGCTCGGTATTTTCTCGGTCTTCATGCTGATCGGCTCGATCGATTTCGAGACCATTTTCGCGGGCGCACCGGGCCAGGTCGGCAAGACCATCAACTTCCTCGGCTGGCATGCCGACGCGCTGACGCTGACCTGCCTGCTGCTGTTCATGGGCGCGATGGGCAAGTCCGCGCAGTTCCTGCTGCACACCTGGTTGCCGGACGCCATGGAAGGCCCGACGCCGGTGTCGGCGCTGATCCATGCCGCGACCATGGTGACCGCCGGTGTCTTCATGGTGGCGCGGCTGTCGCCCCTGTTCGAACTCGCGCCGAATGCGCAGGCGGTGGTGATGTTCTTTGGCGCGACCACCGCGTTCTTTGCGGCCACCATCGGGCTCGTGCAGAACGACATCAAGCGCATCGTCGCCTATTCGACCTGTTCGCAGCTCGGCTACATGTTCGTGGCGATGGGGGCGGGCGCCTATTCCGTCGGCATGTTCCATCTGTTCACCCACGCCTTCTTCAAGGCGCTGCTGTTCCTGGGCTCCGGCTCGGTGATCTACGCGATGCATCACGAGCAGGACATCCGCAACATGGGCGGGCTGAAGGACAAGATCCCCTTCACCTACATCGTGATGGTGATCGGCACGCTGGCGCTGACCGGTTTTCCGCTGACCGCCGGCTATTTCTCAAAGGACGCGATCATCGAATCCGCCTACGTCGCGCATAATCCGTTCGCGTTCTACGGCTTCCTGATGACCGTGATCGCGGCGGGCCTGACCTCGTTCTATTCCTGGCGCCTGATCTTCAAGACGTTCCACGGCGAGCCGCACGACCAGGATCACTACGAGGCCGCGCATGAAAGCCCGCTGTGGATGCTGATCCCGATCGGCATTCTCGCGGCCGGGTCGATCCTGGCCGGCTTCCCGTTCAAGGAATTGTTCGCAGGCCACGGCGTGGAGGAGTTCTTCCGCGGGTCCGTGAAGATGCATCCGCACATCATCGAGGAAATGCACCACATCCCGCAGGCGATCGCGTTCCTGCCGACGGTGATGATGGCGCTGGGCTTTGTCGTGGCCTACATCTTCTATATCCGGCGGCCCTACATCCCGTTCGAACTCGCGAACCAGCACCCGTTGCTCTACAAGTTCCTGCTCAACAAATGGTACTTTGACGAGCTGTACGAACTGATCTTCGTCCGTCCCGCGAAGTGGATCGGCTACCAGCTCTGGAAGAAGGGCGACGGCTATGTCATCGACGGGTTCGGCCCCGACGGCGTGTCGGCCCGGGTGCTCGACATCACCCGCAACGTCGTGAAAATCCAGACCGGCTATCTCTATCACTATGCGTTTGCGATGCTGATCGGGGTCGCCGGGCTGATCACCTGGTTCATGTTCGGCTTGGGAGGCCAGTAATGACAACCTGGCCCATCCTTTCCGTCGTCACCTTCCTGCCGGTGCTCGGCGCGCTGGTGATCTATCTCAGCCGCGGTGACGATGAAGCGGCGAAGAGCAATTCGCGCTGGATCGCGCTGTGGACCACGCTTGTTACCTTCGCGGTCTCGCTGATCCTGGTCTGGCGCTTCGACGCGGCAAGTGCGGATTTTCAGTTCGTCGAAAAGACGTCGTGGCTTGCGACCGGCATCAGCTACCACATGGGCGTCGACGGCATTTCGCTGCCGTTCGTGATCCTGACCACCGCCTTGATGCCGTTTTGCATCGTCGCGAGCTGGAAGTCGATCACGAGCCGCGTGCGCGAATACATGATGGCGTTCCTGCTGCTGGAAACGCTGATGGTCGGCACTTTCTCGGCGCTCGACCTCGTGCTGTTCTACCTGTTCTTCGAGGGCGGCCTGATTCCGATGTTCCTGATCATCGGCGTCTGGGGCGGCCCGCGCCGGGTCTATGCGTCCTTCAAGTTCTTCCTCTACACGCTGCTCGGCTCCGTATTGATGCTGCTCGCCATCATGGCGCTGTACTGGAACGCCGGCACCACCGACATCCCGACACTGATGCGCACCGCCGTGCCGCGTTCCCTGCAGACCTGGGCGTGGCTGGCGTTCTTTGCTTCCTTTGCGGTGAAGATGCCGATGTGGCCGGTGCACACCTGGCTCCCCGACGCACACGTCGAGGCGCCGACCGCGGGCTCGGTGATCCTGGCCGCGATCCTGCTGAAGATGGGCGGCTACGGTTTCCTGCGCTTCTCGCTGCCGATGTTCCCCTTGGCGTCGCATGATTTTACGCCGCTGATCTTCGTCCTCTCGACGGTCGCCATCATCTATACTTCGCTGGTGGCGCTGATGCAGGAAGACGTCAAGAAGCTGATCGCCTATTCGTCGGTCGCCCATATGGGCTTCGTCACCATGGGCATCTTTGCCGGCAACATGCAGGGCGTCGCCGGCGGCGTGTTCCAGATGATCTCGCACGGCATCGTGTCGGGCGCATTGTTCCTCTGCGTCGGCATCGTCTACGACCGCATGCATACCCGCGAAATCTCCGCCTATGGCGGGCTGATCAACCGGATGCCGCTCTACGCCGTGGTGTTCATGGTCTTCACCATGGCCAATGTCGGTTTGCCCGGCACGAGCGGCTTCGTCGGCGAGTTCATGACGCTGATCGGTACCTTCAAGGTCTCGATCCCGACCGCGACCGCGGCCACTTTCGGCGTGATCCTGTCGGCGGCTTACGCGCTGTGGCTCTACCGCAAGGTGGTGTTCGGCGCGCTGACCAAGCCGGCGCTCGCCAGCATCAAGGATCTTACCTTCCGGGAAGGCCTGATGATGTTCCCGCTGGTGGCGCTGACCATCCTGTTCGGCGTTTATCCGAAGCCGGTGCTCGACATGTCGGCGGCCTCGGTGCAGCAACTCGTCAACAACTACAACACCGCCGTGACTGCCGTGAAGGCAGCCGCGCTCATGCAGTGACGGACAACGCGCCATGAACTTCCAGAGTGCAGGTTATCCATTGCTGCCGGTGCTGCCGGAGCTGGTGCTCGCGGTCGGCGCCATGGCGCTCTTGATGTTGGGTGCCTATCGCGGGGAGGGGACGACGCGGCTGGTCACCACGCTGGCGGTCGTGCTTTTGGCCGTCACCGGTGTGCTCGAATTGCTGCTGCCGGCCGGGAAACTCACGACTTTCGGCGGCAGCTTTATCGTCGATGATTTCGCCCGGTTCCTGAAGATCCTCGCGCTGATCGGCTCGGCGGCGACGCTGATCCTGTCGTCGGAATTCCTGTCCGACCCGTCGCGCCGGATTTTCGAGTATTCGATCCTGGTCGTGCTCTCGACGCTCGGCATGATGGTGCTGATCTCGGCCGGCGACCTCATCATGCTCTATCTCGGGCTGGAGCTGATGAGTCTGGCGCTCTACGTCGTCGCCGCTAGCAACCGCGACAACGCCAAATCGACCGAAGCCGGGTTGAAGTATTTTGTGCTGGGCGCGCTGTCCTCGGGCATGCTGCTCTATGGCGCCTCGCTGATCTACGGCTTTACCGGCACCGTCAGCTTTGCCGGCATTGCTGCGGCGGCCAAGACCGGCGACGTCGGCATCGTGTTCGGCCTCGTGTTCCTGCTCGCCGGGCTCTGCTTCAAGGTCTCCGCCGTGCCGTTCCACATGTGGACGCCGGACGTCTATGAGGGCGCGCCGACGCCGGTCACTGCGTTCTTCGCCTCCGCGCCAAAAGTTGCCGCGCTCGCCGTGTTCACCCGCGTGGCGCTGACGGCGTTTCCAGGCATCGTTCCGCAATGGCAGCAGATCATCGTGTTCGTGGCGATCGCCTCGATGGTGCTGGGCTCGTTCGCCGCTATCGGGCAGAAGAATATCAAGCGCCTGATGGCCTATTCGTCGATCGGCCATATGGGTTTTGCGCTGGTCGGTCTCGCCTCCGGCACGGTCGAGGGCGCGCAGGGCGTGCTGATCTATATCGCGATCTATGTGGCGATGACGCTCGGCACCTTTGCCATCATCCTCGCCATGAAGCGCAACGGCCAGGCGGTCGAGAACATCAGCGATTTCGCCGGGCTCTCGCGCACCAATCCGCTGCTGGCGTTCTTCTTTGCGATGCTGCTGTTCTCGCTGGCCGGCATACCGCCGCTCGCGGGCTTCTTCGCGAAGTTCTATGTGTTCGTCGCCGCGATCAAGGCGGGGCTGTTCACGCTTGCCGTGATCGGCGTGCTCGCCAGCGTCGTGGGCGCGTTCTACTATCTCACCATCATCAAGGTGATGTATTTCGACGAACCGCTGACAAAACTCGATCCGATGCGCGTGGAGCTGCGCACGGTGCTGGCGGTGGCAGGCCTCTTCAACATCTTCTTCTTCGTCTATCCGGGGCCGCTGGTCAGCGTCGCTACATCAGCGGCGAAGTCGCTATTTTGATGGCACTCTCGCTCGGTCCACGAGCCACATCGGCGGGCTACAGGCTCGCCGCCTTCGACCAGATCGGTTCGACCAATGCCGAAGCAATGCTCCGCGCCCGCGACGGCGAGCGCGGTCCAAAATGGTTCGTGACGACGGAGCAGACGGCGGGGCGAGGGCGACGGCAGAGAGCCTGGATCGCACCACGCGGCAACCTCGCCAGCAGCATCCTTGAGGTGACGGACGTCGCGCCAGGAGTCGCAGCCACACTGGGCTTTGCGGCCGGGCTGGCGCTGGAAAGCGCCTTGCAGAAGGTAAGCCTCGAGGCGCGTTTGCGCTCGGCTGGCTCCGACCAGCTCAAATTCGGCCTGAAATGGCCGAACGACGTGCTGGCGGGTCGGCAGAAACTCGCGGGCATCCTGCTGGAGGCCGAGGCACTTCCGAACGGGCTCGCCGTTGTGGTCGGTATCGGCACCAATGTCGTCGCGGCGCCCGAGGGCACACCGACGCCGGCAACGTCGCTGAATGCGCTCGGCATCCAGATCGGCGCGGAGGAGCTGTTTGCCGCGCTGTCGGACGCCTGGGTCGAATTCCGCGGCATCTGGGACAATGGCCGTGGCTTTGCCGAAATCCGCACCCTGTGGCTGGAACGCGCCGCCGGGCTCGGCGAAAAAGTCGCGATCCGGAGCGGCAACGCCACCCTCGAAGGCAGCTTCGACACCATCGACGAAAGCGGCTGCCTGATCGTCCGCACCGCTGAGGGCAAGCGCATGCCGGTCGCGGCCGGAGAGGTATATTTCGGTTCGGCGGCCTCGGTGGGGGCGGCGTGATGGCGCGGCCGGATGAACTGACCTTTGCACCGCTCGGCGGCGTCGGCGAGATCGGCATGAACCTGTCGATCTATGGGCTCGGCAACCGCCACCAGCGTTCCTGGCTCGCGGTCGATCTCGGCGTCTCCTTTGGCGACGAGGAACATCTGCCGGGTATCGACCTGATCATGCCCGACATCAGCTTCCTTGAGAAAGAACGCAAGAACCTGATGGGGCTGGTGCTGACGCACGCCCATGAAGATCACTTTGGTGCCATCATCGATCTCTGGCCAAGACTGAAATGCCCGATCTATGCGACGCAGTTCAGCGCGGCGCTGTTCGAGGCCAAGTGCGCCGCCGAGCGCAATCCGCCGAAAATTCCGGTCACGGTGGTGCCCTCGGGCGGCCGGGTCCATCTCGGTCCGTTCAATGTCGAGTTCATTCCGGTGGCGCATTCGATCCCGGAGTCGCATGCGCTGGCGATCCACACCTCGGCCGGTACCGTGCTGCACACCGGCGACTGGAAGATCGATCCGACGCCGATTATCGGCTTGCCGACCGACGAAAAGCGGCTGCGCGAACTCGGCGATGCCGGGGTGCTGGCGCTGGTCGGCGATTCCACCAATGCGGTGCGCGACGGGCGCTCGCCGTCAGAGACCGAGGTCGCCGCCACCATCACGAAACTGGTGAAGGCGGCCAAGGGCCGTGTCGCGGTCACCACCTTTGCCTCCAACGTCGCGCGGCTGAAGGCGGTGGCGGATGCTGCGAAGGCTGCCAATCGCGAGGTGGTCGTGGTCGGCCGTGCCATGGAGCGCGTGGTGCAGGTCGCGCGCGAATGCGGCTATCTCGAGGGCGTGCAGAATTTCCGCGGCGCCGATCTCTACGGTCATTTCCCGCCCGACAAGGTGCTGGCGCTGTGCACCGGCAGCCAGGGCGAGCCGCGCGCGGCGCTGGCGCGGATCGCCAATGACGACCATCCGCAGGTGACGCTGAACAAGGGCGACTGCGTGATCTTTTCCTCGCGCACCATTCCCGGCAACGAGAAAGCGGTCGGCGCCATTATCAACGGCCTTGTGAGCCAGGGGATCGAGGTCATCACCGACCGCACTGATCTCGTCCATGTCTCCGGCCATCCGCGCCGCGACGAGCTGCGCGACATGATTTCCTGGGTGCGGCCGCAGCTCCTGATCCCCGTCCACGGTGAAGCCCTGCATCTGTCCGAGCACGCCAAACTGGCGCGCGCCGCCGGCGTGCCGAAAGTCCTGACCTGCCGCAACGGCGATCTGGTCAAGCTCGGTCCCGGCGATCCCGGTATCATCGATCAGCTGCCGGCCGGCCGGCTCTACAAGGACGGCACCATCCTGGAAAACTCCAAATCGCGCGCGGTGGCGGAGCGGCGCAAAATGGGATTTGCCGGCTGCGCCTTTGTTGCCATTGCCATGACTGAAAAAGGCGAGCTGGCCGACGATCCCGAGGTTGATCTTGTCGGCATGCCCGAGAAGAATGCGGCCGGCGAACCGTTCGACGATATCGTGTTCGATGCCGTGGTATCGACGGTGGAGGGCCTGCCGCGGGCGCGTCGGCGCGATCCGGATGCGCTCGCGGAATCGGTGCGGCGCGCCGTGCGCGGCACAATCAACGAGCATTGGGGCAAGAAACCGCTTTGCGTCGTTCATGTGCTCGAAGTTTGACGTTTGGTGTGGAGGGAGCGATGCTGGGCCGGCTCAATCATGTGGCGATCGCGGTCAAGGATGCCGAAAAAGCCGCAAAAATCTATGGCAAGGCGTTTGGCGCCGATATCTCGGCTGCGGTGCCGTTGCCGGAGCACGGCGTCATCACCGTGTTCGTGACGCTGCCCAACACCAAGATCGAATTCATCCAGCCGCTGGGCGAGGCCTCTCCGATCGCCAAATTCGTCGAGCGTAACGCCGACGGCGGCATCCATCACGTCTGCTACGATGTCCCCGACATTATCGCCGCGCGCGACCGCATGATCGCGGAGGGCGCGCGGGTGCTCGGCGACGGCCAGCCCAGGATCGGCGCCCACGGCAAACCGGTGCTTTTCTTTCACCCCAAGGACTTTTCCGGCGCGCTGGTTGAGATCGAGCAGGCCTGAAAATGGCCTATCAAATCTCAACCGCCTTCGCGATCTACTTCGTCCTGTGGTGGATCGTGCTGTTCGTGACGCTGCCGTTCGGCGTGCGCAGCCAGCACGAAGACGGCGAGGGTGCGCCGGGCACCGATCCCGGCGCACCGATCATGGCCCGGATGGGCCGCAAGCTGATCTGGACGACGGTGATTTCGGCGGTCATTTTCAGCATCGGCATGTGGGCCTACCAGGCCGGCTATCTCCGCATCGACCGGCTGTCGAAGCTGATGGGAACGCCGTTCTAGGCACGTGATCGGGAGGGCGAAATCATGCAAGCCATGCTGCGCGGCCTCGGCCTGACGCTTCTGTTGACGGCATCGGCGGCTTCGGCATTGGCGATGGATCAGTCCGCCATGGAAGAAACCAATTGCCTGACGGCCTGCGACGCCAATTCGGAGAATTGCATTGACGGGGGCCTCGGCCCACAAACCTTACTCATCTGCCAAGGCATGTTCCGGGAAACCGGTCCGTCCCTCAGCTTGCGCCGGACGACCAAATTCTCGCATGTAGGTCAGGGCATGACATCAGATGCGAAAGAACGGGCACGATAGTTTTGCCGGGGGAGCAGCAATGAATTTTCAAAGAATCATGATCGGGCTCGTGGTCCTGCTGATCGCCGCCCTGGCCGGATCGTTTTACATGAACTGGAAGACGCTCAGATTGCTTCAGCCACGAAGGCCTTTGTCGAAGGCTCTGTGTTCGCCGATGCGGTCATGGCCTGGAGAAGGCGCAAAAACGACGCAGCTCAGATGGACCCGCAGCAAGCAGACCGCCGTGATCGGCTTAAGTTCGGTCAAGCTCAACAAGGATACGATCATCCCGAGCTACTCGCTGTTCGCCGACGGCGACTATTGCGACTACGATCCGGTCAAGAAGAA
>CAVSXQ010000015.1:0-54212 GCA_963731915.1 uncultured Alphaproteobacteria bacterium
TGACGGCAGCCTGATTGATCAAACGGAAAGGCCGGCTGAATAGCCGGCCTTTTTGTTTGGCTCGATGCCACTTGGCTTGAAGACGCTTTAGCCCGCGCCAATGCCGATCAGGTCGCGGCCCTTCTGCACAAAGGCGGACAAAAGCCCGGACGCCGAGCCGTAACGGTTCAGCGTTCGCGATCCCAGCACATGCTGGGTGCTGTCGGGAAGCGTCTTGAACTCGGCCTGCAAGTCTGCGGCAACGGCGGCCATAAGTTCGTCGAGCCGCTGACCCCAATCGGACTTGTCGAGCCGATCGATCCGGCGGCGCAATGCACGTTCGATATCGTAGATGCCAGTCAGCAGTTGCTTCGCAATCACGACGCGATTGGTCTTCAGGGCCTCACGCAGCATCATCCGCTTGTCTTCCAGCAGATCCAGCACCATCGAAACGCTGCTCGCGTATCGTGTCGCCTTGACGTCTTCAACAGCCTTGCTGCGCGAGACCCTGGTCGCCAGATGCACCAGTTGCCATGGCGTGTTGAGATGCTGCATGACGAGCGTCAATGCGAACGGTATCGCTGCGGGATGCTTTGCATGAAGGCCGTCGAGCAGGCCTTTGATCTTGGTGAGCGGCTCACCGTCGAGCTTCTTCACCTTGGCGGGCAGCGCGGCAGCAAATGCGGCAATCGGATCCGCCACGCGCAGAGCTGCATGTATCTTGGTCAGGTCATTCAGGGTCGCGCGGGAACTGGTGAATTGACCGAGCCCGGTTCGCGCAGTTTTGATCCCATCGTCGGAAGAAAGCAGCCCATCGAGACATTTGGTCACCTTGAACTGGAATCCGGCGACGAGCGCCTTCATTTCGCGCGGGTCGTTCTTCCGGATCGCGCTCTTTATCTTCTCGCAGTAATCGCCCGCCATGCTCGGCAACAGAAGCTGGTTGATCCAATCCCAGATGGCCGACAGCGATCCACGCGATATCTCGCCGGAATTGGCGCGCTCGGGGGGGCGGTCGACGATCAGGCTTTCGATCGCCTTGAAGAAGAGACGCCCCGGCTCGTTGACGCGGGCCTCTGGTTTTTCGCTGTCGGGGAATCGCGAAATCCTTATTGCCCCGCCGCGTTGCAGGGACTAACCCCGCCAGACTTGACCTACATCAAGCTGCGGCGTGCCCTGCCGACTTCATCTGCAGGTCCCAGTCATGGAGGAGCCAGAAATGAAATTCCTGCTCGCGTTGCCTGCACTGTTGATCCTTGAATTCGTGGACGCGGGGACCAAACCCGCAAATGCCGTGATCTATTGCACCTATGTCGGTTATCCCTCGGGCTGCATCGCCCGCGCCGGCGTGGTGCTGCGGCCGCGGCCGGTGGCGCGCGCGGCTGCCGGGTCGGTAACGCAGGGGACCGCGATAAATCGCGGCGGACCGGTCAACCGCGTCGGCAGGCGCTGAGCGCGCGACGCCGTCGGGCCCACGAAAAGGGCCGGCTGAACAGCCGGCCCTTTGACCCATGGCTTAAAGCGGTTGCGATCAGCCTTCGCCGATCAGCTCCTTGATACGGCGCTTGAGCTGGCGTTGCTTGATCTGGCTGCGGCGCAGCCGCTCGTCGAGATCGTTTGCGGGCGCGTCCGTGAACATGGTGCGGAAGGCAAGCCCGACCCGGTTGGCCTGCCGCCAGATTATCCTGGCAAGGAACGAACGGCCCTTGCGCGCAATGGTCAGGTTAATCTCCTCGGGCAGCCTTGCGGCTTGATCGAACTCAACGCAGGCGCCGCCTTCGCTGATGTTGCGAACGACGCAATCCATGGTCGAGCCGCGCTCATTGACTTGAGCCACGCCGCCGTAGAGCACCTTGTCGCGCGGGCTTTGGCGCCGATCCAGCATGGAAACCTCCAGAATATGGAGGTGACACTACCCCGGTTCCGCAGGAATAGAAGATACCGGCGAGGGAGTATGTTGCGTTAACGTAAATTAACCGCAGCCGCGATCCCGGAAAACCCCGGGATAACCTACGCGGCGCTTTCGCGGATGCCGCGGGCAACCAGCTTCTGGGCGTCGAATTCGCGGCGCCGCCGCGCCAGTTCGTCGGCGCTCAGCATCGCCGGGTTGCTGTAGTCGCGCTTCCACGAAGCATCCGCACTCCAGCGCAGCGGCGACTGCACCGTGGTTTGCGCCCCCGGCGCGGTCTCCAGCACGCGCAGCGCCAGCTCGAGCGTGAACGCCTGCGAGGCGACATCGTGCGGCTTGCCGGCGGAATTGCCGAGCGGGAAGTCGGAGAACAAAAAGCGCGGCACCGCGGCGTGCTCGACGATGTCTTTGGCGCAGCCCATCACCACGGTGGAAATGCCGTTCGCCTCGAGATGCCGGGCCACGAGGCTGACGGTCTGGTGGCACACCGGGCAGTTCGGCACCAGCACCGCGGCATCCACCTGGTCGGCGCGGCAGCGCGCCAGGATTTCCGGTGCGTCGGTTTCAATCGTAACGCGGTGGCTGCGGTTGGTCGGCGCGCCGAAGAAGCGCGGGGCCACTTCGCCAATCCGGCCCTCGTGCGCGAGGTGGTGCAGTTGCGCGAGCGGAAACCAGGTGCCGCTGTCTTCGGCTGACGTATGGATACGGTCATAGGCAACATGGGAAATACGAAGGTCGTGCGATTTCGAGGTATCGCCGTCATGGACCGAATAGAATTTGGCGCCGCCATTATAGGCCGCGCCCGGACCCTGATCGCCCCTGGCGGGATCGAACGGTGCCGCTGTTGTGACGATGGCGATGCGGGACTGGCTGAGCGGCTTCTTCAGCGGCTGGAAGGGCGAGGCGACGTAGTGCGCCCAGCGGTAGGGCGTGTCGTAACCGATCGCGGCGTAATAGTCGCGGGTGCGCGCCATATAGCCGACCGGCGCGTCGTCGTCAGGCGCAAAGCCGAGTTGCTCGTCGGACGGTGCAGTCATCTTGCGCTCCCATTTGCGCGCCTTCATTGTTATCCATAGCTAGACAACGCCTTCCCCCTGTCAAGCGAGGCCGCGCGGGAACAAAGCAGCAATGCAATTGTATCTGGGGTTTCGCCCGGCATTGGGCCTTCTGGCCGCGCTCGCCTTGCTTGCGCCGGCGGTGGCCGAAGACGCGCCGCGTTTCGTGCGGCCGAGCGTCGAAGAGCTCGCTATCCCCACAGAAAAGCCCGTCAACGCCGCGCGCGAAAGCGACGCCCGCGAGGCGATGTGCCTGATGATCGAATCCGCGGCGAGGGCGGAGGGCCTGCCGCTGGAATTTTTCGCCCGCGTGATCTGGCAGGAAAGCCGCTTTCAATCCGACGCGGTGGGGCCGGTGACACGGAGCGGCCAGCGCGCGCAGGGGATCGCGCAGTTCATGCCGGGAACCGCCAGCGAGCGCGGCCTGCTCGATCCCTTCAATCCGGTGCAGGCGCTGCCGAAGTCGGCCGAGTTTCTGGCCGAGCTGCGCAACCAGTTCGGCAATCTGGGCTTGGCCGCCGCCGCCTACAACGCCGGCCCGCGCCGCGTGCAGGAATGGCTCGCCGGCACCGGGCCGATGCCGCTGGAGACGCGCAATTACGTCTCCGCGATCACCGGGAGCACGGTTGAAGAATGGGCGAAGGCCGGGCGGACCGGAAAAATGCCGGAGCGACCGGCGACATCGAGTTGTCGCGAATTGATGGCCTTGCTCAGGCGCGCGCCCAATCCGTTCGTGGCAGGGCTCGAGCAGCACGTCACGCTTTCCGCCGCCAAATTGTGGGGTGTGCAGCTCGCCGCCGGTTTCAGCCGCGACAAGGCGCTCGCAATGTATTCGCGCGCGATGAAGCGTCTCTCCGCCGTGATCGGCGATCAGGATCCGAGCCTCTTGAGTTCGCGGCTGCGCACGCGCGGCGCCGCAACCTTCTATCAGGTGCGCATCGGCGCCGACACGCGGGGAGATGCCGACAATCTCTGCAACCGCATCCGCAAGGCGGGCGGCGCGTGCTTCGTGCTGAGGAATTTCCGGGCGCCGGCCTAGCCAGCCCAAATTCGCGCGGCGAATGGCGAATATACAATCGGTCGATTGGAAGTCCCGAGCGTCGGTGAGGCATCACCATGCAGCGATGCGAGGAGGCGAGCGCGCGAAGGAGATCGAGATGGGAACCGTCGAGAACAAGGACACGATCAGGCGCATCTATGCGGCATTGGAGAACGGCGATCGCAGCGTATTCGGCGCGTCCGTGCAGCCGGATTATGTGTGGCGGCTGGCCGGCCAGAGCAGCTGGTCGAAACGTTTTGCGGGACAGGAGGACGTCCGCGCCAATTTGCTGAAGCCGCTGTTTGCGCTGTTCGCCACGGAGTACCGGGCGCGCGCCATTAATCTGGTTGCCGAGGGGGATCATGTCGTTGCCGAGATTCGCGGCGACGTGCAGACCCACAGCGGCAAGCGCTACAACAACGAATACTGTTTTGTGTTCAGATTTCGCGACGGCAAGATCGCCGAGATCGTCGAATATGGCGATACCGATCTGCTGGAGCGTGCGCTGGGCTCTTACGACGACGCGGTTCGGCAGGTGGCTGCGGAATGACGGTCGAGGTCGCCTGCGCATAACAGCCCTGAAGCCGCCCTCGCTTGACGCCGCTTGCGCCATCGGCGTTAAGCGTCAGATGCCGCTTCCGCCTCCCGACTCGCCGCAATGGCAAAATTCCTTCCGCGCCTTCGCGTGGGGGATGAGCTCGGTCGGCTCGACCGTGCTGGCACTGGTGCTGTTTGCGACCTATCTCGGCATCGGCGCGCTGGCGCATGACACGCATTTCAGCCTGGGCTGGGTGCTGGCGAGCACGCTGCTTGGTCTGGGCGGGGCCGGCGCAGATCATTTTGATCTCAACGCTGGGCTCCGGGGCTACCGTCGTGCAGGCGGCCGTGGCCGTAACCGTGAGTGCGATCCGGCTGTTTCCGATGGTAGTGTCGGTGCTGCCGATGCTGCGCACGCCGCAAACCAAACGGCGTCACCTCGTGCTCGCTGCCCATTTCATCGCAGTCACGCTGTGGGTTGAATGCTATCGCCTGCTGCCGCAGGTGCCACGCGAGCGGCGCATCGCTTTCGTGCACGGGCTCGGCTGCGGTCTTCTCATCGTTTGCTCGATCGCGACCACGCTCGGCTACCAGCTTGCGGCCAGCCTGCCGCCATTGTTCGCAGCCGCGATCCTGATGCTGACGCCGCTGGCGTTCCTGTTGTCGACCGCGCGCAACTGCCGGCAGATTTCCGACATTCTGGCGCTGGTGCTCGGGCTCGCGCTCTATCCCCTGGTGTCGATGCTGCACACCGGCGTCGACATTCTGATCAGCGGCATCTCGGCGGGCACCATTGCGTACGGCGTGCATTGGTGGCGGGAGCGCAGCATATGAGCGGTTTTATCGGCGACTGGCACGCGCTGTTGATTCTCGTGGTCGCAGGTTTTCTGCCCAACGAAGTCTGGCGAATGGCCGGGCTCTGGTTCGGCGGCGGTGTCGACGAAGGCTCTGAAGTGCTGGTGTGGGTGAGGGCGGTGGCGACCGCGATCCTCGCCGGCGTCATCGCACAAATCCTGGTGCAGCCGCCGGGCGCGCTCGCCGGTGTGCCGGACTGGCTGCGCTATGGCGCGGTGGCGGCCGGTTTTGCCGTGTTCATGGTGACGCGGCGATCGATTTTTGCCGGCGTCATCTCCGGCGAAATCGCGATGGTCGCCGGCAAATGGTGGCTCGGTTGATTGCGGCCGGTGCGCGCAATCGGCTACTGTCGGACCAAAGACGCAACATCGGGGAAACGGAATGAACTGGCGCAAGACATCGGCACTCACGCTCGGCTTCATCGCCGCCATTCTGGCCGCGCCGGCGAGCCAAGCCGCGGAATATCCGACGCGCCCGATCAAGCTCGTCGTGCCCTATGCCGCGGGCGGGCCGACCGACGTGCTCGGCCGCCTGGTCGGCGAATATGTCGGGCGCGACCTCAAGCAGACCGTGGTGGTCGAGAACAAGGCCGGCGCGCAGGGCGCGATCGGCGCCGAGGCCGTGGCGCGCTCCGAGCCCGACGGTTACACGCTGCTCTTCACGGCGGCTTCGCTGTTCGTGCTCAACCCGGTGCTGTACAAGAAACTGTCGTACGATCCCGTCAGGGATTTCCGGATGCTGGCATTGATCACCGATCTGCCTGTCGTGATGGAGGTCCATCCGTCGGTTCCTGCGAAAACCATCGCGGAATTCGTCGCTTACGCCAAGCAGAACCCCGGAAAACTGAATTTTGGATCGGCGGGCACCGGCGGCACCATTCATCTGGCCGGCGAGATGTTCAAACAGGTGGCCGGCGTCGACATGGTGCACGTTCCGTACAAGGGCGCAGGGCCTGCGCTAACGGATTTGCTGTCCGGCAATATCCAGCGTGATGTTCGACACGCTCGGAACAGCGTTGCCGCCGGTCAAAGCCGGGATGCTTCGCCCGCTCGGCGTCAGCTCAAAGCAGCGCATCTCCGATCTGCCTGACGTGCCGACGATTGCCGAGAGCGGATATCCCGATTATTCGGTCGGCGTTTGGTACGGTGTCTCGGCGCCGGCGAAGACGCCGGACGATATTGCGCAGAAGATCAGCGCGAGCCTCAACCGCGCCTTGAGCGACGAGGTTTTCCGCGCGTCGCTGGAAAAGGTCGGCTTTCCGCCGCTTCGCCCGAAGACGCAAGTCGAGATCGACGCATTCATCAACGAGGATCGCGCGCGCTGGGCGGGCGTGGTCAAGAGCCTCAACATATCGCTGGATTAGAAAATGGTTCGAGAAAGTGAACTCCGCGAGGGTGAAGTCGCCGTCGACATGCCACACGCCGCGCGATGCCGGTCTCGTCTTCATCGGCCGCATCCGTACGCCCTGGACCTCGCGGCTGGAGACGCCGCGGCAGGGACGGCAGGATGGCCCGGTGTGCCGGCTGGAAATTTTCGAGCCCTGGGTGCCCGCGATCAAGGGCGTCGATTTCTACGGGAATCTCGAGGTGATCTACTGGCTGCACCAGTCGCGCCGCGACCTCGTGCTGCAAAGCCCGAAGAACAACCAGAAGACCCGCGGCACCTTTTCGCTGCGCTCGCCGGTGCGGCCCAATCCGATCGCGACCTCGGTCGTCAAGTTCGTCGCTATCGAAGGCAACGTCATTCTGGTACGGGGGCTCGATTGCCTCGACGAAACCCCGCTGCTCGACATCAAACCCGACCGCTGCGAATTCACGCCGTTGGCGCCGCCGCAGCCCGGGGATTTCGAGACGGAGTGATTTCTCGCGTCATTCCGGGGCGCCGATAGCGCGCAGCCCGGAATCCATACTCCCGATCGCGGTTATGGATTCCGGGCTCGCGCATAAGCGCGCCCCGGAATGACGAAGGCGATGAGAGGCGTTACGCTAGAGCCGCGATCAGTTTAGTCGCATTATCCTCCAGCACCTTCACATCTTCCTTGCGGCTCGCGGGGGGCAGCATGGCGACGCCGTCGTGGCGCGGCAGCACGTGCACGTGCAGGTGGAACACGACCTGTCCGCCGGCGGGCTCGTTGAACTGCTGGATGGTGATGCCGTCGGCCTTGAAGGCTTTCATCGCGGCCGCCGCGATCTTGTGCGCGCCGCGCGCGACATGGGCATAATCCTCCGGCGTGATGTCGAGGATGTTGCGGGCAGGGCGTTTTGGAATCACCAGCGTGTGGCCGGGTGCGCGCGGCATGATGTCGAGGAAGGCCAGCACGTGGTCGTCCTCGTACACTTTGTAACAGGGGAATTCGCCGCGCAGGATCTTTGCGAAGGGGTTTTGCGGGTCGTAGGCAGGCATGGCGGCGTCTCCTGAAATCACAACATTTCCGATGTTTAGCCGAAACGCTTAAGGCGCGTCATCAGCGCTTTTGCGGAACGGCCCGGCGGCGGCAAGCTCGCGGCCTGCTTCCGCCACATAGGCGCGCTCGCGCTTGAGGTAATCGGCGATCGCCCGGCGCAAATCGGGGTCGGCGATGAAATGCGCGGACCACGTGGTCTGCGGCAGATATCCGCGCGCCAGCTTGTGCTCGCCTTGTGCGCCGGCCTCGACGGTTTGCAGGCCGCGCTGGATCGCAAAATCGATCGCCTGATAGTAGCAGACCTCGAAATGCAGGAACGGGTGATGCTCGATGGCGCCCCAGTTGCGGCCGAACAGCGTATCGGAGCCGATGAAATTGATGGCGCCGGCGATCCATCGGCCGTTGCGTTTGGCCATGACAAGCAGAACGTCGTTACCCATGTTCTCGCCGATCATCGAAAAGAATTTTCGCGTCAAATAAGGCCGGCCCCATTTGCGCGAACCGGTCTCCATGTAGAAGGTGAAGAAGGCGTCCCACGCGGCTTCATCGATCTCGCTTCCGGTCAGCCCGTGAATGGTGACCCCGGCGGACAGCGCCTCGCGCCGCTCGCGCTTGATCGCCTTGCGGTGGCGAGAGTTCAGCGTCGCCAGAAAATCGTCAAAGCTCTTGTAGCCGTGGTTCTGCCAGTGAAACTGCTGGTCGTTGCGGATCAAAAATCCGTGCTGGCCAAGAAATTTCGCTTCCGCCTCGCGCGCGAAGGTGACGTGGACGGAGGAGGCGTTGGTCGCGTTGCACAGCGCCATCAGCCCGGCGGCGAGCGCCTCGCCAATCCGGTCGCGGTCGACGCCGTCACGGATCAGCAGGCGAGGGCCGGTGGCCGGTGTGAACGGCACGGAGGTCTGCAGTTTCGGATAATAGCGCCCGCCGGCGCGCTCATAGGCATCGGCCCAGCCGCGGTCGAACACGTATTCGCCCTGCGAGTGCGACTTCAGATAGCAGGGCACGATGCCGGCGATCTTGCCGTCGAGTTTTGCGATCAGATGCCGCGGTCCCCAGCCGGTGCGCGCGCAGGCCGAATTCGAGGCTTCGGCGGCGGCAAAAAACGCATGGGAAACGAAGGGGTTATAGCTTGGCCTTGAAGCGGTGCAGGAATCGGGCGTCGCTGCGGCCAGCGTGTCCAGATTTTCAAGCGCCGCCGGATCCGACTTCGGATTGGCGCAGGCATCCCATTCCGCAGCCGGGATATCGCTGACGGAAGGGACCGCTTCGAGGGTGATTTCGGACGAGGCCATCAAGGCCCCAAACATCGTGCATCGCACGCGCCACTTCAAGCCCGCGGGCGCATGTCAGGTTCCCGGCACAGAAGCCCTCAAAAATCATCTGATCGGCGTAGCGCGCCGCCTTTTCGCGCTGTTCGGGCGTGCGCACCGTCCAGGTCAGCAGCGGGCAGCCAAAGATGTTGCGGGCGATCCAGGGGGCCGGCGCCGGCAATTGGTTGACCCAGAACGCCACGAAATGCGGCGCGGTGCGAAAGCCGTGGCGCAGGTACAGCATGCCGTCGCGCTGCTCCCTGGTCAGCTTCTTCCAGTAGTCGTCGTCATAGTCGCGTTGCGCAACGATGCCGCGGGGCAGGTTCGGCGCGAGCTCGCGCAGCGCCGCCACCTGATCGGGGTCAAAGGACATGCCGGCCGCAGGGCCGGAATAGCTGGCCAGCACCTCCGCCATCCGCGCCACCAGCTTGCGGTCGCCGTCAAAATGGCTTTTGACCTCGATCACCAGCGGCACCCGGCCGGCGACCAGCGTGCAGAGATCGCCGAGCGACATCATGCGCTCCGGCGTGTTCCTGAATTTGACGGCCTTCAGTTCAGCCGCGGTCTTTTCGAGCAACGCGCCGGAGCCTTCGGTCAGTCGGCCAAGCGCATCGTCATGGTGCACCATGGCCTCGCCGTCTAGGGTGAGCTGGATATCGACCTCGATAGCGAAATTGCCAGCGATCGCCGCCTCAACGGCGCCCGGCATGTTCTCGACGATGCCGCGCGAGATGTCATGCAGGCCGCGATGGGCGACCGGCCGCGCCGTCAGCCAGTCGGGCGCGCGCATGTGATCAGGAAACTTCGAACACGCCGTCGACTTCGACCGCCGCGTCCGCCGGCAGCGAGGCGACGCCCACGGTGGTGCGGGCATGTCGGCCCTTGTCGCCGAAGGCCGCCACCATCAGGTCGGATGCGCCGTTGAGCACTTTGGGCCCGTCGAGGAAATCCGGCGCGGAATTGACAAAACCGCCCAGCCGTACCACGCGCACCACCTTGTCGAGGTCGCCGAGGGCGGCCTTGATCTGCGCCAGCAAATTGACAGCGCAAACCTGCGCCGCGGCGTAGCCTTGCTCGGTCGTGACGCCGGCGCCCAGCTTGCCTTTGGCGGCCAGCTTGCCGTCCGCATTGGCGCAAACCTGGCCGGAAACGAACAGCAGGTTTCCGGACCGGACGAAGCCGACATAATTCGCCACGGCGGCGCGCGGTTCGGGCAGGCTGATGCCCTGTTCCGTGAGTTTCTGTTCGACCGTACCCGCCATGTTCCGTCCCCGTATGAATGCCCTGTTTCGCTACCGTTCATGTCGGCTAGCGCACATTGTTTCGCGCATCGCGCCGGTACATGCAAGCGAACGCGGGTTGCCGAAAAACGCGGCGTTCGGGCGTCGAAATAGTACGTTTTCGTGCAGCCGCCCTAGTTGCGGCGCAATAGAGCGGCCAGTATTGTAGCGAATCTTCCACATTCAGGGAAAACACATGGTTCGCCTGCTTCCGTCTCGCGCTCTGCTGCTGACAATTGCCACTGTTGCGATCGGATCGGGTTTTACGGGCGGACCAGCCATTGCGGCGGCGAGCGGCACCTTTCTCTCCCATCAGGCGCTTTACGAACTCCGCCTGATCAAGTCGCGCGGCGCCAACGCCATCAACGCCGCCCGCGGCCGCATCCTCTACAATTTTTCCGGCAGCGCCTGCGAAGGCTACACGTCAGAGTTCCGCCAGGTATCCGAGCTCAACAGCGGCGAGGGCAAGACGACGCTGAGCGATTTGCGCTCGACCTCCTGGGAAGACGGCGCCGGAAAGAGCTACCGCTTCAAGATCGATACGCGGATGAACGATTCCGATGCCTCGCCGGTCGACGGCGTCGCGGAGCGCAGCGGCGATCGCATCACGGTCAAGCTGAAGCAGCCGGTGGCAAAGACCTTCAATCTCGAAGGCAGTATCGTGTTCCCGACCGAGCAGATCCACAAAATCATCGAAGCCGCCCGCGCCGGCAAGTCGGTGCTCGAACTCACCGTCTATGACGGCTCGGACAATGGCGAAAAAGTCTACAATACCCTGTCGGTGATCGGCCAGCCGATCCCCGGCGACCGCAGTATTGCTTCGCCCGATCCGTCGACCGCCAACGACCAGATGAAGGTGCTGACGCGCTGGCCGGTGACGGTGAGCTATTACGACCGCGACGCGCGGGCAAGGGACGGCGAGCAGACGCCGGTCTATGCGATGTCGTTCGAGCTGTTCGAGAACGGCGTCTCGCGGGCGCTGGTGCTGGACTACAACGACTTTGTGATATCAGGCGCGCTCGGCAAGTTCGACGTCAAGGATTCGAAGCCCTGCAAATAACTTCGAGAGCGGTCACCGGCGCTCTCCGCGTCATTGCGAGCGAAGCGAAGCAATCTATCGTGCCGCGCAACACGGATGGAATGCTGCGTACGCTGCGCTCCTGCGCCACCCTACGGGGATTACTCCTCCGCCGCCTTCTCCGGCCCGTCATACGCAATGCCCCGGATCACGGCCGCACTGCCAAACTTCTTCCGGAGATCATCAATTGCGCGCTCGGCATGGGCCGAGCGGCGGTCGAGCATGTCGGAATCGCTGGCCTCTGAGCCCGGCTTCAGCGCGCTGACGCCGGTGCCCATCAGGCGGAAGGACGTGCCGTCGATTTCCTTCGCCAGCATTTCGCGGGAGATCGCAAAGATTTTTGCCGCCAGCTGCGTCGGCGATTGAATCGATTGCGAGCGGGTGCGCTGGCGGAAATCCGCGGTCTTCAGTTTCAGCGTGATCGTCGATCCCGAAAGCTCGCCGTTCTTCAGCCGCGCCGAAACCTTTTCCGACAGCTTCCACAACAGCCTTTCCAGCGTGGCGAAATCGCGGATGTCGGTCTCGAAGGTGGTTTCGCTGGAAATGGTTTTGGCGCCGCGGTCCGCCACCACATGGCGGTCGTCGATGCCGCGCGCCAGCCGCCACAGCCGGCGGCCTTCGCCGCCGAATTGCTTCATCAGTTCGGTTTCGTCGGCGCGCTGCAGGTCGGCGATGGTGCGAAAGCCGCGCTGCGACCAGTTTTTCCTGGGTCGCGGGCCCGACGCCGAAAATGAAACTGACCGGTTTTTCCGCCAGCATCTCGCGCGCCTCGTCCTGGTCGAGCGCGGCGAAGCCACGGGGCTTGTCGAGGTCGGAGGCGATCTTCGCCAAGAAACTTGTTGCAGGACAGCCCGACCGAAACGGTGATGCCGATATCGCGTTCGACGTCGCGGGCGAAGCGCGCCAGCACCTTCGCCGGGATCATGCCGTGCACGCGCTGGGTGCCGGAAAGGTCGAGGAAGGCTTCGTCGATCGATAGCGGTTCGACCAATGGCGTCAGTGCCTGCATGGCATGGCGCACCTCGCGGCCGACCCGGACATACTTTGCCATGTCCGGCCGGATCACCGCGGCATGCGGGCACAGCGCCAGCGCCTTGAACATCGGCATCGCCGAACGCACGCCATAGGTGCGCGAGATGTAGCAGGCCGCCGACACCACGCCGCGCTTGCCGCCGCCGATGATGACGGGCTTGTCGGCGAGTTCAGGGTTGTCGCGCTTTTCCACCGTGGCGTAGAACGCGTCGCAGTCGATATGCGCCAGCGTGAGCTGCGGCAATGCGCGATGCCGCACCAGGCGAGGGGAGCCGCAATGGCTGCATCGCTTCGCATTGTGGTCGAGGTCGCCGAGACAATCCCGGCAAAAGCAGCGCGGACCGTCGAGCGCTGGTGCCGGCATGCTCACGGCACGTCGCGCTCCCATGCGGGATCGCACAGCGCCTGATGGGCGGCGGCAACGTTGGTCGGGTGCAGCTTCGAGGCTTCCGAAAACGCCTTCACGGTTGCGTCATCGCGCATCACGAAATCCAGCACGCTGGCGAGAAATTTGGGGTCGGAAGCCGACTTGCGCAGCGTCTCCGGCCCGATTCCGGTTTCGGCCAGAAACAGGCCCAATCGCTCCGGATCGCCGGCAATGAAAGACAGCGCCTGAATCGCAACGATTTCAGCGACTTCCCGGGGGTTGTGAACAGGCTTTTTCAACAGACGGTTTGCCTTTCCGTTAACTTATGGGCTCTACTTTGCAAACCATCATGCCCGAGTCTCGCAAAACTGTTCAAGCAAGCGGAAACCAAACCGCAGAAAGTCGGCCCTCGGGTTTAACGGGTTAGAGCGAATCTAGCGCTAGTTTGAATTCACATTTCAACAGTTCGGCGGCGGTGCAGAAGCACCGAATTGCCGGCCTGTATCCTAAAGGCGAGGGAGGGACGGGATGGCCAAAACCGTCCTGATCGTGGAGGACAACGAGCTCAACATGAAGCTCTTTCGCGACCTGTTGGAAGCGCATGGCTATCAGACCTCGGGCACCAGCAACGGCATCGAGGCGCTCGATCTTGTCCGCAAGCTGCGCCCCGATCTGGTGCTGATGGACATCCAGCTTCCGCAGGTTTCCGGCCTCGAGGTCACGCGCTGGATCAAGGATGATCCGGAACTGCGCGCGATTCCCGTGGTCGCGGTCACCGCCTTTGCCATGAAGGGCGACGAGGAGCGGATCCGCGAAGGCGGTTGCGAAGCTTATTTGTCCAAGCCGATTTCGGTCGGCAAGTTTATTGAGACGGTACGGCGTTTTATTGGGTAGGAGTTGAGTTTCCATGTCCGCGCGTATTCTGGTCGTCGACGACGTTCCCGCCAACGTAAAGCTGTTGGAAGCGCGACTCTCGGCGGAATATTTTGATGTACTGACCGCTTCGAACGGCGCCGAGGCGCTTGCGATGTGCGCGCGCGCCGAATGCGACATCGTGCTGCTCGACATCATGATGCCCGACATGGACGGCTTTGAGGTCTGCCGCCGGCTGAAAGCCAATCCGGCGACGCATTACATTCCCGTCGTGATGGTCACCGCGCTCGACAGCCCGGCGGACCGCGTCCGCGGCCTGGAAGCCGGCGCCGACGATTTCCTTACAAAACCCGTGTCCGACGTCGTGCTGATCGCGCGCGTCCGCTCGCTGACGCGGCTGAAGATGATGACCGATGAGCTGCGCATGCGCGCCATCACCTCGCTCGAGATTGGCATGGAGGCCCCCGCGGTTACCGACACCGGCAAGGGCGGCCGCATTCTGCTGGTCGATGACCGTCCGTCGTCCTATGAGCGGCTGGCGCCGATGCTGAGCGCCGAGCACCATGTCGACGTCGAGACCGACCCGGGACAGGCGCTGTTCCACGCCGCCGAGGGCAATTACGATTTGCTGATCGTCTCGCTCAGCCTCGACAATTTCGATGGCTTGAGGCTTTGCAGCCAGGCGCGCTCGCTGGAGCGCACGCGCCAGGTGCCGATTCTCGCCATCTCCGATGCCGACAACAATGCGCGGCTGCTGCGCGGGCTCGAGATCGGCGTCAACGACTATTTGCTGCGTCCTGTCGACAAGAACGAGCTGTTGGCCCGGGCGCGCACCCAGATCAGAAAACGCCGCTACACCGATCATTTGCGCGACAACGTGCAGAACTCGATCGAAATGGCGATCACCGACGCGCTCACAGGCCTGCATAACCGCCGCTACATGGAAACCCATCTGGCCACCCTTGCCGAGCAGGCCTCCAGCCGCGGCAAGCCGCTGGCGCTGATGATGCTGGACATCGATTTCTTCAAGGCGATCAACGACAATTACGGCCATGACGCCGGCGACGACGTGCTGCGCGAATTCGCCGTCCGGATCCGCAAATCGATCCGCGGCATCGACCTCGCCTGCCGCTATGGTGGCGAGGAGTTCGTCATCGTGATGCCGGAAACCGATCTGCATGTCGCCGGCATGGTCGCCGAACGGCTGCGCCGCTCGATCGCGGGCGAAACCTTTGCGGTCAACAAGGGCGCCAACCGCATCGAGGTCACGATCTCGATCGGGCTCTCGACGCTGGATCGCAAGGGCGAGCCGGTCGCCGACGTGCTCAAGCGCGCCGACACCGCGCTCTACCGCGCCAAGCACGATGGGCGTAACCGGGTGGTCTCGGCCGCGGCCTAGTTCTCACGCCACAGACTTGGCGCGCTCCTTCACCGCCTCATACGCCATCCGCTTGAACTCGAACGAGAACGGGTGGACGAACGACATCTGGCGCTGCGCCATCATTACGCCGGCCATGTTGCGCTTCGGCGAAATCCACCATTGCGTGCCCGCCACGCCGCCCCAATAGAACTCGCCCGCCGCATCCGGATGGTCGAATGGCCCGGGCTTGAGGATCAGGCCGCCCGCAAGTCCATGCGCCTTGCCGGGCTGCTCGCCCATCAAGGCAAAGCGGATCCACTGGCCGTCAGGCAATTGGTTGGACATCATCTGCGCGATGGTTTCGGGCTTCAGCAGCGTCGGGCCGCCGGGCAGCAGGCTCCGGATCAACGCCACCATGTCGGGCATGGTCGAAACCAGACCGCCGCCACCGCTGAGCCGCGCGATCGGGCGCAGATAGGCGCCGGGAAACGGTGAATTATCGGTTCGGGTCAGGCCCGGCTTCATCGGCTCCATCAGGTCGGCGCCGGCATAGTAGGCGACGAGGCGGCCTTGATCCTTTTCCGGAACGACGAAGCCGGTATCGACCATGCCGAGGGGATCGAAGATGCGCGCCTTGATGAACTTGTCGAAGCTCTGGCCGCTGACGACTTCGACCAGCCGCGAGATCACATCGGTCGCGAGCGAATATTCCCACGACGTGCCCGGCTGATAGATCAGCGGGACGCCGGCCAGTACGTCCACCATCTCCGCTAGCGTGCTGGTGGGATTGTGCACCCCGCGCTCGTTGAGCGCCTTGTAGATGGCGGTGCCGGGATCGAAGAAGCCGTAGCTCAGCCCCGAACTGTGGCTCAGCAGCTGGCGAATGGTGATCGATGATTTCGCGGGCTCCGTCTCGTCGAGCGAGGCCGCGCCCTGGCGCAATACCCTGCGGTTTCCGAGCTGCGGGATGAATTTCTCGATCGGGTCGTCGAGCCCGAGCTTGCCTTCCTCGAACAGCAGCAGCGCCGCGCAGGAGGTGATCAGCTTGGTGTTCGAAAATACGCGAAAAATGTGATCGGTGCGCAGCCGCGTCTGCGCCTCCTTGTCGGCCCAGCCGACGCAATTGACGTCGACGAGATCGCGGCCGATCAGCACCGCGGAGGAGATGCCGGAGTGCAGATTGTTATCGATGTAGCGCTGCATGGCCGCGTGCGCCGGCTTGAAGTCGTAGCCGGTGGCGGTCACCTTCAGGTCTTCCATTCTTGTTTCCTCCACGCCGTCGGGGCATGCCGCCCGGCGGAATACAGTTGTTCATTCTGATGGGGGTCTGACTAGCAGTTTTGGGCGGGTGCGGGGAAGGGCGTCAGCCGCCCAGCTTCACGCCGGCGTTCTTGAGAAGCACCTTTGCCGCTTCCTTGGCCGCGCGCGCCATCGCGGGATCGTCGCGCACCAGATCCTGCGCGATCGAGCCGTCGACCAGCAGGGCGAGCTGTGTCGCCAGCGCCTCGGGATCGGCGACATCGAGCTCTTTCAGGAGATCGCGAAACCAGAGGCGGCGGCTTTCCTTGAAGGCGGTAGCGATCTTCTTCACCGCATGGTCCTCGGCGCCGAGTTCGGCGACCGCGTTGACGAACGGGCAGCCGCGAAAACCCTTGCTGGCAAAGCCGCGTTCGAGGCGGTCGAAGGTGCCGAGAATCTGCTCGACCGGCGGTTTGTCGGACGGGTTAGGGGCCACGAATCGGCGTCCGAGATAGGCCGAGATCAACGCGTCCTTGGAGGGGAAGTGGTTGTACAGCGTCCGCTTGCTGATGCCGACCTCGGCCGCGATGGTGTCGACGCCGATGGCTCGAATACCCCTTGAATAAAACAGTTTGTCGGCGGTCTCGAGGATCCGCTCTTTCATGTCAGGTTTCGAATGCAGAGAAGCCATGCGCTGGACGGAACCCTTTTGCCTTGACGTCCCGCGCACCTATAGCCTAGGTACACAGGTCTGTGTACTTAAATCGACAAGAATTGCAGGCAGCAGTTTTCAAATTGCAGCCCAAAGGGAGAAGAAAAAACCATGTCCCTGCTGCAGGTGCTGCGACCCACGCTTCCCATCCTGATCGGCGCTTCGCTGATGCTCACGCTAAGCATGGGCCTGCGGCAGAGCTTTGGCATCTTCATGCAGCCGCTGACGCAGGACATCGGGATTTCGGTTTCGCAGTTCACGCTGGCGCTTGCCGTGCAAAACCTCGCCTGGGGATTCTCTGCAGCCGGTCGCCGGCGCCATGACCGTGCGCTACGGTTTTCGGCCGATCATGATCGTGGGCTCGCGTGATGTACGTCGTGGGCCTTGTCTTGATGGCGACCGCGCACGGCATGATCCCGATCCTGATCGGCGCCGGCGTGCTGATCGGCGCGTCGCTCGCCTGCACCGCCAATGCGATCGCCATGTCGGTTTCGGCGCGTGCGGTGCCGGCGATGGTGCGCAGCACGGTGATGGGCATTGTTTCGGCGGCGGGATCGCTCGGCGCGCTGGTGTCGGCGCCGATCGGACAAATGCTCAACGAAGGTTTTGGCTGGCGCGTCGGCGTCGCGGGCTTCGTCATCCTGTCGCTGTTCATGCTGCCGGCCGCCTGGTACGCGGGCAGGGCGGACAAGATCCCGTTGCCGCCCAAGACCGCCGAAGACATCGGCGATACCTCGGCCGCGGTGGCGACGAAGATCGCGTTCGGCAATGCGTCGTTCGTGGTGATGACGTCTGCCTATTTCGTCTGCGGCATGCAGCTCGTCTTTCTCACCACGCATCTGCCGTCGTATCTGGCGATCTGCGGCCTCGATCCGATGCTGAGCGCGCAAACGCTCGGCATGATCGGCGGCTTCAACGTGCTGGGCAGCCTGTTTTTCGGCTGGGCCGGCCAGCGCTGGAACAAGCTGGCGCTGCTGGGAGCGATCTACATCTTCCGGTCGATCGCGCTCGCCTGGTATTTCATGCTGCCGGCTACGCCCGCCACCACGCTGCTGTTCGGCGCCATCATGGGGTTCCTCTGGATGGGCGTCGGGCCGCTGGTCGCGGGCGCCGTCGTCGAGATGTTCGGCCTGAAATGGCAGGCGATGATCCAGGGCCTCGCCTTCATGAGCCATCAGCTCGGCTCGTTCCTCGGCGCCTACGGGGGAGGGCTGATCTACGACTCGCTCGGCTCCTACACCATGGCGTGGCGGATCGGCGTCGCGCTCGGCCTCGCAGGCGGCATCATCCAGGTGGCGTTCGCGCTGATAAGGCCATCGGCGCCGCCGATGCTGAAGACGGCATGACGTTCCCCGGACGCAGCGCAGCACTTCGTGGTGCGCTGCTGAGCCGGGGTCCATGCAACCGTCAAGAAGAGATCCCGGCTGCGAAGCAGCGTTGCACGCTGCATCGCGTCCGGGACAAGAGAGCCAAAATAAAAACGGGGCCGTGAGGCCCCGTATCAGTCAGCACTATCCTGGAATCTTACTTGATCTTCGATTCCTTGAATTCGACATGCTTGCGCGCGACCGGGTCGTACTTCTTCTTGACCAGCTTGTCGGTCATGGTGCGCGAATTCTTCTTGGCGACGTAATAGAAGCCGGTGTCCGCGGTGGAAACGAGCTTGACCTTGATGGTGACCGCTTTGGCCATGTTCAAAACCTCAGAAATGTAGGGAATCTGGCGCCGGCCAACCGGCCCGCATTTGCCGGCAACCTAGCCGCAAACCGTCCAAAGTCAAGGTTTTGCGGCTCAAATCGGGCGTGTTTTCGGGTAATTAGAGCCGGGAGAAACGGCTTTTCGGCCGCGGCGGACCTAAATTCCGTCAGCCGGCCAGCAAAGGGGGAGCAAGCCATGGGGATCTTCGAAAAAGGCGCCGTCCGCATCCACTTCGAGGAGGCCGGTTCCGGCTTTCCGTTGTTGCTGATCGCCGGCGGCGGACTGAACTCGACGATCTCGGGCATCACCGGCGCCTATCCACCCTTCAACGCGATGGAGGAGTTCAAGAGCGAGTACCGCTGCGTCGCGTTCGACCTGCGCAATGCCAATGCCGGCCAGTCCTCAGGCCCGCTCGAGATCGAGCGGCCCTGGGATTCCCACACCGATGACCAGCTTGGCCTGATGGATCATCTGGGTATCGACAAATTCGCCGTGCTTGGATTTTGCATCGGCGGTCCCTTGATCTGGAACCTGTTGCGGCGGGCGCCTGATCGAATCGTCGCGGGCGTGTTGGCAATGCCCTCTGGATCGCGTCCGGAGATGCGCGACCTCTTCTACGAAAACAACATGAAGGGCTGGGCGCCCGAGCTGGTGGCGCGGCGGCCGGACATCACGATGGAGATGGCCGAAAAATTCCTGACCAGAATGTACCGGACCAACCCCGATTTCGTCTTCACCGTGACGCGCGATTTCGTGCGCAATTGCCAGACGCCGGTGCTGATCCTGCCGGACGATATTCCGGCGCATCCATACGCCGTGGCGATGGAAACCGCGATGCTCGCGCCGAACGCGGAAGTGAGCATGTTTCCGTGGAAAGAACCAAAGGAGCGGATACCTCTGGCGGTACGCCAGATACGCTCCTTCCTGCGCGCCCATCTGCCTGCTGGCTAGGGAGTATTCTTAGTGCGATGTCCACCTTTGCGGTCAAAGCAGACACGCGCTGGTCGCCCCGGAATGTCGCCTTTTGACTGCCGTTTCGGACATTAGCTGACTGTGGCGGGATTTGTGATATGCTCCGTCTACTGGCGTCGGTGCGGCGACGAGAGTTCATCAGTCTTCTCGGCGGGGTAGTGGCCAGTTGGCCTCTCCCGACGATTGCGCAGCAACCGTCCGGAAAGGTGTGGCGGGTAGCCTGGCTGAGCCCGGCATTCGCGGATACTCCCATTGACAAGGAGATAAACGAAACGTTCCGCTCAGAAATGCGGCAGCTCGGTTACGTCGAGGGCAAGAACCTTATCGTTGATAGCAGATTTGGAGAGGGGAATATCGAGCGCTTACCTTTTTGCGAGCGAGCTCATTGCGCTACGTCCGGACGTTATTGTTGCCATAGCGACACCCGCCATTGCTGCAGCCCAGCGCGCCACGTCGACCATTCCCATCGTAATGGCTCCGGCTACCGATCCGATTGGCTCGGGCTTCATCAAAAGTTTGGCTTACCCCGGAGGAAACATTTCTGGCGTTGCAAACATGTACGGCGATGCGCTCGGTAAGTCGGTCGAGCTTCTTAATACGATCCTGCCCGCTGCAAAACGCATCGCCGTCCTTTTGTCCAGCAACCCGAACCACCCGCAGCAATACACATTGGTGGAAGCAGCCGCCAAAGCCTTAGACCTCATGGTCATTGCGATCATGGCTGCAACGCCTGCCGATCTCCCGCAAGCCTTTAAGGAAATGCGACTGCAAAACTGCGATGCTCTCTTCGTCCTTGCCGATCCTATTCGACCGACAATTCCTTCGTTGGCGAACGAGGCGAAAATTCCGGCAATCTATCAAATCAGCGCCTACGTAGACATGGGCGGCCTCGCGAGCTACGGCGCCGCTGTGCCGCCGATGTTTCGCAAAGCTGCGCAATACGTCGACAAAATCTTCAAGGGAGCCAGTCCAGCCGAACTTCCGGTCGAACAGCCGGTTGTTTTCGAACTGGCCTTGAACCTGAAAACGACGGCGGCGCTTGGCCTGAGTATTCCAGTTGCTGTTGTTGCCCGCGCTGACAAGGTAATTGAATGAGGCGCGACTTCCCCTTCTGGCACGAAGCAGACATGCTGAAGGCCAAGCTGAATGTCCGCTTCCTATCGCCAAACTCATCGGCGTCCGGACTTAAGAGTACGCGCCCCGGGCGGCATATCTCCGCGACAGAACGAATAAGCGCTAAGCCTCGAAGAACCGGTTCTTCGGCCGCGGCAGGCCCAGATTCTCCCGCAGCGTTTTGCCTTCATACTCCTTCCGGAAGATCCCGCGCTTCTGCAGTTCCGGCACCACCTTGTCGACGAAATCGTCCAGCCCGGCGGGCAGGAACGGGAACATGATGTTAAAGCCGTCGCTGCCGCGGCTCATCAGCCATTCCTCCATCTGGTCGGCGATGGTTTTTGGCGTGCCGACAAAGGAGAGCCCGCCATAGCCGCCGACGCGCTGCGCGAGCTGGCGTACCGTGAGCTTGTCGCGCGCGGCGACGTCCACGAGCCGCTGCCGGCCGCTCTTGGAAGCATTGGTTTCTGGGATCGGCGGCAACTGCCCATCAGGGTCGAAGCCGGAGGCGTCGGTGCCGAGCTGCACCGAGAGCGAGGCGATCGCTGAATCGTAATGCACGCGGCTGTCGAGCAACGCGCGCTTCTCTTTTGCTTCATCCACGCTGTCGCCGACCACGACGAACGCACCCGGCAGGATTTTTAGATGCTCGGGGTTGCGGCCGGCCTTTTCCGCGCGGCCCTTGATGTCGGCAAGGAGTTTTTGGCTGTCGGCCAGACTGCCGCCGCCGGTGAACACGGCCTCCGCCGTCTCTGCCGCCAATTGCCTGCCGTCGTCAGACGCGCCGGCCTGCACGATCAGCGGCCAGCCCTGCACGGGGCGGGCGATGTTGAGCGGCCCGCGCACCGAGAGATATTTTCCCTTGTGGTTGAGCACATGCATTTTGGCGGGGTCGAAATAGAGGCCCGCATCGACATCGCGCACAAAGGCGTCGTCGGCAAAGGAATCCCAGAGACCGGTGACCACGTCATAGAACTCGCGCGCCCGCTTGTAGCGCTCGGCGTGCTCCATGTGATCGTCGAGACCGAAGTTCAGCGCCGCATCAGGGTTGGAAGTGGTGACGATATTCCAGCCCGCGCGGCCGCCGGAAATGTGGTCGAGCGAGGCAAAGCGGCGGGCCACGTGATAGGGCTCGTCAAAGGTGGTTGAACCCGTCGCGATCAGACCGATATGCTCGGTGGCGCCGGCCAGCGCCGACAGCAGCGTGAACGGTTCGAACGAGGTGACGGTGTGGCTGCGCTTGAGCGCATTGACCGGCATGTTCAGCACGGCCAGATGATCGGCCATGAAGAAGGCGTCGAATTTCCCGGCTTCCAGCTTCTGGATCAGCCGTCTGATGTGCGGAAAGTTGAAATTGGCATCGGGCCAGGCGCCTGGATAGCGCCACGCGCCGGTGTGAATTGAGACCGGCCGCATGAACGCGCCGAGTTTGAGTTGACGCTTTTCCATTGCCCCATTCCGTATTGGTTGTTGTTGGGGAAGAGATAGGGAGGCGGAGCGGGCGCGCCATCAGGCAGGGCGAGAAGAATTTTGCAAATTAGGTGGCGTCCGGAGGAAGTATTCTGCGTCATTGCGAGCGAAGCGAAGCAATCCACAGTCCAGCCGCGGCTCTGGATTGCTTCGTCGCTTTGCTCCTCGCAATGACGGGAGAGCAGGGGCCTTACGCCCCCAACACGTCTCTATGCATCTTGCCGCCATAGAAATGGAAGAACGGCACCGGCGCGTCGTGGCTCAGCGGGCCGGTGGCGAGCCGGCGGTCGAGTTCGCCGAGCACGCTCTTGGTCATGGCATGCGCATCGGCCAGCGGCTTGGAGCCGATCTCCACCCATACCAGTTCGACCAGTTCGGCATCGGCATGGATCACGCCTTCGACGCGGTGGGCGATGGAAGACGCATCGGCGGTGAAGAAGCGGGTGTCGAAACGGCGCACGCGGCCGGGTGGCGTAATCGCGCGTGCGATCAAAAACAGGCTGGAGGGGTCCGGCAACAGACCGGCCTCCGAAAACGGCTTCCAGGCGCCATCAAGTTTGGCCGGTTTCTCGACCTTGCGGCCGAGGCACAGCCCGGTCTCCTCGCAGGCTTCGCGGATCGCCGCGACCGCGAGTGCGCGCGCCCGCGTTGGTGCGATCTTCGGGCTGCCCTTGATCAGGTTGGCTTCCAGCGCTTTCGGAATCGGGGCGGCGACAGGAATGCGGTTGTCGGATTTGTCGACGCGGCCGCCCGGAAAGACATATTTGCCCGGCATGAACACCACGTTGTCATGGCGTTTGCCGACCAGGACTTTCGGCTTCTCACCCGAGCGATCGATCAGGATCAGCGTCGCCGCGTCCTTTGGCCGGTAATAAGGATGGTGATCGGCTTCCTTTTCTTCTTTTTCGCGCGGTCGCAGCTTCGCTCATCCCATCCCCATCAAATGTTCTCTGTGATCCATTCAGCCCGGCGATATCTCGCCAGGGGCGCTGTCGTCAAATCCGTGCATGCGCAATGCCCATTGGAAGCCGACCACGGCGCCCTTCACCGGTTGCAGCAGCGCCAGCGACAGAATGAGGGTGAGCGGCAGATAGGTCGCAAGCTGCATCCAGACCGGCGGCGCAAAATTGGTCTCGATCGAGAGCGCCAGCGGTACCACGATGTGGCCGACGATGACGATCACGAGATAGGCGGGAAGGTCGTCGGCGCGGTGCGGCGTGAAATCGAGGCCGCAGGCCGAGCAATGATCGTCGACCTTGAGGAAGGCGCGAAACAATTTTCCCTCGCCACAGCGCGGGCAGCGGCTGCGAAAACCGCGCTTCATCGCGGTCCAGACGTCGCGCTTCTCGGCCCGGCCTGCTTCCCGGGTCCACACGGTCGTGGCGGGGCTCATCGTTTCCATGACTGGCCTCTCTTCGATTTGCCGGGTTTTGGTTTGCCTGGCTTGCGATCCTTCTTGCGCGGGCTGCGGCCCGGATGCGCCTTCGCGTTGCGCTCCGATCCCACCATGTCGCGTTTGCCGTCTTGCTTGCGGCCGCGCGGCATCACGGTGCCTTCCGACAGCAGCTCAAACCGCAGCGCGCCTGCAACTGGAGCAGCTTCTACCAGACGCACGTCGACGACGTCCCCCAATCGGTGCATGGCACCGCTGCGCGAGCCGACCAGCGCGTGGCGCGTCTCGTCATAGTTGAAATATTCCGTTCCCAAGGTGCGGATCGGGATCAGCCCGTCGGCGCCGGTATCTTCCAGCTTCACGAACAGCCCGGCGCGGGTGACGCCGGAAATGCGGCCCTGAAAGGTTGCGCCGATCTTGTCGGCGAGGAAATGCGCGATCAGCCGGTCGGCGGTCTCGCGTTCCGCCTTCATGGCGCGGCGCTCGGTCACCGATATCTGGGCTGCGACTTCACTCAGCGTTTCCAGCGTCTCGCCCTCGGGCAGCGCGCCTTCGCCAAGCCCGAGTGCGCGGACCAGCGCGCGGTGCACGATCAGGTCTGCATATCGCCTGATCGGCGACGTGAAATGCGCGTAGCGCCGCAGGTTGAGGCCGAAATGGCCATAATTCTCGGCGGAATATTCCGCCTGCGCCTGCGAGCGTAACACCACTTCATTCACCAGCGGCTCAAAGTCCTCGCCCTTGACCTGCGCCAGCACGCGGTTGAACAGCGCCGGCCGCAATGCGCCGGACTTGGCGAAGGGCATATCGAGCGTCTTCAGGAATTCCTGCAGGTTATGAACCTTCTCCTGGGTCGGTTCATCATGCACCCGGTAGATAAGCGGCAGGCCCTTTTTTTCAAGCATTTCGGCCGCGGCGACATTGGCGAGGATCATGAATTCCTCGATCAATTTGTGCGCGTCGAGCCGCTCCGGCACGATGACACGGTCGACCGTGCCATCGCTTTTCAAAAGGATCTTTCGCTCGGGCAGATCGAGGTCGAGCGGATCGCGTTCGTTCCGCGCGAGCTTGACCAGCGCATACGCCGCATAAAGCGGTTTGAGGATGGGATCGAGCAGGGGACCGGTGGTGTCGTCCGGCCTGCCGTCGATCGCCGCCTGCGCCTGGGCGTAGGCAAGTTTGGCCGCCGAGCGCATCAGCACGCGATGAAAGCTGTGCGAACGCTTGCGGCCGTCGCTGCCGATCACCAGCCGTACCGCGAGCGCGCCGCGCGGCTCGCCCGGCACCAGCGAGCAGAGATCGTTGGAGATTCGTTCGGGCAGCATCGGCACGACGCGATCGGGAAAATACACCGAATTGCCGCGCGTCAACGCGTCGCGATCCAGCGCCGAACCCGGCCGCACATAGAAGGCGACGTCGGCGATCGCGACATTGACGATGTAGCCGCCCTTGTTGTTCGGGTCGGGATCAAGCTCGGCATGAACCGCGTCGTCATGATCCTTGGCATCGGGCGGATCGATGGTAACGAGCGGCACGTCGCGCCAGTCCTCACGTCCCTCCAGCATCGCGGGCTTCGCCGCTTCCGCCTCGCGCAACGCGGACGGCGAAAACGCCTGCGGAATGTCGTGGGCGTGGATCGCGATCAGGCTGACGGCTTTTTCCGTCGCGAGCGAACCGAGCCGCTCCTTCACCTTGCCGGAGGCGAGGCCATAGCCGCGCGAACGCACCAGATCGACGCTGACGAGATCGCCATCCTCGGCACCGAGCGTGTCTGGTTTCGCGATGTTCAGTTCGCGGCCGGCCTGCTTCTTGTCGACGGGAACGAGGCGCCCGCCGCCGTTAGGCAGCGTGCGAAAGATGCCGAGCACCCGCGTTTTGGCGTGATCGATGACCTTGATGACCCGCCCGCGATAGGGCGTGCCGTCGGCCTCGTCGTTCTTCTCGATCCGCAGCAGCGCGCGGTCGCCGACGCCGGCGGTCGTGCCCGGCTGCGGACGACGCGGAAACTGGATGCGGATTTTTGGCGCGGCGCCGCTTTCTTCGTCCCATTCGGTGGGCGTGGCGAGCAACTCGCCATCGGTATCGCGGCCGGTGATGTCGGCCATCACGGTCGGCGGCAGTGCGGCGGGTTCGTGAATCTTGCGGCCGCGTTTGGCGATGGCGCCTTCATCGGCGAGGTCGCGCAAGATCCGCTTCAACTCGGCGCGGTCGGCATTTTTCAGGCCGAACTCGCGCGCGATCTCCCTGGTGCCGATCTTGCCTGGATGGGCGCGGATGTAGGCGACGATGGCGTCACGGGCCGGAAAGCCAGTGTCGGGCTTGCGTTTCACTTATCCCCGTGCCTTGCCGGCGCTCTTTTTCGCGGGCGCCTTTGCGGCGGGCGCAGGTTTTGCCGCCGATGTCTTGGCCGCAGGCGCGACCGGCGCGCGCGCCTTGCTGACGGCGTCTGTCGTCGGCTTGCTGGCAGCCTTTTTCGCGGCCGCCTTCTTGGCCGGTTTTTTCGCCGCGTCATCGCCCTCGGCCCTGGAAGTTTCTTTGGCCGCTTTCTTCGGTGCGGCTTTCCTGGCGCCGCGCTTGGGCTTGCCGCCGCCCTTGGCCGCGCGCTCGTCGATCAGGGCGATCGCTTCCGCCAGCGTAATGGTCTCGGGCGTCTTGTCGCTCGGAATGGTGGCGTTGACGCCGCCTGATGTGACATAGGCGCCATAGCGGCCGTTCTTCACGGCGACGCCGCCCAGTGTCGGATGGTCGCCCAGCGGCTTGCCGGGGTCGGCGCCGAAACGGCGGCCGCTCGGACCTTTTGCAACCTTCTCCGCAATCAGCGTCACCGCGCGGTTCAGCCCGACGTCAAACACCTCGTCGCCGGCCTCAAGGCTCGCATAGGTCTTCTCATGCTTCACGAACGGGCCGAAGCGGCCGATACCCGCGGTGATCGGCTGGCCGCTACTCCGGATGCTTTCCGATCTCGCGCGGCAGCGACAGCAGCTTTAGCGCCAGCTCCAGTTCGATATCGGAAGGCGACATGTTTTTCGGGATGCCGGCGCGCCGGGGTTTTTCGCCCTCGGCATAATCCTTCTGCTCGCCGAGCTGAATATAGGGGCCGAACCGGCCGGCCTTGACGACGACGTCGCGGTCGGTTTCGGGATCCTTGCCCAGGATGCGGTCGGCGCTGGCTTCGGAGTCGGCGGCAAGCGGGCGGGTGTAGCGGCATTCCGGATAGTTCGAGCAGCCGACGAAGGCGCCGAATTTTCCGGCCTTGAGGTTGAGCTTGCCGGTGCCGCAGGTCGGGCACTGCCTGACGTCGCCGCCATCCGTCCGCGGCGGATAGATGTGCGGTCCCAGCATGTCGTCGAGCGCATCCAGCACCTCGGCGACGCGCAGATCCTTGATGTCGTTGACCGCGCCGATGAAGCCGACCCAGAATTCCTTCAGCACCTGCTGCCAGGAAATCTCGTTGTTGGAGACGCGGTCGAGCTGCTCTTCCAGCGCGGCGGTGAAGTCATACTCCACATAGCGCGCAAAGAAGTTTTCCAGGAATGCGACCACGACGCGGCCCTTGTCCTCGCCGTGCAGCCGCTTCTTCTCGAGCTTTACGTAGCCGCGGTCTTTGAGCACCTGCAGGATCGAGGCGTAGGTCGAGGGCCGGCCGATGCCGAGCTCTTCCATGCGCTTGACCAGCGAGGCTTCCGAGAAGCGCGGCGGCGGCTCGGTGAAATGCTGGGTGACGGCGAGATTCTGCCGCTTCAGCGCTTCGCCTGCGCTCATGGCGGGGAGGCGGCGGGAGTCTTCATCTTCCTCGTCGTCGCGGCCTTCCTGATAGAGCGCCAGAAAGCCATCGAATTTCACGACCTGGCCGGAGGCGCGCAGTTCCAGCACGCGGGCGCCGGCTTTGGCCGCGATGTCCACGGTGGTGCGCTCCAGCTCGGCCGATTCCATTTGGCTCGCAATGGTGCGGATCCAGATCAGTTCATAGAGCCGGGCCTGATCGTTATCGAGCTTGCGGCGCATCTCGGACGGACGGCGCGACAGATCGGTCGGGCGGATGGCTTCGTGCGCTTCCTGCGCGTTCTTGGCTTTGGTCTGATACTGGCGCGGCGCATCCGGCACATAGGCGTTGCCGTAATCCTCGCCGATCACCTTGCGCGCCTGGGTGATGGCGGAGCCGTCGATCTGCACGCCGTCGGTTCGCATATAGGTGATGAGACCGGTGGTCTCGCCGCCGATATCGATGCCTTCATAGAGGCGCTGCGCGATCCGCATGGTATGCGCCGGCGCAAAGCCGAGCTTGCGGCTGGCTTCCTGCTGCAGCGTGGAGGTGGTGAAGGGCGCCTGCGGATTGCGGCGCGCCGGTTTTGCCTCGACGGTCGTGACCGTGAAATTCGCCGCCTCGATCGCTTTCTTGAAGTCTTCGGCCTCCGCGCCGGAGCCGATATCGAGCCTTTGTATCTTCTTGCCGTCGGCGCCGACCAGCCGCGCCTCGAACGCGTCGCCGCGCGGCGTGGTCAGGGTCGCCACCAGCGACCAATATTCCCGCGGCACGAACTTTTCGATTTCGAGCTCGCGGTCGCAGACCAGCCGCAGCGCGACCGACTGCACGCGGCCGGCGGAGCGCGCGCCCGGCAGCTTGCGCCACAGCACGGGGGACAGCGTGAAGCCGACCAGATAATCCAGCGCGCGGCGCGCCATATAGGCGTCGACCAGCGCACCATCGATCTGGCGTGGCGACTTCATGGCGTCCGTCACCGCCTGCTTGGTGATGGCGTTGAACACCACGCGCTCGATCTTCTGATCCTTCAGCGCGCGCTTCTCTTTCATCACCTCGAGCACGTGCCAGGAGATCGCTTCGCCTTCGCGATCAGGGTCGGTTGCGAGGATCAGGCGGTCGGCGCCCTTAAGGGCTTTTGCGATGTCGTTGAGGCGGCTGTTGGCCTTGGGATCGATCTCCCAGATCATCTGGAAATTGGCGTCGGGATCGACCGATCCGTTCTTGGCCGGGAGGTCGCGAACGTGGCCAAACGACGCCAGGACCTCGTAGGACGGCCCCAGATATTTGTTGATCGTCTTGGCCTTGGCAGGCGACTCCACAATGACGATATTCATGCCATTCCAATAGCTTACGGGAAAAATGACGGGCCGGCTTCGCGAGATTCGCGGCCGGCCGTTCGGACCCGAACATGGGAGGTGAGGCGGTCCCTGTCAAATCGCCAGATATTGAAGGAATACCAGAGGGATACGGCTTAGTATCCGATTGGTTGTAAAATTCCACTTTATAGTTGTATTTCCAGAGCGATATTTCCGGTTTGTTCGCGCGGTTCCGGCTCGCGCCCCGCGGCTATCGTGAAGCGGCGGACCGGCCTCGTCTCGCCACCGGCCGCGGCTTCATGGCCGTGTCGGCGGCGCCGAGCAGGCGCCCGTCCTGCGAATAGAGTTCGAGCTTGCGCACCGGTTTGCCCTTTTCGCGATCCACCAAAATGGTCGCGATCTCTTCCGGCCGTTCGTCGAATTCCTCGCTCCATTGCCGCAGGGCCACCAGGATCGGGAAAACGCCGCGGCCCTTCGGCGTCAGCACATATTCCTGATAGGCGCTGCCGTCGGAGGCGGGGGCCATTTTCAGAATGCCCTGATCGACCATCGCGCGCAGCCGCACGGTGAGGATGTTCTTGGCGAGGCCAAGGTTCTTCTGGAATTCGCCGAAGCGGCGGCTGCCGAACAGCGCGTCGCGGATGATCAGCAGCGACCACCAGTCGCCGATCGCATCCAGCGATCGCGCGACCGGGCAATCGGCGCCTTCAAGGCTGGTCCGTTTCACCATGGCGATCTCCTCAAGGTTTGGTGATCACGCATTTTGCATGGTTGCATTATTAAACCAGATGCCGTAGCTGGTCAATGCTAGTTTAATGATGAAACCACTGGAGGCGATCGTGAGACTGGCGAACAAGACGGCGTTGATTACAGGGGGCAACAGCGGCATCGGACTTGCGACCGCAAAACTGTTCGTCGCCGAGGGGGCAAAGGTGGTGATCACCGGGCGCAATCAGGCGACGCTGGAAGCCGCTGCAAAGGAGCTCGGACCGAACGCGCTCGCGGTCGTGGCCGACGCCACCGACATCGCGGCGACCGAAGCCGCCATCAAAAAGGGCGCGGAAAAATTCGGCAAATTCGACATCGTGTTCGCCAATGCCGGCATTGCCGGCGGCACGCCGCTTGGCGGCGCCACGCTGGAGACGTTTGAAAAAGTCATCAGCACCAACATCACCGCGGTATTTTTCACGGTGCAGGCGGCGCTGCCGCATCTCAAGGACGGTGCGTCGATCATCCTGAACGGATCCGTCATTTCCGTGCTCGGCAATCCCGGCTATTCCGCCTATGCGGCGAGCAAGGCCGGCGTGCGCGCGATGGCGCGGGTGATGGCTTCCGAACTGTCGCCGCGCAACATTCGCGTCAACGTGGTTTCGCCCGGCGCGATCCGCACGCCGATCTGGGGCGCGGCGCTCGCGACACCGGAAGCCGAGAAGGTGTTTGAGGCGAGGATCGGACGGGCCACGCCACTGGGGCGGATCGGGGAACCCGATCATATCTCGAAGACCGTGCTGTTCCTGGCCTCCGACGACGCCGCGCATGTGCAGGGGCAGGAACTGTTCGTCGATGGCGGCGCGACGGCTTCGCCGAGCGGGGCGCCGATCTATCGCTGAGTTGTGATTGGACCAATCGACAGCAGGAAATCTCGAAGCCGGTCAGCGTTTTCCGATGAAAATTCTATCATCGGTTGCGCTGCCCGGTTCCCTTGGCCTGCATCCGTGTTGCTGAAGCATGTCGCGCGCGTTGAACCTTCTTCCGGGTTCCAAGACCTTTTTAATGGGCCGGGCATTTGAGCATATTGGTTGGAGAGCGACATGCCGAAAGCCATCCGTTTCTCGATCCCCACGATCTCGTCCAGGGAATCCATTACTCAATCCATCGCAAAACCCGTTATTAAATCAAATACGAAATCCGATACCAAATCCGACGCGAAATCCGAGAGCAGTGATCTGGTTTTATTGGTCTTCTCGTCCGGGGTAGGTCTTTTGATCAGCTTTATTTTGATCCTGAGGGGCGTGCAGGCCATCTGGAATTGATCGGGCCGCGACATCAGCCCGCCGCCGCACGGCGACGGCTGGCTGCATGGCGTTGTCTATGCCGCGTGGAGACTGCTTTTCAGATCAGCGACACCAGCCCGCCGCCGTGGCGCTCCAGCCGGCCGGCGAGTTCGAGTTCCAACAGCACGGTGCGGACGATGGCGGGCGAGGTGTTTGCCATCCGGATCAGATCATCGAGCAGGATCGGGCTCGGCCCGAGCAGATCGACGATGCGTTTGCGTTCGCCGGCATCGGGCTCGGCGTCGAAGGAATTGGATTCCGGCTCACCGGCACCGAGCATGACCGGCCGCGCCAGAATCGGCTGAACCGCGGTGATGACGTCGGCGGCCTCGGTCACGAGCGTCGCGCCCTGCTTGAGCAGGTCGTTGGCGCCGGCCGCGCGCGGATCGAGCGGCGATCCCGGCACGGCAAACACTTCGCGGCCCTGTTCGGCCGCCATCCGCGCGGTGATCAGCGAACCCGAGCGATGCGCGGCCTCGACCACGACGACGCCGAGTGCTGCCCCCGAGATCAGCCGGTTGCGCCGGGGAAAATCGTGCGCGCGCGGCACATGGCCGAGCGGCATTTCGGAGATCGCGGCGCCCTGTTCGAGCAGGGATACGAGCAAGTCTTCGTGCTCGGGCGGATAGATCCTGTCATGCCCGCCGGCCAGCACCGCAACAGTGCCGCTCGATAGGCTGGCACGGTGCGCGGCCTGATCGATGCCACGCGCCAGACCCGAGATCACGACAAAGCCGGCCTCGCCGAGATCGCGGGCCAGCGTGCCGGCGAATTTCAGCCCGGCGCCGGAGGCATTGCGCGAGCCGACGATCGCGATCATCGGCCGCATCAGGGTTTCAGGCGCGCCGCGCACGCCGAGCAAGGGAGGCGCGTCATCGATCATGGCCAGCCGCGGCGGATAACCGGCTTCTCCCGGGACAACCAGCGTGACGCCGATCTTCCTGCTCGCCGCCAGTTCGGCACGCGCCTGGTCTTCGCTGCAGATCCGGCCCGGACGTGCCGCACCGCCCCGCCGCGCCAAATCGGGCAGGCGTTGCAGCGCTGTGCCGGCATCGCCGAAATGATCGAGCAGGGAGCGGTAGGTGCGCGGGCCGATATTGTCGGAGCGAATGAGCCGCAGCCGGTCGACCCGCTCGGCGTCGGTGATATCAGCGGCGGCTGGTGCGCGAGTATCCATGCATTCCCCGGGGGACAGCTTCCCTCAACCGCAGGATGCGATCAAGGGCCGCCATCCGCTTGCCCGATCCAGGGCGCGTCCGTAAAACCGGCCCTGTCGCCTCAACGGAGCCGCGCCATGATCTCGCTCGCCGACCTCCAGCGCCGCATCGATGCCGGCGATCTTTCCGCCGACGCGGCCATCGCACAGTCGCAGGAAGCGATCGGCGCGCAGGACAAGACCATCGGCGCGTTCGTCTGCCGCGACGGGAATGCGCGCGCCGCAACCGCCGGGCCGCTGCGCGGCATTGCGGTCGGCATCAAGGACATCATCGACACATCAGACTTTCCAACCGAGATGGGCTCCTCGATCTACCGCGGATTCCGGCCGCGCGCGGATGCACCCGTGGTGGCGATGCTGAAGCGGGCGGGTGCCACCATCATCGGCAAGACCACGACGACGGCATTTGCGGCGAACGATCCGACCGCCACCGTCAATCCGCATAATCACGCTCACACGCCCGGCGGCTCGTCATCGGGCTCGGCGGCGGCCGTCGGCGCCGGCATGATTCCGCTGGCGCTGGGGACGCAGACCGGCGGCTCGGTGATCCGGCCGGCATCGTTCTGCGGGGCCGCCGCGATCAAGCCGACCTACCGGTTGCTGCCGACCGTTGGCGTGAAGTGTTTTTCGTGGACGCTCGACACGGTCGGGCTGTTCGCAGCAGGCGTGGAAGACCTCGCCTGCGGCCTTTCCGCGATGACGGGCCGGCAGGAACTGTTGTTGCCCGCGTCGATTGCGGCGCCGCGCATCGGCGTGGTGACGCAGGATTTTGCGGGGGAGGTGGAGGCTGCCAGTGTGGAGGCACTGCAGAAGGCGATGCGTGCCTCCGAGCGCGCCGGAGCCGTCGTTCGCACCCTTGCGATGCCGAAAATACTTGCGGAAGCGTGGTACATCCACACGACGATACAGCAATTCGAGGCGCATCAGGCGTTCGCGTGGGAATACCGCGAGCGCTACGACGAGATGGCGCCGCTGCTGCGCGGCCGGCTCGACGAGAGCAGGGACATTCCACCGGCTGAATACGATGAGGCCCAGGCCATCGCGTCGCGGGCGCAGGCTGCGCTTGCCGCAATATTCGAGCAGGTCGACGTCCTGTTGACGTATTCGGCCCCGGGCGCGCCGCCCAAGGGACTGGATTCGACCGGCGATCCGCGCCTCAACCGGCTCTGGACCTTGATGGGCGTGCCTTGCGTCAACGTTCCGGCCCATGTGGCGGAAGGCAATTTACCCGTTGGCGTGCAATTGATCGCGCCGTTTGGCAAAGACGGCAAGGCGCTGGCGGCGGCGCGCTTCATCGAGCAGGCGCTGAAGCGATAGCTACTTCTGCCCGATCCGCCCCTCGGTGCCGGCCTGCAACCGCTTGATGTTTTCGCGGTGCGCCCAGAACAGCAGCAAGGTCAGCACCGCAAATAGCGACGACAATGCGGGATGACCGAACCACCACAGGAAGATCGGCGTCACGAAAGCTGCGACCAGCGCCGACAGCGAGGAGTAACGGAAGCTGAAGGCCATGGCGAGCCAGATCGCGCCGAACATCGCTGCCGCCGGCCAGAACAGCCCGAGCAGCACGCCGATATAGGTCGCTACGCCTTTGCCGCCCTTGAACTTCAGCCACACCGGAAAGAGATGGCCGAGGAAGGCACCGAGGCCCGCGATCATGGCGGCGTTCGGTCCCCAAAGATAGCCCGCGAGCATGCACCGCGACGGTGCCTTTCAGCATAGTCGCCGATCAGCGTGCCCGCGGCGAGGCCCTTGTTCCCGGTGCGCAGCACATTGGTGGCGCCGATACTGCCGGAGCCGATCGAGCGCAAATCCTGCGTGCCGGCGAGTCTTGTCAGGATCACCCCAAACGGAATCGAGCCGCAGAGGTAACCGATGACCAGGGCAACCGGCAAAAATGCTTCAGGTCCCATCGGCGGCTCCTCGGCGTATTTCCCGCTCTCGTTTCGTTGCGTTAGAGTCTCTTATTGACGCGTTTTCTTGACGCGAACCGGTACCCACTTCGCTTGAAAACGCTCTTCTAAACGTGCTCATAGACTGTCCGTCCGCCAACAATAGTGCGAACGACGCGGCCGGAAAAGCGGGCGTCGTCGAATGGCGTATTCTTGCACTGAGATTTGAGGTCGGCGGGATCCAGCACCCAGGGCGTATCGGCGTCGATCACGATCAGGTCAGCCGGCGAGCCCGCGCGCAGCGATCCGCCGGGCAGGCCCAAAAGTTCCGCAGGCCGCGTCGACATCGCGCGGAACAGGGTTTTCAGATCCATCTCGCCGTTGTGGATCAGCCGCAGCGCCGCCGGCAGCATGGTCTGCAGGCCGATCGCGCCGGAAGCGGCTTCGGCGAACGGCAGCCGTTTCACCTCGACGTCCTGCGGGTTGTGATCGGACATGATGACGTCGATCAGGCCGGAGGCAACCGCTTGAACCAGCGCCAGCCGGTCGTCCTCGGTGCGCAGCGGCGGCGACAGCTTTAAGAACGTACGATAAGGCCCGATATCGTTTTCGTTCAGCGTCACGTGATTGATCGATACCGACGCGCTGACGGCGAGGCCGGCATCGCGGGCGCGCTTGAGGATTTCCAGCGACTCGATGCAGCTCAGCGACGCCGCGTGATAGCGCCCGCCGGTCAGCGCGGCGAGCCGCATGTCGCGCTCCAGCATGACGGCTTCGGCGGCATTGGGAATACCGACGAGGCCGAGCCTTGCGGCGAACTCGCCTTCGTTCATCACGCCTTCGCCGACCAGATCGGGGTCTTCGGTGTGATGCACGATCAGCGCATCGAAATCGCGGGCGTAGGTCAGTGCCCGGCGCATCACCTGCGCGTTGGTGACGCTCTTGTCGCCGTCGGTGAAGGCGACCGCGCCTGCCGCTTTCAGCAAGCCGATCTCGGTCATCTCTTCGCCGCGCATGCCCTTGGTCAGCGCCGCCATCGGATGGATGTTGACGATCGCGGTGTCGCGGGCGCGGCGCAGCACGAAATCGACGGTCGCCGAATTGTCGATCACCGGCGAGGTATCCGGCTGGCAGATGATGGTGGTGATGCCGCCGGCCGCCGCCGCCTGGCTTGCGGAAGCAAAGGTTTCGCGGTGGCTGGCGCCGGGTTCGCCGACAAAGGCGCGCATGTCGATCAAGCCGGGCGCGACGATCTTGCCGGAGCAGTTGATGATGTCGGTGCCTTCGGGCACGCCGGCCGCACCGATGCCGCGCCTCGCGTCGCGGATCACGCCATCGGCAATCAGGACGTCGCCGGGGCCGTCAAAATCCCGGGAGGGATCGACGACGCGGGCGTTGGCGAGCAGGATCGGGCGGCGATCAGTCAGCATATCTCACGCATTCGGCAGGTTGCGGGCGAGCGCTTCGAGCACCGCCATCCGCACCGCCACTCCCATTTCAACCTGTTCCCGGATCAGCGACTGCGCGCCGTCGGCAACCAGCGAGTTCGATCTCGACGCCGCGGTTCATCGGCCCCGGATGCATCACCAGCGCGTCGGGCTTGGCATAGGCCAGCTTCTTCTGGTCGAGCCCGAAGTAGTGAAAATACTCGCCGGTCGAGGGCACGAAGGAACCGTTCATGCGCTCGCGCTGCAGCCGCAGCATCATCACGATGTCGGCGCCATTGAGGCCTTCGCGCATGTCGCGGGCGACTTCCACGCCCATCCGCTCGATGCCGCGCGGCAAAAGGGTGGAGGGCGCGACCACGCGCACCCGCGCGCCCATGGTGTTGAGCAGCAGGATGTTGGAGCGGGCTACCCGCGAATGCATGACATCGCCGCAGATCGCAATGACGAGCCCTTCGAGCCGGCCCTTGTTGCGGCGGATGGTCAGCGCGTCGAGCAGTGCTTGCGTGGGATGTTCGTGGGCGCCGTCGCCGGCGTTGATCACGGAACCGTCGACCTTGCGCGCCAGCAGCTCCACCGCGCCGGAAGCATGGTGGCGGACGACCAGGATATCCGGGTGCATGGCGTTGAGCGTCACCGCGGTGTCCATCAGCGTCTCGCCCTTGCGGATCGAGGACGAGGACACCGACATGTTCATGACGTCGGCGCCGAGCCGTTTTCCCGCCAGCTCGAACGAGGACTGGGTGCGGGTCGACGCCTCGAAGAACAGATTGACCTGGGTTCGGCCGCGAAGCGAGGTGCGCTTTTTGTCGACCTGTCGGTTGAGCTCGACATATTCCTCGGAAAGGTCGAGCAGGCCGGTGATATCGGCGGCGGAAAGCCCCTCGATTCCCAGCAGATGCCGGTGACCGAGGACGAAGGTCGATTTCGATGCAGGGGTCATTAAAACGAGAGCTATAGGCGGGGTTGGTTGGCGGGGCAAGCGCGAATCCGGCACGATTGAGTTATCCCCCGGTCTGTCCGCGGGCAGGGTAAAGACGACTTTGATGCACGACCGTCTCGCCGTCATGCCCGGGCTTGTCCCGGGCATCCACGTCTTGCTTTTGGTGGTTTTTCGGGAACAAGACGTGGATGGCCGGGACAAGCCCGGCCATGACGATGTGGATATGCTGGAATGAAAGCAATTTTGATTATCATTGCTGCGGCGGTTTGCGCCTCGGGGGCTGTTGCCCAAACCTTACCCGGCGGCTTCGTCTATCTGCGCGACGTCGATCCCAGCATCATCCAGGACATGCGCTACGCGACCTCGAATAATTTCGTGGGAAAACCGCTTTCCGGCTACGAGGCCGGCGAATGCGTGGTGAAGCGCGAGGTGGGCCTGAGGCTCAAGGCCGTCCAGCAGGAACTGGCGAAGCAAAAACTGTCGCTAAAGATGTTCGATTGCTACCGGCCGGCCCGCGCATCGATGGACATGGTGCGGTGGTCGCGAGACGGCAAGGAAACCGCCGTCCAACGCCGCTACAATCCGGCCCTTGCCAAGGCCGATCTTGTTTCGCCTCGGTTATATCGCGGCCTATTCCGGCCACTCCACCGGCGCCGCGCTCGATCTGACCGCTGGTGGACCTCACCGCCGACAATTCCGCCAGCTTCGACCCGAAAAAGAACTATGCCGATTGCATCGCGCCGGCGGAGGCCCGCGCCCCGGAAGGCAGCATCGACATGGGCACCGGCTATGACTGCTCCGACGCTCAAGGCCAACACCAGATCATCAGCGATCACGCCCGAGCAGCGCAAATGGCGCAATACGCTGGTGGCGGCGATGAGGAGCCAGGGCTTCGTGAACTATTTCAGGGAGTGGTGGCACTTTTCGCTGCCGGGCGCAGGCGGGCAGGCCTATGATTTCCCGATCAAGCGGCGCAACTAGCTCGAAGGCATCGCTATGGCACAAGGCTTCATTCGCGACCCATGAAGTGCTTCAACCAGTCACCGCCGTTTTGTGGACGTCGACTCTATTCGCGGTGGATCGTCCGCTCGTCGAGGCGGTCGCGGCCAATGGCGGCGCTGCGGCGGAAAAGGAACTCTCCGAATTCGGCAAGCACTGGGGCTCGGCCGCAATGGCCGAGCGCGGCCGCGTCGCCAACGAGAACACGCCAAAACTCCGCACCTTCGACTCCCGCGGCTATCAGCCGCGACGAGGTCGAGTTTCATCCGGCCTATCACGAGTTGATGGCGCACTCCGCGCATGCCGGCGTGCATAATTCGACCTGGGACGCGCAGGGCAGGCCGGCCGGCGGCGCGGCCGAGGTGGTGCGCGCGGCAAGATTTTACATGGCCTCGCAGGTCGAGACCGGGCATCTCTGCCCGATCACCATGACGCGCGCGTCCGTCGCGGCGCTGGCGATGCAGCCGGATTTGCTGGCGAAGGTGATGCCGGTGATCGCCACGCGCGCTTACGATCCGACTTTTGCGCCGTGGCCGACCAAGCGGGGCATGACGCTCGGCATGGGCATGACGGAAAAGCAGGGCGGCACCGACGTGCGCTCCAACATGACGCGCGCCGAGCGCGACGGCGGCGCCTACCGCATCACCGGGCACAAATGGTTCATGTCGGCGCCGATGTGCGATGCGTTTCTGGTGCTGGCGCAGGCCGACGACGGGCTGAGCTGCTTCTTCATGCCGCGCTTTGCGCCCGACGGCTCGGTCAATGCGATCCATTTCCAGCGGCTGAAGGACAAGCTCGGCAATCGCTCCAACGCCTCATCCGAGGTCGAATTCCACGGCGCCTATGCGGAGCGCGTCGGCGACGAAGGCAAGGGCATCCGCACCATCATCCAGATGGTGCAATTGACGCGGCAGGATTGCGCGATCGCCTCCGCCGGCCTGATGCGCTCCGGCCTCGCGCACGCGCTGCATCACGCGCGGCACCGCAGCGTGTTCCAAAAACATCTCGCCGATCAGCCGCTGATGCAGGCGGTGCTGTCGGACATGGCGCTGCATGTCGAGGCCTCGGTTGCGCTGGTGATGCGGCTCTGCCGCGCGTTCGATCGCGCGGGCGATGACGTCAAGGAGGCCGCGTACATGCGGCTGCTGACGCCGGCCGTCAAATATTGGGTCTGCAAGAGCGCGCCCGGATTCCTGTATGAGGCGATGGAGTGCCTCGGCGGCAACGGCTACGTCGAAGAGGGCATCTTGGCGCGGCATTACCGGGAGTCGCCGGTCAACGCGATCTGGGAGGGTTCGGGCAATGTGATGTGCCTCGACGTGCTGCGCGCGCTGTCGCGCGAACCGGAGGCTGCATCCGCCGTTTTGCACGAACTAACCGGTGAGACGCTGGGGCTGCCCGGCAGCGGCGAGGCGGTGGCCTTCATCGGCAAGGCATTCCGCCGCCCGGACGGCGAGCGCGTGGCGCGGCTTGCGGTGGAGCGGCTGGCGCTGCTGGCCGCCGCCGCCGCGCTCAACCAGGTTGCGCCGCGCCAGGCCGAATTGTTCGCGGCCACGCGTCTTGCCGGGAATCATGCCGGCATGTACGGCGCTACGGATATCGCTGGCGAAGAAATTCGCGGCTTGCTGGAGCGGGCATTGCCCAACTAATCGTCTTGGCCGGGCAAAAGCGCGAAGCGCGTCTTCACGCAGATGACCCCGGCCATCCACGCCTTGGTTACCAAGCTATGAGAAAGACGTGGATGCCCGGGCCATCTAGTGCGAAGACGCGCTTCGCGCTTCTGCCCGGGCATGACGAGGAGAGGCACACCGACCGCTGAAGGCCAGTTGATGGACTCCCTTAACCCCGAAAACCCGCCCGTCGCCGTTCCGCCGCCCTTGCCGCCGCGCCCGCCGCGGATCTGGAAGTTTTGGGGCACCTCCCTGTGGGGCCTGTTCATCTTCGCCGCGATGTTCGCGGGCCAGATCGCCGTCATCGCGTGGATCGTGGTGCGGAGCGAGGGACCGATCGACAACGCCGCCTTGATCCGCGCGGCTGCCGGCGGAATGGCGGTTCCGCTTTCGGTGATCATGGGATTGCCGGCCGTGGTGGCGGCCTGCTGGATCGCGATCCGCTTCTCCCGCACGCCGTTTGCCGACTATCTGGCATTGCGCTGGACCTCGTGGAAGAACGTGGGCCTTGGCATCGGCGCGCTCGTTGTGCTGATCACCGCATGGGATTTGCTGTCGCGCGCGCTTGGCCGCGAGATCCAGCCGGGTTTTATGGGCGACGTGCTGAAGGCGGCGCAGGCTGAGGGGGCGCTGTGGCTGCTGGTGATCGCCTTCTGCGTCGCGGCTCCCATATCGGAAGAGTTTTTCGCGCGCGGTTTTCTCTACCGCGGCTGGTCGGAATCGTTTTTGCGGCCGGCGGGCGCCATCGTCCTGTCGTCGCTGGCCTGGACCTCGCTGCACCTGCAATATGACTGGTTCTTCTTCAGCGAGGTTTTTTCCATCGGGCTGTTGTTCGGGTACCTCCGCTACCGCACCGGCTCGACCTGGCTGACGGTGGTCCTGCACGGTCTGAATAATCTTGCAGCGACGATACAGAGCATCTGGCTGGCGAGTCTAACTCACCAGCGCAATCACGATCGGCATCGTCACCGCCGCCAGAATCGTCTGCAGCGTGATGATCTGCGCGAGCAGCGGCGCGTCGCCGCCCATCTGGCGCGCCATCACATAGGCGCTGGAGGAGCATGGCACCGCCGAACAGACGGCCACGATCACCAGGTTTGAACCTGATATGCCGAACCAGAGCGCCAGAGCGATGCCGAACACCGGCATCAGGATCAGCTTGAGGAAAACCGTGACCGACGCGGCCAGGCTCGGGCGCAACAAGCCGTTGAGATGCAGGCCGGCGCCGGTGACGAGGAGGCCGATGCCGAGGGAGGAGCGGCCGAGCGCCTCGGCGACGTCGTGCCAGACTTTTGGCAGCGGCAGCTGCGTGACATTCACCGCAAGCCCGATTGCGCAGGCCCAGATCAGCGGGTTCTGCACGACGGTCATCACGATGGCGCGGACCGATTGCTTTTCCGGCGAGGCGTATTGCGCGAGCACCCAGACGCTCAGCACGTTGACCAGCGGGATGATGGCGACCATGGCGACCGAGGCCAGCGCCAGCCCGGTGTGGCCAAAGAGATTGCCGGACACCGCCAGCGCCACATAGGTCTGCCAGCGCGTCGCGCCCTGGAAGATCGAGGTGAAGGCGGGGCCGTCGATCGCCATGCGCGTGAAACAGCGGCCGCAGCGCGAGGCACAACAGCGACATCGCCAGCGCCGAGAGCAGCAGCGCGCCGCCGACACCGGCGACCGGCACGCTCGAAAGGTCGGCCTTCACCAGCGTCTGGATCAGCAGCATCGGGAACAGCACGTAATAGGTCAGCCGTTCCAGCCCGTTCCATTGCGTGTCCAGCCGCATCAGGCTGCGCTTCAGGATGAAGCCGAGCACGATCAGCAGGAACACCGGCAGCAGTGCGGAGATCACCACCGCCATCGTCAGCGCTCTCCGCGCAGTTTGGCCAGACGATCCAGCGCGCCCTGCAGGATGAACATCGCGGCGTGCTCGTCGATCACTTCGGCGCGCTTGGCGCGGCTGACGTCCATGCCGATCAGTTCGCGCTCGACCGCCGCGGTCGAAAGCCGCTCGTCCCACAGGCCGATGGCAAGATCGGTGAGGGTGGAAAGATTGCGGGCAAAGGCGCGGGTCGATTGCGCGCGCGGTCCCTCGCTGCCGTCCATGTTGATGGGCAGGCCGAGCACGAAGCCCGACGGCGTTGCGTTCGGCCGCGAGCGCCAGCAGCCGCGCCGCGTCGGCCTTGAACGCCTTGCGCTGGATCGTCTCGACGCCGGTCGCGAGCCGGCGGTCGGGATCGGAAACGGCAACGCCGATGGTCTTGGTGCCGAGATCGAGGCCGATCAGCGCCCCGCGCTCAGGCCAGTGCGCGGCGGCTTCGATCAGCGGGAGAATGAGGGCAGGCATGGCATGCGCATAACATGCGCGCCGCAGCACAGGCAAAGCCGAAAGCGGCATGGCATCCCCTCAGACGCCACGCCGCTCCGCGAGGTCGTCCTTACCTTATCGCGACCGGATTGATCATGCTCTGCACGGCGCCCTTGAAGCGGGGCTGGCCGAGCACGAACAGGAACTCATAGGCCTTGTCCGCGGCGAGTTCGCTGCCGTGTCCATGTTCTCCAGGATGTAGGTGCCGTTCATCGGCAGCAGGATCTGGTGCACCTCGAACATGTTCTTGCTCTCGAAGGGAAGCACCTCGAGCCCCCAGGTATCGGCGCCAATGGCGACGACGCCCTTGCCGACGAGGTATTTTGCGCCTTCGACGCCAAGGCCGGGCTCGGCCGCGCGATAGCGCTTGTCGTCCTTGCCGATCAGGCTGAGCCAGCCGGTGTGGAACAGCACGACGTCGCCCTGGCGGATTTCGACGCCCTGTTTCTTGGCGACTTCCTCGATCTCCTTGACGTTGAAGGCGGTGCCTTCCTTGACCACGTCGGTGCCGAAGTGAGCGGCCATGTCGAGCAGCACACCGCGCGTCACCATCGGCGGGATCTTTTCGACGCCAAGCTTCTTCAATCCGGTGGGATCGGCGAAATTCGAGCAGCTTGTTGCCGTTGTAGTAGACGTGCTCGACGCCGATATGGCCGAGACCGTCGAGCTGGCTGCCGACGCCGACCCAACCCTCGATGATGTCGTCATTATAGGTGGTCTTGCTCGGTCCGAGGCCGGGGATGCCGGCCTGACCGGGCTGCACGACGTGATCTTGAAGGCGCGGGGCGGGTAGGCGGGCGTCTTGGAATCGACGGGAATGCCGAGCGCGTAGGTCTTGCCGGTCTTCACCAGTTGACGCCGCTTTGACCACCAGCTCCGGCTTCATGTAGTTGGCGGCGCCGATCTCGTCTTCCGGGCCCCATTTCGACTTGGTCCAGTCTTGAGCGCTTGCCGTCCCGACCGATCCCAACAAGGCAATAGAGCAGCACAACACGAGTGCGTGGCGCATCGCAGTTCCTCCCAGGCGTTGACGTTATGGTTGTTTGGTAGCTAGCGGCTCATACTAACGTAGTAGTCGGCCACGTTTCAAAAGTTTTCGTCAGCAATCGCGCTGAGAGAAAGCATTCGCAAACGCGAAGCCGGTTTGTAACAAAAATATGGCGGAGCAATTTCGCTGCGCGGAACGACGATCGATTCAAGTGGCGTCAGGCGGCGATCACTTCATCGTCCTTCAGACAGGAAGCAAACCCCTGCAGCGCGCTGTATTGATGCGCGCTGCGGCGCTGGATGAACAGCGTGTCGACCCGTGACTGCGCGGTGCCGAGCGTGTGGATGTTGACGGTCTCGTTGCGCGCGACCACGGCACGCGGCAGCAGCGTCACGCCCATGTCGGCGGCGACGCAGCCGATCATGCCGTCGAGCGTGCCGAGTTCGAACCGCGATCGCCGAGGGCCAGCCGAATTCGGTGAGGATCTGTTCGAGCCGCTGCCGGTAGGTACAACCGGTACGAAATACCAGGGCGGTGGGTCCGGACTGCGGCGTGCCCGCGCGCAACTCGGCGAGGGTTTTCCAGCGCCGCGCGGTGACGAGCACCAGCTCTTCCCGGAACGCGATCGTTGAAGTCGAGTTCGGCATGCTCGATCGGGCCGGCGACGAAGGCGCCGTCAAGACGTGCCGTCGAGCACGCCGGCGACGAGATCGGCCGTGGTCGCGGTCCGCAGGCTCAGCGCTACCTTCGGAAAGCGCCGGTGAAAATCGTGCGAGCAGCGGCGGCAGCCGTACCGCCGCCGTCGTTTCCATCGAGCCGATCGCGAGCGGGCCCTTCGGCTCGCCATCGTCGCGTGCGGCAAGCATCGCTTCGCGCGACAGCGCCGCCATCCGCTGCGCATAGGGCAACAGGCGGCGTCCGGCGCCGGTCAAGGTCATGCCGCGGCTGTGCCGCTCGAACAGCGCGGTGCCGATTTCGGCTTCCAGCGCCTTCACCCGTTGCGTCACATTGGATTGCACGGTGTTGAGTTCTTCGGCCGCGCGGGTGATGCCGCCGGTGCGGGCGACAGCCGAGAAGGTCAACAGATCAGTCAATTCCACGGGAAACGCTCCGTTTCCATATCGAGATGGCAGCATTCGAAAGTATTCATTTTCAGAGAATGCTATTCCCGTCTAGTCTCGTTGTCCAGACCGGGAAAGACCGACATGCCGATCAGCACGCCACTGACCACGCTCTTGGGTGTGAGACACCCGATCCTGTCGGCGCCCATGGACGTGATTGCCGGCGCGCGCCTCACCAGGGCGGTGAGCGAGGCCGGCGGCTTTGGCATTTTGGGTGGCGGTTACGGCGAACGGTCATGGCTTGAGGCCGAGACCGCAAAACTGAAAAAATTCTCCGGCGTGTTCGGGATCGGCTTCATCACCTGGAGCCTCGCAAAGCAGCCGGAACTGCTCGACATTGCGCTGGCCGCAAAACCTCGCGCGATCATGCTGTCCTTTGGCGATCCAAAGCCGTTCGCGCCGCGCATCAAATCGGCTGGCGCGTCGCTGATCTGCCAGGTGCAGAACGAGGCGATGGCGCAGCAGGCGCTCGATGCCGGCGCGGATATCCTTGTCGCGCAGGGCAGCGAGGCGGGCGGCCATGGCGCGTCCCGCACCACCATCGATGTCGTGCCGGCGATCATCGATCTCGTTGCCGGGCGCGTGCCCGTCGCTGCCGCAGGAGGTATTGCCGATGGTCGCGGGCTCGCCGCGATGATGATGCTGGGCGCGTCGGGCGTGCTGCTCGGTACGCGCTTCTATGCCAGCGTCGAGTGCGACGGTGCCGAAGAAGCCAAGCAACGCATTTGCGCGGCTACCTCGGGCAATTCCGTACGCGGCATCATCTTCGACCTGTCGCGGAACAATGTCTGGCCGGCGCCGTTCACCGGGCGCTGCCTGATCAACGATCACGCCCGGCGCTGGATCGGCCGCGAGGTCGAACTGTTGCAAAACGTGAAGCAGGTCGCTGCCGATTACGCGGTGGCAAAAGCCGCCGGTAATTTCGACATCGCCGCGGTCATTGCGGGCGAGGCCGTCGGCCTGATCCATGATATTCCAACGGTGGCCGAGATCGTCGGCCGCATCGTCACCGAAGCGGAGCAGATCCTGCTCGGCCGCCGCAATTTCGTCAGCGCTGCCTGACATCTGCCAATCCCACAACGATGAGAAATGCCATGTGGCCGGACCGCCGATTGATCGACCTCTTCAAGACCGAATTCCCCATCGTGCTGGCACCGATGGCGGGCGCGATGGATGCGGATCTCGTGATCGCGGCGGCGCAAGGTGGAGCGCTGGGCTCGCTGCCCTGCGGGATGATTTCGCCGGAGAAGGCGCGTGAGCAGGTCAACATCATCCGCCAGCGCGTCTCGGCGCCGCTCAATGTGAATTTCTTCTGCCACAAGGCTGTCGACGCCGATGCCGGGCGCGAAGCGACATGGCGGCAGCGGCTCGCGCCCTATTACAGGGAATTGGGTCTCGATCCCGCGGCGCCGATCAACGCCGCCAACCGCGCGCCGTTCGATGCCGCGTTCTGCGAAGTGGTCGAGGAATTGAAGCCGGAGATCGTCAGCTTCCATTTCGGCCTTCCGGAGGCTTCGCTGTTGAAGCGCGTCAAGGCGGCCGGCTGCATCGTGATGTCGTCGGCAACCATTGTGAAGGAAGCGATCTGGTTGGAAGAGAACGGCGCCGATGTCATCATCGCGCAAGGTGCGGAGGCCGGCGGCCATCGCGGCATGTTCCTCACCGAAAACATCGCCGAGCAGCCCGGCACGTTTGCTTTGGTGCCGCAGGTGGCCGACGCCGTAAAAGTGCCCGTGATCGCGGCCGGCGGCATCGCCGATGGACGCGGCATTGCGGCGGCCTTTGCGCTGGGCGCATCGGGTGTGCAGATCGGCACCGCCTATCTGCGCTGTCCGGAGTCAAAAGTGATCGCGCCGGCGCGCCTGGCGCTGGCCCAGGCGCATGACGATTCCACCGTCATCACCAACGTCATGACCGGCCGCCCGGCGCGCGGCGTCGCCAACCGCGTGATGCGCGAGGTCGGCCCGATCTCGCCGGATGCCCCGGCATATCCCCATTCCGCCACCAGCCTTGGCCCGCTGAAGGCGGCTGCCGAAAAGCAGGGCAAGGTCGATTTCACCAACCTCTGGGCCGGGCAGGCGGTGCGAATGGGCCGCGAAATGCCTGCCGCCGAGCTGACCAGGGCGCTGGCGGGTGCTGCGCTGGCGCGGTTTGCCCAAATGGCGGGCTAATTGGCCTCATTTGAGCATGATCTCGTCGGAAAATCGGTACCGACTTTGCGCCAACGCGGCCCTCCGGGTCCGGATCATGCGGCGCGGTTGCGGCGCAAAAGCGGCCTCTGCTATACGGCGGGCTGAATTCCCCGCTCGAGGCCTTATATAATGTCCGTGGACGCCACGACCGTTCGCCGTATCGCGCATCTGGCGCGGATTGCGGTCACCGACGCCGAAGTTCCCCATCTGCAGGGCGAACTGAACGCGATGCTGGCCTTTGTCGAGCAGTTGTCGGAAGTCAATGTCGACGGTGTCGAGCCGATGACCTCGGTGACGCCGATGGAGATGAAGAAGCGCACTGATGTGGTCACTGACGGCGAGATCGCCGAAGACATCGTGAAGAACGCGCCGGCGACGGAAAATCACTTCTTCCTGGTGCCCAAGGTCCTTGAATAAGCGAGGTCGAAGAGTCCGATGTGCATGCTCTGCGACGATGAAAAGGCCTATCAGGCCTACATGAACTACCTCGACGCGATGGAGCGGCAGGGCAAGGCTGCCGATCCCGACAAGGCGATCGACGCCGTCCTCGACGCGCTCGAGGCCAATGAGCGGACGCGCCCCAAACAGGACGATCCTGCCAACGACAAGACGCTCTCTCCGTTCTTCTGCAGCCCGATCAATAAATGACACTGTTGACATCGATGACGATCGCCGAGGCTCGGTCCGGCCTCGCGAACAAGTCTTTTACCTCGCTTGAACTGACCGACGCGCATCTCGCCGCGATCGAGGAAGCGCGCTCGCTCAACGCCTTCATCCTGGAAACGCCCGATAAGGCCCGCGCCATGGCGCGCGCGATCGATGCAAAGATCGCCAAGGGCGAGGGCGGCCCGCTCGCCGGCATTCCGCTGGGGATCAAGGACCTGTTCGCGACCAAGGACGTGCGCACCACGGCGTGCTCCAAAATCCTCGGCAATTTCGTGCCGCCTTACGAATCGACCGTCACCTCGCAGCTCTGGCGCGACGGCGCCGTCATGCTCGGCAAGCTCAACAATGACGAGTTCGCGATGGGCTCGTCGAACGAGACCTCGTGCTTCGGCCCGGTGGTCAATCCGTGGCGGCGCGGGGGCTCCAACACCACGCTGGTGCCGGGTGGTTCCTCCGGCGGATCGGCTTCCGCGGTGGCCGCGCTATTGTGCATGGGCGCGACCGCGACCGACACCGGCGGCTCGATCCGCCAGCCGGCGGCGTTCACGGCGACCGTCGGCGTCAAGCCGACCTATGGCCGCTGCTCGCGCTGGGGCATCGTCGCCTTTGCGTCCTCGCTCGACCAGGCAGGTCCGATCGCCCGCACCACCCGCGATGCCGCGATCCTGATGCGCTCGATGGCCGGCCACGATCCAAAGGACACCACATCGGTCGATCGCGCCGTGCCGGATTACGAGGCCGCGATCGGAAAATCCGTGAAGGGCATGAAGATCGGCATCCCCAAGGAGTACCGTCTCGACGGCATGCCCGCGGAAATCGAAAAGCTCTGGAGCGAAGGCGCGGCCTGGCTGAAGGCGGCCGGCGCGGAACTCGTCGATGTGTCGCTGCCGCACACCAAATACGCGCTGCCGGCTTACTATATCGTGGCGCCGGCGGAGGCTTCGTCGAACCTCGCGCGCTATGACGGCGTGCGCTACGGCCTGCGCGTGCCCGGCCGCAGCATGGGCGAAATGTACGAAGGCACCCGCGCCGAAGGGTTTGGCGCTGAGGTGCGCCGCCGCGTCATGATCGGTACCTATGTGCTCTCCGCCGGCTACTACGACGCCTATTATCTGCGCGCGCAAAAGGTCCGCACGCTGATCAAGAAGGATTTTGAGGATTGCTTCGCCAAGGGCGTCACCGCGATCCTGACGCCGGCGACGCCGTCAGCCGCGTTCGGCGTCGGCGAGAAGGGCGGCGCCGATCCCATCGAGATGTACCTCAACGACATCTTTACCGTGACGGTGAACATGGCGGGCCTGCCCGGCATCGCCGTTCCCGCCGGCAAAGATGCGCAGGGCCTGCCGCTTGGGCTGCAGTTGATCGGCCGTCCCTTCGATGAGGAGACGCTGTTCTCGCTCGGCGAGGTGATCGAGCAGGCGGCCGGCCGTTTCACCCCGCCGCGATGGTGGTGAGCATGGCGGATTTCAGAGCCAGTCTTTCGGATACTGCGCCAGCGCCGACACTGAGCCCGCCGCTCGCTGCCTTGTGGTGGGCGGCAAAAGGCAAATGGGACGACGCGCACAAGATCGTCATGCACGAAGAGACGGCGGACGCCGCCTGGGTGCACGCCTATCTGCACCGCGTCGAGGGCGATCTCGGCAATGCCGGCTACTGGTATCGCCAGGCCGGCCAGCCCGTGGCGAAGGATTCCCTTGAGGCCGAATGGTCGCGGATTGTTACTGCGCTCGGCGGAGGAGGACAGGCATGACGGCGGCCAGCGGCAAGCTGATCAAGGGCGCGACCGGCGACTGGGAAGTCGTGATCGGGATGGAAGTCCACGCCCAGGTCACCTCGAACTCAAAACTGTTTTCCGGCGCCTCCACCGCGTTCGGCGGCGATCCCAACTCCCATGTCTCGCTGGTGGATGCCGCCATGCCTGGCATGCTGCCCGTGATCAACGAGGAATGCGTCAGGCAGGCTGTCCGGACCGGCCTCGGACTGAACGCAAAGATCAATCTGCGCTCGGTGTTCGATCGCAAGAACTATTTCTTTCCGGACTTGCCGCAGGGCTATCAGATCAGCCAGTACAAATCGCCTGTGGTGGGTGAGGGCGAAGTGGTGGTCGAGCTCGACGGCGGCAAGACCGCCACCATCGGCATCGAGCGGCTGCATCTGGAACAGGACGCCGGCAAATCGCTGCACGACCAGTCGCCGACGATGTCCTATATCGACCTCAATCGCTCCGGCGTGGCGTTGATGGAGATTGTCTCGAAACCGGACATCCGCGATTCCGAGCAGGCGAAAGCCTATTTGACGAAGGTGCGCTCGATCCTGCGCTATCTCGGCACCTGCGACGGCGACATGGAGAAGGGCTCCTTGCGCGCCGACGTCAACGTGTCAGTGCGCAAGCCGGGCGGGCCGCTCGGCACCCGCTGCGAAATCAAGAACATGAACTCGTTCAACTTTATCGGCCAGGCGATCGAATACGAGGCGCGGCGCCAGATCGAGATCATCGAGGACGGCGGGGCGATCGACCAGGAAACCCGGCTGTTCGACCCCAACAAGGGCGAGACGCGTTCGATGCGCTCCAAGGAAGACGCGCACGACTACCGCTATTTCCCGGATCCCGACCTGCTGCCGCTGGAATTCAGCCAGGCCTTTGTCGACGAACTGAAAGCGGACCTGCCGGAACTGCCGGATCAGAAGAAGGCGCGCTTCATCGACGGGTTTGGGCTGTCGCCCTATGACGCCGGCGTGCTGGTGGCCGAGCGCGAGAGCGCGGATTTCTTCGAGACGGTGCTGGAAAAGCTCGCCGACAAGGCGCGCGACGGCAAGCTCGCGGCCAACTGGGTGATCAACGAGCTGTTCGGGCGCCTCAACAAGGAGGGCCGGGATATTGCGGGCTCGCCGGTATCTAGCCCGCAGCTCGCAGCGATCGTCGACCTGATCGGCGAGGGCACCATCTCCGGCAAGATCGCAAAAGATCTGTTCGAGATCGTGTGGACCGAAGGCGGCGACCCCCGCGAACTGGTCGAGGCGCGCGGCATGAAGCAGGTCACCGACCTCTCGGCGATCGAAAAGGTGGTCGACGAGATCATCGCGGCCAACCCCGACAAGGTGGCGCAGGCGAAAGCCAAGCCGCAAGCGCTCGGCTGGTTCGTCGGCCAGGTGATGAAGTCGTCCGGCGGCAAGGCCAACCCGCAAGCGGTCAACGACCTCCTGAAATCCAAACTCGGCATCTGATTTTTTTGCGCGCGAGGCGGTGCCGGTCGTCGCCGCGCGGTGCGTTTGATGCGCACGCGCACCCCTCGCGCCGGTCATCGATCGTCCGATAACACGCGTGATGCACGATCGCGTGTTGCGAATCGGTGGCGCGTGATTTGCAAAAACGCCGTCCTTGGCCAGCGCTGCCGAGACACGAAGCCGGTGAGCATGAAAATATTTTCATTGCCAAAAATCGCGACTCAGAGTCCGCGCGTCGCCTCGTTAACTACGTTTCGCGACTCACGTCGAACACGTTCGCGTCTCTCGCGCATCAAACGTGAATCAAAAAAACATCTGCGGCACAGGCATTTCCTGCAATCTTGACAAATGCCGATGCAGGCGGCGCGCGCATTTTTCGCATCGCTGCGCGAATGCATCGTTGTGTAGTCGGGCACCGCGCGTCGTGTGCGCCGCCTCGCTGCGTCAACACTTCCTTAAGCGGGACGCTGTTTTTTTGAATTCGTTGGTGTATTCGGAATGGAGTGCATTTCGATTCCCGAGTGCACGCAGCGAATAAGCCATCTCACTACATTAGGAGGGCAACATGGCCAAGAAAGCGAAGAAGGCGAAGAAGGCAAAGAGCGCAGTGAAGAAGACTGCGAAGAAGACCCGCAAGGTCGCCAAGAAGAAGTAACTCTCGCTCTTCGAGAGGATTGCCGGCGGCACTCAACGTCGGCACGTCACTTGAGCTTCAGCGATCTGCTTCACGCGGTTTGATCTGACAGCTCCGGTCGACGAAAGAGGGTGTCGGCGAGACATCAGGTCAAACGGCTGGATCGAATTTTCATTCTCGAAAAGCGGTCCGGCAGAAGAAACAAGTTTCTTCGTTCGGTGCGGATCCACTGGCTCCGCAATTTCACCGGGCCCAAGGTTAACTCCGAGGTCCTGGCCGAGATCTGGTCCTGACGTGTTCGCCGACGCCCTCGTTCCCACCCCGCCGGGAACGTGCCCGGCTCTTTCATTCCCAGTCACATCGCTGTTCGCATCGTCCACGGCCATTGCGGCCGGGGATTTTTCGTGCGAGGCGCGATCCGTTGCCGTCCGCCATCGGACCACAACCGAAGTGTTGCGCGGTCGGTCTGCCAATGCCGTATAGCCAGCGGTCGATCGGGCCGCGGCCGCGCACCGGATTTGCGCGCGTGAGAACGCGAACCTTGCGGCGATGGTTATCGGTTGGCGAAATCGCAAGGTAAACCGAATTTTGCGGCTGCAAGGAAACCGCTGCGGCACAGGCCTTTCCTTGATTTCTTATCAAGACGTTTCGGCCGCACGTTTACATCCCGTTCATCGCGAACCTTAAACTGCCCTTCAAATTTTAGCGGTCATATCAGCCTCAACAAGCCGGCAAACGGCATGGGGAATGAGTCAGACAGTCGGGCAGGGGCCGCACTCGGAAATTCGCGGCCAACAATAATAAGGGGAGCTACAGATGTTTCAGGGGAACTTCGATCTGGACGCCGCAATGCCGGTCGCGGAAACCGCGATCCCGGACGTGCTGTTCGAGCGCGGCCTTTACTGGGCGAGCGGCCGTTCCGGCGTCGTCAATCTCGTCGCCGCGCATAAATGGTTCAATCTCGCCGCGCTAAAGGGCCGCGCGGACGCGATTTCGCTCCGCCGCGAGGTTGCCGAGCTGATGAGCGACATCGAAATCGCCACCGCCCAGCGCGAAGCCCGCGCCTGGATCAGCACGCATTAAGTTTGCCTCTATATAGAGGGGGAAGGGGCGCGTGAGGTTCGCTTCGGTCGCCACCCTTTATTCGGAGCCGCCTAAAAAGCGCTTTTTTGCAAAGGCTTTTCCGGAACCAGACTTGAAATACCGCTCAAGATCTGCGCGCGGTCGCCTCATCTGCTACCGCCACATAGGAGCGCAGGACCACAGGCCGATGCTGGCTCGTGGAAACCACATGCCCTTGCTCATCGAATTCTATCCGACGACGAAGGTCGTTCGTTGAGTCGACGCAAATGTCGCCGTTGCCGAGTTAAAGAAAGTAGACGTACCACACCGTGACAGTCTCCCTTCGCTCCTGACGGAGCTTCGGGAGACACCCTACGCCTTTCGGTCTCCGGGTGGCCTGCCACCCGAAGCCCGAAGGGCGTAGGGTGGCGGAGACGGAGTCCGTCGTTTCCATGTCTAGCCTCGTCTGGCGAAGTCTAAGAAGTCTCAATTCTACGGGGCTTTTTTATATTTTCATAGTCCAGCATTGTCTATTGCGGTCCAGCCAAATCTAGCGCATATTTGTACGTAGAGACGTACATCGGAGCGCGACTATGGCCCGCGGAACCAATAAGCTCTCCGTCAAGTTCACCGAGAAAACCGACCTGAAACCAGGCCTTTATAGCGATGGCGGTGGTCTGTGCCTGCAAGTTAGCGATTTCAAAACAAAGGCTTGGGTCTTCCGCTACATGATCGCCGGCCGCGCCCGTAAGATGGGCCTGGGTGACTTCGAGCTGGTTTCCCTGAAGGACGCCAGCGAGAAGCGGGATGCTGCTTACGGGCTGGTTGTGGATGGCATAGACCCGATTGAGGAGCAGGGCTCCAGAAAGGCGCCAGGCGGCTGAGACGGCCAAGGCGCTGACCTTCAAGGAATGTGCCGAGGGTTACATCGAGGCTCATAGGGCGGGTTGGAAGAGCGATAAGCACGCCGGCCAATGGACAGCGACCCTGAAGACCTACGCCTATCCGATCATCGGCAAGCTGCCGGTGCAGGATGATCGAGACGGCGCACATCGATGAAGATCCTTCGGCCGATCTGGGAAACCAAGACCGAGACGGCCAGCCGGGTCCGCGGCCGGATTGAGAAGGTGCTGGACCGCGCCAAGGCCCTCGGCCTTCGGTCTGGCGAGAATCCGGCGCGCATGGCGGGGGCATTTTGATCAGCTATTGCCGGCGAAGTCGCAGGTGTCGCCGGTCGAAAATCATCCGGCGATGCCCTATGCCGAGTTGCCGGCGTTCATGGCAAAGCTCCGGGCCAAGGAGGCGTCAGCGCCCGGGCGCTGGAGTTCACGATCCTGACAGTTGCACGGACCGGCGACACGATCGGCGCGATGCCGGGGGAAATCGACCGAAGCGAAGAGCTTTGGACGGTCCCGGCGGCCCGCGTGAAGGGCAAGAGGGGCGCTCGGAAGCGGATCATGTCATCCCGCTGACGAAGCCGGCTCTGGCCGCGCTGGCCGAGGTTCCGGAGGAGGGCGACTACCTGTTCCCCGGTGGCAAGGAAGGCGCCGGCCTGTCAAACGCCGCCATGTCCGAACTGCTCAAGGGCATGGGGTACTCGCCCGAATATGCGACCGTTCACGGCTTCCGATCGACCTTCAAGGATTGGGCGGCGACATGACGTCATACCCTAACGAAATGTCTGAGATGGCGATGGCTCATACCGTCGATGACAAGGTGGAGGCGGCCTATCGGCGAAGCAACATGCGCGAGAAGCGGCGCCGGATGATGGATGACTGGGCGAAGTACTGCGGCGGCAAGGCGGCTGGCGGCAACAACGTTGTCAGGATCGGGGGGCGCAAATAACTCCCGACCCCGAGAAACCTGCTGTCTTTTCGAAAGTTTCTAGACGAGATGAGAAACGCGTTTAAGCCACGGAGCGCGCATAAAAACATCGGGCCTCTCGAGGCAGAGCAATTGCAATACATGCTGGCAAGCTCTTCGGTTGCCGCGCTGTTGGAAGCGGCGGGGCAAGAAGATGCTGCGATCAAGTTGCGGTTGCTCGCGGCAGCCTTCCATGATGCTGCGGAAGGCTCACGACATCGACTTTTTTTGGTGGAGAAGCCTATCCCACGGGGTGCGCAACCCGACCCTACCGATGTGTGGCTCATCCGGGCCCAACTTTGTGTCGGGCTCCAGCTCTACGTGAACGGCGCGAACGAGACGGGAAAAAGGGGCAAAGGAGGTGCCATCAAATTTGCCATGAACTATAGGCAGCAATTCATGCGTCCCGGGGCCGATTTTGAAAAGTCTGTTCGGAACTGGCTAAAAAAGTTTGCCGCAGACGAAGTGGAGAATGAAATGGCGCTCCAAAACTACCGAGCAAACATGATCCGTCTTGCTGCTGAAACATCGAACTTATCGAAAGTTCAGGTAGAGGCCCAGTTTGGGGAGAATTTGATTGAGCTCGTTGCCGGGCGCGCTTCTGTCCTTTCCCCGCCCCGAAATCCCCCCGAACCCTGATTTGGATTCCCCGGGGAATTGAAATGGTTCGGAAGGTAATGCGACTGCCGGCGGTGCTTGCCGCTACCGGATGGGCGAAGCCTACGCTGTACGCCAAGATTGCGGACGGCAAATTTCCCAAGGGGACAAAGCTCGATCCAGAGGCGCGCGCCGTCGTCTGGTTCGAGGATAAGATGAAGCTTTCCAGAAGCGGGCAGTGGCCGCGATGGAGGCCGCTTAACAATGGGCCTGAAAGCAGTGAAGGCCGGCCCTGTGGCGGGGACCGACCTTCGGAATTCTGATCTGGCGATCACTTCCGATAATAGCCGTTCGCCTCGCGCGCTGCAAGTAGCGCGGCTCATCCGTCGCTGCGCTATCAGCATTGCGAGGGCCGCGTGATGAACGTTCTCAAACGGGGGCCTCTCACGCTGGCGGATTTACGGCTGGCTGACCTTGGCCTCGACCCTGGGCTACTTCATCCGATCGCTTCGGCGCCGCGTGATGG
>CAVSXQ010000016.1:0-20750 GCA_963731915.1 uncultured Alphaproteobacteria bacterium
TCGAAAGCTTGTTGTCGCGCGCGAAATGCCAGCGTCTTGGCGATGTCCTCGACGCTGCGCACCTCGACCACGCCAAAGATCTCGGTCTTGTTGAGGCAGCTCGCATCGTTGATGCTGCCGCCGAGCTGCGACCACTTTACGCCCTGCAGCGGCGCGATCGCCTTGATCCGTTCCAGATCGATCTTGCCCTGCTCGCCCGCCGCCGCCGGCCGGCAATCCTTGTCGCCGGTGGGGTCGGCGGCCAGCGCCTGCAGTTTGCGAAAGCCGTAGACGCCGAACAGCACGACCAGAACGGCGACGGCGGACGCGCCGGTTTTGAACTTTCGCGAAAATTTTTGCATAAACTGATTCCAGGTGGGGCTTGGATCATCCGGGCGCGTGGTGGATTAGTCAAATCTGCGAGCTTCCGGTTCGAAAGATTTGTAAATGCGAGGTTTCTTCGATGCTTCAAGCCTGTCTGAACGGCGGCCGCGACCGCGCCTTCCATCCGGCAACCCCGCTGTCGCCGAATGAATTGGCTGCCGATGCGAAGGCGGTGGTTGAGGCCGGCGCGCAGCAATTGCACATCCATGTGCGCGACGCCGCGGGCATGGAGAGCCTGCATCCCGACGACGTCGCCCGCGCGCTCGAGGCGGTGAGGAGCCAGCGTGCCCGGCATCCCCGTCGGCTTGTCGACCGGCTGGTGGATCCCGCCAAAGGGCCGCGCGCGGCAGCAGCACATCCGGGAATGGCGGGTCCTGCCGGATTACGTCTCGATCAACCTGATCGAGGAGGATTCCGCCGAGGTGATCGACCTCGTGCTGGAAAAAGGCATCGGCGTTGAGGCCGGCCTGTGGTCGGCGGCTGATGCCGAAAAGTTCCTCGCTCACCCCAACGCCGAAAAATGCCTGCGGGTTTTGATCGAGCTCAACGAACAGGAACTGCCGGCGGCGGAACAAGCGCTTCGCGACATTCAGAAAATTCTCGACCGCGCCGACATGCGGCTGCCGCGGCTGCTGCACGGCCGCGATCTCACGGTCTGGCCGCTCTACCGCGAAACGCTGCGGCTCGGGGTCGACGCCAGGATCGGGCTCGAGGACGGCAAGCACCTGCCCTCCGGCGACCTCGCCGAAAGCAATGCTGCCCTGATCCGCGCGGCGCGTGCGCTTGCCGCGTAACCTGCTATCCTCTTCGCAACGCGCGGCCTGAAATGCGCTGAACAGGGGAGAAGACCAATGCTGACGCGACGCAGTATCTTGCTCGGCTCCATCGCAGCCGGAGTGCTGATGCAAAACCGGGAGGTTTTTGGAAAGGCGGTGCAGCCGGAGACGCCGGTCAATTCGACGTGCCGCCCGGCGCGTGCGATTGCCACACGCACAAGCACCTGCATCGCAGTTTCCGTATTTCGAGGGACGGGTTTACACGCCTGACGTCGGCGACGCCGGAGGAGATGGCGGCGCTCCACAAGGCGCTGCGCATCCAGCGCGTCGTCATCGTCACACCGAGCGTCTACGGCACCGACAACTCCGGCCGACGCTCGTCGGCATGAAAGCGCGTGTCGACGAATGGACGCGGTGTCGCGGTGATCGACGAGAAGACCACCGAGAGCGAACTCGACGCGATGGGTAAGGCGGGCATGCGCGGCATCCGGCTCAACCTCGCGACCGGCGGCACGAACGGCCCCACCGTCGCCGGCAAGCGTTTCCAGGCTGGTAGCGGAGGGCGGCATGAAAAGCCGCAAGTGGCACGTCCAGCTCAATACCAGCCTCGCGATCATCTCGGCGATCAAGGACAACTCATGGCCTCGCCGGTGCCGCTGTCTTCGACATTATGGCGGCGCGCGGCGGACCTTGACGGAAGCAGCCGGGTTTTGACGAGCTCGTCGATCGTGGTCCGGCTCGCCTATGTAAAGATCTCCGGCGCCTATCGCTCGTCAAAACTCGGGCCCGAATACAAGGACTGCATCCCCCTCGCCAGGCGCTGATCGCGGCGAACAGCGATCGCATGTCTGGGGCACCAACTGGCCTCATCCGGATTCGGTAACGCCGCCGGCAAGAAACCGACCGACGTCACGCCGCTGTTCCAGATCGACGACGGGAAACTGCTCAACCAGCTTCCGGTGTGGGCGCCGGACGCCGCGGTTAGCAAGAAGATTCTGGTCGATAATCCGGCGCAAATCTACGGGTTTACTTGAAACTCATCTCGCCGATACAGCAAGCGGATCATTGTGGAAGTCACGCAACCAGTTTGCCGACTTCCTTAAGCCGCCGAACGAGAACAGGTGAAATCCGGCAATCGACGCCATCGCCTCCGGCGATGCCGTGCAGAGCCCGCGGAAAACGTCATCGGGGCCGGTATGGGTCAAGAGCCGCCGAACCGTCCGATCTGGCCGCGCAGCGCTCGCATCGAATTGCCGATGCCGCAGCGAAGTCCGAATTTGGTCAGCGTAGCCAGCGTCGCCGGACCGGCGAGACCGACAATAACGGGAAGATCGATCCCGCGGGCGCTTGAAGCTCGCCGAGCCAGGTAAGGATCGGCGCGCTTTCGAAGCAGAACTGGGAGACGGCGTTGACGGAAACCCCGGTCCGGTCACTCCACGCCTGCCAGGCGGCGAGGTTCTTGAACGCATGGTCATCATCCAGGAACGGATGTCCCTCGGGATGACCGGCAACGCTCACGGATTTGATGCCGTGGGTCTCGATCAGGCCGGAGGCGGCGGCATCGAAGCTCGATTTGAACGGCCCCCTCGCCGCGGCGACGTCGCCGGCGATCAGGAGGATGCGCCGCACATCGGCCTCGCCGCGGGCACGGACGAGGAAATCGCCGAGCGCCTCATAGGAGGCCATTTCGCGCGCGGCGATGTGCGGCACCGGATTGAAGCCGGCGCGGCGCAATGCGGCCGCGGTCTCGATATTGTGGCGGTAATTATCGCCGGGCAGAAAGGTGATGGTGACGTCCGTGCCGCGCGCAAAGTGGTCCGACAGCTCCTGCAACTGATGCCCGCGCGAGGAAATTTCGACGGAGGCTTGCGTCAGCAGTTTTGCGAGATCGGGTGCGGTCACGGGCGGTCCCGAACATCAGGCGGGGGCACGGCGGCGCGAAATCACATAGGTCTCGTCGTTGAACCACAGCCCGCCATGCTTCTTCAGCACCCGGTCGGTGGCCTCGAGATAGCGGCCATCGCGCACGACTTCGGAGAGGCGCACATCCTCGATCTGCGCGACATAGATCGCGGCATTCCAGGCCGCGAACAGCGTCGAGGTGCCGATCGGGCCGCTGACCTCGTCGGGCAGCGTGTGCATGTGATAGCGGAAGATCGAGCGCGCGTCGGAGGACGCATTGAAATTATAATGCCGCGCCATGGAGCCGAGCTCGTGCTTGACCTGGCGCAGGATCGCGTAGCGGTCGGTCTTGAAGGGATCGTCGCCGGGCCAGACCTGATCGATGATCTCGATGCCGGGATCCTTGCCGTGGGAGTGGATGCCGATCAGCCGGCCGCCCGGCCGCAACGATTTCACCAGCGGCGTGATCACCTTCGATGCCTTGAACTCGACGCCGACCCGCGCCCGGTAGGGCTGCGAGGCGATGACAAGATCGTAGTCGGCCATCACCTTTCCCGGCCGCGGCATGATCGGATCGAGCAGAAAAGAATGATCCTCCCGGCGAATGGTGAGGATGATCGGCCGGTTGTAGACCGGATTGCCTGACGTCTTGCTGATCCCTGCCCGCCAGTTCTCGGCCAGAAATCCCTCGAGCTCGCCGATCTGCTCGGCAAAGCCGTGCGCGGTGTTGCCCGACAGCGTGACGTCCTTCCAGATCAGGCCCTGCGCCGCGGTCGCCGAGCGCGGGGTCAGCCACGGCGCTTCGGCGTAATAGAGATTGGTGACGACGAGCACGGTGGCCGGATGTTCGAACAGCCGGTCGGCCATCTTCTCCAGCATCAGCCGCACGTCCTCGTAGCTGATCTCCTTGGCCACGACATAGAGCGGCATGGTCGGAAAGCGCGCATGCACCGCGCGCATCACCCGCGACAGCACGGTGCCGTCGCCGACGCCGGCATCGAAGATCCGAAGCGCCGGCGGCGACGGCTGCAGATTGCCGAGTTCGAGCGAGATGCGGTTGCCGATCTCGGTCTTCTCGCTGCAGGTCGAGACGAACAGCAGGTATTTTTGCCGGTTATCGAAGAAGCGAAAGCCCGCCGGCGCGACGTCGGTCGCAGCGGCGGCGCCATTGACCGCTCTTGCCGGCTGAAGGTGCCCGTTTTGCGCCGGCGGCGCGGCCGCACGATGCTCGCTGAGATAGGCGCGCACCTTGTCGAGCGTGCCGGTGGTGATCCGCGCGCCGTCGCGCAGCCGCGACACCAGCTTGCCGTCATTGACGACGAGGCGCCCGAAGGTGGATTCCGCGGTCTGTGTCGCCCGGCAAAATTCGCGGATCTCGCCGAGGATCTGCTCGGCGGTGGCGGTGACTTGTCCCTGACGTCCCTCGACTTGCACGGCGTTCCCCCGTGGTTTTCCCGTGCCTAATCAAGGAGCGGGACGCGGGGGACGTCAACCACAAACGGAGTGGGCAGGATTTATGGGCGTATGCCCACAAACCATCAGCGGGCCCGCCGCGAAAAGAAGGAGATCAGGACCGGCAGCGTGACCAGGATGACCAGCGGGGCCAGCATCATGCCGGTGACGACCACCACCGCGAGCGGCTTTTGCACCTGCGAACCGATCCCCTCCGACATCGCCGCCGGCAACAGGCCGACGCCCGCGACCACGCAGGTCATCAGCACCGGACGCAACTGCAGTTCGCCGGTGCGGACGATCGCCCGCATCCGCTCAACGCCTTCGTCAATCAGCTGGTTGTACTGCGACAGGATGATGATGCCGTCCATCACGGCAATCCCGAACAGCGCGATGAAACCGATCGCCGCCGAGACGCTGAACGGAATACCCGAGATCAGCAACCCGAGCACGCCGCCAAAAATCGCCATCGGGATCACGCTCATGGCGAGCAGCGTGTCGGCCACCGAGCCGAAATTGAACCACAACAGCACCGCGATCAGCGCAAGACTGATCGGCACCACGATCGACAGCCGCCGGATCGCGTCCTGCAGATTGCCGAACTCGCCGACCCATTCGACCCGCGATCCCGGCGGGAGATGGACTTGGGCCGCGACCTTGTCCTGCGCTTCCTGGATGGCGCTGCCGAGGTCGCGTTCGCGCACCGAGAATTTTATCGGCAGATAGCGCTCCTGCTGCTCGCGATAGATATAGGCAGCGCCGGAAATCAGGTTGATCGAGGCGACTTCGCTGAGCGGGATTTGCGTGATCGCGCCGCCGGGACCGGCAGCCCCGATCCGCAAATTCTGGATCGCCTCCGCGCTCTTGCGGTATTCCGGCGCGAGGCGAACGATAATCGGGAAATGCCGGTCGCTGCCCGGTTCGTAGAGATCGCCGGCGGAATCGCCGCCGATCGCGACGCGGATGGTGGCATTGATATCGCCGGGCGAAAGGCCGTAACGCGCGGCGCGGGCGCGGTCGATATCGATCTGGATGGTAGGCTGGCCGAGCGAGGTGAACACTGCCAGATCAGTGATGCCCTGCACCGTCGACAACACCTGCTTGATCTTGTTGGCGGTGTCGGTCAGCGCCTGCAGGTCGTTGCCGTACAGCTTGATCGAGTTCTCGCCCTTCACGCCAGAGACCGCTTCGGACACGTTATCCTGCAGATACTGCGAAAAATTGAATTCGACGCCGGGAAACCTGTCCTGCAATTGCTCGAGCAATTGCGCGGTCAATTCCGCCTTGTCACGGGTGTTCGGCCATTCGCTGGCCGGCTTTAGCGGCGCAAAGAATTCCGCGTTGAACAGACCGGCAGCATCCGTGCCGTCGTCGGGGCGGCCATGCTGCGACACCACCAATTCCACCTCGGGGCGGGCGCGGATGAGTTTTCGCATCTCGTTGACATAGGCGTTGCCCTCCTGCAGCGAGATGGTCGGCGGCAGCGTCGCCCGGATCCAGAGATTGCCCTCCTCCAGCTTGGGCAAGAATTCGAGGCCAAGCAGACGGGCAAACATGATGGTCAGCAGCACCAGGCCCGCGGCGCCGCCCATGACGATCTTGCGGTTGGCGAGCGCCCAGTTCAGCACCGGCAGATAGATCCGGCCGAGGAATTTCACGATCCGCGTTTCGGTTTCGTGGATATGCGTGGGCAGGATGATCGCGCTCAATGCCGGCGTCACCGTGAAGGTGGCAAGCAGGCCGCCGGCCAGCGCATAGGCATAGGTGCGCGCCATCGGGCCAAAAATGTTGCCCTCGACGCCGCTCAGCGTGAACAGCGGGATGAACGCGGCGATGATGATGGCGGCGGCAAAGAAGATCGAGCGCGACACGTCGGCTGCGGCAGACAAAATGGCATGGCTCTTGATGTCCATCGCCGTCTCGTAGGAAATGTGGCTCTGCTCGGTCTCCGACAGCGCGGTGGTTTGCGACAGGCGCCGGAAGATTGCTTCCACCATGATCACGGTGCCGTCCACGATCAGCCCGAAATCGATCGCGCCGACCGACAGCAGATTGGCGGACTCCCCGCGCATCACCAGGATGATGACGGCAAAGAACAGCGCGAACGGAATGGTGGCGCCGACGATCAGCGCGCTGCGCAGATCGCCCAGGAAAATCCATTGCAGCAGCACGATCAGCAAAATGCCGACCACCATGTTGTGCAGCACGGTGTGGGTGGTGATGTCGATCAGGTCCTTGCGGTCGTAGATGCGCTCGATCCGCACGCCCGGCGGCAGGATGCTGGAATTGTTGATGCTGGCGACGAGTTGCTCGACGCGCGCGATGGTCGGCGAGCTCTGCTCGTTGCGGCGCATCAGAACGATGCCCTGCACGATGTCGTCGTCCTGGTCGATGCCGGCGATGCCGAGCCGCGGCTTTTCGCCGATCGTCACCGCGGCGATATCCTTGACCAGCACCGGATTGCCGCCGGATTGCGACACCATGGTGTTGGCGAGGTCATCGACCGAGCGGATCAGGCCGACGCCGCGCACCACGGCCGACTGCGCGCCGATATTGACGGTGTTGCCGCCGACATTGATGTTGGCATTGCTGACCGCCTGCATCACCTGCGGCAACGTCAGGCCGAAGGCGACCAGCTTGTTGAAATCGACCTGCAGCTCGTAGGTCTTGGTCTTGCCGCCCCAGCCGGTGACGTCGATGACGCCGGGCACGGCGCGGAAGCGGCGCTGCAACACCCAGTCCTGCAGCGTCTTGAGGTCGAGCACGCTGTAGTTCGGCGGGCCCGTGAGGCGGTAACGGTAGATCTCGCCGATCGGGCTGAGCGGCGAGATCGTCGGCTGCGCATTGCCCGGCAGCGGCGCAAGCTGCGCCAGCCGGTTCAGCACCTGCTGCAGCGCCTCTTCATAGGTGTAGTCGAACGAGAATTGCAGTTTGACGTCAGAGAGCCCGTACAGCGAGATGGTACGGATGGTGCGCAGGTTCTTGATGCCGGCGACCTGGGTCTCGATCGGGATGGTGATGTAGCGCTCGATTTCTTCCGACGACAGGCCCGGGCTTTGCGTCACGATGTCGACCATCGGCGGGGTCGGATCGGGATAGGCCTCGATGTTGAGCTGCCTGAACGCGATCAGGCCACCGATGAACACGGCGACGAACATGCCAACCATCAAATAGCGGCGGTTGACGGCAAGGGCGACGAGACGATCCATTCAGACCGGGTCTTTCGTGAGGGGATCAGCTACCCGAGGCAGCCCGGTCGATGAAGAGACTGCCTTTGGTCACGATCTGCTCGCCGGGCCTGAGGTTGCCGAGCACCTCGACCAGATCGCCATTGGTGAGGCCGGGCTTGATCGAACGCAGCTCGATCGACCTGTCCTCATGCGCAACCCAGACCCGCACCTGGTCGGCTTCATAGATCAGCGCCTGCTTCGGCACACCGACCGCCGCGTGATCGCTTGGCGAATAGATCGTGACGTTGGCGAACATTTCCGGCTTCAGCATGCGATCCTTATTGTCGATCGTCGCGCGAACCAGCAGCCGTCGTGTCGCGGGGTCGATTGCGGTCGCAACATAGTTGATACGCGCATTCAGCGAACGGCCCGGCAGTGCCAGTACGTTGAACGAAATCTCCTGCCCGACCGAAACGCTGGCGACGTCGCTTTCGCGGACAAACGCGGTGAGCCAGACGGTCGAGAGATCGCCGATCACATAGACCGGATCGCTGGCGCCGGAATTGACGTACTGGCCGGGTCCGATCTTGCGCTGGACCACGGTGCCGCCGATCGGCGCGAAGATAGTAGTCTCCGGATTGATGCGGCCCTTGTCCTGGAACGCGGCGATGTCGTCGTCGGAGAGCCCGAGGATTTTCAGTTTGTTGCGCGAAGCCTCCAGCGCCGTCTGCGACGAACGCATGTCGTTCTGTGCCTGGATCAGGGTGGCCTGGGCTTGCTGAAAATCCTTCAGCGGCACCGCCCTGCCCTCGAACAGATCGCTGGCGCGCTTGTTCTGGATCTCGGCAAGCGCGAGCGCGGACTTCGCTTTGTTCATCGCGGTCATTGTGCCGATGAAATCGTTTTGCGCCTGCACGGTGTCGGCGGCTTCGATCACGAACAGCGATTGGCCCTTGACGACCATGTCGCCCGGACGCGCCAGCAATTTGGTGACCCGGCCGGCATAGGGCGAAAACACCGGCGTCGAGCGATCCTCGTCGATCGCGATCTTGCCCTCGGTCACATGCTCGGCGCGAAAGGCCTTTTCGACCACCGGCTGGATGCTCAGGCTGGCCCATTCGGCCGGCGTCGGCGTGTAGCGCGCAAGACCGCCCCTGCGGGACTGGCTCGACACTTCGGAGTGGCCGACGGGTTGTCCCCTTGGAACTCACAAACCCGTAAAGGGCCGCGCCGGCCAGCACCAGTAACGCTGCGCCGGCCGCCCATTTCTGCCAGCTAAGCATTTGCAATTGCTTTGGAATTTCGTTGGGCATGGGATACGGCCAATTCCGTGAGGACACCAGCGACAAAATGTCTCACCAGAGCGCTAATAGTGGTCAATTGCCGTTTGAAACAACCCAAAAAACGCAAAAAGCGCCGGATCGGCCATTAAAGTTTGGACAGGACTAACGGGCCGGCCATTCGGCCGGGTGGCTGCCGAGCGGCATCGATGGCCGGACCCAGAACGCCGGGGTCTTCGACAGGATCGCTGAGGGCCTGACCGAGCGCAGCGGGCCGAAGCCGGACACCAGTTCTTCCATCAAGGGCTTTACGCTTTCGCCCTTCAAATCTTCGGTTTTAAAACCATCGGCAACGCGGCCGAGATTCCACAGCCAGCGTCCGGTCTGCGCCAGCGACACCCGGACATGCCAGCTTCCGCCCTCGCGCGACTGGCGCGCCTTCGCCATCATGGCGCCGAACGCCATGAAGTAGCCGGTGGCATGATCGAGCATCTGCGCCGGCAATTCCTTCGGTCCATCGACGCCGGCCGCCTGTCCCTCGGCGTGATTGAAAGCCGGTCGATGTCTGCACCAGCGAGTCGAAGCCGCGGCGATCCGCCCACGGCCCGGCATGGCCATAGGCCGACAGCGTCACATAGACGATGCCCGGATTGAGTTTTGCCACGTCTTGCGGCGAGAAGCCGAGCGCGGCGAGCGCGCGCGGCCGATAGCCCTGCGAAAAAATATCGGCCTGCGCCAGCAGATCGCGCAGCGTGCTGCGCCCCTGCTCACTCTTCAGCTCGACAAAACTCGAAAGCTTGCCACGGCCATTGTCGATGGAGAGCCAGGCAATCGCCGGCAGATCGGGGCCCGAAACCAGCATCACATCGGCGCCATGCGCCGCGAGCGTGCGGCCGGCGACGGGACCGGCGATCACCCGCGACAGATCGAGCACGCGAATACCCGCCAGCGGACGATCGCCTTTGGGCCAGGGTTTTGGCGCGGCTTCGCCGATCTTCTCGATCGAGATCAACGGCAATTCGGCAAGCGCTTTGGCGTGCGGCAGCGCCGACCACTCCTCGTGCGAACGCATCATCGCGACCACACAGCCGCCGGCATAGGCTGCGGTCTCGAAGGCTTCCGCATCCCATTGCATCAACGCGGCCTGAACGTCGTCACGCTCCGCCTTGCAGTTCAGGACTTTGCAGACGGCATCGCGATGATGCGGAAAATTGGTGTGCAGGCGGACAAAGCGCTGGTCGCGGGTTTTGTAGATGCCAGCGATGGCGTCCCAGGCCGGCGGCGGCGGTTTGCCGTCGACACGGAGATATCGTTCGCTCCGGCATTCGACCACGGCGTGGCGCATGTCGACGATGACATTTTGCGCCTCGCCGCTGCGCAATTTCCAGATATTTGCCGCGGCGAGTCCCGTGGCGGCAACGCTCGCCTGCGCCGCCGCGGCGACGCGGAACGACGATGGCAATTGCGGCTCTTCACCGGTCAGCGTGAGCGCGTCGAGCGCGGCGGCGTCACCACCGGCGGATGTCCAGATATCGCTGAGGATTTCCAGCGAGGTTTTTCCTGGGCTTTGCATGGCCGTCTCTCTTCCCTACCCTCGAAACCTCTGCGCCAGCTTACAAGGAGTTGCAATGGCCGCCATCGAACCCTTAACCGCGGGAGCAGTGCTGCTCGCCACCGCCGCAACCGACGCGGTCTACGTGATGTTCACCTCCGCCGTGGTGGCGCGCAAGCGCGTGCCGGCGGCGACCTGGAGCAGCATCTGGTATGTGCTCTCGTCCTACGCCGTGATCAGCTATACCGAGAACTGGGTCTACATCGCGTTTGCGGCCGCCGGTTCATGGGTGGGCGCGTATCTGACGATCACGTACCTGCACCGGCCGCCGGGCGGGCCGCCGGTGGGTGCGGCGCCGGAGTAGCCTCCCCATCAAGGCTGCGAAAGCCAGGGCGATCCCCGTGTGGATATCGTGCAAGGTGCGGGAGTAACGCTGGCCGGCCTTTGACGATTACCGACCGACTCTGCGCGAATCAGCTAAATTCGCTCAGCTTTAGCTCATCGCCCTGGTCATCCAAATGAACACGCGCCCGGAGACGCACGAAGTAGAGGTCATAACGAGATTTCTGCTCAGATTTGCCGACCTCGTCTCCGGAGGGTCTAACGCGGAAAATTTGCTCCGCGCCGCCCGACTTCTCGAAGCCAACGTCAATCGGGCGAACGATGCGGAAGAAGAGCTTCTGAAAGAAAGGTCGAACTGCGCCAGCCTTGAGGCGCAAGTGGCGGCCTTGTCCCGGGCCGATCACGTTCAGGTGCCGGTCTCGATACTTCGGCTGGCGGCAGCGCAGTTTGAATCATTGGCCGGCGAATTCGAGAAATCGGGAAATCTGGTTTCGCAGGCGATGTGCTCCGCCAGCGCTTCGACCCTGGAGCCCGCGCTTGAAGCCAAGGCTCCCCGGGACAGAACCCCGATGCCTCCTCCCTTGGAAGTTGGCCGGCGGGCGACCGTCTGACGGCTATCAATGAAAATCCCGTGACGGCGGCAAAATACGGACGTTGCGCGGGTGGCGGATTTTTTGCGCAGGCGTATCGGGATGATCGCGGCGGTCATCATTGAGCGGCTCGATCAGCGCGGGCCCGACCGGCACGGTATGCTTGCGGGCAAGCGCATCATTGGCAAGCCCGGTCAGATCGTGTGAACGGTCGATACAGCCGCTGTGCGACCAGATGGGTGACTTCCTCCGGGCTGCTCTGGATATAACCCTCGACCAGGATCAGACGCGCGCCCATCACCTCTTTGCGGTATTTCTCCATCACCTTCGGCCACACCACGATGTTGGCGATGCCGGTTTCGTCCTCCAGCGTCATGAACACCACGCCCTTGGCGCTGCCCGGCCGCTGCCGCACCAGCACCACGCCGGCGCAACGCACCGAGCGCTTGTCGTTCCTGTGATTGACATCCTTGCAGGCGACGACGCGCTCCCTGGCAAACATCGAACGCAAGAATTCCATCGGATGGCCTTTTAGCGACAGCCGGATGGTCTGGTAGTCGGCAACGACCTGCTCGGAAAGCGGCATCACGGGTAAGGGTTTTGCATTCTCGTCGGGCTGCTCGCGCGCGGTGGCCGCCTCGAACAGCGGCAGCGGCACGTCATCGGGCAATCTCCGCACCGCCCATAGCGCCGCGCGGCGGTCGAGCCCGATGGAGCGGAAGGCATCGGCATCCGCCAGCAGGATCAGCGCGCGTTTCGGCAAGGCCGTGTCGCGGGCAAAGTCTTCCAGCGAGGTGAAGGGACTGGCGATTGCGAGCGGCGACGATACGGTCGGCCCAGTCCTCTCACCGTCATTCCGGGGCGCGCGATAGCGTGAGCCCGGAATCCATAACCACCGATCGTGGAGTATGGATTCCGGGCTCTGCGCTTCGCTCGCCCCGGAATGACGACTGAATTTGCTTCAACCGCTCCTCATCCGCATCAAGCCAGTGAAAGCCGTCGATCTGGCGGAAGCCGAGCCGCACCGCGCAATATCTTCCCTCGCCCTCCTCCAGCGTGTTCTGCGCAAAGCTCCAGGACACATCGACCTCGCGGACCTCGACACCGTTTGTACGGGCATCGCCGACGATCTGCGCCGGCGCATAAAAGCCCATCGGCTGCGAATTCAACAGCCCGCAGCAGAATGCGTCGGGGTGATAGTGCTTGAGCCATGAGGAGATATAGACGAGCTGCGCAAAGCTGGCGGCGTGGCTTTCCGGAAAGCCGTAAGAACCAAAGCCCTTGATCTGCTCGAAACAGTTCTTGGCAAATTGGGGATCGTACCCTCGCCGAATCATATTTCCGATCAGCTTCTCCTCAAAATTTCCGATCGTTCCGACGTTACGAAACGTTGCCATCGCACGGCGCAATCCGTTCGCTTCCTCGGAAGTAAATCCGGCAGCCTCGATCGCTATCCGCATCGCCTGTTCCTGAAACAGGGGAACGCCAAGCGTCTTGTGCAGCACCTTGTAGAGTTCGTCCGGCGGACCGTGCTCCGGCGACGGCGACGGATAAATCTCTTTCTCGACGCCGTTCCGCCGCCGCAGATAAGGATGCACCATGTCGCCCTGGATCGGTCCGGGCCGCACGATCGCGACTTCGATGACGAGATCGTAAAACGTCCGCGGTTTCAGGCGCGGCAGCATGTTCATTTGCGCGCGGCTCTCGACCTGGAACACGCCAAGCGATTTACCCCGGCACAGCATGTCGTAGACTTTCTCGTCGTCCTGTTTAACCGTCGCCAATTCCCATCGCTCGCCTTTGTGCTGCTCGATCAAATCAAAACATTTACGGATGCAGGTCAGCATGCCCAGCGCCAGCACGTCGACCTTCATCATATGAAGCGCATCGACGTCGTCCTTGTCCCATTCGATAAACGTGCGGTCATCCATCGCGGCGTTGCCGATCGGCACATAGGTATCGAGCCGGTCTTGCGTCAGCACATAGCCGCCGACATGCTGCGACAGGTGCCGGGGAAACTCGATCAGCTCAGTGGCCAGCTCGACGGCGAGCTCGACCATCGAATTCGCAGGATCGAGCCCGGCCTGCTTGACCTGCATCTCGTTAAGGCCCTTGCCCCAGCTTCCCCACACCGTATCGGCGAGCGCCGCGGTGACGTCTTCGGTCAGCCCCAGCGCCTTGCCGACGTCGCGGATCGCGCTGCGCGGCCGGTAGTGGATGATGGTGGCGATGATAGCGGCGCGGTGACGGCCATAGCGGCGATAGACATATTGCATCACTTCCTCGCGCCGCGAATGTTCGAAATCGACGTCGATGTCGGGCGGCTCCAGCCGCTCCTTGGAGATGAAGCGCTCGAACAGCAGATCGACCTTGGTCGGGTCGACCGAGGTGATGCCGAGCACATAGCAAACGGCGGAATTCGCCGCCGATCCCCTGCCCTGACACAGGATGTTCTGGCTGCGTGCGTAGTGAACGATGTCGTGCACGGTGAGAAAATAATGCGCGTATTTCAGCTCGGCGATCAGCGCGAGCTCTTTGCGCAAGGTGGCGCGCAGCGTGTCGTCGATCACGCCGCCAAAATATGTGTCGACGCCGGCCCAGGTCAGGTCTTCCAGATGCTGCTGCGCGGTCTTGCCCGGCGGCACCGGCTCGTCCGGATATTGATATCTGAGCTGGTCGAGCGAGAAGCTGATGCGGCCGGCAAAGCGCATGGTTTCCGCGATCGCTTGCGGAAAATCGCGAAACAGCCGCGCCATTTCATGCGCCGGCTTGAGGTGGCGTTCGGCATTGGCCTCCAGCCGCCGGCCGATGGCGTCGATCGTGGTCTTCTCGCGAATGCAAGTGAGCACATCCTGCAGCGGACGGCGCGCGGGATGGTGATACAGCACCTCGTTGGTCGCGAGCAGCGGCACTTTTGCCGCAAGCGCCAGGCGGTACAGCCGCGCCAGGCGCCGCTTGTCATCGCCGCGATAGATCAAGCTCGCCGCCAGCCACACGCCATCGGCGCGGCTGTCGCGCAACCGCTGCAGCACTTTTGTGGCATCGGCACTCTCGAAACGATGCGGCAGTGTCAGGATGAGAAGCTGACCTTCGGCAAATTCCAGCAGGTCGTCCAGTTTCAGGTGACACTCGCCCTTCTCGATCCGCTCGATATCGTCGCCGCGCTTGCCGCGGGTGAGGAGCTGGCACAGCCGGCCGTAAGCGGCGCGGTCGCGCGGATAGACGAAAATATCCGGGGTGCCGTCGATGAAGACGAGGCGCGAACCGATCAGGAGCTTTGGCTTGTGTGTGACGTCAGGGTGATCGAGCTCCTTCCAGGCCCGCACCACGCCGGCCAGCGTATTGTGGTCGGCAATCCCGATGACAGGAATACGCAGCCGGCTCGCCTCGTGGACATAAGAACGCGGATCCGACCCACCGCGCAGGAAGGAAAAATTCGTGGTGATGCCGATCTCGGCATAAGCGGGCGTGTTCATGCAAACAGCCCGTGCACGAACCAGTTGGCAGGCACGGGCTCACCCTTTTCATCCGCAAGTTCGCTGCCGTAAAGCCCGTCGCGAAAAATCCAGAAACGAAGACCTTCTTCATCCTCGATACGGAAATAATCCCGTGTCAGCGCTTCGCCGTCCTGCTTCCACCACTCCATGGCGATGCGTTCGGGGCCCTCGACGCGGGTCACCACATGGGTGGCGCGGCGCCAGGTGAAATGATGCGGCGGGCCGTCAGGCACCGTCGCAAACGGCACCTTGATGGGCTCGGGTTTTTCGAACAGCCGCAGCGGACGCAATGGCGGCTCGCTTTCGGTCCGCGCCGGCCAGTCGGCCTGCGTGGCGGGGACAAGCGCATGCTGCGCCGGCACGGCGAGTGCCGCACGCTCGGGGATGTGGGTGTCTTGCGGCAGATGCACGACCACGCGGCGGCCGCCGATGCGCGCGGCGATGCGGTCGATCAGGGCAGCGAGTTCGTCATTGTCATGCACGGTGGCATCGAGGTCGCGCTGCTGCTGCACGACGATTTCGGTGCGGCTCGCCGACAGGCGGACGAGGTCAAAGCCAAAACCGGGATCGAGCGGATCGCTCAAGGCGTCCAGCCGTTCGCGGAACAGGCGGCAGGTCATGTCGCTTCGCGTCACCGGCCGCCCGGTATCGACGGCAATGGTGCGCACCGCGCCGTCGGTGCGAAAGAAACTGGCTTCCAGCCGCCGCGCGCCCTTGCCTTGTTTGTCCATCGCCTTGACCAGCATCTCGGCGAGGCTCGCGAGCGTCATCGAGATCACGGCTTCGGTCGCGATCGGTTCGGCAAAGCGTTTTTCGACGATGTAATCCGGCAGCGGCTTTCGCGGGCTGATCGGCGCGTCGCCCTCGCCCAGCGCCTGCTCCAGCAAAGTGGTGAAGCGGGCGCCGAACCGCGCCGAAATTTCGTGACGCGCGCGCGAGGCGACATCGCCGATGGTCTTCAGCCCCGCCCGGCGCAGGCCGCTTGTGATGGCATCGTCAGCGCCAAGGGAAAATACCGGAAGCCGGCTGACCGCCTTGGCCTCCCCGCCATCGGCCACGATGGTGCCGGGCGTGCTGCGCGTCAGCGTCCGCGCGCAGATCGACGTGCCCGCGATAACAGCACTGACGGTAAAACCCTGGGCGCTCAGCGCGCCGCATACCATCCGCAGCAACGCCGCCTCGCCGCCGAACAGATGGGCGCAGCCGGTGATGTCGAGGAACAGCCCATGCGGCGGATCGAGCGCCACCAGGGGCGTGAAGCGGTCGCACCAGTCGGCGATGTCTTCCAGCGTCTTGCGATCGGCGGGCTCGTCGGCATCATAGACCGTCAGTTCGGGACAAATGGCGCGGGCATTGGCCAGCGGCAGTCCGATGGACAGGCCCGCGCGGACAGCCACCTCGTCGATGGCATAGAGCACGAGCGCGTTGTGCTCCTTCGCGACGACGACGCGTGGAAATTCATCCAGCCCGTCGTTGCGACCAGCCAATTGTCGCCGGATGCGGTCGATCGGCAGGCGCGGCAGCCACAGGCTGAGGATACGCCGCCGGTTCTCTGAAAAGGCACTCATCACATTTCCATTCCATGATCCACCGCCCGACCGGGCCATGACGGTTACGAACGAGGTGCGCGTCGAACACCGGCGCGCCCCACGCATTCCAAGGCGCCGCAGGCATGGAAGGCACATCTGGCGGCGAATGCGCCGCGCGCACGATCCATCGCGTTTCCGCGGTCGAAGGCGCAGGCTCCGCCGCCACCCGCAGTAACAAGGCGGTGACGCCGGAGGCTTGGGCGGCGAGCGTGAGTTTTCGGCTGGCGACGAGATCGAGCTGGCGCGTCTCGCCCCAGACTTCCAGCACGACAGCGCCGACCGCATCGCAGGCGAGTGCGTCGGCGGTGGCGCGCAATGCGGTCTCGGCATCGGCCGCGCGCACGGTGACGACGAGCCGCGGATCGAGGCCGAGCTCACAAAGCCCGTTCATCGACAGCGCGCCGGATTCGCGTTCGGCAAAATCCTGCCGCACCCAGACCAACGGCTTGCGCGGCGCGATCCGCCCCGCGAGGCCTGCGATGAACCCGGTCGCCGCCGCGCCCTGATGTCCTTCGGCAAACACTTCATGCACGGCAGCCACCGCGAGCCCGCCGCGCAGCATCGCATCCGCGCTCGCATGGCCAAGCGCGGCCCTATTGAACGCGTGCGCATCGCCATTCGCCTCGAGGCGCTCGATGCTGCCGCGCAAGGTCGCAAGCGTGCTTGTGCGTGCGCTGCTCATGCGCGCCGCTTCCTCGGAGATGTTGGCCATTCGGGGTTCTCAGAGAACCAGAAGCTGGCTCATTTGTTCATGATATGTTCTAATATAAAGCTAACAGAGCACGGAGAGTCAATCGGATTGGACCTCAGGTGATTCAGCAATGGAATCAAAGGGATCAAAGGCCCACCAAAGCCACTTGATCGGCCTCGACAGCGAAACCGATTTCGAAGGCTGGCGGAAAGCGGCCCGGGCGCTGGTGCTGGGCGGCGCCAACCCGTCGGAGGTGACATGGACGGTGCGAGGCCATGAAGGCGCCTCGTGCGGGCGATCGGTTGATGTGCCACTTGAAGTATCTCGCGGCACCTTCAACGTTTCTGCAAAGTTCGTTGAACTGGCGCGCGCCGCGATCCTGCATCGCGACGGCGAACGCTTTGCCATCCTCTATCGCCTGCTGTGGCGATTGCGCCGCCACCACAATCTGCTCGATGACGCAACCGATCCCGATGTGTCGCAGATAGCGACGATGGCCAAGGCCGTGCACCGCGACCAGCACAGGATGCAGGCCGCGGTCCGCTTCCGAGAAGTCGGCCGCGAGCGGGAATCGCATTACCTCGCCTGGTTCGAGCCGGAGCACCACATCGTTGAACTGGCCGCGCCGTTTTTCGCCAGCCGTTTCGCCGACATGCCGTGGTCGATCCTGACGCCTGATGTCTGCGCGCATTGGGACGGCCATGCCGTCTCGATCACGCCCGGTATCGGCAAGCAAGAAATGCCGGCCGAAGACCGCCTGGAGGAAATTTGGCTGCGCCATTCCAGGATTGTCGCGAGTTCCCCGGAAAATCCGACCTGGCGTCACCGCACGCAAATTCCTGTAATTCAGAGCGACCCGGAGAAAATATCTGTACAACCTTTAATTGATAAATGATATCATCGCATTTTCGGCATGAATTGGGACGCCACTGCTTGGACCGGCGTTCCCATGTGGTGGGCGCGCTGCGCGGCTAACTAGCCCCGGACTGTGCAGCGCGCCACCTTTTCGGACCGAGCCGCGAGCGTTGCGCCAAAGAAAAAGGCCCGCATGCCGCGGGCCTTTTGCTTTTCTTGAGAAATGCAAAGCCAGTCCTCACGCCGCCAGCGTATTCTCCACCAGCTTGATCCAGTACGAGGTGCCGTAGACGATCGCCTCGTCGTTGAAATTATAGGCGGGGTGATGCAGGCCGGCGCTGTCGCCATTGCCGCAGAAGATGAACGCGCCCGGCCGCGCTTCCAGCATGTAGGAAAAATCCTCCGCGCCCATCAGCGGCGGCGTCTCATGCACGTTGTTCTCGCCGGCAACCTCCTGCGCCACCCGCGTCGCCACGTCGGTCTGCGAGGGATGGTTGACGGTCACGGGGTAGCCGCGCTCGTAGACGAGGTCGATCTTCGCGCCCGTGATCTGCGCCACGCCGGCGATGACCTCGCGCACGCGCTTCTCGACCAGCTCGCGCACTTCCGGCGTCAGCGTGCGGATGGTGCCGTGCAGCTCCGCGGTTTGCGGGATCACGTTGCGCGCGTTGCCGGCATGAAATTCGCAAATTGAAATCACCGCCAACTCCAGCGGATCGACGCTGCGCGAGACGATCGACTGCAACGCCGTAATCACCTGCGCGCCGACCAGCACGGAATCGATGCAGATATGCGGCCGCGCCGCGTGGCCGCCAAGGCCGGTGATCTTGATGTCGATCGCATCGGTGGCGGCCATGATCGGACCGGGGCGGATCGCGAACTGGCCGACCGGAATGCCGGGACCGTTGTGCATGCCGTAGACCTGCTCGATGCCAAAGCGGTCCATCAGCCCGTCCTTGATCATCGCGGCCGCTCCTGCTCCGCCCTCTTCCGCCGGCTGGAAGATCACCACCGCATCGCCGGCAAAATTGCGGGTCTCGGCGAGATAGCGCGCCGCGCCGAGCAGCATCGCGGTGTGGCCGTCATGGCCGCAGGCGTGCATCTTGCCGGGCGTTTTGGAGGCATAGGGCAGATTGGTTTCTTCCTCGATCGGCAGCGCATCCATGTCGGCGCGCAGCCCAATCACCTTGATATCGCCATTGCTGGCGGGTTTTTTACCCTTGATGACGCCGACGACACCGGTTTTGCCCAGTCCCGTTGCCACCTCATCGCAACCGAATTCCCGCAACCGGTCCGCCACGAATGCCGCAGTGCGGTGAACGTCGTACAGAAGTTCGGGATGCTGATGGATATCCCGGCGCCAGGCCTGAATGTCGGGTTGCAGATCGGCGACGCGGTTGACGATGGGCATGGAGTTTTAGGTCCGATTTGGTTGTTTTGTCCTGTCTAGCACGTAATCGGCGTCCGGCCCACATCCCGGAGCGCTCCGAAAACCACCAAAGTTGGCTCGCAAAGGCCGTCACCGCCGGACGCGGCGAAGCCGATTTCCGTTTCGTTGCCTTTTCTCCGGGATGTTGATTACTCTGCCGTGCGGGGTTGATGCCTCTTCACCGGATGCAGTGCGGCTGCGCGATGCCCAAAAAAAGAAACGCCAACGGGAAGGAAGCGACATGCGAAAAGTCACCATTGAGGCCGCGGCGGTGGCAGGACTCTTCGCGGCGCTGATCGGCGCCGCATATGCGCAAGGCTCCGGTACCTATCCGGATCGTGCGATCAAGGTGGTCGTTCCGGCCGCGGCTGGCGGCGTTACCGATACCCGGCGCGCGTCGTGACCAACCGCATGCGCGACAATCTCGGCCAGACATTTGTCGTTGAGAACCAGGGCGGCGCCGGCGGGATTCTGGGATCCGAGAGCGTCAAACGCGCGCCGCCGGACGGCTACGCGCTGCTCTACGTCAACGCCGCCACCCACGGCTTGTTGCCCGCGTTGAAGAAATCGCTTTCCTACGACGCGCTGAAGGATTTCGTCCCCATCGCGATGGTGGTGCGGGCGCCGCTGGCGGTCGTTGTCCGCAGTAAATCCCCCTACAAGACGCTTGCCGATCTGGTCAAGGGAGCCGGCGATCAGTCGAAACCCCTGAACTACGGCTCTCCCGGCCCCGGCAACACATCGCATTTGATCGGCCTCATGCTGGCGCAGGCCAGCAAGACACCGATGCAAGTCGTACATTATCGCGGTGAAGCGCCGATGATTCAGGATCTGATTTCCGGTCAGGTGGATTTCGCCGCCTCGAACATCATCCGCAGCCATGTCGAGGCCGGCACGTTGCGCGTGCTGGCGACGACCGGCGAGAAGCGATGGTTCGCATTCCCGGACGCGCCGACGCTCAAGGAATTGGGCTATCCCGTCGAATATTATGCCTGGTCGGGTTTTGTCGCGCCGGCCGGCACCCCGCAGGCGGTCGTTGATCGCATCAACAAGTCAGCGAACATCGCACTCGCCGATCAGGATGTGATCAAGGCGCTCACGGCCAACGGCTTCGAAATCGTCGGCGGAACGCCTGAGGTGTTCGTGAAAGCCATGACTTCCTATATCAATTCCGTCAGCGAGATCGGCCGCCAGAACAATCTCGCAATCGACGACGCAGGCAGAAATTCGAATAAGTGCAGGGAAACATGCGACGGTTTGAG
>CAVSXQ010000017.1:0-18334 GCA_963731915.1 uncultured Alphaproteobacteria bacterium
ACCAGGCCCTGGCAATGACATGGCCCGCCAGACCGGCCAGCGGCTGGCGGACAAGGAAGACCACGGCGTCCGTCGATGTCGAGCTGGTCCTCGCCGTCGACGTGTCCTATTCGGTGGACCTCGACGAGTTGGCGATCCAGCGCGAAGGGTACGCGCAGGCGATCGTCTCGTAGGAGTTCCTGCAGGCGCTGAAGAGCGGGCCGCACGGCAAGATCGCGGTGACCTAGTTCGAGTGGGCGGCTTCCAGCGACCAGAAGATCATCATTCCGTGGCGGTTCATCGACGGTCCGGAAACCGCGGACGCCGTCGCCAATGAAATCATGAAGACCCCGATCCGGCGGGCCTCACGCACCTCGATTCGGGTGCGATCAATTTCGCGATGCCGCTGTTCGACGAGAACCCTACGCGGGCTCCGGCGCGTGATCGATATTTCCGGCGACGGACCGAACAACAACGGCGGCCCCGTCGCGTCGCCCGCGATGCCGCGCTGGAAAAGGGCGTCATCATCAACGGTCTGCCGATCATGGTGAAGGAGCCGTCCTATTCCACCATGGATATCGACAATCTCGATGTCTATTACGAGGATTGCGTGATCGGCGGTCCCGGCTCGTCCGTCGTGACGATCAAGGAGCGCGAGAAGTTCAAGGAAGCGATCCGGACCAAGCTGTTGCTCGAAGTCGCGGCCGCACCCCGGAACGCCCGATCGTGCCGGTTGCGCAGGGAAAAGGAACCGCGCGTCAATTGCATGATCGGCGAGAAGATCTGGCAGGATCGCTGGGGGCGGTAGGCTCCGGACGCGCGCGGATTCAGCGCTTGCGCACGAACCTCGCCACCAGCTCCACATGCGGCGTGTGGCGGAACTGATCGACCGGCGTGACGCCTTCGATCCGGTAACCGCCATCGATCAGTATTTTGGCGTCGCGCGCGAACGTCGTGACATTGCAGGAGACCGCGACCACCGTCGGGACCTTGCTGGCGGCGAGTTGCGTCGCTTGCGCCTGCGCGCCCTGGCGCGGCGGATCGAACACGACCGTATCGTAGTCGCGCAATTCGATCGGCATCAGCGGACGGCGGAACAGATCGCGGGCCTCGGCTTTCACCGGCTTTAGTCCGGACGTCGCCGTCGCGGCCTTCAGCAGCGCGGCCACCGCGCCGGCGTCGCTGTCGAAGGCGGTGATTTTCGATTTCGCCGCCAGCCGCAGCGCGAACGGCCCGACGCCACAAAACAGGTCGGCGATGTTTTTGCCGCGCTTGCAATGCTCGGCCACCCATGCCGCCAGCGTTTCCTCGCCGGCAACCGTCGCCTGCAGGAACGAACCCGGCGGCAGCGGGACCTGGGTCGGCACCGATCGTCACGACCGGCGGCGTTCGCATCAGCACCAGTTCGCCATGGCGGGTCAGCCGGGCGAGGCGATGTTGCTGCGCCAGCCGCGACAGTGTTGTGATCATGGCGGTGGGCAACGGCCCGGAGCCGCGCACATCGACGTCGAGGCCGCTATTGGTGGCGGTGATCTGGATGTCGAGCGGCTTGTTCGAAGGTTTCAGCACGTCTGCGAGCGCGCGCGCCGCGTCCAGCGCACCGTTGAGGCCGGGATCGAGGATGGGACAACGCTCGATAGCGACGATGGCGTGGCTGCCCGCGGCGGCAAAACCGACGCGCAGTTCGCCATCGTGCCGCGCCGCGCATGAATGGTGACGCGGCGGCGGCCGGCGCCATGGGCATCGACGAGTTCGCCAACCTCGCAATCGATGCCGGCTTGCGCCAGCGTATCGACCACGATTTTGCGCTTCCAGGCGCGATAGGCATCGGCCTGCCAGTGTTGGATGGCGCAGCCGCCGCATTGACCGAAATACTGACAGAACGGTGCGATGCGCTCGGCACTCGGCTGTTTGATGCCGAGCAGTTGCCGGCGCTCGGCATGACCGTCGGCAGGCGCCACCTCGACGGTTTCACCGCCGAGCGTATAGGGCACGTAGACGCTGGAACCGTCAACGACGGCGACGCCGTCGCCGCGATGGCCGACATGGTCGACGACGAGTTGCTCAGCCACGGCGCGCACCGAGAAAAAATTCGATATTGCCGTCGCCGCCCTTGATCGACGACGGGAACACCTGCATGTCGGTGCAACCCAGCGTGGCCGCGAATGCGGTGATACCGTCGCAGATCTCCTGGTGCACCATCGCGTTGCGGATGATGCCGTGCTTGGAATATTTTCGCTCCGCCTCGTATTGCGGCTTGATCAGCGCAAGCAGGCTCATCGGCGCGGCGGCCAGCGACAGCGCCACCGGCAGCACGGCTTTCAGCGAAATGAAGCTGACGTCGATGACGACGACATCCGGCCGCGCCGGCAGGCGCTTGCCCTCGAATTTTCGGATGTCGGTCGCTTCCATCGAGACGATCTTTGGATGGCCGTGCAGCGAGGGATGCAACTGGCCGTGCCCGACGTCGATGGCGAACACGAGGGCGCGCCATTGGCGAGCAGCACCTCGGTGAAACCGCCGGTGGACGCGCCGATGTCGAGACAGACATGGTCCTCGATCTCGATCGGGTATTGCTCCAGCGCGGCGGCGAGCTTGACGCCGCCGCGCGAGACCCAGGGGTGCGCGGGCTCGGCCTGCAGCACCGCGTCAGTGGGAATGATCTCGGAGGCTTTCAGGATCTGTCGGTTATTGGCGACGACAAGGCCGGCGTCGATCGCCGCCCGCGCCCGGGCCCGGCTCTCGAACAGGCCGCGCTCGACCAGCAGCACGTCGATGCGCTTGCGGCCCAAATCCTCGCTGTCGCCTGGCTTGGCCAATTTCAACCCGATTTCTTGACCGCGAGCCGCACGCACGCCTCGAACGAGGTGAGGTCATGCCAGATATCGGCAGGCGCGGTTTGCGGCACCACCAGCGCGCAGCCATGCAATTCGAGGGCGTGGATCATCATCAGATTATCCGGATGACCGAAATCTTCCACCGTCAGTCCTTGCGCATCGATAAGCCGTCCATCGGACGATGGTGTGACATCGCTGAACCGCGCCGCGCGCGTCGCATAGGGGGCGGGATCGTTGCTGTAGCCGAGGCAGAACTTGCCGCGGCCGGCCATGTAGCCGAGTTCATAGACCGTGCCGGCGTCGGCGCCCGGCCCGCGAAACGGCGTTAGATTGGCGATGATCGCGTCGGAGGCGTCCATCATCGCTTCATTGCCCTTGAATATTCGCAGCGAGACGTCAGTGGCTGTACGGTCGATGACGGTATCGAGCGGATAAAACCCCGTCACGCCATGACGGGTGCAAATCTCGCGCTTGCGCCGGCCGATATCGAGGGCATCCGGCAGGAACATATCGGGTCCTGCCAGATAAATCTTCATCGCCTCAAGCTTGTGTCAGGCGAGTTTGACGGTCTCGGTCTTGTAGTCCTTGCCGAGCGTCTCGAACACTTTTGCGACGATGCCCTTGGCGTCGAGGCCGGCGCGGCCGTACATCGCGGCGGGCGAGTCGTGGTCGAGGAACACGTCGGGCAGGATCATCGATCGCATCCTCAAGCCACCGTCGAGCATGCCGTTGTCGGAGAGGTATTGCATGACGTGCGAACCGAAGCCGCCGATCGAGCCTTCCTCGATGGTGAGCAGGATCTCGTGGTCGCGCGCGAGCTTCAGGACCATTTCGGTGTCGAGCGGCTTCATGAAGCGCGCATCCGCGATGGTGGCGGAAAGGCCATGGGCGGCGAGTTCGTCGGCCGCCTTCTCGCATTCGGCGAGACGCGTGCCGAACGACAGCAGCGCGACCTTCTTGCCTTCGCGTACGATGCGGCCCTTGCCGATCTCGAGCGGGACGCCGAATTCGGGCATCTCGACGCCGCGGCCTTCGCCGCGCGGATAGCGCAGCGCGCTGGGACGATCGTTGATCGCGACCTGCGTCGCCACCATGTGCACGAGCTCGGCTTCATCCGAGGCCGCCATGATGACGAAGTTGGGCAGGCAGCCCAGATAGGCGTTGTCGAACGAGCCGGCATGGGTGGCGCCGTCGGCGCCGACGAGGCCGGCGCGGTCGATGGCAAAGCGCACCGGCAGGCTCTGGATCGCCACGTCGTGGACGACCTGGTCGTAGCCGCGCTGCAGGAAGGTGGAGTAGATGGCGCAGAATGGCTTGTAGCCCTCGGTGGCAAGACCGGCCGCAAACGTCACCGCATGCTGCTCGGCGATGCCGACGTCGAAAGTTCTGTCGGGAAAGGCCTTGTTGAAGATGTCGATGCCGGTGCCGGACGGCATCGCGGCGGTGATGCCGACGATCTTTTCGTCCTTTTGCGGCTTCCTTGACGAGGCTCGCGCCAAACACGTTCTGATAGGCGGGCGCGTTTGGCTTGGCTTTCGCTTGCGCGCCGGTGGCGACGTCGAACTTGACCACCGCGTGATATTTGTCGGCGGAAGCTTCCGCCGGACCGTAGCCCTTGCCCTTCTGCGTCACGACGTGGACCAGGATCGGGCCGGTCTCCATGTCGCGGACGTTCTTCAGAACGGGGAGCAGATGGTCGAGATTATGGCCGTCGATCGGGCCGACATAATAGAAGCCGAGCTCCTCGAACAGCGTGCCGCCGTCCATCATGAAGCCGCGGGAATATTCCTCGACGCGGTTGGCGCGGTTGGCGATGATTTTCGGCAGCCGCTTGTTGATCTGCTTGGCCGCTTCGCGCAGCGTGCGATAGGTCTTGCCGGAATAAAGCCGCGACAGATACGCGCTCATCGCGCCGACCGGCGGGGCGATCGACATGTCATTGTCGTTGAGGATCACGATCAGCCGCGAATTCATCGCGCCGGCATTGTTCATGGCCTCATAGGCCATGCCGGCACTCATCGCGCCGTCGCCGATCACGGCAATCACGTTGTTCTTGCCGCCGGCGAGGTCGCGGGCGACAGCCATGCCGAGGCCGGCGGAAATCGAGGTCGAGGAATGCGCGGCGCCGAACGGATCGTAGTCGCTCTCGCTGCGCTTGGTGAAACCGGACAGCCCGCCGCCGGTGCGCAAGGTGCGGATGCGGTCGCGGCGCCCGGTCAGGATCTTGTGCGGATAGGCCTGATGGCCGACGTCCCAGATCAGGCGATCGCGCGGCGTGTCGAACACGTAGTGGATCGCGGTGGTCAGTTCCACCACGCCGAGGCCGGCGCCGAAGTGGCCGCCGGTCACCGAGACCGCGTCAATCGTTTCCTGACGAAGCTCATCAGCGACCTGCTGCACCTGCTCGATCTTGAGCTTGCGCAAATCGTCCGGAGTTTTGATGGTGTCGAGAAGCGGAGTTTTACTGAATGCGGTCACAGCGATATTCCAGTTTTGCATGTCGGAACCAGATCCGACGAGAAAAGGGTTGCGCATGAGAGCGCAGCGAGAACCCAGAAGCTCGGATGCCACCTGAGCAGGCCAAAGCCTAACTCGTTAGCCTACCGGCACTTCAAATCGTTCAATGTGATGTGCGTCACCTTGAGACGTCGTCACCCATCCCGGTCAATTTTCTTAGCCATTTGAAGTGCTTGCCATTGGCATAGCGCGGCTTCAGGCAGGCTTCAACAGCCCATAGAACGCCAAGCTTTACACCAAAGCTGCACCCAAAGCCAACCCACCGGACCCGGAAGGTTCCGCCCAAGTGCGCAGGCGGAACCGTTAAGAACTAACCTCGGCGCAGCACCGGCGGTTCCAACTCGTCTGAAATGACGGCATCGACAGGGCCGGGATGGGCGTTTTCGAGCTGTTTCCAGGCCCATTCGCGGGCAGGGGCGTCGCCGGTCGCAACCGCCAGCGCTGCCGCGGGCACAGCCATGCGTTCCGTCAGGGGGACAGGTCCGCAGACGATCATGAAGAAGTCGTAGGGGTTCGGCTGGTCATTAGCCATGACGAACTGAAAATGCATGCGGAAGAACTGCCAGCGAAATTTCCGGTAGTGGTCCGCTCTGACGATGTCGCGAAACCGTACCGGCACGATGGTGGGATTGCGCCGTTCGGGCCCGAGCCGGATGCCGTGGCTTTCGATCGGGTCGAACTGGTAGAAATTCATCACGTCCTTGCGGGCCTGGCAGTCGATCCAGTCGATCGAGGGCTCAAGCGCGAGCAACTGCAAATGATCGCGGAACGGCTGCGAGACCCTGTGGAAGCCGACGATCGGGTAATTGCCGCCGAGCGTGAGCAGGACCACGCGCGATCTGCGGCGTCCGAGGTCGGGATCGAGATGCAGCGCGCGCGCCAGAATTTCCGTGCCGAGAAACGATCCCGAACTGTGGCCGACGATGACGATCTCATCGGCGTCGCTGGTCTTGGTCACGTTGATCAGATGCTGCGCAAAGCGGTCGATGCGCGCATCCCATTCGGGGCGCTGGCGGTGCGAGAATTGCCAGGTCCAGATCGTGTCCGACAGCAGATAGAGCGCGTAGGTATTGTTCTCGGTGTATTTTAGCGTGGTGCCGACCAGCGCGACGAACAGCGCGGTTGCGGCTGCAATGCTGAACAGCCGGGGAACACCGAGCGCATCGAGGCCGGTTTCGAACGCGAAGGCGATGGCAGCGCCGCCAAGCGCCTCCAGCAGCAGCACGATATGAGGATAGGTGATGAAGGTCGCAAACCGCCAGTTCGCCCTGGCAAACCGGGCGATCGTGCCTGAGAACACCAGGCGCCAGTAGATCCACACGGCATGGAAGACCGTGCGCCAGATCGGGGTGGCGAGGTCGTTCTGGATGAAATCCTCGAAGCGCAGGAAGTCATAATCGGTTCGCGTCTGCCAGTCGGCGCCCTTGGTCTCGATGGTCCATGACGCCGTCTCGCCATCGGCCGCGGCTTTTGGACGGCTGACGGTGGCCGACAGCTGATAGAGCCGGCCGAACTTGCGCAGTTCGGTCCGAAACATGCGGTAGTACTGCGCGAGGCCGCGCGGATCGTATCCCTGAATGTAGATGATATGACGGTGCTGAACGCGCACTTACGGTCCCCGGCTCACGGGGCGGACTATAACAGGCTGCGCGAAGCGCCAAGAGCTATTTGGTCGCAATTTGGGCTGGCGGAGACGAATTCCCCGAACATTCTCGATCGATAGCGGAATGCAGGGCGGCCGCGCCGCCGCTCACTGCACGTCGAGCGGTTCCGTCCCGGTGACCTCGCCATTGGCGCCGGTGGTGATCTTGTCGACGCGGGCCTCGGCCTGCCGCAGCAGCTCCTCGCAGCGCCGCTTCAATGCCTCGCCGCGCTCGTAGATCGCAACCGATTCCTCCAGCGGCACCTTGCCTTCCTCGAGCCGCTTGACGATCGACTCCAGCTCCTCGATCGCGCGCTCGAAGGTGAGCTTTTTGACGTCGGCTTGGGTGGTATCGGCCATTTGGTGTTCCCGGATGAGGGGCGGAATCAAGCGAAGTTTTGCGGGCCTATTGTGGCGGGGATTTACGCGCCCATCAATGCGGTGACGTGCGCTGCCACCGACTCTTTCAGCCCCTGCAGGTCATAGCCGCCTTCGAGCACCGAGACCACCCGGCCGCCGGCGCTCGCATCTGCCACGTCCATCAGCTTGCGCGTGACCCAGCCGAAATCCTCCGCCCTCAGGTTCAACGACGCCAGCGGATCGCGGTAATGCGCGTCGAAGCCGGCGGAGATGACGATGAATTCGGGGCTGAATTTCGTCAGCTGCGGCAGGATCAGGTTTTCAAAGGCGGCGCGGAATTTGGCGCTGCCGTCTTCGGAGGCCAGCGGCGCGTTGACGATGTTGTCGTGCTCGCCGCGCTCGCGCATCGCGCCGGTGCCCGGAAACAGCGGCATCTGGTGCGTCGAGCAATACATCACGGTCGGATCGGCCCAAAAGATCTCCTGGGTGCCGTTGCCGTGATGGACGTCGAAATCGACCACCGCGGCGCGCGCGATGCCGTGCTTGCGCTGGGCGTGACGGGCGGCGATCGCCGCGTGATCGAAGAAGCAGAACCCCATCGGCTTGTTGGTCTCGGCGTGATGGCCAGGAGGCCGCGTCGCGACAAAGGCGTTGTTGTGCTTGCCCGCGATCACCGCGTCGGTCGCCGCCACCGCGCCGCCGACGCCGCGCATCACCGCCTCCCAGGTGCCCGGCGACATCGAGGTGTCGCCGTCGAGATAGACGATGCCGCTCGACGGCGCGACGTGGCGCAGTTCGTCGATATAATGTCCGTCGTGGCAAAGCGTGACGAGATCGAGCGAGCCTTCGGGCGCCTGTTCGCGCACCAGACTATCAAACGCGCCATTGGCCAAGACTTCCTCGACCGCGCGGATGCGGTCGGGCCGTTCGGGGTGTCCTGGCGGGGTGAGGTGGTCGAGGCTTGCGCGATGGGTCAGCAGAAGTGTCATGCAGGGTGTCCGGCGCCATCAGGCGCTTCTTGCGGAAAGAGGGGCTAACCTAATTGTTTGCCGTGCGTTCCGAAAGGGCCGTATCCGGTCCGTTCAATTTATCCGGACGATCCGGCCGGGCGGCACCGGCGCTATCGGGCTGTTGGCCTGGAAGTACGCATAGAGCGCATCGACGTCATAGATGCCGGTGAGCTGGTCCTTTCCCATCAGCGCGACGAAACCGTCGCCGCCGACGGCGAGATAATTGTTCACGGTGACACGATAGGTGGCCGCAGGCTCGATCGGCCGGCCGTTCAGCATCATGCTGTCGGCCAGGATGCGCGCGCCGTCCGGCTTGCTGTTATCCCATGTGTAGCTGAAGCCGCGCGAGACCTGCAGGATCCGCGGCCGCTTGGGGTCGGTCCATTGCTGCTCCAGCGCATTCTTGATCTGCTGCCCCGTCAGCGTCATCGTCACCAGCTGGTTGCGGAACGGCTGCGCCGCGAAGACGTCGCCATAGCTCACCGCGGCGTCCTCCCTTCGCGTGACGTCGCTGCGGATGCCGCCGGGATTGGTGAAGGCGATCACGGCGCCGCCGTTCTTTTCGCTTTGCGTCGCCGCCAGTTGGGCGTCCGCAATGATGTCGCCCAGCGCGCTTTCGCCGGCCGCGTTGGGCATGCGCGACAGCGTTTCCGTCACCGATCCCGCCGGGCGGCCGGCGATGGGAGCGGCGAGCCTGTCGTAGGATTCGATCAGCGCGGTCTGTTCCGGCGCCTTGGCGAGAGCGGCGATGCGAACGATGGTGTTGTCGGCCTTTGCGCTGACGATGTCGCGCGTGGCGGGATCGAGCTTGAGATCGATCGCGGTGACGAGGGTGCCGTATTTGTCGGCCGAGGTGACGAGCCGCCCGTCGATCTCGCAGACATAGGCGCGGTGGGTGTGGCCGGTGACCACGACGTCGACCGCCTTGTCGAATTTTTTCAGGATGTCCACGATCGGGCCGGAGATGCCGGGGCATTCATTATAGTCGCCGGTCGGCAGCCCGCCTTCGTGGATCAGCACCACGATCGCCTCGACGCCGCGCGCCTTCAGTTCGGGGATCAGCGCATTCACCGTTTCGGCTTCATCGCGAAACTCGAGCGTGGCGACGCCGGTCGGCGCGACGATGAGGGGCGTGCCCTTCAGCGTCAATCCGATGAACGCGACCGGGATGCCGTCAAAATTCCTGATCTCATAGGCCGGAAGCAGGGGCTTTCCCGTGCTCTTCTCGATCGTGCTCGCGGCAAGATAGCGGAATTTCGCCCCGAGGAACGGATGCGAGGCCAGGCAGCCGTCCGTGGGATGGCAACCGCCGTTCTGCATCCGTAACAATTCGTCCTTGCCCTCGTCGAATTCGTGATTGCCGACGGAGGCGACGTCGAGGCCCATCAAATCAAGCGATTCGATCGTCGGCTCGTCATGGAACATCGCCGACAGGAACGGGCTCGCGCCGATCAGATCGCCCGCGGCGACGAAGACCGTGTGCTTGTGCCCCTCGCGGAGTTGCTTGACCAGGGTTGCCATATGCTCGGCGCCTCCGGCGGGAACCGCGATCTTCCTGGTCTTGTCGGCGGGATCGGCGATCTGGATGCCGCCCGGCGGCGGCCGCAGATAGCCATGGAAATCGTTGATCGCGAGGATGCGCAGATCGACGGGGGCAGTGGTTTGCGCGTGAGCCCGGCGCGACATGAAGGCAAGCGCCAGCGCGGCAAGGATGGGGAAGGTCGAGAGTCTCATGACTCTGTATCTATCCGTCATGGCCGGGCTTCGTCCCGGCCATCCACGTCTTTCTGTTCGATTGCTACAAGGACGTGGATGCCCGGGACAAGCCCGGGCATGACGACATATTCCGTGAGAGCCGACGCGGTTGACGAGCGTCACCTCCGGCATTCCTCGAGACGCTTGCCGCAAGCTCCTCGGGATGAGGGCCAGCGGCTCAGGCCTTCTTCCGCGCGAAAAAGGCCTTGAACGCGGCGACCGCTTCCTTGGAGCGCATCCGCTCGCCGAACAGATGGCTTTCCTGGTCGATCCGGCGGGTCATGTCCTCGGGCGGCAACCTCAAGAGCTTGCGCGAGATCGCAACCGCTTCCGCCGGCAGCGCGCAGATATCGCGCGCGGCCTTGCGCGCCTCGGCTTCGGTATGACCGGGCGCCACCACGACATTGACGAAGCCGGCCGCGTGCGCGTCGTCGGCGCTCATGGTGCGCCCCATCACCAGCGTGGCGAAGGCGCGCTGATGTCCCATGGTGCGCGGCATCAACAGGCTGGAGGCGGCTTCCGGCACCAGGCCGAGATGGATGAAGGGCGTCGAGAACGTCGCGGTCTTGCTCGCCAGCACATAGTCGCAATGGAACAGCATGGTGGTGCCGATGCCGATGGCGACGCCGTCGACGGCGGCGATGATCGGCTTGGCGTTATGCGCCAGCGAATACAAAAACTTTGTCGCGTTCGACGCGCGCGGCGCGTCGGTATTCGAGGTGCCGTCCTTCAGAAAATCCTCGAGGTCGTTGCCGGCGGTGAAGACGCCGGAGCCGCCGGTAATGACGAGGCAGCGGATGTCAGGATTGTTCTGCGCGGTGTCGATGGCATCGCTCATCGCGCGGTACATGTCCTGCGTGATGGCGTTCTTCTTTTCCGGCCGCCGCAGCGTGATCACACGCGTGGCTTCTTCGTCGGTGACTATCAGGTGCTCGGTCATGCGGCTGGCCCCGGAAAGCCGGCGGCGACGGTGCCGCTGGCGGGATTTCGGACAATATCCTACATGATGTCCGCCAGGGCCCAAACGTCGGGCAACAATTTCCCGGGAAGCCGGTACAAGGATTTCGTGATGCAGCTAACCGGGATTCATCATCTGACGGCGATCTCCGCAAAGCCGCGGGACAATCTGGCGTTCTACACCGGCCTGCTCGGCATGCGGCTGGTCAAGAAAACCGTCAATCAGGACGACGTCAGCGCCTACCATCTGTTCTATGCCGACGGCGAGGCGCGGCCCGGCACCGATCTCACCTTCTTCGATTTTCCGGCCGCGCCCGAGCGGCGTGGAACCAACAGCATTTCCCGCACGGGGTTGCGCGTCGCCGGCGAAAAGACGCTTGGATACTGGCGCGATCGCCTGAAGGCGGCGGGCGGCGTGACCGGCGATGTGATCGAGGTTGATGGCCGGCTGACCTTGCCGTTCGAGGACGGCGAAGGACAGCGCCTGGTGCTGGTCGACGACGGCGGTACGGGAACTTCCTCGCCCTGGGAGAAAAGCCCGGTGCCGGCAGAGCACCAGATCCGCGGCCTCGGCCCGATCGTGCTCACCGTGCATGACCTTGCGCGCACCGCGTACGTGCTGACCGAAGTCATGAACATGCGCCGCGCGCGCGACTATGCCGCGCACGGCGCGCACATTCACGTGTTTGCGATGGGAGAGGGCGGCCCCGCCGCCGAACTGCACGTGCTCGAGGACAGGGATTTGTCCGCCGCGCGGCAGGGCGCAGGCGGCGTGCACCATGTCGCGTTCCGCACGCCGGACGAGACGCAGTATCACGCCTGGACGCAGCGCCTGGGCGATCTGGGCGTTCCCAACAGCGGCGAAATCGACCGCTTCTATTTCCGCAGCCTCTATTTCCGCGAGCCCAACGGCATCCTGTTCGAGATCGCCACCGACGGCCCCGGCTTTGCGACCGACGAGCCGATGCAAACGCTCGGCGAAAAACTGGCGCTGCCGCCGTTCCTGGAGCCGCGGCGCAAGGAGATCGAGGCTGGGCTGAAGCCGCTCGGGTGAACTACGCCCGCTTTCCCTTTCGCCCCACCACCGGTGCGCGACGCCGCTCCCGTTTTCCCCGCGCTATTTCCGTTGCCAGCGCGTCGAGCTTCGGCTCCCAAAATCGTCTGAACCGGCCGACCCATTCGTCCACCGCCTGCAGCCCCGCCGTATCCACCGAATAGAGCCGCCGCTGCGCGTCCGCCCGCACCCGTGCAAATCCGCTTTCGCGCAGCACCTTGAGGTGTTGCGCCACCGCCGGCTGCGAGATTCCGAACTCGGCGCCGATCGCCTCGACGATTTCTCCCGAAGCCATCTCGCCGCGGCCGAGCAGCTCGAGGATGCGCCGGCGCACCGGATCGGAGAGGACGTCGAAGACGTGCATCAGCTTCCTGTGCCTGGGTGGGCCGTGCCGGGGGGAGGTTCGCCGCGATAGAAGGCGATGGTGCGGTCCGACCGCTCCCTGGCCGAGGCGGCATCAACGCCGCTTGCGACATGCGCCGCGCGCCAGAACTCGCCACTCTCGCTCATGAACGCCTTGCCGTTGGGCGAGCCCATCCAGGCTTCGGCGGCTTCGTGGTCGGCCGACACCCCGGTCGCCAGATGCTGCGCCAGCCCCATGAGCGCGAGATCCCAGCCGATACCCACCGCGCCTGGACCGAACTGGTTCCAGTGGTCCTCGATGATGGCCGTATGCTCCAGCGTCATCCGCGCCTGGTCGCGCTCCGCCGTCACCTTGACGTCGATCCAGCTCACGCCGCCGCCGAATTCCCATGTCGCCGCGAAATGCCTGGGCGGCGTGCAGGCCGTGATGGTCCCGCCCGCATTCCCCTTCAGCTGATACTTTCCGCCCAGCTTCAGTTCACCCTCGACCGGCAGGAACCAGCGTGGGATGCGTTTCGCGCTCGTCAGCGCGTCCCACAGATCATCGGTGCTGGTGTCGTAGAGCCGCGTCAGCGTCACCGCGCTGGCCGGCTTTCCATCCTTTTCGAAATTGCGAACCGAGCGCGTGACGGCGCCGAGCACGCGGGCGAGGTCGATCTCCATGGCATTACTCCTTGCTACTCCCGGCAAGGTAAAAGCCATGGCTTATATAAGTCAATACTTTTTATATGGTATGGGATGGGTCAGCTGCGTAGGGTGGGCAAAGCCAACGGGTCGCGCGAATGCGCGCCCGATGACAGGCTCCGCGTGCCCACCATTTGGTATCATGCCACAGAAAGATGGTGGGCACGGCGCAAGAGCGCCTTTGCCCACCCTACAGAGACGGTGCGGGTCCGAAGAATCCGACGATCCGGACGAGCAGGCCATCTTCGTCGACCTCGCCAAAATCGATCGACGCGTCGCCAACGCTGCCATCCGCGCGCACCAGCCGCCACAGGAACCGCACCACATTGTGGTGGACGTCGATGCCGCTCACGAATTCCAGCCGCGCGCCGGGTCGCGCCGCCCGAACTTTTCCGATGTGCTGGGCCAGCGCGGTGCGGCCTTGCAGATCGACGTTCGGGTCCACGTAGCGGCCGCGATCGGACCAGCAGCGATCGAGCAAGGCCAGCCTTGCCGTCTCGTCCGCCTCGTTCCAGGCGTCCATGTAGTTTCCGACGGTGCTGATGATCGATGCCTTGTCCACGCTTACTCCTTTGGATCAGATCTATCCGGGAAATGCGGCGCGTCCGGATTCGATCTCGTTCAAGAGCCATTTGTGAAAGCCGCGCATCATCAGCCATTCAATGCGGTCGCCGCTCCAGAACAACTTTCGCCGCTCATGCGACAGATGATGCCCGCCTTTCAGGAACGCGCCGGTCTTCTGGGCGTCGGCGACGAAGACCGGGTGGGTCCGGATTGATTTCGCACCAGGCGGCGACGGCAGGGAAGCGGATAGCATCGAGATTGAGTCCGAATGTCCGCATCGCCGCGAGATTGGGAAACCAGGCCGACGAGATCGAGGTGGGGTTGAAGCTGATCGGGTGATTATCGATACAGGACCGGCTCAACGGGCTCCGGGAGGCCCATTTTGCGCCATCCGGGCATGACGCGTTCTTCAAGCAATTCGAGAAAGGCTGGAGTTTGCGAATAGAATTGGGGTTCGATAACTTCACCGCGATAGATATCGTCAAATTGAGCCCTGGCACGCCTCGCATTGGCGAGGTCGCCGACATTTGCGTAAGTTACCGCGGCGAATGCCAGATTTGCCCAGTGCCTGGGGTTGATCGCGATCGATCGCTCCAGCCAGATGATGGCGTCACTATATTGTCCCATCAGCGAATAATTGAGACCCAGCATCAGGCACCACACCCATCGCATCCGGTCTTTAGGGGATTGCGCCAGGGCCCGCTGGACAGGTTCGATGCCTAATTCAGGACGTCCGCTGGCGAACTGCAGATGGCCGTTCCAGGCGATGGCCTCGACCAAATTGGGATCCAGTTCCAGCGCGATTTGATTCTCGGCCAATGCCGCCTCGATACGGCACTGCATCTGGCGTAACCGGGACATCACGAAGTGCGCATAGGCATCACGTCGATCCAGCGGCATGGCGATTGCCATCACCCTGTCCACTTCATTGATGAGTTCGGCATTGGCGTCGCTCGGCCAGCCAAATACCTGCTCGATCATCGTAACGGCGCGGCCCACCAGCGCCGGCTGGTCGCTGGCGTTGATCAACAGCGCTTTTTCGAACATGGCCCGCACTTGCTTCAGGGCGTCAAGCGTGTTGGCGCGATAGTAGGCGGCACGCGCCTGCATCACGAGGTCGGTTGCGTCGGGACTCTCGGCGTTCTCGGATTGGGATCGTTTGGCCTCGGCTTCGATCAGCTGGAGATTCAACGCGATGGCAAGGCGGTTGACCACTTCGCGGCGGATGTTGCGGACGCCGGCCTTGTCGACCTCCATCGTGTCGGACCACAACACGGTTCCGGACAAGGCATCCCAAAGCTGCGCAGTCGTGTCGATGCCCTCATCGAAGCGCTCGACGCTTCCTCGCAGGACATAGCGCACACCCAATTCAATTCCCAGCGACTGGATATCGACGTCCTTGCCCTTGTATCTGAACGCCGTGTCGCGGCCGATGACATAACTGCCCCTGATCTTCGAAAGCTGGGCCGTCACCTCATCGGTGATGCCGTCGGAGAAATATTCCTGGGTGGGGTCCCCGCTGACGTTTGTGAACGGCAAGACCACGATCGACAGGCGCACCGGCTTGGCGGCAGGCTTGTCAAACGCCGGCGCCAGGGTCGGCGAGGGAGCAGAGCTGTCGGGGTGCAGCGCATAGGTTCTGATCGGGCGGGCGATATTCTTGAGCTTCTGCTCGCCCATATCCTTGAAGTCGAAGTCATCGCGAATTTGTTCGCGCACGATAGATGAAACGCAGATGCCGTCGACGGGAGCCAGAGCTTCCAGCCGGGCAGCGATATTTACCCCGTCGCCCGCGACGTCATCGCCGTCCACGATCACGTCGCCGACGTTGATTTCGATTCTGAACCGAATTCGGTCGGCCATGGCCTGTCCCGACTCGAGTTCAATGACGGTGCGCTGAATGTCGAGACCGCACCGGACGGCGGCAAGCGCACTGCCGAATTCGGCCAGGAATCCGTCGCCGGTGGCCCGGATTACCCTTCCTCCGTATTCCTCCACTTTGAGAAAATTGACTTCTTCGCGAAGGCGGCGCAGCCGCGAGAATGTCAAGGACTCGTTGCGTTCCATCAGGCGGCTGAAGCCGGCGACATCGGCAAACATGATCGCCGCCAGTTTGCGAACGGTTTGGCAATTCTGCGTCAAGTCAATTTCCTGAAAAGAATGCGAATAGAGCTGGATCGCGAATGCTCAATTTATTGGTCCAGACCCAATCTCATTGGTTCAATGATGAGTGATCCGGGATGGTGGATTAACGATTTCGGTACAGCTCTGCGGGTAATCGGGCATTTGGTGGGGAAAAATTGAAACTTGCCTGTCAGGCAAATCCGAATCGCTCGGGTGTATCGCCACAATTCGGTGAGCTATTCGATCCAGTTCGTACGGCGTTTCAAAGGCAGGTTTGTGCCGGCCCCGTTGCGGCAAACCGCCTCAGCACGCAGCAAGCTTTTCGAGAAATTCTACGCCATCAGAACCGCATCCGCGCCGTTCACGGCGTCCGCGCTGTCGGTGACCGTCTTCTCCAGCGAACCGGCCTGCACCGAAATATTTTCCGCGAAGAATTTTGCCACTGCGACGTAGCGCTGCGGGTCGGCCTCGCCGTTGCTCTTGGCGGCGAGCGCTTCTCCGGCCAGCATGCAGCCGCCGAGCGTCGAGCCGAACAGGCGCAAATAAGGCGTCGCGCCCGCGAGCGCATCGTTCGGCGCCGAGGCGACGCGCTCCAGCAGCCATTTGCTGGTGCGATCCAGCGAACCCAGCGCGTCGCGCAGCTTTACGCCGGTCGTGCCGAACGCCGGATCGTTGGAGGCTTCCACCTGCTTGACGATGCCGGAGAGCTCATCGAGCAGCGCCCACACCGACGCGCCGCCATTGGCCGCGAGCTTTCGCGTCACGAGGTCGATCGACTGGATGCCGTTGGTGCCTTCATAAATGGTCGTAATGCGCGCATCGCGATAATGCTGGGCGGCGCCGGTCTCCTCGATGAATCCCATGCCGCCGTGGACCTGCACGCCAAGGTAGGCCACCTCGTTGCCGATATCGGTCGAAAACGCCTTTGCGATTGGCGTCAGCAGCGCGCCGCGTGCGGCGGCGTCCGCGCGCACTTTTGCGTCCTTGGCCCGCACCGAAACATCGAGCGCGACCGCGGTGGCGTAGCAGATTGAGCGCGCCGCGGCCGTCATCGCGCGCATCTGCATCAGCATGCGCTTGACGTCGGGATGCACGATGATGGGGTCGAGCCCGTCGCCCTTCTTGCCGATGGCGCGGCCCTGCTTGCGCTCCTGCGCAAAGGCCAGCGCCTGCTGGTAGGCGCGGTCGGCAATGCCGACGCCTTCGAGGCCGACGCCGAGGCGGGCCTGGTTCATCATCGTGAACATGCAGGCCATGCCCTTGTTTTCCTCGCCGATGAGGTAGCCGATGGCGCCGCCTTTGTCGCCCATCGTCATGGTGCAGGTCGGCGAGGCATGCATGCCGAGCTTGTGCTCGACGCCGCTTGCGTAGATGTCGTTGAGCGCGCCGAGCGAGCCGTCGGCATTGACCAAGAATTTTGGAATCAGAAAGAGAGAAATGCCCCTTGTGCCGGCGGGCGCATCGGGCAGGCGGGCCAGCACGAAATGCACGATGTTATCGGTCATGTCGTGGTCGCCATAGGTGATGAAGATTTTTGTGCCCTTGATGCGATAGCTGCCGTCGGGCGCGCGTTCGGCGCGGGTGCGCAGCGCGCCGACATCGGAGCCGGCCTGCGGCTCGGTGAGCTGCATGGTGCCGGTCCATTCGCCCGACACCAGTTTTTCCAGATAGATTTTTTTCAGCTCGTCGCTGCCGTGCGCATCGAGCGCCTCGATGGCGGAGAGCGTCAGCAGCGGGCAGAGGCCGAAGGCGACATTGGACGCGCTCCAGATTTCAGTGCAGGCGGCATTGATCGCCATCGGCAAGCCTTGCCCGCCGAATTCTTCCGAGCCCGACACCGCGTTCCAGCCCGCCGCGATCCAGCGCTGATAGGCATCCGGCCAGCCCGGCGCCGTCGTCACCTTGTTGTCGCCAAGCTTGATGCCGTGCTCGTCACCGACGCGATTGAGCGGCGCCAGCACGTCGCCGGCGAATTTGCCGGCTTCCTCCAGCACGGCGGCGGTGATGTCACCGTCGAAATCGCCGTAGTGACCGGCCGCGACGGCCGCCTTGAGGCCGGCGCCGTGATTGAGCGCAAGCAGGATGTCGTTGATGGGCGCGCGGTAGGTCATGACGGTTACTCGCCTTTGACTGGTCCCCGGACTGGAACGGCGGGGCTGCCGTCTTCCCACGAAACCGGCGTTCTCTCAACTGTCCGGAGGGCGGGGGACCGGGCGAGGCGGGGGCGTTTCCGGCCGGAACGGCCGCCCGGAAAGCCTTTATTATGGAGCCGCAAACCACTGGCCCACTTCGCCGGGAATTTGAGGCTTTGGCCTGTTGAAATGACGCACCGCTCTCTATAGACCGGCGGTGCCGGAACGGATTCCGCAAAAGGGGCAGGCTTTTCGCCCGCCGTATTCCGGAAAACTGCCAGTTGGGGCGTAGCCAAGCGGTAAGGCAGCGGATTTTGATTCCGCCATTCGGAGGTTCGATCCCTCCCGCCCCAGCC
>CAVSXQ010000018.1:0-22041 GCA_963731915.1 uncultured Alphaproteobacteria bacterium
GTGTCTGTGTATGCTTGGTTATCCGACTGCTGCGCGCGCTGACAACGAGCGCGCAGTCAGAAATGCGCGCGACCTGGGCCACGCCACTACATTGATGTATGCGCTGTTCCACGCAGGTCTTAACCACGGGCACTGGCGAGATTACGCCGCTGCAATTGCGCGGGTAGACGAGCTTATTACCTTGGCGGACGACAGAAAAGCACCGTACTGGAAAGCAACTGGAACCGTACTGCGAGGCTGGTTATTTGCAGTGTCCGGAAAACCCTCGGATGGAGTTCTGGCGATTACCTCGGCGATCACCTCACTCCGGTCAGCTGGAGCAACTCTTTATGAGCCGTTCCATCTGTCAAACTTGGCAATGGCTTACGCGGACCTTGGCCAGCTCGACGATGCGCGGCGTTGCATTGACGACGCGATAGAGAAAGTAGAAAGCTCGAAGGAAAAATGGTGCGAGGCCGAGGTGCATCGCATTGCCGGGGAAATCGCACTCAAGTCACCCGGGCCTGATACGGAAAAAGCAGAAAGGTATTTTGATCGCGCACTCGCTGGCGCGCGTCAGCAGCAAGCAAAGTGGTGGGAACTGCGCGCGGCGATCAGTATGGCCCGCCTCTGGCGCGATCAGGCCAAGTCGCAGCAAGCTCGCGAACTGCTCGCTCCAATTTACGGCTGGTTCACCGAAGGCTTCGACACGCTCGATTTGAGAGAGGCTAAGACCTTGCTCGACAACCTGAGGGCATGAATGGCGCGCCCATGCTTGCCATGGCAATGTCCACACATGGCACATCGCGTCAGTTCGCTGCGCGGCCGAATTTTGTCACTATGTCGGCATAGCGGACAATGAGTGGGACGCACCGCAATCTCGATTTATGAGAACCTTGTTGCCTCCCCTGTAACTGCAACCACGGATTTTCTCGCACCAGATATCCTCAATAAGTGCGGTCGCGCGGTCCCCGCACAAAGTCGCGCCCTCGGAAGGACCCGGACGACCGATTGCGAGGGGCCGCGACGGACTCTGTCGAGACAGCCTGCCGATGTCCGCTTCAGCGGGGCAAAGCAGACATCCCGCCGCAAGGCCGCGACTTCCGCTTTTGACCCTAAGCGGACTTGCGCGAGTGCAAAGCATGCCGCGGTCATCGCCGCCCGCTTCCGAACCTGTACTCCACTTCTATCTCGATTGGTCCGCCGGTATCGCGAAGATCACGCCGTACTTCCTCGCGCACGGCACGGCGGGCTGCGTCAGGGAGGGAGACGAATGCCTGTCCGGGTGACCCCCCACCTTGCTCGATGGGCGCGAAGTACGCGTCAAAGGAAGGCAGCGCGAAGCTACGAGTTTCCGTCGTAATCTCGACATCCCGGAAATTTGCGGCCTCAAATAGCGATTTCAATTTCACCTCGTCGCCAAGTGAAAATACTCGAGCGGCAGCCTCCGCCAACGATGGCAAATAGCGCGCAATGGCGAGGTTAATGCGAGTGTTGTAGGACCGCTCTGGCACTGTGGCCACTGAAACAGCGGCGCGTCCGCCGGGGCGAAGCACGCGATGGAATTCGGTGAGGCCGCGCTGTGGGTCGGGGAAAAACATCAGTCCGAGACTGCACATTACCGCATCGAAGCTTCCATCCAAAAATGAAAGCGCTTGCCCGTCCTCTACTGTAACCGATGCGTTTCTTGCTTGGCCAAGGCGCGCACGCGCCTTCTCGGCCATTGCCGGCGAAAGGTCGGCGGCAGTGACGTGGCCCGCCGAGCCGACGACGCTAAGGGCCGCTTCGGCCGCAAGTCCAGTGCCCGTGGCAATGTCGAGGACGCGCATCCCCGGCGTGATATGGGCCGCACGCAGCAAGAAAGGTGCGAAATGGGTCGTGACTTGCGCGAACCCACCGTCGTACCCGGCCGCCGCTTGACCTTCGTAGCTCAGTTCCTTGGCCATGGGCACCTCCATTAAATCGACACCCCGCCATTAAAGTCGGGACCATGCCTGAAGACCAGCCTAATGCTCTTAAGTATTCCGGTCTTGGCACATATCAGACATGCTCAAGGCCAGCCCCGATGTCCCGGTTTTGACCCATAGCGGGGCTTCAAGCTACTTGGGCCGGCGCCCCCTTACCGCATGCGCGCGCGCACCAGAGGTGATGCGACCATCGGCATCCGCCGGTAGGCGCGCACGTACCCGTGAGATGAGCGTCTCGACGTCTCCGGATTTCATAGCTGCAACTGTAGGCCGAAGCGCAGGAGACTTGAGATTTGTCATCCAGAAATCATCGAAATTTGCAAAAGTCCGGTGCACTGTAATTTCTCGCGTTTGCACGTCCTCAAGGCCTGCGCCGATCCACAAGTCTCGTAACGCTTCCATTCGAGACGCATCCATCCGTGGTGGGCGCGTTGGCACAATGCCCATTGCCTGTATCTCGGAGTAGATTGGATCGAGCGGAAATCCGCCACCCAACATGTCCCACATGTAGGTCACGACTGCCCCGCCGGGGACAACTACTCGAACCATTTCGCTGACGCCCTTCGCGGGGTCCGGAACGAACACAAGAACCAATGCCATCACAGCCGCATCGAAGCTGCTGTCGGCGAAAGGGAGGGCCATGGCATCGCCTTGGTGAAACTTTGCTAGGCGCGACGCAGGTCGGGTGCGTGCAAAAGCGAGCTGCCCTTCGGATGGATCAATGCCTTGGACCTCCACGGGGCTACATCGCTCGACCAATAGTTCAGTGAAGGCCCCGTTGCCGCAACCGATGTCGATCCACCGCAAACCCAAGGGAAGCGCCAACCAATCAAGGAATATCTCGCCAGCGAACCGGCTCCAAATTCCCATCATCTGCTCGTAGCCGGCACCGTCGTCGAAGCGAATTTGCTGTTCTGCCATTTTGATTTCCTGCCCCAAGGACGATCCTTGGCTCGTGCCATTTTGCAAAAAAAAAATGGATAGGGAAGGTCACGGATGCGGCCTAGTGTCCGCTTTTGGCGGGTGAAGCGGACAGCCCAGAGCTTGCTGCCAGGCCCGCTTCTGACCCAAAGCGGACCTTGGCTCGATCGTTTGTGGACTGCTATGCTCTTGACCTTGGGATTGCATGGGATCTGAGCCGCGCGTGGCCTTAGGGCAGATCAATATGAATGACACCGCTTTGCCAATGACGCGTTACGCCATGAGCGGGGACGTGAACATTGCCTACCAAGTCATGGGGAATGGACCCATCGATATCTTCTTTGTCGCAGGTTCGGTCTCGCACGTAGAGTACTTGCACGAGATTAAGGGATACACCGCGTTTATGCGCCGGCTCTCGAAATTTGCCCGCGTGATCATGTTCGACAAACGAGGACACAAAGCGGACATCCCGCCGCTGCGCATCACGTTGTCGGAATGCCAACTTTGACGTGCGGTGCTGGCCTCGATCTGCTACGGCTTGCCCAGCAGCCGCTCAAGCTCGGCCTGGTCCCGGCGCGTGGGGCCGGTTTGCACGCCCTGGCGCTGCAAGCTGCGATCAAAGCGCCGCTTCAGCTGCTCGCCCATCTGCTCGGCGCTGTCGCATGCCAGCGCCAGCTTCACCAACGAGCGCAACGTCGGCCCGCGGCGGCTGATGGCGGCGCAGCTCGGTGCCTTCAAGGCGCTTGGGCTCCATGTAGTATTTCCCGCTGTCATCAGCGATCAGCGCGGCGACATAGGGCAGGCTCACCTCGACGCGCGTGATCTGGCCGTAACCGGTCTGCATCGGCACCTGGACGAACATGCTGCGCATGGGCGCGCAGCGTGGCGCTGGCGATGTGCGATGGCAAGGCCACCGCGCGGCCAGCGCGCGTCACCGGTGCGTTATTTCGGGGTGGCTGCGCCTGTGGGCTTGGCCGGTTGCTTGGCAAGCGCGGGTAACACAAAATGTCCGGGGTAACCGTCGGCCCGTCGCCTGTTACCCCAAGTGTTACCCCACGCCCTGACGGTTTCCGAGCCGTATCTATATTATATTGATACAAATAATTGTTCTTCAGAAAATCAGGGTGTCATTCCTTTCATACTAAATCAGAGCACTGATAACATGAGGTCAAGCGCATGTCACACGCCCGCAGCGAATACAAGAATTTCAAGGCGCTGGCGCCTGATGTTTTCGATCTCGTGCTGGCACTCGGCCAGGCCGCGGCAAAGGCCGGCATCGACAAGCAGCTGCTCGAACTGGTCAAGCTGCGCGCCTCCCAGATCAACGGCTGCGCCTTCTGCCTGCAGCATCACATCCTCCTGAGCGAAAGCCTCGGCATGCCCGTCGACAAGCTCAATCTGGTCGCGGTCTGGCGCGAGGCGCCGCTGTATTCGGCGCGCGAGCGCGCGGCGCTGGCGTGGACCGAGGCGCTGACCATGCTGCCGAACGGCGTTAGTGACGAGGTCTATGCGGAGGCGAGCGCACAGTTCTCCGAAAAGGAATTGACCTACCTGACGTCGGCAATTGTGTCGATCAACGCCTGGAACAGGTTCGGCGCGGCCTATCGCTGGACGCCGGCCGAGCGGCCAAAGAATGCAGGGCTTGAAGTCAATTATTCCAGAGTTGGTAAATTCGGCACTAGGTTGCGCCTGAAAGAGGACATTTGATTGCAGCGGCTCGTATGTCCGTTGCGGCTATCGGAGTAATTACATCTGGCGCAACAAGCCCCTTCACTTTGCAAGACGTGATGAAATATTTGCTCTGAGCTGGTCTAGTTGACTCTCCTTGTACCAATTCAATCTTGTTATTCGCTGAAATACCTCGTCGCGCTTGAGCTGATCATACACTTGAGCGTGCAGATCAGCGTCCTCTAACTCTGAGGCCTCCACTCCCAGAACTTCAATGCCGAGAGACTCCGACATCAATATCTCCGTTCTCAGCACATCGACATCAGCATCCAGGAAATCCCTACTGACTATGACTATGTGCACCTTCGCTCGCATCATCGCGTCGACTTGAGATTTTCGCCAATCGCTGCCGAACTCGCAGTCCAGGGTTGCAATCCACGGCTTGATCTGCCGATCCGATATTCCATTGCGAATTCGCGTTGCAAAAGCCCCGGCTTGGCTCGGATAGCTGACATACACGTTAGTGTCGGGTTTTCCTGAATTCGATATCCTTCGCCTGACATCGCGCGCAAATCGCTCGAGCATCTGCCCCCTTGTTACGGGAAGGCTCACAATTGTAAGGGCGTCCACTTGGGCCACAAACAATGCCGAGAGGTGCTTCGTCTCCTCCTTTGTATCCAGCCATTTCCAGCATTCGGTCAACATGATCGGGAATATATTGCGCTCGGTAGCGCGGGCCAGAAACAGCTCCATTCTACACATACTGCTATCGACATAGTGCTTTGATAAGAACGGAATAAATCCATCGACCGATCTCGGCTTCTTTAGAAGCGTTGCCCGCCAGTCCTCTCCCGGCTGCATGTCCGAAGTATCCTTCCACGGAAGCAAACCGTATTGCGCAAGTTCCGAAAGGACTGCTTTGACCTCAGCGTCATCACGCCTACTGTAAGAAACCATGATGTTCATTGCGAAATCCTACGTCGAGCGCCTGGGCCGATGCTGGAGATCCATGTGCCGGCAACTCCCCCAAAAGATGAACAATCGACCCCGCGCGTGCCCTAGTTCTCGCTGCCCTCGCGCACATCACGCCGCGGCACGTCCGTCGGCTGCGCGTGCGCAACTGCGGCGGTGACCGGCTCGGTGCCGATCTCGCGGCCGCGGCCGCGGATCAGCCGCTCATAGGCCGCGATCAGCGTGGTGTAGGGATTGACCCAGAGCCAGCCGTCGCGCGTGAACACCTGGACGTCGAAATGCAGGTGGTAGCTGGTGCCGTTGGGACGGTCGAGATAGTTGGAGACCATGCCGATATGCTCGCCTTCGGCGACGCGGCGGCCGTTGAGCACGCCATCCGCATCCATCGCCGAGGGGCTCATGTGCATGTAGCGGAAGCGGATGTGCTCGGTGCGGGTGTTGATCTGCAGCGTGGCTGCCTGCTGCTTCGGTGAGCGGATCACGACGCCATCGCGCACGGCGACGATCGGCTGTCGCCTTGGGTTGCAGGCCTCCTCGTTTTCGCTGCCCGCGGGGCACGCCACGGGCCGGATGTCCTGCCCCTGATGGCCGAAGCCGCTGGCGCATTGGCCGACGCTAAAGCTGCGCGCCTCGCAGAAATTGTCGCGCCAGGGATAGGCCCCCGCGACCAGTCGCGGTCTTGTCGCGCCGGCCGAATTGTTGCGAGCGGACGGCGACGGGCATTCGCAGCAGGGGAAAACGGATCTGCGAATAGGTCGTGAAGTCGGCGTGACCGCTTTGCTTGCGGGAGCCGGTTCTGCGCGATGATGTCGCCGGCCGGGCGATAGGTGAAATCGGGCGATCGTGCCGCCGGCCGTACCGCGATGCTCGGAGGGATATCCCTGCGCGGCCGCGACGGCTGGCCGCCGGCAATGCGCAGCGCTTTCAGGAAGCGCTCGGCGACGGGATAGGCCTCGCGGCAGGCGAGCCGGCGCGCGCGCGGCGCCGAGTCCAGGCACTGGATCGACACCACATAGGGCACGCCGAAGCGGGTGAAGGCGTAGCGCACATAGCCTTCCCGGATGAAGCGCCGCATGTCCGGGAATTGCGCCGCCAGCGCTTTGACCGGTTCGCCCTTGCCGCCGAGCGGATCGGCAAGATCGTAGGTGAGGAGCGAGCCGGTGATCTGCACCTCGACGGGTCTGGCGAACGTCCGCGACGGCAGACCTTCGCCGGCGCCGGGCTCGAGCGAGAACACCGCGTCGTAGCCGGAGGCGCCGGCATGGAACAGGTCGACCCGGCGGAAGTCGGCTTGATAGCGCGACATCGACAGGCTGTCCGTCGCGCCGGTCTGCCTGGCCTCGAGCCAGCCGGCGGTGTCGAACGGCAGCAATACGGGAATTGGGCTGCGGCCGATGCCGTCAAAGAGTCGGCGCGGTATGCGCGTTCAGTTGCACCAGCGCCGGTGTCGCGCGCGGATCGTGGGCGGGCACCCGCCGCTGGCTTGCAAAGGTGAAGGCGGATGCGACCGACGGCTGGGTGTTGATTTCGGCGCGGAGCTGATCGAGCACCGCGCGCCATTCGACGCGGACGGTCGAGATCGAGGGGGTGCGGAATTCTTCGGCGCGAAACGCCGATGGCGCCGGACAGATGCAGAAGGGAAACTGCCAGCAAGCGCCGAACGAACCGGTCAGCCGTTTTCCCCAATGCCCCGCCCCCGGCGCAACCCTCTGCCGAGGTCCAGCTTAATCCTTTGCGCGTTCGACGTAAGACCCGTCTTCCGTCATTACCACGATGCGTGTCCCGGCGGACACATGCGGCGGCACCGAGGTGCGCACGCCGTTGGAGAGGATCGCGGGCTTGTAGGACGATGACGCGGTCTGGCCCTTGGTGACCGGCTCGGTCTCCACGACTTCCAGCGTCGCCCGCTGCGGCAGCGTGATCGCGACCGGGTTCATGTCGTGCAGGGACAGTTTTACCGTCATGTTCTCCTGCAAATACGGCGCGCGAGCTGCCGACGATCTCCTTCGAGACCTGGACCTGGTCGTAGGTCTCGCCGTTCATGAAGTGGAAGCCGTCGGCATCCTCGTAGAGGAAATTGTAGTTGCGGTCCTCGACGGTCGCCTTCTCGACCTGGTCGGTGGTCTTGTACCGTTCCGAAACCTTTACCCCGTCGCCGATTCGGCGCATTTCGATCTGGCTGACCGGGGTTCCCTTGCCGGGATGGATGTTTTCGGCGGTCAGAACCACGTAAAGCCTGCCGTCTTGCTCGATAACGTTGCCCTTGCGAATAGAACTGGCGATGACTTTCAAAGCTGTTTTTCCTGAATTTCTGGCCCCCGGCCGATCCGGACGGGCGTGTCCCGTGGCCGTCGAGGCGGTTTCGGGCCGCAACATACTGATTTTGACCGTCGAAGCCAGCATTTTACCGCCGGCTTCCCGGTTGGCCGGGACGGGCCGTTAATGGCCGGAAACGACCAGGTTTCGCCTTGGTGGGCGGCCACGCGGCATTCCGATCGCAAGCCGTTCCTGCTGGCGAGGGGCGCCATCACCAAAGCGCTCCGGGCGTGGTTTGACGAGCAGGGGTTTTTGGAGGTCGAGACCGGCATTTTGCAGGTCTCGCCCGGCAATGAGACCCATCTGCATGCGCCGCGCACCGAACTCGTCGGCGCCGACGGATCGCGCACGACACGTTATTTGCGGACCTCGCCGGAATTCGCCGCCAAGAAGCTGCTCGCCGCCGGCGAGCCAAAGATCTTCGAATTCGCGCGCGTGTTCCGCAACCGTGAGCGCGGCGATTTGCATCTCCCCGAATTCACCATGCTGGAATGGTACCGCGCCAATTCCGCTTATGACGCCATCATGGCGGATACGATTGTGGTGATCGCCCATGCCGCGCAGGCAACCTCCATCGGAAAATTCTCGTTTCGCGGCCGCACCGCGGATCCATTTGCCGAACCGGAACTGCTGACGGTGGCCGCGGCTTTCCAGCGCTTTGCCGGCATCGACCTCTTGGCAACGATCGCGGACGGCGTCGGCGATCGCGCGGCGCTCGCGGCTGCGGCATCGAGAAAGGTGCGGGTTGCGGACGACGACACCTGGTCGGATATTTTCAGCAAGGTGCTGGTCGAGCATGTCGAGCCAAATCTGGGGCAGGGCCGCCTGACGGTGTTGTTCGAATATCCCGCGCCGGAAGCGGCGCTGGCGCGCACAAAACCGTCCGATCCGCGCGTTGCGGAGCGTTTTGAGATCTATGCCTGCGGGGTCGAGCTTGCCAACGGATTTGGCGAATTGACTGATGCGGCCGAGCAGCGTCATCGTTTCACCCAGGCGATGGACGAGAAGCAGCGGCGCTATGGCGAGCGCTATCCGCTCGACGAGGAGTTTTTGGCCGCGGTCGGCCACATGCCCGACGCAAGCGGCGTTGCGCTCGGTTTTGACCGGCTGGTGATGCTGGCAAGCGGCGCGACCAGAGTAGATCAGGTGGTGTGGACGCCACCGGCAGGTGAGGCATGAACAGGATCGATCCGAAACTTGCGGCGACCTTGCGCCGGCCCGATGAACTGGTGGAACGCGGATTTGCGCGTGCCGCCGATCTTGCGGGGCTGGAACAGGTCGCGGCGCGCTATGCGGTGGCGGTGACCCCTGATATCGCGGCCCTGATCGACACAGGCGATTCTGCCGATCCGATCGCGCGGCAGTTCATCCCGAGCGTGGAAGAACTGGTCGCCGCGCCGGGCGAAAGCGCCGACCCGATCGGCGACGATGCCCATTCGCCAGTCGCCGGTATCGTGCATCGCTATCCCGATCGCGTGCTGTTCAAGCTGGTAGCCGTCTGCGCGGTCTATTGCCGCTTCTGCTTCCGCCGCGAAATGGTCGGCCCGGGCAAGGCGACGGCACTTTCCGAGGACGCTTATCGGGCCGCGCTCGATTATATCCGCAACCACCATGAAATCTGGGAAGTGATCCTGACCGGCGGCGATCCGCTGATGCTGTCGCCGCGGCGGCTTGCCGAAATCATGGCCGATCTTGCCGCCATCGATCACGTCAGGATCATCCGCATCCACACCCGCGTGCCCGTTGCCGATCCCGCGCGTATCACGGCGGAAATGGTCGACGCGCTGAGGGTGGAGGGCGCCACAACCTGGATTGCGGTGCATGCCAATCATTCGCGCGAATTTTCGGCCAGTGCGCGCGCCGCCTGCGCGGATCTCGCCGACGCCGGTATCCCGCTGGTCAGCCAGTCGGTGCTGCTGCGCGGTGTCAATGACGATGCGGCAACGCTGGAAGCCTTGATGCGCATTTTCGTCGAATGCCGGATAAAGCCCTATTATCTGCATCACGGCGATCTCGCGCCCGGCACCGCGCATCTGCGCACGACATTGGAGCGGGGTCAGGAACTGATGCGGGCGCTGCGCGGACGGGTGTCCGGCCTGTGCCAGCCGGACTACGTGCTCGACATTCCCGGCGGTCACGGCAAGGCGCCGATCGGACCGAGCTATTTGTCGCAGGACGGGTCCAGGGAACGTGATCTCTCGCGGGAAACGCGCTATCGTGTCGTCGATTATTGCGGCGAGGTTCACCTCTATCCGCCGATCGAGAAATGACGGACGGAGGCAAGGACACGCCGGAACCGCCGGAAGAGGGCAATCGCCGTTTTGAGAACGCGGTAATGCTCGGCTTCTTCGCGGTGCTGGTGGCCTTTGGGATCTGGTTGCTCGGCACCATGGCCGATGTCCGCAAGGCGCAGGATTGCGCCGCGCAGGGGCGCCGCAATTGCGTGACGATCGATGTTCCGGAACGAACGCGATAAAAAGGAAGCTCGGATAAAGGGAGAACCGGGATGCGCAAAACTCTTCTGTCGATGGCGCTGGTCGTTCTGATCGGCGGACCGGGGGCGCTGGCCCAGAGCGGTACCGGTGGCTCGTCCACGGCTGTAAAAGGTTCGGGACCGCTGCCGGCTCCGGTGGGGCATCGCCAGCCGCGCGCCGGCGACGTGCCCAGCGAGAAGAACATCACCGATCCGAACGATCCGCTCAGCAAGGAAAACGCCGCCCTCGACAAGAAGATCAAGAGCATCTGCCGCGGCTGCTAGGCGAGCCAGCTGCGGAGCGCGAACAGCCAGTGGCGCGCCCCCGTCACCTGATCCGCTCAGGCCGAATACTCCCGCAACTGGGGCTGCTTGAGCTCTCTCCTCACTGCGACCGCGCCAGCGAGCTGGTTCAGCGTTGAGACCGTCGTGTTCCAGTCGATGCAGCCATCGGTGATGCTTTGCCCATAGGTCAGCGCCATGCCGGGCACCACATCCTGGCGGCCGGCGATCAGATTGCTCTCGATCATCACGCCCATGATGCGCTGCTCGCCGTCCGAAATCTGACTGATGATGTCGGCAACGACCAGCGGCTGATTTTCCGGTTTCTTGCTGCTGTTGGCGTGGCTGGCGTCGATCATCATCCGTGCCGGCACACCGGTACGGGCCAGTTCGGCTGCGGCAGCGTTGACGCTGGCGCGGTCATAATTCGGCTTGCTGCCGCCGCGCAGGATGATGTGGCAGTCATCATTGCCTGATGTCGCGGCGATGGCGGAGCGCCCTCCCTTCGTCACCGCCATGAAGTGATGGGGGTGTGATGCCGACTTCACGGCGTCAGCGGCGATACGCATATTGCCATCGGTGCCGTTCTTGAAGCCGACCGGGCAGGAGAGCCCGGAAGCCAGTTCGCGGTGAATTTGGCTTTCCGTGGTGCGCGCGCCGATCGCAGCCCAGGCCACCAGATCGGCGATGTATTGCGGCGTGGTCATGTCGAGGAATTCGGTGCCTGCCGGCAGACCGAGATTGTTGACGGCCGACAGCACGCTGCGCGCGAGATGCAGGCCCTTGTTGATGTCGAAGCTGCCGTCGAGATCCGGGTCGTTGATCAGTCCTTTCCAGCCCACGGTCGTGCGCGGCTTTTCGAAATAGACGCGCATCACGATCTCGAGGCGATCGGCCAGCTTCTCGCGCAAGGCGGCCAGCCGCGTGGCGTAGTCGACGGCGGCAAGCGGGTCGTGCACCGAACAGGGGCCGACGACGACCAGCAGGCGATCGTCCGTCCCGTTCAGGATGCCATGGATGGCGTTACGCGACGCCATCACGACGCGCGTCGCGGTCAAGGTGCGCGGTACTTCCCGCATCACCTCGTCCGGCGTACTCAGCTCTTTCAGTTCTCTGATGCGAAGATCGTCGGTGGTGCTCAACACGGCTCGGCTCCTGTTTTGTCTAGGGACCTGCCGGCAAAAACAAAAAAGCCGCCAGGTCTGGCGGCTGTTCGGACTTCTGCTGCAATTCGTCAGATTGAGCGCGATCCTCCCACCGCCAGCGAGCTGTCGTAGCTAAAATACCAAAAATAGCTGGTGGCGATGGTGATCATGGGCGGCTCTATAGCGAACGGCCCGGGCCTTGTCATCCCATAATCGGCTACGGCGGTCCCGGGCCGGTCAGGTTTTGGTATTGCGTGACGCCAGCGCCACACCGATCAGCGTGGCGCCGCCGAACAGCAAATTGATGCCGGCCAACAGTCCGATCGCCCATTCCGCCGATCCCGGCAGGCCTGCGATGATCAGGCCGGCGATGATGATATCCACCGCGCCGGCGACCAGCATCCACGACCAGCGCTCCGACACTTCGCGGCGGTGCTGCAGGGCGTACATGATGGTGGCGATGCCTTCGGCGAGGAAATAGGCGCCGACCACGATGGTCAGCGTCAGCACGCCTTGCATCGGCCGCGCCAGCAGGACGCCGCCGGCCAGCACCGCCAGTGCCGCTGAAATCAGCGACCACCAGAAACCCGGCATCTGCCGCGCCCAATACGACACGACCAGGCCGCCGATGCCGCTGATCAAGAACATCCAGCCGAGGAAGATGGTGACGGCAAGGCTCGCCAGCGGCGGCACGATGATCGCAGCCAGCCCGAGGATCGACAGCAAAATACCCTCGAACAGGAACGCCTTCCAATGCGCGCGCACCGCGTCGCGCATCCTGGATTGCAATTCGCTGATGTCATGGGGAAGGGTCATTGCAAATCTCCCGACTGCCGGCAGCACAAAATGACCGGTGCAGTATAGCCCGCGCATGTGTCAGGCCGCCAAGTTTATTGCGGCGCCGGCGCTTGTTCGCAAAGTGTTTCAACCCTGGCCCGAAGCGGAAAAGCCATCGGAGGAGGCGCGCAGGCGGTTGCGGCCGAGAAAGTAGACCGCGGTCGTGGCGACCAAGAGTGCAATCCCGATCAGGATCGAGATCATGCCGACGGAGCCCGCCACCAGCGCCAGGTTGCGGTCGGGATTCATCAGCCAGCGGCGCACCGCGCCCAGCACGAAGATCACCCCCGCAAATCCGGCGCCGCCGCCAAAGACCAGCAGCGCCCACATCCGCCGCAACTGGCTGAGGCGTTCGCGCGCGATGTCGGTGCGCGGGGCGTGATGACGGCCTATCCGCAGCACCAGGCGTACGGCAAACGCAATCGAGATGAAGCCGACCAGCAGGCTGGCCGATCCAAGAATCATTCGCGTCGTCGCGTCGAGGCCGCCCTTTTGCAGCAGCAGCAACGGAAAATCGAATGCCGCATGCAGCGCGATCGGGCCGGCCAGCACCAGGAAGTAGCTGGAAATACGTGACCAGTCGCGATGATGGCGATTGGCGCCAAGCGCGGTGCCGGCGCGCGCGATGGCGAGGTAGGCGCCGGCGATGATCCCCAGCGCACCGTGAAACGGCACCGTCAGCACGCTGCGCAGCGCCGCCAGCGCCCGCCAGATATCCGGATGCTGCACGAGATAAGCGAGGTTCTCGTAGGCGGCAAAGCCGAGCCCGGCGGCCGCGCCATAGACCACGGTGTCCATCGGATCGGCAAATGTCCGGCGCTTGAACGAGACCGCGACGATCACCAGCACCTTCAGGATCTCCTCGGGCGTGGCGACGCTGAACAGCGAATGCAGCGCCTGATCGAGCCAGGGATGACCGGATCCGGCCACGATCTTGGCAAACGGAGCCCGCACCAGGCCCAGCAGTGAGATGCTCGCCGCGCCGAGGAAGAAGGCACCCCAGACCCGGATCGGCGGCCCCGGCCGCTCGTCGGTCGCGATCACCAGCCACAGGAACAACAGCGCAGGCGCGACCGCGGCGGTGCCGATGACGGTGGGGAGGGATTCGAGGAGCAGCAGCATTCGGGAAGCTTCTTCGGAACAATGTTAGCGCTATCGCAAATGGCGAGACGCCAGCCTATTCAGGAAATGCCGGTTTCACGAAGAGGTTTTCTTGCCGCAGATCATCATTCGAAGGACGTGGTCTCCCGGTTTTCGAGCCCTCCCTTTGGGTTTGAGGGCCTTGATCGGCTTCGGCGAGAGGGTTGCAAAGCAAAAATCCCGGGCGACTTGCCCGGGATTCTGCTTTAGTTGAGAGAAATTCTGGTTCTCGGGTACTTCGAGCTTACATGCCCCAATTGAACTTGTAGTTCACGCCGACCTTGGCGGTCGACAGGGTGTTGCGGAGGTCCGCATTGACATTGACCGTGAAGGGAATGCCGGCTCCAAGATTGAGGGGGAACGCGTAGTTCTTCTTGTCGAATTCGTAATAGTTGTATTCGACGAACGCGGTCCAGTTCGGGGTGATCATCCACTCGGTGCCCATACCGATGGTCCAGCCGAAGTGGGTGATTTCCCTGCTGGTGAGATCCTGACCTCCGACGCCGCCGAAGGACGGCAGCGTGACGGTGTGGGTGGAGTTCTGCCAGGCAGCGCCGCCCTTGACGTAAACAAGGCCGCGATCCAGAACCACGGCACCGAGGCGGCCGGTTACGCTCGCCAGCCAGTCGGTCTTGGTCTTGCAGCCGAGAACGACGAGGCAGGGGCTGGTGCCCTTGATGTCGGCGCCAGCGAAGTCACCCTGGATGCCGAGCACGGCCCAACCGGTCTGCCAGTTTGCGCCAGCCTGCACGCCACCCAGGAACCCGCTCGTGCTGGTCTGGGAGAAAGGCAGGTTGAAGGCGAGCGGCGGAATGATCGCGGGAACGATGTTAAACCCCGTGAGGGTCGATTTAGTGGTTCCCCAGCCGGCGCCGACGTGGCCACCGATAGTAGAAGCCGGTCCAGCTCCAGACGATCGGCGCGACATAGGGCCGGGCCTTGACGGGAAGGTCGGCAGCGCCCGCTGCGACCGTTGAAAGCATCATGGCGGCTGCTGCTGCCAAAAGCGACTTTTTCATCTTATGTCTCCTGAATAGTGTGTGACGCTGGACGGAAATTGTTTTTGGTTGCCTTCATCCGTAGAATTACCCGGGTTTCTGGCGCGGAACTATTGCTGGAGAGCCACACTCGGGCAAAAGCGTGACTCGTTTATTTTTTGTTAACCGAATCAATATGTTGGCCTCCCGCCGAGATGTCCAAACCCCTTAACGGGGAACCAACGAAGGCAATTTTACATCTTTTGATTGTATTATTTTGTAGCGCCTACTTGCCTCAAAAGCACTCCAACGCAGGGTGCTCGCATCCCCTGATACGAAACGGGGATCGGCCTGCTGCCGTCAAGGAGATTGCAGCGCCGCCCAACGGGCTTGCCTCCCACAATGTGACGGGAATACGCTTGCGATATTGCGGCTCGGGCAACAGCGGGGCTTCACATGCAAAGATTTTGTTTTATTGCGGCGGTTGCGATCATCTCCTCAACCGCGGGCGTTGCGCTCGCTCAGACTGCGCCGCCACCGGCAGCCGCTACCGGCGGCGCTGCGGCGGCCCCGGCGGCGACGACCACGGCTCCGCCTGCAGCTGCGACAACGGCACCCGCGGACAAGCCCGCGGCGGCGACCACGACCGATAAGCCGGCAGAACCGAAGAAAGAGGCGGCCGAGCCGAAGAAAAAGAAAACCGAAGGCAAGAAGATGACGCGGCAGCAGGAGATCGACAAATCGATCGACAGCGGCACGGTGCCGTCACGCTATCGCAGTCAGGTCCCCAAGCAGTACCACCACCTGATTCCGTTCGAAAGGTAACAGCGCGAAGCGCTGACGCTTATCGTTCGAGCAGACGCCGGCAGGCGTCGACGAACACCTGCGCGCCGGTGACGATGTCGGCGTCAGCGGTGTTTTCGGTCCAGTGATGGCTGATGCCGCCGATCGACGGCACGAACAGCATGCCCGATGGCATGATGGTGGCCAGCACCTGGGCGTCGTGGCCGGCGGCGCTGGGCATGCGGATCGATCTGCCGCCGGCAAAGGTTTTGCTCGCCGCTTCGATGGCGTGCTGGAATTTTGCATCCATGAGGGCGGGAGCGCCGGTGCGGAGGCGTTCGACCGCGACCTTGCAGGGGCCTCGCGCGGTGGCTTCTGCGGCCATGCTGCGAAGCAAATCCTCCAGGCGCTCGATCACGCTGACATCATCGTCGCGGACCTGGAACAGCATGTCAGCGGCTCCCGGGATGATGCTCGGCGAACCGGGATCGAGCGTGATGCGGCCGGTGGTCCAGACCGTGCGCGGTCCGCACAAGGCCGGGAAGCGTTCGTCGATGGCAACGCAAAACCGTGCCAGCGCCAGCCCGGCATCGCTGCGATCGCTCATCCTTGTGGTGCCGGCGTGATTTTGCTCGCCGGTAAAAACGATGCGGTATTGCCAGATGCCGACGATTGATGTGACGACCCCGATCGCAAGGCCGCTGCCTTCAAGTGTCTTGCCTTGCTCGATATGCGCCTCGAGATATCCGATGTGCCGGCCGCGTTCGGCGGCGGCGCGTGCGCGGCCGGCCAGACCGGCATCGCGCAGGGCTTCCCGCATCGGTTTGCCGCTGGTGCGGTCGCGCGCGGCATCGATGTCAGCTTCGCTGACGCCGCCGATGTAGGAACGGCTGCCGAGGAAAGAGCCAAAATGTCCTTCCTCGTCGCACCATGACGCGACCTCGACCGCGCCGTTTGAGGTCGCGTCGGAGTTGATGACGCGCGCGGCTTCGAGCGCATAGATCACGCCGAGCGGCCCATCGAGCCAGCCGGCAAAATTCTGGCTTTCGAGATGCGAGCCGGCCAGCAATTTCGGTCCCGCTTTCGCGCTGGTGCCCAGCACATTGCCGATGCCGTCGATTTCGGCGGTGAGTCCCGCTTCGGGTAGCCGCTCTGCCAGCCATTGCAGCGAGCGGACATGCGGTTCTGAAAAGGTCGGCTTGTGCACGCCGGTCTTGTAGGCGCCGATGTCGCGCAGCGCATGGAGATCCGCCAGCACCCGGGCGCCGTCGACGTTCGAGCGATTGTCAGGCATCAGCCGCGCTCCCGATATCGATCAGCCGGCGACCGGCTTGCGATAGACGTCCTTGGTCGCAAGCTTGCCATCCCTGAAACCATAGCTCTCGATGCCGCGCTGTTCCCGCTGCTCGCCGCTTGCGCGCACCGTCTCGCTGACGCGGAAGGTCATGAAGCTGACGTCGCCGGAGTGATGATAGACCACGTCGTGGAAACGCTGCGCCAAAAAAAGCGCCTTCTGTTCGGCGAGGTGTTTTCGGATGGCGTCGGGGCCGGCGAGCGATTTTGTCAGCGTAAGGCCGTCATGAAAGCTCCACAGGAAGTCCGGCGTGACGACCTCGTACAGCGCGTCCATGTCGCCCTTGAACAGAGCGCGCGCAAAGGCCTTGAACAGTTCGTCGCGTTCGGTGGGCGAGGGGGTCATGACGGGTCCAGCGAGGGGCTCAGTATCCATCTCCGGCAGACAAAACCAAGCCCCGGCCTCGTCCGGGGCTGGTTTTGCGGGTTTGAAACTCTGGCGTCGTCCATTCATCTACATTAAATTTCACGGCGGCCCTTTTGCAAAGGGCGTCCGCGGGAAACTATGGCCGGACTGTCGGTTGAGTTTCGAGAATAACTGGAAAGGCTTCGGACATGAGGAAAGCAGTATTGGCGTTAGTGACCGCTGCCACTCTAGGTGTCACTGCGTTGATGGCCCCATCGCCAGCTCACGCGTGGCGGGGCGGTTGGGGACCCGGTCTTGCGGGTGGACTAATTGCTGGTGCGGTGATCGGCGGCATCGCGTCCAGCGCTTACGCCTATGGCCCCGGTTACGGTTACTATGGCCGACCGTACGGCTACTATGGTGGCTATGCCCCCGCCTATTATGGCGGGTACGCGCCGGCTTACTACGGCTACAGCTACGCCCCCGCCTATTACGGCGGATACGCTCCCGCCTACTATGGTCCGCGGTACCGGCGCGTCATTCGCCCCGCTTATTATGCCGGTCCCCGGTAGTATCGTCGCTGGTGATCGCCGGGCGCGAAGCTGAAGTTCTGACAGCGAAAGGCCGCAGGGATGCCTGCGGCCTTTTTTGTGCGGGCACATAATTTTGCTTCGCAGCGTCAATCCAGAAAATTCGGGACAATGCCCACTCTGCGCAGCAATTCGCCGTATCGCGCGCGCCAACCCAGGGCTTGAACGACGACGGTGCCATACGGCGTGGTCGACGGGCGCTCAATCGCGTCGGCAAGAGGTCCATTCGGATAAAGCAGGCCCTTGGTGCCTAACTCCCAGCTAAGAAATACCGGAGTGCCGTATTGCGCAAACACTTGCAGGGCAGCATTTACAGCGGGGGCGTCAAATACAGAGCGGTCATTTTCCAGCGAACGCCCGACAACAAAGAAACTCTCGAATATCGTTCGCGGCCGATCCTCGCCGTCAATCGAGAATATCACGCCGCATTGGTCGGGCCGCAACTGATCCGGAAGATTTTGCTCCCGTCGCCAAAGGCAATACCAGTCGCGGCAGGTGGGTGGCCTTGTGTCATAGATGCTGCAGCCATGGCCCGTGCAATGCTTGCATAAGGTGTCGGCCGGCTTTGCGATTTGCGGATCCTGGATTTCCAGTGTTTTGCAACACGCAACACAGCCGCCGCATTCGCGTCCCTGAACTAAGTTCATCGTTCCCCCGGCCACCATTTCGACGATGGGTCCATGTGGTCATGGCACACTATCCAACAGCGCCTTCGACTGGCTGGCAAATCGTCAATCCATGGGGGAGTGTCGAGCCATCGAGGCTGATGGCGCTCCCTAGCGAACTGCCACAGGCCCTGCCAACAACCGCTTAGACCGACTAGCGGCGCTTATTGGCATCGAACTAACCTTAGGGTTTCTGGCGCACTGACTAGCGCGCCGACCGCCTCACCCAACAGCATAAAGCCTTCGGTTGCCGGTAGCACCGAAGGCTTCACTGCATCGCTGCATTGCCCGTGCGACGCTGGCGGAACCGAACGCCGCATGAGCATCGCAATTCTACGGGCGATCCGCACGCCGATGCAATCCCAAGCTGGAAACAGCACCGCGCGCTACCGAAGAAATATTTTCGCAGCGTCGTAGAGCCAGCAAAATCAACAAAATCAGCAGGATGACCTGACGCTCACTCGCGCAATGAGTGAGCGTTCGAAAACCACCAAGCAGCGGATGATAGTCAACGCAGAGAATGTGGATTTTACTTTGCCCCTTTCGTCGGGAGCACAGGACAAATGCGCATGCGCGATCTTATTGTTACTCGCGAAGCTGCCAAGATGATTGGCCGTACCGAGAGCGCGCTCAAGGTCTGGCGAATTAACGGCTTCGGTCCTCCATTTTTCAAACTGGGCAAGGGAGTGATGTACGACCACGCTGAGTTGGTGAAATGGTTGGAAGTCGCAACGCCGGGAGCCGAAGCATCCGACGCCGCCGCCGGTGAGAAGTCGAGCACGCAAATCCAAGGCCGACGCGCAGGTCACAGCATAGAAACGACGAAGCCCTGCCGGTGCGATCCGACAGGGCTTCGAATTGTAGTCGCCTCAAAATCCAACAGCCAAACTTGCCGGTAAAGCCGATGAACACCAAGCAGCCAACCAGAGTAAACCCAAGGGAGGGCCGCGATGGTTGCCCTCCATGTAACATGCGAGCGCCGCATCGGCAGTGCGCCGATTGCCGCCCGCGTCCAACAATTCAGCATCAGAGCGCCGCCGTAGCCAGCCTTGGAAGAGGATGGCCTGCGCGCGTGTGCAGAGCGCCCCGTGGAAGTCAGCCGGGGAGAACCTGGGGAGGATTGGACCGGGGGGAAATACGTCGAGGCGAAGGCCCTCGATATGAAAAGTGTCAGCACCACGCCGAAAGCGCGTGCTGTTGCACATCGACCCAGCCCGAAAACCGGAGTTGGACGCCTCGCACTGTTGTTCGATCAAGCAGCGCGAAGCCGCCGCCATTCTCACCAAGTGAGCGAGGACAGCAGGGAGATCGACCGGATGACCGCGATCTGCCTCTCGAAGTCGAGAGAACCTGCTTGATCGAAGTGCTTGTCGTCGGTCCTTCCGAAACCTGAAGACCGCACATGCAAAAAACCCACGCCCCTTTGGCCGGGGGCGTGATGTGCCCGCCGCCAGCCGCTAACCGAAGTCTGATGACCTGACCGAACAACGAACAGGAGAGCAAGAGATGAGGACCGATCCCAAGATACCGATCACGGAGGAACTGGAGGGCAACCGCGAAAGCTGCGGCGACAGGCGCAGCAGGTTGAGAAGCGGTGGCGATCCGAACAAGGTCTTGCTCTTGGTGGATCGTTACCTGCCAAAGCGATCATCAAGCGCAAACGTCAGCCGCTGGAGCGCAGGGAGATCGAACGCCGCGAGCAACGCAGGCGGCAATGGATCGAGCGTCAGGTTCTGCGCACCGCTATTGAATGGTGTTGATCCTGCGTAACCGTGCGCATCATCAGGATTGACGAAGACGGCAGCATCAACGATCCGCAACCGACGCCGCCGATCTGCCCTTGGAGTAGCAGACCGACGACGCCGCAACAGATGGCGGGCAGCCATCACCGAGCCATGGAAGCGGCCCTTAGCTGTCCAGATCGCCCAGCGCGAGGCTCAACAACTACTTCTTTGTCGTCCGGCCACACCACCACGGCTTTGCGACCGAAAAGATCCGCCAGCGCACGCGCAAGAGCGTTTATCCTGTCAGCTTCGTCCTGCGGATCGGCTGACCTTCTGCTTCTGATTTCGACACTACCACGATCCCAACTTCGCCCAACCGAAGATTGTAGGTCTCCGTGGTCGCCATAGTTATGACAGTGTACCGAATACCGAGGGACCGACCGACATTTCCAGCGTATGTGACAAATTTGCACGCATGACACTGCTGGAGCGGATAGCCGCGATGACCGGCATCGAACATCATGGAGCATCGCCATGACCGACACTGCGCGAGAGGTTGCGCGGGAAGGGCAGCGGTGCAGAGACATGACGACACGGCACTTGCGTGTCGGCGATGACACTAGCGGCGGTGTCGTTCTTGCGTGGCAGGGCGACGCTGTCAGATAATCGCATCAACAGGAGATCGTGATCGTGGCCGTCATGAACGTCGAGCCAGTCTTGCTCGCTATCGCACCGAAACATCCGGCGCGCTCAACACGTATCTGGTTGCCCCAGATCAGCCGCTCGACCTGCTGATCCTCCAGAACGCGGCGCAAAGCTGGCTGGATGCTCTGCCGCGTCGGATGCGCTCGTGTATCGCGTGCAGTGGCCTTATCTGGGAGAGACAGCGCGTTGGCTGGTTGTTGTTGAGCGTGCCAGCGGTGCCGAAGCCGCCAGCGGCATCTGTCTGCGGTGTTTGCATCGAGTGCGTCGATCTCCCAATGCAGGCGTTGGAACGTGCGTGCACCGTCGCGCTACAAACGGCGGTGCCTGGAGGACGTTTCGAACCGATGGACACGCGGCGATGATGCATCAACGCATCGACATGACGCCGGTCGATGGACGCGGGCAGCGCTCGCCCGCCGATGTCCTTGCCAGAACCATCCGCGATCACCTGTTGCGCACCGCTGCGGATCGGTTCTGGGGATGAGTGCCCGTCAGTCGGCGGCGATGTTGCGCAGCAAGCTGATCCAATACCGCGAAGCCGGATGGCGACGTGATCGTGTCCAAGTGCAGTGTCCTGATCGGCATCGCGGCTCCATCAACGAACTGCTTTGGACGATCTTGACCATCCGCGACGCGATCCCCGGTGACCGAACGATCAGGACGGCGTTGGCGCACGATCCATTTTCCATTGCCCACGAACGGTGATTTGCTTCATCGAAGATGGAGGCGAACACCGATGAGCAGGACCAGCACCAAGTTTCACGCAAGCGACGCCGCAAGACTTCGCGCCGAGCGTTTTCTACGGCAACCGCTCACCGAACGATCCCGCAGCGCTGCTTCCAGATGCAGCCGCAGTAAAAATGGTCGCGCTTCACCAGCGAGCGGTCGATCTATTTGCGCAAGTGCCTGAATTCAGTGAAGTGCAGGAAGCGTAAGGCCCGGCAGCAGCACGCCGACCGCATCTCTGACCTGACGAAGGCCAAGGGCGAAGCAGGCTTCGGTCTCGGTGATGATGCGCCGCAGGTGGTCGCCGCGCGTCGTCAGTTGGAGCGTGCCGAGAAGGAATTCAAGCGGCTGTCCAGCCTGAAAGAAATTCGCGGCACGCGATGGAATGATGCCGAACGGCTAGAGACCAGCGTCAGCGATTGGCTGTTGCGCGGCGGCATCCCGCATGGCTGCGTGCTCGAAGCCGTCGAGG
>CAVSXQ010000019.1:0-15013 GCA_963731915.1 uncultured Alphaproteobacteria bacterium
TATCGACCCGCACGGCACGCCGCCGGGCACGCTGATCTGCAGCGAGGAGGAGATCATGGAAAACCACGTCGTCACCGGCATCGCCTTCTCCAAGGACGAAGCGCAGATTTCCGTGCGCCAGATCGAGGACAAGCCGGGCGTTGCGGCTGCGATCTTCGGGCCGCTGGCGGACGCCAACATCAATGTCGACATGATCGTGCAAAACGTCTCCGAAGACGGCAAGACCACCGATCTCACCTTCACGGTGCCGGCCTCGGACTATGCCCGCGCCAAAGACACCATCACGTCTTCCAAGGGCAAGATCGGCTACGCGCGGCTCGACAGCGCGACCGACGTGGCAAAGGTGTCGGTGATCGGCAGCGGTATGCGCAGCCATGCCGGCGTCGCCGCCCAGGCGTTTTCGGCGCTGGCCTCGCGCAACATCAACATCCGCGCCATCACCACCTCCGAGATCAAGTTTTCGGTGCTGATCGACGCCGCCTATACCGAGCTTGCGGTGCGGACGCTGCACACGCTCTACGGCCTCGATCAGGTCTAGGGCGTTTCTCGGGACAAGCGGGCGCGGTTCGCGTAATACGCGTCGAAACGGCAATCTGGAGCCTCGGTTCTGATTCAATCAGAACCGAACATGCTCTAGAAGAAATTTCTCTTAGCTACCGCAGCATCGACCGCACAGAGACGTTATTACCTCTGGCAGGCGTTTTGCTTGGCAAAACAAGCCTCGATTGGCTATACGGCCGGATAGGTGAGCTGCGGCAAACTGTGCCACAGTTTTGGCGATCCGATTCGGCCGGGTTGTTGGGCCTTGCGGCGGCGTCGAATGAATAAAATTGTTGCTTTGTCCGAGTATCACGCCGGCTCCGGGCCACCCGGTTGGCTGGCCCCCTGGGGGAGGATTTTTGGGAATGCGGAGCGCGTCGGGAGGTCCCCGCGTCTTGTTGAGACGGCTCCGCGAAACCATGGCGGAGCAGGTCTCCGCACAGGAACGCCTCGACAAGATCGTGGTGCTGATCGCGGCCAATATGGTGGCCGAGGTCTGCTCGACCTATGTGCTGCGCGTCGACAACACGCTTGAACTCTACGCCACCGAAGGCCTGAACCGCGAAGCCGTTCATAGAACTGTGCTGAGCGCGCATGAGGGCCTGGTCGGCCTCGTCTCCAGTGAGGCGACGCCGCTCAATCTCAACGACGCGCAAAACCATCCGGCCTACTCCTATCGCCCGGAAACCGGCGAAGAAATCTACCACTCCTTCCTCGGCGTGCCGATCCTGCGCGCCGGCAACACGCTCGGCGTGCTTGTGGTGCAGAACCGCGCCAAGCGCACCTATGTCGAGGAAGAGGTCGAGGCGCTGCAGACCACCGCCATGGTGCTGGCGGAAATGATTGCCTCCGGCGAATTGTCGTCGCTGGCGCAGCCCGGCGCCGAGCCCGCGGCGCGGCATTCCCTGCACAAAACCGGCGCCGTCCTGTCCGACGGCATCGCGCTGGGACATGTGGTGCTGCACGAACCGCGCGTCGTCATCACCAATTACATCGCCGAAGACCTGCCAAAGGAAATCAAGAAGCTGGATGTGGCGCTGGCGAAACTGCGCGCCGATCTCGACCGCATGCTGGAACGCGGCGACCTGGGGGAGGGCGGCGAGCACCGCGAGGTGCTGGAAGCCTATCGCATGTTCGCCAACGACCATGGCTGGTCGCACAAGCTGCATGAAGCCGTCGGCACGGGTCTGACCGCGGAAGCCGCCGTCGAGCGCGTGCAGTCGGACACCCGCGCGCGCATGCTGCGCTCGACCGATCCTTACTTGCGCGACCGCCTGCACGACCTCGAGGATCTCGGCCACCGCCTGATGCGGCAATTGGTCGGGCGCGATCACGCGCCGACGCGGGAGCAACTGCCCGACAACGCCATCCTGATCGCGCGCGCGATGGGCCCCGCGGCGCTGCTCGATTACGACCGCAAGCGGCTGCGCGGCCTGGTGCTGGAAGAGGGTACCGCGAACTCCCACGTCTCGATCGTGGCGCGCGCGCTCGGCATTCCCGCGGTCGGCGAAGTGCCGAACGCGCCCGGCATCGCCGATCCCGGCGACGCCATCATCGTCGACGGCACCTCCGGCTCGATCTATGTGCGGCCGTCGGCGGAAATCGAATCGGCCTACGCGGAACGGGTGCGTTTTCGCGCGCGGCGGCAGGCGCAGTATTCGGCGCTGCGCGATTTGCCCTGCAAGACCAAAGACGGCCAGCCGGTCGAGCTCCTGATCAATGCGGGCCTCGTCATCGACCTGCCGCATATCGACGACACCGGCTCGGCCGGCATCGGTCTGTTCCGCACCGAGCTGCAATTCATGGTCAGCCCGAGCCTGCCGCGCTCCAGCGACCAGCTCGCGCTCTATCGCACCGTGCTGGATGCCGCCGGCTCCAAGCCGGTGACGTTCCGTACCCTCGATATCGGCGGCGACAAGGCGCTGCCCTATATGGAAACCGTGGTCGAGGAAAATCCCGCGATCGGCTGGCGCGCGATCCGGCTCGGGCTGGACCGGCCCGGCCTGCTGCGCGGCCAGATCCGCGCGCTGCTGCGCGCCGGCGGCGGGCGTTCGCTCAAGATCATGTTCCCGATGATTTCGGAGGTCGCCGAGTTCGATGCGGCCAAAGCCATCGTCGAGCGCGAGCTGACCTATCTGCGCCAGCACGGCCATCCGCTGCCCGAGCGCATCGACATCGGCACCATGGTGGAAGTGCCGGCGCTGCTCTATCAAATGGACGAACTGCTGAAGAAGGTCGATTTCGTGTCGGTCGGCTCCAACGATCTGTTCCAGTTCATGTTCGCGGTCGACCGCGGCAACGCAAAGGTCTCCGAACGCTTCGACACCATGTCGGCGCCGATCATGCGCGCGCTGCGCGAGATCGTGAAGAAGGCGCAAGCCGCGAAGAAGGGCGTCTCGCTGTGCGGCGAGATGGCCTCAAAGCCGCTCGGCGCGCTGGCGCTGATCGCGCTCGGTTATCGTTCGCTGTCGCTGTCGGCGACCGCGCACGGCCCGGTGAAGGCGCTGATCCTCGATCTCGACGCCAAAAAGGCCGAGGCGGTGCTGATGCCGCTGCTCGATGCACCCGCCGGCAGCGTCTCGATCCGGCAGAAGCTGACGGAATTCGCGGAAGCCGAGGGGTTGTCGTTGTAGCGGGCCTGGCCCGCACGATACCCGCTCCGTTTTTCCGCCGATGAGATCGTCCCATGCTACCCGAAGCCAAACTCGATATTCTGCTCGCCCACCACGCCTCGCTCGAGAACGAGCTGCTTGGTCAGGTGAATTCCGAGCGCTATGTGCAGATCACGCGCGAACTCGCCGAACTCAATCCGCTGATCGATGCCGTGAAGGCTTATCGCGCCACGCAGGTTGAACTGGCCGGCGCCGAGCAGTTGATATCGGATCCGGCGACGGACGCGGAAATGCGCGGCATGGCGGAGGCCGAGCGCGACGAGTTGCAGGGCAGGCGCGCCGAGCTTGCGCAACAGATCCGCGTCGCGCTGTTGCCCAAGGATGCCATGGACGACCGCAACGTGGTGCTGGAAATCCGCGCCGGCACCGGCGGCGATGAGGCGTCGCTGTTCGCCGGCGACCTGTTCCGGATGTATGAGCGGTTCGCGAGCCTGCAGGGCTGGAAGGTCGAGGTGATCTCGGCCAGCGAAGGCACCGTCGGCGGTTTCAAGGAAATCATCGCCGAGGTTCAGGGCCGCGGTGCGTTCGCCAAACTGAAATTCGAATCCGGCGTGCACCGCGTGCAGCGCGTGCCCGATACGGAGACGCAGGGCCGCATTCACACCTCTGCGGCGACGGTGGCGGTACTGCCCGAGGTCGAGGATGTCGACGTCGACATCAAGAACGACGATCTTCGGATCGAGACCATGCGCGCGCAAGGCGCGGGCGGCCAGCACGTCAACAAGACGAAATCGGCGATCCGCATCACCCATATTCCATCCGGCATCGTGGTGATGATGCAGGACAGCCGCTCGCAGCACAAAAACCGCGCTTCCGCGATGAACATCCTGCGCTCGCGCATCTACGATGCCGAGCGCCAGCGCGTCGACGCGGCGCGCTCGGCGGAACGCAAGGAAAAGGTCGGCTCCGGCGACCGCAGCGAGCGCATCCGCACCTATAATTTTCCGCAAGGCCGCGTCACCGACCACCGCATCAATCTGACGCTCTACAAATTGCCGCAGGTGATTGCCGGCGAAGCTTTGGGCGAGCTGATCGAGGCACTGACCACCGAGCACCAGGCAGCCCAGCTCGCCGCGCAGGGTGCTGCGGCGTGAACGCCGGCGAATCGCTTGCCGGAAAATCCATCGACGCCGCACGCCGCGCGCTGGCCGCGCGCTTCAAGGCGTCAGGGATCGATTCCGCCGAACTCGATGCGCGCCTCCTGACCGGCGCGGTCGTGAGCCTCGATCTCACCGGCATGATCACGGCAGCCGCGCGCACGCTCACATCAGACGAATCAAGCCGCCTCGAATCGTTCGCGCGCCGCCGCCTCGCAGGCGAGCCGGTCGCGCGCATTCTCGGCACAAGGGAGTTTTGGGGACTGCCGCTAAACCTCTCGCCGGCGACGCTGGTGCCGCGGCCCGATACCGAAACGCTGGTTGAACTGGCGCTGGAAATGCTGCGCGCCGGCGCCGTTGAGGATCGCCCCTTGCGCGTCGCCGATCTCGGCACCGGCTCCGGCGCCATTCTGCTGGCGCTGTTGTCCGAATTGCCGGACGCGCAGGGGTTCGGCACCGACATCAGCGCGGAAGCGTTGCGAACCGCCGAACATAATGCCCGGCGTTTGGGATTCTCCGGCCGCGCGACCTTCATCCGCTGCGACTATGCCTCGGCGCTGTCGGGCCCGTTCGACCTGATCGTCTCCAATCCGCCCTATATCCGCAGCGCCGATATCGCCATGCTTGCGCCCGAGGTCCGCGACCACGATCCGCAGGCCGCCCTCGATGGCGGCGCCGACGGCCTCGATGCCTACCGTGTCCTGATCGCGCAGGCTGGCTTGTCTTCTGGCCCCTGGCGCCGCTCTGGTTGTGGAGGCCGGGCAGGGCCAGACGGGCGATATCCAAGCCTTGATGACGGCGACGGGGTTAACGCTCCCGGGCCCTCCCAGGGCCGATCTGGCGGGCATCGGGCGTGCCGTCGGGGCCCGTAAAATGCCCCGATAAAGTCCTATTGGAACGCAAAAAAACCTCTTGGAATATCACCCGGGAACGACTACGTTCCGGCCACAACATCGGTCCAGGGTCGTTGGCCCCGCGTCAAAGCGGGTGGAGTCCAGCAACGGAAGGCCCGCCGATTGAAAGGTTCCAAAACGCAGGTCCATTCGAGCGCAACCGCTGTGCCGCTCTCGACCGCAACGTGAACGAAAGCCTGATATTGCGCTTGAAGACTTACGCAACAGAAGCCTTCGTAACAGAAGCCTTGGGCAATAAGGTTGGCTTGTTTCGGCAGGGTGATTGATTTGGTCCGCTGGCGATGAGCGCCGGCGGTTGGGGACGCGTCATTTGTTGAACGCGATGGTTGGCAAATTCGGAACGGATTCGGACGGCATCGTGGTTCGGTGTGCATGAAGGCGCGCCGCAATGATTCTCGGTAACTCGGTCTCGGCGCGTTCAAGATAATCCAAGGCAACAATTCAGGGCTGGAATAAAGGCAAGACATGAGAAACGGTCAGAACAACAACAAGCGCATGCGTAACCGGAACAACAATAATAACAACAACAATAATCAAAACCGGCGCGGCCAGAACCCGATGACCCGGGTCTATAAATTGAACGGGCCCGACATCAAGATCCGCGGCACCGCCTCCCACGTCGCCGAAAAATACGTCCAGCTGGCGCGCGACGCGCGTTCTTCCGGCGATCCCGTCGCCGCCGAAAACTACTACCAGCATGCCGAGCATTATTTCCGCCTGATCGCCGCGGCCCAGGAGCAGTTCCGTCAGAGCCAGCCGCAGCCGCGCCCTGACAGCGGCGGCAACACCGAGATCGCGGCCGAGGACGGCGAGGACGACGGCGAGGGGTTTTCGCATTTCGGCCAGGAGCCGGGCTTCGTGCAGCAGCAGCCGCAACCTTTCGTGCGCGACAACAATCAGCGCGATGGCAATCAACGCGACGGCCAGCCGCAATATCAGCGCGATCAGCAGCCGCGCGAACATCACAGGGATCGCGATCGCGAGCATCGCCCGCAGCCGCAATATCAGCCGCAGCCGCCGCAACCGCAGCCGGTGATCGCGGACACCGGCGGCGTCGATCGCCTGCCCTCGTTCATCACCGGCCCGCAGCCGCAGATCAATGGCGGTCAGGCAGGCTTTGAGGGCGGTGGTGGCGGCGGCGAACGTTATCCGCGCCGGCGCCGTCGGCCGCATGGCCCGCGCCCCGACAACATGGCCGCAGCGCCTGCCGCTCCCGGTGACGATTTCAATCCGGGTAACGAGTAGAGCATGATCCCGAAAAGTGGGTACCGGTTTTCGGAAAAGATCATGCTCCAATAGAATAATGCGAACGCAAAAAAGAAAAACGTCCCGGCTCAACACCGGGACGTTTTTTGTTTAGCTCGGTGAGCGCCCCGAAATACTCCGCCTTACTTCTTCTTCGTCTCGGCAGGCTTCGCCGCATCCGGCTTGGCGGCTTCGGGCTTGGCCGCCGGCTCCGCGGGCTTGTCCATGCGCTCGACCTTGGCGGCCTCGCGCAGCTTTGCGACGTAGTCGGCCTGCGCCTTGCGGGTCACATAGGTCTCGATCTGGCCCTTGACCTGTTCGAAGCCGGGCGCCTGGCGGCTGCGCTTTTCCTCGACCTTGATGACGTGCCAGCCGAACTGCGACTTCACGGGATCGGAGATCTTGCCGGCGTCGAGCGTGAACGCGACCGCGGAGAATTCTGGCACCATCTGGTCCTTGGTGAAGAAGCCGAGATCGCCGCCATCGGAGGCGCCGGGGTCTTTCGACTTCTTCTTGGCGAGCTCGGCGAAATCAGCGCCCTTGTCCAGCTCGGCCTTGATCGCCTTGGCCTCGTCCTCGCTCTCGACCAGGATGTGGCGGGCGCGAACTTCCTGCTCGCCGGTGATCTGCTTGGAGGCCTCTTCGTAGACCTTCTTCATGGCATCGTCGGTGGTCGCTGCCTTGCCTTCGGTCGCCAGCAGGCTGTCCATCAGCAGCCGGCTGCGGGTGAAGGCCAGCCGCTTCTTGAAGTCGTCGGTATTCTCGATCTTCTTGTCCTCGGCCGCCTTGGCGACGATCTTGAGGTCGATCAGGAATGCCAGCACGTTGTCCTTCTTGGCCGCCGGGTCCATCTGCGCCAGCGACGGCGCCAGTTCCTCTTCGGCGAGCGCGACGTCGCTCTGGCGGATTTCAGCCCCGTTAACCTTGGCGAGCACCGGATCGTCGGCGGCGCGCGCGGGCGAGCCAGCCAGCAGGGCCACGGCGAGACATCCGGTCGCAGCGGCCACAGCGAGGCTGAAACGCAGGCCGGTTTTCGTTTCCGGGAACGAGGAGGTCATGCAAAATCCTTATCAAGACAGGGAGGTTGTCAGGCGGGCGGGACACTCGCCCAATCATGGGGGCTTGGCAACGCGAAAAGTCTGTCAAAATCATGAATTCCTTGACATCCCGGCAGCGTTGACAACCCCCCGGCCCGGCCATATCTCTGCCCCATCGTGTCAATGGCGATAGCGTTTATTTTGCTGCGTTTTTGGCCGTTGAACCTTGGATTGCCTAATTCCCACTCAATAGGCGGATGAGCCCCTCCAGGGGGCTGGCACCGCGCCGCGTCACGGTGAGTTGATGGCAATCCGATCTACCAGGTGACGGCTGCACCGCAGGACCGCAAGAACAGGAATTTCGCATGATCGGCGCGCTCGCCCGCAAGTTTTTCGGCTCTGCCAACGACCGTCGGGTCAAGGGCTATCAGGCCAGAGTCAACGCTATCAACGCGCTGGAGCCGGAGATCGCCGCGCTGTCGGACGAAGCGCTGAAAGCCCGTACCGACGAATTCCGCAAGGAACTCGCCGAGGGCAAGACGCTCGACGAGCTGCTGGTGCCCGCCTTCGCCACCGTGCGCGAGGCGGCCAAGCGGACGCTCGGCCAGCGCCATTTCGACGTCCAGCTGATCGGCGGCATGGTGCTGCATGAGGGCGACATCGCCGAGATGAAGACCGGCGAAGGCAAGACGCTGGTGGCGACCCTCGCGGTCTATCTCAATGCGCTCGCGAGCAAGGGCGTCCATGTCGTCACCGTCAACGATTACCTCGCCCGCCGCGACTCCGAATGGATGGGGGAGATCTACAAATTCCTCGGCCTGACCGTCGGCGTGATCGTGCACGGCCTCGACGATGCCGAGCGCAAGACGGCCTATGCCTGCGACATCACCTACGGCACCAACAACGAATACGGCTTCGATTATCTGCGCGACAACATGAAGTACCGGCTGGAGGACATGGTCCAGCGCAGCCACTTCTATGCCATCGTCGACGAAGTCAACTCGATCCTGATCGACGAGGCGCGCACGCCGCTGATCATCTCCGGCCCGCTCGACGACCGCTCGGAATTCTACAACACCATCGACACCTTCATGCCGAAGCTGGAGAAGGTCGCCGACTACGAGGTCGACGAGAAGCAGCGCACGGTGACGCTCACCGAAGCCGGCATGGAGAAGATCGAAGTGCTGCTGCGCGACGCCGGGCAGCTCAAGGGCGATTCGCTCTACGACGTCGAGAACGTCTCCGTCGTCCACCACATCAACCAGGCGCTGCGCGCACATTCGCTGTTCACGCGCGACAAGGATTACATCGTCCGCGACGATGAGGTCATCATCATCGACGAGTTCACCGGCCGCATGATGCCGGGCCGGCGCTATTCGGAAGGGCTGCACCAGGCGCTGGAAGCCAAGGAGCATGTCCAGGTCCAGCCGGAAAACCAGACGCTGGCCTCGATCACCTTCCAGAACTATTTCCGGATGTACGAGAAGCTCGCCGGCATGACCGGTACGGCTGCGACCGAAGCCGACGAATTGTTCGACATCTACAAGCTCGAGGTCGTGGAGATCCCGACCAACGTCCAGGTCGCGCGTCTCGATGAGGACGATGAGGTCTACCGCACCCAGACCGAGAAATATGCCGCGATCCTCGCCGAGATCGAACGCGCCAACAAGCGGCTGCAACCCGTGTTGGTCGGCACCGCCTCGATCGAAAAATCCGAGGTGCTGGCCGAGTACCTGAAGAAGAACGGCTACAAGCAGATCGATTTCGGCAGCGAAAATTCGATGGAGAAGCTGTACGCGGCGGCCCGCGCCGGCAAGCCGGCAAAGCTGTTCGCGGTGCTGAACGCGCGCTTCCACGAGCAGGAAGCCTATATCGTCGCGGAGGCCGGCGTGCCCGGCGCGATCACGATCGCGACCAACATGGCCGGCCGCGGTACCGACATCAAGCTCGGCGGCTCGCTCGAAATGCGGATCGAGCACGAGACCGCCGGGATCACCGATGAGGCCGAGAAGGCGGCGAAGATCGAGCGCATCAAGGCCGACGTCGAACGCTTCCGCGAGCTCGTGCTGAAGTCGGAAGAGGAGTTCGAGCTTGAGCCCGCCAAGGGCGGAAAGCCGGCGAAAACCATCCAGAAGCCGGGCGGGCTCTACATCATCGGCTCCGAACGGCATGAATCGCGGCGCATCGACAACCAGCTGCGCGGCCGCTCCGGCCGTCAGGGCGACCCCGGCCGCTCAAAATTCTTCCTGTCGCTGGAAGACGATCTGATGCGGATCTTCGGCTCCGACCGGCTCGATTCCATGCTGCAGCGGCTCGGCCTGAAAGAGGGCGAGGCCATCATCCATCCCTGGATCAACAAGGCGCTGGAGAAGGCGCAGCAGAAGGTCGAGGCGCGCAACTTCGACATCCGCAAGAACCTGCTCAAATTCGACAACGTCCAGAACGACCAGCGCAAGGTGATCTTCGACCAGCGCATCGACCTGATGAAGGACGAAAGCGTTCAGGAAACCGTCGCCGACATGCGCCACGCTTTCGTCGACGACGTGGTGGTCAAGCACGTCCCCGAGCATGCCTATGCCGAGCAGTGGGACGTCGCCGGCCTGAAGGAAGAATTGAAGCGCGTGCTCGACATCGAGATTCCGGTCGACGAATGGGCCAGGGAAGAGGGCATCGCCGACGAGGAGTTGCTTTCGCGCATCGAGCAGCGCGTCGACGAGCACATGGCGGCCAAGGTCGCGCAATGGGGCCCCGACGTGATGCGTTACGTCGAAAAGACCATTTTGCTGCAGACGCTGGACCATCTCTGGCGCGAGCATCTGGTCATGCTCGATCATCTGCGCCAGGTCATCGGCCTGCGCGGTTACGGCCAGCGCGATCCGTTGCAGGAATACAAGTCGGAAGCCTTCAACCTGTTCGAGACCATGATCGCGCATTTGCGCGAAGCAGTCACCGCGCAGTTGATGCGCGTCGAGATCGTGCCGCCGGAAGAGCAGCAGCCGGTGCTGCCGCCGATGGAAGCGCACAAGTTCGATCCGAATACCGGCGAGGACGCGATGGCGTTCGCCAACGCCTCGCTGGTGCCGGAATCAGCCGCCGCCGACCGCGATCCGCAAAACCCCGCCAGCTGGGGCAAGATCGGCCGCAACGAGGATTGCCCCTGCGGCAGCGGCAAGAAGTACAAGCACTGCCACGGCAAGTACGGTTAGCGATCTCAGAAGAGTAGGGTGGGCAAAGGCGCACTTGCGCCGTGCCCACCATTCTCATTCATCGGAATTGTCTGAAGTGGTGGGCACGCTTGCGCTTTGCCCACCCTACGATGCTACGCCGGTTTCAACTGGCGAGCGCGGCGGCCGGCTGGCGAACCGATAGCCACACCATGCCGTTCTCGACCTTCGCCGGATGCGAGTGCGTGCAGCCCTCGTCGGGTGCGACCGCACGGCCGGTTTCGAGCTCGATGACGAAATTATGCAGCGGACAGGTGACGCGCTTGTTGTGCACGATGCCCTGCGACAGCGGGCCGCCCTTGTGCGGGCAGCGGTCGTCGAGCGCGAACACCTCGTCGTTCTCGGTGCGGAACACCGCGATGTTGCCGGAAGCGGTGCGCACCACGCGCGAGCCAAGGCGCGGAATGTCCTTTAGCGCGCCGATTTCAATCCACCGGGTCATGCCTGCTCCAATTCGGCCAGCTCAGCCATCGGCTTGAACTCGTTGCTGTCGACGCCGCGGCGCGCGCGGGCTGCCCACGGGTCGCTCTGCGAGAATTGCTGCGAATGGGCGAAGCGGCCGTACAGCGCTTTGCGGTTGGCCACATCGTCCACCACCAGCTTGCGGATGGCATCGAGACCGATGCGATCGCACCATTTGTACATGCGCTCGAGATACCAGCCCTGTTCGCGGTAGAGCTGCGTCAGGGCGGCGATCACCTCCAGCGTTTCGTCTTCGGTTGCGACCTTGCACAGGAATTCGGTGCCCTTGATGTGAAGGCCGGCGGCGCCGGCGAAATGGATCTCGTAACCGGAATCGACGCAGACCACGCCGACATCCTTGCAGGTCGCCTCGGCGCAGTTGCGCGGGCAACCGGAGACCGCCAGCTTCACCTTGGCCGGCGTCCACGATCCCCACATGAACTTCTCGATCTTGATGCCGAGGCCGGTGGAATCCTGGGTGCCGAAGCGGCACCATTCCGAACCGACGCAGGTCTTTACCGTGCGCAGTCCCTTGGCATAGGCATGGCCGGACACCATGCCGGCATCGTTGAGGTCGGCCCACACCGCGGGCAGATCCTCCTTCTTCACGCCGAGCAGGTCGATGCGCTGGCCGCCAGTGACCTTGACGGTCGGGATGTTGAATTTTTCCGCGACGTCGGCGATGGCGCGCAATTCGCCGGGGGTGGTCACGCCGCCCCACATCCGCGGCACCACCGAATAGGTGCCGTCCTTCTGGATGTTGGCGTGGGCCCGCTCGTTGATGTAACGCGACTGCTGATCGTCGCGATATTCGCCGGGCCAGCTCGCCAGCAGGTAATAATTCAGCGCGGGCCGGCATGAGTGACAGCCGTTGGGCGTCTTCCAGTCCATGAACCGCATGACGTCAGGGATCGTCTTCAGGTTCTGCTCCAGAATGACGCGCCGCGCGTCGTCATGGCTGTGGTCGGTGCAGGCGCACATCGGCTTGACCTTCGGCGCGGCCGAATAATCGCCACCGAGCGTGAAGGCGAGCACCTGTTCCACAAGGCCGGTGCACGAACCGCAGGACGACGAGGCTTTGGTATGCGCGCGCACGTCGTCGATCGTGAACAGCTTCTTCTCCGCGATCGCCTTGACGATGGTGCCCTTGCAGACGCCGTTGCAGCCGCAAATCTCGGCGTTGTCGCCCATCGCGGCAACCGAAGTCTGGCCGCTGTGACCGCCGTCGCCGAGATTGGCGGCGCCGAACACCAGCCGCTCGCGCATCTGGGAAACATCGGTGCCGTCGCGCAGATGCTGGAAATACCAGGGCCCGTCGACGGTGTCGCCGTAGAGCACCGCGCCGACGATCTTCTTGTCGCGCAGGATGATCCGCTTGTAGACGCCGCGGTTGGCGTCCTGCAGCACGATCTCCTCCTTGTCCGCGCCGGGCGCGAAATCGCCGGCGGAGAACAGGTCGATGCCGGTCACCTTCAGCTTGGTCGAGACGACGGATCCCTCGTAGCTGGCAAAGCCTTTCAGCGCGAGTTGATTGGCGCAAACCCTGGCCTGGTCGAACAGCGGCGCGACGAGGCCGTAGGTCTGGCGGCGGTGCTCCACGCATTCTCCGACCGCATAGATGCGCCCGTCATAGGTCTGCATGGTGTCGGAGACGACGATGCCGCGCTCGCAATGGATGCCGGCCTTCCTGGCCAGCTCGAAGTTCGGCCGGATGCCGACCGCCATGACAACCAGATCGGCCGGCAGCTCGGAGCCGTCGGCAAAGCGCACGCCGGTGACGTGGTCCTCGCCGATGATCGCCTGCGTCTGCGCCGGCATCTTGAACACCATGCCGCGCTCTTCCAGTGACTTGCGCAGCATTCCGCTTGCGACCGGATCGAGCTGGCGTTCCATCAGCGCGTCGAGCAGGTGAACGACGGTAACGTTCATGCCGCGCTTCATCAGGCCGTTGGCGGCCTCGAGCCCTAGCAGGCCGCCGCCGATCACCACCGCATTGGTGCGGCTTTCCGAAGCTTCCACCATCCGGTTGACGTCGTAGATGTCGCGAAAGCCGATCACGCCCGGCAGGTCCTTGCCCGGCAGCGGCAGCATGATCGGATTGGAGCCCGTCGCGATCAGCAAACGGTCATAGGGAACGCGATCGCCCGCCTCGGTGACGACCTCGCAGGTGCGCCGGTCGATCATGACGATCGTCTCGCCCTTGCGCAGCGTGATGCCGTTGTCCTCGTACCATTGCTCCGTGTTGAGCATGATGTCGTCGACGGATTTTTCGCCCGCGAGAACCGGCGACAGCAGGATGCGATTGTAATTGCCGTAGGGCTCAGACCCGAACACCGTGATCTCATAGAGATCCGGCGCGCGATCGAGCAGCAATTCCACCGTGCGGATGCCGGCCATGCCGTTGCCGATCACCACCAGTTTTTGCTTCGTCACTTTGTCGAGCATGATCTGTCTTTCAATTCCGACGACACCTCTCGGCGACGCGACGCGCGTCGTCGACGGTTGGTAGCTGTGGGGAGTTGGGGGAGCCCATCCGCGGGCGGTGACCATCGTCAATGACGGCCGATGTCAGTACTTCAAGGTTCATGCCAATCTGACGCGGGCAATTTTCCAGCAATATCAATTATTTATTAGATCGCCCGACTGTGCCTCTTGTGGGCACCGCACAAAAAAGCACCAGCCTGCGCGTTTGAGTGGCGTCGATCCGACCCAACGCTTTGGCGAGGTCATTGAATTCGCGCACGAACTGGAAAATGGGGCGACGGGGGCAGAGGCCCACGGTCGCGACGCAGCGTTCGCTCTACTGGCGCAATCCAGTGGTATTCCGGCTGAGTTTTGCGAAGCGCGAGCGCGCTCGCTTCTTACTTCATCGCGCCAAAACGGCTTTCGAACGAGTTCGACGACACGATCGGCGCCGAGCCCGAGACCTGAGCGGGCGCGGCGGCGGCTGAGGTCGTATCGGTCACCGACGGCTTCAATGCCGGCTTGGCTGCGGCGGTGGCCTGCTTGGGTTCGGCAGGTTTGGGTTCGGCAGGTTTGGGCTCGACAGCTTTCGGCGCGGCGGCGGTGGCGCGGGCGATCGGCGCGGGTTCGCTGCGCTTGGCTTCGATCACCCTGGGTTTTGCCGGCGGCGGCGCGCTGGCCGGCGTATCGGAGCCACTGAAGCCGACCTTGCGGGCGAGGCTGGAGAACCACCCTTCGGACTGTGCAGGCTGTGGCGCCGTCGGTGCGGCGGCGGCGACGCGCGTCGCCGGCTGCGTGCTGGAAACAGCCAAGACCGGCTCTTCCTCCGGCGTCAGCCTTGGCATTTTCGGCGGATTGACGTGCGAGGGAATGGTGCCGGGCGCGCGCGAGAGCGCCAGCAGCGACAGGCCCTGGCCGTCGCCGCCTTCGGAGAGGCCGGTGCTGCCGTCCTGCACCTTGGAAGCGAACACCTTGTTCATGCCGCCGTCGATGCCGGGATTGGCGCGCGCCACCGGCGTGCCGCGCGAAATCAGTTTTGCGGTCTCGGCCGCGTCCTTCTGCTGCTTCTCTTGCACGGCGTCGGCGATGTCCTCGGAGATCGCATAGGCCGGGCATTTCGCCGACGCATTGAAGACGGGATCGCGGGTGGCGTTCGGGCTGCGGATCGGGTCGAAGACGTATTGCTTCTCGCAGAACTCGACCTTCGGCTCCTGCCGCGTCACCTCGAAATGATCATAGCCTTCCTTGATCATCTTCCAGAACGGCATGTTCGGGTTGTTGCGATGCTTCGCCATGTTGATCGGCGTCATCTTGAACGGGAACGCCTGCAACTGGAACGAACGCTGGCCGCCGAAGAAG
>CAVSXQ010000020.1:0-16481 GCA_963731915.1 uncultured Alphaproteobacteria bacterium
TTGTTATTGTGGCGAGTGAATTGGCGGCGGCGTAGGATCGTAGCGATCTGGACAGCAAAATGAGCAAGTTCTGGAGCAGCTTGACGCACGGGCTGAAGCCCTATGTTCCGGGCGAACAGCCCCGCATGGCGGAGCTGGTCAAGCTCAATACCAATGAAAGTCCATTGGGTCCTTCGCCGCGCGCGCTGGAAGCGATCCGCGCCGAGGCGACTGATACACTGCGCCTCTATCCGGACCCGCAGGCCACGGCGCTGCGCGATGCTCTGGCCGCCTACCACAAGGTGCGGCCCGAACAGGTGTTCGTCGGCAACGGCTCGGACGAGGTGCTGGCGCACGCCTTCGCGGCGCTGCTGAAGCACGATGCGCCGTTGCTCTTCCCTGACATCACCTACAGTTTCTATCCGGTCTATTGCCGCCTGTTCGGCATCGCCTGCGAGACCGTGCCGCTCGATCAGGCCATGCAAATCCGCGTTGCCGATTATCGCCGGCCGGCCGGCGCGATCATCGTACCCAATCCGAACGCGCCGACGGGGATTGCGTTGTCGCGCGCCGAGATCGCCGACCCTGCTGGAGGACCACCCGGACGCTCCCGTTGTCATCGACGAGGCCTATGTCGATTTCGGCGCCGAGAGCGCTATCCCGCTGGTCGCGTCTCACCCGAATCTTCTGGTCGTTCAAACCATGTCGAAATCCCGGGCGCTGGCCGGCTTAAGGGTCGGCTACGCGATCGGCGACACTGAGCTGATCGAGGCGCTCACCCGGGTAAAGGATAGTTTTAATTCCTATCCGCTTGGCCGGCCCGCCCAGGCCGGCGCCATCGCCTCGCTCGCGGACGAAGCCTAGTTTCAACAGAGCCGGGCTCGCGTCATCGAAGGCCGCGAGCGGCTGACAAGCGGACTGGTCCGGCTTGGCTTCGAAGTGCTGCCGTCCGCCGCCAACTTCGTCTTCGCGCGTCATCCCGCGCATGAGGGCGCGGCACTGGCCGCCGCGCTGCGCCAGCAGGCCGTGATCGTCCGCCATTTCTCCGCGCCCCGCATCTCGGACTATCTGCGGATCACCGTGGGCACGGACGGGCAAATCGACCGGCTGTTGTCGGCGCTGTCGCAGATCCTGGGCAGCAAGCCTGCCGCTGCCTGATGCGCGGGCGGCGCTATCGAGCGGCCGCGGGCGAAGCGAACTATCGAAATCTTGATGCGATCCGCGCAACAACGGCGCGCATTTTGCTTATCTTTGGCGCAGGCGGCGATCACGTCGCCGGGCACACCACCTCGCGTTGTGGAACAAGAATATGAAAATCGATCTTTCCGGAAAGAGCGGCGCTCGTCACGGGTTCGACCGCCGGCATTGGGCTGGCGATCGCAAAACATCTCGCCGCGACAGGCGCCGACGTCATCGTCAACGGCCGGAGCCAGGACAAGGTCGATGCGGTAGTGAAGGCCATCGCGGTGTCGAAACCTGCCGGCAGGATAAGTGGCGTCACCGCGGACGTCGCAACGGAAGCCGGATGCAACGCGCTCGTGGCCGGGGCGCCGGATGTCGACATCCTCATCAACGATACACGGGATTTTCGAGGTGAAGGATTTCTTCGATATCCCGGACCAGGAGTGGGGCCGATTCTTCGAGGTCAATGTGCTGTCGGGTGTGCGGCTCGCACGCGCCTACATGAAGGGCATGCTGAAGCGCAATTGGGGCCGCATCATCTTCATTTCCTCGGAATTGGGGGTCAACATCCCCTCCGACATGATCCACTACGGCATGACCAAGAGCGCGCAGCTTTCAGTCTCGCGGGGCCTGGCCAAGCTGACGAAAGGCACCGGCGTCACCGTCAATTCGGTGCTGCCCGGTCCGACCCTGACGGAAGGCGTGGAGATTTTCCTGAAAGGCGTGGCCAAACAGAACGGACAATCCGAGGAGGAGGCGGCCGCCAATTTCGTGCGGCAGCATCGCCCAAGCTCGCTGGTGCAACGCTTCGCCAGCGTCGATGAGATCGCCAACATCGTGGTCTTCGTCGCCTCGAAGGAGGCCGCCATGACCAACGGCGCGGCGGTCCGCGCCGAAGGCGGCATCCTCGATACGATCGCGTGAGGCGCGCTACCACCCCTCCAGCACGATCTTGCCGCGCGATTTTCCGCTCTCCAGCAGCGCATGCGCGCGCTTGAGGTTGGCGGCGTTGATGGTGCCAAAGGTCTGGTCCAGCGTGGTGCGCAGCACGCCCTTGTCGATGAGATCGGCGACGTCGTTGAGCAGCATGTGTTGCGCGATCATGTCCGGTGTCTGGAACGACGAGCGCGTGAACATCGACTCCCAGTGCACCGAGATCGCCTTGCCCTTGAAGGCGCTCATGGTGAATTCCGGGGGATCGTCGATCAGGCCGAATTTTCCTTGCGGCGCCATGAAATCCGCGATCGCCTTGTAGTGCTGGTCGGTGAAGGTGAGGCTTGCGACCAACGCCACAGGCGGCACTTTCAGCTTCTCGATCTGCTCCTTCATCGGCTGCGAATGATCGATCACGGCGTGGGCGCCGAGATCGAGACACCATTTTTGCGATTCCGGCCGCGTCGCGGTGGCGACCACCGTGAGACCCGTTAGCCGCCGCGCGAGCTGGATCAGGATCGAGCCGACGCCGCCGGCGCCGCCTGTGATCAGCAGCGTGCGCGGATCGACGCTCTTGCCCGGCACTGCGCCCAGCCGGTCGAACAGCAATTCCCACGCGGTGATCGAGGTGAGGGGAAGCGCTGCCGCCTGCGCAAACGACAGCGACTTCGGCTTACTGGCCGACGATGCGCTCATCGACCAGATGAAATTCCGAATTGGTGCCCTGGCGCAGGATCGAACCGGCGTAAAAGACTTCGTCGCCCGGCTTGAACAGCGACACATCGGCGCCGACGGCGTCGACCACACCGGCCGCATCAAAACCGAGGATCTTGGTCTCGCCTGCCGGCGGGGCGGCGCGCTTGCGCACCTTGTAATCGACCGGGTTGGCCGAGATCGCCTTCACGGCCACGCGGATGTCGCGGCCTTTCGGCTCGGGCTTTGCGGTCTCGAAATCGACAAGGGAATTCGCGTCCTCGACGGGCAGCGATTTCTGGTATCCGACGGCTTTCATGCATGCCTCCTGCTTGGGTGGCGCCATAACTGTCGGGGTAGCGTCATCTTGGCAAGTACTGTAAATTTTGGGAATTAGTCCCTGTTTGGATACTATTGGGAAAACAGCCAGGAAACTGCAAATGAAACGGCGGAATTTTGCCCATCGGCCGGGCTGCGCGGTGGAAGCCACCCTCGATCTGATCGACGGCAAGTGGAAGGGCGTCATCCTCTACCACCTGCAGGGCGGCACCCAGCGGTTTGGCGAGTTGCGCCGCCTGATGCCGGGAATCACCCAGCGCATGCTGACCAAGCAGTTGCGCGCGCTGGAGGAGGACAAGCTGGTCATTCGCACGGTCTACGCCGAAGTTCCCCCGCGGGTGGAATACCGGCTATCGGAGACCGGCGAGAGCCTGCGCCCGGTGATCGATATCCTGAAAGCCTGGGGCGAGAGCCACCGGGAGCGGCTGTCCTGCGGGCCCGATCCCGACACCGTGCAATTGCCCGATCGCGCCGCGTAATGTCAGCCCTTTGACTTCTCTGGCCCCTGCGTCGCGCCTATATCAGGGGCGTCAAATTCCGGGATTTTCTGCATGATATTGATCCGCTCTTTCATCGTTCTGCTCGTCTCCGCAACCGTCGCCATGCCGGCGCTGGCGCAGGACCGCCGCGTGCCGTCTTCGGCGGCGGATCTGCGGCTGTCCTTTGCGCCGATCGTGCAGCGCACACAGCCGGCGGTGGTCAACGTTTATGCCGGCAAGACCGTGCAGAACCGCAACCCGCTGCTGGATGATCCGATCTTCCGCCGTTTCTTCGGCGTCCCCGGCAACAGGCAGCCTGAGCAGATGCAGCGCTCGCTCGGCTCCGGCGTGATGGTCGATGCGTCCGGCCTCGTCGTCACCAACAACCACGTCATCGAGGGCGCCGACCAGGTAAAGATCTCGCTGGCCGACAAGCGCGAATTCGAGGCCGAGATCGTGCTCAAGGACAGCCGTACCGATCTGGCCGTGCTGCGCATCAAGGATACCAAGGAAAAATTCGCAACCCTCGATTTCGCCAACTCCGACGAACTTCTGGTCGGCGACGTCGTGCTCGCGCTCGGCAATCCCTTCGGCGTCGGCCAGACCGTGACGCACGGTATCGTCTCGGCGCTGGCGCGCACGCAGGTCGGCATCACCGACTACCAGTTCTTCATCCAGACCGATGCTGCGATCAACCCCGGCAATTCCGGCGGCGCGCTGGTCGACATGAACGGCCGCCTGGTCGGCATCAACACCGCAATCTTCTCGCGCTCCGGCGGCTCGCAAGGCATCGGCTTTGCGATCCCGGCCAACATGGTGCGCGTGGTGGTGGCCTCCGCGAAGGGCGGCGGCAAGGCGGTGAAGCGGCCGTGGCTGGGGGCGCGACTGCAGGCGGTGACGCCGGAGATCGCCGAAACGCTGGGCCTTCGCCTGCCGACCGGCGCGCTGGTTGCCAATGTTACGTCCGGCAGTCCGGCCGCGCGGGCAGGGCTGAAACTGTCCGACCTGATCGTTGCGATCGAAGGGCAGACCATCGACGATCCCAACGCCTTCGACTACCGCTTCGCCACCCGTCCGCTCGGCGGCAGCGCCCAGATCGATGTGCAGCGCGGCGGCAAGACCATCAAGGTGAACATTCCGCTGGAAGTCGCGCCCGATACCAACCGCGATGAAATCACGATCTCGTCGCGCTCGCCGTTCCAGGGCGCGCGCGTCGCCAACATCTCGCCGGCGGTGGCCGAAGAGTTGCGCCTCGACGGCAATGCCGAGGGCGTCGTGGTGATCGATCTCGAGGATGGCGCGCCCGCCGCCGGTGTCGGCTTCCAGAAGGGCGACATCATCATGGCCGTGAACAACCAGAAGATCGCGAAAACCAGCGATCTCGACAAAGCGGCAAAAACCTCGTCGCGGCTGTGGCGCATCGTCGTGGTGCGCGGCGGCCAGCAGATCAACGTCACGCTCGGCGGATGAGCCCGAAGCGACCTCAAGAGGCGACCAATCTCTTTGCCGCGGCAGGGATGGAGCAGGACGCGCCGCGTCCGCTTCCCGACCGCCTGCGTCCGCAACAGCTCAGCGACGTCGTCGGCCAGGATCACATCCTCGGCCCCGACGGCGCGCTGACGCGGATGCTGGAAACCCGCACGCTGGGCTCGCTGGTGTTTTGGGGCCCGCCCGGCACCGGCAAGACCACGGTGGCGCGGCTGCTGGCCGACGCCACCGAGCTGCATTTCGAGCAGATTTCCGCGGTGTTTTCCGGCGTTGCCGATTTGAAGAAGGTGTTCGATGCGGCCCGCGCGCGGCGGGAGACCGGCAAGGGCACGTTGTTGTTCGTCGACGAGGTGCATCGCTTTAATCGCGCGCAGCAGGATTCCTTTCTGCCCGTGATGGAGGACGGCACCGTGGTGCTGGTCGGCGCCACCACGGAAAACCCGTCGTTCGAGCTTAACGCAGCTTTGTTGTCGCGGGCGCGCGTGCTGGTGTTTCAGTCGCTCGATGCGGCCGCGGTCGAAAAGCTGTTTGCGCATGCCGAGAAGATCGAGGGCAAGAGGCTGCCGCTCGACGCCGAGGCGCGCGCCGTGCTGGTGCGGATGGCCGACGGCGACGGCCGCGCCGCATTGACGCTGGCCGAAGAGGTCTGGCGTGCCGCGCGCAAGGACGAGGTGTTCAATGCCGTGCAGCTGCAGGACATCCTGCAGCGCCGCGCGCCGATCTACGACAAATCCGCCGACGGCCATTACAATCTGATCTCGGCGCTGCATAAATCCGTGCGCGGCTCCGATCCGGACGCCGCGCTGTATTATCTCGCGCGCATGCTCGATGCCGGCGAGGACCCGCTGTTCCTGGCGCGGCGCGTGGTGCGCATGGCGATCGAGGATATCGGTCTTGCCGATCCGCAGGCGCTGGTCATCGCCAACGCGGCCAAGGACGCCTTCGACTTCCTCGGCCATCCCGAAGGCGAGCTCGCGATCGCGCAGGCCGTGATCTATTGCGCCACCGCGCCGAAATCGAATGCCGCCTACGCCGCCTTTGGCGCTGCGCATGCGCGCGGCAAAGGAGGGCGGCTCGCTGCTGCCGCCAAAGCACATTCTGAACTCGCCGACCAAGCTGATGAAATCGGAAGGCTATGGCTCCGGCTACGCCTACGACCACGACGCGCCCGATGCATTTTCCGGCCAGGATTATTTCCCGGAGAAACTCGGCCGTCAGACCTTTTACGATCCGCCCGATCGCGGCTTCGAGCGCGAGATCCGAAAACGGCTGGATTACTGGGCGAAGCTGCGGCGCGAGCGGGGCGGGGGACGGCAGGAATGAGTTCTCGGCAATCTCGTAGCTTCCTTGTGCCGATATTTCCCGTGGTAGCGTTTCTCGCTAGCCTGGCATTCGGCCATTCCGCGCTGGCCGAGACCATCGAGGTTGCGCCCGGCATACAGGTGACGAAGCGGACATACTCGGCGCCCGTCAACGAGCAGCCGTTCTTTGGATTTGCGGTCAAGACCGATGCGCAGCGCGAGGCGGATGAAAAATTCGTCAAGGCGTTGCTGGACGCGACCGGCACGCGCGAGAAGGCGCTGGATGAAATCACCAAGCGCGGCTGGCGCGCGCTTGCTACCGGCAAGCTCGGCGAAGCGGCGATGCGATTTAATCAGGCGTTCCTGTTGGCTCCCGAACAGAGCGTCGTCTATCACGGCCTGGCCGTGGTGGCCCAGATCCGGTTCAACGACCTTGCCTCTGCCGAAGAGCTGCTTCGGATCGCGGGCAAGCAGCCCAATCCGCTGAAAATGCTGAATGCGGATTACGGCCGCGTCCTGCTCGTCGACAAGCGGCCGAAGGAGGCGCAGCCGGTGCTGGAGCAGGCCGTCAAGGATGCGCCGGATTTCGGCGATGCCTGGATCAACCTGGCCTGGGCCCGCCTGCAGAACGGCGACAGCACGGCGGCTTGCGCGGCGGCGGATGAGGCGATGAAGCGCCGTCCATCCACCAATGCAAGCGTCGATCTGGTCAAGCTGAGAGCCAGTGCGCCATGCAAATGAACGCCGGGATATCAAGCGGCGACGGAGCACACGCGTGACTGAATTCAAGGTCGATCTCGATGCGTATTTCGCGCGGATTGATTATGACGGGCCGCGCGCACCGACGCTCGATGTGTTGAAGAAGATCGTGCTTTCGCAGCAGATGTCGATCGCATTCGAGAATCTGAACTCGTTCTCGGGACTTGCGGTGGTTCTCGATCCGGCGCTGATCGAACAGAAGATCATCCGCGATGGCCGCGGCGGCTATTGCTACGAACAGAACCGATACCTCGGTCTGGTTCTCGCCGCGCTCGGCTTCGACGTGCGGCTGAAAATGGCGCGCATCCGCTGGATGCAGCCGCCCGACGTCGTATCTCAGCGCGGCCATATGGTGCTGAACGTGGCCGTCGAGGGACAATGGTATTTATGCGACGTCGCGTTCGGAGCGATGACGCCGACCGCGCCTTTGCTTCTGTCGACGCTGGCCGAGCAGCCGACCCCGCATCAGACCTATCGCGTGGTGCCCGAGGGCAGGGTCTTGAATATTGATGTCAAGCTGAGCGGACACTGGCGGCCGGTTTACGGCTTTGACGACCTTGACCAGTATCCGGTCGATTTCGAAGCGGTGAACTGGCAGGTGTCCACCCATCCCAAATCGGAGTTCGTTAATAACCTCATGGTGGCCCGGCCGACTGCGGACTGCCGCCAGATCCTCAACAACACCACGCTGTCGATCCGGCATCGCGATAACTCGGTCGAGAAAACGGTGCTGGCTTCAAGCGATGAGCTTCGGACCGCTCTCACCGCGACGTTCGGTATCGCATTGCCGCACGATTCCAGAATCGATCGCGCGCTCGAAGGATTGTTCGGGCGAAGGAGCTGACGCGCGGCGCGAGGGCGGAGCTAGGACTCCCGGTCCTTGGTGCGCTTTTTCAACTCGGCAATCGCACGGCCGGCGAAGCGGCCGAGTTTGGTTGCCGTGGAGTCGAGCTCGTCGGCATGATTGGCGTGGCCAGCCTCGAACGCGGCAAACCAGCGGCGGAAGCGGGCGAGTTCATCCGGCGGCAGCTTTGAGACAGCTTCGGCGATGTCTTCGACTTTCATGCCGCCAAGTATAGCGCCTTTCGGCCGCGCCGCGAGCGCGACGGGTGGTCACATCGGCTATTTCCCCGTCTTCACGAACTCCAGAATCTCGTCGGTCAGCCGGGTATCTTCGGTGTTGATCGCATACACTTCCGACATGTGGCTGTGCTGCGGCAGCATATAGGTCCGCGCGCATCCGCTGGCGCGCTTGCAGGTCGCCTGTTTTGCCAGTTCGTACTGTTCGATGAAACGGGGCGGATCGAGTTCGGCGGCCGTGATCATCAGCGGTGTCTTGCTGTCGACAAGCCCCTTCAGCGACGAGCGCTCGGCATAGCGCGAGGGATCGGAGCCGAAATAGGCGAGTTCGGCGTCGCCGACCGGTGAGGCGGTGAGGTCGTAGAGACCCGAGACCATGATGGCTCCGGCCAACCCGCCGCCCTTCACCTTGTGCAGTTCCGGATGCGACACATAGCCCGCGACATGAACCGCGCCGGCGGATTGGCCCATCAAATAGATGCGCGCGGGATCGCCGCCGCGTTCGGCAATCTTGCCGGAAACCCATTGCACGACCGCGGCAAGATCTTCAGCGGCCGCGGGCCAGGGCGAGGCCGGCGCCAGGCGGTAGGTGGCGTTGACGCCGACAAAGCCGTTCCTGGCCGCCCACAGCATGATGTTGTCGTAGAACGGGCTGCCGGGATTGCGCTTGTTGCCGGCGACAAAGCCGCCGCCATGGACATAGATCAGCACCGGCCGCGCGGCTGAATTCGCTTCCAGCATGAAGATATCGAGCAGGTGGCGATCCGCAGTGCCGTATTTGACGTCGCGCTCGACCTTGACGCCCTGATACGGCTCCTTCTCCTGCATCGGCGCGTAGAGCGCCGCCGTCTTTGGCGGGTCGATGACGCGGCCGAGCTCCAGCAGCTTCCAGGCGAGGTCTTCCGACATCGGGGCTTGCTGCGCGGAAGCCGAACCTGCCAGCAGAGCCGCAGCCACGGCCAAAGCCGCCTTCCATCGTGCCATCCCGGCATCTCCCGTTCTTGTCTGGTTGGCCCCAGCATGGCCGATATCGTCGGCAATTTGTACTGATTCCGCCGTGACGGCCCGGCCCATTTGCGCTACGCAACGGCTTAACACCGGAGCCGCAACCACCATGAGCCGTCGCGTCAAGAGACCCCTTCGCCCGAAAGGCGATCGCCCGAAGGGCGCGCGGCCCTATCGGGGCTCGCGCGGCGAGCGGCCGCAAGAGCATCGTCCGGGCAGCAAGCCGGCGCGGTTTGCGGCTCCCCGCGCGCCAAAACCTTTTGTGCCGGAGCCCGAGAAGGTCGCCGTCGAGGCGCCGCCGCTCCCCACCAAAGTGCAGACCGTCGTCGTCACCGCCGATGAGAACAACATGCGCGTCGACCGCTTTCTCGAGGCGCGCTTTCCCGGCCTGTCGTTCTCCCACATCCAGCGCATCGTCCGCAAAGGCGAGCTGCGCGTCAACGGCAAGCGCGCCGACAGCAAGGACCGGCTGGAGGAGGGGCAGAGCGTCCGGATCCCGCCGCTGAAGCTCGACGCGCCCAAGGCGGCGCCGGGAAGCCTCTCCGAAGCCGCGCAAAAGACGTTGCAGGCGCTCAAGGACATGATCCTCTTTGAGGATGCCGACGTCATGGTGCTGAACAAGCCCGCGGGGCTTGCGGTGCAGGGCGGTTCCGGCATCACGCGCAATGTCGACGACATGCTGGAAGTGATGCGCGACGCCAAGGGCCAGAAGCCGCGCCTCGTGCACCGGCTCGACCGCGAAACCTCGGGCTGCCTCTTGATCGCCAAGACGCGCTTTGCCGCCACCGCGCTGACCGGCTCGTTCCGTCATCGCTCGGCGCGAAAAATCTACTGGGCGCTGGTGGCAGGCGTGCCAAAACCGAAGCAGGGCCGCATCTCGACTTATCTCGCCAAGGAAGAAAGCGAGGACGACAGCATCATGGTGATCGCCAAACATGGCGACGAGGGCGCGAGCCACGCCGTGACCTATTACGCCGTGGTCGAAACCTCGGCGACCAAGCTTGCCTGGGTGTCGCTGAAGCCGGTGACCGGGCGCACCCATCAATTGCGCGCGCATATGGCCCACATCGATCACGCCATCGTGGGCGATCCCAAATACTTCAACCGCGAGAACTGGCAATTGCCGGGCGGCCTGCAGAACCGGTTGCATCTCCTGGCGCGCCGCATCGTGATCCCGCATCCCCGCGGCGGCGTGATCGACGCCTCAGCGCCGCTGCCGCCGCATATGCTGCAATCCTGGAACCTGCTCGGGCTGGAAGCCGACCGGTTCGATCCGATCGAGAACGCGCCGGAGGAGTGACGGCGCGGGCAATACCTCGCGCAGCAATATCGATCAAACCACCGTCGTGTTTTTCGCATAGCTTTCGGGCGCGGTTCGTTCGGAAAGGGTTTCTCATGCTTCGGAATTGGCTCGGCGCGGCACTCGTTCTCTGTCTTTTGACTTTTTCGCCGGGCAGCGCGGCCTATGCCCAGACGCTGGTCCTGAAAGGCGGCACTGTCTACGCCTCGCCCGAGGCATCGGCGATTTCCGACGCCGTAGTTGTGATGTCGTCGGGTGTCATCACCGCCGTCGGCCGCACCAGTGAGGTGCCAATTCCGGCGGATGCGCGCGTGATCGACTGCGCCGGCAAAACCATCGTCGCCGGCTTCTGGAACAGCCACGTCCATTTCACGGAAGCTCCCTGGAAGAATGCAGCCGGCGCACCGGCCGCGTCGCTCACCGCGCACATGCAGACGATGCTGACGCGTTGGGGCGTCACGTCAGTCTGGGATATCGGCGCCGATCCGTCCGACGGATTAGCGCTGCGCCGCCGGGTCAATTCGGGCGAAGTGCTCGGCCCAAATATCTTCTTTGCCGGCAGTATTTTCCCGAGGGATGGCCGTCCCGCTTATCTCCCGGCCGATATGCAGCTTCCCGAGGCGGCCACGCCCGAGCAGGCGGGCCAGATGGCGCGGGCCTACATGCAGATGGGCCTGGACGGCATCAAGCTTTTCACCGGCGCCTACAAGGGCGAGGACAAGCCGGTGGTCAATATGGATGTGGCCATCGCCAGGGCCGCGGTCGATGTCGCGCATGCGGAAGGAAAGCCGGTGTTCGCCCACCCCCAAAATACAGCTGGTGTTGAAGCCGTGATTGCGGCCGGGGTCGACGTGATGGCACACACTGTCACCAGGCAGCCGGGATACCCTCCGGAGCAGCTCGCGCGCTTCAAGAGCCAAGGTATCGCGCTGACGCCGACACTATCGCTCTTTGCGAAGTTGCCGATCCCGCCCGAGATAGCCGCGCGGGTGGTGGATAATGTCGTAGGTCAGCTCAAGCTCTTTTCAGATAATGGCGGCACAGTCCTGTTCGGCACCGACGTCGGCTTCACCCAGTTCTACGACACCACGCTCGAATACGAGCTGATGCGACGCGCGCTGACGGAGCGTCAGGTGCTGGCCTCGCTCACCACCAACCCCGCGAAATACTTCAAGGCCGCGAAGAAGGGCCGGGTAGAGCAGGGCCTCGATGCCGATCTCGTGATCCTCGACGGCGATCCGATCGCGGATGTCCGCAATCTCGCCAAAGTCGCCGCCACCATCCGCGCCGGGAAAATCATCTACCAGAAGCCGTGACGCGCTGGGCCGTGGAACGCGCGCCTGAAGATTAATTTAGAGTTTCTGCTTCCTTGCGTTTTCGCAGGCGAGCACGACCTAAGCTCCATGAAACACGCTTCTCTCATCCTTGGCGCCGTCGTGGTCGCGCTGCTCGCAAGCGGCCCGAGCTCCGCGCAATTCATCTCGCCCGGCGGCTCGCAATTCAATCCGCCGCCGCCCGCGCCGCCGCCACCGCCGAGGATCGAGGTGCCGGCGATCCCGCAGATGGACGCGCCGCCGCAGCAGCCTTACGTCAGCGCCGCGCCGAGCACTTCGTTCGGCGACCGCATCAGCCGATGTCTCGACGAAGGTGCGGCCGCAGGCCTTGGCCCGAATGCGCGCGCCGCCTATTCGCGCTCCTGCGCCTTGAGGTAATCAGGTTCGGTGCTGTGCCAGAAACAGCCGCAATGAATCATGCGGGCTTTCGACGTCCGAAATCACCCAGCCATCGGGGCCGTTCACGACAATGAAATTCAGCGTGACCGCGCGGCCCGCATTGTCGAAGGCGACGGTGACATAGGTCTTGTCGAACTGCTTTCGCAAAATCGCGATCGAGACCGCGCCGAGCTTCCAGTTCGGGCTCTGCACCAGAAAATCATAGGGTTCGCGGCGCGGCGCTACCCAGGCGCTTCGCAAGCCGGCATCGAAGAATTTTTCCGCCGTCCCGGCATCGCGCGGCAACCCTTTTGAGAATTCCGACGATCCGCTGCCGTAAAAGGCATAGACGTTCCGGATCAGCGATTCCGGCGAGCGGAACCCGGCCTGCGCGGGCAGGGGGCCCAGCAGGATAAGCACCGCCGCAACGCGCAGCGCGGTCTTCATCAGCTTTATTTGCATTGCTCGATATCGTACTGTTACACCAACAATATCATTGTTGCCAAAAAGCCGAAAACCGCATGCGCGAACTATTCGATGAAGTCGCCGGAAAATCGCCGCTCGATCCGCAGGAGGCGGTGCGGCGGGCGACGCGCATTCCCTTGCGCAAGCGGTTCTACGCCAGCGCGGGTGTTGCCGAAACCGAAGGCGGGTTTTCCATCACGCTGGACGGCAAGCCGATCAAGACGCCATCGGGCAAGGTGGTGATCGCGCCTGCCAAAGAAATCGCCGACGCGATCGCGGCGGAATGGGAAGCGCAGGGAGAGATGATCAGTCCCCTGACCATGCCGCTGACGCGCTTTGCCAACAGCGTGGTCGAAGCCGTGACCGACCGCGCCGATGCAGTGGCCGACGACGTCGCAAAATATCTCGGCACCGATCTGCTGTTCTATCGCGCCGGCCATCCCGAAGCGCTGGTCGCCAAGGAAGCCGCGCATTGGGACCCGATCTTGTTCTGGGCGGCGGAGACGCTCGGCGCGCATTTCATGCTGTCGGAGGGCATCATGCATGTCCGCCAGCCCGATGCCGCCATCGCCGCCGCGCGCGCGGCATTTCCAAAAATCCCTGGGCGATCGCGGCGCTGCATGTGGTGACGACGTTGACCGGCTCGGCGCTGCTGGCGCTGGCGCTGGCGCATGGCGTGCGCGATCCCGATCAGATTTGGGCCGCCGCCCATGTCGATGAGGACTGGAATATCGAAAAATGGGGCATCGACGAGGAAGTAGCGGCGCGCCGGGCGTCTCGGCTGGTCGATTTCCGGGCCGCGACGCAAATTCTTGAGGCTCTGAAAGGCTGATTGGGGCGTCGGTTAACGAGAGGTTTACGACGCTGCGGTAGCTTACCCGGTCTAGCGAGACCTCATTTATGGCCATCTCCATCAACCCGATCCTTCCGGCATTGCCGGCGCAAGAGGCAGGCGCGATTGCGCCCGAACTCCTGCTGCAGCCGGGCAAGGTGGTCGACGCCACGGTGCTGAAGGTGTTGCAGGCCGATCTGGTTCGCATCGCCATTGCCGCGCTCTCGCTCGACGTCCGCACCGAAATTCCGCTGCAGGAGGGACAGGCGCTGAAACTTGCGGTGTCGCAGACCAAGGACGGCATCCGTCTCACCACGGTCGGGCAGGGCACTGACACCGGCGACGCCGTGACGTTGTCGCCGGATGCGTTGATCGATGCGCCACTAGCCCGGCCCATCGGCGACTGCGGCGCCCAAAGCCGTTCTCACGCCGCTGGAAAAGGTGGCCGTCACCATTGCCGCGCAAACGGCGGCTACCGTGCAGGACAGCCAGGCGCCGCTGTTCGCCAATCTCGGCGCCGCCATCAATTCCGCGGCGCTGCCGCCAAAACTGCTGCAGGCGGTGCAGCAGGTGCTGGCGCAGCAGACCAGTCTCGATCCGGATCTCTCCGGCCAGGACATCAAGACCGCGTTCCAGAAATCCGGGTTGTTCCTGGAGGCCTCGCTGGCATCAGGTTCGGTCCCACCCGCAGGCGTCGCGCCCGATCTCAAGGCGGCGTTGGTCGTGCTGCGGCAGGCGCTGCAATCGGCGCTCGGCGGGCCCAGTGCCGCAGCCGCGGCGCCATTGCCGCATGCCGACGCCGTGCCGACGCTGGCGCCGGCGGCCGCCCAGGCTCTCGATCTGCAGGAAATTCTGCTGCCGCAGGCGAGGCTGCCGGTCGCCGATGATCTCGGCGCAGCAGCGCTGCATGCCGGACGCGCCGCGTTCGCGCCGCTGCCCAAGGAAGGGTTGTCTCCCCGCGCCACGCTGAACCTGCTGCAGGAGGTTTTGCAGGAAACCGGTAACCCCTCGCGCGCGCCGGGATTGCCAACGGAAGTTCACGGCGACGAGGTGACCATTCGCACCAACACGCCGCCACCGCCGTTTCGCGGCGCTTCGCCGTCGGCACAGCCGGTGGTTTTGCCCTCGATCACGCCGCAAACGCCGCTGGCCGCGACGGCGCATCATTTGCTCGGCGATGCCGACGCCGCCATCGCGCGGCAGACCCTGCTGCAGGTCGCCTCGCTGCCGGATCGCGTCGACGTATTCGTGCCCGGCAGCACCATCGACACCTCGCAGCCGCGCTGGAATTTTGAAATTCCGTTCCTGACGGCGCAGGGCACGGCGATGGCGCAGTTCGAGATCGCCCGCGATGGCGGCGGCACCGAGACCGAGGCGTCCAAGCGGATATGGCGGGCGCGCTTCTCGCTCGATGTCGAGCCCGCAGGCCCCGTTCATGCGATGGTGTCGCTGTCGGGCGAAACCACCTCGGTGCGGATGTGGGCGGAACGGCCGGCCACTGCAACGCAATTGCGCGCCGGCGCCGCGCAGCTCAGCCAGGCCCTGAGCAAGGCCGAGCTTAAGCCCGGCGATATCGTGATCCGCGACGGCGCGCCGCCGCAGGCCCAAGCGGCGCCTGCCGGCCATTTCCTGGACCGCGCGCTATGAGCGCCGACGCCAAAACCAGGCTTGCGGTCGCGCTGCATTACGACAGGACCGGCGCGCCGCGCGTCGTCGCCAAGGGCAAGGGCACGATCGGCGCCAAGATCATCGAGGTGGCCAAGGCCCACGATATTCCCATCGAGGAAAACGAGGTGCTGGCCGGCGCTTTGTCCCATGTCGAGATCGGCGACGAAATTCCCGCCGAGCTCTATAAAGCCGTCGCTGAAGTCCTGATATTCGTGCTTCGGCTGTCCGGGCGGATCCGCTAGAGAACTTCAAAAATACCCCGCCATTGTTTTACCAAAATGCCGTCGGCAATTGCCGCCGCCTTTTTCAACATCCGGTGCCCCTTGATCCATCGCCGCCATGTGCTCGGTCTTCTTGCCGCAAGCCTGTTGCCCGCGCGCGCTGTTGCCAACGTCTCCTACCAGCGCAGTGAAATCCGCATCGATCTCACCAAGCGGTTCTTCGACCTGGGAACGACAGGCACCTTCGTCGGCTACAAGGTCGACGACTACCTGATCATCGCCAGCGACAAGGAGCGCTCAGGGCAGCCGCAGCTGCCGGCCTCGACCTTCAAGATCCCGAATTCCATCATCGCGCTGGAAACCGGCGTGGTCGAAGACCCCGACAAGGACGTCTTCAAATGGGACGGGGTGACGCGCAGCATCGAGCCGTGGAACCGGGATCACACGCTGCGCTCGGCGATCGCGGCGTCGGTGGTGCCGGTCTATCAGGAGATCGCGCGAAAGATCGGGCCGGAGCGGATGCAGAAATATCTCGACCTGTTCGACTACGGCAACCGCAAGATCGGCGGCGGCATCGATCAGTTCTGGCTCACCGGCGATCTTCGCATCGATCCGATGCAGCAGATCGATTTCGTCGATCGTCTCAGGCGCGGCGCGCTGCCGGTCTCAAAACGCAGCCAGGACCTGGTGCGCGATATTTTGCCGGTGACAAAGGTCGGCAACGCCACCATCCGCGCCAAGACCGGGCTGCTCGGCGCCGAGCAGGGCAAGCCGTCGCTGGGCTGGGTAGTCGGCTGGGCGGAGGCCGGCAGCCAGCAGACCGTGTTCGCCATGAACATGGATTGCAAGGAGCCCGCCCACACCGCCGCGCGCATGACGGTGGTGCAGCAGTGTCTCGCGGATATCGTCGCGATCTGACGCCACAGCCGTCATTGCGAGGAGCGGAGCAACGAAGAAATCCAGAGTCGCAGCGGGGCTCTGGATTGCTTCGCTTCGCCTCGCAATGACGGTTGAAGCGGCGCTATCCCACCCCGCCACCTTTCCC
>CAVSXQ010000021.1:0-115411 GCA_963731915.1 uncultured Alphaproteobacteria bacterium
CTGGTTTGCGAGCTCACCTGAGATGGTATGCCGGCAACGACTGGCCTGGCTGGCTCCCGTCGTTCGAAGGCGAAATCGGCGGAAGCCGTTATCACGATTGCATTAACTGCTGCCGGATTGCATTCGGTACGGGTATACTCCTCGACCGCAGCCACCCGGGGTTCGAATTTGCTGTTTCTCTTTGCTGATTGTGAACTTGACAGCGATCGCCGCGAACTGCGCCGGGGGTCACAACCGGTGGCCGTTGAGCCGCAGGTTTTCGATGTGCTGATCTATCTGCTCCAGAACACAGACCGAGTCGTAACCAGGGATGATCTGATCGCTTCCGTCTGGGGCGGGCGTATCGTGGAGGATACGACGCTGACGAACCGCATTTTTTCAGCACGAAAGGCAATCGGAGACAGTGGTCGCAATCAACAATTGATTTCTACAATCCCCCGCAAAGGCCTTCGATTTGTCGGCGAGGTGCGTTCGCGGTCCGCCAAGGGAGCGGCGGGGGAAGCATCTCAGTCGGCGGTTGATGCTTCCGGGCTCCTGCATCGCCGCCTGATGCGCGATCGTCCTGCGATCGCCGTCCTGCCTTTCAGCAACATGAGCGACGACACCGAGCAGGACTATTTTTCCGACGGGATCAGCGAGGACATCATAACGGCGTTGTCCAAACTTCGCTGGTTCCTAGTTATCGCGCGCAACTCGTCGTTTACCTACAAGGGCAAATCCGTCCACGTCAGGCAAATCGGCGAAGAACTTGGGGTGGGTTATGTCCTTGAGGGCAGCGTGCGCAAGATCGGTGAACGCGTTCGCATCACCGCGCAGCTTAACGATGTCTCAACCGGAAGCCATGTCTGGGCGGAGCGTTACGACCGCGACGCCGCGGACGTATTCGCCGTTCAAGACGAAATCACGGAGGCCATCGTCGCTGCAATCGAACCGCAGCTGTATGCGGCGGAAAATTTTCACGCCCGTCGCAAGCAACCAAACAGCATGGATGCGTGGGAGCTGTTGATGCGTGCATTGTCGCATTATTGGCGGGTCACCCGGCAAGACAATGAAATTGCGCAGAAGCTCCTCGAGCAGGCCGTTGCAATCGACCCGAACTATGGCCAGGCGCTGGGTGTGCTCGCCACCAGCATTACCTTCGGCGCCCACATGGGCTGGGCGGAGATACAAACCGTCGGGGCGGCCGCCGAGCGCACAGCGCTGGCGGCGATCCGGGCCGATAGTGAGGACCCATGGGCCCATCATGCGCTCGGGTCCTGCTATCTGATCACGCGGCGCTTTGACGATTTACTCGCCGAATTCGAACTGGCGCTGCGCCTCAATCCGTGTTTTTCACAGGCACAAATCAACTATGCGACCGCCTTGAGTTTTTGCGGGCGCTGGCAGGAAAGTCTCGAAGCGGTTAGCCGCGCACTCCAACTAAGTCCGCGCGACCCATCCTCCGCCCTTTACCTCGGCTCGGCGTCGCTGGCGCACTACATCGGTCACAACTATGTGGAAGCGACGCGTCTGGCGCGCGCTGCAATCCGCCTTCGCGCCGACTATGCGGCGGCCTACCGCGTGCTGGCCGCTGCCGCCGGCATGTCAGGGGGCGCGCAGGCTGCCGCAGCCGCAGTCGAGGAGCTTCGCCGCGCGCAACCGAATATTTCGCTCGCATGGGTCGTCGACCGCGTGCCTTTCAGACAGGACGCCGACCGGGAACATTATTTAGAAGGCCTTCGCCGAGCTGGCCTCGAATAGCATGTGCCACGCCGCTTCTGACGGTGTTATTTCCAGGGCATTAGACGCCACTTAGACCCGCTCGACGGGGGCGGCGAACACGTATCCGACCCCGCGCTCGGTCTGGATGACGCGCGGTGCGCGAGGATCGCGTTCGAGCTTGCGGCGGAGGCGCAGAATCTGCACGTCGATGCTGCGGTCGAAGACATCGTCGTGCACGCGAGTAGCCTGCAATAGATGATCGCGACTGAGTGGCCGCTGCGGTGCCGCAAGGAAGGCCAGAAGCAAGCTGTACTCACCGTTCGTCAATGCGACTTGAGCGCCGCCCGGGTCGGTGAACCGGCGGGTCGTGTGGTCGAGTTGCCAGCCCAAGAACCGAAAACGACCACGTTCGGGGTCACGAGGCGGCGCGGCGCGTCCGGCATCGAAGCGTCGCAATATCGCGCGGGTACGCGCGAGCAACTCGCGCAGATTAAATGGCTTCGTCAGATAATCGTCAGCACCAAGCTCCAGCCCAACTACCCGGTCAATGTCGCTGCAGCGGTGGCCGGTGATGATAATGATTGGTAGTTCCGAGCTTAGCCTGACCTTTCTCAGGAGATCGAGACCATCCTCCATGCCTAGCCGTAGATCGAGAATTGCGAGGTCGACCTGGGTACTCCCAAGTTGATCGGCCATCTCCTGGCGATTAGACGCAAGCAGAACACGGATGTTGTTCTCGACAAAAAATTCAAGGACCATGCGCTGCAAGGAAGGATCATCCTCAACGAGAAGAACGCACGGTTGGCACCTTTCGTTTTCGGTAATCTCTATGCCTCTAACCGACGGGTCGCCCATTTCTGCATAGCCTGTTCAATGATGCCGCGATGACCGCGGCTGCGTACGCTTGAAGGATCCGCGCGCTCCTAGTAGGCACCCTCGTCTTCGCCGATGCAGCGGGGACTGCGCATTTCCGTCCTCCTGAGATTGATGAAAGGGGGCCTTGTTCGCAAGCAGCGGAACCTGCGCATCAATGGAAATAGACAAAAAATCAAGAGTATCTGGACTTTTTGGCAAGGCAGGCTGCAAGCACACGAAGCGGCTTTCGCTATCCTGCTGCCACCCAAGTCCGGGTAAGGGTCCAAAATCGTTCGAATGCATTTATGACGAGCAGGCTAATTGCGTCCCAACGGCGCGTCTTGACGACATCGGACGTGACCAAGGTTCCGCACTGGCGCTGGATTTTCTATCTCGTTCTGGTCCTTTGCCTTGAGGTTGGCTGGCCGGCCGCCGCACAATCGCCGACCACTCCAGCCCAAGAGGCGATCACGCCGATCCCAGCCGCTGTTGCGCCTGGACCCACAGCGTCGGCTGCTTGGGGAGCGCCTGTTTAATGACCGACGTCTATCGCGCGGTGACACGCACAGCTGCTCATCCTGCCACGATGTCGAAACCAATGGTGCCAGCGCCAGCGTTCATGACACCGCAGAGGGTTGGTCGACAACGCTAAACACGCCAACGGTCTTCAATGTGAGCCTGAATTTTCGCCTGAATTGGGAAGGAAATTTCCGATCACTCGAGGAGGGAGCCGAGCGCAGTCTCTGCAGAACCATGAGATCCAGCGCGGAGGAGGCCGTCGGCAAACTGTGGGGCGATCCCGAAGTCGTCCGCCAATTCCGTGATGCTTATGGGCGGGAGCCCGACGCAGCGGCGTTGCTGGACGCTATCGCGACATATGAAAGGTCTCTCGTTACGCCGGGTAGCCGCTTCGACAGATGGCTTGCGGGCGAAGCCGATGCGATCACTCCGCTGGAGTTGTCAGGCTACCAGGCATTCAAATCGCTCGGCTGCATCAGTTGTCATCAGGGTGTCAATGTGGGTGGCAATCTCTTCCAGCGGCATGGCATCTTCCATCCGCTCGGCTCGCCGGAGCCAGTACTACTCCGCGTTCCAGGCCTACGAAACGTTGCCGCCACGCCACCCTATTTTCACGACGGCAGCGCGGGCACCTTGCCCGAGGCGGTGAGGATGATGGGCGTTGCGCAGCTTGATCGCGTGCTGACCGAATTCGCAAATCGCATCCATTGTCGCCTTTCTCAACACGCTCACCGGTACCTATCGGGGCAATTTGGTGCGGCCGGCCGCCGCCACACCGCGACCAGGCCCTGAATTCCGATGAGAAATCTCACCGGCGCCGTCGGGTTTTCACTCCTGCTCGCACTGCTCACATGGCTGTTGCTGCGCGGGATCGACACCAATGGGCCAGCCTATGCAGTAACCTTGCGGGCCTTTGACGATTACGCGCTCGCCGAGGCCTCTCTTCATCGCGACGTACTGCAGGCGCGGGCCGGTCTGCTTCGGGACTACGACAGCTTCGCAAGTGCCGTGCGCGCGATGCAGGAAGCGGTCATCCGACTACGTTGGCACGCGCAGACGGAAGGCCTTGATGCAGGGCCAGTTGATCGGCTCGCGGCGGCTGTCGACCGGCAGGAAGTCCTTATGGAGCGGTTCAAGACCAGCAATGCGTTGCTGCAGAACTCGCTGTCGTATGTTGGCCTGATGAGTACAAGTCCGGCGTTTCACGCCCACGACATAGACCTCGCATCAGCAACGGACGCACTCGCGGCGGCCGTTCTCTACCTCTCGCGCGATACATCAAGCGAGGCCCTCAAGAGCGCTGCAGGAACGAATTGACCGATTTGGTGAGCAGGCGCCCCCCGGTGAGCCGGACGTGGAAGTAGCGCGGGCAATGCTGGCCCATGCGCGTTTACTGTATCAGGAACTACCCGCGGTTGATGAAACGCTGAAGGCCTTCATAGCTGTGTCGAGCCGGCAGGCCGTTGAAGAGACGCGCGCGCTGTTTTTCCATCACCAATCCAGGGTGGACACTATAGAGCAGCGCTTTCGGATGTTGCTGTATCTGGTTTCGCTGGTGTTGCTCATAATCCTCGTGCTGCTGGGCCTGCGACTTCGCGCCCGTGCCGTCGCGCTGCGCCAACGGGCGGCATTCGAACACGTCATAGCCAAAAACTCGACACGCCTGATCAATTGTCCTCCGGGCGAAATGGAGGCGCGACTGAAGCAGGTGTTGGGCGAGTTCGGTCGGACGATCGGCGCAGATCGCGCATATGTCATGCTGGACGAGAAACCGCCGCGCGGGCACTTATGGTCTGTGGACGCAACGCCGTTCCCGCCGGGCTGGCCAGATCAGGCGCTGGCATTGTCCGAGCCGCTCGTCGGAGTCGAAGCGGGCTATGTCACGGTCCCGGATGTCACGGCATTGCCGCCCGGTCCGTTGAAGGATGCGCTCACTGTTGCCGGTGTACGTGCCTGGGCCTGCGTGCCGTTGACCCGGCCGGGCGGGGTCCGAAGCATGATGGGTTTTGACGTGTTCGGGCCGGTTGTGAACGGCACATTTCCCCTGTCAATCATCCGGCTTGCCGGAGACGCGGTCGCCAATGCCATCGAACGCGAGTTCCTTGAACGTGACAGGGAGAAACTTATGGTGCGGCTGGAACGGGCGCGTCGCATGCAGATGGTCGGATTGCTTGCGAGCGGGATTGCACACAACTTCAACAACATCGCTGCCGCCATTCTCGGCTATTCCGAAATGATCCAACCGCAGATGGCTCGCGGAACCAGGTCGGCGCGGTATGTCGACGAAATACGACGCGCAGCCATGCGCGGGCGCGATTTGGTAGACAACATCCTTACCTTTGGGCGGCGGACCGACACACGTTTACAAGCAGTACAGGTTCGCTGTCTGATCGAGGAGGCAGCCTCACTTCTGCGTGTCACGTTGCCGCCGGATGTCGATCTGATCCTTGAAGATGTTCCGGTCGACGTCGCTGTCTCGGGCGAGGCCGCGCAACTGCAGCAGATCATCCTCAATCTGTGCACCAATGCCGCGCAGGCGATGGATGGCGGTGGTTATATTCGCGTAACAGCCAGGCAGGAGCTGTTGGCCGGCCAGCGTCGAATGAGCGACGGCGAACTCTCGCCCGGACGTTATGCCTGCATCGCCGTCAGCGACAACGGGCGCGGCTTCGATGAGCGTGTTGCGCGGCGAATCTTCGAACCATTCTTCACGACTCGCGTCGCCGGAACTGGCCTCGGCCTTGCGACCGTACGTGAGATCGTTTGCGATCATGATGGAGCCATCAATGTCCAGAGCAAACCCGGGCACGGAAGCTGCTTTGAGGTATGGCTGCCCGCGATGGCGCCGGGAAGCGTCACGGTGGTCGGACCGTCCCTGCTGCCGCTCGGGGGCGGCGAGACGGTGCTCATCGTCGAAAACGAGCGAGAGCGCCTGATACGCGACGAAGAAGAACTGGCCGCGCTCGGATACGAGCCGATCGGGTTCGAGCGCCCGGCCGATGCGCTCGCAGCTTGCCGTTCGCAGCCTGACCAATTCGATATCATCCTGGTCAGTCTGGGGTCGCAAACTCAACGCGGGCTGGATCTGGCACAAGCCCTTCACAAAATCGTGCCCCATAAACCGGTGCTGCTCGCCGCCGCGGCGTCCATCGAAGTGAGCGTCAATACAATGGCGGAAACGGGGATTTCCGGAGTGTTGCGCTGGCCGTTGGTCAGCTCCGAACTCGCCGCGGCGTTGGAACGCTGCCTGCACCCGTCCGCTACGTTACGATCGTAACCTTGCCTGCAATTCTTCTGTAACGCGGGGACGGCAATTCTGCGTCCCTGGATGATACGCGACGTCCGACATCGATCAAATCGAAAGCGGATTATTCCAGACCCGGACTTCACATTTGCGTTGATCGTCAATTCCCCGAAAGGACCATGAAAATGGCTACCACAGCGACCTTTATCCCAGGTGCCGGCCAGCTTTCCGTTATCGGCGACAGCCTCGACAACACGATTGTCGCCAGCCGTGATGCGGCCGGGAGAATTCTCATCAATAGCGGTGCCGTAGCTGTCGTCGGCGGCCAGCCGACGGTTGCCAACACCGGATTGATCCAGGTGTTCGGCCAGGCCGGCAACGACACTATCTCGCTCGACGAATCCAACGGCGCGTTGCCCGCCGCCAATCTATTCGGCGGCAACGGCAACGACACCATCACCGGCGGCTCCGGCAACGATATGTTGTTCGGCCAGGCCGGCAACGACATCCTGCTGGGCAAGGGTGGCGACGACCTGTTGTTTGGCGGTTCGGGCAACGACACGCTGACCGGCGGCGACGGCGACGACCAGATGTTCGGCGAGGCCGGAAACGATCGCATGATCTGGAATCCGGGCGACGACAGCGACCTCATGGAAGGCGGTGACGGCATCGACACCGCCGAGGTCAATGGCGGCAACGGAGCCGAAAACTTCACCATCACCCCCAACGGCACCCGCGTGCGCTTCGACCGCATCAGCCCCGCGCCGTTCTTCCTCGACATCGGCACCACCGAGAACTTCGTGCTTAACATGAACGGCGGCGACGACGTCTTCACCGCCGGAAACGGTCTCGCCAACCTGATCCAGCTCACCGTCGACGGCGGTGACGGCAACGACACCATCACCGGCGGTGATGGCAACGACACGCTGCTCGGCGGCAACGGCAATGATGTCATCATTGGCGGCCGCGGCAGCGACACCGCGCGACTCGGTACCGGCGACGACACCTTCATCTGGAATCCGGGTGACGGCAACGACGTGGTCGAAGGTCAGGACGGCAATGACACGCTCTTGTTCAACGGCGCGAACATCAACGAGAAAGTCGACATCACGGCCAACCACGGGCGCGTGAAGTTTACCCGAGACATCGCCAACATCACTATGGATCTCAACGGCCTCGAGCACATCAACTTCACCGCTCTCGGCGGTGCCGACACCATTACGGTCGGCGACCTCACCGGTACTGGTGTTACGCAAGTCGCAATCGACCTCGGGGGAGTCCCCGGCAGTGGTGTGGGCGACGGCGCGACCGATAGCGTGACCGTCAACGGCACCGCCGGCAACGACACCGTTCAGGTGACCGGAACGGGAGGATCGGTCACAGTCGCCGGCCTGCCGGCTGCAGTTAATCTCACCGGCGCCGAGGGCGCCAACGACCAGCTCGTCGTCGCCACTCTCGGCGGCAACGATGTCATCAACGCTGCCGGCCTTGCGGACGGAAGCATGCGGCTGACGATTGATGGCGGCGCCGGCAACGACAATATCACCGGCAGCCAGGGCAACGACAGGCTGATCGGCGGCGATGGCGACGACATCGTCAACGGCGGTCGCGGCAACGACGTTGCGCTGCTAGGCAACGGCAACGATACGTTCATCTGGAATCCCGGCGACGGCAGCGATGTAGTTGAGGGTCAGGCCGGCACCGATACGCTGGTCTTCAATGGCGCCAATATCGATGAAAGCATCGATATCTCCGCCAACGGCCCGCGGGCGAGGTTGTCCCGCAATGTCGGCAATATCGTCATGGATATCGACGGCGTCGAAAATATCCAGCTCGCAACGCTGGGCGGCGTCGACAATGTCAACGTCAACGACCTCAGCGGAACCGCCGTCAAGCAGGTCGCGATCGACCTGTCGGCGGTGCCGGGCAGCGGTCAGGGCGACGGCGTCACGGACACCGTCAGTGTCAATGGCACCGCCGGCGACGACAAGATCAGCGTGGTTACCAGCGGTTCGTCGGTGGTCGTCAATGGCCTGGCTGCGCAGGTCACGATCAAGGGCGTCGACGCTGGAGGCGACTCGCTTGTCGTCAACGGCGGCGCTGGAAACGACAGCATCAACGCCTCCGGAGTCCACGGTCAGGTCAACCTCACGATCAACGGCGGCGACGGTAACGACACCATCACCGGCAGCGCGGCAAGCGACTTCGTCAACGGCGGCCGTGGGAACGACGTGGCCTCTCTTGGTGCAGGCGATGACACGTTCGTCTGGAATCCGGGCGATGGCAGCGACACCGTCGATGGCGGCACGGGCAACGACACGCTCGTGTTCAACGGCGCCGACATCAACGAGAAGATCGACATCTCGGCGAATGGCGGCAAGGTGAACTTCACCCGCGATGTCGCTGGGATCACGATGAACCTCGACAACGTCGAGACGATCGATGTCCACGGCCTGGGTGGCGCGGACACCATCACGGTCAACGACCTCACCGCAACCGACGTCAACGAGGTCAAAATCGACCTCGGAGCCAACGGGGTCGGCGACGGCTCTGCTGATACCATCATCCTCAACGCGACCAACGGCGATGACGCGATCACGATCACCAACGACAACGGTGTGGTAACCGTGAAGGGTCTCGGCGCTGACGTCACAATCACCGACTTCGACGCCAATGACAAGATCATCATCAATGGTCTTGGCGGCGATGACGTCATCGAGGCGTCCGGGCTCTACCGGCATGCAGCTTGTCGCCAATGGTGGTGACGGTGACGACGTCCTGATCGGCAGCGCCGGTAACGACACGCTCAACGGCGGAGTGGGAGACGACGTACTGATCGGCGGTCCCGGCCAGGACGTCCTCGACGGCGGGACCGGCAGCAACGTCGTCATCCAGTCGATCACGGCCTCGCCGGTCAGCGCGGCGCTGCTCGGCCAGTTCATGGCATCGAGCTTCGTCACGGCCGGAGACAGCCATGGCGGGATGCAGATGGCGGAGCAGTCTACGAACCAGCAGCCGCTGCTCGCGCAGCCGCACGCCTGACGCAACGTCGCCCCTGGAGAATTTCAATGAGCATCGAAAGCAATCCTGCGAGACCGACCGATCCCGGCCTCGAAGTACTTGTGACGCTGCTGCATCTCCAGGGCGTTGCCGCCGATGCCGGCCAGATCCGGCATCGGCTGGGCACCGACAAGATAGGCGCACCGGAAATGCTGCGGTGCGCCAGGGATCTTGGGCTCAAGGCGCGCGCCTGTCGAACCGACTGGTCGCGCCTGACCCGCACACCCCTGCCGGCCATCGCGGCGCTCAATGATGGCGGCTTCCTGCTGGTCGCCAAGGCCGCAGAGGACAAGGTTCTCGTCCAGTCGCCGCTGGCGTCCCGGCCGGTCCTGATGACACGAGAGGAGTTGACCGCGATCTGGGACGGCGGGCTGATCCTGATGACGCGCCGGGCCGGATTGTCGGACATCACCCGCCGCTTCGACATCACCTGGTTTCTGGGCGCGATCCACAAATACCGCAATCTGCTCAGCGAGGTGCTGATCGCATCCTTCTTCCTGCAGATGTTCGGTCTCGTCTCACCGCTGTTCTTCCAGGTGGTCATCGACAAGGTGCTGGTGCACCGCTCCTTGAGCACGCTCGACGTCCTTGTCCTCGGATTGGTGGCGATCTCGGTCTTCGAGACCGTGCTGGGAGTGCTGCGCACCTATCTGTTCGCGCACACCACCAACCGCATCGACGTCGAACTTGGCGCTCGCCTGTTTCACCACCTACTGGCGTTGCCGATGGCCTACTTCCAGTCGCGGCGGGTCGGCGACTCGGTGGCCCGGGTGCGCGAACTGGAAAACATCCGCAATTTCCTCACCAGTTCGGCCCTGACCCTCGTCATCGACCTGTGCTTCACCTTTGTGTTCCTGGCGGTGATGTTCTTCTATTCGCCGCTGTTGAGCTGGATCGTCTTGGGTTCGTTCCCGCTCTACGTTGCGATCTCGGCCGGAGCGACGCCGCTGTTTCGGCGGCGGCTGGATGAGAAGTTCCAGCGCGGCGCCGAAAATCAGGCCTTTCTGGTCGAGAGCGTGACCGGGATCGAAACGCTCAAGGCGATGGCGGTCGAGCCGCAGATGCAGCGCCGTTGGGAAGAGCAGCTCGCGGGCTACGTTGCCGCGAGCTTCCGGGTCCTGAGCCTTGGCAACAGTGCGAGCCAGGCGGTTCAGCTCGTCAGCAAGATCGTCACGGCCAGTGTCCTGTATTTCGGCGCCAGGCTGGTTATCGACGGCAGCCTGTCGGTCGGCGAGCTCGTCGCCTTCAATATCCTGGCCGGGCGGGTGAGTGCGCCGGTGCTTCGTCTGGCGCAGATCTGGCAGGACTTTCACCAGGCGCGCCTGTCGGTCGCGCGGCTGGGCGACATCCTCAACACCACCGCCGAGCCGACCTACGCGGCGGGGCGGGCGCGGCTGCCGGCCATCCGCGGCGACATCAGGTTCGATCACGTCACGTTTCGTTACCAGATCGACGGGCAGGAAGTCCTGCGCGATGTCAGCTTCGAAGTGCCGGCCGGACAGACCGTCGGCATCGTCGGCCCCTCGGGGTCAGGCAAGAGCACGTTCGCAAAACTCGTGCAGCGCCTTTACGTCCCGGAGCGTGGCCGCGTGCTGGTGGACGGCATGGATCTCGCTATGGCTGATCCGGCCTGGCTCCGGCGCCAGATCGGCGTGGTCCTGCAGGACAACGTATTGTTCAACCGCTCGGTACGCGACAATATCGCACTCGCCGATCCGGCGATGCCGATGGAGCGCATCATTGCGGCGGCGTGCCTTGCGGGAGCGCACGAGTTCATCCTCGAACTCGCCGAGGGTTACGACACCGTGGTCGGCGAGCGTGGCTCGACCCTGTCGGGCGGCCAGCGCCAGCGCATCGCCATCGCTCGCGCGCTCGTCACCGATCCGCGCATCCTGATTTTCGACGAGGCGACAAGCGCGCTCGACTATGAAAGCGAGCGCATCATTCAGCAGAACATGAAGGACATCGCCAAGGGACGGACGGTGCTGATCATCGCGCACCGGCTCTCCACCGTGCGGGCGGCAGATCGCATCGTCACGCTCGATCGCGGCCGCCTGGTCGAGGATGGGACGCATGACGCCCTGATCAAGACGGGCGGAAGATATGCCTCATTGCATCGATTGCAGGCGGGAGGAATCCATGAAGTCGTCTAATGCAGCGGCATCCGCCGATTCCGCGCAACGCGTCGTCCCGTTTCGGCGGGCGCAACTGAGGCGTCGCGAGGAGCTGGCGTTCCTGCCGGCCGCGCTGGAACTGGTGGAAACGCCGCCGTCACCGGTCGGGCGCGCGATTGCGGCCACGATCATCCTGCTGTTCTGCGCGGCGCTGGTCTGGGCCTGGTGGGGCACCATCGACATCGTTGCGTCGGCAACCGGAAAAGTCGTGCCGAGCGGTCGCACCAAGGTGGTTCAGCCATTTGAGACCGGGGTGGTGAGATCCATTTGGGTTCAGGACGGCCAGGCGGTGAAGGCCGGCGACGTGTTGATCGACCTCGATCCGACCGTAAATGCGGCCGAGCGCGATCACATGCGCAACGATCTTGCCGCCGAGCGCCTCAATATCGCGCGCCTCCGCGCGGCACTGGCCGGTGGTGATGATCCCGTGAGCGAATTCGTGCCACCCGCCGATGCAGCCCCCGAACTCGTCAGCGCCCAGCGCCAGCTGTTGCTCAATCAGGTGACGGAGCACCGTGCCAGAATTGCCGCGCTGTTCCGCCAGCAGGCGCAGAAGGAAGCCGAGCAAGCCACCACGGCTGCCACGCTCCATAAGCTCGAGACGATCATTCCGGTCATCCAGTCGCGCGTTGATATCCGCAAGACGCTGGTGGAGAAAGAGCTCGGTTCGAAGCTGAGCTATTTTGAGGTGATGCAGTTGCTGGTCGAGCAACAGGAGGAATTTATCGTTACAGAAGAGCCATCTGAAGGAAACCGAAGCGGCCATCGCCGCAATACGCGAGACGCGCGGCCAGGCCGCGGCGGAATACCGGCGTGCGCTCTCCGAAGAACTCGCAAAAGCCGAGCAGAAGGCAAGCGGGCTCGCCCAGGATTTTATCAAGGCCGAGCAAAAAACCAGGCTTCAGCAACTTACGGCCCCCGTCGACGGCGTGGTGCAGCAGCTTGCCATTCACACGGTCGGCGGCGTGGTCACGCCGGCGCAGTCCCTGCTTGCGGTGGTGCCGAGCGATAGCCGCCTGGAAATCGAAGCCATGGTGTCAAACCGCGATATTGGCTTCGTCCACGCCGGACAGGAAGCCGAGATCAAGGTCGATACCTTCAATTTTACCCGCTACGGCCTGCTGCACGGCCAGGTGATCACCGTCTCGCAGGATGCCGTCATCCGCGACCGGTCACAGGACCGCGCTAATGATCGTGCGCTCGGGACGCAGAACGAAACCAGCGAGCCGAAAGGCCAGGAGCTCAACTACAGTGCGCGCATCTCGCTCGATCGCACCCAGATGCAGATCGACGACAGGATGGTCAAGCTGTCGCCGGGCATGGCGGTGACGGTGGAAATCAAATCCGGATCGCGCACAATCCTCAGCTATCTCCTGTCGCCGCTCCTCCGCTACCGGCAGGAGACCCTGCGCGAGCGTTGAGGTGGTGTTGCGCGCGGTGGCGCCTACTGGCAAGTCAGCGCCGTCTCGGTCAGCGTCTCCAGGCGGGTAAGCGCTTCCGCTTCTGCAAATTGCAGACGTGCCATGCTCGGGGTCGGGTAGGACGTAAGGTTCGCTTGTGACCCAAGGCGGACCTCGGGCTCGTGCGGGTTGCCGTAACCGACTACTGCACGAGCCCACCGCGCGTGAAACCTAGGACTTGTGATGGACGGCTTGCAGGCCATAGACCGGCGTCGGGATGCCCTCGCAGCGCGCCTTCAACTGCAGCGAGAGGAACTGCGAGTAATGGCGCGACTGGTGCAAATTGCCGCCATGGAACCATAGGCCCTCCTGCTGCGTCGGCCTCCACATGTTGCGCTGTTCGCCTTCCCAAGGGCCGGGGTCCTTAGTCGTATTGGAGCCGAGCCCCCAGACCTTGCCGACCTTGTCGGCCATTTCCCGGCTGATGAGGTCGGCGACAAAGCCGTTCATCGAGCCGTAGCCGGTGGCGTAGACAATCACATCGGCGGGCAGTTCCTTGCCGTTGTCGAGCTTGACTCCGTTAGGCGTGATTTCCTCGACTTGGCCGGCCACCAGCTTGACCTTACCGTCGATGATGAGTTGCGAGGCGCCGACGTCGATGTAATATCCGGAGCCGCGACGCAGGTACTTCATGAACAGTCCGGAATCGTCGTCGCCGAAGTCGAGCCGGAAACCAGCTTTCGTTAGCCCTGCATAAAAATCGGCGTCGTCCTTGCGGATCTTGTCGTAGACCGGCTTCTGCAACTGATTCAGTATCTTGTAGGGCAGCGAGGCGAAGATCAAATCAGCTTTCGCCGTCGTCATGCCGCCGCGGACGGCATGCTCAGAATAGAGGTCGGCTATGGATTCCATCAGCGAATCCGAGCGAACGATATGGGTGGTCGAGCGCTGCACCATGGTCACGTCGACGCCGGCCTCGTATAGCGCGGCGCAGATGTCGTGCGCGGAATTGTTAGAGCCGATCACGACGACCTTCTTGCCCTTGTAGCGGTCGGGACCTGGATGGCGCGAGGAATGGTGCTGCTCACCTTTGAAGGTATCCATGCCCTTGAATTGCGGCATGTTCGGCTTGGCGGACATGCCGGTCGCAAACACCAACTGTTTCGGCTTGAGCGTGATCTCTTTGCCATCGCGCTCGACGACGACGTTCCACTCCTTTTTGGCGTCGTCCCAGCTCGCGTTTTTGGCCGTGGTGCCGGTCCAGTAGTTCAGCTCCATGACCTTGGTGTACATCTCCAGCCAGTCGCCGATCTTGTCCTTGGGCGAGAACACCGGCCAGTTCTTCGGGAAGTCGATGTAGGGCAAATGGTCGTACCAGACCGGGTCATGCAGGCAGAGCGATTTATAGCGGTTGCGCCAGGAATTGCCGGCGCGTCCGTTTTTCTCGACGATGATGGCGGGCACGCCGAGCTGGCGCAACCGCGCGCCGAGTGCGATGCCGCCCTGGCCGCCGCCGATGATGAGCGCATAGGGCTGGGTCTTAGTGCCGAGCTGCTCCGTTTCCTCGTCACGCAATTCCTTCCAGGTTTTCGCGCCGGGATTGACGCCGTGCCGGGCTCCGAGCGGCCGGGTGTAGCCCGCCTTTTCTTCGTGATCCTTCAGTTCGACCATCGTTGTCAGAAGCGTCCAAATTTGGCCATTCTGCAGGCGGATCAGGCCGTAGCCGCGTGCGGCGCTGGTCTCGAACGAGATCCAGCATTCGGTAACACCATCGGTTTCGGTCGCGCTTTCCCCCTCGGCGATTTTCCAGTTGCTTGGCTTCACGCGCGCGAGGCATGAGCTGAGCATCTCGCGCACCTGATCGCGGCCTTCCATGGTCTTGATGTTCCAGGTGAAGGCAACGAGGTCGCGCCAGTAGCATTCCAGTGCGAACATCCTTACCGCGGCGTCGATATCGCCTGCTGCAAGCGCCGCATCAAATTTGTCAAGAAAGACTTGAATGCGCGCGTTAAGCGTGGTGTCGAGCATCATTTCCTCCCTGTGTCGTTTCTCAGTTTTTCTGCGGATATAGCAATCTTATCCCAACTATCGGATGAATCCAGACTTGCGCAGTCCGATTTTCCCGCAGGCTTTTGCGCTGCCCAGCGTTCCCCCGCCAAGAAACTGATTGGCGCACCGACGGATGCGGTGGATGAGTAGCGGCCCAATATGGTCTCGATCATTTTCGACGGTGATGGGCATATTTGAGTTTGGGGAGACGGGACACGTCAATGCGTGCTGGCCCATAGTGGACTAGACATGTCAGACGCGATGCCCGCGTTAGGAGTACCATGAGCTGAACAATTAGCGATTGGATGATGCTTGCCAGTCTCGGTAGCGATACTGTGTTCTTTGGCGTTGAGGGCAACCAAGCTTTAACCAAGCTCGACTAAACTTTTGAATTGGGCATTCGGGGCGTGTGTGTTGGCTTATTGAGCCAGCCGTAAGCGTAGGCGCGCCAAAATGGCTTTTGACCCCGAAGAGCTAGTGATCCTCACCAATCACGGCACCATGAAGTTGCGCTCCGCGGTAGCGAGAGCAATGATCTTGCCTCTCGACGAGCGCAGGGGGGCGACGATCGTCCGAAAAGGCAAACCGGCGACCCTGAAATTCGAGCGGATCAAGGATCTTGCAGCAGAGTGGGCGAAACAGCTCGTGCCCTCTGAGTGAGCCCCGCGCGCGTCCGAAACGCTCCCGGCGACTTTTTCACCGGCGCGGAATCGCGCACGCTGATAAATAGTGCAGCCGCGAACCTGTCCGGCTCGCGGACCAATTGAGCCTCGTTGAGGTTGAGACTTCTAAAGAGCTGTTTCAATGCATATTGAGCCGACCGACAACAGCTTTGATCCTGTGATTTGGGCGATCGCTGCGGCTCTTTGCGGGGGCGTCGTCTATCTCGCTCTGCTCGGTTAAGGCGCTTTCGCGAGGGTTCCTCAAAACGGAAACTGCGTCACTCTCAGCGCACATCACGCCGAGATTTCGGCCAGCGGGCTTGGCCAGATCAAGAGATGGTCCCCATAGCGGCGTCCTTGGCGTGCCGCATGCACTTCAAATTTTGGACTCAGATTTGCCTCCCGACTTAATTCACTTGGGATAGGCGACTGGGGCGCGTTCGGCTATGTATTGGGATATCAGTCATGGGAACAGAACACCTGCTACGTAAAGGCCACCTCGCCGCAGCTTCACTTGGGGCTGACGAAAACAACGACGGCGCTGTTTCGCTACTTGAGGAGAATGCCCTTCGAGGCGATGAGCCGTCACTTTGGGGTGACGAACACAGCGACGACATGCACTCGCTGCTTGAGGAGAATGCCCGGCTGCGAAGGCTTTTGGTTCAGGTATCGGACCTCATTCGCAGAAACGTCGTCCACTCAAGGTAACGCCGTATCATGGCAGTACCGCTTGATTTGCGGGTCCGCGCGGGCCGCGAAATGACCAGTCTTGGCGGGGCGCCTGGCGCTGTGACCCCGCGGGCGCACGCATCATTTTCTAAAATACCGAATCGCAGTGGGAGAATCGATGCGGTTCGGAACCATGAGCAAGTACGCGAATTTTGCCAGTTCCTTGCCAATGAGTGGGGAGGGAACCGTCATCATTCCTATGCCGTTCCTTCCAGAGGAAAATCGTCAGGCATGGTCCCGAACGGTTGATGGCAAATGGTCGGCAGTTGGTCTGGCGGATGCGGTATCGAAATATGCCTGGAGCGGAAAAAGCTTTTCTGAGAATAAGGCCGAGTTAGATCGGTTCGCTGCCGATCTACAGTCCGCTATTCAACGGGTTTCCAATAATGATGTTTGCGTCATCTTGCGGGCGATAATGCATTGGGGCGGTGTAGATAATAAGCATCGACAGAAGCGGACGTTTGAGTGGATTGAACGAAACGCGGATGGGATTTCTGCCAGGCTTTCGAACGCGGTCGATCTGATTAAAGACGAACGGGCCCCGCTGGATTCGTTTGACGGTGTGAACCTGATAATGAACTCGGCGATGGCAAAGATCGTGAGCCTCGCCGACCCTGAACAGAAGCTTGTGATCTACGATGGTCGAGTCGGTGGTGCGCTCAGCTTCTTCGTTGCCAGATTTACGGAAGAACGAGAAATTCATCAATGCGATGTTGCCGATCAATTACTTTTCGCAGTGGACCGAGAGGCCAAACGGACCCCCGAGACGAACCGAATTCATTTTCCGGCATTGTTCGGCAATGCCAGAGATCGCTGCCATGCCTGGATGGTGCGATGGGCATCACAACTAATCTGGCAGGTTACGAATGAATGCCAAGCGAGTCCAAGAGAAATCGAAGCTGCCCTGTTTATGTGGGGATACAACGTCGCAGGAGAACCAGAAGATTAGCCGGTGTGGGTAGCCTGCAATCGCCAAGAGTAAAGCACGATAGCAGCCGAGGGGAACCGCATCGCATCTCGTCTTGATGGCTTCACACCAGATGAATGCGCCAACTACTTCCGTAACGCCGGATATGCCTCATTTTAGGTGGAAAATGCTTGGCGGCACGGCCGAAAAAGTCCATCCTCCCGGCGGGGCGCATGACGGACGATGGCTAGACGTAATCGCCCATGGATGATCTTCCGACCACCAGTTTTGTGCGGGTGGGCCGCCTCGAGGAGCTGAAGGCGAGGGGGCGGCTGGTCGTGCGGGGGCCGCACCGTCCGATCCTCGTCGTCTACGACCACGGTCGCATCTTCGCGCTCGACAATCGCTGTCCGCACATGGGCTTTCCGCTCGAGCGCGGCAGTGTCGAGGACGGCATTCTGACCTGTCATTGGCATCACGCCCGCTTCGATCTCGCGAGCGGCTGCACGTTCGATTTGTGGGCCGATGACGTGCCGAGCTGTCCCGTCGAAGTCCGCGGCTCAGAGATCTGGGTGCAGCCCACTTTCGGCCACGCCGACCCTGCCGCGCATTGGCGCCGTCGGCTCGATGACGGCCTGGCCCACGATCTCGGCCTGGTCATCGCCAAGGCGGTGTTTGGTGAACTCGCCGCCGACGTGCCCCCGGCGAACGTCGTCGGGCAGATCGCGCTGTACGGGGCCCTGAACCGGGACGGGTGGGGCGTCGGGTTGACCATCCTCACGGCGCTCGGCAATCTCCAGTCTGTGCTCCCGGAGGAGGAGACCTATCTCGCCTTGGTTCACGGCGCCCGCCGCGTCGCAGCCGATTGCGCGGGTCAAGCGCCGCGCCACGCGCGTGCGCCGCTCGCGGGTTCACCGGATTTCGCGACGCTCAAGCGGTGGCTGCGGCGGTGGACGGCCGTCCGGCATCGGGAGGCGGCGGAGCGCACCGTGCTCACCGCGATCGCCGGCGGCGCCGCGCCGGCCGCGCTCGCCGAGCTTATGTTCGCAGCCGGGACGGATCGCGTGTTCGCGGACGCCGGACACTCGCTCGACTTCATCAACAAGGCCTTCGAGTGCCTCGATTTGATCGGTTGGGAGCATGCGGCCGCCGTACTGCCGACGGTGGTCGGCCAGATGATCGCAGCGCGCGGCGCCGAGGAATTGACCGCTTGGCGCCAACCGGCGGATCTCATTGCCCTGTGCCAGACGACGGCGGCGGAACTGCCGCGGCTAATCGCCGAAAGCCGTGGCCGGGGGCGCTGGTCGGATCACGCGACACTCGCCGACGCGATGCTCGGCGATGAGCCGGTGGCGATCATGGATGCCATCGAATTCGGCGGTCTGCGCCGGGGCGACTCCGCCCGATCTCGGCCGCTCCCTTGCCTATGCGGCGGCGCTCAGAGTGGCGCGCTTCGGCAGCGCCAACGAGCACGCCGACTGGGAGACGGCGCATCACGTCTTCACCTACGCCAATGCCGTCCACGGCATGCTGGCGCGGATGGCGACGGCCGAGGAGACCGGCCGCGCCGAGGCTGTCCGCGGGGTTCTACATGGTGCGATGGCGCTCTATCTCGCCCGCTATCTCAATGTGCCGCCCGCCCGCATCCCTGGCGACGATCGGCCCGCGGATCTGCCCAGCGATGCCGAGGGGCTGTGCGCGGCTCTGTTGGATGCCTTCGATCGGCAGCGGCAGGTCGATTTCGCGGCGCGACTTGTGGCCCGCTATCTCACGCTCGGCCACCCGCCGCAGGCGCTGATTGCCACATTGGCATGGGCGCTGCTGCGGGAAGATGCGAGTTTCCACAGCTATCAAATGCTGGAGGCCGGCGTGCGCCAATTCGAGACGTGGGGCGGGGGCGAGCAAGGCCGACACATCCTCATCGCGGTCGCGCGCTATCTTGCTGCCCATTCGCCGACCCAGCGCGCGGCGCTGCAGACCGCCGAGATCGCCCGGCGGCTCATGCTCGGCGGTGAGCTGCATCAGGACGTTGGCGCTTTTGATGGCCCAACATAGACTGAGGGTTTCACGCGCCATTTCGCTGGATTACGGTGGGCTACCCGGAGAAGGTTCGATCCCAGTCCTCTCCCTCCCGACCCTCCCTTGTCGGCGGGTCGTGGAGAGAGTTTGAACGCAGTTCCTCTCCTGGATCGGGCACACGGGCCAGTTTGTTCAGGTCAATACCTGTAGCAAGACGAGCACCCCACACCCTGGAAGAACGACGCAACCTCCTTCGCGGAGGCACCGCTAAGGACGTGCTTCCCGGGTCGGAATAACAAAGACCTGGCCCGGATAGATACGGTTGGGATTGCGGATTTGCTCTCGGTTCGCCTTGTAAATCGTGGCGTAGCGCGTGCCCGCACCATAAGTGAGCTGGCTGATGCGCCACAGGCTGTCGCCGCGGGAGACCGTAGTAGTCGCGATCTTCGGCACGACCACAATGGAGGGCGAGCTACTGTCTTGCAGAACAGTCGCCCCGGCAGCGGCCAACTGCGGCTGCTGTGCAGCGGCAATGCCCGGTCGTTGGGACGCTGCGGCCTGTGTGGGCGTTGACCCGGTGACCACCCTGTCGGGAACGTTGAATGGCACCTCGGCGCGTGCGCGCACCGCGCCGGAATTCGACTCCACCTCATCCAGCCTGACGCGATAGCTGCCGGGCGCGATCCCTTCATTGATCGTGACCGCTAAACGTCCATCGGCGCCGGCCGTTACCGGCGCAATAAAGCTGTCGTTGAGATAGAGCCTGACTGTTGCTCCGGCGCGCGCGCGGCCGCTCACGTGGAACTTACCGCCCGGCTCGATCTCGACTGCCTCCAAAATCACTGCACCGGCTGTCAGCTTTGGCGCATCCGGCTGCGACAGGACCACGGTGGGCTTATTCGGCGTCATCAGCGCCACGACCGGCCGGTCGGTTGATTTCGGCTCGATCGCCACCGCAACGGTCTGTTTGGACGTGGCCTGCTTGCCGTCTGGTTTCTGGGAGCGCAACGTCAGATCGTAAGTGCCGGAGGGAAGCTTGCGCGGGACCATCACGAATTGTCCGGATTGATCCGCGACTGCGCGATCATGCAGCTCGCCGTTGCGAAGCAGTTCCACCGTTGCGCCCGGCGTCGATCGGCCTGCGATTACCGCTTCGCCCGTCGGTTCTATGCGGGCAACGTCGAATGATGGCACGCCGTCTCCGCTGTCGGGCGGTGCGGGGGATCCGGCCAGGCCGGCGACCACGGCATTTGCTTGGGCTTGCGCCGCTGCGAGCGCCGCCGGTCCTTGTTCCTGCGCGCCAGAAGCCGACGGTGAAGCCATCGGCGCGGCAGGTGCTGCTGCTTTGGCGTCAACCGGCGGCTCACGGCCGGCGTACTGGATTGCGAAGGCAAGCGTCACGCCACAGGCCGCAGCAAGCGCCACATAGGGTACGATCAATCGGCTCATCAGGGTGGCAGTCATGATGTTCGTCCGTCGGCAGGAAGGTTAGCTCAATATGGTACCCCATTTTCGATCGAATTAGGTGCCTTTCAAAACTCCGAGAATGGCCGGCCCCGATCAACTGGCTAACGCGCGAGCGATCGACGCCGCGCCGGCGGGCGAATTCCGCCTTGCCGATGACGTCGGGATCTGCCTCGGGATCGTGGAGGCTCACTTGTTGAGGCCCATTGTTGAGGCTGATTGTTGAGTTTGTTGAGGCTCGAAAAAACGGCTCACACTAGAGAGACGCCGCGGTCCGAACCACTCGTGGTGGGCTGGATAGCCAGAGGGACCCACCTTCAGCAGTTTCAAACCGCAAATGACATTGACGCTGTAGGACACCAATCCGCCGGTAGAGCGGTAATCGAACCAACGAGTTTCCGTCGCCAGTGCTAGCTTTGCGGACTAAGCCAGAGGAGTTTTGACCTCCAAAATCCTTGGGGGGCAGGTGGCGTACACCTAGCCGGATCGGCTCACAATTGGCGCCAGTACACGCTTTAATACGGGTCAGACGACGCCTGTCTCTCGAGCACGTGAGGGCCAGATGGCGCTTCTGGCACCGTTCCATTGCAAGATACTTGCTTTCTTATGTCTATGATCTCCGTGGGGCTCAATTTTTTCATAGGATTGGACCCTATTAGTCGAGCCGCGGATGGCGCACGCTTGATCCAGGACAGCCATTCTTTTGAACAAATCCGGACTACGTTCGTGAGGCTCTTCATCCCACGCCTGGGACGTTCCAAGACGGTGATATGGCCAAGCCTTCGGGCTTCATGAATCGCATTTTGAACGGTGGTTCGGCAAACTCCCGCACGTGCGGCAATTTCGTCGATCGATAGCTCGCACAATCCTTGGCGCTTAATCTCGCCAGATACGATACACAACGCCGCCCGCTCTCCCTCGGTATACATCGAGCCCATTTTTGCCGGCATGCAGCCCGAACCGCCAAGCATGCGGCGACGCTCTCGCGACGCTTTCCGATCGGGAGAACGTTGAGGTTTGCGAGGGGTGAAACGACGCTGCACACGATCGGCGAGCCGTCCAACAGTCGCCACTCCACCCCCGACCGGCGGTGCGCGGCGGCTGGTCGGGCGACGACGCTCGATGGCCTCAGTCAGAAGCTGAGCCTCGCTGTCCGTCAGGACGCCGGACGGATACCATTCGCTCCATAACAGCTTTGCGATCCCGTCAAGTTGATCCGGGCTTATGCAGGCGTTGATGCGCCCATAGATCGCTTGTGCATGCTCACCAAGCGTCCGGGCGTTCAGGGCATCGCTCATTGGGCTGCACGGGCAGCAGCGCAACTGATTGCGGTCCAGGCATCTTTGCTTTTCTTGAACTCGCCCAGGAGACAATCACTTGCGTCGAAGGCCGCATAACGCCGGGGCGCGATACGGGCATAGTGACCTAGCCTGTGGCGGCCGTCGTAGACGGAATGTTCAAGGGGCTCAAAATCAGGATTTTCTCTTCATGGGGCGGGATCTGGTTTGCATCCGCAGGCCTAACCCTTTGATCTCTTTGGCCCTGATTTGTCGCCGGTTTGCAGGAAATCCTATATGTTTCAAATGAGGGGGTTAGACTACGAATTTGGGGGTCAGGAGTTCGAATCTCTTCGGGCGCGCCATCTCGGCATAAATTGCGAACGCCAATAGCCGCAGAAGACCTTGGTTAGCGGGGAGCCACGTGCCGCCAAGCATTCTCACCCAACTTTTGCGGGAGGCTCAGCGAGCTACCCGCAGGCGGCCCGAAGCAGAGGACCTTTTTCAGACGGTCTGGCTTGCGGCCGTTGAAGCCGGCAGGGGAGACCTCTCCTGCGCGGCCAATCGCCGGTGGTTCGTCGGTGCGCTTCGCAAGCGCGCCTTGTTCGATGCGCGTACTGCCGTTCGCAGGCAGACCCGTGAGCAGCGCGCCGCTTCGATGGACGCGCACACCGGCGAGAGTGCGGAGATCCCGGTGTGGTTCGTGGAACGGCTCCCGCCAAAGCTCCGCACCACGGCACTGCTGGTTCTGACCGGCCACAGCAAGCGTGAGATCCTCTGGCTGCTGCGGATCAATGAGCCTGCCTTGCGTCAACGCATCGCCGATATCCGGCGCCGTTGGCGGGCCGAGGGCGGTGGCTCGCTGGACGGCATATCCGGGCTCAGCGGTCCGCTCAATTTCGGCATCATTCGGCGCGCGCTTCTGCCGCCAGCCCGAAGCCCGGGCGTCTTGCTCGCCAGCCATGATCACGACGGCCACCTTTTTGTCGTGAGCACCTCACGAAAGGCGGAGGCCCGGCAACTGGGTAGCAGTTCGAACCATTCGGAGGAGTAGATCCATGTTCGCCAAGTGCCGACTGGGTGCCGTCTGCTACTATGTCAACGACGTCAACCGTACCGAGACGTTCTACCGAGACGTGCTTGGCCTAGCGGTTCAGCGGATGGACGACGATGGCGACGGCAATCCATGGCTGATGGCTACGACGGTCAACGGCGTGGAATTGCTCTTCATCAAGCAGGAATTGCGGCCGGGCAACACGCCGATTGCCGTGTTCGAGATCGCGGAGGGCGGCATCGACGACATGGTCTCGGAGCTGGCGGCCCAAGGCGTCACGATCGTGACGCCCGTCAGTCACGCGCCGGGCGGCTGGTCAGCGGAAATCAAGGACCCGGAGGGGCATGTCCTTTCCATGTACCAGCCAGCAGACAAGCCGCGGAAACGCTGAACCTGTTCAATCGGCGGGCATGGATCTGCCTTTTCAAGCAAGCCAGTTCTCGACCGTCAGGCCTTGGATACGTTTGAACTCGTCAGTGTTGGCGGTCACGATTGTGGTGCCGGCCATGAGGGCGCGTGCTCTGCGTCAGAGCTGCACAAGCTTGCTGCGGCCGATCTCATCGGGCAGAGGAACCTCGATCGCCTGGTCGACACTGATCATCACGGCCGAGCAGATCGGCCTGCTCGGCGCTTACATGAGTGAAATGCCTCCATGTCGCAGGTTCCCGATGGCGCTATTGCCAGCCCGGTACGCCGCGCATGTCCGGCAATTGATGCGCGATGCCCTTATGGCAGTCGATGCAGGTCTTCTCCCCCGTGAACAGGAAGCGCTGGTGCGCAACGGAAGCGCGCGGGGACTGCTTTGTGATGTCCATCGACTTCGCGCTATGACAGTTGCGGCACTCCAGCGAGTCGTTGGCCTTGAATCGTGCCCACTCGTGCAGTGCCAACTCGAGCCGGTGATCCCTGAATTTCTCGCGGGTATTGATGGTGCCGAACAGATGGCCCCAGACTTCCTTCGAGGCTTGCATTTTTCGCGCGATCTTGTCGGTCCAGTTATGCGGGACGTGGCAATCCGGACAGCTTGCCTGCACACCCGAACGGTTGGAGAAGTGGATCGTCGGCTTGAGTTCCGCGAACACGTTGTCGCGCATTTCATGGCAGCCAGTGCAGAACTTTTCGGTGTTCGTCAGCTCCAGCACGGTATTGAAGCCGCCCCAGAAGATAATGCCAGCGACAAAGCCGGCCATCACCAGCACGCCCAGCCCGAACACCGAGCTCGGCCGGATCAGCACTTCCCAGAGTTCGACGACGAAAGCCCGTATCCGCGACAGCCATGACTTGCGCGGTGTTGCCGGGTCGGCCGCGCTCATCGCCGCCCTCCAGGTGCTGCGCGGCTAAGCAGGGTGTCGATATCGACGAAATCATTGGTGACGGGCGGTACGGCCGTATTCTGCGGAACGTGGCACGAGGTGCAGAAGAAGCGGCGCGGCGAGACCGAAGCGAGGAACTGACCGTCCCGATCCATGAAGTGCGTGATGCTTACCATCGGCGCCTGCGATTCGGCGGTGCGGGCGCGAGCATGGCAGGACAGGCACTTGTTGCCGTTCATGTCGATCTGATAGCCGTCGATGGTGTGCGGAATCACCGGCGGTTGCTCGGGATAATTCCGCATCTCCTTTTCCGCGGTGTTTCGCATCGGCATCATGGGCGCCGCCGGTCCCTCTTCGTTGAGCGGGGTCGATCCGCGCAGCCCGGAGTTGACGCCTTGGGCCAGCAGTGAACCTGATCCGGCTATGATCGCCGCGGCGAGCACCAAAATTCCGGCTCTTTTGACCATGGCGTTCATACCCGCTCGATCCGTACGGCGCACTTCTTGTAGTCGGTCTGCAGCGAGATCGGGTCGGTGGCGTCCAGCGTGACCTTGTTGATCATCTGCGCCTCGTCGAACCACGGCACGAACACAAAGCCGCGGGGCGTCTTGTTGCGGCCGCGGGTCTCGACGCGGGTGCGGATGTAGCCGCGGCGCGACTGCACCTTGATCTCGTCGCCGCGCCGCAGTTTCAGCTCGGCCGCGTCGTCCGGATGCATGAAGCATACCGCTTCCGGAAATGCCTTGAACAGTTCGGGGACCCGGCGCGTCATGGTGCCCGAGTGCCAGTGTTCCAGCACGCGGCCGGTCGAGAGCCAGAACGGATATTCGTTGTCAGGCGATTCCGCCGGCGGCTCATAGGGCAGTGCGAAGATGCGCGCCTTGCCGTCCGCGTGACCGTAGAACTGGAAATTGGCGCCCTGCTTCACATAGGGGTCGGTGCCTTCGCGGAAACGCCATCTGGTTTCCTGGCCGTTGACGACCGGCCAGCGCAAGCCGCGCTCGCGGTGGTAGGTGTCGAACGGCGCCAGATCATGGCCATGGCCGCGTCCGAACGCGGCGTATTCCTCGAACAGTCCCTTGTGGACATAGAAACCGAACGCTTTCGACTCGTCGTTGGCGTAGCCGGTCTCGATATCGGAGATCGGATATTTGTCGACCTGGCCATTGCGATACAGCACATCGAACAGCGTCTTGCCGCGGTATTCGGGTTTTTTGGCAAGCAGTTCCTCGGACCAGACCTCCTCGATCTTGAAGCGCTTCGAAAACTCCATCAGTTGCCAGAGGTCCGATCGGGATTCGCCGGGCGCGGTGACCATCTGGTGCCAGAACTGGGTGCGCCGCTCCGCATTGCCGTAGGCGCCTTCCTTCTCCACCCACATCGCGGTCGGCAGAATGAGATCAGCCGCCAGCGCCGTCACCGACGGATAGGCATCGCTGACGACGACGAAATTTTCCGGATTGCGGAATCCGGGATAGGTCTCTTCGTTGGCATTGGGTCCGGCCTGAAGGTTGTTGTTGACCTGGACCCAGTAGGCGTTGAGCAGCCCATCCTTCAGCATCCGGCTCTGCAGCACCGCGTGGTAGCCCGGTTTGTCGGGGATGGTGCCTTCCGGGAGCTTCCAGATCTTCTCGGCGATGTCGCGATGCGCCTTGTTGGTCACCACCATGTCGGCGGGCAATCGGTGTGAGAACGTGCCGACTTCGCGCGCGGTGCCGCAGGCCGAGGGCTGGCCGGTCAGCGAGAAGGGGCTGTTGCCCGGCTCGGAGATCTTTCCGGTCAGAAGATGGATGTTGTAGACGAGGTTGTTGCACCAGACGCCGCGGGTATGCTGGTTGAAGCCCATGGTCCAGAAGCTGACGACCTTGGTCTTCGGGTCGGCATAGAGTTCGGCCAGCGCCTCGAGGCGATTGAGCGGAACGCCGGACATTTCGGCTGCCTTTTCCAGCGTGTATTCCGACACGAACTTCGCGTATTCCTCGAAGCTCATATCGGTCGAGTCATTGGCCTTGGCAGCACCCGTTGCCTTTTTCTGCAAGGGATGCTCGGGGCGCAGGCCGTAGCCGATGTCGGTCTGGCCACGCTTGAACACGGTATGCGTCGCGACGAAGTTGCTTGTTGACCCGGCCGGTCTTGATGATGTGGTTGGCGATCGCGTTGAGGATGTAGAGGTCGGTCTGCGGCTTGAACACCATGCCAATGTCGGCGAGATCGAAAGAGCGATGCTCGAATGTCGACAGCACCGCAACGCGCACATGCGGCGCGGAGAGACGGCGATCGGTCACCCTGGTCCACAGGATAGGATGCATCTCGGCCATGTTCGAGCCCCACAACACGAAGGCGTCGGTCGCTTCGATGTCGTCGTAGCAGCCCATCGGCTCGTCGATGCCGAAGGTCCGCATCATTCCGGCAACGGCGGAGGCCATGCAGTGGCGAGCATTGGGGTCGATGTTGTTGGAGCGGAAGCCGGCCTTGAATAATTTTGAGGCAGCGTAGCCTTCCCAGATCGTCCACTGGCCGGAGCCGAACATGCCGACCCCGCTGGGCCCGCGCTTTTTCAGCGCCGCCTTGTATTTCTCTTCCATGATGTCGAAGGCTTCGTCCCAGGTGACCGGCGTGAACTCGCCGTTCTTGTCGTATTTGCCGTTGGTCTTGCGCAGCATCGGCCGGGTGAGGCGGTCATGCCCGTACATGATCTTGGAAAGGAAATAGCCCTTTACGCAATTGAGGCCGCGATTGACTTCCGACTTGATGTCGCCATGGGTGGCGACGACGCGATTGTCCTTGGTCGCGACCATGACGCTGCACCCGGTGCCACAGAACCTGCATGCCGCCTTGTCCCACTTCAGTTCGCTGGTGGCGCGCTCGGTGACGAGATTGGCGGCAACGGCGGTCGCCGGCATTCCTCCCGCCAGCGCGGCCATCGCGGCAGCCTCCAGCTTCAGGACTTGGCGGCGGTCGAGCTTTGGCGTGGTCATGACTGTTCTCCCGACGCGAGGCTGTCAGCCCGCATCGATGGCGTGAAAAACGAGCGAGGCGGTATAGACGTCGGGCAAGAGCGCAATGGTATTGAGTATCGTTCCCAGCGAGCCGGCGTCCGGGGCATCGGCCACGACCACGAGTTTGCCTTTGGGATCGCGGCCATGAATCTCGCAGCCGTGGATCGCGGCAATGGCCGCCTCAACATCGATGAGCCGGTCCGGTCGCGCCTGCACCAGAATGCTGGCGATTTCGCCGCCCGGCGGTGTGACGACGCGGTCCGGATTGAGCAGACGGCCGGTAATCAGTGCGCGGCGGTCGATGGTGGAGTGAGATGCAGCCATGGTTTTCTCCAACACTCGCGATTACCGCGCCGGCGGGCCGGGAGGACCTGCGGCCATTTGATAGACCCAGACGGCAAGCCCATAGCTGCCGACAAACGCGACCGCGAGCGCAGGCATCAGCACTGCCGTCAGGAACAGGAACGCAAAGACTTCCATGCGCTTGCGGCGCGGACGTCCTCTGGTGTTGTCACCGTCGGCGGACATGCTGGATCTCGTTTGGATGTGATGATCTGGCGGCATCAGGGCCGCGCCCGTTTCGACGATAGGGTGCAAATCGATGGACGCTTTGATCCAGATCAATTTTGAGAAGGCCGAACGCATCGGGCGGCTGCGTCATGTGGATCAGTCCGCAGCGACCTCAACATCCCTCAGTTGTTCTTTGCGCCCTCTCTGATCCACGCCCGAATCGCGTCTCGATCACATTTGGACAGTTGCTTCTTGCCATGCGGCATCCGCAATGCAGGTGATGCACGCCAGTCCAGCAGCAGCATCAAATTGCTGGATTCAGGATCGCCGACGATGACCATCCGGCCGAACTTCGTGCCCTTCATGACCCCTTCGTAAGTCGTCAGGTCAAGTCCGCTTTTTTCGAGGCCGTCACCTCCCGCCTGGTGACACCCCGAACATCTCCACTTCAGGAGCGGAAGAATATCTTCAGCGAAGCTTTGCTTGTCGGCGGCACACAATTGACTGGATGGCGCCGTGCCGTCGAAGCCGATCAATCCCGCCGCACATAGTGCTGTTGCCAGTGATCGCGAAAGCAATTTCCTCATGACGTGGCCTCCAAATTGTGGCCAGAGGTGGCTGATCGGGCATGGTCTCACGTCATATCCGGGGTGTCCTTGAGCTAAATCAAGGCCCGCTTTGTCATGCCTCGGTCAGAGCCCGAAGCCCGGCGACGAATATCCGAAGGGAGCTCTCGAACGAATCTTCAAACGAATCCACGCCGATCAGCGTGTGCATCATCTCGTTCAGAACATAGCCGCGAACCAGGCTCCTGAGCATGTTCAAGGCGTCTTCCGCGGGCTGCCCGAGCAGTCCGCAGTCTGCAAAAACGTCCATCATGAAGGTGTGGAGATTTTCGTGGGCTTCGCGCCACTCCGGACAGTCCGCGGCGGCGGTGCGAAAGGCAGCGGCGGACAGGGCCGGCCGCTCCAGCGCGTAGCGGCGCATCGCGTGTGCGACCGCACGGAGCGCTTCGTCGGCGTGTTTGCCTTCGCGCGCTGCGGCAAGGCGCTGTAGCAGCTCCCGATAGCCCTTCAGGGCGAGAAAACGGCGCATCTCCTCCACGGTTGCCCGTCTCTCGCCGGTACATGATTCGATCTCGTCAGCGAGATCCCTCGCAAGCTTCCTGTCCCAAGAGCTTGAGAGGAGTTCGTCGACCGAGTAGTTGCGCGGATGCATCGCATCAAGGGTGTGGCGGCTGTCAACGATCTTGTTCATCTGCGCGAAACCTCAATAGACGTCCGCGGGGCGACGCTTCGGAGAGAAGCCGACGGCGAGTTTGGCGACGATCCGATTGACTGCCGGCAATCCCTCATCTTCGACGACAAGACGGAAACCAAGGTTCGCGGGCGGCACGCCCGCCGCACAGCCGCCGGTCCGCGGGTCGCGGATGAAGTCGGTCATATAGGTTCGATGCGCACCCTGGACGACCCGCACACCGCAATTGGTGTTGATGATGCGCGCGGAACCGGTTGGCTCGATGCTGAAGCGAAGGAAACATGTATTCGTCCATTCCCACACGTTGCCGCTGACGTCCTGTAAGCCGCGCTTGTTACGGCCGAAGGTGCCGACCGGCTGCGGATCCAGCGCGAAGGGGCGCTCCCGATTTGCCTCGGTGTCGTAGCGGGCGATCCAGGCCTGCGCAGGATCGGCCGGATCCATCAGCGGCGGCGCCTCATCGGCAGCCTTCTCGTCTGCCGCGAATACCCACTCCTCGTCGGTGGGAAGACGGTGCAGAATTCCGGTTTTTCTGGTCATCCAGTCGGCGTAGGCGGTCGCGTCCCGCCAACTCACACCGACGATGGGGCGGTCGGTCACGGCCGCCTTCTGCGGAATTCTGGGGCAAGCACCTTCGTCAGCACAGGCGGCATACTCGCTTGCCGTTACATGGCGGTTCATGATCTTGAGATTGCTGCGAAGGCGCATGGTCCGGAGCGGAGCGTCGGCGGGTTTGCCGTCCAGCGAGAAGTCACCAGCAACTCGGTACTTGTAGTCCGCAGCCGGTATGTCGGCGAAGATAGAATCGATCGCGGGCCTATCCATCGAAGCGGGAGTCACTGTCATTGCGACCGGAGCGGCCAGCGCCGCTACCGCCATGACCAGCTTCAATTTCATCGCGAGGAGCATCGCCATTCCTCCAAAGCCAGCGGCCTGCCGCAAGCTGCAGCAGGCCGCGAGACCATTACCTGGTTTGCACCACCGGATCGGCAGCACCGACCTTGTCGGGCGCAACGGGGCCGGGAGGCGAAATCTGCTTCATCAGATCATCGTTCCACTTGCCTTCCACCTTGATATGGGCCGTGGCGCCGAGTTCGACCGCCTCGATCAGATTGTGATTGACGTAGGCGTAGATTCCCGGCTCGCGGAAGGTATAGAGCGCAGCGCCGGCAGAGCCGCCACGGACGAACCAGGTTTCGAGATCCTTCTCCGGCGGGTTGTTGAACTTGCCGGTCTCCCAGACGTAGTCGCCGTGCCCGCCGATCAGATGGGGGCGGGTGTCGCGATTGGCCTGCGAATGGACGATCAAGACCGTTTCGCCGACCTTGGAGGTGAGAGCGTTCTTGCCGGTCAGCGAGCCGACCTTGCCGTTGAAAACGACATGGGTCGGAATCAGCCTGCGCATGACTTCGGTCGTGTCGGCGTAGGATTCGCCGAGCGTCTGGTACGTCTTGTACTTGCCCTTCTCGTCCTTGGGCACGTAGAGGTCGTTCTCGCCGATGTAGAAGACCTTGTCATACTGCAGCGGCTTGCCGTTGCGGTCCTTCAGGCCGTCGCGCGGCAGCACCATCACCGTGCCGTGCATCCCGGACACCACGTGCCAGGGGATCATGCCCTCGGGAGCGCAGTGGTAGACGAAGACGCCGGGACGCGTCGCCTTCCATCGCAGGACAACCTGTTCGCCCGGATTGACATGGGTGAGAGCGCCGCCGCCGAGTCCGCCGGTCGCGGAGTGCAGGTCGATGTTGTGCGGCATGGCGTTGGTCGAGGGATTGACCAGCGTGAGCTCCATGTAGTCGCCTTCGTGCAGGACCATCATCGGACCCGGCATCGAACCGTCGAACGTCATGGCCTGGAACTTGGTGCCGGCCCCGTCGATGACGACCTCCTTCTCACGGATCGTCAGCTTGAACTCGACGATCTTCGGTCCCGCCTTCGTCGCCTGCTCGTGCGGGTGCACGAGGGGCGGCGCGACGAGTTCGACCTTTTGCCGGGGCAGCTTGAGGTCGTCGGCGGCGAAGGCGGGCGTCGCCAGCATGAGGACTGCGGCGGCTGCGCTGTACATGGCGGCTCTGCGGGTCAGCATCGGATCGTTCCTTCATCTGGAAGTCTGTTTGATGCCGATACATTGCGCCGTTTGCGGCAAGGGAGTTTGCTCTGGCGCAAGTTTCCGTTGGTTTTGCGTCACCTCCGCTATTGTACGTAGGTGTCAGCGGATCAGGATCGGCGGCACCACATGGCCCGGGTTTCGGAACCGTCTTTGAGCGAGCGCAAGGTCGAGCCGTCCTGCATCGGCTACGAAGTTGGCGAATTGATCCGACCGGAGATGAGTACGACATGAGGCCAGATCTTGCGGCCTGCTACGGGCAGGAGCGGCTGCCGCGATACACGAGCTATCCAACCGCGCCGCATTTTTCCCCGGCAATTGGCTCGAGTACCTACGCCGAATGGCTCAAGGCCATTCCTTCGAGCGCCAGCGCTTCGCTCTATTTGCATGTCCCGTTTTGCCGGGCGATGTGCTGGTATTGCGGTTGCCACACCTCGGTCGTTCGACGCGACGAGCCGATTGCCGTCTATGCGGCGGCGCTGCGCTGTGAGATCGATCTGGTGTCGCAGCAGATTGATCGCCGCCTCCAGGTCGATCACGTTCATTTCGGCGGCGGCACGCCGACCATCATGGAGCCCGAGACCCTTGCCGATCTGATGGGATCGATCCGGCATTCCTTTTTCATACGCCCTTCGGCAGAGGTCGCCGTCGAAATAGACCCGCGCACTCTTTCGCGAGAGATGATCGAGGCGCTTGCCTTGGGCGGCGTTAACCGGGCCAGCCTTGGCGTACAGAGTTTCGATCCGGCCGTGCAGCGCGCCATCAACCGGGTGCAGAGTTTTGAGGCGACCGCCGCTGCGACCGAAGGCCTGCGGCGGGCCGGCATCGCCGGCATCAATTTCGATCTGATCTATGGACTGCCAAACCAGACGGTCGCTTCGTGTCTCGACACGGTCGAAAAATGCGTCGAGCTGCGCCCGGATCGCTTTTCGGTGTTCGGCTATGCGCATGTTCCGAGCTTCAAAAAACACCAGCGCAAGATCGACGAGGCCGCGCTGCCCGATAGCCTCGAACGGCATCGCCAGTCCGAGGCCATCGCCGATGCGTTGACGAAGGCCGGTTATGTCAGGATCGGCCTCGATCATTTTGCGCTTCCGGGCGATCGCATGGCTGTTGCGTTGCGCGAAGGTACGCTGCGCCGAAACTTTCAGGGTTACACGACCGATACCGGCAATGTTCTTCTGGGGTTCGGCGCCAGCGCCATCGGGCGTCTGCCGCAGGGTTATGTGCAGAATGAAGTCGGCACGCGGGCCTATTCGCAATCCATCGCCGGTGGCCGGCTGGCGACGGCCAAGGGCTACGCATTGACCAGCGATGACCGGCTACGCGCCGAAATCATCGAGCGCATCATGTGCGATTTCGGCGCGGACCTCGGCCCGATCTGCGCGCGGCACGGCGCGGCGCCGGAAGTCATGCTGCAATCGTCACCCCGTCTGCGCGATCTGATTTCCGACGGCGTCATCGAGCTCGATGGGGCTTCATTGGCCGTGAAGGATCAATCCCGCTTCCTGGTCCGCAGCGTCGCGGCCGCCTTCGACGCTCATCTTGGGCGGTCGAATGGAATTCACAGCCGCGCAGTCTAGCAATCTACCGATGAAACGTGCGGAACGTTGCGCCGGGACAAAGTGTCCCGCAGCCTGATCGCGTTACCGTCCGGATCACGACGGAGACGTGCATGGCTGTTGAATTCGACGATCTGGTTGACGATGTGATGCGCGGCGCGCCGGAGACGATCCGCGTGTTCCTTCAGTTCCGCATGGGCTGCGTGGGCTGCCCGATTGCGTGCTATCACACGGTGGACGACGCTTGCCGGGAACATGGCGTCAATCGCGATGCATTTCTGAGCGCGCTGCGTTCCGTCGGTGCCGGTGCTATCGCTTGAGCGGCGGTTCGCTCTCGCCGGGAACGGTCTCGGCCAGCACAAACAATTTGTGCGGCTCGCGCAGCACGATACGCTGCCGCCCGCTCTCGATCAGTCCGCGCTGCTCCCAGCCCGAGAGGATGCGGCTGACGGTGTGCAGCGTGGTGCCGGTCATCTGCGCGATGTCCTGGCGGCTGATCGGAAAGTCGATCTCGACGCCGTGCTCGACCTTGCGCCCGGATTGCTTGGCCAGCCGCAACAGCGCGTGTGCGACGCGTTGTTCCACCTGCTGGGTCGACATCTCGACCACCCGGGTGTGGGTTTCCTGCAACCGGCTGCCGACGGTCTGCAGCGTGTTGGTGGCAAGCGCCGGGAATTTCGCCACCAGACGCGGCCACGCCACCGACGGCCATGCCAGCACGACGCTGTCGTCGACGGCGGTGGCGGTGGCGGGATAGCGCGGTAGTCCGATCGCCATGGCAACGCCAAAGGTTTCTCCGGTCGCGACATAGCGCACCACGACCTGTTCTCCGGTCGGCGTGGTCTTGCTGGCGCGGACATGGCCGTGCAGCAGCACGAAGAAGGAATGCGCTTCTTCGCCCTGTTCGAACACCGCGCTGTTCTTCGCAAATCGTGCCGAGCGCGCCTCGCGCAGGATTTCGCCAAGCTCGTCGGCGCTTAATCCCGCAAACAGCGGCAGATGGGCAACCAGCGAAGGGTCGACAGTGGCCATGTTTCCCCGATGGGTTCGGTAGTCTTCGATCGAATCTAACCCGTGATCGGTCGGCAAGTTTGCGCTGGCGCAACATCGGCCTTCCGGTTGCTGCCTAAATAGCGGGGAGACTGGACCCAACGGGTCGGATGATCAATGGAGAATGGCAATGCGCAAGGCAATGACGCTGGCAACGATCGCGGTTTTGATGAGCGTTGCCGGCGCGGCAACGGCGGCCGAGATCGAAGTCAAGATGCTGAACAAGGGCGCCGAGGGCTTGATGGTGTTCGAGCCGGCGCTGGTGAAGATCGAGCCCGGCGATACCGTGAAATTCGTGGCGGCGGATAAGGGCCACAATGCCGAAACGATCAAGGGCATGCTCCCGGCCGGGGCCGCGCCGTTCGTCGGCAAGAATAATGAGGACGTCACCGTCACCTTCGACAAGCCCGGCGCGTACGGCATTAAATGCCTGCCGCACTACGGCATGGGCATGGTGGCGCTGATCGTGGTGGGAACGCCGGATAACCTCGCGGAGGTCAAGGCGGTTCCCCAGGTCGGCAAGGCCAAGCAGGTTTTTGCGGCGCTGTTCGACAGACTGCCGACGAAGGCTGCCGAGGTGAAGTGAGGCCGGTGATGGGAAGCGCAGCGATGGCGGGGGCGGTCTCGCGCCCCCGCGTCTATCAGGGCTGGCCGCTGCTTGCGAGCGGCTTTCGCCCGTTCTTTCTGCTGGGTTCGCTCTATGCCGGTCTGGCGATCCTGGTCTGGTTGCCGGTGTTTTATGGCGAGCTGTCGCTGGTGTCGGCCTTTGCGCCGCGTGACTGGCACGTCCATGAAATGCTCTACGGTTATCTGCCGGCGGTGATCACGGGTTTCCTGTTAACGGCAATTCCGAACTGGACCGGACGGCTGCCGATACAGGGCAGGCCCTTGCTCACACTCGTGATCGTCTGGATCGCGGGCCGCCTCGTGGTGACGTTCTCCGCCGAAACGGGCTGGCTGGTGGCGATGCTGGTCGATGCAAGTTTTCTGTTGCTGGTCGCAGCCGCGGCAGCGCGGGAGATCATGGCGGGACGCAACTGGAAAAATCTCAATGTGGTGATGCTGATTCTGGTGCTGCTCGCCGGCAATGTTGCGTTTCACCTCGAGGCGCATTTCCACGGCGCTGCGGAGGCCGGGATCCGGATCGGCATCGCGGTGGTCGTGTTGCTGATCTCGTTGATCGGCGGCCGGATCATTCCGAGCTTTACGCGCAACTGGCTGGTACGCGAAAATCCCGGCCGCTTGCCGGTGCCGTTCGGCCGGTTCGACATGATGGTCGTTGCCGTCAGCGCGCTGGCTTTGCTGTGTTGGGCCGTCGATGCCAACAGCCATCTCGCCGGCGCTGCGCTGGCTTTCACTGGATTATTGCAACTGGTCCGTCTCGCGCGCTGGGCGGGCGACCGGACCGGGCGCGAGCGGCTGCTGCTGATCTTGCATGTCGGCTACGCCTTTGTGCCGCTCGGATTCCTGCTCAACGCGGCAGCGGCGTTCGGCCTGGTTCAGGCCGGTGCCGGCGTTCACGCCTGGATGGGGGGAGCCGCCGGAATCATGACGCTGGCGGTGATGAGCCGTGCGAGCCTCGGGCACACCGGCCAGCGCCTGACCGCATCGGCAGCCACGCAGGCGATCTACGCCGCGATCATTGTTGCGGCTCTGGCGCGAATTTGCGCTGCGCTCGAGCCCGCGCATTACGGTGCGCTGCTGCATGTCGCCGCATTCGCCTGGGCAGCGGCTTTCCTCGGGTTCGCAATCACCTTTGGCCGGTTGCTCACCAGCCAAAGGTGAGGGATTGATCACGCCTTATGGCTCAATTCGTCGATCGCCGGCGCGTTGGCGCAATATTCTGCATAGTGCTGCGCGGAGGTGCCGGCCTCGAGATCGCGATCACATCTGGCCTTTTCCTGACAGGCAGCGCAGACGCGCACCATGTCCCGTTGCAGGAGAGGCTGGGTGCGAGACAGGGCCGCCTCGTCGATTCCGAGAGACGTCAGGAGTTTCGGCAATTCGTCGCTGGCGTGGGGACCCCGGCGGACAAGGATATCCAGTTCGGCGGGTGAAACGCTGAGATCATGCGCGATGCGCGCAAAATCGCCGCGGTCGATCTGGCGCATCTCGCGCATTTCCTGCCGATGCCTGAGCCAGTCGCCGAACATGTTGATGGCACTTGTGACGATCGGATATGCTTTGATCTGGGTTGCCATGGCGCGCTCCGTGGGTGGCTAAACTGGTTCAGTATCGCGCCAGCGAAGCTGCACGTCGTTGCGCTGGATCAAACGGAAAGGGCGCACGGGCGCTTATCTGCTTGGCAGGCAAAGCCGGTGCAGCGTGCTCGAATTCATCCTTACAGTCTTGCTTCTCGAACTCACCCCCGGACCGAACATGGTCTATCTCGCCACCCTCACGCTCGATCGGGGGCGCCGGGCGGGATTGCTGGCGACGGCCGGCGTTGCCGCAGGCCTTTCGGTTCATGCCGTCGTCGCGGCGTTCGGGTTGGGTGTCCTGGTCAGCCAGTCGCCGCTGATTTACCATCTGCTGCGCTGGACCGGTGTCGCCTATCTTCTGTATCTGGCGTGGGAGACTTGGCAGTCCAATACCAAAGAGCGTGCGGAACTGGCAGCCTCGGCGTCGGCTTCACTGTTCTGGCGCGGGTTCTTCTCCAACGTGCTCAATCCGAAATCGATTCTGTTTTTCATTTCGGTCGTCCCGGGATTCATGCAATACGATTCGAGCGGCGCCGGCCTGCTGGCTCAGGCTGCGCGACTTGGGGCGATCTATATTGCGATTGCAACCACGATTCACGCCAGCATCGTGTTGCTCGCAAGCCAGTTGAGAGCGCTGCTGATCTCGGGATCTCACCAGAGACCGGTTCGGCGCATATTGGCCGTCGCTCTGGTGTTGGTCGCCGCCTGGCTCGCCTGGTCGACGCGCCGGGTGTAGCCTCCGATTTGCATAATCCCGTTGCCGTTTGACGTGCCTCAACACAAAAGGCTTTCCACGTCATAGAGTGGATGAAGGTCGGGTCGACGTTCCGGAGGGGAGGCCAATATGGCGCGCTATATCGCTAGATTTATGAAGAATGTGCTTGGCGAAAACGGCCATGAAGCCGAGATCTGCCAGCGCTCGATGGAGATCGAAGCTCCCAGCCTGGGAGACGCCACCGAATTGGCGAAGATCAAATTCTGTGAAGTCGAGCAGTTGGGAAACTGGATGCTCCGCGCCGACTGCGTTCAGATCGCGGAGGCGGAATTTCCGTCCTAGCACGAAGAGCGGTGCCGGGTCGGCTTAACATGTTTGAATTATCGTCCCATGCGGTTCTGGTTCGACGTCGATTGTCGGCGCGGTTATCCGCTCCCCAACATTTCGCCCACTGCGTCCCCTCTATTTGCTGATCTTGGAGCTGTTTTGCAGGGCGCTGAGCATCAAGAGCGTTGCGGCATTGGGGCAATAATCCCGCCAACATTGCCACCCCGGATCGGCGAATTTGTCTGCGAGGTCTAACGCGCACTGCCGACGCTTCTCACACTTTACACAACGATGCTGGAGTTCTCGGACCACGAGGGGATCGATGTGCGTGACTTCGTCCGGATTGAGTAAGAGCGCTTCCATGCGGCGCTCCAGGAGACTGATTGGATCGGGACTATGACTTGAGACCCAACGTAGCTGCGCTGCTGGAATACCCAACGCACGGGCCCTGCGCTGCAACTCCTCTTCGCTACAAACATCAGGATCAGCGAGGCTCAAGTAGGTTGCCTTCCAGGCTTTCCAAGCCTTGGAAATCGACCAGTGGTGATTGTACGAGGTTGGCATCTGACCTTCCTCCCTTCAGCGTCATCGAACAGGATAGTGAAAGCGCTGTTCGAGTACTTTGCTTCAGATCAAATTGACTGACTGATTGGCAAGGATCTTCGGCCTTGAGAACGGTGCGCGCGAGACGCGGCCCCGCTATGCATCCATGTTCCGCAGGTGCTGGCGGTTACGCAGCACGATCTGCCGGGCACCGGAAAATCCCAGCACGCCTTCGCCGTGGAGTTGCGACAGCGCCCGCGACACCGTTTCCAGCGTCAGTCCGAGATAATCGCCGATGTCGCGACGGCACATCGGCAACGCCATCATGCCGGCAACGGCGAGGCGGCGATCCATCTCGAGCAGGAAGGTGGCGACACGCTCCATCGCGCTCTTGCGTCCGAGCAGCAGCATGTGATTTTCCGCGTGCCGCAGTTCGCCGGCCGTGATGCCCCAGAGCTTGCGCGCGACCTGGACATCCTTGTTCGCCGCCTGTTCGAGGCTGCTGCGCTTCACCAGCCGCACGGTGGTATCGATGATGGCTTCCGCCGCGAGGCGATGGCTCATTTCCGATTCGAGCCCGAATACGTCGCCCGGGAGATGAAATGCGCCGATCTGGCGGCGTCCGTCGGACAAGAGCTTGTAGGTTCGCACCGCGCCGCGAATGACCTGGTAGACGTATTCCGCCGGCTCATCCTCGCCGTAGATTTCTTCGTCCTTCCGGTAGGAAAATTCCGTCGCGACAAGGCCCGCATGACCGGTCAAGGCACAGAACTGGTCAGAATTGGGGAGGGGGACCGGAACCGGAACTGCCTTGGTCCTGATGATGGGAGTGTTGAGCGATTGGGTGAGCATGAGCCATCTCCTTTGCGGCGATGACCAAACCCTATGCGAAACGGCGAAAGCTGAAAATTTGGGGCGATATCCTAAGGAGAGCCCCTTACGTAGTTTACCGGAGGCCGGACCTTCAGCGTTCCGCCGCGGGATTTTCCTGAATCGCGCCTCGAATCCGCGTCACCAGGCTTTCCTCAAGATGCGGCTTCAGCAGCACGTGCCGAATTCCAGCAGCTGCGGCCTTTTCCTGAATGCTTTCGTCGGGATAGCCGGTGATCAGGATGATGGGAGTGCCGGCGTGGCGGTTGCGCAGGCGGTTCGCCAAGTCGATGCCGCTCATGGCAGGCATCTTGTAGTCGATCACGAAGCAGTCGGCGTCGCCGGCCAAGCTGCCGTTCAGCAGGGCGGCCGCGCTGCGGAACGTCTTGACGTCGAAACCGTCCGTTTCCAGCAGGAAGCGTAGCGATCCGAGGACGTCGGTGTCGTCGTCGACAACATAGATAACAAGTGCTGGATTTGCCGAAGCCATCAGGAATCATCGCCCGGATTGTATTGGTACGGATTGGGTTCGTTGGGCAATAGAACGCATCTTCGCGCCAATGACTTGATTTGCCTCAATCCTTGATCGCGCCGGCACGCATGGCAAGGCGAACAAGTTCCGACAAGCTGCCGGCCTGCATCTTGGTCATGACGTTGGCCCGGTAGACCTCGATGGTACGGGGGCTGATGTCGTATTCCCTCGCAATCAGCTTGTTGGAAAGGCCGGCAACAAGGCCCTCCATCACTTGACGCTCCCGGTTGCTAAGGCTCGCAACCCGCGCGGCGATATCCTGCGACACGGCTTCGGTTTGCGCGCCGGAGGCCGCTTGTTTCAGCGCGACATCGATCATGCCGATCAGGCGGTCGTCCTCGAACGGCTTTTCGAGGAAGTCGACGGCGCCGAGCTTCATGGCTTCGACCGCCAGCGGTACGTCGCCGTGCCCGGTCATGATCAGCACCGGGAACGGGCTGCGGTCTGCCTTCAGGCGCTTGAGCAGTTCGATGCCGTCGATGCCGGGCATGCGGACGTCGGAGACCACGCATCCAAAGTCGACGCCGGGCAGTGCGTCAAGGAAGTGCTGCGCCGACTCGAACAACGTGACGTCGAAGTCGGCGGAGCCGAGCAGGAAATCGAGCGAATCCCGCATCGCGTCATCGTCGTCGATAACATAGACCTTTCCCCTAGGCGCCATCGGTCACACTCTCGCTTGATGCGGCAGGCAGGGTGAAGCGAAACGTCGCGCCGCCGGAGGCGTTGGTTTCGGCCCACATACGGCCGCCATGCGCCTCGATGATTGAACGGCTGATCGACAGGCCGACTCCCATGCCGGTTTCCTTGGTCGTGAAGAAGGTCTGGAACAGATTCTGCCTCACGTCGTCGGAGATTCCCGATCCGGTATCGGAAACCTCGATTTCTATCATGTCGTCGTCGACCAGGACGTTGGATGCAACGAGTTCACGCTTCGATGACTGCGCCATGGCCTCCAGCGCATTGCGAAACAAATTTACCAGCACCTGCTGGATCTGAACGCGATCGACCAACACCAGATCGTGCTGCGGGTCCAGCGCGAAGCGAAGCTGCACGCCCTGTTCGCGGGCGCCGGTGAGGCCGAGCGCGCCCGCTTCTTCAATCAATTTGGAGATGCTTTCAACCCGTTTTTCGGATTCGCCCCGCGCCACGAAATCGCGAAGCCGCCGGATGATCTGTCCGGCGCGGATGGCCTGTTCGGCGGCGCGATCAAGCGCGCTTTCGATCTTCGATATGTTGGGATCGGAGCTTGCGGACAACAGGCGGCGCGAGCCCTTCATGTAGTTGCTGATTGCGGCGAGCGGCTGGTTGAGTTCGTGCGCGAGTGCGGACGCCATCTCGCCCATCGCGCTGAGGCGCGAAACGTGGACGAGCTCGGACTGCAACTCCTGCAGCCGCGCCTGGGTCTGCTGATGTTCGGTCAGGTCGCGAACGAAACCGGTGAAGTAGGGCGCGCCGCCGGACTGCATTTCGCCGATCGAAAGATGCATCGGGAAAGTGGTTCCGTCCTTGCGTTGACCGGTGACGATGCGGCCGATGCCGATAATATGCCGCTCGCCGGTGGACCGGTAGCGGGCGAGATAACCGTCGTGTCGCGACCGGTCTGGATTGGGCATCAGGATACTGACGTTCTGGCCGATGGCCTCGCGTTCCGTGTAGCCAAACTGCCTTTCGGCGGCACTGCTGAAGAACTGCATGATGCCGTTGCCGTCGATGACGATCATGGCATCTGGAATTGTTTCCAGGATCGAATGAAGGTGGCTTTCCCTTGTTCGCAGCGCTTCCTCGATTTGCTTCTGATCGTCGATATCGATGACGATTCCACTGAGGTGACCAGGACCTTCCTTCTCGCCCTTGACGATGCTGCCGCGGGCGCGAAGCCAGTGGCCTGACTGCGATCGGCCGTTTATCCGGTATTGCATGTCGAAGCCGCAGCCGGTCTCGACGGACCGTGCGATGGCTTGCCGGGTGCGCTCGCGTTCTTCCGGGTTCAGCAGGGAGAGGAACAGTTCGTAAGTGAGGGGTAGATCATGGGGTACGCCGAAAAGGACTCTCGTCGTATCCGACCAAAGCAGCCGGTGGGTCCCCAGATCCAGATCCCATACGCCAATGCCGGATCCTTCGATACCGAGCCGAAAGCGCTCGTTTCGGATGGGATCCTCAGACGTTGGATGCAGGATGGTGGTCACGGTGGCCTTCACTGCCGGGCGGGGCCGAAGGATACCAAGATGCCTGATGGCAGACCAGCGCTTTGAAAGTGCTTGTTTTTCACAGGCGCCTGTAGCCGCAGCCGATTCATTGATCTGCCTCAGTTTCTGGCCCGCCAAGACAGCCTACAAATCGGCCACTCAGGCAATCGGGGGCAGCAATGAAATACGCAACGGTGATGGTCGGTATGTCGCTTGGCCAGTCCAACGAGGCCCGGCTGGAAATTGCCGCGCAACTGGCAGAACGTTTCGGCGCGGGCGTCATAGGCGTTGCCGCGGCTGAATTCACTCCGCCGCTCTATTTTACCGATGGCGCGCCCGCGCAGAGGCTGATCGATGAGGGCCGGGTAGCGGTCAAGAACCGGGTCGCGGAACTTGAAGGCGAGTTTCGCGCGGCAATGCAAAATCGCGCCACGGAGGTGGAATGGCGCAGCGCCGAGGATTTCCCGACGAGATATATCGTCCAGCAGGCCCGCGCCTGCGACATCATCGTGGTCGGGGAAGCCGCGCGTGGCGCGCTGGCCGATCCGTTCGCTCAAATCAATCCCGAGCGATCTCGTGATCCAAGCGGGGCGCCCCCTGCTGGTCGTTCCCGAGGCCTGCGAATGGCTGGACCTGCGCAGCGTCCTGGTTGCCTGGAAGGACACCGTCGAGGCGAGGCGGGCCATAAGCGACGCGCTGCCACTGCTCCTCAAAGCGAGTGAAGTCACAGTTGCCGAGATCATCGAGGATGAGGCCGACCGGGCGGCGACGGTGTCGCGGGTCGGCGACGTCGTGGCGTGGCTGTCGCGGCACGGCGTGCAGGCCTCGGCGCGGGTGCCCGAGCAGCGGGGCGACGCAGCCACGCAACTGGAAAGGCTCGCGGCGGATGTCGGCGCCGGCGTTGTCATTGCCGGCGCCTACGGTCATTCAAGGCTCAGCGAATGGATACTGGGCGGCGTGACGCGGCGGCTGGTCAATCCGGTGAACCGCTGTTCGCTGCTGTCGCATTGAACTTGATTTCAATCAACGCCGCCAGCGGAGCGGCGTGTTTGAATGGTGCAGTGTTCCGGATCATCGAAGGATCATCTTTTGTACAGCTTCCTCGAACAGATCGTCGCCGACTACATGACCGCGGACGTCAAGACCGTCGCCCGCAATATCAGGCTGCGCGAACTCGGGGCATTGTTTGAAAGGGACGACTTCAACACCTATCCGGTCGAGGAGAACGGGCAAGTCGTGGGCGTGGTCTCGAAGTTCGATCACTTAGCCTGCTTCGTCTTTACCCCGGCGCACATGATGCCGCGCTATGACGATCTGATGGCCCGTGCCGTCGGGGATATCATGACCACCGAATTCATCTATGTCGGGACGGATACGCGGTTGACCAGGGTGCTCCAGCTCATGGTCGATCATCGAATCAGCAGCATGCCGGTGATCGACAGCGACCAGCGACTGGCGGGCATGATCTCCCGCGAGGACGTGATGCGCGCCCTGCAGCACTGCGCAGGCGCCAGCGCATCGCATGCCAGCTGATACTGATAGTCGATGGTTTTCGCGCCAGGAGCATCGAATGCGCAGGCCTGTGACCGAACTAACCAGTTTTCAGGCCTTGGCCTTCGATCTCGTTGACGGCCGCCTTGTGGAGGGCCAGCCGGTCGATTGTGAAAATCCGGCGCTTGCAATCCAGATAGCGCAGGGACAATGGAAGGTTTTCGGTCACGCCGGTGCGATTGCAATCAGCCGCACCTGCTATTTTGACAAGGACAGACCGGACAGCAAGCACGTGCTCCGCCGGTTCGGGCAGGTGCCCGACGCGTATCTTCGAGATGACATCAACGAATAGATTTCGGATGGCGCGGTGATGCGGCTCAGCTCGCCTTTGCCAGATCCTCGTCCTCCTCCGGCGCGATCATGTACAGCCCGGACATCGGGTCGACCCAGCACAGATGATCGTGAACCTTCTTCACACCTGCGATATTCTCCGCGCAGACGATGGCGGCCTTTCGCCATCGCTCATCGGTGATGATGCCGCCCAAGTGCACGATGCCGTCGCGGACGATGACGTTAAGGCCCTGAGGACACCAGTCATTCTTCCCGAGCGCATCGATGATCCGGTTGCGGATGTGATCGTCATCGGCCGTCGGATCGGGGACCTGGCGAGCGAGGCTCGCGACCGCCTGCAGCAGGTTGGCGCGCGATACGATGCCAACGACTTGGCCGTCCCTGAGCACCGGGAGCCGCTTCAGCTTGTTCTTTTCCATCAGCGCCACGATCGCTTCGAGCGAGGTATCCTCGGTGATCGTCACCGGTTCCGTCGTCATGACCTCGGAAATCTTGCAGCCATGCTCATGAACGAAATCGGTTGCCGCCTGGCCGGGTCCCAGAATGAGCTTGAGGAAACGGCTGCGCCTGCGCTGGGTGCCGATCTCGCTGCGGCGGATGAAATCGCCTTCCGAGACGATGCCAACGAGTTTGCCCGCGACGTCGACCACGGGAAGTCCGCTGATGTGCCGCTGCAGCATGATGCTGGCGGCCTCGGTGATGGGAGCGTCCGGCAAAATGGTGATCACGGGCCGGGTCATGATTTGATGCGCGCGCATGGAGAGTCTCCGCGGAGTTCGAAATCGTTGACGAGAGCATAGGCCCACCCGGTGGCCGCGAGTTTGATGCAGCTCAATGAAGAGGCGCGTCAGTATCGTAGCATTCGCCAAATCCAGACGGAGGTCACTATGCCAGAGCTTGCCGAATCAAAGGTCGTTGAACAGGAACAGTCTACCGATCGCGCGATGCAATTGGCCGATGCGAACAGGCAGACGCTGCATTTCATCATCGGAGCGCAACGGATGCTGCTTGAAGAGGCGGTGTTTGCCGCCCACGCGATGTTCGACCGGGTGCGGACCGAAACGCATTTATGGAACGAATTTGCAGCAAAGCTGGCCAGCTCGCATTCGGTCAAGGACCTGAACGCGATGGGCAGGGAATGCGGCAAGCATCAGCTCGAATTCGTCCGCCGCGAATACGATCGGCAGTTCAGGCATGGCGAGCGGCTGATAGACGCTACCTCGAATCTGCTGAACAATGGCAGCAACGCCGACGCGGCCTAGATCGCATTGTACCGTCTGCAGCGCTCATTTGGAGCGCTGCTTCGATGCCAGTTGCCGAAATTGTCGGTTACTGCCGAACTTCGCAGGTCGACATGCCCAACGCCTGATAGAGCGGGCAGCGCTTGAAGAATGCAGTTACCAGCAACACCAGCCCGATCAAGCCGGCCCAGTGCCATCCCTGAATTGCCAGTGCCGTCCTGGAACGCAAAGGCGACCAGCGCCAGCCCTATGACGATCCGCACATACTGGTCGATGGTTCCTACATTTACCGACATGGTGCACCTCCCTGAGATAACCCTTGATAAAGGGTAGCCTCGGCGGAGAAGCTGTCGTTGATCTTGCTCAACCATTGGGCTTGCGCGATATGAGATGGCTCCGGGCCGGACCATTCATGTTGTCATCGGCAGGCCACCGTCCCGGGTTATAGTTGAGCCGATGTCGACCTATCGTCTGAAAAATCTGCTGTTGCCGCAGTCCGTCGCACTGGTGGGCGCAAGCTCGCGGCCGGGTTCGGTTGGCCGTGCCATTCTCGGCAACATCCGCAAGGCGAATTTTCAGGGCCGGTTCGGCCTGGTGAATCCGCGTCACAGGGAGATCGACGGCGTTGCTACGGTAGCGCAGCTCGGTGAATTGCCGTTTGTGCCCGAGCTCGTGGTGATCACGGCGCCGGCGCGCGCTGTTGCCGATATCATCGACGAGGCGGGAAAGCTGGGCACCGCCGGCGCGCTGATCATCACGGCTGGACTTGGGCACGGCGCGGGGTCGATGGCCGACGCTTGCGAACGCGCCGCGCGCAAATATGGCATGCGGCTGATCGGCCCCAATTGCCTGGGCATGATGATGCCCGGCGTGGGCCTCAATGCGAGTTTTTCCGCGCACATGCCGGTTGCGGGAAACCTGGCGCTGATTTCGCAATCCGGCGCCATTGCCGCGGGCATGGTCGATTGGGCGGCGCAGCGCGCGGTGGGTTTTTCCGGAATTGTCTCGATCGGGGACCAGCTCGACGTCGATATCGCCGACATGCTCGACTACTTCGCGCTCGACCACAAAACCCGCGCTATCCTGCTCTATGTCGAAGCGATCAAGGACGCCCGAAAATTCATGTCGGCGGCCCGCGCGGCCGCACGGGTCAAGCCAGTCGTTGTGGTGAAATCCGGACGCATGGCGCAAGGCGCGAAGGCGGCGGCGACCCATACCGGCGCGCTGGCCGGTTCGGACGCGGTGTACGACGCCGCATTTCGCCGCGCCGGAATTTTGCGGGTCTCGGATCTCCGCGAATTGTTCGACTGCGCCGAGACGCTGGGCCGGGTGGAATCGCCGCCGGGAAAACGGCTGGCGATCCTGACCAATGGTGGCGGCATCGGCGTTCTCGCGGTCGACCGGCTCGTGGAGCTGGGAGGAATTCCGGCCGCCATCTCGCCCGCCACGCGTGAAAAACTCGACACGGTACTGCCGCCGACATGGTCCGGCTCGAATCCGGTCGATATCGTCGGCGACGCCGGTCCTGAACGCTACGCGGCGGCGCTGGAGGCCTTGCTGGCGGACCCAGGCAACGACGCGGTGCTGGTGATGAATGTCCAGACCGCGATCGCTTCCGCCGAAGAAATCGCCGGCACCGTGACCGGCATCGTCCGCAGCTACCGCGAACGGCTGCGCCGCACCGCCAAGCCGGTGCTTGCCGTCTGGGTCGGCGCAGACCACAAGGTCGGGGCTCTTCTGAGCGCCGCGGGCATTCCCAACTACCCCACGGAAGATGATGCCGTGCGGGGTTTCATGCACCTTGTGCGTCACCGCGAGGTGGTGGAGGAACTGGCGCAGGTGCCGCCGGCGATGCCCGACGCATTCGCGCCCGACACCGATGCCGCCCGGCAAATCGTGGATGCTGCGATTGCGGACGGACGTGGTTGGCTGGACCCGGTCGAGATCAAGCGGCTGCTGGAAGCTTATGACATCGCAATGGTGCCGACATTCGCAGCCACCAATGCAGAAGAGGCCGTCGCGCACGCCTCAAAACTGTTCGCGCAAGGCGCGACCGTGGTGCTGAAGATCATGTCGCGCGACATCGTCCACAAATCCGATGTCGGCGGCGTCGTCCTCAATCTCACCAATGGCGACGCCGTGCGTACCGCGGCAACCGATATCATGGCGCGGGCCAAGGCATTGCGCCCCGAAGCACGGATTGCCGGAGTAGTCGTGCAGGCGATGGTGCTGCGGCAGAAGGCGCGCGAACTGATTCTTGGCCTCGCCGACGATCCGACCTTCGGCACCGTCATCGTGTTCGGCCGCGGCGGCACTGCGGTCGAGATCATCAACGACAAGGCCTTGGCGCTGCCGCCGCTCGACCTGCCGCTGGCCCGGGATCTGATCGAGCGAACCCGGGTCTCCCGATTGTTGCGCGCCTACCGCGACGTGCCGGCAGTGAAGCCGGATGCCGTCGCGATGGTTCTGGTCAAGCTGGCGCAGATGGCCGCGGATATTCCAGGCATCCGTGAACTCGATATCAATCCGCTGCTGGCGGATGAGGCGGGTGTGCTCGCTGTCGATGCGCGGGTCGCGGTTGGACCGGCCAAGCGGAAGTTCGCCGGTGTGGGCCCCGCCAATTTTGCTGTAAGGCCCTATCCGTCGCAATGGCAACGGCATCTCGAGGTCAAGGACGGCTGGCGGGTCTTTGTGCGTCCGATCCGGCCTGAGGACGAACCGCTGATCCACGAATTCCTGAAGCACGTCACGGCCGAGGATTTGCGGTTGCGGTTCTTCGCGCCGATGAAGGGGTTTACCCACGAATTCATCGCGCGGCTGACCCAACTCGATTACGCCCGCGCCATGGCTTTTGTCGCATTCGACGAAGTCACCAGGGAAATGCTCGGCGTGGTCCGCATCCACTCGGATTCGATCTACGAGACCGGCGAATATGCGATCCTGCTGCGGTCCGATCTGAAGGGAAGGGGGCTTGGCTGGGCCCTGATGCAACTGATCATCGAATACGCGAAATCCGAGGGGCTCAAGACGATCTCCGGCGACGTGCTCTCGGACAACACCACGATGCTGGCGATGTGCCGGCAACTGGGTTTTGCCGTGACGTCGGACGCCGAAGATCCAGGTCTTTGCAACGTGTCGCTGGCGCTGACCTGAACGGCGCGTACAGTCGACTTACAGACGGCTGACGGAGGCGACGCGATAGGTGTGCGTCTTGCCGCTTTCGTTGATCGAGATATATTCGCCCGCGACGAAACGCTCGTCCGCGAAGTGAAATCCGACATCGTCGGGCAGGTCGCCGCTGTCGTAGTGGAACGCCCATCCGCCGCCCTGGCGGTGAACGAGGTGGCCATGTTCAATCGGTCTGTTGGGCCGAAGCCGTGCGACCCGACAGGCCTCGCGGTGCTTGCGCCAGAGCGCAGCGTTGATTCGCCCGTCGCCGTCGAGCGGCGCGACGACCACGAAACCGACGTCGGTTTCGCCATCGGGATGTCCGGGTTCGCGGGCCAGCTCGATGCGGAGTTGGCGGAACTCGGTCGGGAGCGCGCTGTTCAGGATCGGCTTCAGGTGGGCGTTTGGCATCTGCATGTTGCTCCTTCTTGCGATTATTTGGGTCGGCGATCAATCTTGTGCGGCGGGGGCGCTTGCCGGTGGTTGCTTCCTGAGGCTGCGCACGATGATCGTGATCAGGGGCACGATCAGCATCGGCAGGATTCCGTTGAGCGGATGGTGGATCATGCCGGATATCTGTGACTGCAGCGCGCGAGCCTCGACCTGGAGCGCATCGACCGAAGCACCGTGGATTTCGGCTGCTAGCTCGAGCTCTCGGCCGCCGGGCGGCCGTGCCGCGACTAGAAGCAGTACAGCGGCAATCGCGAAATTCAGTGCGCCGAGGATGGCCGCGGCGGCGATCGCGCTCCAGATCTGCACCAGCGCGAAATAGGCCGACAGTTCCAGCATCAGCAGGCCGAAGGCTGCGATCAGCGCCGCGAATGCCCGCAGTCCGAGCCCGACCAGCATATGCCGCATCCTGATGTCGGCGATGATCCGGTCGGTGCGCCAGAGCACGCGGAGGTTCTTGACGATGTTTTCCGTATTCACCTCAATGCCTCCTCAGCATGAAGCCGACCACCACGCCAAGCGCAAAGGCGGAGGCGAGCGTTGTGATTGGGCGTTCCGTCACGAACGCGCCGACTTGCTCCTCCTGTTCGCTGAGGGTTTCGCCGAGTTCGCTCAGGGCAGCCTTGATCTGATCGGCCAACGCTTCGGCACGGCTCTTCGAGGTATCGAAAATTTCCTCGCCGGCGGTGTTCAGCAGGCGCGATACGTCGTTCTTGAGCGCCTGCAGCTCATCTCTCAATTCAGCGGAATCGAACATCGCGTTCACCCTGCTTTCGATGGACGAGATTGTATGCGCTTGCGCACAAACGACTTTGATTTGCGTCAATCGCATTCTGCTTGGCGAATTTTCGAGTTGAGGGAAGTCAACATCGGCACCGCAGCAGGCGCCTATGGAAGGCTTCCATCAACGAAGAAGCTGCATCGTAATGACCGCACCCGTGTTAACGGCCATATCTCATGGCGATACCGTCGAGCTGCGTCCGGCGGGATCCTGGACGGCGGCCAACGTCATTTCGCTGGAAGCAGCTACGGATTCCGTCGCGCCGGTGATCGGCGGCTCCGGACCTGTCCGGTTGGACATGAGCGATGTGCGCGAGATCGACACGCTTGGGGCGTGGCTGCTCGAGAAGACAATGCGGCGCGTTACATCGGCGGGTCATTCCGCCGAAATTGTCGGTGTGGCCGAGAACTATGCCGGCCTGATCGAGGAAATCCGTCAGGTCAACCGCCACAATCCGGCACCGGCCGGGGCGCGGAACCCGGTTCTGACCAAGCTGGACGACATCGGCCGCGCCGCCGCAGGTGCGACCGAAGACGTGACCGCGTTCCTGCAGATGATGGGTCTGCTTGCCTGGGCGGCGTTCGGTGTGATGCGGCGGCCACGTTCGCTGCGGCTGACGTCGCTGGTCTATCAACTCTACCGGGTCGGCTGGCAGGCGATCCCGATCGTGGTGCTGATCACGTTTCTGATCGGCGCAATCATTGCCCAGCAAGGCATTTTTCATTTCCGAAAGTTTGGCGCTGATTCCTACGTGGTCGACATGGTGGGAATTCTGGTGCTGCGCGAACTCGGCGTGCTGATCGTCGCCATCATGGTCGCCGGCCGCTCGGGCAGCGCCTATACCGCCGAGCTGGGATCGATGAAGATGCGCGAGGAGATCGACGCACTCTCGACCATGGGCCTCGATCCGGTCGAGGTGTTGATCCTGCCCCGGATCGTCGCGCTGGTGTGCGCGCTTCCGATCCTGAGCTTCATCGGTGCGATGGCAGCGCTCTATGGCGGCGGTCTGGTGGCATGGTTCTACGGCGGCATGGGACCGGCGATCTTCATCGCGCGGCTGCATGAGGCCGTCAGCGTCACCCATTTCGAGGTTGGCATCATCAAGGCGCCCTTCATGGCGCTGGTGATTGGCATCGTCGCCTGTAGCGAGGGATTTCGGGTGAAGGGAAGCGCCGAGTTGCTCGGCAGGCAGACGACCACGTCGGTGGTGAAGTCTATCTTCCTGGTGATCGTGCTCGACGGGCTGTTTGCCATCTTCTTCGCATCGATTGGAATGTGACGATGCAGGAAGCAGCCACGCCATTTGCCATCAGCGTCCGCGACCTCGTAGTTGGCTTTGGCCGCCGCGTCGTGCTCGATCATCTGTCGCTGGACGTTCGCCGCGGCGAAATCCTTGGGCTGGTCGGCGCATCCGGCGGCGGAAAGTCGGTGTTGATGCGAACGATCATCGGTCTGATCCCGCGGCAGGAGCGGGGAGATCGAGGTAATGGGCGCGGCAATCGGCGGCGCGCATGACCGCAGCACGCAGGGTGCCGCTGGCCGATGGGGTATCCTGTTCCAGCAGGGCGCGTTGTTTTCGTCGCTCACGGTGCGGCAGAACATCCAGTTTCCGCTGCGCGAAAATCTCGTGCTGTCGGATGAACTGATGGACGAGATCGCGACCGCAAAGCTCGAAATGGTCGGGCTCAAGCCGGAGGATGGCGACAAGTTTCCCTCTGAATTGTCGGGTGGCATGACCAAGCGCGCCGCTTTGGCACGCGCGCTCGCGCTCGACCCGGCGATCGTGTTTCTCGACGAGCCGACCTCGGGCCTCGATCCGATCTGCGGCGGGCGATTTCGACGCCCTGATCAAGACCCTGCAGAAGACGCTGGGGCTGACGGTGTTCATGGTCACGCATGATCTCGCCAGCCTCAACACCGTCTGCGATCGCGTCGCGGCGCTGGCGGATGGCAAGATCGTCGCCATCGGACCGATGCGCGAATTGCTGCAATCCAGTCATCCCTGGGTGCGGGCCTATTTCCACGGCAAGCGCTCCCGGATGCTGCAACCACAAGCGAGTTGAAGAGATGGAAACCCGCGCTCCCTTCGTCATCGTCGGTGCCTTTGTCCTGGCAGCGGCCGTCGCCATATTCGGCTTTGTCTACTGGCTGCACAACACCGGCGGGCTGGGGTCGCGTGCAACCTATCAGGTTCAGTTCGACGGATCGGTTCCGGGACTAATGGTCGGCGCCGCCGTCCTGTTCAACGGCATTCGCGTCGGTGAGGTCACCGATCTCGGCCTCGCGCCGGACAATCCACGCCGCGTCAATGCCGCGATCTCCGTCGCCTCGACAACGCCGGTGCGATCCGACACCAGGGTCGGTCTGGAATTCCAGGGTCTGACCGGCATTCCCGTGATCGCGCTGGAAGGCGGCACCCAGCTTGCAAATGCCGGCACGGTACCGACCTTGATCGCCGAGCCCGGCGCCGGCCAGAGCATGACGCAGGCCGCGCGCGACGCGTTGCGGCGGGTCGATTCGGTGCTGTCAGAGAATTCTGGACCTCTGAAGGATACCATCGCCAATTTGAAGGTGTTTTCGGAGGGACTGGCGCGCAACACCGGGAAGCTCGACGGCATCGTTACCGGGCTCGAAAAGATGACCGGCGGCGGACCGGCGGCCGCGCCAAAGATTACCTACGATTTGCACGCCGCGCAGGGGTTTGCCGCGCCGACCAAGACCCTCAAGGGACAATTGGCGATACCGGAGCCCACCGCTGTGGTGATGCTGGAGACACAGCGGTTCCTGTTTTCTCCACCGAAAGACATTCCGGTCTTCACTGAAGCGATGTGGGCCGACAGCATTCCAAAACTGTTGCAGGCGCGGCTGATCGAGAGTTTTGAGAACTATGATATCGCGCACCCGCCATTGCGCGCGGCGGACGTGGGGCAGACCGACTTCCAGCTCCTGATCGATGTTCGAAAATTCCGGATCGTGATGGATTCCGTTCCCGCGGCCGAGATTGGATTGTCGGCGAAAATAATCGACAAGAACGGAAAGGTCGTCGCGTCGCGCCTGTTCGAGGAGAGCGGGAAGCTGGACAAGATCGAGCCGCCGGCTGCGGTCGCTGCGTTCGACGATGCATTCGCTCGGATTGCGAGGAATATCATTATCTGGACCGTTCAAGCCGAGTGACCCGAGGCTGTATCGGCAGAAATCATCCCGGCAGAACGTTGATACAACTCAACATGTGAGCTGAGCCGGAATGGCAAAGCTTCCGGCATTCGCAATAGACAGCCGGAACGGCCGAGATACTGGAATGCGTCAAGCACTGGAAGCGGCAAGCTCCGCTGGCCCCGGACCGGCATTGCGTAGACGGCTGGGATTGCCGCTGCTTGTGCTGTACGGCGTCGGGATCACCGTCGGTGCCGGGATTTATGTGCTGATCGGCGCCGTCGCGGGTCATGCCGGAATCTATTCGCCATGGTCGTTCCTGCTCGCAGGGATCGTTATGGCGTTCACCGTGGCGTCCTACATCGAATTGTCGACGCGCTTTCCAGTAAGCGCCGGCGAGGCCGCCTATGTGAGAGCCGCGTTCGATTCCCGCCTGCTGTCCACGATGGTCGGCCTGTGCACGATCGTCATCGGAGTTATGTCAGCATCAGCCGTTACCCTGGGTTCCGTCGGATATGTCCGGCAGTTCGTCGATCTGCCGCAAGAACTACTCGTACTGGTGCTGCTGCTGTTGTTGGGCGGAGTGGCGATGTGGGGCATTCTTGAATCGGTGGTCATCGCCGGATTGTTGACCTTGGTGGAAGTCGGTGGACTGGTTGCCATCATCATAGCGGGCGTCAATGCGGAATTGCCGATCGCCAATACCCTGACGACGTTACCTCCCCTGGAGTTTCACGTTCTTTCGGGCATTGCGACCGCCAGCCTATTGGCGTTCTTCGCGTTCATAGGCTTTGAAGATCTGGCCAACATTGTGGAAGAGGCGCACGAGCCACGACGGGATGTCCCGCGTGCGATGGTTCTGACCCTTGTGATCTCGACGGTGCTCTATGTCGTGGTCGGCGCGGTTGCGGTGAGTGCAGTTTCCGTTGATCGTTTGGCGTCGTCGCCTGCGCCGCTCGGCCTTGTTTTCCGGGAAGTCGCCGGATTAAGCCCGCAAACGATCAACGCCATCGCTGTCGTCGCCACCCTGAATACGATCCTCGCCCAGCTAACCATGACATCGAGGGTACTCTACGGGATGGCACGACAAGGTGACCTGCCATTTGTGATCGGGACGGTGCACCCGGCAACCGCTACGCCGTGGTTGGCAACTGCTGTCGCTGTTTCGATTGCAGCGGGCTTGGCCTTGTTGTTTCCGCTTACGGGACTGGCCGAAGGCACGTCCGTTGCGACGCTTGCCGTGTTCGCCCTGGTAAACCTCGCACTGTTGCGCCTCAAGTATCGGCGTCCGAGTTCAACCGGAACCCATGTGCATGTCCCGATCTGGATGCCGATTGCCGGACTTGCGTCGTCTCTACTCATGATCGTTGCGGGCTTGATCGGCTGAAGCCGACGATTGCGTTTGCGCAGGATCAATTGGAGCCACCGGCTACGGGATACAGTGCTGGCAGCAAACAAACGGAGTGCTTTCATGGCTATCAAGGACATCCTGCTCGTGTTGAAGAGCTACCCCGCACCCACGAGCAATGAAGCTATCGAATATGCGGTTTCTGTCGCGTCCACGATCGGCTCGCACATCGCGGCGATTGCATGCGAAACCCATGTCGAAGTACCCAGCAGCCTGATCTCATCTTCGCTGGTCAACATTCCCGCAATCATTGGGGAAGAAGCGCATAAGAGCCGGGTCAATGCCGATAATAGCTTGAGCACATTCGAGGAAGCGGCGGGCAAGCAGGGTGTCCTGTTCGAATCGATTCGGGAGCGGGCCCTGAGCGGCGTGGCGCCGGACCTGTTCACCGAATACGCGCGTCTCCGTGATCTGGCCATCGTGCCGTTAGCGGAGGGCGACGACCAATCCTGCGTCGAGGCTGTTATCTTCGGATCCGGCAAGCCGACGCTGGTTGTGCCGGAACGCCCGGCGTCACCTCAGTTTCAACTCGGAACCGTAGTAGTCGCCTGGGATTTCAGCCGAACGGCGGCGCGCGCCGTGGCCGATGCGCTTCCTCTCCTTCAACTGGCGAAGCATGTTCGCATCGTTACGGTGTCTGGGGAAAAATCGATCGACACGACACGTTCGGCCGGGGAATTGGCGAAGAACCTCGCTCGGCATGGCCTCAAGGTAACTCTGGACCAAGTTGCGTCAAAAGGGGAGGCGATTGGCGAGGTGCTCGGCGCCTACATCAGGTCGTGCGACGCCGATATGCTTGTGATGGGCGCCTATGGTCACAGTCGTCTGAGGGAGTTCATCCTCGGAGGGGCCACCCGAAGCCTGCTCGCGAAACCTCCCGTTCCGATCCTCTTTTCGCACTAATGGCTGCGGTGCCATCCGCGCGCTTGCGTTACTTCTCGAAGGTCGCGACGCCGGCGTAGTCGGATGCGACAAAGCCGCGAGTGCGCACGGCGGTTGGGTCGGATATCCATCCTTCACTCAATGGGTACGCGAAACTTTGCGCTACCTTTTGAGAAGTTTGCGCAAGCCGTTCCAAACCTTATTGAGGCCCCCGACATCGCGCTTCAGCTTCGCTCTCTCAAGCGAAACGAGATCACCACGGCCCTCGCAGAGGAATGGCATTTCATAGTGAAGCCATGGCATCGCTTTCCGATATCCACGGAGGGATGTGGGACGGGGAGGATTGACGTCAGCATTGCTATGAATTGCCATCTTCAAACTCCAGAAAATTGAGTCGCGTAGCGGGTCATTTTCCGGCCCTACTCGAGGGACTTCAAATACGACAACAGGTCGTTGAATTTGATCCGGATCGAGCCGAAACTCCGGCATGGTCGGGTGGCCGGTCTGAATGCCCTCGGCCAGCGCTTCGGCCAGTGTTTCTACCGGATAACGCTTGTGCAGAGCCCGGAATGGCGGCGCGATCTTGAGCGGGCTTTGGCTCACCCGATCGATCGAATGACACCGCGCGCAGTTGTTCGACGCAAAGGTCTTGCCTCGTTCTACGGACGGCGAGGCGGCAAGCGCCGGGCCGATCGACAACAGCGTGAGCAGCATATGGCGCAGCGAAGGTCGCAGCATGGAGCAATCTCTTCATTCCGGCCGATCGCCGGCACGGCCATACCGATAGTCCTATTTCATTGACCATCGTTGATCTGCGTCAATTCGAAGGGGGCAATCCGCTAAGATGGGTTAGGCTCGTGGAGTGAAATCGCTCAGATCGAGTTGGTAGCAGCGGGGACCGTACATGAAGAAATCTGTGTTGGGCGATGAAGCGTGCGCGCAGTCCTGTGCGGACTGTGTCGTGCGCCCACATGCGATTTGCGCCGCGCTCGATCAGGGCGAACTGCGCCTGCTCGAACAGCTCGGCCATCGCATCCTGTACCGGCCCAACGAGCCGGTGTTCTCCCAGGAGGAAATCGTCACCTCCTGCTACAATCTGCTCGAGGGCGTGCTGCGCCTTTACAAGCTGTTGCCGGACGGCCGCCGGCAGATTGTTGGATTTGCGTTGCCTGGAGATTTTCTTGGCCTTTCCGTCGACGATCGGCATGGCATCTCGGCTGACGCCGTCGGGCCGGTGATTGTTTGCCGCTTCGTCAAGACGTCGTTTTCGCGCTTCATGGCGGACAAGCCGAACCTCTTGCATCGCATCAACGAGTTCATTACCCGTGATCTCGGCGAGGCTCGGGAGCAGATGGTCCTGCTTGGACGACGATCAGCCGAAGAAAAGGTCGCGATCTTCCTGATTAAGTGGCGGGATCGATTGGTTCGGATCGGTCCGGTCTCCGAGATCACGCCGTTGCCGATGAGCCGGCAGGACATTGCTGACTATCTCGGTCTGACAATCGAAACGGTCAGCAGGACACTCACCAAGCTGGAGCGCGACGGAGTGATCGAGATCGTGCATGGCGGTATTCGCCTCGCCGATGCCGCGCGGGCGGAAGCGCTCGCAGCCGCTTGAGTCCGCCGCGAATTCTCGTTTTTCCGAAATTTGATCGGGATCAAAGATTGCCTCTTCCGATTCGCCATACTCATTGGCGAAATCAAAAGGAGGTAACTATGCCGATCGATTCGATCCTGGTTTCCGCAGTCGTGGTGGCAATGTTTGTGGTCTTTGCCGGGGCACTGATCTGGGGCGAGCGTCAGTCAAAATCAATGAACCAGCGCCTTTCCGAAGGGCAGAACGCGAGACGTCGCAGTTTCTGATGATTTCGGCTGAAGCGAACTGATACGCACCCACCTTCAAGCGAATAACGTCCTTGTGGCGGGTTACTGTGCTCTGAGCGTTACGATGGAGTCAGGCAAAGACAGGCTCTTCGTGTATCTGCTTCCGGCCTTCACTCATCACCTGAATGGATAGTTGGGGCCGGATCTCGCGTTCCAGGCAACGGAGATCAGCCGCCAGATACTTCGCGTGCGCGATGGCTTCACCGGGTTGTTTGAAGTCGCGACCGACTTCATCGCGAATAGCAAGTCTGTCGTTGGTGTCAAAATAGAATCTCATGGATCGTCTCCTTATCAGCCCAACATAAGACTTCCGCGATCAAGCGCCTTGATATTCGTCAAGTGTCGATGGCGGCCGATAAGCCGGCCGGTGGCGAATCTCCTTCGAACTTGATTTCAATCAAATCATTATTCGCGAAAACAGGATTGATGTTGCTGGTGTTGCCTCGAAGAGAATCAACAGATGAACCAGTCTTTTTCCGCCAAATCGATGACACACGGCGAGGCCGGTCTGGCCGCATTTTTCGGGGCGTCGGCGTTCCTTTGCCTGATGGGCGCGGCCATGGCGCTCGATACGCCGTTTGCCTTCCATGCCTCGCTTGGTGTGGTAGCCAGTCTTGCTGCCGTCTTTGCGATCGTTAATCGTTACTACGATCGTCCCGCCGCGCTGCCGCCGCAGGAAATCAACGGCAGGCCCAATTACAATATGGGTCCGGTCAAGTTCGCAGCCGTCATATCGGTGTTCTGGGGGATAGCGGGTTTCACGGTCGGACTGCTGATCGCATCGCAACTGGCCTGGCCTGCGCTTAATTTCGATCTGCCGTGGACCAGTTTTGGACGCTTGCGGCCGCTGCACACTTCCGCGGTCATCTTCGCCTTCGGCGGCAACGTGCTGATCGCAACCTCGTTCTATGTGGTTCAGAAAACCTGCCGCACGCGCCTGGCTGGCGATCTTGCGCCGTGGTTCGTCGTGCTCGGCTATAATTTCTTCATTCTGATTGCAGGCACCGGCTATCTGCTCGGCGTGACGCAGTCGAAGGAATATGCCGAGCCCGAATGGTACGCCGATCTCTGGCTCACCATTGTCTGGGTGGTCTATCTGCTGGTGTTCGTGATGACGCTGGTCAAGCGCAAGGAACCCCACATCTTCGTTGCCAACTGGTTCTATCTCGCCTTCATCGTCACCATCGCCGTGCTGCACCTCGGCAACAATCCCGCCTTGCCGGTCTCGGTGTTCGGCTCAAAGTCGTACATCGCCTGGGGCGGCGTGCAGGACGCGATGTTCCAGTGGTGGTACGGGCACAACGCCGTCGGCTTCTTCCTCACCGCCGGCTTCCTCGCCATCATGTACTACTTCATTCCCAAGCGCGCGGAGCGGCCGGTCTATTCCTACCGGCTGTCGATCATCCACTTCTGGGCGATCATCTTTCTCTACATCTGGGCCGGTCCGCATCACCTGCACTACACGGCGTTGCCAGACTGGGCGCAGACGCTGGGCATGACGTTCTCGATCATGCTGTGGATGCCGTCCTGGGGCGGCATGATCAACGGCTTGATGACGCTGTCGGGCGCCTGGGACAAGCTGCGAACCGATCCGGTGCTGCGGATGCTCGTCGTGTCGGTCGCCTTCTACGGCATGGCGACCTTCGAGGGACCGCTGATGTCGATCAAGGTGGTGAACTCGCTCAGTCACTACACCGACTGGACCATCGGCCACGTGCACTCCGGCGCGCTCGGCTGGGTCGGCTTCGTGTCCTTTGGCGCGCTGTACTGCCTGATTCCATGGCTGTGGGATCGCAAGGGGCTCTACAGCCTGAAGCTCGTCAACTGGCATTTCTGGATCGCCACCATCGGCATCGTGCTCTACATCTCGGCGATGTGGGTGTCCGGCATCCTGCAGGGCCTGATGTGGCGCGCCTACACCTCGCTCGGCTTCCTGGAATATTCCTTCATCGAATCCGTCGAGGCGATGCATCCGTTCTACATCATCCGCGCCGCGGGTGGAGCGCTGTTCGTGATCGGCTCGCTGATCATGGCCTATAACCTCTGGATGACCGTGCGGGTCGGGGAAGCCGAATCGACTTCGCTGCAGTCGCCCGTTCTCTTCAGCCGGCAGAGTGAGGGAGCAGAATCATGTCGTTCTGGACCCGGCATCAGATCTTCGAGAAGAACTCGATCGTCCTCATCGTCGGCATCCTCGCGGTGATCGCGATCGGCGGTCTCGTCGAGATCACGCCGCTGTTCTATCTCAAGAGCACCATCGAGGCGGTCGACGGCGTCCGGCCATATACGCCGCTGGAGCTGCAGGCCGCAACATCTATGTTCGCGAGGGTTGCTACCTCTGCCACTCCCAGATGGTCCGGCCGCTGCGTGACGAGGTCGAGCGCTATGGCCACTATTCGCTGGCGGCCGAGAGCATGTACGACCACCCGTTCCAGTGGGGATCGAAGCGCACCGGCCCGGATCTCGCTCGCGTCGGCGCCAAGTATTCCGACGAATGGCATGTGACGCATCTGATCAACCCGCGCGCGATCGTGCCGCAATCGGTGATGCCTGGATATCCGTTTCTGGCCAAGACCGAGATCGACACCGAGACCGTCGCCGGTCATTTGCGGGTCAACCGTGCTGTGGGCGTGCCCTATTCGGATGATCAGATCGTCAACGCGATTGCCGACCTGAAGGCACAGGCCGATCCGGACAATGCCAACGTCGACGGTTTCACCAAGCGCTATCCGAAGGCGGTCGTTCGCAATTTCGACGGCAAGGCCGGAGCGCCAACCGAAATGGACGCCTTGGTCGCCTACCTGCAGATGCTTGGCACCCTGGTTGATTTCAAACTCTACAACGAAAAAGCGAATCTTCGCTGAGAAGGAACGATGAAAGCAATTCTGACCGCGCATAATCTTGCATCGGATCTCGTCACCTCCATCTGGACGCCGGTCTTCGTCGGCGTTTTCCTGGCCATCGTGGCCTACGCGCTTTGGCCTCGCAATCAGGCGGTCTTTGACGATGCATCGAAGATGCCGCTGCGGGAGGATTGACCGGTCATGGCCGAGCATAGCGAGCTGGATCACGTCACGGGCAAGACGACCACTGGTCACGAGTGGGACGGCATCAAGGAACTGAACACGCCGCTGCCGCGCTGGTGGGTCATCACCTTCTATCTCACCATCGTCTGGGCCGTCGGCTATTGGGTGGTCTATCCGGCCTGGCCGCTGCTGTGGAGCCATACCACCGGCGTCCTGAACTATTCGTCCCGCGCGGATGTCGCGGTCGAACTCGCCAATCTGGAAAAGATCCGCGGCGACAAGATGGTCGCGCTTGGCGTCGCCCCGCTGGCGGACATCGAAAAGGATCCGGCGTTGCTTGCGCTCGCGCGTGCCCGCGGCAAGACCGTGTTCGGTGATAATTGCGCGCCCTGCCATGGCAGCGGCGGGGCAGGGGCCAAGGGTTACCCCAACCTCAACGATGACGAATGGCTGTGGGGCGGTACCCTCGACCAGATCATGCAGACCATCCAGTTTGGCGTGCGGTCGGGTCATGCCAAGGCCCATGAAGGCGCCATGCTCGCCTTTGGCAAGGAGGGCGTGTTGAAGAAGGATCAAATCGTCACGGCCGCCAATTATGTCAGGTCGTTGTCCGGGCTGTCGACGAGCAAGGGCTATGACGCGGCGGCGGGTGCAAAGATCTTCGCTGACAATTGCGCGTCCTGCCATGGTGATGCCGGCAAGGGCAATCAGGAGCTCGGAGCGCCCAACCTCACCGACAAGATCTGGCTGTTCGGTTCCGACGAAGCCACCTTGATCGAAACTATCACCAACGGCCGCGCCGGCGTTATGCCGGCGTGGGCCGGCCGGCTCGACCCTTCGACCATCAAGGCGCTGGCGGTTTATGTACACTCCCTCGGGGGCGGAAAGTGACCGCCGCGGCCGCAAGGTTCTTGCGGCCAGTTTGAGGAGAATCAACTGCTCGCCCGAGGCCCGAGGCCTATCCTCGCTGGCAAATGCGAGATGGCCATCAGATGAAGCACGTACCGCTCCCGGAAGTGGAAGTTGACGACTACGGGCCGCTCTATGCCGCCCGCAAGAAGGTCTATCCGCAGAGTGTCTCCGGAACGTTCCGCCGCATCAAATGGGGCCTGATGGCATTTTGCCTCGGCGTCTACTATCTCCTGCCGTTCGTGCGCTGGAATCGCGGTCTTGGTGCGCCCGATCAGGCGGTGCTGGTCGATCTCCCCAACAGCCGCTTCTATTTCTTCTTCATCGAGCTGTGGCCGCAGGAGGTCTATTACTTTACCGGGCTCCTGATTCTGGCCGCCATCACCTTGTTCCTGATGAACTCGCTCGGCGGTCGCATCTGGTGCGGCTATCTTTGCCCGCAAACGGTGTGGACCGACCTGTTCTACGCGGTCGAACGCCTGATCGAGGGTGACCGCCGCGAGCGAATGAAGAAGGAAGCTGTGGGATGGAACTCTGGAACGGATTTCCGAGACCGCACTGAAGCATTCGATCTGGCTGATGATCGCCTGGTGGACCGGCGGCGCGTGGGTGCTCTATTTCAACGATGCGCCGACGCTGGTGAAGCAACTCGTCACCTTCCAGGCGCCGATGCTGGCCTATATCTGGATCGGCATCTTGACGGTCACGACCTATGTGCTCGCTGGCTTCATGCGCGAACAGGTTTGCGTCTATATGTGCCCGTGGCCGCGCATTCAGGCCGCGCTCACCGACGAATGGGCGCTCAACGTCACCTATAAATACGACCGCGGCGAAGCTCGCACCTCGCTGAAGAAGGCCAGGGAAATGCGGGCGCTCGGCCAGCCGGTCGGCGATTGCGTCGATTGCTATCAATGCGTTGCGGTGTGCCCGACCGGAATCGATATCCGCGACGGCGCGCAGCTCGATTGCATCCAGTGCGGGTTGTGCATCGACGCCTGCGACAGCGTAATGAACAAGATCGGCAGGGAAACCCGGCTGATCGGCTATGACAACGACATCAATATCCATCGGCGTCAGGCTGGACAGCCGCCGATCTACCGCGTCGTCCGGCCGCGCACGATCGTGTACTCCGCGATGATCGCCGCCGTCGGCGCCATCATGCTGTATGCGTTGCTGACGCGCTCGTTGCTCGACGTCAACGTGCTGCATGACCGCAACCCGGTCGCGGTCAAGCTGAGCGACGGATCGATCCGCAACGCCTACACCGTGCGTCTCTTGAACAAGCGCGGATTTGATCGCGTCATCGCCATCGATATCGACGGGCCGGTCAATGCGACAGTCCATGTCGTCGGCGTTGATTCCGTCACGCCCGACCGGCCCATGATCGTGCTGGGGCGGGACCAGACCACCGAGCTGCGGTTGCTGGTCACGGCACCGTCCGAGAACAATCCCGAGAAATCAGTCCCGGTGCGGTTCCGCGTGACCGATATCGGTCTCGGAGAGGTAGCGATGACGACCGACAATTTTGTCACGCCATAGCACATGATGGAGCAACACATGAACAGAGCGACCGACCCAAAGCCATTGACCGGACGCACGGTGCTTTTCGTCTTGGTCGCGTTCTTCGGCGTCGTGATCGGTGTCAACCTGATCATGATGAAGTTCGCGATCCAGAGCCTGCCGGGCACCGAGGTCGACAGCGCCTATCGCGCGAGCCTTGCGTATGAACGGGAGATCGCGGCGGCGCGCGACCAGAGTGCGCGAAACTGGAAGGTCGATGCCCGCGTCCGGCGCAGCGCGGACGGCGGACGCAACGCTGCAGGTGGAGGCAGCCGACAGCAGCGGCCTGCCGATGTCCGGCCTGAAATTCCAGGGACGTTTCGAGCGGCCAATCGACAAGCGGGCCGACCGTCCCGTTGTGCTGGCGGAAGTCGGGCGTGGAATCTATCGGGGGACCGCGGCCGGTATCGCCTCGGGACAATGGGATCTGGTGCTGGAAGGCGATGTGGCGGGTCAGCGGATGTTCCTGTCGAAAAATCGTGTGCTGCTGGATTAGGAAGGCACCCATCGATGCAAGCGACAACACGGGATTTTTCTCACTATGTCAGGGCCGCGGGCGCCGGGCTTGTCCCATATCGACCTTGCGGTCGAAGGCGTCAGTTGCGCCGGATGCATGTCCAAGATCGAGCGCGGGCTCTCTTCCATCCCCGACGTCACGCTGGCGCGTGTCAACCTGACGGACCGCCGTGTGGCGCTGGAATGGCGCGAGGGCGCGCTCGATCCGGCGCAGTTCGTCGACCGGCTCGCCGAGCTCGGCTATAAGGCCTATCCGTTCCAAACCGAAAGGGCGGAAGCAGCCGAGGCTGAACAGTCGGGCTTCCTGCTGCGCTGTCTTGGCGTTGCGGCATTCGCGACCATGAACGTGATGATGCTGTCGGTGCCGGTGTGGTCCGGCAATGTCGGCGACATGATATCCGAGCAGCGCGATTTCTTTCACTGGCTGTCGGCGCTGATCGCGCTGCCGGCCGCGGCCTATGCGGGCCAGCCGTTCTTCCGTTCGGCCTGGCAGGCGCTGCGCACCCGCAACGTCAACATGGACGTTCCGATCAGCGTCGGCGTCATCGTGGCGCTCGCGATGTCGCTGGTCGAAACCATCCATCACGCCGAGCACGCTTATTTCGATGCGGCGATCATGCTGCTCACGTTCCTTGCTGGTCGGGCGTTATCTCGACCAGAACATGCGTCGGCGAACGCGTGCGGTGGCCGGAAATCTGGCGGCGCTGAAGGCCGAGACGGCGACCAGGCTCGGCGACACCGGCGAGATCGCCGAAATCCCGGTCGCGGCGATCCGGCCCGGCGATATCGTGCTGCTGCGCCCGGGCGATCGATGCGCGGTCGACGGCGTGGTGATCGAAGGCCGTTCCGAGATCGACCAGAGCCTGATCACCGGCGAAACCCTGCACGCCACCGCCACGCACGGCACGACCATCTATGCCGGCTCGCTCAATATGTCCGGCGCGTTGCGCATCCGCGTCTCGGCGGCGGCGGAAGGCACCTTGCTCGCGGAGGTGACGCGCCTGCTCGACAACGCCTTGCAGGCCCGCTCGCGCTATGTGCGTCTCGCCGACCGCGCCTCGCGGCTCTACGCGCCCGTGGTGCATGCCGCCGCGCTGTTGACCATGGTCGGCTGGGTCTTGCTGGGTGCAACCTGGCATGACGCCATTGTCACCGCGATCGCCGTTCTTATCATCACCTGTCCCTGTGCGCTCGGCCTTGCCATTCCGACCGTGCAGACCGTCGCATCCGGTGCGATGTTCCGCGCCGGCGTGCTGCTGAATTCCGGCGATGCGATCGAGCGGCTGGCCGACGTCGAGCGCATCATCTTCGACAAGACGGGTACGCTGACACTGCCGGAACTCGATGTCGTCAACTCGGCGGCCATCCCGCCCGACATTCTCGAACTTGCCGGGCGGCTTGCGCTCGCCAGCCATCATCCGGTCGCGGCGGCGGTCGCGCGCGCCTCGGGTGCGACATCGCCGCTGCCGGGCGCCGTCGAAAAGCCCGGGCAGGGCGTCCGCGCGGTGATCGATGGCGTCGAACTCAAGCTCGGCAGGCCGTCCTTTTGCGACGCCGACCGGCTTGCCAATGAGATACTGGTCCGCGACCCCGAAGTATCGGCCGTTGCCTTCAGCCGGGGTGACGTGAGTTATGTGTTCGCGGTGCGCCAGCGGCTGCGCCCGGACGCGCAGACCGTGATTGACGCACTGCTGGCGCGTGGCATCGCGACCGAGATCGTCTCGGGCGATCGGGAACCGGCCGTTCGTGCCGCGGCGCACGCGCTCGGGATCGTTGAATGGCGCGCCGGGGTCACTCCGGCCGACAAGATCGCGCGCATCGAAAATCTGAAGCGCCAGGGCGTCAAGGTGATGATGGTGGGCGACGGCCTCAACGACGCGCCGGCGCTCGCCGCCGCGCATGTCTCGATGTCGCCGATCAGCGCAGCGCATCTGAGCCAGGCGACGGCCGACCTTGTATTTCTCGGCCAGCCGCTGGCGCCCGTTGTCGCGGCCATCGACTATTCGCGCAAGGCGCTGCGCTTGATGCAGCAAAATCTCTGGCTGGCCGTCGGATACAATTTTCTGGCGGTTCCGATTGCGATTGCGGGCTTTGTGACACCGTTGATCGCCGCGCTCGCCATGTCCGGGTCGTCGTTGTTGGTGATGCTCAACGCGCTGCGTGCGCGCGGCGTCGCGCCGGGGAGGACGTGATGGAAGTGCTCGTCATTCTCGTGCCGCTGGCTCTGGGCCTCGGGCTTGCGGGGCTGCTTGGCTTTCTCTGGTCGCTGAAGAGCGGTCAGTATGACGACCTTGACGGCGCAGCCTGGCGAGCGATTGCGGATGATGAGCCGGCTGGTGAGAAGCCCATTAGCTGAATTGTATCGTGGAGGCTTTTGCGCATCGGTCGGCGGCAATGGGTTTTCGCGTTCTCACGACCCACCTTCAAAAGTTTGCAATGCGGCTTGAACATCATCCCTCGGCCATTTCCTGCGCCCCGCCGAGCAGCTTGACGTTCAGTCTGCCGCCGGTGAACAGCATGTCGTCCAGCGCCTCGCTGATATCCGCGGCATTCGACCGTCGAACCGCCATCCCGCAAAATGCTCGCTTGCGCGATACGCCGCATCAATTCCTTGATGAATGCGGCGCTGACGCCCTTCGTGCGACGCACGGTCTCATCGATGAGCGGTTTGATCCAACGGCAGGCCCTTGCCATAGAGCTGAGCAAGCTTGCTGCGGCCGATCTCATCGGGCAGCGGCACCTCGATCGCCTGGTCGATGCGGCCGGGGCGGCCGGCCAGCGCGCCTTCAAGCTGCTCCGGCCGGTTGGTGGTGAGCACGAACAGAATGTCAGCGTCGCCTTTCAGGCCGTCCATCTCGTTGAGCAACTTGTTGAGCAACAGCTCATCGCAGGAGCCCATCTTCTCGCGGTTGCGCGCGATCAGGTCGACGTCCTCGATGACCACCATCGTCGGCTGCAACAGCCGCGCCAGATTCATGTAGGCGCCGAGCAGGCCGATCTGCTCGGCCGTGATGATCAGCGTCGTATGCCCGGGCAGATTGGTTGCGAGGTAGCGGATCGTGTGCGTCTTGCCGGTGCCGGGCGGCCCATAAAGCAGGATTCCCTTGCGCGTCGACTGGCCGAGTTCGCGAAGCGCGGCGCGGTTGCCGACGAAATCCACGGCGTTGCGATCGAGCAGCCTCAGCGTCTGTTCGGGCAGAACGACCTCGTCGCGTCCGACCGTCGGCAGCCGGTGCACCATCACGCCGCGCGACCGCCCGCGATAGTCGGATCCTCCTTCGAGCGACAGGATCTTGCCGCGGTAGGACCGCGCGTTGTGTACGGCCACTTCCAACTCGGCGAACGCGCGTTGCACCAGCGCGTCTCCTGCCGCACCCGCGGGCACCGCCATCTCGATGCGCAGCGCGGCCTCGTTCTCGTATTCGCGATGGTAGGACAGCAGCACCGCGTAGCGGAGTTCGCCGGACGTGGACAGCCACAAGCCGTTGTACAGGCATCTCACCGGCTCCGATTCGCCGATGTCGATGTCGTAATACTGCGGCGGCGCCACCGGCGGCGTATTGCGGCCCCGCCTAAAGAGAGTGGAAAAGGTCAGCGTCTCGTAGCGATTCTCCTCGTGAATGCCGAAGAAATGCTGGGGCGAGGCAAACAGCTGGTCGATCGCGACCTGGACGTCGGCGCGCATGTGGCCGGGAAACTGCCGGGATCGCGTCACGAGTTGATGTTGCGGCGTGCCGGCGAAGTGCCATTCCAGCGCGACGCAGGCGAATTTGAATTGGTCGCCGGAAATATCCTCGGACGCGCACCTGATCGCAAGCAGGCATCTGTTGCACAGGCATACTGTATCGGTGGCGATCCGGATTTCCTTGTCGATCACTGGTGCGCCGCACATGTCGCAGCCGTCCTTCACGGTCACGATCTCGCTTGTGATCAGCAAATCGTGTCCGGCCGCATCGATATGCTGCTGCGCCGCCTCCAGCAGCGCCTTGGCGACTGGAGCCGGATAGGGACCGCAGGCGCCTCGTTCGTCTCTCTCGAACTGCTCGGCGAATGCGATCGCTTCCTGCTGCGACTTTCCGAACACGGTGCAGAGGAGTTGCCTGACGAAATCGAGCGGCGTGTCCTCGTCGTCATGGATGACGAGTTTGATCGATCCGCCGTCGGTTGAGATGTCGTGCATGAAAAACTCCGTACGCAATCATGGCGATCATAGAACAAAAAGAGAACACCACAGCTGGTAATGCGCGTCAAGCCGGATTCCCGGCGCTACGATCATTTGTCCGACCACGACCCATACGACTCCATGCTTGGCGCGGGCATGGCGGGATGGCATTTGCGGTGACGCACAGCGCGGAGGCCTCATGTTAACAGCCCTGGCCATCTCGTCCCTTTTGGTGGTCGCCACCATTCTCATTCACTACGAAGCGCTGCGGATATTGTCGGTCATTCGTTCCGGGGCTGCCGATCGCGGTTCGCTTCAAGGTGCTGGTCGTGGTGCTCGGCTGCTTTGTCGCGCACACCGTCGAGGTGTGGCTGTATGCCGCCGCCTTTCTGGCCATTTACAAATCAGGCCTTGGATCATTGCAGGGGCAGGTCGAGGAGAGCTTTGCGGATTTCCTCTATTTCTCCGCGACGTCGTATTCCACAATGGGCATCGGTGACGTCTATCCGGCCGGAGTTCTCCGCCTCGTCTCCGGCATCGAGGGAATCAACGGCCTGTTTCTGATCGCGTGGTCGACATCGTTCACGTATTTCGTGATGGACCGGCTTTGGCCCTTGCACCCCGATCGCGCGGACACCGATTAGGAAGCCTGCAAAGGGAAGCCGTCCGAAAGTGTGGATCGGCGGCGAGAAATCAATTCGCTCCCGATCCGCCCGCCACGATCTTCTCGTTCAGCTTCTGGTCGACGATCTCGACCGTGCGGTCGATCTCGGCATTGGGCGCGCCGAGCTGATGCGAGATCAGTTTCACCAGCAGGTCGACGCGCTCGATGAACGGCGCGCCGCTGGCCACCGCGCGCGCCGCCGATGACGGTTTCAGCAGGCTTTGCGCCGCCTTGGCGTATTTTTCGAACGGCACCTGGTCCTGCGGGTCGGCGCCGAGACGCCGGGCGAGCGCGTCGACGTGGTCGTAGATCGCCTGCGACTGCTTGAGATCGCCGTGCACGGCGTCGCGGATCGACTGCGGCTCGTTCGGCGTGATGCAGCGGTAATTGCCGGTCAGCAGCATCGACCATTTTGCCAGCGGCACGAACAGCGAGTCGAACACCTTCAGCTTCACCGGAACGTCGTGGCCGTCGAGCTTCACCGCGTCGATGTCGGCTTCCAGCTCGCGCAGCAGCGCGTTGTGTTTTTCGTCTTCGAAGATCGACGCCTTGAAGTTGGTCGGCAGGCCGACATGCAGCACATTCGCCGCCTCTTCCGGCGGACGAAACGCCTGCGGATCGGGCGAGCACAGCGTCACCAGCCCGGGCTTGAAGCGTTCCCACACGAAGGCGTTGGTATAGGCCTCCTCCAGATCCATCTCCGCCAGCGACGGAATCCGCTTCAGATAGGGCAGCGGCGGCATGTTCATGATGGAAAGACACGGCAGGCCGGCGGCGGCGATCTTCACCATCAGCACGCGAACGGTGTGGTTGGCGTATTGCGGCTCCTGCATCGCAAGCGCCACCAGGTCGTAGCGCTTGATGTCGACATTGCCGGGCTCGGTCGCGTCCAGCTTCCCCGGCAGGTCGCGCGAAAAGATCGCGCGGTGCACCGCCTCGTCGCGCAGCTTGATGCGAACTTCGGTGCCGTCGCGATTGATCAGCTCGGCCGTCTTCTTCCGGCACACCAAAGTCACGTTGTGACCCGCCATCAAAAGCTTGGTCCCCAGCAGGGAGCCATAGGAGGCCCCAAGGATCAGAATATTGCGCGCCATGCTCTCTCTTCCACCAACGATGCCGGTTATTTTTCCCTCTACCGGGCAGGCGGACTGAGAAGCCGCGCATGGTGAGGGTAAAACCCCTTTTGCCGAGGGGCGGGCGTGTCTATCGCATGTCGGCTGGCGTGACAATCGTCTGGTATACCAGGAAATATTGCTTACAGAGCAATTTTTGTTGACACATGAGCAATTCGAGGAAATGCTTCGTTGTCATGAAAATCCAGGACGAAGCCCTGGCGAAACTGGGTGCGCGCATCCGCTCGCTGCGGGAGGCGCGCGGCATGAAGCTGAAGGAATTGGCCGACACGACCGGGCTCTCCGATGCGTTCGTCTCCCGGCTGGAACGCGGCCAGGTCTCAAGCTCGGTCGCGAACCTGATCCAGATCGCGCAAGCGCTCGACATCGGCGTCAGTGAACTGTTCGCCAATGCCGCCCGACCAGCTTCGCAGCGATATCACCGTGCATCGCCACGGCGATGCCGGCGAGGGCCAGAGCATTCCGTCTACCGGCTATCGCTGGCAGTTGTTTGCCGGCGGCATGCCCAACGACGATCTCGAGGTCTTTCATCTGGCGTTCCCGCGCAAGAACCGCATGGATCTGATGGTGTCGCATCCGGGGCAGGAATATTGCTACGTCATCAGCGGCCGCATCCGCTTTCATGTCGGCGCGGAAATTTTTGAGCTCGCCGCGGGCGAGGGCATTTTCCTCAATTCCGAACTGCCGCACCGCGCCGACAATATCGGCGAGGACGAAGCGCGGATTCTGATGGTGGTCGCCAAATCTTCGGACGCGAGACAAAGGGGCGAGCATTTCGATTGGTGGCGCGTGCCCGGTGCCGCCGCCCACAAAATCCAGCAAGAGCAAAACCAGCCAGGGAGAATGACCATGCAACCAGCGACCGCGCCTGCCAGTGGCAAGCATCTGCCCTACGAGGCCAAGCACATCGACGACATCGAGTGGGAGACCATTCGCTGGCCCGGCGAAACCGGCAAGATGCTGTTTCACCCGCGGCCCGAACGGCCGACCGAGCCGAACGCCGGGATTTTGCGGCTCGAACCCGGCGCCCATCATCCGATTCACAATCACGATTTCGCGCAGGTCTGGTACATCCTGTCCGGCGAATTTCGGATCGACGACAATCTCTATACGGCCGGCACGATGATCTTTCATCCCGATCCGCATTTCGAAGGCAAGTTCGAAACGGCGACCGGCGGCGATATCCTGATCGTGCAATATCCGGGGCCGACCACCGGCGGCAGGCCGATCTATGCCGGGCGCTTCAACATGGAAAAGCGCCGCGACATCTCCGAGGAACGAACCGATCTTTGATCGGCGGCTTCGAGTGGAACTGGTCATGGCCGGCACGTCCGGCCGTGAGCAAATGCATTTTCAAGACGTTAGAACGAGCCTGAAGTACTGGCTGCTATTTCGTTCGGACTCTGACACCGCGCTTTTCGCGCCAGCGAACGTCCAGTCCCGGCGGAAAACAAACCTCAAGACCGCAATCGCGCCCGTCAATGGAACAAAATGGGCGGCAAGTAGTTTTGTGCCTCGCCAGCGGCACTACCCTTGGTGGTTTCTTCAATTCCTAGGGTATCCGGCGCGAGTGGCCACAAGCTCGCCAATAATAAGGATTGCTATCGCGCAGGTCCTGGTCCGGGCACACCCGGAATGCGGCATGGGGATGAGCCGATGCCGGGGAAGGAGGCCATCCGCTGCGCAGCGGCAGCGGCGAACGGATCGGCAGGTTCACCTGCCGGCAGCATTCACTTGCAGAGCTTAAGGTTTGGCGTCCCGGATCGCATGACCGATCCCTCGGACGATGCACCACCTGCAAAAGCCCGCCAAGCCCGTGACCCTGCAAAGACAGGGCAGACTGAAAACATCGGACGCAAGGTTCGGTGAAAATAAAAGGGAGGAAGCGATGGAAATCAGTGCAAGGTACCTTACCGGCTGTGCTGCATTCGCGGTCGCGGCCATGGTGGTTGCGTCGCCGGCATCGGCAATCGATCCGGCGCGACTGCAGGCCGCCGAGCAGACCCCAAACGACTGGCTGACCTACCACGGCGACTACAAGTCGCATCACTACAGCGCGCTCGATCAGATCAACGCCGACAACATCAAGAACCTCGGGGTCGCATGGACCCATATGCCGGGCCGCTCGACGCGCGGCCTGCAATCGATGCCGCTCGTCGCCGACGGCGTGCTGTATTACTCGGGCTCCTATAGCCGCGTCTTTGCGCTCGATGGCGCGACCGGCAAGCTGATCTGGTCCTACTTCCCGGAGCTCGACGAGGAACTCGTCTCGATGCAGACGCACTCGCCGTACAATCGCGGCGTTGCGCTCGGCGACGGCAAGGTCTTTGTCGGCACCGTCGACGGGCGTCTCATCGCGCTCGACATGAAAACCGGCAAGCAGGTGTGGGACACCAAGCTGATCGACTCCAAGAAACTCACGGTCGGCTTCACCGGCGCGCCGCTGGTGGTGAAGGACATGGTCATCATCGGCAGCCAGGGCGGCGAGTGGACCTCGCGCGGCCCGATCTTCGGCGTCGACGTCAAGACCGGCCAGAAGAAATGGGAATTCCTCACCGTCGCCGGCACCGAGGACGCCAAGGCGACCTGGGGCAATGAATCCTGGCGCACCGGCGGTGGCGGCGGCTGGATGCCCGGCGGCTACGACGTCGAGAGCAATACCGTGTGGTGGGGGACGGCAAATCCGGCGCCGCTTTACGACTGGGCGGGTGCGGACTGGATGAAGAGCGGGCCGCGGCCGGGCACCAACCTCTATACCAGTCGGTCATCGCGCTCGATCCCGATACCGGCAAGCTGAAATTCTATCACCAGCAGCTGCCGCACGACGCATGGGATTTCAATTCGGCGGTCGGCGAGTTCCTGATGATCGATCGCGACGGCAGAAAACTCGTCGTGCATCCGAACAAGGGCGGCTTCATCTTCGTCTATGACCGCGCCAATGCGAAGGTGCAGAACGTCTGGCGGATCGCAAGCAACATCAACTTCGTGAAGGATATCGATCCGAAGACCGGCGAGTTGATCGGCCGGCGCGATCTGTCGCTCGGCAAGGCAAGTCCGCCGCTCTGCCCGGCGATCCCCGGCGCCATCAGCTGGAACTCGGGCTCCTACAGCCCGAAGACCGGCCTCTGGTACAAGATCGTGCAGGAATGGTGCATGGAAATCGAGGTGAAAAAAACCACGCCGATCACCGAACCGATGTCGCAGCTCAACATTGGCGCTGACTTCAAGCTGGTCCCGCCGCCGGATGGCCCGGCGCGCGGCCATCTCGACGCACGCGATCCCGTGACCGGCGCGAAGAAATGGGAAGTTACTTTCGAGCGAGCCGCCGCTTGCCAGCGTGCTGTCGACGGGCGGCAATCTGGTGTTCGTGCCCGATGCGCGTGGCGTGCTGCGCGCCTATAATGCGGAAACCGGCAAGGAATTGTGGTCGCACAACAACGGTGTCGGCCACAATGGCGGAATCATCAGCTACAGCGCCGGCGGCAAGCAATACATCGCGGTGCCTGCGGGATGGGGCGGCATGGTCGCCGACGAATTCGCAGGCCTGTTCGGCGAGCCCTACAAGAGCATGCCGAAGGATGCCGGCGCGCTCGTCGTGTTCACGCTGAAGCAATAAGGGAGAAGCGGCGGCAGGGCGAGAATTCGCCGCCCTGCCGCTCCCAGTCCTGATGCGGATAGCGAAATCAATCATTCTCATCGCCGGCATTGCGATGGCGTCATCCGATCGGCGCCGGCGCGCAGCAAAGCCAGGCTCCCGACAAGATCGACATCGACGGCGAGACCATGTTCGCGACCTCGTGCGGCTTCTGCCACCAGAGCGGCGGCCGGGCGGACGGCAGGGGACCAAAGCTCGCCGGCACGACGCGCAGCGACGATTTCATGGCGGAGCGGGTCAGGAAGGGCAAGCCGGGCGCCATGCCCGCCTATGGCAGCGTCTTTTCGGAGAGCCAGATCATGGCGATCGTGGCCTACATCCGGACCCTCGAGGAGTGAGGCGGGCGATGCGATATCTCGTCCAGAGCGTTTTCAAGCGAAAGCCTGCCCCGGACTTGATCCGGGGTGGATACCGGTTCGCGTGAAGAAAACGCGTCAAAACAAGAAGAGAGAGCCCCGTTCCGATTCAATCGGAACAGGAAAGGCTCTACTTCTCGCAAGCCTGCTGGTCTTGCTCGGTGCCGTCAACGCCGCGGCGCGTTCGCTGGAAGCGATCCGCCAGCGCGGCGCGATCACGCTGTGCGCGCATCCCAACGCGCTGCCGTTCGCCAGCAGGCACGGTGACGTTCCCGGCTTTCAGGTTGAAGTCGCCAGAGCGCTGGCGAAACGGCTCGGCGTCTCGCTGGAACAGCGCTGGGTGGTCAACACTTTTCAGTACCGCCGCGCCGACTGCGATATCGTCCTCGATGCGATCGCCGACCGCGCGATGCTGGCGGAAGTGGGCTTGCGCATGTCGCAGCCCTATCACCGCAGCGGCGTCGCGCTCGTGGTTGGACCCAAATCCGGCGTGGCGTCGCTTGCCGAATTGACATCGGGCCAGCGCGTCGGCGTGCAGGTCGGCTCGATCGCGTCGATGATGCTCGGCAAGCGCGGGGTCAAAACCTCGCCGTTCGCGTTCGAGGAAGACATCATGGACGCGCTCGCCAAAGGCGAGATCGACGCCGGCGCGGTCACGCCCGCCGCGATCGGCTGGTTCAACAAGACCCATCCCGATGGCCGTGTCCGCCGCATTCCCGCCTTTGAGGACGAGCCGGACCTGAACTGGAACGTCGCGGTCGGGATGGTCGGTCCGGACGACAAGCTGCGGCAGGATATCGACGCTGCGCTGCAGGCATTGCTCGCCGACGGCACCTTGGCCCGGATTTATGCGCGCTACGATATCGAACTGCGGCCGCCGCAATAGCTGACGGTGATCCGGCGCCGACAAGCGCCGACACGGCTACAACCGTGCCGGCGCTTGTGCGTAGGAATGCGGGATGGAGTTTCCTATGTGCCCCCGAGGCCGGCCTTGGAGCATTGCTCGTCCTGATCGCCGGTGACGCCGCTCACGCCGACGCCGCCGGTGACCTTGCCGTCGACCATGATCGGCAATCCGCCGGGCGAGGCGAACACACCGGGCAGGGTGATCGTGGCTGCTCCGCCCTTGTTGATCGCTTCCATAAAAACGCGCGTCGGACGCCGATAGGTCGCAGCCGCCTTCGCCTTGCCGACGGCGACGTCCATGCTGCCCGTTTGCGTGTTGTCCATGCGTTCGAAGTACACCAGGAAGCCGTGATTATCGACCACGGCGACCGCCACGTTCCATCCGTTCTTCTGGCATTCGGCGATGACGCCGGCTGCGATCTTCTTGGCGCCTGCGGCATTGACCGCCGTGCCGTAGTCGGGGCGCTTGTCCTGGGCAACTGCACCAACGGTAAGGGCCACCAGTGCGGCGCCGACCAGAATTGTCCTCATATTGTCTCCTCCCTTATGTTTATTGTGCCGGGACTATAGCGGAACGGATGATTTCGCTGCGATGCGAGATTTGGTCGCGATTCGACCAGGCCGGTGGGCAGAATGGTGTGGGCGCGTTCCGCCTCGCGCGCCTCACCCGATCTCGATCGCCACCTTCCCGAAATGCGCGCCGCTCGCCATGTGGGCGAACGCCGCCTTGGCGTCAGTGAATGCAAATGTCCTGTCCACCACCGGCTTCATCCGGTTGGCGGCGATCGCGTCCGCCATCGCCTGAAGGTCTTCGACCGAGCCGACCGTGACGCCCTGCAGCCGCTGCTGCTGCATCACCATCAGCGGCAGGCGCGATTCGGAATCAGGCCGGCCCGCCAGCACGCCGATGAAGGCGATGGTGCCGCCGATTTTCAAGGCGCGGATCGATTCGTTCAGCGTGCCGACGCCGCCGACTTCGACGACCAGGTCGACGCCGATTCCGGTCTGCTGCCGCGCCAGCTTTCCCCATTCCGGCGTGGTCTTGTAGTTGATGGTGACGTCGGCGCCGAGCTGCTTGAGCCGCTCGATCTTGGCGTCGCTTGACGATGTCGCGATCACGCGCGCGCCGTTCATTTTGGCAAATTGCAGCGCGAACAGCGAAACGCCGCCGGTGCCCTGCGTCAGCACGGTCTGCCCCGGCTTGATATGGCCGAGTTTCACCACCGCGCTCCAGGCCGTCAGCCCGGCGCACGGCAGCGAAGCCGCTTCCACATCGCTCAGATGATCCGGTGTCTTCACCAGCGCTGCCGCGGGCCAGACCCGGTATTCGCACAATACGCCGTCGAGCGCGCCGCCGAGATTGCTGCGCATCTTGGCCTCGCTCGGCTCGCCGCCGAGCCAGCCTTCGAAAAAACTGCCGGTCACCCGGTCGCCGGGCTTGAACGCCGTCACGCCTGTGCCGACACTTTCGACCACGCCCGCGCCGTCAGACACCGGCACCAGCGGAAATTTCTGCCGCGAGCCATAGCCGCCCTTCACGGTGAGGAGATCGCGATAGTTGACCGTCGCCGCCTTCAGCTTCACCAGCACCTGGCCGGGGCCGGGAGCAGGAACGGGTTTCTCAACCAGCCTCATCTCGTCGACCCCGCCGGGTCCTTGCAGCTCCCAGGCTTTCACGTTGTTTCCTCCCGCGCGGTGCGCGCCGCATTTGTTTGGATGCAGGTTACTTGTTTGGTCAGCCGTCCGCCACACCCACTAACCTCATCCTGAGGAGCCGCGAAGCGGCGTCTCGAAGGATGGCCGCGAGCACTACTCTCCGTCATTCCGGGCGCGCGTAGCGCGAGCCCGGAATCCATACTCACGATCGTGGTTATGGATTCCGGGCCTGCGCCTTGCGGCGCATCCCGGAATGACGAAGAGCATGTGACAAATTCGACACGACGGGCAAATCACTTCTGATAATCAGAAATCGTGTCAAGCCCCCAAAGCAAAAATATTCCGTTTGTCACGTCGGGCAAATCACTGGCATATCTTCGCCCATCCTTGCCCACACGAGGGGCGTTTCGCGATCGTCACGATGCGTTGGGCCGGGGATGCGATGGACGCTTTGGCGTCAGGCGTCCTGTGCGCGCCGGACGAAAACGCCGAGGCGTACGGCCAAGTCGTGTGGTCCTGGCGCCGCGATGCTGGCGCTAAGCTTGCGGAGAATTTTTCCGCAGGTGACGGTGACAACAAGCCCGCTCACCGGGGAGAGCACGAAGTAAGCCGTAAAGCCATTGCGCAGGGGATGTCGGAGTGTTTCCGCTCACCTGTATGCTCGTGTGCGCCAAATGCGCAATTCTTGGCACACGAGACCGCGGGTGCAGCGCGCACCCGGCATTCCCTGCGCCCTCTATTTCAGGAGGGGCAACGAATTTGAAAAGCTCGGGCAAAACATGCCGCGAGATCGCGCCCGACGCACCATCTAACCGCGCATGGCTGATCACGCTGGCGGACGCGCAACGAAGCAGGGCTAGTCAGGCTCGCGGTTTCATGATAGCAAGATGCGCGAAAAACCTGACGGAGATTGAGATGCGCGTTTCGATATGGGCGATGTTGGCCGTAGCCGTGGGATTGATGACTGCGCCGGCCCAGGCCCAGACCTATGATCCAAGATACCCGGTCTGCCTTGAGGTCCGCGATGGCAACGGCGGCTACACGGATTGCTCCTATTATTCGCTGCAGCAGTGCGCCGCGTCGGCTGCCGGACGCGCTGCCGCAATGCATGGTCAATCCGTTTTTTGCGGGCGGACGGCGCCGGCACGCAGCCCGGTCCGTCTCGCCGCGCCTACTAGCGCTCCTGCTGTAACGCATCGCATGACGCCGCCTTCCGTCACGCCTGCCGAAATCCGCACCGCGCTGCTGCTGCGCGACGAGATCGCGCTGCTCGATGTCAGGCACGAAGCCGCCTTCGCCACCGGCCATCCGCTGTTCGCCGCCAACATGGCGGCCGGACCGGATCGCGCTCGAGGCCGAAGCACGGCTGCCGCGCAAGGATGTGCCCATCGTCCTCTACGACAATGGCGAAGGTCTCGTCGCCGCGGCGGCGGACCGCTTGGCGGCGCTGGGCTACAGCAACATCCGCCAGCTCGAAGGCGGGCTCGATGGATGGCGCCGCGCCGGCTACGAACTTTTCCAGGACGTCAATTCCTACGCAAAAGCCTTTGGCGAACTGGTCGAGCACGCCGGCACACGCCCTCGCTGGCGGCCGAAGAGGTCGGCGCCCTGATTGCGAGCAAGGCCGATATCGCCATCCTCGATGTCCGCCGCTTCGACGAATACGCCACCATGAACATCCCGGGCTCGGTCAGCGTGCCCGGCGCCGAACTGGTGCTGCGCGCGCGCAAGGCCGCGCCGGATCCCGCGACGACCATCATCGTCAATTGCGCCGGCCGCACCCGCTCGATCATCGGCACGCAGTCGCTGATCAATGCCGGCGTGCCGAACAAGGTGGTGGCGCTGCGCAACGGCACCATCGGCTGGACGCTGGCAAAACAGGATCTCGAACATGGCTCCGGCCGGCGCGGCGGGATCGGCGCCTTCGAGGGCGCGCGGAAAATGCCCGCGACGTCGCCTATCGCGCCGGCGTCCGGCGCCTCAGCTCCGGAACAGGCAAGGGCGATGGCGGCGCAGACCAGCCGCACGCTCTATCGCTTCGACGTCCGCGATGCCGGGGAATACACCGCCGGCCACATCGCAGGCTTTCGCCATTATGCGGGCGGACAGCTGGTGCAGGAAATCGACATGGCCGCGCCGGTGCGCGGCGCGCGCATCCTCCTCACCGACGACAAAAGCGTCCGCGCCGACATGACGGCATCATGGCTCGCGCAGATGGGCTGGGAAACCTTTGTGCTCGACGGCGGCTATGACGGCGCGCTGGAAGCGGGCCCGCCGGTGGTGCTGCCAAAACCCGATCCGTCACACCGCTACCGCCGTCCCTACGAGGGCACCGACGTGTCGCCTGAGAAGATGCAGGCCTATCTCGATTGGGAGTTCGGCCTCGTCGAGCAGTTCCGCCGCGACGGCACGCACGGGTTTTTCGTGATCTGACGGAGAGGCGGCGATTAAATCAATCGATCTTCGCGCCGGATTCCCGGATGATCCTGGTCCATTTCGCCGTCTCCTCGGCGAGGAATTTTCCGAAGGCTTCGCCCTTGAGGGCACCGGGCTCGGCCCCGAGTTCGGTGAAGCGCTTCTGCACATCGGGCATTTTCAGGATCGCTTCGACCTCGGCCGCCAGCTTCGCAAGCACCGGCGCTGGCGTGCTCGCGGGTGCCACCAGCCCGAACCAGGCGGAGGCATCGAAGCCGGCGATGCCCAACTCCGCGACCGTCGGCACGTCGGGCAGGGCGCTCGCGCGCGTGAGGCTCGCGACCGCAATCGCGGTGATGAACTTGCCTTGCACCTGCGGCAACACTGCCGGCATGTTGTCGAACATCATGGGGATGTGCCCCGCGATGAGATCGTTCATCGCGGCGCGGCGCCCTTGTAGGGTAAATCAGCCTTCCATAGGCTTACAACGGCTCCCTAGGTATTCCGCTTAACCCCTTACGTCTTCGCAAGTTCTTCCATATCGGGTATATAGAGATCTATACGCCTCCACACCCATCGCCGGGACATTTCCGGGACACGGAAGGACCAAGACATGCCGCGCCGCATCCGCTCCAGCTCACTCGAAACCCGAACCGCACGCTTGAAGCTCGCGCAACAGCGCAAGCCATACTGGATCAGTCGCGCCCGGCATCTCGCTCGGCTATCGGCGCAACGCAGGGCCCGGCGCGTGGAATGTCCGCGCCGCCGACGGCAAGGGCGGCAACTGGATCAAAAGCTTCGCCATCGCCGACGATCAAGAGGACGCGGACGGCGCGAACGTGTTGACGTTCTGGCAGGCCGCCGACAAGGCGAAGGCGATGGCGCGCGGCGCGATGCCGACGCCGGACGACCCGCGACCGTCAACGAGGCACTGACGACTACGCGACCGATCTCGCGGTGCGGGGCGCAAACCCGACCAACGCGACGCAGCCGCGCCATCACTTGACGCCGTCGCTGTTGTAGCAAGCCGGTTTCGATGCTGACGGTTCGCGAGTTGCGGCCGTGGCGCAACGCCATCGCCGAGACGATGCCGGCGTCGAGCGTCAACCGGATCTGCAAGAGCCTGAAGGCCGCGCTCAACCTCGCCGCCGCGCACGACGACCGGATCACCAACGCCAAGGCGTGGACCGTCGGGCTCGCCGCGATCCCCGAGGCCGACGACACCGAAAGCAACATCGTCCTTTCCGACGATCAACGCCGCGCGGTCATCGCGGGCGCCTATGACATCAGCGACGCGTTCGGACTGTACGTCGAAGTTCACGCAGTGACCGGCGCGCGTCGTCGCAAATTGCGCATGCTCGATGTCGGCGACTTGCACGCCGGCAAAGAACCGAAACTGATGATGCCGAGTTCGTTGAAGGGCAAGAACCGCAAGACGCGCACGCGCAAGCCGGTGCCGATTTCGACGGGCTTGGCGAAGCGGTTGAAGGCAGGCAGCGGCGGGACGCGACGCCGGCCATCCGTTGCTGTTGAATGACGGCGAGCGCTGGAACGGCTGCGCGACATCGCCGCCCGTTCATCGCCGCCGCGAAGGCCGCAGCGACTGCCGAACGGCGCGACGATATATTGCTTGCGGCACACCGCGATCACGCGCGCGTTGCTTGCGGGCGTCCCGGTTCGCTTGGTCGCGAGTTCGTTCGACACATCGGTCGCGATGATCGAAAAGACCTACAGCAAATTCATCGCCGATCATGGCGACGCGCAGATGCGCCGGGCGCTGTTCGACATCGACGCGCCGGCCGGCAACGTCGTCCCGATGGTGCGGTGATTTCGCGATGGACACGTTGCCGCTCGACAGCCCGCATTGGATTTCGCTGAAAGCGGCGATCGACGCGCGCGAGAAGCAAACCGGAAACCTTCAGCGGGCTATTCTTGATACAGAGCAAGCGGAATTGCCCATCATGCGCCAAAACATCACCACCGGCGAACGCAAGCCTGTATCTGCGCCGCTCGGGAAGGCTTACGCTATCGAATACAACCCGCCATTTTCACTCACCGTCTATCGCCGCACGGCTATCGACGACACGCCACAACGATGGGGCGACGTTCGCGCATGTCATCTGCACCTGCCCACCGACCGCTCGAGGGGCGGGCTGTTCTATGTTTGGGGGACCGGCTCGCGATGCCCTTTATTCGGGCGGCGCGCCCGACGTTGAGCCGGAAATTGCACAGCGCGACGTCCGGCGGCAGGCCGCGCAAGTTCACGCCGGAGCAGCAACAAAGACTGCGGGACCAATACAGCCGCGACCTGATGGCGGACCCGCTACTAAGCGAAGCAAGAAGCCGCCGTCGCACACGTGAAGCAACTCGCAAAGACCGAGTTCAAGAATTAAAGCCGGGGACAACACGCTGCTAAATCAAATTATTCGTCCGGTGAAGCACGCAGCCAAAAACAACCAATAACCTATTGTTGGTAGTTTTTGGCAGGGCGATGGGTATTCCCGCGACGCGTCCTGTTTTTCTATTGTCGTCTCCACGCAATTATCCCGTGTGGAGGCAGCAATGATATCCGCCCCGAAACTACAGCCGCCGACAAAGAGCCGAAGCCGCGCGCCAGAAACGCGGCAAGAGCCGCGCCGAGCACCACGCATTCGCCACGGGGCTCGCCAATCAGCGCAAGGGTATGCAGAGCCTCGCTGCCGTGCTCGACAACGTTGATGCCTACAGCATCGAGGAATTTCCGGCGGCATCGCATCAGCGTTCAGTTGTTCTACAAATTGAAAGATCAGATGCCGGCGACGTTCCACATCGGCAAGCGCGTCTTGATAAGTCGCGAGGCTGCTGCCCGCTGGCGCGCCCAGCGCGAAGCCGAGGCCACCGAAACTGCACAATAACGACCGCCCGCGCCAACGGCGGCCGCGAACTTTGCAGGGATTGGACAACACCGGCAAAAATATTCGCGTCTCGGCCTTTCGCAAGGGCGGTCAAACTCAAGGGACTGCCGACATGCTCCAGAAATTACCCCTGCAACCATCATCGAACTGCCGGTGAAGGTCCGGCTACTTGCTGAAATGCGGTGCCGATGGCGCGGGCACGTGCGGCTCGGCGCGGCCTATCTTCCGGCTCGCGAGCGCGCGGTCGCCGCCATTGTCAAGAACCCGGACAAATCCGACCGCGCCATCGCGGAGGAAATCGGCATCCGCACGCGACCGTGAGCCGTGCGCGCACGGCGGTTGTCTCAAATGAGACAACTCAAAAGCGCATCGGCAAGGACGGAAAAGCTACCCGGTCGAGCGCAAAGTACGCAAACCGCGCAATAAATCCGCGCCGAACGTTTCGACGTCTCGATGAGTGCTTCAGCACTATTGCGAAAACGTCTCCGAGATTGAAATTCCGGTGCTCACGCCGCAGCAAGCCGAGCGCGCCGTCGAACGCCTGTCGGCGGGTCGGAAGCTTCGCTGCAAACCTTGAAAACCCGCATCAAGGGAATGTGCAAACCGCAAGCCGCGGCGCCGGCGAGCGATGCCGACCCCGAGGCCGATCCCGTCGAGCACATTTTGCTTTGATCCGCGCGCTCAACGACGAACAGTTCGGCGAGTTGTTCACGGCTTTGAGGGAGTTTTGGCCGCCCGAGAATGAGGCGGCGATATGAGGGACACCACCAAGCCCCGCGATCAATTCGCGCTGTTCGTCGACGTGATCGAGGTCGAGGTCACCCGCGATCACATCAACGACGCCGGCACATTCATTCGCCCGCCGCCCGGCGCCGGATGGCGCGTAAGCAACGCTGACCGCGAACGCTTCACGCAATGGATACGCCGCCGGCCAATCGTGCGACCGTGGAAAAGGCGCGGCACATGCTGACCGCATCCGAAATCGCTGCGGCGCTTGGCGGCAAACGGACCGGCGCAAACAATTTCGTTGCGAAGTGCCCGGCACATGAGGACCGCAGCCCGAGCCTGTCGCTCACCGATGCCGGCGACGGCCTCGTATTGTTTCACTGCTTCGCCGGCTGTTCGCAAGGCGAAGTGCGTGACGCGCTGGCGGCGCTCGGGCTGTGGCCGCGTGCTGGCGACGTTGGCGTGCCCGTCCGTCGCGCAAACCCGCGGCCGGCTCCGAAACCCGCGCAGCAAAAAGAACCGATGGACGACGCCGAGGACCGCCGCAAAAAGGCATTGGCGCTGTGGCGGCGTTCGCGCCCGATACAAGGCACGATTGGCGAAATCTATTTGCGCGCCGAGCGCGGCATCACCTGTCCGCTGCCGGCGACGCTGCGCTTCCTGCCGGCGAACGGCCAGTACCCGGCGAGCATGATCGCGGCGTTCGGCATCGCGAACGAGCCCGAGCCCGGCGTGCTCGCGATCGACGAGCGCGCGATCCGCGCCGTGCACCTCACGAAGCTGACGCCGGACGGTCGCAAGCATCCCGACGACCCAACAAGATAATGCTCGGCTCGGCGCCGGGCGTGCCGATCGTGTTGGCGCCGTTGAACGATCTGCTCGGGCTCGCGATCACCGAAGGTATCGAGGACGCACTGAGCGAGCATCAGGCGACCGGCTTCGGTGCTTGGGCGGCCGGCTCGGCAACCGGATGCCGGCGCTCGCCGACGCGGTGCCGGACTACACCGATTGCGTCACTATCGTCGCCGATGCCAACCCCGCCGGCAGCACAATTCGGCGTCGCTCGCCGAGCGGCTCAACGCCCGCGGCATTCACGCCGAGATAATCCCGAGCGCGGGGCAAACATCATGAAACCACGCGATGCGAACGACATGCTGCGCGAGAAGGCGAGGATGCGCTGCGCAACGCGTTCGACAAGGCGCCGCGCAGCAAGCCAACGCCGCCACCGCAGGCCGAACCGCCGCCGCGATCCAAGACCAAACCCACCATCATCACCGCGCAGGAGCTTGTCATGCACCAGTTCGGTCCCGTGAAATTCGTGATCGAAGGTTATCTGCCGGAGGGGCTGGCGTTGCTGGTCGGCAAGCCGAAGGTCGGTAAGAGTTGGCTCGCGCTCGATTGGGCGATTGCAGTGGCGGGCGGCGGTGCCGCACTCGGTGTGATCGAGGTCGAGCAAGGTGATGCGCTCTATCTCGCGCTAGAGGACAACCAGCGCCGATTGAAAGCCCGGTTGTTGCAAGCGCTACAGGGACGGCCACAACCGAACCGGCTGCATATTGCGACTGAGTGGCCGCGTCTCAACGAAGGCGGTGCGGCTGAAATCAATGCGTGGTGTAGGACGGTCGAGCGACCGCGTGTTATCGTCGTCGACGTGTTCGGCAAGGTGCGGCCGACGCGCTCGGGCAAGGAGAACCTCTACGACAGCGATTATCAGGCGCTCGCACCGCTCAAGAAGATTGCCGATGAGAAGGCAGTTGGCTGTTCTCGCCCTGCACCATCTGTCCAAGCGTCCCGACAGCCACGATCCGTTCGATGCCGTGAGCGGCACCAACGCAATGACCGGCGCGGCCGACACCGCGCTAATCCTCAAGCGCTCACCGCAGGGCGTCACGCTGTACGGCCGGGGACGCGACTTGCAGGAAGTCGAGAGCGCCGTGAAATCCGATCCGGTAACCGGGATTTGGTCGCTGCTTGGCGAGGCCGCGGAGGTGCACCGTTCGGCCGCGCGCAACAAGGTGCTGGCCGCGCTGCAAGAGGCCGTCGCGCCGATCGGTCCCGCCGAGATCGCAGCGGTGACCGGTATGCAGGCCGGCAGCGTTCGCCGCATTGTCGGAAAGATGGTCGCCAAGGGCGAGATCGAGAAGGTGGAGCGTGGATGTTACCGGGCAATGCCGAGCGGTAACAACGGCGGTAACAACCGATGGCAAAGAAATTAAGGGGAATTTCCGCTGTTCACTCATCACACCATTCATTCATAGCGAGCATCGGTAACAACGGTAACACAATGTCCGCGATGTTACCGATGTTCGGGGTAGTTATCGCGCGCGCGCGGACACCGCGCCGGCCGGATGCCGGTAACCGAGAAGGAATGAGGAAAATGGCGATGAGCGAGACCGAATATGAAGGGCAGATGCCGCCGCTTACCGAATTGATTGAGAGGCTGTTTACACCTCGCGGCCCTGACCATCCTTATTGGAGGCCAATGTCAGAACTAAATCAGGAAGAACGCGCTGCCATATGTGACTTTTGCCGCAAGGGCCTTGCCGGGAGGGATTGTGCCTGCCGCCAAAATTCAACGGCGACGATTGGATGGTCGCTGGCATGATTAGGGCGATCATTCGCTTTGGCTGTACCGATCAATGCCAGATGCAACAGTTGAACATGCTTACGATCTGGCTCCATCCCGATGACCTGTACCGCGGGCTAGAATGCCAACTGAATAAAAAGATCGACGACTATCTAAAAAAGGGGGGGCGGGTCGAAAAAAATCCCGCGCTGACGACCGGAGCGGGCCCCCAATCGATCTGCGAACTTTCGGGAAATTTTCCGTTTCATACTGTTGCCGAACGGCAACCACCCGCCCGCAACCTAACCGCAACCGCGCTATCGCCGATCGGATCGGGCGCCGGCGTCCAAAGCTCTAGCGTCGCCGGCCGCAATTCCGAAATGTCGACGGGCCGCATTTCCGCAAAGGCTGCCGCAATATCGAAGGGACGCATCTCCGAAACGTCAAAGGGCCGCAACGGGCGCTCCGGCGCCGGCGGCCACGTTGTCGGATCGCGCAATTGGGCAAAAATCCTCTCGACGCTCATTGGCGCAGGTTACACAACCCGATGTTTTCGCGACACCGGCGGACGTCCGCCGCACCGATTGCAGGATATGCCTCGACGGGGTTGGAGCAGACGTCTGCTCCAACCATCGGCCGGCGCCGAACCCGCGAAATCCGGCAGCGACGGCAAGAACTATCCGGCGAAGGTCGAGTGCAAGAGCCGCCGACCGCGGTGGTCGGCGGCGGCCTCAATACCCATAGTAACCGCCCGGGCAAATCCAGCTGCCGTAGGCGTCGTAGCCGCAGCCGCGGCGAGAGTAGGCAGCGGCGCCGAGCGCAGCGGCGCCGACCGCAGCGGCGCCAACCGCTGCCGCACCGTAGCCGGGGCGATAGCCGTAACCCGATAACCGTAACCTCCGCCGCGCACTGGACGCCGCCCCGAGGTCCTCGAACTGCGACCGCGCCACCGCGGTAGCCGCCACCACCGCCGCGATAGCCGGCACGAGCATCGGCAGGTTCGGGGATCAAGGAAGCGGTGATTAGAACAAATGCCGCAAGACCGGCGAGAATATAGCGCAGCATGATGGGAACCTCTCTACGAACTCTCCAAACCCCGTCCGGGAGATTGCGGCGCTCTCAGCGCGGTTGCTTGATGTGGATCAACGGCACTCGTGCGCTGCTCAAAGCGTTCTTGCACTCGCGCGCCAATCGGCAGAGAATATCGGTGCTCTGCAACGCGGCCGGCTGATCACCGGCGTCTGCGCGTTCCGAGCAAAGGGCAAGCCCAACGCGTCAGCGGCAATTGTGCCGAACGAAAAGGGCTGCTCAAATGGACGACGACCTCACCACCATCGCAAAGGACACGCGCCGCGTTGCAAAAGACGCGCGCTCGGCGATCAGCGCGCTCGACTACAAACTCGCCAAGCCTGCAGCGGCACCGGCGGCTCGGCGGGCGGAATCTTGCCGCGCGCACCACGCTTGCGCCACCATCGCCCCGGGATCACTCACTGCATCGCAGGCATGTGAGAAATTTGCCGCGAGACGCCGGAACGTTTCCCGGCGGCATTAATTCGGTGCCTATGGCCGCGAGGGAGATCGCGAAGCGTACCGATGTTTCGGCGTTCGATTTCGAACTGCTGCGCAGGGAAACCGACATCGTCGGCTATCCAATCCTGCCGCTGGTGCATCAGATGGCAAAACAATGCGGCGAGGCCGGCCGCTACGTGCATTGGGGCGCCACCACGCAGGACATTATGGATACCGCCGTGGTGCTGCAGATCCGCGCCGGCCTCGAAGTCATCGAAGCCGATATCGCCGCATTGCGCGGCATTCTGGCAGGCCTGTCAAAACGCCATCGCGACACGCCGATGGCAGGCCGCACCCATCTGCAGCAGGCGCTGCCGGTGACCTTCGGCTACAAGACCGCGATCTGGCTTGCGATGTTCGACCGCCACGCCGAACGGCTGGCGCAATTGAGGCCGCGCGTGCTGGTCGGGCAGTTCGCGGGCGCCGCCGGTACGCTGGCCTCCCTCGGCGACAAGGGTTTTGAGGTGCAGCATGCGCTGTGCGAGGAGCTTGGCCTCGGCGTTCCCGTCTCCACCTGGCATGTCGCGCGCGATGGCTTCGCCGAAGCGGTGAATTTCCTCGCGCTCGTTACCGGGTCGCTCGGCAAGATCGCGTTGGATATCATGATCATGGCCTCGACCGAATTCGCCGAACTCTATGAGCCCTTCGTCAAAGGCCGCGGCGCATCCTCGACCATGCCGCAAAAGCGCAATCCGATCTCGTCCGAACTGATGCTGGCGGCGTCCAAGGGCGTGCGCCAGCCTCGGCGGCCTGATTGTGGACGAGAAGAAGATGTCCGAGAATCTCGGCATCAGCCGCGGGCTGATCGTCGCCGAGGCCGTGATGATGGGGCTTGCGCCCGACATCGGCCGGCAGGAGGCGCATGATGTGGTTTATGACGCCTGCCGGCTCGCCAATGACAAGAATATGACGTTGGCGGACGCGCTGTCGGCGGATCCGCGGGTGTCCGAGCGCATCGACCGCGCGGCCATCGAGCGGCTGACCTCGCCGGGGAACTATTTGGGCCTCGCGCCGCAGATGGTGGACCGGGTGCTGGCATCGGCGAAGCGATAAGGTTTGGTAGAACTACCGGAGATTGTTGGGGCGAGGAATTGTTGCTAGGTTGAGTTCCTGGTCGGTGAGGGAGGCGAAAGTGCAAGGTCCACTTGTTGCTATTGTGGGAGATGTCACAGAAGGGCGGCAGTTCGATCCACCTGCGCAGGATGCGGCGATCGCCAGGCAAGCGGCTGTCGAACTCGGGACTGAACTCGCCAAGCGGGGTGCTCGTTTGCTGGTCTACGGGGGACCATATCTGGAGGCCGAGGTGGTCCATGGCTTCGTGGCCGGAAAGCCCAAGGAAGATCGAAGCATTCGGATGTATTACTCGGACGAGCACGAGCCGCCGCCCTTTGTCGAGGAAGGCGCAAACCCGAAACTGTTCGATCGGCGTCCTGAACGCGGCAAGGATTGGGAGATTGCTTTTTATCGGTCCATTACCCGCGCCGGTGCGCTGATCTTGATGGGGGGCGGCAATGCAACCATGATCGCGGGTCAAGTGGCGATCGGAACACGCATGCCGCTGCTGGCGCTTTCCAGGTTTGGAGGTGGGGGTGCCAAAGTGTGGAAGACCTTGTCCGCGGGCGAGGACCTTCCAAATCGCGGCGAACTCGATCTCATGGAGAGCCGCTGGACTGCGGATTCCGCATCGGCATGTATCGAGGCGCTTCTCTCGCAGCAAGCTCGCCGGGCATCAATGGCCGGAGCGCCTTCGGTGCTATCCACGGTTTTTGCCTGTCTCATGTTTTTGGCCGCACTGAGCCTTGTGCCATTGATCTGGGGAGGAAATGCTTTCGCGGTATGGATGCTGTTTCTGGCCCCTTTGTTGGCCGGTGCGGCCGGTGCTCCGATGCGTCAGCTTGTACTCCGTACGCAGGCGGCTCCGCTTCCCTTTATTGTCACACTCGTCATCGGCTTGGTAGCAGGCGGAGTCGCCGGTTTGCTATTCATCACCGCGCAACTAACGGCCGATCCATTGCTTATCTCGGGGACGAAGGCTGTCGAGTACGCGCAACGCTCAATCCCTTACGCCGTTGCGATCGGGTTTATCGCAGGGCTTACTTCGGACGTCGTGTTTGGAAAGCTGGTCAATCAAGACGTTGTTCAGGTTTCGGGCATTCATACCGATCAAAAGAAGCCTTAACGCGCCGCTGTGGTTCCGGGCGGCTATTGCGCCGTGCGAGACCGGCGTTAAATAGAGCACGTACTTCAAGAAGGCCCACCATGACCGCACACCAGCGCAACCTTTCCGCCGCGATCGACCCGGTAAAACTCGACCGGCTTGCCGAAGTCGCGATCAAGGTCGGCCTCCGGCTGCAGCCGGGCCAGGACCTCTTGCTGACCGCGCCGGCTGTTTCGCTGCCGCTGGTGCGCCGGATCACCGAGCACGCCTACAAGGCCGGCGCCGGTCTCGTCACGACGTTCTTCTCCGATGAAGAGCTGACGCTGGCGCGCTATCGCTTCGGGCACGATCTGAGCTTCGACCGCGCCGCCGGCTGGCTCTACGAGGGCATGGCAAAGGCGTTTTCACAAAACACCGCGCGGCTCGCCATCGTCGGCGACAATCCGATGCTGCTGTCGGGCGAGGACCCGGCAAAGGTCGCGCGCGCCAGCAAGGCCAATTCGATGGCCTATCAGCCGGCGCTGGAAAAGATCGTCAATTTTGACACCAACTGGAACATCATCGCCTATCCCGGCGCGGCATGGGCGAAGCAGGTGTTTCCGGATGTCGCCGAGGACGTCGCGGTGGCAAAGCTCGCGGATGCGATCTTTGCGGCCTCGCGCGTCGACAAGGACGGTGCGGTGGCGAACTGGGAGAAGCACAACGCCGTGCTGCGCGAGCGCACCGAGTGGCTGAACGGCCAGCGGTTTCATGCGCTAAAGTATTCCGGGCCCGGCATGGATCTGACCATTGGGCTGGCCGATGGCCACGAATGGGAAGGCGGCGCCTCCACCGCCAAGAACGGTATCACCTGCAATCCCAACATCCCGACCGAAGAGGTTTTTACCACGCCGCATTGCCGGCGTATTAGCGGCCATGTCGTGAGCTCAAAGCCGCTGTCCTATCAGGGCACCCTGATCGACAACATTTCCGTCAAATTCGAGGAAGGCGTCATCGTCGACGCCAAGGCTTCGCGCGGCGAGGAGGTGCTGAAAAAGGTGCTCGACACCGACGAAGGCGCGCGGCGGCTCGGCGAAGTGGCGCTGGTGCCGCATTCCTCGCCGATCTCCAAATCGGGACTGCTGTTCTTCAACACGCTGTTCGACGAGAACGCCGCCTCGCACATCGCGCTCGGCCAGTGCTACTCAAAATGCTTTGTCGATGGCGGCAAGCTGACGCCGCAGCAGATCGCGGCGCAAGGCGGCAACCAGAGCCTGATCCATATCGACTGGATGATCGGCTCCGACGAAGACCGACATCGACGGCGTTCTCGCCGACGGCAGCAGCGTGCCGGTGTTCCGCAACGGCGAGTGGGCTTAAGACCATGTCCGCCGGCGAAGCACCCATCGACCCCTGCTGCAAGGATCTGGCAGCCGCGCTGTCGTTCGAGACCGGCCGTCATTTCTTTGTCGAGGACGGCGAACTGAGGCTGCTGGTCGCGCATACCCCGATGCTCGACGGCGCCGACGAGGAACTGGAGAACACCGTGCGCTATTGCCCGTTCTGCGGCAAGCCGGCCGCGGGGCTGTTCGAGCGGGACTGATCGCCTACAGCGCGGCGAGCGTCTGCGCCGAGGGCGGGGACGTCATCGTTGCCTCCAGCGTGTCGAGGATGTTTTCGGTGGTAAAGCGCTGGTCCCAGAGCCGGTTGCTCCGGCTCTTGCGCGTCTCCAGCGCCGCCTCGCGCGCCGACAGGATCGCGTTGGCGTAGATCGAGAACAGGGTCAGGCGCTGTTCGACCAGCGCCGCCGGCAGCGGCAACATTTTCTTCAGATGCTCGAAGCAGGCGACATAGCCGGCGTTCCAGCGGTTGTTGAGCGCGGCCCGCAAGGTCTTGCGGTCGGAGGCCTGCAGGCTCGAGGTGAAACGGATATAGCCGCGCCAGCGCTCGTCCTCGCCGAGTTCGATCACCGGCATGACGAGAACCAGCATGATCTCGCGGATCGACGACGGCCCGCCGCGGGCCTCGAGCTCGCGCAGCATCTCCTGGCGCCGCTCGTCGAGCACGGCTGCGCCGTCGACCACCATCTGGCGGATCAGTTCTTCCTTGGAACCGAAATGATAATGCAGCGCCGCATTGTTGCGCTGGCCCGCCGCCGCGACGATCTGCTGCACCGTCACCGCGTCGACGCCGTGGCGGGCGAACAGCATCTGCGCCGCCGCCTTGATCTGGTTCCTGGTCTCTTCCGACGCGGCGCGCGGCGCCGTGCGCATTCTGGTTGACATGCCCGGTACCTTATCCTAATTTAAGTGAAATCGCTTAATTAAAAAACGGGTGGAGACGTCTCATGCGCGTACTCGTCGCAGGCGGCGGGATTGGCGGACTAACTACTGCGATTGCGCTGCGCCATCAAGGCATTGACGCGCTCGTGCTCGAACAGGCGCCGGTGCTGAACGAGATCGGCGCCGGCATCCAGATCGCCGCCAATGCGGCGATCGTGCTGCGCGAACTCGGGCTCGAGGCGGGAATGCGTGCCTTCGGCACCAAGCCGCAGTCCTATGACTATCGCGATCTGCGCACCGGCAAGATGCTCTACCAGGCTCCGCTCGGCGATGAAGCGGCGGGGCGCTATGGCGCGCCGATGTACAACGTTCATCGCGCCGACCTGATCCAGCTTCTGTTCGATGCGGTGCCGCCGGAAGCAAAGAAGCTCGGCGCGCGCTGCGTCGCCGTGTCACAGGACAAGGACGGCGTCGAGGTGACGCTGCAGACCGGCGAGAAGGTTCGCGGCGACGTGCTGGTCGGCTGCGACGGCATCCATTCGGTGGTCCGCAAGCATCTGCGCGGCGAGGAAGAAAAGCATTTTGCCAACATCCTGATGTGGCGCTCGCTGATCCCCGCCGAGCGGCTGGAAGGCCTCAATCTGGAAGAGCGCGGCAATTACTGGTTCGGCCCGGGACGGACGCTGATCACCTATTGGGTGCGGCCGAAAAATCTCTACAGCATTCTGGCGTCGGTGCCGGCGCAGCGAGGTGCAGCGCAAATCCTGGGACGACAACGGCGACATTTCCGAGATGCTGCGCTCGTTCGACGACGCCGAGCCGCGCGCCCGCAAGATGCTCGAGCAGTGCCCGAGCGTCTTCATCACCGGCATGTTCTACCGCGACCCGATCGACAACTGGACGGACGGCCGCATCACGCTGCTCGGCGACGCCGCGCATCCGATGGTGCCGTTCCTGGCCGCCGGCGCCGGCCAGAGCATCGAGGATGCCTGGACATTTGCGCGCGTGCTGGCGCGGCGGAAGGACGACGTCCCCGGTGCGCTGCTGGAATATCAGCAGCGGCGGTTGCCGCGCACGACGCGCATCCAGGCCGGCGCCCGCGCCGCGGTGAAGCTGATGCACGAGGCGGAATCAGCAGCGCGTGCGCGACCGCAACGGCCGCTGGAAAGGCATGGCGCGGATCGATCCGCTGGCCGAAACCAGCTGGGGCCTTGCGTGGTCCTATGATGTCGTCAAGGCAGCCGAGGGGCCGCCCGGCGAGGTGCTCAACGTCACCGGTCTGCGCGAGGGCAAGCGGCTGCAGCGCCCGGAGGGCCAGCGCGCCTTCGATCTCTGGAAATATGCCTTCCGTCCCGAGGACGTCGCGCGCGGCCACGACGGATTGCGCGAGGCCTATGACCGCTTCCTCACCACGAATTTCCCGCTGCCCGAAAGCGTGAGCGCGGTCGAGGACGAACTCGGCGACGTCAAGGCATGGCGCGTGTCGGCGCCGGATGCGCCGCGCGGCAATGTCGTGCTGCATTTCCATGGCGGCGGCTATCTGATCGGCTCTGCAAAAGGCTCGCTGGAATATGCCAGCCGGCTCGCGGCCGCCGTCGAGGGCACCTGCTACACCGTGGACTATCGCCTTGCGCCGGAGCATCCCTATCCCGCGGCGATCGACGATGCCGTGATGGCCTATCGCGCGCTGCTGGCGCGCGGCATTCCCGCAAGCTCGATCCTGCGTCTCCGGCGAATCGGCCGGCGGCGGCCTCGCGGTCGCGCTGGTGCTGGCGTTGCGCAATGCAGGCGAGCCGTTGCCGGCCGCGATCTTCGCGGCGGCGCCGTTCGCGGACCTCACGCTGTCGGGGCCGACCATCAAGGCCTTCAACGGCGACGATCCCGCCGCCAATCGCGACCTTCTGACCTTCATGGGCGCGTCCTACTTCCAGGGCCACGAGCCGACCGATCCGCTGGTGTCGCCGCTGTTCGGCGATCTCGCCGGCCTGCCGCCGCTGTTCGTCACGGCGACGCAGGGCGAGGTGCTGCTGAGCGACACCACGCGCCTTGCCGAGCGGGCGGAAAAGGCCGGCGTCGACGTCACGCTGCGCGTGGTCGAGGATTCCGTGCACGTCTACACGATCTTCCCGTTCCTGCCGGAGACCAGGAGCACGATGGAGGAAGTCGCCGCCTGGGCGCAGCGAAAACTCCGCCGCAACGATACGAGGCCGCAGGCCGCGGAATAAGCGCGCGCCGCGCCGTCAGGCGAGTTGCAGCCGGTAAAAATCCGTCGCCGTCTTCGAAAACAGCGCCGTCTTCTCGGCTTCGCTGTATTGCGCGGCGATGCGCTTGAAGGCGTTGAAGATCACCTGATAGCTGCACTGGCCTTTGTCGGGCGGAAAATTGCTCTCGAACATCGCGCGATCAGGCCCGAACGCCTCGATGCATGTCTCTATATAAGGCCGCCACGCCGCCGCGGCTTCCTCGGATGACGGCGGCTTCGGCCGCAGATGGAAATCATAGCCGAGCAGGCACATCGCAAGCCCGCCGAGCTTCACAACCACGTTGGGACATTTCGCGATCTCCTGGATCGAGGCCTTCCAGACCGGAAACGTCTCCTCGCGCTTTCCCGCAAAGCGGCCAAGCCCGACCGGGCCGCCGCAATGGTCGAGCACGATTTTGGTATCGGGAAAGGCGCGAGCGAGGTCAGTCAGTTCGCCGATCTGCGGATGAAACAGCCAGGCATCGAAACTGAGGTTCAGCGGGGCGAGGCAGGCAAAGCCTTTGCGAAAGGTTGTGTCGAGCAACAGCCCCTTCGGCCGCTTGGCATACATGCCGGCGACTTCGAACTCGGCATCCCATGCGGACGAATGCCGGATACCGCGAAAGCGGCCGTTGCCGGCGGCGATCTCCGCTTCCAGCACCGGCTTCGCCTCGTCGCCCAGCAGGAGATTGACGTGGCTGACGATGCCGGCATTGATCTGCGCAGAACCGTAGCCGCCGCTCGCGCTCATGGCAGCTACGCCATTGGCGAACTCGACCTCGCCGACCGGGCGGAACGCTTCCGGTCCGTTGGCGCGGTACATCGAGCGGCAATCCACATAGACGGTGGCAACGACGTTATGGCCGGAGGCGAGATCGGCCACCAGGTCTCCCAGCATGTAAACCAGTCCACCACGGTCCCAGAGATGGTGATGCGGATCGACGATGGGGCGCGCGGGATCGAGGATGTCTTCGCTGTATTGCGCAAGCCAGTCCTCGCGCGGATCGGCAAACAGCCCGCTGGTGGAGGCGGGTAGGGTGCTGGCCATCGATTTCACTCCCTGATTTTTCTTATCGATGTTGTTTGAATCGGTTCACACCCCGTCGAGGATGATCACCGTCGGCTTGCTTGGCAGGGTGTCGCGCGAAATCTTCAGCGTCCGCTCGCTGCGCTGGTCGATCTCGAATTGCTCGCCGATCTTGCGCATGAATTCGTCGAGCGGGGTCATGAAGCGATGCATCGGCAGCACCACGGACGATCGCAGCCGCTTTGTGATTTCGGAGACGCCGTCGAGCGACATGGTGTAGCTGCCGTCGATCGGCACCATCACGATGTCGAGCCGGCCGATCATGGCAAAGTGGCTGTCGTCGAGCTTGTGGTGCAGATGCCCGAGATGGCCGATGCAAAGGCCGGCGACCTCGAAGATGAAGATCGAATTGCCGTCCCGGATCATCACGCCGCTGGCGTCGTCGCCGTAATAACGGCGGATGTCGGTGGTGACATTGCGGATATGGACATCGCCGACGCGCATGTTGACCAGCGCGGGCTGGTCCTTGTCGCCCCAGCCGTGCAGCACATGCCGAATTTTTGGGTCTGGATATAACGTGAAATGCGTCGAGTGGGCCCGGTTCATGGTGACGACGTCGGGCAGGCGGCCGGGCGCGTGGTAACCGCCGCTGTAGTCGGTCGCGATCCGGATGCCGCCGGGCGTGTCGATATAATAGGTGGAATGGCCGGCATAGGTGATGGCGACCTCTTCGGCCTTGGCGGCCGTGCGGCGGAAGGCTGACCGGCGTGGCGCGCGGCGGCGCATTCGCCATCGCGAGGCACTCGCTGCGCAGCGGGGTTTGCGCATGGGCCGGGGCGGCGAGGGCCCCCGCCAGCAAGGCAAGGACGGCGAGCAATTTTGGCATGGCAAGGTCCGTCCGCGATGACGTTTTCAAAAACCAGTCTATCGCCGAAATCCGCGCCCGTCATGACGGCAGCCATGCAAAAGCAGTCGTCAGTCCCGCCGCGGGCTGATCTTCCAGGTGGCGGCCATGATGGCTGCGGTCATCAGGCCGCTGATGAGGGCGGCGATGGGGATCGCAAGCGCCAGCGCTGCGGTCGCGGCCCATCCGATCGAGGAAAAGGCTTCCGAAAAGGTCGCGAGCCGCGACGAGGTCTGGCGGCGGCGGAACTGGCTGCGCCGCGCCTGAACGCGGAACCAGAGCTGGATTGCAGTGGCCGATATGGTTGCAACGATGACGCCTGCTGCGGTGACCGCCGCCTGCAGCGGCGAGGCAAAGGCGAGCGCTATCACCAGCGGCGCGAAGATGGCGGCGATTGCGATCACCACCACTTCGATCTTGGCCCTGATGACGCGCGACGGCGGCATCGGCGCGGTCGCGATCAGATCGGCCGCGTCTTCGCCCGAGATCGTCAGCCAGGCGAGGCCGCCCGCGAGCTGTCCGGCCGCCATCACGACAACAGGCGTCACCAGCACGATCGCGGCGGAGCTGTCGGCAAAGCTGCGCCACAACAGCAGCGCCGGCGGCACCAGATAAAGCAACTGCATCAGGCTCTGCGACAGCAACCAGGGATCGCGCTTCAGCAGCACGAATTCCTTTCGCCGCAAGGCTTGCTGGCGCGAGCCGTTGCGGAAGGCCCGCGTGCGAAGTCCCTGCCGTGCCGTAGCCGATGATGCGGAAACGCGCACGGCGGTGTCGGCAAAGCGCGGCGAAAAGATCGCCATCACCACGCCGAGCAATGTGAGTCCGCCGGACAAGAGCAGCAGCAGCGCTTCGCCGTCGCCGAGCGCCGCGCGCGCCGGCCACCAAATGAGGCTGTCGAGATCGGGCGCATAAGCGGCCGCCGTATCCGAGGTCAGCACCGCAAAGCGCGACAGCGTGCCGTAAGACAAAATCGCGGCGACCTGCAGCGCGATCACAAAGCCGGCGCCGACGATTGCGGCCAGGATCTGTGCGGCGAGGCGCGTGCGGCTCGGTCCGATCAGGCGAAACAGGATCAGTGTGACCGCGATGGCGACCGCAGCCGCCGAAAGCCCGATCGCGATCACAACGCCAAACGCCGAAAGCCATCTGGCGCCGCCGCCGATCACCAGCACATCGATGAACGGCGTCGAAAACAACAGCGCCATGCCGGTGACCGCCAGCGCAATTGCCGCGATCCGGATCGAGAACACGTTCGCCAGCCTGACCGGCGACGACATGATCAGATCGAGATCGGCGCGGGCGTAGAACACCCGGGTCACCAATTCGATCGCTTGCGACAGCATCAGCGCCCAGGCCAGCGCGATGGTTGCGGTCATTACGATGAGCGAGGATTTGTCGAGCGGCATCTCGAGATCGGCAAAGCGCCCGATCACCGCATAGGCCGGCAGATGCATGACGGCCGCGAACGCGATCAGGCCGACGATCGCGGCGCGCTTTCGTCGGCGCCGGCCGCCGGTCATCATTGCGAGCCATTCCCGCCATGCCAGCCGGATCTCGTGCCGCGCAAACCAGGCAAGATCGGTTGCGGAACTCATGCGGCGGCGGCCTCGGCGTCGACCAGCGCGATGAACATGTCCTCGAGGCTGGTGTCGTTCCTGCCGTTCTGCTGGCGCAGCTCGGCGAGCGTGCCTTCGGCAACCAGACGGCCCGCGGCGATGACGCCGATCCGGTCGGCCATCCGTTCGGCCACTTCCAGGATATGCGTGGTCATGATCACGGTGCAGCCTTGGCGTACGCGCTCCTGCAGCAATCCCTTGACGTGACGCGCCGACAGCGCATCGAGGCCGGTCAGCGGCTCGTCGAGGATGATGAGGCGCGGCTCGTGCACCAGCGCGCCGGCCAGCGCCACTTTCTGGCGCATGCCCTTGGAAAATCCCTCGCAGCGCTCGCCGAGATGCGGCTCCAGTCCGAGCGAGACCAAAAGATCGTGTGCGGCGGCCTCGGCGCGTTTTGGATCGATGCCCCAGAGACCGGCGACGAATTCGAGATATTCCAGCGGCGTCAGCTTGTCGTAGATCATCGGCTCGTCGGACACCCACGCCATGACCTGTTTGGCGGCGACCGGATCCTTCAGCGCATCGATGCCGAGCACGGCGACCGATCCGGCGTCGGGCCGCAACAGGCCCGCCACCATGCGCAAGGTCGTGGTTTTGCCGGCGCCGTTGGGGCCGAGCAGCGCGTAGAATTCGCCGGAATGGATGGTGAGATCGAGCGCATCGACCGCGAGGCGGTCAAAACGCTTCGTTAACCCTCGCAAGGCGAGCGCGGTTTCGGCTTGTTTCATGGTCGGCGCGTTCCAGTCTGCCCGGATGCGCACCATGGGCTCAAAACCGTTTCGGCACGGTAAATCCCGGCAGGCAAAATATCGAACGTTAACGCCTTGACCGGCTGCGGCATTTCTCCGCATTAAACCTATGGTCGGCAACCATCGCTTTGTTGACAGGGCATCGCGCTTTGGGCTGTATAACCGCCGGCTGTCAGGGGCCTTCCGACACAAGTCCCGGGCAGCAGGTAAACACAAGATGCGTGGAAAAGGCGGTCGATAGAACCGTGGCGCATCGGGGGAGGGAAATCTGCAATGCTGGACTTTGTTCAGCAGTTGGTGAGCGGTATTGCGCTCGGCTGCGTCTACGGCCTGATCGCGCTTGGCTTTGTGCTCATATACAAGGCAACCGAGGTCGTTAATTTCGCCCAGGGCGATCTGATGATGCTGGGCGGGTTCTTCGCCTTCACCTTCATCGGCCTGATGGGGCTGAATTACTGGCTCGGTTTTGCCTGCGCTGTCATCGCGATGGCGCTGTTCGGCATGCTGACCGAGCGTGTGATCGTGCGGCCGATCCTCGGCTATCCGCAATTTTCCATCATCATGGTGACCATCGGGCTCGGCTTTTTCCTGCGCTCGATGACCGGCATCATCTGGGGCACCGACGATTTCAAGATCGATACGCCGTTCAGCCAGGGCGTGCTGCGGATCGGCTCGCTGGTATTGGCGCACGACAAATTGTCTGTGATCGCGGCCACCGTCATTCTGTGCGCGCTGCTCTATCTGTTCTTCAACCGCACCACGCTCGGCACCGCGATGCGCGCAAGTTCCGAGAACATGCTCGCCGCCTATTACATGGGCATCCCGGTCAAGCGCGTGGTGTCGATCGTATGGGCGATCGCAGCCGCCGTTGCCACCGCTGCCGGCGTGCTGCTGGCGCCGATCACCTTCATTCATTCCAATGTCGGCCTGGTGCTGGGATTGAAGGCGTTTCCGGCCGCCGTGCTCGGCGGCTTCGGCTCGATTCCCGGCGCCGTGGTCGGCGGCGTGATCATCGGGGTGCTCGAGAGCATGGCCGGCTTCTATCTGCCGCAGGGATGGAAGGACGTTGTACCCTACATCGTGTTGCTCGCGGTGTTGTTGCTCAAGCCGGAAGGCATCTTTGGCCTTCACGTGCGCAAGAAGGTTTGAGGAGACAGCATGCGCTTTGTTTTCAAAACAGACTACGAAGACGACATTCGCCTGTTTCCGCATTCGGGCTATGTCTGGTCCTACGGCACCCTGCTGGTGCTGCTGGCGATCGCACCGTTCGTCCTCTCCAGTTACCTGATGAGCCAGCTGGTGTTCGTCTGCATCTACGCCACCGTCGGCGTGGGCCTGATGATCCTCACCGGGTTTACCGGCCAGGCTTCGCTCGGTCACGCCGCGTTTCTCGCGATCGGCGCCTACACCGCGGCCTACCTGCAGCAATACGACGTGCCGTTTCCGGTCTATTTCCTCGCTGCCGGCCTGTTGACCGGCGTGGTCGGTGCTCTCGTCGGATTCCCGGCGTTGCGGCTGCAAGGCATCTACCTCGTGATCGCCACCATTTCCTTTGCCTTCATCGTCGAGGAGATCCTGGCGCGCTGGGAAAGCGTGACCCACGGCAATGAGGGCATGCGGGTCAAGACGCTGACGTTGCTCGGCACGGCGGTGCCGCGCGACAGTCCGGGGTTCTATTTCCTCTGCCTCGGCGTCCTGATCCTGACCATCATCGGCACGCTCAATCTGCTGCGTTCGCCGACCGGCCGCGCGTTCGTCGCGATCCGCGACAGCGAGACCGCGGCGCGCAGCATGGGCGTCAACGTCGCGCTCTACAAGGTGAAGTCGTTCGCGATCTCGGCGGCGATCACCGGCTTTGCCGGCGCCCTGTTCGCGCACAAGCTCAGCTTCATCTCGCCGGAAATGTTCACGCTGCTGCTCTCGATCGAGTTCATCATCGTGATCCTGATCGGCGGCACCTTCAGCCTGCACGGCGCCGTGCTGGGCGCGATCTTCCTCGTCATGATCGACCCGTTCTTGACCTACCTCAAGGACGACATGCCCGGCATCATCGCCGGCAGCGCCTCTGCGTTCGGCGCCAGCAAGGCGACGGTATCGAACATCCAGAGCAATGTCGCAGCCGTTGCCTCGGCCAATGGCCTCAAGGGCGCGATCTACGGCTTCATCATCATGGTATTCGTGCTGTTCGAGCCGCTCGGGCTCTACGGCCGCTGGTTGAAGATCAAGCTCTTCTTCCAGCTGTTCCCGCTCTACAAGCGCGCCACCTTCAAGCGGCAGAAAATCTATGTGAAATCGGAGCGGAATCGATGAGCTATTTCCGCGCCGAAAACCTCTCGCTGCATTTCGGCGGCCTGAAGGCGGTCGATGCCGTGAGCTTTGCGGTCGAGAAGGGCGAGATCCTCTCGATCATCGGCCCCAACGGCGCCGGCAAGAGTTCGATCTTCAACCTGATCTCGCGGATCTATCCGCCGACGCACGGCAAGATCTTTTTCGAAGATCAGGACATCACCCAGGAGCCGGCCTACGACATTGCGAAGCTCGGCATTGCCCGCACTTTCCAGAACATCGAACTGTTCGAGAACGCGACGGTGCTGGCAAATCTCCTGGTCGGGCGGCACCGCCATTCCACGACGCGGCTCTGGCAGGAACTGCTGTTCCTGCCGAACGTGCGCGCGAGCGAAAAAGCCCACCGCCACCGGGTCGAGCATGTGATCGAGTTTCTCGATCTGGAGCCCTATCGCGAAAAGCTGATCTCGGGGCTGCCTTACGGCGTGCGCAAGGTGATCGAGCTGGCGCGCGCGCTGTGCACTGAACCCAAGCTGATCCTGCTCGACGAGCCGTCATCGGGGCTGAACGTCGAAGAGACCGAGGACATGTCGTTCTGGATCCGTGACATGAAGACCGAACTCGGCATCACCGTGCTGATGGTCGAGCATGACATGACGCTGGTGAACCGGGTGTCCGACCGCGTGATCGCGCTGAACTACGGCAAGGTGCTGGCGATGGGTTCGCCTTCCGAAGTGCAGCGTCATCCGGACGTCGTTGCCGCGTATCTGGGCGCCTAGAGGGATGATGCCATGAGCGGTTCCGACATCATTCTCAAACTCAGCAACGTCGAGAGCTATTACGGGCCGATCCAGGCCATCCGCGGCATCAGCCTCGAAGTGCCGCGCGGCAAGATCGTGACGCTGCTCGGGGCCAACGGCGCCGGCAAGACCACGGTGCTGAAAACCATCTCCGGCATCCTCGACCCGCAAAAGGGCGCGATTGAATTCCTGGGCAAATCGATCCTTCGGGTAGAGGCCGACAAGATCGTGCGGCTGGGCCTCAGCCACGTGCCGGAGGGACGCGAGGTGTTTCCGTTCCTGTCGGTGCGCGAAAACCTCATGATGGGGGCCTATCCGCGCAAGGACCGGGCAGCCGTCCCCGAAGACCTCGAGCTGGTCTACGGCTATTTCCCGCGGCTGAAGGAGCGCATCGATCAGCGGGCCGGTGCGCTTTCCGGCGGCGAGCAGCAGATGCTGGCGATCGGCCGCGCGCTGATGAACCGGCCGACGCTCTTGCTGCTGGACGAGCCCTCGCTCGGCCTGTCGCCGATCCTGGTGAAGGAGATTTTCGCGATCATCAAGCGCGTCAACGAGGAGCAGGGCATGTCGATCCTGCTGGTCGAGCAGAACGCAAAAGTGGCGCTGGAAACCGCCCATTACGGCTATGTGCTGGAGATCGGCCGGGTGGTCATGAACGACACCTGCGACCGGTTGATGAATTCAAAGGACATCCAGGAGTTCTATCTCGGCGCCAAGGAAGAGGGCGCGCGGGGCGAGCGGCGCTGGAAGAAGAAGAAAACGTGGCGTTAAGAGACACTTGGCGCTAAATTCAGGCTCCGTTCCGCGACCAAGACCGGCCTCAAGCCGGCAAAACGCGGCGGATCAGGCGAGGGAGAAACAGGCATGGCCGGACCGGCAGTGCTGACGGTTGCTGACACGATCGCAAGGAGTTTTCTGGCCAGCGTGGAAAAGCGCGGCGACAAACCTGCGATCCGCGAGAAGAAATTCGGAGTCTGGCATCCGACCAGTTGGCGGCAGTGGCTGGAGATTTCAAAGGACATCGCCTACGGCCTCCATGCCATCGGCTTCAAGCCGGGCGACGTCGCCTCCATCATTGCGAACGCGATTCCCGAATGGGTCTACGCCGACATGGGCATCCTGTGCGCCGGCGGCGTTTCCTCCGGCATCTACCCGACCAACTCCGCGGTGCAGGTCGAATATCTCATCAACGATTCCCGCACCCGGATCGTGTTCGCCGAGGATGAAGAACAACTCGACAAGCTCTTGAGCTGCCGCGCGCGCTGCCCGACACTGGAAAAGATCGTGGTCTTCGACATGGAAGGTCTGGCCGCCTTTTCCGATCCGACGGTGCTCTCGCTCGCCGAATTCATGGCGCTCGGGCAAAATCATCGGCAGGGCCGCGAGGCGCTGTGGGATGAAATGGTCGGCAGCCGCCGCACCGATGATCTCGCGATCCTCGTCTACACCTCGGGCACCACGGGTCCGCCCAAGGGCGCGATGCACTCCAACCGCAGCGTGACGCACCAGATGCGCCACGCCAACGATCTGTTCCCGTCGACGGATGCCGAAGAGCGGCTGGTGTTCCTGCCGCTTTGTCACGTCGCCGAACGCGTCGGCGGCTACTACATCTCACTGGCGCTGGGCTCGGTGATGAACTTTGCCGAAAGCCCGGAGACGGTGCCGGACAATCTGCGCGAGGTGCAGCCGACGGCCTTCCTCGCGGTGCCCAGGGTCTGGGAAAAATTCTATTCCGGCATCACCATCGCGCTGAAGGATGCCACCCCGTTCCAGAACTGGATGTACCGCCACGCGCTCGCGATCGGCAATCGCATGACCGAGTACCGGCTGCACGGCGATACGCCGCCGCTGCCGCTGCGCGCGGCCAATCAGATCGCCTACTGGCTGGTGTTCCGCAATATCCGCCGCATGCTCGGGCTCGACCGCTGTCGCCTTGCCTTTACCGGTGCGGCGCCGATCGCGCCCGATCTGATCCGCTGGTATCTCGCGCTCGGCATCGACATGCGCGAAGTCTACGGCCAGACCGAGAATTGCGGCGTCGCCACCGTGATGCCGCCGGAGCGCATCAAGCTCGGTTCGGTCGGCAAGGCCGCGCCTTGGGGCGAAGTCGCGATTTCGCCGGAAGGTGAAATCCTGATCAAGGGCGATTTCCTGTTCATGGGCTATCTCAATCAGCCGGAGAAGACCGCCGAGACCATCGACGCGCGGGGCTGGCTGCACACGGGCGACGTCGGCTCGATCGACAATGAAGGCTTTGTGAAAATCACCGACCGGATGAAGGACATCATCATCACCTCGGGCGGCAAGAACATCACGCCGTCGGAGATCGAGAACCAGCTGAAATTCTCGCCCTATGTCTCCGATGCGGTGGTGATCGGCGACAAGCGGCCGTATCTCACCTGCCTCTTGATGATCGACCAGGAGAATGTCGAGAAATACGCGCAGGACCACGACATCCCCTTCACCAACTATGCCAGCCTGTGCCGGCATGCTGCGATCCAGGATCTGATCCATCGCGAGATCGAGGCGGTCAACGTCAATTTCGCCCGCGTCGAGACTATCAAGAAATTCTATCTGATCGAGCGCCAGTTGACGCCCGAGGACGAGGAATTGACGCCGACCATGAAGCTGAAGCGCAGCTTTGTGAACAAGCGTTATGCGACCGAGATCGAGGCCATGTATGGGCAACGAGCGGTAGCTTAGGCGAAGCCAGACAAAGGCGAGAAAATCGGAAAAGGCGAAGGAAACGACAAGGCCCGATCCTTCGCCCAACACGGGCCAACAAGAGGAGACTGCAATGTCGAAATCGTTCAAGGCGCTGGGCCTTGCGGTGGGCGCCCTCGCGCTGACCCATCTGCCGGCTGCGGCCCAAACCAAGGTTACCAATCAAGGCATCTCGGCGGACGAGATCGTGATCGGGACCCACCAGGACCTCTCCGGCCCGATCAAGGTCTGGGGCGTTCCGGTGTCTAACGGCATGAAGATGGCGGTGGAAGAGATCAACGCTGCCGGCGGCATTCACGGCCGCAAGATCAAGATGATCCTCGAGGATAGCGGCTACGATCCGAAGCGGGCCGTGCTGGCCTCGCAGAAGATGGTCGAGCGCGACAAGGTGTTCGCCATGGTCGGCCCGATGGGATCGCCGACCGTGCTGGCCTCCCAGGACGTGCTGTTCGATGCCGGCGTGCCGCAACTGTTCCCGCTGACGGCCGCCGAATTCACCTTCAAGTTCGATCCGGCCAAGCCGCAGGAGCGGCTGAAGTTCAACAACCTCTTGCCTTACGTCGAGAGCACCCGCGCCGCGGTCAAATACATGATCGAGGCAAAGGGTTTCAAGAAGCCCTGCATCCTGCATCAGGATGACGAGTACGGCAAAAACGTGCTCGATGGCTTCAACCAGCAGCTCGAAGCCATGAAGATCCCGGCGGCTTCGATCACCAGCTACAAGCGCGGCGTGTCCGACTTCAGCGCGCAGGTCGCCAAGATGAAGGCCGACGGTTGCGACATGGTGCTGCTCGGCACCGTGATCCGCGAAACCATCGGTGCGATGAGCGAAGCCAAGAAGCTCGGCTGGGAGGTCACCTTCCTCGGCGCCACGCCCGTCAACGTTCTTGAAGTGCCGGCACTCGGCAAGGAGAACGTCGAAGGGCTTTACGCCGCCGCCGCCTTCGAGATCCCCTACGAGGATACGGCCAAGGGCAAGGTCAAGGATTGGCTCGCCAACTACAAGAAGATGTTCTCCTCCGACGCCAACACCCAGGCCATCATCGGCTACAATGCGGTGATGACGTTCGCGCATTATGTGAACAAGGCGGGCAAGGATCTGACCGGCCAGAAGCTGCTCGATTCGCTGGAGTTGGGCGACAAGTTCATGGATATCTTCAACTCGCCGCCGACCGTCTTCTCGAAGACCAACCACCTCGCCAGCACCGTCACCCAGGTCCAGCAGATCAAGAACGGCCGCTGGGTCGTGCTGAAGGAAGGCCTGATGTTCTGAGGACTTTTCGGCTCCAACAAGCAAGGGCTGCGCGATGACCTCGCGCAGCCCTTTTTCTTTTTGCGAAGAGTTTGGGCCTGCAGGCTTGGCTTAGGGCGTGCACTTATAAACTTATCGGTATCGGTGCGGACACCGGTCTGTCCGCCAGATCCGATGATGCTAAGCGATGGCGAGTCTATCAAGGCTGCGGATCTCGATGCGGGGGAGTTGGGAAGATGAGCGGCGGCGCGGTCATGCGTCTGCTTACGGACATCCGCTTCGGCACCGAGCGCTACCCGGAGAAGGTGGCCCGGCGGCTGCGGACGATCAACATCGGCAGCCGGATCGCCGCGGCCTTCCACGCCTTTTTCGCCGTCGTAAGTTTGTTCTATTTCGCGCGGTTCTGGTGGCTGGTGATCGCACACACGGTCGCGACGCTGCTTTTTGCGTGCGTACCGCTGCTCCATCGCCTGGGCCCTCAGGCAGGAGGGGTTGCCACTCTCGTCCTGTTCTATCTGGAGATCATCGCTTACGTTTACCTGGTCGGCACCGGCGCCGGCATTCAGTTTTACCTTCTGCTCGGCGTGGCGCTCACCGTGGCCTATCTCGGCGCCGAGCACATAGCCGTCACGACTGCCTCGGGGGCAGTGGCGTCCGCTCTGATCGTTATCTTGCAACTGACGGTCCCCGACGATACCGGGCTGCTGCCGCGGTCGCTGATCGTCACGGCCCTTGTGGCGAATGCCGTCGTCAGCTGCGGAAGCTTGCTGCTCGTCGCATCCTATGCGTTGGGCGAGATCACTCGCGCCGAAACCGCGGCCGAGCGCGAGTATGAGCGATCGGAACGGCTGCTCGCCAACATACTGCCTGGCCCGATTGCCGCTCGATTGAAGGACGAAAGCAATCTTGTCATCGCCGACCGGCACGAAGAGGCGTCGATCCTGTTTGCCGATATGGAAGGGTTTACCGCGCAGGCGAGCGATACCGCCCCGGAGGATCTGGTAAAATTCCTCAATCGCGTATTCTCGGATTTCGATCGGCTGGTGGAGCGGCACGGACTTGAGAAGATCAAGACCACGGGCGACGCCTACATGGTGGTAAGCGGCGTGCCGATGGCGCGGCCCGACCACGCCCAGGCGCTGGCTGTGCTGGCATTGGAGATGCGCGAGGCCGCGACCGGGTGGCGCGACCCGCGCGGCCGCAACGTGCCAATCCGTATCGGCATCAGCAGCGGCCCGGTTGTCGCCGGCGTCGTCGGGACGCGAAAGTTTTTCTACGATGTCTGGGGGGACGCGGTGAACGTGGCCGCCCGTATGGAGACGACAGGATCCGCTGGCAGAATTCAGGTCTCACAGGATGTCTACGAGCGCTTGCGGGAGGAGTTCGTGCTGGAGGCCCGCGGCGAGATCGAGGTCAAAGGCAAAGGCAAAATGTCGACGTGGTTCTTGCTGGCACGCAAGGCACCCGACGTGACTTTTGCGCGGGATGTTAGGGTGAACTGACCGCGAGGGGTCCGCTACGGCTAATTCGCGCCTTGCAGTGAAGAGAACCGGGGACCGCTGGCAGCTTCATGGCTGCGCTTGATCTCCGGCCATCCGCGTCTTTCCGTCTATGGTCAGAACGAAAAAGAGGCTGCGCGATGATCTCGCGCAGCCCTTGCTTTTTCGACCGTGGACCGTGACACCGTCATCCGCTCGCAATGACGCGCCTATTTCGGCCGGATCGCGTCCGCGGTGCCCTGGATGAAGGCCTGCAGCTTGGGAATATCCTCTTCCTTCAGCTTGCCGGTGAAATCAGGCATGCCCTGGTCGCGGTGCGGTCCCTTGAACACGAAGTCCTTCAGGTTCTCGATCAATTCCTTGCCGATATAGGCGAGGTTTCGGACGTTGCCGCCATTGTGGACTCCCGGCACCAAATGACACTGCACGCAGGCGGCGACATAGATCGCGGTGCCTTCGGGCACGTCCTTTGGATCGTATTTGACGCCGGCGAGCAGACCCTCGCTCTGGTATTTCACGAACTCCGGTAACGGCGCTTTGCCGTCGACCGCGAAGGTGTAGACCGTGCCCGGGCTCCGATATTCGGTCACGCGTATGGCAATGCCGAACACGCCGCCCCAACCGACCGCGATCGAAACATATTGCTTGCCGTCGATCATATAGGTCGAGGCCGCCGCGACCACGCCGGTGCCGGTCGGCAACTCCCAGAGTTTTTCACCTGTCGTCGCGTTGTAGGCGATGAAGCGCCCGTCCGCCGTGCCCTGGAACACCAGATTGCCCGCGGTCGTCAGCGTGCCGCCGTTCCACGGCGCCACATATTCGGCGCGCCAGGCTTCTTTCTGCTTCACGGGGTCCCATGCAATCAGCCGTCCGAACGGCTTGTTCTTGGGCGGGGTCGCATCCAGCATGAAGCCTACGTTCCAGCCGGCAGCGGAAGCAAACTTGCCGGGCTCCTGGGCATTGTTCTTGAAGTTCTTTTCCGGCGTGAGGTTCAGCGGCACGCCCTGCGCCGGCAGATAGACGAGGCCGGTCTGGGGATTAAACGACATCGGATGCCAGTTGTGGGCGCCATACGGACCGGGGATGCTGTCGTACCCCTCGGCACCGCGTGCCGCGGGCACCTCGATCGGCCGCCCGTTGGCGTCGTAGCCGGTCGCCCAGTTCACGTCGACGAAGTTTTTCGCCGAGATGAATTTTCCGTTGGTGCGGTCGACCACGAAGAAGAAGCCGTTCTTGGGCGCATGCAGGATCACCTTGCGCGCCGCGCCGTCGATATTGATGTCGGCGAGGATCATCGGCTGGGTGGAAGTATAGTCCCAGTGATCGCCGGGTGTTTCCTGGTAGTGCCAGATGTATTTGCCGGTATCGGCGTTCAGCGCCACCAGCGAGCCGAGGTAGAGATTGTCGCCGCCGGCCGGGCTGCGGATGTCGCGGTTCCACGGCGAGCCGTTGCCGGTGCCGATATAGACCATGTTGAGGTCGGGATCGAAGGTGATGGTGTCCCACGCCGTGCCGCCGCCGCCATTGATCCAGTATTTGCCGGCGGGATCCCAGGTTTTGGCCGCCGCCGCCATCAATTCATCCTCGAACGGTTTTGACGGATCGCCCGGCACCGTGAACCAGCGCCAGGCCTGATTACCGGTCTCGGCGTCATAGGCGGTGACATAGCCGCGCACGCCATATTCCGCGCCGCCATTTCCGATCACCACCTTGCCGTTGAAGACGCGCGGCGCGCCGGTGATGGTGTAGGAATGCTCCTTGTCGATCAGAGTGTCCTTTTCCCACGCCACTTTCCCGGTCACTGCGTCGAGCGCGACCAGCCGGCCGTCATAGACGCCGACGAACACCTTGCCCTTCCACAGCGCGACGCCGCGGTTGACCACGTCGCAGCAGCCCTTGTAGCCCTTCTCCTTGTCGACCTTCGGGTCGTATACCCACAACCGCTTGCCGGTGCGGGCGTCGATGGCGTGCACCACGCTCCAGGATGCGGTCTGGTACATGATGCCGTCGACCACGACTGGGGTCGCTTCGACGCCGCGGGAAGACTCCAGCGGATAGCTCCAGACCAGGCCGAGCTTCTTGACGTTGTCGGCGTTGATCTGGTTGAGCTTGGAAAAGCGCGTTTCCGCATAATCGAGGCCGATGGTCGGCCAGTCGTTCGACGTTGCCGTGTTGGCCTTGATCGAGGCGCCGTCGACCGCCGATGTCACGGCCTTGATGTGCTCGGGCGATCCCTTGGTCTGCGCGGCCGCGCTGCCGATCGAGAGCGTAAAGGCGAGCCCGATACCCAGCAGGGTTCCGGCGAGTTGCCTTGATCGATCGATGTCCGGGGATCTAGCGGGGAATAAACGGCAAGCAAAATCAACGCGCGGCAGACACGTCATCTCGTCCTCCCAATGCGAACTCTAGCGGTTCTAAAGTGGATGGTATGCTTGCGAGAACGATGTCGTCAATCAAAGCGCGCGATTCGAAACGAAAAGAGAAAATTCGTCTCGTCATTTTTTCGCCAAACGAAATACGAAGTGGCATGCCAGCCGCACCGCAACATCGGCGTGTTCGCAAAGTGTCGAGGCTAATGACCGATCTGAACGATATGCTACGGTGCGTTCAGCGCATGCCCGAACTCGACCGGGCGCAGCGCTTGCGTGTTGCAAAGCCAGTCACCGCCAGGTGACTTCCTGAACGCGAACGATTTCTCGATCCTGATCCGGTAGGCGACGGGGACGTTCTGCCGGCTCACCGTCGACGGCTTCGGCTCTCCCGATTGCAGATCCCAGCATGCGCCGGTGCAGTTCGATGCGATCGGACTGCAAATCGCAAACGGCGCCAGCACCTTCATCTCGATCTCCGCCGTCACGATCGCTTCCTGCGCGGACACTTCGGTATCGAGCTGGGTGACGCGGCTGATCCTCAGGAAATTTTCGCAGGTGTTGGTCGAATGAATTTTTCCGACGCAGTGATCGACGGCATCCGCATCTGGCGCAGGTGACAGCACTTCACGTCCGAAAACCCGCCGCGGGTCTTTGACGGCGGCGAACTCGGCCGCCTTCTGATTGATGTAGTCGGCAAGGCATTGTTCGGCGGCCGACAATTCCTCCAGCGGCACATTGTCCTTGCCGTCGAGATCGCACAGCCGGTCGCGGGTCCGGGTCCATCTGGCGTACTCGGCGAGCGCGCCCTTGGCTTCGTCATCCCGCAACCTGGCGATTAGTCCGACAAACAGGCCATTGAGCTCCTTGTCGGCGTTGGCCAGCGCCGGGTCGCTGCAGATCAGCAGGCCCGCGGTGGTTGTGGTCGCAAGGCAGTCGAAATTGGGATCGGCCAGGATCGCGATCCTGTCATTGGTGACCTTGAGCAGGCATGTCTTGATGTGCTGGAAGTTTGCAGGCTGCACGGCTTGCCGGACAAAAATGCCGCAGCTCGAATTGCGGTTCCTGATCCACTCTACATTCTCTTCGGCCGCGAGCCTGCGATCCGCGATCCGGCTCAACCGGTTCTCGGCGGCGCCGTTGAGCCGCACACCGACGCTGTTGAGTTCGGGATCGCCGCAGAACAGTTGCTCCGCCGGATCCCTGACCTCCGCGCAGCGGTTCTTCGCAAACAACGGCAGCAATTCGGCGATCGGCGGCGTGCCGCCCGGCGTGCCCTGGACTGCCTTGCGCGCACGCCGGATGCATCCAGCCAAGCTGGAGCGCGACGATAGCCAGTGCGATGGATCGCATCGTAATTCCCGCCCCGAACTGACGCAGCGCAACAGGCCGACGATCTGCCGCCAATGCAAGATGGAGGTGGAAGCCGGATTTTTGTCAACTGACTTGTGCGGCCCCGCCTGCGGCTTTTGGGCCTAATTCGGCTCGGAAATCGCGCTCGCCTGTAAGGCGATCGTCAACGCGACGGTAGGAGCAGGGCTGTGCCTCGGCATGCCGGCCATCAGCGGCGCGGCTTCGTATCGCCTGGCGCCGTCGCGGTCGAGCACGAAGATCGGCCGGTAGTGTCTCGCATCGGCATCGCCAACCATCGCCATGTGGCGATTATCCAGCGTTAGCCAGCGTCCGTCGAGTCTGGCGGCGGCAATGGCGTGGTCTTCACCACGCACGGGATCGTGCACAATCACGATCCGCAGGTCCTCCGGCGCAATGCCGGCAAGGCGCAGGCCAACGAATTTGGCGATAGCATAATCCTCGCAATCGCCGGCGCCCCTGCTGAAGGTAACCAGCGGCGAAGACCAGACGTCGATCTCGCCATGTTGCGCAAGGTCGCTCATCGGCCTGACGGCAAGGTTGATGGCGCGGTTGATCTCGCCGAACCGGGCGCGGCCCTCGCGGGCGCGGGCGGCATCGACGATGGCGAGCAATTGCAGCGCGGCGGGCGACACGCAGCCGTCGCGGTCGGAATCGCACAGCGCGAGCTGCACCATTTCGTCGGCGAGGCGGTGCTGCACGCCGAGCCATTTCTGGTGCAAACCGCCACTGAGAAGCGGCGAGGTTGGCAGCCCGAACGGCTCGGCCGGGTTTTCCAGCGCCGGCTTTTCAAAACCGGCCTTTTCAATGCCGCGCGGGGCGCCGAATGCAGCGCCTCCGCCTTCAGGCCGGACGCAGGTCCGAGCCCCATCAGGCCGCAGGCAAGCATGACGGCACGCAAAGCGTGCAATTGACCGAAAAGTCCCATCTGACGCCCCATGTCCGGGCATCGACGGGCGCATTAGGCCTGCACGTGACCGGATCGTTCTCAGGGGTGAGAATGGGCGGGGGTACTTTTAATTGGCTTAAAATGCCCGGAATCGGTCCGGGAAAGCGCGAAACAGGCTGAAATCGGTCTCTCCGATTTGCAGAAAATTTTACCGATCGTGCGCCGCGTTACAACGCCGGCCGGCTAACGGTTCATTATCGTTGATTTCTGGTAAAAATGGCTAACGCACATCAGGAACCCGTGATCTGTTAGCTAAATCACAGTTTCAGCCTGGAACTTGGTCCATTATACCACAGTAGAACTACCGCCAAGCAGTCTAGAGTATAGGCTGGCTGTTTTTATACTTTTAATACATGCCGACAGTGCAGGGTTGGCCTATTTCGGGAAAGTATTCTTATGAATCTGGGACCAAATACTTTTGATTCTCAAGTCCGTGCATAGAAAATTGGAGCAAGCGGCTCTGCTTAATTCATGTTGCGCAAGCACTGGATGGTTTCGCGAGGCGCTTTCCAATGATATGCAAGCTTAGACTTTTTAATATTCTTTAAAAATTACCCTTCCGGGCAGGGTGGGTCTTTGAATTTTGTCGGCAAATTCGACGCTGGTTTGCCTTTTGACGGTGCCGGTGTGCACCCGAAAGGGCAATTGCATGTCGATTCGGTGTCGACGCAGGCGCCGTGGGGTTCCGTCGTCATCAAGGACGCGAATCTTCTCTTCAACGGCGACTACAAGAAGGCCGGTCTCGATCTCGTAATCTCCAAGGACGGCCACGAAGTGGTCGTGCCGGAATACTTCAAGGGCGAGAAACGCGCGGCGTTGGCTTCGCCCGACGGCGCTCACCTCACCGGCGACATCGTCAACGCGCTCGCCGGTCACACCCAGTTCGCTCAAGCTGACGGCAGCGCCAGCGCCGCCAAGATGATCGGCCACGTCACCAAGCTGGTCGGCAATGCGACGGTCATCCGCAACGGCGTCTCGATCGTTCTCAACCTCGGCGATAACGTCAATCAGGGCGACGTGGTCCAGTCCGGATCCGCTTCCACGCTCGGCATCACCTTTATCGACGGCAGCGTGTTCGGCCTCGGCGCGAACGCGAAGATGGTGCTGAACGAGATGGTCTACGACCCCAACGGGTCGAGCAATTCGTCGCTGCTCAGCCTCGTGGCGGGCACGATCTCCTTTGTCGCCGGCGCGACCGCCAAACACGGCGACATGAAGGTCGATACGCCGGTCGCGACCATGGGCATCCGCGGCACCGCGGTGCTGTGCGAGATCGATTTCGAAGTGCCGGGCTCAGGTATCGCGCCACCCGCTAGATTCCAGGTGCTGGTCGAGCCCGACGGCACCAACGGCACCTTTCTGCTGCTCGACAAGATCACGAAGTTGCCGTTCGCGACCGTCAGCCAGCCGGGAACGCAGACCACCGTCAGTGGCCAGGGCGTCGTCAGTTTTCAGTCGTCGGCGCAGTTTTCGCAAGAAGCGCAGGATATTATCAAAAACATCTTCGCGCTCAAATTCACCGACAATGCGAATCCCAATTCGCTCACCAAGTTCAGCGACATCGGGGTTCCGCAAACCAGCTTCGTCAAGACGGCGAGCGGCGAATACATTCCCTTTACCTTTCTCCTGGCCAACGCCCCGGCCGGCCCGCCGCCCGGCGGCGGCGCTCGTCCGCAGCCACTTCGCCCGATCACATCCCCGGTCCGCCGGCGGTTACGACCTTCAACGTGGCGTTTTCCGAAAAGACCGGGCTCACGGCAAGTTCGCTGATCGACAGCGTCTCGGCCGGTGTCAGTTTTTATGACGTCAATGCGGGCGATGTCCCGACGGTCAAGGTCGCGTTCGGTTCGTATGTCTATCTCAACAGCCAGGACCAGAATGTTACTGCGGGGCTGACCGACGACCAACGCGCCGCGATCGATGCGGTGAGGGTGCCGCTGGTCGTGGCCCAGGATCCCGCCGGCAAGAATATCGGCACCGCGACCTGGACCTACAGCATCGACGACTCCAAGCTCGACTTCCTCGCCGAGGGCGAGGAACTGGTGCTGACCTATGTGGCGGAGGTCAACAATAACTATCCGCTGAACAACGAGACGACGTTCCGGGAATTCACCATCACGGTTACCGGCACCAACGACACGCCGACGATCGTTGCGAATCAGACGATCGCTTCGGACGGAGTGGTCGAGGACCAGGCGGTGAATGGCGCCGGCAACATCGTTGCCGACGGTGTCGTCACCTTCAACGACGTCGACCTCACGGATACGCACACGGTCTCCTTTGTGCTGAAATCGTCGGATGCCAGCGCCGATCTTCCGGGATTTGCAGAAGGTGTCGGCCCGGGGGCGGCCAACATTGGAACGTTTGCCCTGGCCCCTGTCAGCGAGGTTCCAGCCGATGGAAACACCAACGGTTCGGTGGGCTGGACGTTCACGCTGGATGACGACGACCCGGTGCTGCAGTCGCTGGCAGCTGGCCAGACCATCACTCAAATATACACAATCACGGTATCGGACGGCCATGGCGGGACGATCACCCAGGACGTGACCGTCACCATCACCGGCACCAACGATGGGCCAAATCACGCGCCGGTCATCGTGGGAGAATTGACGACAGCCACCGGCGAGGTGGTCGAGGACACAGATATCAATTTGTCGAACGAGATCGCGGCCGACGGCACGATCACCTTTCAGGATATCGATCTGATCGACACCCATTCGGCGATCTTCGTACCGGCCTCGTCGACGTCGAATGCGCCGCTGCCGGGCTTTGTCGACAACACGACCTATATCGGAACCTTCGCGCTGAACGAGGTCAGCGAGGACAACACCGATACCAACAACATCGGCTCGGTGGACTGGACCTTCACGCTGGACGACAGCGATCCCGTTCTGCAGTCGCTGGCCGAGGGTGAGACTATCACGCAGGTCTATACGGTGACGGTGTCGGACGGTCATACCGGCGGCACGGTTACGCAGGACGTGACGGTCACCATCACCGGCACCAACGATGGGCCGACCATCGAGAGCGCTTTGACGACAGCGACGGGTGGGGTGACCGAGGACGTCGCCGTCACCTCGAACGAGATCGCGGCCGACGGCACGATCATCTTCCAGGATATCGATCTGATCGACACCCATTCGGCGATCTTCGTGCCGGCCTCGTCGACGTCGAATGCGCCGCTGCCGGGCTTTGTCGACAACACGACCTATATCGGAACCTTCGCGCTGAACGAGGTCAGCGAGGACAACACCGATACCAACAACATCGGCTCGGTGGACTGGAGCTTCACGCTGGACGACAGCGATCCCGTTCTGCAGTCGCTGGCCGAGGGTGAGACCATCACGCAGGTCTATACGGTAACGGTGTCGGACGGTCATACCGGCGGCACGGTCACGCAGGATGTGACGGTCACCATCACCGGCACCAACGATGGGCCGACCATCGAGAGCGCTTTGACGACAGCGACGGGTGGGGTGACCGAGGACGTCGCCGTCACCTCGAACGAGATCGCGACCGATGGCACGATCACCTTCCAGGATATCGATCTGATCGACACCCATTCGGCGATCTTCGTGCCTGCCTCGTCGACGTCGAATGCGCCGCTGCCGGGCTTTGTCGACAACACGACCTATATCGGAACCTTCGCGCTGAACGAGGTCAGCGAGGATACCGATACCAACAACATCGGCTCGCTGGGCTGGACCTTCACGCTGGACAACAACGACCGCGTTCTGCAGTCGCTGGCCGAGGGTGAGACCATCACGCAGGTCTAACGGTCACCGTCACCGACGAACGGCGCGCCGGTGACGCAGGACGTGACTGTGACGATTACCGGCACCGACGACGCTCCGACGATCGTGGCCGGCTCGACGACGGCATCGGAGCGGTGTGGTCGAAGACGGTACGCCGACCGCGTCCGGCACGATCACGTTCAAGGACGTCGACCTGATCGATACGACCTGATCGGCCACTCGCTGACCGGCGGCTCGGCCTCGACGGCCTTGCCCGGCTTCAATCCGGCGACCCAGCCGCTTGGCACGCTGGCGCTGACGCTGCACGAGAACAATACCGACACCAGCAATCAGGTACGGTGGGCTGGACGTTTACGATCGACAATGCGCTGGCCCAGCAGCTCGCGGTCGGCCAGGTCATCACCCAGACCTACACCGTGAGCATCGACGACCAGCACGGCGGCATGGTCACGCAGGACGTGACGGTGACCATCACCGGCACCGAGGATGCGCCGACCATTATGGCCGGCTCGACGACGGCGTCGGGCGGAGTGGTCGAGGACGGTAGCAGACCGCGTCCGGCACCATCACGTTCAGGACGTCGACCTGATCGACACCCATTTGATCGGCAAGTCGCTGACCGGCGGCTCGGCCTCGACGGCCTTGCCCGGCTTCGAACCCGGCGACCCAGCCGCTTGGCACGCTGGCGCTGTCGCTGACCAGAACAATGCGCGACACCAACAATCTCGGTACGGTGGGCTGGACCTTTACGATCGACAATGCGCTGGCCAGCAACTGGCGGTCGGCCAGGTCATCACCCAGACCTATACCGTGAGCATCGACGACCAGCACGGCGGCGTGATCACGCAGGACGTGACGGTGACTATCACCGGGACCGAAGACACACCGACGATTGATGCCGTCACCAACGAAGCGCCCGTCATCGTGGCCGGCTCGACGACGGCGTCGGGCGGGGTGGTCGAGACGGCCAGCAGACCGCGTCCGGCACCATCACGTTCAAGGACGTCGACCTGATCGAACCCATTTGATCGGCAAGTCGCTGACCGGCGGCTCGGCCTCGACGGCCTTGCCGGCTTCAATCCGGCGACCCAGCCGCTTGGCACGCGGCGCTGTCGCTGACCGAGAACAATGCCGACACCAACAATCTCGGTACGGTGGGCTGGACCTTTACGATCGACAATGCGCTGGCCCAGCAGCTCGCGGTCGGCCAGGTCATCACCCAGACCTACACCGTCAGCATCGACGACCAGCACGGCGGCGTGATCACGCAGGACGTGACGGTGATCATCACCGGCACCGAGGACGCGCCGACCATTATGGCCGGCTCGACGACGGCATCGGGCGGTGTGGTGGAAGACGGTACGCCGACCGCGTCCGGCACCATCACGTTCAAGGACGTCGACCTGATCGATACGCACCTGATCGGCCACTCGCTGACCGGCGGCTCGGCCTCGACGGCCTTGCCCGGCTTCAATCCGGCGACCCAGCCGCTTGGCACGCTGGCGCTGCGCTGACCGAGGACAATACCGACACCAGCAATATAGGTACGGTGGGTGGACGCTTTACGATCGACAATGCGCTGGCCCAGCAGCTCGCGGTCGGCCAGGTCATCACCCAGACCTATACCGTGAGCATCGACGACCAGCACGGCGGCGCTGGTCACGCAGGATGTCACGGTCACCATCACCGGCACCGAGGATGCGCCGACCATTATGGCCGGCTCGACGACGGCGTCGGGCGGAGTGGTCGAGGACGGCCAGCAGACCGCGTCCGGCACCATCACGTTCAAGGACATCGACCTGATCGACACCCATTTGATCGGCAAGTCGCTGACCGGCGGCTCGGCCTCGACGGCCTTGCCCGGCTTCAACCCGGCGACCCAGCCGCTTGGCACGCTGGCGCTGTCGCTGACCGAGAACAATGCCGACACCAACAATCTCGGTACGGTGGGCTGGACCTTTACGATCGACAATGCGCTGGCCCAGCAGCTCGCGGTCGGCCAGGTCATCACCCAGACCTATACCGTCAGCATCGACGACCAGCACGGCGGCATGGTCACGCAGGATGTCACGGTCACCATCACCGGGACCAACGATGGGCCGGTCATCACCAGCAACGACCAAAGTGCCGAGATAGACGAGATCGCGAATGCGCATGGTTCGACCGTGCAGCACACCGAAATCCGGCGCGATAACCTTTAGCGATGTCGACCTGATCGATAGCCATGCGGTGACCATCACCGGGGTAAGCATCGACGGGACGACGACAGGTCTTGCCGACGATGCAACGGTCCTCGGCTGGCTTAAGCTGGGCACGCTGGTCGATCCCACCAACGGTGTGACCGGCTCGCAAGCCTGGTCGTTCTCGGCCGAGGACAAGAATTTCGATTATCTGGCCTATGGCCAGTCGGTGACGCTGACCTACACGATCGAGGTTGATGACCACCATGGCGGCATCACCTCGCAGGATGTCGTGGTCACAATCAACGGTAGCAACGAGCCGGCTCCACCGGTTGTGGACCTGAACGACGATACCAGCGGCTTCAATAACGTCGTCGGCTATTCGCACGACGGCAACTCCTCGGTCCTGATCGCTGGGGACTCGCTGATCACCGATGCCAACTCGCAGAACCTGGCGT
>CAVSXQ010000022.1:0-228009 GCA_963731915.1 uncultured Alphaproteobacteria bacterium
CTGCTGACCATCATGTTTGCCCGTCTGCTTGGCCTCGAATTCTTGCCCAAGCTGGAGGAGGGCAATCTCTGGATCCGGGCGACGCTGCCGCCGACCATCTCGCTGCAGGAGGGCAACGACTATGTCAACGAGATGCGAAAACTCATCCGCGCCCGCCCCGAGGCGGAATTGGTGGTGTCGCAGCATGGCGGCCCCGACGACGGCACGGATGCTGCCGGTCTGTTCAACGCGGGGTTCTTTGCGCCGCTAAAGCCGGCCAGCGACTGGCCGAACACCCGTGACAAGGCGGAATTACCGCGCAATTGCTCGAGCAATTGCAGGACAGGTTTCCCGGCGTCGAATTCAATTTTTCGCAGTATCTGCAGGATAACGTGTCCGAAGCGGTCTCTGGCGTGAAGGGCGAGAACTCGATCAAGCTGTACGGCAACGACCTGCAGGCGCTGACCGACACCGCCAACAAGATCAAGCAGGTGTTGTCGACGGTGCAGGGCATCACTGATCTGGCAGTGTTCACCTCGCTCGGCCAGCCTACCATCCAGATCGATATCGACCGCGCCCGCGCCGCGCGTTACGGCCTTTCGCCCGGCGATATCAATGCCACCATCCGCGTCGCGATCGGCGGCGATTTCGCCGGCGATCTCTACGAGCCGGGCAGCGACCGGCATTTCCCGATTATCGTTCGCCTCGCGCCGGAATACCGCAAGAGCGCGGAGGCGATCCAGAATTTGCGGATCGGGGCTGCCGGTACCGGCGGCGCGATCACGCAAATCCCGCTCAGCGAAGTCGCCTCGATCAACCTGATTTCCGGCGCTGCCTATATCTATCGCGAGCAGCAGGAGCGCTATCTGCCGATAAAATTCTCGGTGCGCGAACGCGACCTCGGCAGCGCCATCCAGGAGGCCCAGGACAAGGTCGCGGCCCAAGTCCATCTCCCGCCGGGATCGCGGGTCGAATGGGTCGGCGAGTTCGGCAATCTGCAGGACGCCATCCGGCGGCTGTCGATCGTGGTGCCGATCAGTCTTGCGCTGATCGCGGTGCTGTTGTGGTTCAATTTGGGCTCGGTGGCCGATACGCTGCTCGCCATGAGCGTGATCCCGATGGCGATTTTTGGCGGCGTGCTCGGGTTGCTGATCTCGGGTATTCCGTTCAGCGTCTCGGCGGCGATCGGTTTCATCGCGCTGTTCGGGATTGCCGTGATGGACGGCATCATCATCCTGTCGCAGTACAACCAGCTGATCGACGAAGGCTTTGAGCGGATGCGGGCGATCGTCCGCACCGGCGAACTGCAGTTGCGGCCGGTGCTGATGACCTGCGTGGTCGCGGGCGTCGGCCTGTTGCCGGCGGCGATGTCGGAGGGGATCGGTTCGCAGGTGCAAAAGCCGCTCGCGGTAGTGGTCGTCACCGGCATGATGCTGGCCCCGCTGGTCATCTTGGTCACGCTGCCGGTCCTGATCTCCTTCTTTTCGCGGCGGGCCCGCTGATGGTTTGTGGGCATACGCCCATAAATCCTGCCCACTCCGTTTGTGGTTGACGTCCCCCGCGTCCCGTTCCTTGATTAGGCACGGGAAAACCACGGGGGAACGCCGTGCAAGTCGAGGGACGTCAGGGACAAGTCACCGCCACCGCCGAGCAGATCCTCGGCGAGATCCGCGAATTTTGCCGGGCGACACAGACCGCGGAATCCACCTTCGGGCGCCTCGTCGTCAATGACGGCAAGCTGGTGTCGCGGCTGCGCGACGGCGCGCGGATCACCACCGGCACGCTCGACAAGGTGCGCGCCTATCTCAGCGAGCATCGTGCGGCCGCGCCGCCGGCGCAAAACGGGCACCTTCAGCCGGCAAAGCGGTCAATGGCGCCGCCGCTGCGACCGACGTCGCGCCGGCGGGCTTTCGCTTCTTCGATAACCGGCAAAAATACCTGCTGTTCGTCTCGACCTGCAGCGAGAAGACCGAGATCGGCAACCGCATCTCGCTCGAACTCGGCAATCTGCAGCCGTCGCCGCCGGCGCTTCGGATCTTCGATGCCGGCGTCGGCGACGGCACGGTGCTGTCGCGGGTGATGCGCGCGGTGCATGCGCGCTTTCCGACCATGCCGCTCTATGTCGTGGCCAAGGAGATCAGCTACGAGGACGTGCGGCTGATGCTGGAGAAGATGGCCGACCGGCTGTTCGAACATCCGGCCACCGTGCTCGTCGTCACCAATCTCTATTACGCCGAGGCGCCGTGGCTGACCCCGCGCTCGGCGACCGCAGCGCAGGGCCTGATCTGGAAGGACGTCACGCTGTCGGGCAACACCGCGCACGGCTTTGCCGAGCAGATCGGCGAGCTCGAGGGATTTTTGGCCGAGAACTGGCGGGCAGGGATCAGCAAGACATCAGGCAATCCGGTCTACAACCGGCCGATCATCCTCACCATTCGCCGGGAGGATCATTCTTTTCTGCTCGATCCGATCATGCCGCGGCCGGGAAAGGTGATGGCCGACTACGATCTTGTCATCGCCTCGCAGCCTTATCGCGCGCGGGTCGGCGTCGAGTTCAAGGCCTCGAAGGTGATCACGCCGCTGGTGAAATCGCTGCGGCCCGGCGGCCGGCTGATCGGCATCCACTCCCACGGCAAGGATCCCGGCATCGAGATCATCGATCAGGTCTGGCCCGGCGACGATCCCTTCAAGACCGACCGCTACGCGATCCTGCGCCAGGTCAAGCACGAGCTCGGCTCCATGGCGCGGCATTATAATTTCAACGCGTCCTCCGACGCGCGCTCGATCTTCCGCTACCACATGCACACGCTGCCCGACGAGGTCAGCGGCCCGATCGGCACCTCGACGCTGTTCGCTGCCTGGAATGCCGCGATCTATGTCGCGCAGATCGAGGATGTGCGCCTTTCCGAAGTCGTGCGCGACGGCCGCTATCTCGAGGCCACCGACCGGGTGCTGAAGAAGCATGGCGGGCTGTGGTTCAACGACGAGACCTATGTGATTTCGCGCCGCCGCGCGCCCGCCTGATGTCCGGGAGCCGCCCGTGACCGCACCCGATCTCGCAAAACTGCTGCCGCAAGCCTCCGTCGAAATTTCCTCGCGCGGGCATCAGTTGCAGGAGCTGTCGGACCACTTTGCGCGCGGCACGGACGTCACCATCACCTTTCTGCCCGGCGATAATTACCGCCACAATATCGAGACCGCGGCCGCATTGCGCCGCGCCGGCTTCAATCCGGTGCCGCACATCGCCGCGCGCGAAATGGCCTCCTATGAGGCGCTCGGCGATTTCCTCGCCCGTGCCCGCGGCGAGGCCGATGTGCGGCGCATCCTCCTGATCGCCGGCGACGTCGCCGCGGCGAGGGGGCCGTTCAAATCGAGCTTCGATGCCGCCGCCTCCGGCCTGATCGAGACCCACGGCATCAAATCCGTGAGCGTTGCCGGTCATCCCGAGGGACATCCGTTCCTCGATGATGACCATGCGTTCAAGAACCTTGCGGCCTGGCAGGGCGTGGAGCGAGCGGACCGGGGTTTCCGTCAACGCCGTCTCCCAGTTCTGCTTCGAAAGCGCGCCGATCATCGGCTGGCTCGGCGAACTCCATGCCCGCGGGATCGATCTTCCCGTTATTGTCGGTCTTGCCGGCCCGGCGACGCTGGCGACGCTGACGAAATTCGCGCTTCGCTGCGGCATCGGCAATTCGATGCGGGCGCTGCGCGGCCAGATCGGACGGTTCGGCCGGCTTTTGACCGATACCGGCCCCGATGACGTTTTCCGCGGGCTCTGCACGGCATCGCCGGAGGCGACGGCGTCGATTGCCGGATTTCACCTGTTCCCGTTCGGCGGCTTAAGGAAGTCGGCAAACTGGTTGCGCGACTTCCACAGTGATCCGCTTGCTGTGTCGGCGAGATGAGCTTCAAGTAAACCCGTAAAGCCTCGCCGGATTATCGACCAGGATCTTCTTGCGAACCGCGGCGTCCGGCGCCCACACCGGAAGCTGGTTGAGCAGTTTTCCGTCGTCGATCTGGAACAGCGGCGTGACGTCGGTCGGCTTCTTGCCAGGCGGCGTTACCGAATCCGGATGCGGCCAGTCGGTGCCCCAGACAATGCGATCGCTGTTCGCCGCGATCAGCGCCTGGGCGAGGGGGATGCAGTCCTTGTATTCGGGCCCGAGTTTTGACGAGCGATAGGCGCCGGAGATCTTCACATACGCCTTGCCTGACTTCACCATCTCGACGAGATCGGCAAAGCCCGGCTGCTCCACGCCAAGCGCGGCCTGCGCGCCGCCAAAGTGGTCGAACACCAGCGGCACCGGCGCCGTCATGACGATGTCCTTGATCGCCGTGATCATGGCGAGGTTGGTGTACATCTGGACGTGCCAGCCGCGTTCCATGACGCGGTTGATGCCAGCCTGCAGCCGTGCGCGCCCGACATTGGGATCGTTGGTGCCGCCGGTGGCGAGATTGAGCCGGATGCCGCGGAAGCCGGCCTTGTGCATGGTGTCGAGGGCGGTCTCCGGCGTCTTGTCATCGATCACGGCGACGCCGCGCGCGTTCGCGCCACGCGCCATCATGCCGAACTGGCTGGAGGAATTGTCGGTGCCGTAGACGCTCGGCGTCACCACCACCACGCGCTCCATGCTCAGCGCCTTGTGCAGCGCCGACATCTCTTCGGGCGAGGCCGGTTCGGGCGTGTAGACGCGGCCGGCAAAGAACGGGAATTTTTCGACGTCGCCGTGAATATGGGTGTGGCAATCGCAGGCGCCGGGCAGGAATCTCGAAATTGACCGGCGTCTCCGGCTGCACCGCCTTTCCAAAAACCTCCCGGTTTTGCATCAACACTCCGGCTGCGATGGAGCCGAGCAAGATACTGCGTCGCGTCAGCATTGGTCTTCTCCCCTGTTCAGCGCATTTCAGGCCGCGCGTTGCGATGAGGATAGCAGGTTACGGGACAAGCGCACGCGCCGCGCGGATCAGGGCAGCATTGCTTTCGGCGAGGTCGCCGGAGGGCAGGTGCTTGCCGTCCTCGAGCCCGATCCTGGCGTCGACCCCGAGCCGCAGCGTTTCGCGGTAGAGCGGCCAGACCGTGAGATCGCGGCCGTGCAGCAGCCGCGGCAGCCGCATGTCGGCGCGGTCGAGAATTTTCTGAATGTCGCGAAGCGCTTGTTCCGCCGCCGGCAGTTCCTGTTCGTTGAGCTCGATCAAAACCCGCAGGCATTTTTCGGCGTTGGGGTGAGCGAGGAACTTTTCGGCATCGGCCGCCGACCACAGGCCGGCCTCAACGCCGATGCCTTTTTCCAGCACGAGGTCGATCACCTCGGCGGAATCCTCCTCGATCAGGTTGATCGAGACGTAATCCGGCAGGACCCGCCATTCCCGGATGTGCTGCTGCCGCGCGCGGCCCTTTGGCGGGATCCACCAGCCCGTCGACAAGCCGACGGGGATGCCGGGCACGCTGGCTCTCACCGCCTCGAGCGCGCGGGCGACGTCATCGGGATGCAGGCTCTCCATGCCCGCGGCGTCGCGCACATGGATGTGCAATTGCTGCGCGCCGGCCTCAACCACCGCCTTCGCATCGGCAGCCAATTCATCCGGCGACAGCGGGGTTGCCGGATGGAAGGCGCGGTCGCGGCCGCCGTTCAGACAGGCTTGAAGCATCGAAGAAACCTCGCATTTACAAATCTTTCGAACCGGAAGCTCGCAGATTTGACTAATCCACCACGCGCCCGGATGATCCAAGCCCCACCTGGAATCAGTTTATGCAAAAATTTTCGCGAAAGTTCAAAACCGGCGCGTCCGCCGTCGCCGTTCTGGTCGTGCTGTTCGGCGTCTACGGCTTTCGCAAACTGCAGGCGCTGGCCGCCGACCCCACCGGCGACAAGGATTGCCGGCCGGTGGCAGCGGGCGAGCAGGGCAAGATCGATCTGGAACGGATCAAGGCGATCACGCCGCTGCAGGGCGTAAAGTGGTCGCAGCTCGGCGGCAGCATCAACGATGCGAGCTGCCTCAACAAGACCGAGATCTTTGGCGTGGTCGAGGTGCGCAGCGTCGAGGACATCGCCAAGACGCTGGCTTTCGCGCGCGACAACAAGCTTTCGATCACGACGGCGGGCGTGCGCCACAGCATGGGCGGGCAGGCCTTTCGCAAGGGCGGCATCGTGCTCGACATGCGCGGCTTCAACAAGATCGTGCTGAACGAGACCGCACGCTCGGTCACGGTGCAGCCGGGCGCGACCTGGCACGATATCCAGAACGTGCTGCATCCGCGCTTTGCGGTGCGTGCCATGCAGTCGACCGACATCTTCAGCGTCGGCGGCTCGATTTCGGTCAATGCCCACGGCATGGATCACCAGGCCGGCGCATTGGCGAAATCGATCAAGTCGATGAAGGTGATGCTGGCGGATGGCTCGCTGAAGACGGTGTCGGCGACCGAGAACAAGGAACTGTTCGATCTCGTGGTCGGCGGCTACGGCCTGTTCGGCGTCATCGTCGAGGCCGAGCTCGATATTGCCGACAACCTCGTCTATCAGACCGGGCGTCGGATGCTGGACTACAAGGAGTTTCCGGCGCTGTTTTCCGGCGAGATCGAAAAGAACAAGAATATCGGCCTGATGTACGGCCATCTCTCGACTGCGCCGAGCACGTTTTTGCGTGAGCTGTTGCTTTATACCTACACGAAAGTCGACGGCACCGACTTCAAGCGCGAACCGCTCGGCGAGGTCAGCGGCGTGAAACTGCGGCGGCTGACCGTCAATCTCTCCAAGCAGGGGCCGCTGTTCCAGGAGATAAAATGGTTTTCCGAAAAGCACATCGAGCACCGGATGGAGACCTGCACGGTGACGCGGGCGCAGGCGATCGGCTCGGCGGAAGCCTGTCTCGTCAACCGCAACGATCCGATGCACGATTCCGTGCCGTATTTGCGCAACGCCTTGCCTGACGACACCGACATCCTGCACGAATATTTCATTCCGCGCAGCCAGTTCGTCTCCTTTGTCGACGGCATGCGGAAGGTGCTGACCGAGAACAAGACCAATCTCCTGAACGCGTCGGTCCGCGTGGTGCATCAGGAGGGGAATTTCCTGACCTATGCGCCGGAGCCGGCGTTCTCGCTGGTGCTCTACATCAACCAGACCACGGACGAGGACGGCAACCGCCGCATGAAGAAGGCGACGGAAGATCTGATCGACCTCACCATCGCGCACAAGGGCCGCTTCTTCCTGCCGTATCAGCTCTATTATTCGCGCGATCAGTTGCAGCGGTCGTACCCGCAGATCAACGACTTCTTCGCGGCGAAGAAGAAGTACGATCCGGGCGAGGTTTTCACCAATACGTTTTATCAGAAGTATGGGGCGTGATGCGCCTCATCGTGAGGAGGCGCGAAGCGCCGTCTCGACCATGAAGGCCCCGATCCCGCCCGCTGCCATCCTTCGAAACGCGACTACGCCGCTCCTCAGGATGAGGTCGGTGGATGTAGTTAGAGCTGCGCAACCTGCCTCGGCGCCAACCCGCTGCAGCCACCAGCCTGTTCGGCGTCGAGCACGAGCAGGGCGCCCGCGGCGTATAGATGCGCGACGAAATTGGTATCGTCGGATCGTGCGATGGTGACATAGTCGCTGGAGGCGAGGATGCGGCCATTGGCTTTGACCACCGCCGCCAGTGCTTGCGCCGGTGGGCCGATGATGGCCATCGATTTCCGGGGGGCGATCCGAAGGTGAGCGCGATGACCACGGCAAGCCAGCCGCACATCACCAGTGCGATTGCGCCGGCCATCCTGCCGATGGTGCGCGACGGCTGTTAGTAGTCATAGAAATGCTCAATGCTCGCGCCTTTTGCCTTGAGGTCGCGGTTGATATCGACAAGCCGATCGACCTTAGCCTTCAAACCGGCGCGGCGGAAGGCGGGTTTCGCATCGAGATCGAGCGAAAACAGTTCCGTGGTGTCTTTCACATCCAGCTTCGCGGATTTGGGTGCGACCACCGTGATGAAAATCTCACGGTTGCCGGCGATCTCGGCAACGCCAATATCCCTGTCGAGCAGGCCGAGCAGAATTTCGGTAAAATCCTTGTAGCGCGGTGTCTGCACCAGCTGCCATTCAGCCGTCAGCGTCCGGAACGGTTTGATGCGCGGCTCTTTGGCGAAAGCCTCCGGCGGCAGCGTCGCGACCACAAACATGATGTCGCGCGGCTCGTTGTCGCCGCTGGCATCGAGCGCCTTCTGGATCAGGCTGGCGTAACCGATCTTGACGAAATATTCGGCGCCGAGCGCGAAACCGCGCTCCCATGTGCGTGCAATGCTCCGCGTCGGCGTCGTGATGGCCATCAACCCGTCGAGCTTCTTCCGGAACGGATATTTGAACCAGGGGACGGTGTAGAGAAACGCGGAATAGTCCTGCAGCACCGCGCGGGCATATTCATCCTGGGGCGTGCGCTGTTCGCCCCTGATCCATTCGAACACGCGGCCGACGGTGTTTTCATAGAGTCCCTTGATGGCGTATTCGGCGGAATAGCTGATGCCGATGACGTAGATCATCGTCTTCACTTCGGACGGGATTCCGTGGCCTGTGGCATTGCACGGTTGATGGTGCAAAAGCTTCGCCAGAAGCCGAGGATATGGCCGAGATAGTTGAACTGGCTTTCGCTGGAGTTGTTGAGGAAGCGGCCGAAATCCTCGAACGAGTAGACGATGTACCATTCGGGAAAGGTGAAGAAGGTGTTGTCGAGCTTGCGGCGATAGCCTTGCTCGTTGATGGCGGGCAATGCCTGCGCGGGCGCTGCGGCCGCCGGCGCGTTCGAGGCCGGGCCGCATCGACCCTCGATGTAGGCGAGCGGCACCAGCACGGATAACGCGATCAGGACCACGAGGCCTGCAAGAAACCGCCGCAAGCGCCTAAGCATGGGCGGCGCGCGTCCGCGGCGCGAGCAAATAGCCGATCAGGATCGCGACGCCGCCAAGGGTGAGATGCGGGGCGTTGGCAAAAAACCGTGTCGACAGCGGCAGGTTGAGCATGCCGTTGATCAGGATGCCGAAGTCGAGATAGCCGCTGCCGGTCAAAAGGCCGAGCACGCCGTCGGCGAAATAGAACGCGCCGAACAGCTGGAAGAACAATTCGGACGCGCGGCGCGAGGTGAGTGCGGCCGCGGCTGCCCACAGCGCCGACACCAGATGCAGCCCATCGGCATACCAGGTGCGGCGGAACAGGCCGAAGATCATGTCGTTGGCGTCGATGAAGGCGGGGATGTATCCGGTCAGGATCACAAAGCCGAGCAGGGCGGCGTAGCCCCAGGCGCATAATCTGATGATGTCCATGATGTCTCCGGAGCTTCGAATATACCGCAAGTCTAGAGCGTTTTTCCGGTCCTATCAAATCGTTGCCGCATCTCCCACGGCCTCATGGTTCGAGACGCGCGAAGACGCGCTCCTCACCATTAGGGTCCAATATCGGACCTCATCCTGAGAGTCCGACTCAAAATGCAGCCAATGAAATAGGGCTCTCTGGAGGAACTCGTCATGCCCGGGCTTGTCCCGGGCATCCACGTCTTCGCTTCAGAAAGGCAAGAAAGACGCGGATGGCCGGGACAAGCCCGGCCATGACGGAAAGTCACTCATTTTCAAGGCGGCACGCCGCGCGATGGGAAAATCCCGCCGCGATCGCGCTGCGGTTAATGAATTACTGCCCCGACGGCGTACGCAATCCGTGCCAGGCGTCGCGCACCTGATGGTAGTGCACCTCGGGCAGGTAATCCGGCGTGTTCAGGTTGAGCGTCTTGACGTCGAGCCGGCCGATGGCGGCGAGCAGGGTGTAGGAGGCGATCACGCGGTCACGCTGCGCGCCGATCAGCCGCGCCTTGGCCGAGGATCAGATCCTGCTGCGAGTTGAGCACGTCGACCGTGGTGCGCTGGCCGCCGGACGCTTCGCGCTGCACGCCCTGCAGCGCGACGGTTGCGGCTTTGACTTCGGACTCGGACGCCGCGACCGCGATCTTGGCGCCCTCATTGGCGACCCAGGCGCTGACGGCTGCGGTGCGGGCCTGGTTGCGGACGTGATCCAGCACCAGCCGGCTTTGCGCCGCGAGTTCCTTGGCCTGCCTGGTCTGCGAGGCCGCGGTGCCGCCGTCATAGATCGGCTGGTTCAGCGCGCCGATCACGGAAGCCTGGTCCGTTCCGACGCGTGCCAAGCGTCGGGTCGTTATCGCTGCTGCGGCTGACGCTGCCCTGCACCGTGACGCTCGGCATCAGGCTGCTTTCGGCGACGCGGATCGAGGTCGAGGCGACATCGACGTCGAAGGAGGCAGCCATCACCGCCGGGTGCTGGTTGAACGCCATGCCGGTGGCGTCATCGCGGCTACGCGGCCCGAGGCGGTCGACGATTTCGGCGGGGCGGAGCTGCGAAGGCGCGTTCCCGATCACCTGCGCATAGGTGGCCTGGCTGATCGCCAGCGCGACCTCGGCGGCGTTGAGATCGGCAAGGCCGCGGTTCAGCCGCGCCTCGGCCTGCGCGGTATCGGTCGGCGTCACATCGCCGGCGTTGAGGCGCTTTTGCGTGATCGCTTGCGTCTCGCGCAGGAAGGCGACGTTGGCGCGCTGGGCTTCGACCAGCGACTGGTTGGCCAGCACATTGGTGTAGACAGTTACGGCATCGAGCAAGATGCCCTGGCCTGTATTGCGCAGTGCCTCGCGGCCGGAACGGACCTGCAGTTCCGCCACCCGCACGCTGTTGGCGGTCTTGAAACCGTTGAACAGCACCTGCGTGACCGTCACGCCGATCTGCCAGGGTTTCAGGTTGGCGGACTGTACGGTGTTGCCGGGCAGCAGGTCGCGGACCGACTGCAGGCCGGCGCTGAGGCTGGCGACGATCTGCGGCCGGTAGCCGGCCAGCGCCTGCGGCACATTCTCATCGGTGGCGCGCTGGCGTGCCCGTTCCGCATTGAGCGCCGGATTGGTCTGATAGGCCTTTGCAAGGGCCTCGGGGAGGGATTCTGCCCGTGCCTCGGGCGCGGCAAACGCGACGCAAGTCAGTACCCCAAGGCAAATGCCCGACAAAAGCACGCGCCTTTTAACGTGGCCAAATTGAGCGGCACGTTCAACCATTTCTCTCAACTACCCCCGAGCGTGATGACAATTCGTCATCACGCTCTATCTTTTTGTTTGAGCATGATCTTTCCGGAAAACCGGTATCCACTCCTTTCCGGATCATGCTAGCCCGTCCGCCCCCGCCGACGGCCCTCCAAACATCTACCTGTTTAAGGGGGAGGGCCGCCACAGACAAACGGCCGCGCGACATCTGCACATCAAATCAGTGCTTGGCTGTTGCTGGTTCGTCACAGGCGAACTTCACGCGAAAAACAGGCTATGTTTCCGAGGCCGGTGCCCGATTCCGTGAACCGCCGGCCAGTCACGCCCGGGTCCGAACTAGATGCCAAAACTGTTCTCCGATCCCGAGGCGATCGCGGAAGACATCATCCGCGATGTCGGAACCAACCTCGTGGTCGGCCTGCCGCTTGGGCTGGGCAAGGCCAATCACATCATCAACGCGCTTTATGCGCGGGCGGCGGCCGACCGCTCGATCAAGCTCACCTTCTTCTCGGCGCTGACGCTGGAAAAGCCGCGGCCGTCAAATCTTCTTGAACGCCGCTTTATCGCGCCCGTGATCGAGCGGCTGTTCGGCGGCTATCCGGATCTCGCTTATGCCGGGCCGCTGCATGCCGGGCGGTTGCCGGACAATATCCAGGTGATCGAGTTCTTCTTCCTGGCCGGCAAATGGCTGCACGTACCCTATGCGCAGCAGCATTATATCTCCGCCAATTACACCCACGCCGCGTCATATCTGCTGGCGCGCGGCCTCAACGTGGTCACGCAGCTGGTGGCGAAGCGCGTCGTTGATGGCGAGACGCGTTACAGCCTGAGCTGCAACACCGACACCACGCTCGACATCCTGCGCGCCCGCCGCGAAGGCCGCGCGTCGTTCAGGCTGGTCGGGCAGGTCAATTCCGAACTGCCGTTCATGCCGGGTCCCGGGGATTTGCCGGCGCAGGAATTTTCCGCGGTGCTCGACAGCGCCGAGACCGATTTTCCGTTGTTTGCGCCGCCGGCCGAGCCGATCAGCGACACCAAATATGCCATCGGCCTTCATGCCGCCGGTCTGGTGCGTGACGGCGGCACGCTGCAGATCGGGATCGGGCAGATCGGCGATGCGCTGGCGCAGGGGCTGGTGGTTCGCCACCGCGACAACGCGCAGTTCCGCGCGGTGATGCGGCGGCTCGCGCCAGCTGCGCGAGCCGCGGGAAACCGCAACGTTTGAAAAGGGGCTCTATGGCGTCAGCGAGATGCTGATCGCGGCGTTTCTCGGCCTGATCGACGCCGGCGTCCTCAAGCGCGAGGTCGATGGCGTGGTCCTGCACGGCGCGTTCTTCCTCGGGCCGAAGGCGTTTTATCGGAGCTTGCGCGAGATGACACCGCAGCAGGTTTCGCGCATCCGGATGATGCCGGTGTCCTTTACCAATGAACTGTTTGGCGATGAGGATGCAAAACGCCGGGCGCGGATCGATGCCCGTTTCGTCAACAATGCAATGATGGCGACCTTGATGGGTGCTGCGGTTTCCGACGGTCTGGAAGACGGCCAGGTCATCAGCGGCGTCGGCGGCCAGTATAATTTCGTGGCGCAGGCCTTTGCGCTCGAGGGCGCGCGCTCGGTGCTTACGCTGGAAGCGGCGCGGTGGGTGGGCAGATCAGCGCAGTCCAATATCCGCTGGAGCTACGGCCACCAGACCATTCCGCGGCACCTGCGCGATGTGTTCGTCACCGAATATGGCGTTGCCGATGTCAGGGGGAAATCCGACGCCGAGGTGATCGCGGCGATGCTTTCGGTAGCGGATTCCCGGTTTCAGGGCGAACTGGCGAAAGTTGCCAAGGATGCCGGAAAGCTGCCGAAGGATTTTGAAATTCCCGCCGCGCATCGCGAAAACTTTCCGGAGCGGATTGCGGCAGCACTGAAGCCGGCGCGCGAGGCGGGAGCGTTGCCGTCGTTCCCGTTCGGCAGCGACTTTACCGATGTCGAGCAGCAGCTGATCCCGGCGCTGCAAGTGCTGCAGGCCGTGCAACGCACGCCGCTGCAATTGCCGGGACTATTGTGGCAGGGGTTTTCGCGGAAGCCGGATACAGCCGACGAACAATGCCTGGCGCGGCTTGGGCTCGATCGGCCGGCGGATATGAAGGAACGCGTCTATCGCGCGCTGATCAGCGCGGCGCTGGCGAGGAGCAGGTAATCAGCCGTCGTCCCTGCCTAGTGCGCAATTGCGCACGGGAGCAGGGACCCATAACCACCGGCGGTACTTGTTTTGAAAAGCTGTCATGTGCGCGCCAACAACGGCCGCGGCGTATGGGTCCCTGCTTTCGCAGGGACGACAATAACTACCTGTTCTTGTTCACCGGCTTGCGCTTCTCGATGAAGGCGGCCATTCCTTCCGAACGGTCTTCCAGCGCAAATGTCGAATGGAACAGGTTACGTTCGACATTCATGCCTTCCGACAGCGGCGTCTCGAAGGCGCGGTTGATGGCTTCCTTGGCCATGGCAGCGGCCGGGCGCGACATCGCGGCGATCTTTTCCGCCGCCGACAGCGCTTCTTCCATCAATTTGTCCGTGGGCACCACGCGGCTGACGAGGCCGGAGCGCTCGGCTTCCGCGGCATCCATCATCCGCCCGGTGAGGCAGAGATCCATCGCCTTGGATTTGCCGACGGCGCGCGTCAGGCGCTGGGTGCCGCCGATGCCTGGAATGGTGCCGAGCGTGATTTCCGGCTGGCCGAACTTTGCGGTGTCGGAGGCAATGATGATGTCGCACATCATCGCCAGCTCGCAGCCGCCGCCGAGCGCGTAGCCGGAGACCGCGGCAATGGTCGGCTTGCGGCAGCGCGCGATGCGGTCGCCGCCGATGGAGGCGAAGTCGGCGGCGAACATGTCGATGAAGCCCTTTGGCTGCATCTCCTTGATGTCGGCGCCGGCGGCAAAGGCCTTTTCGCTGCCGGTGACCAGGATGCAGCCGATCTTGTCGTCGGCCTCGAGGTCGTCGACCGCCGCCGCAATCTCGCGGAATACGCCGAACGACAGCGCGTTGAGCATCTTTGGCCGGTTCAGCGTGATGATGCCGACCGCGCCTTTGCTTTCGACGATGATGTATTCAAACGTGCTCATAAGCCACCCCACAACAATTCGCGGGCAATGTGCCCGCTGGCGGGATGGGCTTCAAGGGGTTGGCAAGGGGTTGGAAAGGGCGTGCCCCGGACGCGGCGATCCGGGGCACGAGGCCGATCAGGCCATGAACATCCGCGCGGCGGAGGCAATCGTCAACAGCGCGCCGAAGGCGATGAAGATTTTTCCGATCAGCGAGGTCTCATCCCAGGTCGAGCTGTCATTGCTGACGGCCGCCGCGGCCGCGGGCGGGCCGGCCTTGATGGCGGTGGTTGCCATCGCGACCGTCTGTGACGGCGGAGCGCCGGCCTGTACCTGAGCAGGCGCCTTGGCTTCCTGCAGCGTACGATCGACTTCGTTGAGCTGGTCGGGCGGAAGGACCGGGCTGGCGGCGGGCGCCTGCGCGTCGGCCGGCTGGTTGTCGGCCTTGTTGTCAGCAGCCTGGGCCAGCAGAATTGCGTTGGCGCGTTCGGTCATCGCCTTGGCGGTGCCGGAGGGCTCGTCCTCGAACCGTGCGTTGGCGTTGGCCACCCCGTACGAAAGCGAAACCGGCATCTCGCCGGTGGCATCGGCGACCTCTTTCTCTTCAGCCTTTTTGACGGGTGAAGATTTTTGCGCGGTCCTGACGTATTTGCGATGCGCGTAGCGCTTCCAGTGACGCGTCCCTTGCTTGACGGACTTCGTCGCGGTTGCGCTTTCCGATTTCGAACTTGCGGCTTCGGTTGCCGCCGTCGTGTACGATACGCCCGCCAAACACACGAACAGACCCGTTACGACCATCAAGGCCGAGCGCCCGCTGGCTTTGATCATCATTGGCAAATCTCCCCAATTGCCCCGCCCCCGAGAATCGAAAAGAGCCCGCGTCGCGTGTTCTCAGCGGGGCAGAAAAAAGGGAATCTTCGGGCCACACCGGGCAAAAACGGGGCAAGGCCGTCGCCGGGCCCGCGCCATCGGGCGTCCAGCGCCGGCCGATCTGCCGCCTGATCATGCCCCGGGGATGCCTGCGCGGCCGTTCGATGTTATGAGCCTTGCGGCGGGCGGTTTGAACGCGATTCCTCGGGCCTGAGGCATGTTGCGATCACGACTTCGTGATCGTAGCTTGGTCGCGTAACAAATTGAAAGATTGACCGAATTGTCAGGTGGGAGCGCGCGTGCGCGAACGTGAGGACGAATGGACCGGCCTGATGCGGTCGGCCATTTCAGGCGACGATGCGGCGTATCATCGCCTGCTCAGGGCCGTCACGCCGGTGCTCCGGGCCGCCGCGCGCCGTGGTCTGGCGCGTGCAGGGCAACCGGTCGACCAGTCCGAGGATATCGTGCAGGACATTTTGCTGGCGGTGCATCTGAAACGGCATACCTGGGACGCCAACGCGCCGTTCGCCCCCTGGCTGTTCGCGATCGCCCGCAACAAGCTGATCGATTCGCTGCGCCGCCGCGGCCGCCGGGTGTTCGTCGATATCGACGACTTTGCCGAGACGCTGCCGGGCGAGGCGCCGGCCGAGACGGTTCCGGCGGGCGAGGTTGCAGCCCAACTCAAGCACGCTGCCGGCGCGCCAGCGCGACGTGCTGCAATCGATCGCGGTGGAAAACGCCTCGATCAAGGACACCGCGAAAAAATTTGCGATGAGCGAGGGCGCCGTCCGGGTCGCGCTGCACCGCGGGCTCGCCAGCCTGACGGCCAAGTTGCGGGAACACTGAGATGGATACCGATCAGCTCATCAAGACGCTCGCCGCCGACAATTCGCACCGCGGCCGTCCCGTCGGCTTTGTGCTGATGCTGGCGCTGCTGGCGGCGGCTCCCGTGTCGCTGCTGATTTTCTTCGCCGAGCTCGGCGTGCGGCCCGACGTCATGACGGCGATGCGCAATCCGTTCTTCGACCTGAAATTCGCGGTGACGCTGGCGCTGGCGATCTCGGCCATTGCGGTGAGCCTGCATCTGTCGCGCCCCGAGGCCTCGCTGCGCGGCTTCGGCTGGTACCTGTTCATTCCGGCAGGCCTGCTGGTCGCCGGTATCAGCGGCGAGATGATGATGCCGCAGCGGGCGCCGATGATGGCCCGCCTCGTCGGCAACAATTCAAAATACTGCCTGACCTTTATCCCGGCGATGTCGCTGCCGTTGCTGGCGGCCGCGCTGATAGGCTTGCGTCACGGCGCTCCGGCGCGGCCGGCGATGGCTGGCGCCATAGCCGGCATGTTGTCGGCGGGATTGGCGGCGACGCTGTACGCCTCGCACTGCACGGACAATTCACCGCTGTTCGTGGCGACCTGGTACACGCTCGCCACCGCGCTGGTCACCGCCGTCGGCGCGCTGCTGGGCTCGAAGCTGCTGAAGTACTAGAGCGTTTTCGAGCGAAAGCCTGCCCCGCACTTGATGCGGGGTGGGTACCGGTTCGCGTGAAGAAAACGCGTCAAAATGAATCTAGAGCGTCGGTTCTGAACCGATGCTCTAGGCCGCCGGCGAGTTCTGCTGCTGCATGCGGTGGAAGCGCAGCACCTGTTGTGCGGTCGAGGGCCGCAGCCGCTCATAGGTGTCCTTGCAGGCCTGCAGGTCGGTCGGCCCCATGCCGGAGAGATCGTCGCGCAGGTTGATGATTGCGCGCACCGTCGTCCACGACATGCCGCCGACCTTGGCGAGGATCATGACGCCTTCGGCGCGGGTTTCGATCATCATGTTCTCGGCGATCGCCACCGGCACGTTGGCGAGTGCGGCGATCGAGGCGTTGGTTTCGTCGAACTTGCCGGCTTCGGCAAAATTCGCGACCAGGAGCTCGTCGAGCCGGCCGTCATCGAACAGCGATTTAACCAGCGCATGCGCGATCGCGGTCTCCTGAGTCAGAGCCGATTTGGCCGTACGCGCCCGGCGCGTCGCTTCCTTGACCACGGTCGGCACTTCGGCGGCATGGTTCGGATTGGCGGCCTCGAGCCGCTGCTTCACCGCGTCGGACGCCTTGGCGACCAGTTTCAGATAGAGATGGCGCGGGAGCGACGGCCGCAGGCCGACGCAGGTCGCGAGATTGTCGTCGCCCTCGGCGCGGCTGACCAGCCGGGTGAAACCGCGCTCGGTGAATTCGGCGCCGGGATTGTTGACGGTCGACTGGACCACCTCGTCGTTGCCGCGCAGCACCAGCACGTCGGTCACCGCGCCGCTCAGCGTCTTGCGGGTCGAGATCGCCATCAGATGCGCCTGGCTCTTGTTGCGCGCGGTCTCGATCAGCGCCTCGTCGTCCAGGCAGTTGGACTGCGACAGCACGGGGCCGGCCACTTCGATGACGTCATCGAACGCCAGCGCCCGGATGGTCTGCCGGGGCGCGATGTCGATGGGAGCGAGCCGGTTGGCCAGCAGCTGCTTGGCCGAGGTCTCGATGTGCAGCATCAGGCACTGGAACACGTCGTCGAACAGCTCGATCTGCTGGTCGGAATAATCCACCGCGCCGCCCAGGAACAGGTCCGTCACCCGGCGCAGCGTCTCCACGCGCCGCGCCACGGTGCCGTGCGCAAGCGTCGCTTGCAACTCGTCGAGCAGGTTTTCGGGGGCAAGGGCAGCAGATTTCAAATTCATGACTCTATCCTGGAGCGTTGGACCGCCGCCGGATTCTCCGGCGCCGGAAAAAACGGAAAATATGGTCAGGCGCTGGCGATGCGGTTGCGTCCCCGTGCCTTGGCTGCGTAAAGCGCGGTGTCGGCGCGCGCGAGGAAACGTGTCGGGCGTTTCTTCCGGCCTCAGCGCGGCGACGCCGGCGGAAAGCGTGACCTTCATGCCCGGCGAGAACGCGCTCCAGTCGAGATCGGCGACGATGGCGCGCAGCCGGTCGAGCGCGTGCGCGGCGCCTTCGGCCGGCATGTCGGGCAGGATCAGCAAGAATTCCTCGCCGCCATAGCGGCCGAAGTGGTCGACGCTGCGGATATTGGCGAACATGGTGATGGCGAAGGTGCGCAGCACCTCGTCGCCGGTGGGATGGCCGTAAGCATCGTTGATGCGCTTGAACCAGTCGAGATCGATCAGCGCGATCGAGCAGGGCGAGCCGCTGCGCGCCGAACGGGCGATTTCCTCGCCAAGCATCCGCATGATGCAGCGGCGGTTGAACGAACCGGTCAGTTCATCGAGCTCGGCGAGCTCCTCGATGCGCTTATAGGCTTCCTTCAGCTTCTGCCCGCTCAAATACAGTGATTGCTTCAGCGAGGCCGAGAAGATGCCGAGGAACATGCAGCGCCCGATGGTCAGGATGAAGACCAGCATAGTCGCGAAGCGTTCCAGATGATCGCCGTGCGGCATCGCGATCGGCTTGTCGGTCAGTAGAAACAGCCCGGCGAGGCCGAGTGCCATGGCGGTCCAGATCGCCGTGGTCTGTCCCGGCGTCGCGCGCAGCGCCGAGAAACTGAACACGGTGAACAGGGTGCACAGGAACATCACGCCGACCTGCGGCGCGATGTAGGTGAACACCAGCATGATCATCATGTTGGCGGCCGACATCGGCGCGACCAGATAGTGGTCCTTGAAGCGTTCGTTGATGCCGAGTTCAGAAATCAGGATGCCGAAGGCCGCCAGGCTGAGGCCGGCGATCGCAAAGGCCGGGCCGATCACGACCGGGATGGTGCCGGCATAGGCGTAGAGCAGCAGGATTCCGGCATCGATGACGTAGCTGACGCCGATCATGTCCTGAATTTGGCGGCGCTGCTGGGCGCGGCGCGCCAGCGCCTTGGCGCTCGGCTGTGAACCTGCGCCTTCCAGCTCGGCCGCGATCGGATTCACGAAGGAGGCAGCGGTGCCCATGGTCTCGCCGTAGTGGAACTCTGCAAAAAATCTAAGTGGCAAAGCCTTTAGGTTTGGTATCTTTTGGGGCCGAATCTAGTCCGTCAAAACCCGGTCATTGCCCTGTTTCGCAATGGGAAATCCGCCCGCTTGGGTGGTCGAGGGAACCCTTGACCGGCTGGGGGTAGAAGGGTGCTGTCTTGCCGCTTCGGCCTTGCTAAGCTCGTGGCCGCCCGCTCGAAGGAAGTCCTCCCGTATCATGGTACCGTTTACTGGGATATTTTCGCCGCCCCCGGCGCAATTGTCGTTCGGCGACCCCCTTTTGTGGGGTACGTCACATATGCATCCGTGCAGGTCTGATAATTTGAAGAATCTTGCCTATTCGTTCGAACCAGCCAGCAACCCTGTCCGACCAACCTTGCGAGACGGCCATTGAGTGCGACACAGGCGGCTACGGACGATGTCCTGATCGCTCGGATCGCTCAAGGCGACCGGCTCGCCATGCAGGTGCTGTACGGACGGCACCATGTCAGGGTGTTTCGCTTCGGGCTTCGGCTCGTCCGGAACGAACAGATCGCGGAAGACCTCATCAGCGAGGTGTTTCTCGATGTGTGGCGTCAGGCCGGCAAGTTCGAAGGCCGATCTGCCGTTTCCACCTGGCTGCTGGCGATTACGCGGTTCAAGGCCCTGTCTGCGCTGCGGCGCAGGAAGGACGCCGAACTGGACGACGAAGCGGCCAACGCGATTGAGGATGATTCCGACAATCCCGAAGTGGCCGTGCAGAAGAAGGATACCAGTGAAGCGTTGCGGAAATGCCTGACGGCACTTACGCCGGAACACCGGGAGATCGTCGATCTCGTCTACTACCACGAGAAGTCCGTGGAAGAAGTGGCGGAGATCGTCGGCATTCCCGAGAACACCGTGAAGACGCGCCTGTTCTATGCGCGCAAGAAACTGGCGGAGCTGCTGAAGGCAGCTGGAATTGAACGAGGCTGGCCATGATGGCGATGAGCAAGAAAATGCTGGATCAAGAACCCAGCGAAATCGAAATGCTGCTGCCATGGCATGCCGCCGGCACGCTGAACGCGCGCGATGCCCGCCGCGTCGATGAGGCGCTTGCCCGCGATCCCGAGCTTGCAAAGCAATATGCGGTGATCCGGGAAGAATACGCCGAAACCATTCACCTCAACGAGAGCCTGGGCGCACCGTCGGCGCGCGCCATGCAAAAGCTGTTCGATGCGATCGATGGAGAGCCCGTGCGCAAGCCGTCGGTGACGTCCCGCATGGCAACCCGGATTGCGGAATTCTTCGGCAAGCTTTCGCCGCGGACCATGGCCTGGTCGGCCGGTGCGGCGGCGCTGGCGCTGCTGCTGCAGGCCGGCGTGATCGGCGCGGTGCTCATGAAGAACCAGGGCGCGTCGTACCAGACGGCGTCGCTGAACATGAGTGAGCGGGCTGCTCCGATGACCCGCGATCTCGCTGGAGCATCACCGGCCCGTGCACTGGTGCGCTTTGCGCCGGAAGCAAAGATGGCCGATATCAACACGCTGCTCGACACCTATCAGGCCTCGATCGTCGGCGGCGCCAATGGCCTGTTCCGCCTGCAGTTCGGCAAGGCGATGGGCAAGGACGAAGTCGCAAGTCTGATCGGCAAACTGCGCAGCGAGAAGATCGTCAGTCTCGCGGAAGCCGCGCCGTAAGGCGGGTCCCATGCTGGACGGTCGCGTTATCAGGCGAATAAAGAAAAGGCACGCCGCGATGGCACTGGTCATCGCGGCATTGCCGCTTGCGTATTTCGACACGCCGGCGGCTCTTGCGCAGAACATGAACATGATGCGCACGCCAAACGTCAACATCGGCGCACGGACCCCGACCATCAATCCGACGGTGACGACGCGGATCGATGCGAATATCGCCGGGCGCACCAATGTCGTGACCGGCGTCGACAGGCTGCCTTCGAGGGTCACCACGACGACCTCGACGATGCGTGTACATCGCATCAATCCCAATTCGACGATGCCCTATGCACGCTTTTCGCCGAACCTCTATCCGGTCTGCCAAGCCGTCGATCGCGATGGTGACGGCGAGTGCAGCAGCAAACCGGCCGCCTCCGGCGCTGGCGGCGGCAGCGGCAAATCGGCCAAGAAGGGTAAGGGATCCGGTACAAGTTCTTCCCAGGCCGGCATCAACCTGCGCCACATCCCCAATCAGATCGTGGCCGAGATCGACGGTGCGTTGACCGACGCGCAGGTCGACGCGCTGGCGCGGCGTCACGGGCTGGTGCGGATTGAATTGCAGAATTTTCCGCTGATCGGCGCCACCATCGGGCTGTTCCGCATCACCGACAATCGTTCCGCCGATGTCGTGCGCCGCGAACTCGCCACCGCCGCCGGATTCCGCGAAGTCCAGTTCAATTTGCGCCATTGGCTGCAGGATCAGAAGGTGCCGAGCGAAGGCGATCCCGCGCAATACGCCTTGACCAAGCTTCGCCTGCCGCAAGCGCACAAACTGGCGCATGGCATGAACGTCACCATCGCCGTGATCGATTCAGGCATCGATACCAAACACCCCGAACTGACCAACTCGATCGCCGACAGTTTTGACGCGCTCGGCAGCAAGGAAGGCCCGCACGTTCATGGCACCGGCATTGCCGGCGCGATCGTTGCGCACGCGCGGCTGATGGGCAGCGCGCCGGAAGCCCGCATTCTGGCGATCCGCGCCTTTGCCTCGACGTCGGGCGGTGCGGAGAGTTCGTCCTACGTCATCATCAAGAGCCTCAACTACGCGGTGCTGCACGGCGCGCAGATCGTCAACATGAGTTTTGCCGGGCCAAGGGATCCGCTGATCGAGCGCGGCATCATCGCGACCGCGGAGCGGGGCGTGGTGATGATCGCGGCGGCCGGCAATGCAGGTGCGAAATCGCCGCCGCTTTATCCCGCCGCCAATCCGAACGTGATCGCGGTGAGCGGCACGGATTCGCAGGACAGGCTGTTTGCAGCTTCCAACCGCGGCGTTCATATCGCGCTTGCGGCGCCCGGCACCGACATCTTCCTGCCGGCGCCGGATCAAAAATACCAGATGACGTCGGGTACCTCGTTTTCCGCCGCTTACGTTTCCGGCATCGCAGCCCTGATGCTGGAGCGCAATCCTGCGTTGAAGCCGAACGATGTGCGCGCCATGTTGGTGGGCACCGCCCGCGATCTCGGCGCGCCCGGCAGGGACGATATGTTCGGCGCGGGCCAGGCGGATGCCTTCGCGGCGGTCACCGCCGCCACCAATGCGCCGGCGGTTCCGATGGCGGCGGCTCCGCCCAAACCGGGCGTTGCCCCCGATCGTAATGACGTTTCCGTGAGCCGTGCGCTCAGCGGCCAGGCTGCCGCAATTGCATCGGAAAAACCGGCAGTTAGCGGCTCAAATCAGCCTGCTGCGCAGTAAAAATCCCCTTCGAAGAAGTTAAAAAAACCGCAGGCCGTTTTGAACGTCCGGCACCCCTGTCGCGACTTATTAAGTGTGGGAGCGGTAATCCCTCCCCATTGGCTGTATACGGCGCGAGCGCCCATCCACCCCAAGCGCCCATATGGCTTTGACCCGTCCGGTTGTCCCCCCGGACGGGTCTTTTCTTTTCAGTGCCGTTTTGTGCAGTTTCCCTGCGAGGGCCGCCGTGTCTGGCGCGGGGCTACCGCGGAACAGCCGGGAACCATCTCCGCAACGCGGCCATGCCGGCGCGTGCCTTGACGGCGGTGAGTGCGAGGAACGCCCTGTTTGCAGGCGTTTGCCGCCACGCCCGGCTCCCGTAATTTCGCGAGCTAGACATCGTTAACGTTTTCCACAGAATATCGCTGTCACATTGACACTGATTCGGTCGGTTGCGTCTGCGTCCGTTTTTCTCTTAGCGGGCTTTTTGATGGCACAACGGACTGATCTGGCACACGGGCGCGACCTTGTCGCGCGCTGGTGCGTCCTGGCCGAGCAGCGGCTGGAATACCTCACCGAACTGTTCGAAACCGGCCGCTGGCGGCGCTTCCATAACGAAGTCGCCTTTCTCGAAAACATCCGGGAAGCCAAGGACGCGGTTGAAACCTGGCGCGGTCTCCTGACGCGCGAGGCTTCGCTCGACAACAGCCCGATCGACATTTCCTGGCTCGGCCGTAGCGGCGTGATCATGCCGCCACGAAGCGACACGCGCGATCAGGCGCGCAGCTTTCAGCCTCGCCCGGCGGAGATATCAGCCCCGCTGCACGCTACTTCCATCGCCGCAGAGCCGGAGCCGATTGTCGCGGACGAAGTGCCCGTCGTGCCCGAAGCGGACGCGCTGGAGCAGACCCTGGCGCTGACGCTGGATATCGTGGCGATGCAGGAGCGCTACCCGTCGCTGCGCAACGCGCTGTAGTTCTCCGTAACCAGCATCTACCGCCGCACCGCATTGGTGCCGACCACCACCTGCGCATAACGCTGGGCGCCTTCGCTGGAGAGGTCCGTCGTGATCGGGCGGGCGTGATCGAGCCCGACCACCGCGCCGCGCGGCGCTTCCGAAATCATGTTGTTGTTGACCAGCGCCGTGCCGGCGCCGGGCACCACGGAAACCCCGATGCCGACAAAGGCGTTGCGGATCACATTGCCCGTGATGGCGACGTCGCGCAGATATTTGCCCCAGCCGGCGATGATCCCGAACGACGGCGCGTTCTCGACCACATTGCCGGTGACGGACGTATCCGCCTCGACATAGATGCCGATGCCGGCGTCGTCGTCCGGCGCGGTGCCGATCGGGCGCTTTGGCAGCATATTGCGGATGACGTTGCCCTGAACCACCGCGATGCGGCCGCCCTCGTTGAAATTGCAGACGGAGACGCCGAGCGCCGCGCCGTCGACGGTGTTGTTGGCGATCACGGCGCCCTCGAAGGAGAATTCCGAATAGAGCGCGACCTCGCGGACATTGCTGACGCTGTTGCCGGTGATGTGGATGTTGGAGGCGGAATTGCCGCGCACGGCGGAGTAGTCGCAGTTGCGGATGCGATTGCCCCGCACGATGACATTGCCGGCACGAAACGCGTTGATGGCGTTGCCGTATTGTCCGGAGCCGCCGGGGCCGGCCTTGATGTCCTCGATGCGATTATCGGCGACGATCGTGCCGTCATCGCCGATCGCGGTACGCAGGATCTCGATGCCGTTGTCGTTGGTGCCCAAAATGGTGTTGCGCGACACCATCAGGCCGAGCGCGTCGAACGACACCACCGCCGTGGTCGCGATGCCGGTGAAAATGTTGTCGCTGACGTCGCCGGAAACCTGCTCGAACCAGATGCCGTTGCCGCCGCTGCCCGATATCGCGCAAGCGGAGATGCGGATGTCGCGTCCGCCTGTGCAATGCACGAGGCCGCGCCGCTGGGGCAGGGGAATATTGCCGCCGTCGAGCGTGAGGCCGGTGAGGCCGACGCTTGCGGCGCCTTCGCCCTGCAGCATCGAGGCGCCGCCGCTGAACACGAGTTTGGTGGCGCCGCGCACGCCGATCAGTTGCGAGCCGTTCTGCAGGCGCAGCATACCTGTGCGGTAGACGCCCGGCGGCAAGGCTAACGGCACTTGCGCCCGCGCCGCCTCATCGATCGCGCGCTGGAGATTTTTTGTCTGGTCGTCGGGACTGCCGGGCCGCACGCCATATTGCGTGGCGTCGCGGCCAAGCGTGGAGGTGAGGGGAGCTGCGCGCGCGGCATCAGGCAACATCGCGAGCGCAGTCGCGGCACCGGCGGCGGAAGCTCCGATAAGATGGCGGCGGTTGACGTCCATGACCGTATTTCCTTGCGGACGTGTCGATGGATTCAACTACTCCCAAAATGCGGCGAAGCATGGTGAACGCGCCGGCGGAACGACGGCGATTGTTGGGGTAGGGTTAATGTTGGGCGTATTTCGTAGGGTGTGCAAAGGACGGTAGGATGGGTAGAGCGAAGCGAAACCCATCAGCTCGACGCATGGTATCGATGGGTTTCGCTGCGCTCTACCCATCCTACGAAGCCGGCGAACTCTCCCGCACTGCTTGCCTTGCCTGCTTCACCATCTCCAGCAGTATGGCCTCCCCGGCATCGACCAGCTCTTCCAGCGTGATGCGGCTGACACCCTTGCGCGTCGACGTGCCTTCCCGCGCCAGCAGCGGAATGTGCACGAACGCGGCGAGATGGAGATCGTCGTCGGTCGCCACCGCCTCGACGGCGCGCCAGCTCAGATAGTTGCAGAGATAGGCGCCGGCGTCGCGCGAGGCCCGCGCATCGATGCCGGTCGCACGTGCCGCGCGCAACAGTTTTGCGGTGTGGGGGCCGAACATCGCGGCATCAGGGCCAAGGCCGATCGAGCCCGTACGTGAACGTGCCTGCGAGGCGTCCGGCCACAGCATGGTGACGGCGTTGCGGGCGCGGGTCTCGACCCGGACATGCGCGGTGCGTCCGGCAAGGCCGAACATCAGCAATGCCTGCGGACGATGCTTCTTCAGCAGTTCGGGCAATTCGCGGTCGACCGCCTTGTAGGTCACCGGAAAGATGTGGCTCGAAAAATCCACATCGGCAAACGCCGGGCGGCGCAGTTTTGTCAGCCGCGCCACCAGCGGCCCGGTCGGATTCCAGGGCGAGCCGGGAAACGGGCCGAAGCCGGTGATGAGGACGCGAAGCCTTCCGCTCACCGAAGCCATCTCCGCGATCTGCTCGGCGGCGACCGCAGGCGTGATGCGGCCGTCGGCGACTTCGGCTTCGGTCTTTTTCACTTTGGCGCGGATCGCGGCATCAGAACGCAGCCGCGCCATCATGCGTTGTTCCAGCATCGACCACATCCATTTGACCTGCTGCTCGCGCCGCCGCGCGGCGAACTCACCTGATGCGTTCATGGCGGTGCGGTGATCGAGGATTTTTTGCCACAGCGTGTCGAGGCCGGTGCCGGTCAGGCCCGAATAGGTGATAACGGGCGGATGCCAGTGCTCCGAGCGCGGCGTGAGGATATGCAGCGCGCTGCGATAGTCGGCCGCCGCATGATTGGCGCGCTTGATGTTGTCGCCGTCGGCCTTGTTGATCGCGATCATGTCGGCGAGTTCGACCAGGCCCTTCTTGATGCCCTGCAATTCGTCGCCGGCGCCGGGCAGCATCAGGGCGAGGAAGAAATCGGTCATGTCGCAGACCGCGGTCTCGGACTGCCCGATGCCGACGGTCTCGACCAGCACCACGTCGAAGCCCGCGGCCTCGCACAGCAGCATCGCCTCGCGGGTTTTTGCGGCGACGCCGCCGAGCGTGCCGGAGGCAGGCGAGGGCCGGATATAGGCGTGGTCGGAGGCGGAAAGCTGCGCCATCCGCGTCTTGTCGCCGAGGATCGAGCCGCCGGTGCGCGCCGAGGAAGGATCGACCGCCAGCACCGCGACCTTGTGGCCGCGTTCGATCAGAAACATGCCGAGCGCATCGATGGTGGTGGATTTGCCGACGCCGGGCGAGCCGGTGATGCCGACGCGGATGGCCTTGCCGGTGTGTGGAAGCAGCGCCTGCACCAGATCGCGCGCGGCGGCCTGGTGATCGGCGCGCCGGCTCTCGATCAGCGTGATCGCCCGCGCCAGCGCCGCGCGGTGGCCGGCGCGGAGCTCTTTTGCGAGGGACTTGATGTCGGGGGCTCTAGTGCCGGTCATCTTGTTCTTCGACGTATTCGTTACGAGCCAGACGCACGAACACGGCGTTCGACGAAGGATTTCAAAGGCGGCAAGTGGTTCCGGACAATATTCCAGACAATGCTCGCATCGGTCGCGTGATAGGCATGTCGGAGCTGATTGCCGAAATCGATCATTCTTTGCCACTCGATGCCCGGCGCGGCTTTCTTTACGTCGTCGGTGAGATAGCGAGTAGCTTCGCAAATGACCTCAAGGTACCGCTCGGTGGCCATGCGGCCAGTTTTGTCGCCCGAGAACCTGTCGAAGCCGTAGCCTGAGAGTAGTTCTTCGATCTCGGCAATAGCATCCAGAATATCCCGCAGCCGGTCTTCGACGCTCGGCGGCATTCAGAACACCTCGATCAGATCGTCGGCGATGCGCTCGGCCATCCGCGGCTTCAACAGTTTTCGCATCGATATCTGTACCTTGAGACCGGTGGTGTCCTCGATCAGATGTAAAACCTTGAACAGATCGAAAGCCGGCGCTTCACTATAGGCGGTCGTATCGACGAGCACGTCGAGATCGCTGTCCGGCCGCGCGTCGCCTCGTGCGCGCGAGCCGAAGATCGCGAGCCTGAGAACGCCTTCGGCTTTGAGCGCTGGCGCAAGTTCGCGCAATCGGGCGACGATCGTCTCTACGGGAATATCGGCAATCTCATTCATGTCCGGACTATAGCACATCGGCAGCGAGCGCTACAGCCGCCCGGCCCGGTTAACCGTGCCGGCTCACTCCGCCGAAGCAGCCGGGGCGGGGGATTGCTGTTTCAGCCGCCGCCACAGCCAGACCAGCACCGGCCAGATCACCGCGCCGATCGCAAAGAAGGCGAGGATTGCCGAGATCGGCCGCTCGAAGAACGGCAGGATGCTGCCGTCGGATTTGATCAGCGAGGTGACAAAGGCCTGCTCCACCATGGTGCCCATCACGATTCCGAGGACCATGGCGGCGACCGGATATCCGTTGGCCTCCATGACGTAGCCGATGATCCCGAAGGTCGCGACCGTCACCACGCCGAACATGTTGTTGCCGATCGCAAACGAGCCGACGGCGCAGCACAGCATGATGACCGGCATCACGGCGGCGCGCGGCGCGCGCAGCACATAGGCCGCGAGACGGATCATGACGATGCCGAGCGGGATCATCAGGATATTGGCGATGATGAACATCAGGTAGATCGCGTACATGCTCGACGCTTTTTCGGTGAACAGCGTCGGGCCGGGATTGAGCCCCTTCATGTAGAGCACGCCGATCGCGATCGCTGCGATGGTGTCGCCGGGAATGCCGAACAGCAGCGACGGCACCCAGCCTGACGCGATGCTGGCATTGTTGCTGGCGCCGGCCTCGACCAGCCCCTCGACATGGCCGGTCCCGAATTTTTCGGGCTCTTTCGAGAACTTCTTGGACATCGCGTAGCTGACCCAGGCCGCCATGTCGGCGCCGGCGCCCGGCAACACGCCGATGATGATCCCGATGATGTTGCCGCGCGTCATTTGCACGTGATATTTCTTGGTGAGCTTCCACTGGCCCGCCATGATGCTTCCGAACTTGCGCCGCGGGATCGGCGGCGGTTCCGGCGTCAGCATCGCCCGCATCACCTGCGCCACGGCAAACACGCCGACCAGCGCCGGGATCGGCTCGATGCCGCCGAACAGGTCGGTCATCCCGAAGGTGAAGCGCGGCACGCCGCCCGGATTTTCGATGCCGATGCACGCGACCAGTAGGCCGATGAACATGGCGGCGATGGCCTTCACCGGCGAGGAGCGCGCCACCAGCGTGGCGCACATCAGGCCGAGGAACGCCAGCCAGAAATATTCGAAGGTCGAGAACGACAGCGCGATTTCGGCGAGCGGCGGCGCCAGGATCATCAGCGAGAGCGTGCCCGCGATGCCGCCGACGGCGGAGAACCAGACGCCGGCGCCGAGCGCCAGCTCAGCCTCGCCCTTGCGGGTCATGGCATAGGCTTCGTCGGCATAGGCCGCGGAAGCGGGCGTTCCCGGGATGCGCAGCAGCGCGCCCGGAATGTCGCCGGAAAAAATCGCCATCGAGGACGCCGCCACGATGGTGGCGATCGCGGCGATCGGCGAGAGATAGAACGTGACGGGGACGAGCAGGGCGGTCGCCATGGTGGCGGAGAGGCCGGGCAGCGATCCGATCACGAGCCCGTACACCGATGCCGCCAGCATCGCGATGATGACTTCCCAGGTCGAGATCAGGGCGAACGCTTCAATCAGGGTGTTAAGCATGGATCACCACGGCATGGGCAGAAGCCCGATCGGAAGCGGTACGCGCAACAGCTTGCTGAAAATCAGATGGATGCCGATCGGCGCCAGCACGGCGAGCGGCAGCGCAAGTTTCCATCGGGCGCCGAGCGCGGTGGTGGTCGCATACACGATCAGCGCGGCCGTGATGATGAAGCCCAATCGGTCGGCCACCGCCACGTAGAACAGCAGCAGCGCCGGCGGCAGCAGGGCGCGCAGCCCATAGAACCTGCCGGGCGGCGGCCTGGTCTCGCCGCCCTCGATCGGAATGATCTCTTCTTCCTCTTCGAAGGTGCGGCCGATTCCAAACGCGATCGCGAGCCCGCACAGCGCGAGGCCGGACCCGATCACCAGCGGGAATACGTTGGGGCCGACCGGCTGGCCGGGCACCGGCGGCAGCAGCCAGCCGCCATAGGCGGCGGCCGTGCCGAGGCCAACGAGAAAAAATCCCGTGACGTGATCGGGAAGACGCATGAACGGGCCCTGTCCGTTTCGATGAGGAAGTGAGCCGCCGAAACGGATTTTACGCTTTCGACAGACCGGCGGCCTTCATCGCCACGCCCATCTGGGCATCGCCCTTGTCCATGAACGAAGCGAATTGGCCCGCGTCGCCCCATACGACGCCGAAACCGCGATTGCTCATGAAATCCTTGTACTCCTTGGAGTCGTAGACTTTCTTCAATGACGCGGTGAGCTTGGTTGCGACATCTGCGGGCAGGCCCTTGGGACCGGCAATGCCGCGCCACGCGCCGGTCGCATAGTCGATGCCCATCGACTCCTTCAGCGTCGGCACATTGGGGAATACGGGATTGCGCGCCGGCGCCATGATGGCGAGGCTGCGCGCCTTGCCGGCCTCGATGATCGCGCGCGCTTCCGGCACCGAGCAGGTGGTCAGGTCCAGACCGCCGGCGGCGAGATCCTGCATCGCGGGCGCGGCGCCGTTCGACGGCACCCAGGCAACCTGGTTGGCGGGAAGTCCCATCGCCTGCATCCAGCCGACCAGCGCCAGATGCCAGATGCCGCCCTGGCCGGTGCCCGAGGCTTTGAACTTGCCGACAGGCGCGGCCTTGATGGCGTCGGCGAGTTCCTTCACGTTCTGGTAGGGCGAGGTGGAACTGACCTGGATGCCGGGCGGATCTTCGTTCATCAGCGCGAGCGGCGTGTAGCTGGTTGGCGCCAGTTCGGTGAGCCCCTGCCAGTGCATCATCGAGATTTCCACCGTCAGCATGCCGATGGTGTAGCCATCGGGCGGTGCCGAGGCGATTGCGGTATGGCCGACCACGCCGGAGCCGCCGGTGCGGTTGACCACGTTGAAAGGCTGGCCGAGGTCCTTCTCCAAAAGCGCTGCGACGATGCGCGCGGTGGCGTCGGTTCCGCCGCCCGCGCCCCACGGCACGATCACGGTCACCGGGCGCGCCGGATAGGCTTGCGCCGAGGCCGGCTTGAGACCCAGTCCCGCAACGGCGGCTACGGCTGCCGATGAAGCCCCAAACGCGCGGCGCGTAATCTTTCTGGACATGGTGATCCTCCCTGCGGCGCCCGTGAAGCCGGGCGCTCTCTTGTAATGCGTCATTCTAGGCGGCTTTGTGCTGCGCTCGCAAGGCGTTGGGAAGGTGGGCACCTACCACCATTGCTGTGATCGGAAATCGGGTGGGACTTTCGCAGCGGCGGCCGCATATCGGGGCCGACCAAAGTGAAATCTGGGAGACCGATATGACGTCAGCCTATTACAGCACCGTGCTGGACCATCCCCTGGAAACCGTGTGGTCGCTGATCCGCGATTTCAACAACTATCCGGCCTATATCGAAGGCGTCAGCGAGAGCGTGATCGAGGACGACAAAGGCGGCGACGAGGTCGGCGCGGTCAGGCGCTTTTGCTATCTCGGCAACTGGGTGAGGCAGCGGCTGGCTGATCATTCCGACGAAGCGCACTTACTGACTTATGCCGGCATCGAGCCGCTGCCGTTTCCAGCGGGCGATACGTCAGCCGCGGTGTCGCCGACCAGCTACCAAGGCACCATGCATTTGATCCCGATCACCGAAGGCAACCGTACCTTCATCGAGTGGTCGGTCGCGCTCGATGCCACGCCGCAGGATGCCGAGCGCTGGCACGCGCTGTTCCAGTCGTGGATTCCGGACTGGACCCATTCGCTGGCGAGGACGCTGGCGCGCCGCGAGGGGTGAGGGTGGAGGCGGAGCTATTCCGCCGCCGCGCTGTGGCCCAATCGCGCGTTAAGCTTGTGGATCAATTCTTCGGCGGCGTCCGAGATCACGGTGCCCGGCGGGAAGATGGCTTCGGCGCCGGCCTTGTAGAGCGCATCGTAATCCTGCGGCGGCACCACGCCGCCGATGATGATCATGATGTCCTCGCGGCCCTGCTTTTTCAGCGCGGCCTTCAGCTCCGGCACGGCGGTGAGGTGGGCTGCGGCCAGCGACGACACGCCCAAAATATGCACGTCGTTCTCGACCGCCTGACGTGCAGCTTCATCGGCGGTGGCGAACAGCGGCCCGATATCGACGTCAAAACCGACATCGGCAAAAGCGGATGCGATCACCTTCTGGCCGCGGTCATGGCCGTCCTGTCCGATCTTTGCGACCAGGATGCGCGGGCGGCGGCCTTCGGCCTCCTCGAACGCATCGATCAGCGCCTGGACTTTTTCGACCCGGTTGGACATGGCGGACGCCTCCCGCTTGTAGACGCCGGTGATGGACTTGATCTCGGCGCGGTGACGGCCGAACACTTTTTCCATCGCGTCCGAAATTTCGCCGACGGTCGCTTTCGCGCGTGCGGCATCGATGGCAAGCGCCAGCAGATTGCCGTTGCCTTCGCCGGCGCTGCGGGTCAGCGCCGCGAGCGCGCTCATCGACTTCCTTCTGGTCTGCGCTCGGAGCGCAGCCGCGACAGCTTGTCGATCTGCAGCCGCCGCACGGTGGAATTTTCCACCTTCAGAATGTCGATCGGGGCTTCATCTGATGGCTTGTACTTGTTGACGCCGATCACCGCCTGCCGGCCCGCATCGATCCGCGCCTGGGTCTTGGCGGAGGCTTCCTCGATCCGCAGCTTCGGCACGCCGGCCTCGATGGCTTTCGCCATGCCGCCGAGCTCTTCGACTTCCTGGATATGGCCCCAGGCCTTGGCGGCGAGGTCGCGGGTCAGCCGTTCGACATAGTAGGAACCGCCCCAGGGATCGATGATGCGGTTGGTGCCGCTTTCCTGCTGGATAAAGAGCTGCGTGTTGCGGGCGATGCGGGCGGAAAAATCCGTCGGCAGCGCCAAGCGCCTCGTCCAGCGCGTTGGTGTGCAGCGACTGGGTGTGGCCTTGGGTCGCCGCCATCGCCTCGATGGTGGTGCGCATGACGTTGTTGAAGACGTCTTGCGCGGTCAGCGACCAGCCCGAAGTCTGGCAATGCGTGCGCAGGCTGAGCGAGCGCGGGTCTTTTGGGTTGAACGGGGTCAACAGTTTTGCCCACAGCAGCCGCGCCGCGCGCATTTTTGCGACTTCCATGAAAAAATTCATGCCGATCGCCCAGAAGAACGACAGCCGTGGCGCAAACCTGTCCACGTCAAGTCCGGCGGCGAGGCCCGCGCGCAGATATTCGACGCCGTCGGCAAGCGTGTACGCCAGCTCGAGATCCTGCGTCGCTCCAGCTTCCTGCATGTGATAGCCGGAGATCGAAATCGAATTGTACTTTGGCATCTTCTGCGAGGTGTACGCGAAGATATCCGAGATGATCCGCATCGAGGGCGCGGGCGGATAGATGTAGGTGTTGCGCACCATGAACTCTTTCAGAATGTCGTTCTGAATGGTGCCTGACAGTTTTTCCGGCGGCACGCCCTGTTCCTCGGCGGCCGCGACGAACAGCGCGAGGATCGGCAGCACCGCGCCGTTCATGGTCATCGACACGCTCATCTGGTCGAGCGGGATGCCCGCGAACAGCGTGCGCATGTCGTAGATCGAATTGATCGCCACGCCCGCCATGCCGACGTCGCCGGAGACGCGCGGATGATCGGAATCATAGCCGCGATGGGTGGCGAGATCGAACGCCACCGACAGGCCCTTCTGGCCGGCGGCAAGGTTGCGGCGATAGAACGCGTTGGAATCTTCCGCCGTGGAGAAGCCGGCATATTGCCGGATGGTCCAGGGCTGGTTGACGTACATGGTCGGGTAGGGGCCGCGCAGATAGGGCGCCACGCCCGGCCAGGTCTCGAGGAAATCGATGCCGCCGAGGTCGGTTTCGCTGTAGCCGGGCTTGACCGGGATGCCCTCGGGCGTCAGCCACGGTTCGGCGTGGCCCGCGGGCATAGCCGTGGCAACGCGCTCAAACGCGACATCAGCGAAATTGGGAATCCTGCTCACGGGCGGCCTTCCTTCAACTTCATAATCCGTGCCTCACATTCGGCAAGACGCTGACGGACCTGGGGCTCTCCAGCCGGCTGTGGAAGCCCTGCTGTCAGTCGGGAGACAATGTACGTCAACAGGGGCAGGCCCACTACCAGGAAAAGAAAGTCCGAAGTCGAAATCTGGCCGGCGAAAAACCCTGCCACCATGGCAATTCCGAGCGCGCAGATGATGATCGCCGCAATGACGAAAAACCATGGTGGCGTTTGCAGCGCTGAATTCATTCGATAGAACGGCCCGTTGTGGTAGGCGATCATGGACAGTAACCGGTCGCGCTCCGCTTCGAGTTGGGCCAGTTCGTTCGGGTCGACCATCGTTCGTGCTCATCAATCATGGTCCGGATGCTGGTGGCTGACGATGCGGCCGAGCTTTTCGGCGCCCATGCCCTCCTGCGTGCTCCTGCCGGGCAGGTTGCCGATGCGGCCGACCCAGGAAAGGTGCGCCTCGGTTCCCGTGGCGTAGGTCGGGACCACGCGGTCGGGGCGGTCGAAACTGCCGGTCGTGAGCTCCATCATGTCGCCGCCGATGGCGCGATAGCTCAGCGGCGTGCCGCAGGCGGCGCAGAAATCGCGCTCGGCGATCGATGACGAACGGAAGGTCGCCGGCTTGCCGCGGGTCCAGGCAAAATCCTCGTGCTTGACGTCGGCGAGCGAAATGAAGGGGCCGCCGACCGCCTTCTGGCACATCCGGCAATGACAAAGCCCGATCTTCACCGGGCTGGCGTAGACCGCGAAGCGCACGGCGCCGCACTGGCAGCCGCCGGTCAGAACCGGTTTTCTGTCCGATGTCATGCTCACTCCATCCGCCGCCAGGCTTCCTGCAACGCCGCCAGCGCATCGCCGCCGGCGAAGATGAAATCACCGATGCCCGCGGCGCGAAGGGCCGGTTCCTGCTCGCCGGGGCGGCCTGCCAGATAGATATGCCTTGCGCCCGCCGGTTGAAGGGCCTGCGCGGCGGCAACCGCTTGCGCGGCATAGACCTTGTCGGACGAGCACAGGCAGGCCACCGGCGGCGCCGGACGCCTTGAAGGCGGCGGTCAGTGCCGCTGGATCGGAAAATCCGGCGCTGTCGACGGCCTCGATGCCGCCGGTCTCGAAGAAGCTTTTGGCAAAGGCGGCGCGGGCGGTGAAATCCGCGGCGGTGCCGAGATTGGCCAAAAACATCTTTGGCCGCGCGCCGGATTTTTTCAGCAGGGCGTCCGACTTGTCACGCAGCGCCTCGAAGGGCGCCGCGAGCCGCATCGGCGGAAGCGCTTCGAACTTGAATTTCGCCTCGCCATACGGCGCGAGCGCGACCGGTTTTGCCGGCAGCACAGCGATGTCGGCCTCGTGCAGGTTCGGGAATTCGCTGGCGCCGGTGAGCACGTCGCGGCGCTTTGCGATATTGGCCTCGCGCGCCTTGCGGGTCGCTGCGACCTTGTGCTGGATCAGGTTCTGCTCGAGAGAGGCAAACAGGCCGCCGGCCTTCTCGGTCTGCTGGAACAGCGCCCATGCCGCCTCGCACAGCTCGCGCGTCAGCGTCTCGATGCCGCCGGAACCGGCCGCGGGATCGGACACTTTGGCAAGGTTGGATTCTTCCAGCAGCACCAGTTGCGTGTTGCGCGCCGCGCGCCGCGCGAACGGATCGGGCAGGCCGAGCGCCAGCGTATGCGGCAGCACGGTGATCGCATTGGCGCCGCCGAGGCCGGCGGAGAAGGTCGCCATGGTCGCGCGCAGCATGTTCACATAGGCATCGCGCTGGGTCAGCATGCGCCACGCGGTGTCGGCCGCGATGAAGAGCGGCTTTGGCGCAAGGCCACAGGCCTGTTTCCACCCGCGCCCACAACAGCCGCAGCGCGCGGAATTTTGCCAGCGTCAGGAACTGATCGGCATCCGCCGAAAGCCGCGCATAGACCATGCCTTGGGCGTCTTCCAGCGCGACACCGGACTGTTCGATCGCGCGCAGATAGGCCACGCCGCAGGCCAGCACGAAGGCCAGTTCCTGCACTTCCGATCCGCCGGCATCATGGATCACGCGACCGTCGGCAGCCGCAAACGGGTCCCTTGAAGCCCATCGCCGCGAGGCCCTTCACCGCGCTCGTCACCGCGGGCACGAACTCGCTCCAGGCATAGGGGCTAGAACCCCACGCCGCGCCGGCGCCGAGCGGGTCGAGGCCGAAGCGGATGTCGCAGTCCGCGGGCGAGAGGCCCTTGCGTTTGATGATATTCGGCGACATGGATCGCGGCCATCCGCGATTGCGGGCCGATCTGCAGTTCGATCCCGATGCCGGCATCGATGAAGATTCCGTCGAGGATTTTCTCGACCGCTTCCGCCGATGGATCGAGCCCAAAACCGTGCGCGCCGTTGGCGCCGGCAAATACCAGCGTCAGCCCAGTGGCGCCGTTTTCGAGGTCGTGCAGCGCCTGCGCATTGGCTTGCGCCGCATCGGGATGATCGATCCGCTGCATGATCTGCCAGGGCGCCGCGGCGGCGCGGCCCATGACCGGCGAGGCGCCTTTCGCGCGCGGATAGATCGGATCGATCCTGATTCCGTCATAGGTCTTGCCGACCAGCTTTTCGAACGGCGCGCCCTTGAGCACGCCGTCGACCAGCTTGCGCCAGTCCTCATAGGTCGCGGGCGCAAAATCCGCCGCCAGCCGCAAATCATCCGTTGTGGTGGTCATTGTTCCCTAAAGCTTTTTATCGTTTGAGCATGATCTCCTTCGGAAAACCGGTACCCACTTTTCCGGATCATGCTCGGCTGGTTGGGCCGGAAATTGCCATGCGGCAGCGGCCAAGCCAAACCCTGTTTTGGCAGTTTCCGGGCTGGATCGGCAGCGAGCCGGGCGCCCATTCTACTTTGCATGGGGTTGTTTTCGCGATTTTGTGTCCGGCCCTGTGCTGTGCCGCGTCTAGGGGAGGTCGGGGAGCCGCTCGATACCGTCGGTGGAAAGCCCGGCCAGCGCATCGGTGACGCGACGTCCCGCAATGACACGGCGCAGGTGCAATTTCCGCGAGCGGCACCAGCACGAAGGCGCGTTCGAACAGGCGGGGGTGCGGCAGCGTCAGTTCCGGCTTGTCGATCCTGACGTCGTCATAGGCGAGCAGATCGAGGTCGAGGGTGCGTGGTCCCCAGCGCGTCTCCCGTCGCGCGGTCGCGGCCGAACTTCTTCTCGATCCCGTGCAGCGTGAACAGCAGCGCATGCGGATCGAGCGAGGTCTCGATCTCGATGCAGGCGTTGATGAAGCGGGCCTGTTTTTCGTCGCCCCAGGGCGGCGTGGCGTAATCCGACGACCGCGCCAGCAGGGCTGCCTGCGTCATGCCGCAGATATTGGAGATGGCCTTCGGGAAGGTGGCGCGGACGTCGCCGACATTGCCGCCGAGCGCGATCAGGACGCTGGCCATCAAGCTAGCCCTGGGACGCGGGATGCCGCGAGCGCGTCAGCACCACGCCGACATCGTCGAAAATCGCGGCGATCGGCGCGTGCGGCTTGTGCACGGTGACCTTGACCGCCCGGATGCGCGGAAACGTCGCCAGGATCGCGTCGGCCACCGCGCCCGCCGCACGCTCCAGCAGCTTGTAGTTGGTGTTCTTGAACGCCGAGGTCGCGGTCGTGACCACATTGGCATAGGACACGGTATCGACCAGCCGGTCGGTGCGCGAGGATTCCGACAGATCCGTATAGAGTTCGAGATCGATCACAAAACGCTGCCCGACTTCGGTCTCGTGGTCCATCACGCCGTGGCGGGCATGGATGACGAGCCCGGTGATGAAGATGGTGTCGGTCATCGCTTGTCCTCGATCGCCACTGCCACGCGCAGCGCCTGCACGGTTTCGGCCACGTCATGGGTCCGGATGATCTTTGCGCCGCCTTGCGCCGCCATCAGATGAGCCGCGATCGAGCCGCCGAGGCGCTGCTGCGGCTCCGATGGCGAGATCGTGCTGATGAAGCGCTTGCGCGAGGCGCCAACCAGGAGGGGCAGGCCGAACGTGCGCAGTTCTGCGAGGCGCGCCAGTGCGGTCATGCTCTGCTCGGGGGTCTTGCCAAAGCCGATCCCGGGATCGAGCACGATATTTTCCGTGGGGATGCCGGCCCTGGCGGCGATCTCGAGCGAGCGGGCAAAGAAAGCGGCGATGTCCTTCATGATGTCAACAGCGGCATCCGCGCTGTCGCGGTTGTGCATGACGACAACAGGTGTGTTGCGCTCGGCCAGCAGCTTTGCCATGCCGGCGTCGCGCTGCAGGCCCCAGACGTCGTTGGCGATGACGGCGCCATGGTCGAGCGCCCAGGCCACGACAGGCGATTTCATGCTGTCGATGGAGACGGGAACGCCGAGCGCAACCACGTCCGGCAACACCGGCTGCAATCGCCTCAATTCCTCTTCCGCTGAGACCGGCTCCGAGCCGCCATAAGGCCGGGTGGATTCCGCGCCGATATCGATGATGTCGGCGCCCTCTGATATCATGCGGCGGGCCTGTGCCAGCGCGCTTTCCGGCGCAATGAACGCACCACCGTCGGAAAACGAATCCGGGGTGATATTCAACACGCCCATGACGGCCGGGTACGGCCGATCCAGCAACGGTGGCAGCAGCCGATGACCGGCCGGAGAGGCCCCCGTGGCAGTTCTGGAGGTGGTCGCGATCATGCGGTCGCTTTGCGCGGTCCGCGTCAGGGAGTCAAGGTGGCGGAGGCGTCCGGAAAGGCGCAGTCAGGCCGCTTTAGTAGCTGATTTTCGGCGGCAGCTTGCGCGCCCGCTCGATCAACTGCTCGACCGACTTTTCGGAAGGAAGGAGGCGGACCAGCTTACGCTTGATATTGGCCTCTCGCATGCTCTGCGCCAGCCGCGAAGGGTTGCGCAGACCGAGTTCGCGCACCGTGGTGACGCCGGCGGCGCGTATCAATTCGATCTTGGCCCTGCCCATGCCGGAAATTCGCATGTGGTCGGCGAAGTTGGCCCATTCGAGCAGTTGCTGTTCGCTGATCCCGGTCTTTGCAGCGAGTTCTTTGCGTCCCTTTACGGTCCGGGCAGCCTCCAGCAGCGCTTCTGCGGTGCGAATGCCGAGCGATTTCAGTTTCAAGGCGGAGTAGGCGGTCAGGCCTTCGATCGCGGAGAGGGGATATGTCATGGTCTTCGATATGCCGTCGGACTCGGTGCAGAAGGTTGCATTTGCGCAAGCTTTTTACGCGAACTGGCTGAGGCCCGGCGTCCCCGAAATGATTTCACCCATTTGATCCGCTCCAATTTTGTCGCGGCCGAACCTGAAAAGTTCACGCGCGATGTTCTGAATCTCGCCGACGCCCAACCCGAGCGCCATCAGTCTCGTGCCGACGGCCATCAGGCCGCCGCCCATTAGCCGGGAGAGCCCGGCGCCTTCGTTGGAAGCTGTTATCGCGGCTTCCGCGCCTGGAATCGTGTCGATCAAGGCCTGAACTTTATCGGCGGGGCCCTCCTTGCGAAGGAAACCAAGGATAATGCCGATCGTTTTCTCAGCCACGGCACTATCGATGCCAGCCTTGGCGGCCAGCTGTCCTACCAGTTCGTCCATATTGCCCCGCCCTCAACCGGTTGCTACCGGTGCCTTACTTGTGAAATCGATCTTGATCTCGTGCGATACGAATTACAAGCGATGACGGGTTTGAAGACCGCAAATCGGCTTAGATCGGGTGCAAAGTGTTGCAGCAATGCAAGAGTAAACATGCGATTCACGCGATCTTGCGGTCGACCTCTCCGATTTTTTTGACGACATTGGCGAAAAGTATGAGTACGGACTGCCTTCGCAGCCGCAAGATGGACCCGTTTGCGCCGACGGTTTCAATCGACTGACGGAATGCAGTATGATTGTGTTAGGTGGGCGACCTAACCTCCCCGATGCGCGCGAAGAGGCGATGCGATGGCTGTGTCCGACAAGAAGATGGCCGATACCGCAGAACAGATTTTCATCGGCAAGGGTGAACAGCCCTGCCTGGCTGACGCTTTCGCTCGCCAACCGCCATGGGCTGGTCACCGGCGCTACCGGAACCGGCAAGACGGTGACATTGCAGGTGATGGCGGAAGGATTTGCGCGCGCCGGAGTTCCGGTTTTCGCCGCCGATATCAAGGGAGACCTCTCCGGCATCTCCGAAGTCGGCGAAGCCAAGGACTTTATCCTCAAGCGGGCGACCGAGATGGGCCTCAAATTCGAGCCCGACCAGTTCTCGGCGGTGTTTTGGGACGTATTCGGCGAGCAGGGCCATCCGGTGCGGGCGACGGTGACGGAAATGGGTCCGCTATTGCTGTCGCGCATGCTCGATTTGAATGACGTGCAGGAAGGTGTGCTCAACGTCGCATTCCGTGTGGCGGATGAAAACGGCCTGACCCTGATCGACATGAAGGATCTTCGCGCGTTGCTCGACGCGATCGTCCCTCGCACCGGCAAGAAGGGGCCTGACGACGAGGACGATCCGCTGGACTCGATCCGGAAGGCGGCGCAGGGCTACGGCAACGTCAGCAAGGCGACCGTCGGCACCATTCAGCGCCAGCTTCTGGTGCTGGAGAACCAGGGCGGCACCAAATTCTTCGGCGAGCCGGCGCTGGCACTGAAGGATTTCATGAAGACCGACAGCGACGGCCGGGGCATGGTCAATATCCTCGTCGCCGACAAGCTGATGGAGAGCCCGCGGCTCTACGCTACCTTCCTGCTCTGGTTGCTTTCGGAACTGTTCGAGGAATTGCCGGAGGCCGGCGATCTGCCGAAGCCGAAACTGGTGTTCTTCTTCGACGAGGCGCATCTGCTGTTCAACGACGCGCCGAAGGCGCTGATGGACAAGATCGAGCAGGTGGTACGGCTGATCCGCTCCAAGGGCGTCGGCGTCTACTTCGTCACGCAAAATCCGATCGACGTGCCGGACAAGGTGCTCGCCCAGTTGGGCAACCGGGTGCAGCACGCGCTGCGGGCGTTTACGCCGCGCGATCAGAAGGCGGTGGCGGCCGCGGCGCAGACCTTCCGGCCCAATCCAAAACTCGATACCACAAGGGTGATCATGGAGCTCGGCAAGGGCGAGGCGCTGGTGTCGTTCCTGGAAGGCGGCGGCACGCCGTCGATCGTCGAGCGCGTCATGGTTCGGCCGCCGTCGGCGCGGATCGGGCCGATCACGCCGGAGGAACGCAAGGCGATCATGAGCAGGAGCCCGGTGAAGGGCAAATACGAGACGACGGTTGATGCCGAATCCGCCTACGAGATGATTCAGAAGCGCATCGACGGCACCGCGGCGACCGCCGATGAAACCGGCGGCGGTGAGGTGGCCGCGGGCGGGGGCATCCTCGGCCAGCTCGGCGCGATCGTCGGCACCATCTTCGGCACCAACGTCAAGCGCGGCAGGCTGAGCACCGGGCAGGTGATCGCGCGTGACGTCACCCGCTCGGTCACCAACAAGGTAGTCGGTGGCGTTGTAGCCGATCTCGGCAAGTCGATCGGCGGCAAGCTCGGTGGCTCGGTCGGCCGCGCGCTGGTGCGCGGCGCGCTCGGCGGGCTGTTGCGGCGATAATCTTGCACTCTTCCCCCAGACTCCAAAACGCCTGTGCTGAGATGGCCGTCGCTGCGGGCGCTGCTCGACGTTCTCTTCCTCGTCTGTTGCGTCGCGCTCACCGCCGACGTTCTCGTCCCCGAAATCTGGGGCAACGGCAAGACCAAGGACTATCCGCTGTGGTTCTGGGCCGGACAGCAGGTGCTGTCGGGCGGCGACCTCTACCCAAAGGACCTCAGCAAGCCTTTTGAATTCATTTATCCGCCGCTGCCGGCGGTGCTGCTCGCGCTTCCCGCCTGGTTCGGCAAGATCCCGCTCTATATCTGCCTGTCGCTGCTCAACATCGTCGCGTGGTGGATGGTGGGCCAGTTCTCCAATGCGATGACGGGGTCCGGCAGGATCCCGGGCCCATGGCTGTTTGCGCTGCCGGCTTTTGTCACCATCACATTCGTGTTCGACATGTTCGACCTCGGGCAGCCGAACCTGATGCTGCTCGCAATGATGCTCTATGGCTTCTGGCTGGTGCAGCACGCGCGTCCGTGGATGGCCGGCAGCATGTTCGCGCTCGCCACCGCGATCAAGGTGTTTCCGGTTGCGGTGTTGCCCTATCTGGTCTGGCGCCGGCAGTGGAAGGCGGTGGCGAGCACGCTGGTGTTTTTGGGGTTGTTTCTGTTCGTGCTGCCGGGGCCGATCCGCGGCTTTGAGCACAACGCTGCGGAATTGAAGACCTGGTACCGCGGCATGATCGGCTCGAGTTCGGAAAAAGGGTTTGGCCAGCGCGACGAACAGAACTGGTCATGGGTCAATCAGTCGATCATCGCGATGACGCACCGGCTGACCCGGCCGGTCAATTACAATCAGGACGATCCGTCCAAGCCGCCGCGCACCATGAACATCGTCAATCTCGACTTCAAGACCGCGAACTGGGTCGGTGCTGGCGGTGTCGCTCGCGATCGGGCTCGGCTACATCGCGGTGATGCCACCGGCCTCGCGGCGGACGGAGCGGTCGGATGCCGAGGAGCTCGGCATCTTGTTTTGCCTGATGACGGTGGCCTCGCCGCTGGCGCGGCAATACTATTTCATGTGGCTGTTTTTTCCGATGACGATCCTGATCCATCGGGCAGCCTATGATCCGCGTCCGGCGGTCAAGGCCGGCACCTGGGGCCTGCTGGCGCTGGCGGGCGGCCTCCTGCTGCTGTCGCTGCCGCTGTTCCCGAACGACGTGCAGGCCTGGGGAAACAATCTCGCCGCCACCATCGTGCTGGTGGCCGGGCTGGTCTGGCATATGCGCCATCCGCCGATGACGGCACCTGCAGCCTTGTCACCGCCGGCAAGCGAGCTAAAACCAACCCAACAATAGCGCCCCGCAGCTAAGGGAAACACCGTCATGGCCAATGCGCAGCTTCAGCCGGTCCTCGACCGCATCAATTCCGATTTCGACAACAGCCTCGAGCGGCTGTTCACTTTGTTGCGGATCAAGTCGATCTCGGCCGACCCGGCCCATGCCGGCGACTGCAAGAAGGCCGCCGATCATCTTGCAAAGGACATCGCAACGCTCGGCTTTGCGACCGATGTGCGGCCGACCGCCGGCCATCCCGCCATCGTCGCCAAGGCCAATGGCGGCAAGGGGCGGCCGCATGTGCTGTTCTACGGCCATTACGACGTGCAGCCGGTCGATCCGCTCAATCTCTGGCACCGTCCGCCATTCGAGCCCGTCGTCACCGACCACGCCGACGGCCGCAAGATCATCGTCGCGCGCGGCGCCGAGGACGACAAGGGCCAGTTGATGACCTTTGTCGAGGCCTGCCGCGCCTGGAAATCAGTGACGGGATCGCTGCCGGTCGATATCACCATGGTGATCGAGGGCGAGGAGGAAATCGGCTCGAAGAATTTTGTGCCGTTCCTCGAAAAGAACAAGGCCGATCTGAAGGCCGATTTTGCGCTGGTCTGCGATACCAGCATGTGGGACCAGAACACGCCGGCGATCACGACGTCGCTGCGCGGGCTTGTCTATGACGAGGTCAAGATCAAGGCCGCCAACCGCGACCTGCATTCCGGCATCTTTGGCGGCGGCGCGCGCAATCCGATCCGGGTGCTGACCAGCATCCTCGGCGGCCTGCATGATCAGAACGGCCGCATCACCATCCCCGGATTCTATGACGGCGTGAAGGATCTGCCGCCGGATATTCTGGCGCAGTGGAAGAACTTGAATCTCACGCCGGAGTCATTTTTGAAGCCGATCGGGCTTTCAATTCCGGCCGGCGAAAAGGATCGCCTGCTGATCGAGCAGGTCTCCTCGCGCCCGACCTGCGACATCAACGGCATCATCGGCGGCTATACCGGCGAGGGCTCCAAGACCGTGATCCCGGCGGAAGCCTCCGCAAAAGTGTCGTTCCGGCTGGTCGAGGGGCAAAACCCGGAAAAAATCCGCAAGGCCTTTCGCGACTACGTCACGGGGCGGCTGCCCGCCGACTGCAAGGCCGAATTCACCGACCATTCCAATGCGCCGGCGATTGCGCTCGACTGGAACATGAAGCCGCTCGCCGCCGCCAGGCGCGCGCTGACCGACGAATGGGGCAGGGAAGCGCTCTTGATCGGCTCGGGCGCCTCGATCCCGATCGTCGCCGACTTCAAGCGCACGCTCGGGCTCGACACCGTGCTGGTGGGCTTTGGCCTCGACGACGACAATATCCATTCGCCGAACGAGAAGTACGACCTGAAGAGTTTTCACAAGGGCATCCGCTCCTGGGCGCGGATCCTTGCGGCGTTCGCGGAAGCGCCGAAGTAGATCGTAACGCTGCAGACATGTAGGATCGGGTAGAGCGCAGCGAAACCCATCGGGCTGGCATGACCGGTTATCGTGGCAACTTCATCGCGGGCGGATGCTTCTTCTTCACCGTTAACCTGGCTGATCGGCGGTTGCGGCTGCTGACGGACCATGTCGATGAATTGCGGGCGGCGTTCCGCGAGATACGTGAACGGCACCCCTTCACGATCGACGCCGTTGTTGTGCTTCCCGATCATCTCCATGTCGTTTGGACCTTACCCGAAGGCGACGCGGATTTTGCGATGCGCTGGCGGCAGATCAAATCGGCATTCTCGCGCAAGCTGCCAATCGGTGAAGCGATGTCAGGCAGCCGATCTGCCAAAGGTGAACGCGGCATCTGGCAGCGTCGCTATTGGGAGCACACCATTCGTGATGAGAACGACTTCATCGTCACATTGATTACATTCAGTATCAATCCGATGAAGCATGGTCTGGTGACGCGGGTTGTGGACTGGCCGCACTCGTCGTTTCATCACATGGTGAAGCTCGGCGTTTATCCCGAAGATTGGGCAGGCCATGTAGCGGAGTCGGGTAGCAATTTTGGCGAGCGGGCGTGATCCGTAGCGAATGATGGGTTTCGCTGCGCTCTACCCATCCTACGATGTAGCGGCACCGGCAGCGTCAGAATCGAACGACGCGGAATCCGATATTGCTTGCCGAGCTTTCCGGCGTGTTCGAGCTGCGCGCGGCGACGCGGTAACGATTGCAATAGGAATCGTGGCAGAGGAACGAGCCGCCGCGCAGCGAGCGGTTCGGGGCCGGTTCGTCATTGCGCGGATCGTTCGGGCCGGTAACGTGGTGATAGCGTGGCGAGAAATAATCCTCGCACCATTCCCAGACGTTTCCCGCCATGTTGTGCAGGCCATATCCGTTCGGCGGGAACGCGTGTACCGGCGCGGTGCCTGCGTAACCGTCATCAGCGTTGTTGCTGTCGGGAAAAATTCCCTGCCAGATGTTGCAGCGATGCTGCCCGGCCGGCGTGAGTTCATCGCCCCAGGGATAGGTCGCCCGTTCGAGTCCACCCCGCGCGGCCATTTCCCATTGCGCTTCGGTCGGCAGCCGCGTTTGCGACCAGCGGCAGTAGGCCTTGGCGTCATTCCATGAGATGTGAACGACGGGATGATCGAGGCGGTCGAGAATAGTGCTCGATGGCCCCTCGGGCTGCGCCCAGTAGGCGTGCGGCACCGCAACCCACCACGGTGTTTCAGCGGCACGGCTGCTGATAGTGCGCCTGATCTGATCAGGCAGCAGACCCTCGAACACAAAACTCCAGCCAAAACGCTCGGCGTCCGTCGTATAGCCGGTGGCACGGACGAAATCGCCGAATTGCAGGTTGCTGACGGCGTGGCAGGCGATCGCGAAGGCGGTCATCGTGACTGAACGTACCGGCCCTTCGCCATCCTCCGGAAAGCGCGTGTCGTTCGAGCCCATCAGGAAGGAGCCGCCGATCGGCGGACTCCAGCGTCGCGGGATGTCGGTCGGGCTCGGCGTCATCCCGTCGTAGATCGCAGCCGCCCCCGCCGAAAGATCACCGGCAGGCCGCCGTGCGCAGCAACGGGATTTGCCCTCTGTCATTTCGCGTTTCGGCTTGGCGCTTACTTCTGTTTCTCTTCTTCCCAGAACGCCGTGCCGCCCTCGGCCTTCATGAGTTCAAGTATCTTTTCGCGCGGGATCACGCCGCAGCGGTTGGCCCACACCTTGTATTGCTCGAGCATGTCGCGAACCCGCTCCGGATGCTGCGCGGCGAGGTCGTGCATCTCGGTGCGGTCGGCCTCCATGTCATACAGTTCCCAGGGGCCGGGATATTTTCGCACCAGCTTCCATTTGCCGACGCGAACAGCGGCGTTGCCTTCGTGCTCCCAGAACAGCGGGCCGCGCCCGCCATAGGCGGACGAGAACGACGGCACCAGGCTCTCGCCTTCCAGCGGCAGGATCGTGTTGCCCTTGTATTCCCTTGGGTAGCTCGCGCCGGTCACGTCGACGATGGTCGCCATGATATCCGGAAGCTGCCCGGGGTTGTGCCGCAGGCCGCCCTTTTCCCTGATGCCCGACGGCCAATGCACGATCAACGGCGTCGCAATGCCGCCTTCGTGAATCCAGTGCTTGTAGAGCCGGAACGGCGTGTTTGAGAGATTGGCCCAGGCCGTGCCATAGCTCTGGTAGGTGTCTTCGCCGCCCGGCATCAGCGACGGATCGTTGCCAAAACGGACCGGCTCGCCCTTGCGCGTGCTGGCCTTGGCGATCATCAACTGGTCGACCAGTTCTTTCGCGGTAACGCCTTGCGGAATGTCCTCGGCGCAGGCCCCGTTGTCGGACAGGAAGATGACCAGCGTGTTGTCGAGTTGGCCGGTTTCTTCCAGCGCGGCGATGATGCGGCCGATGCCCTGGTCCATGCGGTCGATCTGGGCCGCGTAGACTTCCATGCAGCGCAAGGTCCATTCGTGGTGGCGGGCTTCCGTCCACGGCGGCTGGGTGGGGTCGCGATCGGTCAACTGCCAGTTCGGGTGGATCATGCCGTCGTCGACCATGCGCTTTAGTCTTTGTTCGCGCAGTCGGTCCCATCCGGCATCGAAGCGGCCTTTATACTTTGCGATATCTTCTTCATGCGCATGCAGCGGCCAATGCGGCGCGGTGTAGGCGACGTACTGGAAGAACGGTGTATCCGGACTTTCCTTGCTGTGCTGGCGGATATAGGCGGCGGCCTGATCGCTGATGGCGTCGGTGTAAAAGAAGCCCGGATCCTTCTCCGCTTCATGCTCGATATTGTCGTTGCCCCGGGTCAGCGTGCTCGGATGGTAGAAGCTGCCAGCGCCGATGATGGTGCCGAAGAAATAATCAAAACCGCGCTGCAGTGGCCATAAATCGGTCGGCTGGGTCAGATTGCTTGAAATGTGCCACTTGCCGCTGAGATAGGTCTTGTACTTCTTCTGCTTCAACACCTCGGCGACGGTGACGCAGCTCCTGTTCAGGTCGCCCGCGTAGCCTTCCGGCCCGTTGCTGTAGGTGAGGATGCCGATGCCGGTCTGATGCGGATGCAATCCGGTCAGGAGCGATGCGCGCGACGGGCTGCAGCGTGCGGTGTTGTAGAATTGCGAGTAGCGCAGGCCGTTGGCCGCGAGGCGGTCCAGGTTCGGGGTTTCGATCTCGCCGCCGTAACAGCCGATGTCCGAAAAGCCCATGTCGTCATTGAGGATGATCAGGATATTGGGACTGTCGGAAGCTTTGCCGCCATTTGCCATGGTTTTGTCCTTCTTGAATGACGTCGCGAGATGATCAGGAATGGCGCCGCATCAGGCTGATGCTGAGGCGGAAATAGTCCGGCAGATAGACGGAGCGCAAAAGTTCCAGCGGGCGCCCCTCGGTGCCGAGCGTCAGGCGTTCGATTGCGAGCAGCGGGCTGCCGGCCTTTACGCCGAGCAACTTGGCGCTGGTGGAATCCGCCAGCGATGCACTGATGGTCTGCTTCGCTTCCTTGATGGGATGGCCGAGCTCTTCCTCGAACACGCTGTACATGATGATGGAGGTAAGATCGCGCTTCTCAAGCTCCAGTCCGATGTCGGGTGGATAGAAGGCGTGCTCGATCGCGATCGGAATGTCATCGGCAAGGCGCACGCGCTTGAGCTGCCAGACGGCGCGCTCCTGTAACTGCTCGCGAACGCCGGCATCGTGCCGGTTGGTCATGCCCTGCTGCAGCACTTTTGCGCCCGCCTGATAGCCGGCGTCGCGGATGGTTTCTGAAAAGCCCATCAGCCGGCCGACCCAGTTTTCCGGCTGGTTCGATCGCAGGAACGTGCCGCGGCCACGGGCACGGGCGAACATGCCCTCATCGACCAGCGGCGAGATGGCGTTGCGAATGGTAATGCGGCTGACGCCAAAATGCCGGCCGAGTTCGGCCTCGGTCATCAGCCGGCCGGTCTTGTCGATCAGCGCGCCGTCCTTGACCTGGCGGCGGATGGTTTCGCGGACCTGGATATGCAGCGGCACGGAGCCTGCGGATGATGGCGCGGCATCGTTGACGGGCACGGTCTTCTTGCGGGCGCGGGCGGGCATGATCTTTACAGACGCTTTCTTGTCGTTGGATCGAACAGATGGATGTCCTGGGGACGCGCGGTGATCGAAATCGTATCGCCCTCATGCGGGACGTTCTCGTCGCTGACGCGGACGCGGATCAGTGTGCCGGCGCAGTCGAGATCGAGCACCGCCATGTCGCCGAGATCCTCGACCAATTCGACACGGGCTTTCAGTCCCTCCGGCACGACGCGCAACGCGCCGGGACGAATGCCGACGACCAGGTCGCGTTCGCCCGCGGCCTGCATGGTGGTCTTGAACCGGTGGCCGGCGATCACGACGTCGCCGTCGGTGTAGCGGGCCGGAACCAGGTTCATCGGCGGGTTGCCGATGAAGCCCGCGATGTCGATCGAGTTCGGCTTCGCGAACACTTCCGCCGGCGTGCCGACCTGCTGGATTTCGCCGGCCATGAACACGGCCATGCGATCGGCCAGCGTCATCGCTTCTTCCTGATCGTGGGTGACATAGACGGCCGTCACGCCGAGCGAACGCTGCAGTTTTTTGAGTTCGGCGCGGGTTTCCAGCCTGAGTTTTGCGTCGAGGTTGGAGAGCGGCTCGTCGAGCAGGAACAGCCGCGCCTTGCGCACGATGGCGCGCGCCAGCGCACAGCGCTGTTGTTGCCCGCCGGATAGTTGTCCGGGCTTGCGGTCGAGCAAATGGTCGATCCTCACTTTTCGCGCGGCGTCCTTTACCGCGGCGGCGATCTCCGCTTTCGGCAGGTTGGCCATTTCAAGCGGAAAGGAGATATTTTCCGCGACCGTCATGTGCGGGTAGAGCGCATAGCTCTGGAACACCATCGCGATGTCGCGGTCGCGCGCATCCGTCGACGTCACATCTTTCCCGTCGATGAACACGCGGCCGCTCGTGGGGGCGTCGAGGCCGGCCAGGATACGCAAGGTCGTGCTCTTGCCGGAGCCGGAAGGGCCGAGCAGGGCGAAGAACTCGCCGGACTTGATCTCGAAGCTGACGTCTTTCAGCGCGGCGAAGTCGCCGTGCATCTTGACGATGTCCTCGAAACGAACTTGCCCGCGGCCGCTCATCGGCGTCCTCCGCCTTTGACCGCGCCGACCGTCAATCCCTTGACGATGTGCTTTTGCGCGACCACGCCAAGAACCACCACAGGAAGCATCGCGAGCACCGAGACCGCTGCGAGCTTGGCCCACAGCGTCTGCTCGACCGAGACAAAATTGAACATCGCGACCGTCACCGGCCGCACGGTGTTGCCGCTCAGCACGACGGCAAACAAAAATTCGTTCCACGCATTGAGGAACACGAACACGACGGTGACGGCGATGCCGCCGCGCACTTGCGGGATGATGATGCGCCACAGCGTGCGCAGGCGGCTGGCGCCGTCGAGATAGGCGGCTTCCTCCATCTCGAAGGGAATGTCCTCGAAGTAGGAGACCAGCAGCCAGATCGCGAACGGCAGCGAGAACGACAGATAGATCAGGATGATGCCCTGATAGGTATCGATCCAGCCGATATTCCGGAGCACCAGAAAATAGGGAATGATGATGCCGACCGGCGGCAGCATCTGCGTCGCCAGCACATAGAAGCCGGCGAATTTCTTGCCGCGGAAACGCAGCCGCGCCAGCGCATAGGCGGCGGGGATCGCCATCAGCATCGTGACGATGGTGGTGCCGACCGAGATCACCATGCTGGAGACGAGGTTGGGCAGGATGGAAGCCGAGCCGAACAGCACGTCGCGATAGGCGTCCCAGGTCGGCGAGAAAATCAGCTTCGGCGGATAGGCCAGGGCATCCCGATCGGTCTTCAGCGAGTTCAGCACACTCCAGACCACCGGGAACGCCCAGGCGAGCAGGAACACCAGCGAGATCGCGAGCAGCGCGAAAAAGCGAAGGCGCTTTGCGCTCATTTCGCCCTCCGCATCGCAAACAGGATCGCCGAAATGATGATCGTCACGATCAGCAGCGCCACTGCAAGCGCCGAGCCATAGCCGATCGAAAGCTCCGTGAAGGATTTTCGGTAAGCATACAGGTTGAGAATTTCCGTCGCGGTGCCGGGGCCGCCCCCGGTGACGGTGAAGATCGCCGCAAAGGCCGTCAGCGCCACCATGGTGCGCATGATGATCACCATCACGATCGCGGGCGCAGCAGCGGCAGGGTGATGCGGCGAAAGCGCTGCCAGGCGGTGGCGCGGTCGAGTTTTGCCGCCTCGTAGATATCCTCCGGCAATGAGGCCAGCGAGGCGAGCAGCACCATGAACGCAAAGGGCGTCCACTGCCAGGTATGGATGGCGATCACGGAAATCATCGCCAGCAAGGGATCGCCGAGCCAGTTCTTGCTGCCGAGCCCGGCGTTGATGGCGAGGAAGTCGATGATGCCGAATTCCGGCGCCAGCATGAAGGTGCGCCAGATCATGCCGACGACGGCAGGCGAAAGCACGACCGGCAGGATGGCGATCAGGCGGAACCAGCCCTGGCCGCGCTTCATGTCCATCACCAGCAGGGCCAGCGCGAGGCCGATGACCACTTGAAGCACCACCGTCGATCCGGTGTAGATCAGGCTCACCAGCAGCGAGGACCAGAAGCGCTCGTCGGTGAGCAGAACGCTGATAGTTCTCAAGTCCGACGAAGCCGTTGGTGAACGGCATCGCCAGATCCATCCGGAACGCGCTGGTCCAGACCAGAAACAACAGCGGAAACGTCGTCGTCGCCATCAGGGCAAGGAACGCCGGCGCCAGCAACGCAGCCGCGAACCGGCGCTCGCGCTGCGCCAGCACGCGGCCGTAATCGCTTGCGGCGATTGCGGTCGCGTTGTCGGTCGTTGCCACCGGCGCCATCGATCAGCCGCGGGACCTAGCCGCGCATCATCGGCTCGATGCGCTTTTGCGCATCGTCGAGCGCGGCCTTCACCGTCGCTTGGCCCGAGAGGGCGGACTGGATGGCGGTCGCCATGGTGTCGCCGACCGCCGGCCATTGCGGCACGCGCGGACGCCAATCGACATCGGTGTCTTCCTGCAGCGCCTGCATGGTGGCTTCGACGAAATTGCTGCCAAAGCCGTTCATCAGCTTGACGTAGTCCGGATCCTTCCAGATCGAGGTGCGATTGACGCCGGCGCGTTTTGTGGGGCCCGCAAAGCGATGTGCGGTGCGTGCCTGGGTCTCGGCGCTGGCGGCCCACTGGATGAAGAGCCAGGTCGCCTTCTTCCGCTTCTCCGGGAGCGCAGCGTTGATCGGAAAACCCCAGTTCCAGATCGAGGTCACGCGCTTGCCGGACGGTCCCTTCGGCCAACGCGCATAGGCAACCTTGCCGATCACCTTGGATTTTTCCGGATTGTTGACGACCGACGCCGAGGAGTGCGCGTCGATGTAGCTCGCAACCGTGCCTTGCGAGAACGCGTCCGCGATGTCGGGCCAGTTCCAGTTGGCCGCCGCCGTCGGCGCATATTTGCGCATCAGGTCGACATACCAGGCAAGCGCGGCTTCCGCTTCCGGACCGTTGACGGTGAGCTTGCCGTCCTTCATCCAGACGCCGCCGAACTCGCGGAAGATCGACGGGTAGATGTACATGTTCTGGCCGGCTCCGGCGACGCCGCGCAGCGCTGCGCCCCAGATGCGGTCGTTCGGATTGTTCAGCGCGGCTGCGTTAGCGACGTAGGCCTCCAGCGTGTCGGCCGGCTTCAGGCCTTTGGCGTCATAGAGGTCCTTGCGATAGACCTGGATGGTGACCTCGCCGTCATAGGGCACGCCATATAGCTTGCCATCGACGCTGTCGGCGCTGCGCCAGGCCGGAATGATGTCGTCGAACTTGAACCAGGCGGCGTCAGTCAGCGATTTGTCGCTGAGATAGCTATCGAGCGGCTCAACCCATTTGTTCGCGGCATAAAGCGAATAATACATGGGATCGGCCGCGTGCGTCGCGTAGGTGCCGGTCTTCGAGGTCAGGTCGATCACGCATTTCTGCCGGATCTGCGCCGGCGGAATCTTTTCAAAGCGGACGTCGATGCCGGTCAGCGCCTTGAACTGCGGCGCGAGCGTGATCAGGTTCTCGAAATAGCTCGCGGGGATCACGGCGACCGTGATGGTTTCGCCGGATGCCTGCTGCCAGTCGATCTTCGCCGATTTGTACGGCGCAAGGTCGGCATCCTGTGCCGCCGCCTGGCGCAGCACCGCAGGGCCAAATCCGATCAGCGCCGCCGCCGCCGTGCCGGTCTTGAGGAATGTCCGTCTGGTTGGCCTGAATGACTTCATCTGCTGTCCTCCCTTTGACTTCCCTTTGGCTCCGGCTTTTGCCGGTTAAGTTAGAACATTTGCTAAAATGTTATAACATGTCAAACTGGCGAGTGGAGAATGAAGCCGGCCGGTGGGGGCAAAATGTCGCGACGGCCACCCGGACGGGCTGGTACGGAGGACCAACTTGACACTCGCCCCGGCAAAATGCGTTGCATGTGACCGGCGCATCCATTCTCCTTGCGGCGAACGACACGACGGAACTCGGCGGCGGCGGTACACGGTCGGTAACTGATGTCGGAAATCCAACTCGATCACATCGTCAAGGGCTGGGGCGCCGCGCGGGCCGTCGATGGTGTGAGCCTGACGGCGGAAGAGGGCTCGCTGCTGGTGCTGCTCGGCCCGTCCGGCTGCGGAAAGTCCACCACCTTGCGCTTGATCGCGGGTCTGGAGCAGCCCGACAGTGGAAAAGTCCTGATTGGCGGAGCCGATGTCACGCATCTGACACCTGCCGAGCGCAAGGTCGCGATGGTGTTCCAGTCCTACGCGTTGTTTCCTCATCTCAGTGTCGCAGAAAATATTGTATTCGGCTTGCGTGTCCGTGGCGTGTCGCGAGGCGAGCGCGATGCGCGCCTCAAGCGGGTGGCGGATATCGTTGGCCTGGCGCAGTTGCTCGAGCGCAAGCCGTCGCAACTGTCAGGCGGTCAGCGCCAGAGAGTGGCGTTGGGGCGCGCAATTATCGCCGAAGCACGCGTCTGCCTGATGGATGAGCCGCTCTCCAATCTCGACGCCAAGCTGCGCCACGAAATGCGCACGGAGATTCGTGCACTTCAGCAGCGTCTCGGCATGACGATGGTTTATGTAACGCACGACCAGACCGAGGCAATGACGATGGCCGACCGTGTCGTGCTGATGCGCGATGGGCATGTCGAGCAGAATGGCCCGCCCGAGGAACTCTATAGCAGGCCTGCCACCGCTTTCACCGCGCGGTTTATCGGCACGCCGCCGATGAACCTGATCACCAGCGATGACAGGACCATCGGGATCCGTCCCGAGCACATCCGCATTGTGTCGCAGGATGGCCGGCCGGCGCGTGTCAGAAGCGTGGAGCATCTCGGTGCGGACAGCATCGTGCTTTGCGAGATCAAGGGACAACCGATTGCGGTGCGGCAAGATGGCTTCAGCAAGGCCGCCCCCGGCGAGGACATACGACTTGCCTGGACTGACGCCGATGAGCATCAGTTCAATCAGACCACGGGTGCCCGGCTGACAGCCGCGACCCGTGATACGAAGCAGGTAGCGACCGGGTAGCCCCGGCGTTGCGGAAACAAGGCGCGACAAGCGCCGCAACAGGGGGAGAACGACGTGAAAATCTCTGCACGAACGATGGTGCTTGGTGCGCTTGCCGCGCTGCTTCTGATGCCGCGCCCGGCTGCGGCGGTCGACCTTACGATGTATTATCCGGTTGCGGTCGGCGGCCCCGTGACCAAGATCATCGACGACATGGTCGGCCGGTTCGAAAAGGAAAACCCCGACATCAAGGTGACGGCGGTCTATGCCGGCAACTATACCGACACGATGACCAAGGCGATGACCGCCATGAAAGGCGGTCAGCCGCCGCAGCTCTCGGTCCTGCTGTCGACCGATGTGTTCACCCTCATCGATGAGAATGCCATCGTTCCGCTGGACGGTCTTGCGGACAAGGCCTGGTTCAAGGATTTCTATCCGGCATTCATGGCGAACGGGCAGATCGACGGCAAGACCTGGAGCATTCCGTTCCAGCGTTCGACCATCGTGCTGTACTGGAACAAGGATGCGTTCAAGGAGGCCGGGCTCGATCCGGAGAAGGCGCCGGCGAGCTGGGACGAAATGGTCGCGATGGGCAAGAAGCTCGTCAAGAAAGACGGCGGCGGCAATGTAATCCGCTGGGGCGTGGAGATTCCGACGACCGGCTATGCCTATTGGATGCTGCAGGCGCTTGCGATCGAGAACGGCCAGAAGCTGATGAACGAGGCGGGCAACGAGGTCTATCTGACCGCGCCCAAGACGGTCGCATCGCTCGATTATTGGGTCGGCCTTTCCCGCAAGGACGCCGTCATGCCCACCGGCACCGTCGACTGGGCGACGTTGCGCACCGACTTCCTCGAGGGCAAAACCGCCATGATGTGGCACACGACAGGCAATCTGACGGCGGTGAAGGACGGCGCGAAGTTCAACTTCGGCGTCGCGATGTTGCCGGCCAAGGAGCGGCGCGGTTCGCCTACCGGCGGCGGCAGCTTCTATATCTTCAAGGGTGCTTCGCCCGAGCAGCAAAAAGCTTCGGTAAAGTTCATCCAGTGGATGACCGCGCCCGAGCGCGCTGCCGAATGGAGCATCAAGACCGGCTACGTCGCCGTGTCGCCCGCCGCCTACAAGACCGAGGCAATGGTAAAGTATGCCAAGGATTTTCCGGCGGCCACGGTGGCGCGCGATCAGCTTGATCACGCCGTGCCCGAGCTGTCGGTCCATGAAAACGGCCGCATCTACAAATTCGTCAACGACGCGGTGCAATCGGCGGTCACCGGTGCGCAGAAGCCGCAGGAGGCGCTGGCGGCGGCGCAAGCGCAGGCCGATCGGGTGCTGAAGGCATACAAATAGCAGAGATGGAGCGCGCCGGACGGTGGCAAAAGCCATCCGGCGCCTCGGGCCATGACCGATCAGGCAATCATATCGCCGGCCGCGCCACCTGTGCCGAAGTCGCACGCGTGGTGGAATGCCGTGAACGGCTGGCTGCTGCTGTTGCCCGCCGCCGTGTTGCTGGTTGCCTTCACGCATTATCCGATCATCGCCACGATCAGGCACAGTTTCTTCGTGACGCGCCGCAACGGCACGGAGGTATTTGTCGGCCTCGACAGCTATCGGTCGATGTTCGAGGATGCGATTTTCTGGAAGGCCCTGATCAACAATTTCTGGTTTGCGATCGGCACCGTTCCGACCTCGATCGCGCTGGCGCTGTTGATGGCGCTGTGGGTCAACCGCAACATGCGCGGCCGGGGTTTTCTGCGGCTTGCCTTCTTCACCCCGACTGTGTTGCCAATGATCGCGGTGGCCAACATCTGGCTGTTCTTCTACACGCCCGACTACGGCCTGCTCGACCAGTTGCGCGGACTGTTCGGACTACCGGCCTGGAATTGGCTCGGCGACCCCTCGACCGTCATGGGGTGTCTCATCGTCATGGTGATCTGGAAAGAGGCCGGGTTCTTCATGATCTTCTATCTGGCGGCGCTGCAGCAATTGTCGCCGGACCTTGAGGAGGCGGCCGCGGTCGAGGGCGCCGGCCGCTGGTACATCTTTCGGCGCATCACGTTTCCGCTGTTGATGCCGACCACGCTGTTCGTGGCGATCAATGCCGTCATCAACTCGTTCAAGCTTGTCGATCACCTCGTGATCATGACCAAGGGAGGTCCCAGCAACGCCAGTTCGCTGCTGCTGTATTACATCTATGAGGTTGCCTTCACGTTCCAGGATTCGGCCTATGCGGCAACGCTGACCGTGGTGCTTCTGGTGGTATTGAGCACGTTGGCGCTGATCAAATTCGGATATCTCGACCGCAGGATCCACTACCAGTGAACCAGAAAACCCACCCTCTCGAGGCGATCGCCGCGTGGCTGCTGGCGTTGATCTGGCTCGCGCCGCTGGCTTACGCTTTCTGGTCTGCTTTTCATCCTCCCGCTTACGCGACGTCGTTCAGCCTGTCGGCGCCGTGGACGCTTGAGAATTTTGTCCGCGCCTGGAATCAGGCGCCGTTCGGCCGGTATTACCTCAACACCATTCTGCTGGTTCTGATGGTACTGGCTGGCCAGCTCGTGCTGTCGACGCTTGCGGCCTACGCCTTTGCCCGGTTCAAGTTCAAAGGTAGCGGGATCGCGTTCGCGCTGGTGCTGCTGCAATTGATGATCATGCCGGATGTGCTGATCGTGGAGAATTACCGGGCGATCAGCGCGCTCGGCCTGCTTGATACGATCCCGGCGATCGCCTTGCCGTACCTTGCCAGCGCCTTCGCGATTTTTCTGCTGCGGCAGACCTTCAAGAGTATTCCGCAGGAACTTGTCGATGCGGCGCGCGTCGAGGGGGCGGGCTCTCTGCAAATTCTCTGGCGCGTTTACGTCCCGCTCGCCCGCCCGACCTATATTGCTTTTGGGCTGGTCTCGATCAGCTACCACTGGAACAATTTTCTTTGGCCGTTGATCGTGACGAATTCGGTGGGGAGCCGGCCGCTGACCGTGGGACTTGCGGTGTTTGGCGCGCCGGAAACGGGAGTCGACTGGTCGATCATCACTGCTGCGACGGTTATGACGATGGCGCCGCTGTTGATCGCATTCCTGTTGTTTCAGCGACAATTCGTGCAGTCCTTCATGCGAGCGGGTATCCGGTAATGCGGCTGATCACCTGGAACATCCAGTGGGGCAAGGGCTGCGACGGCGTTGTAGATCTCGCCCGTATCGTTTCGACGGCCAAGGCACTGGGCGATGCCGACATCTTTTGCTTTCAGGAGGTGTCGGACAGTCTTGCGAACCTGGATGGGGGAGCCGATCAAAGCGCGGAACTTGCCGCGCTGCTGCCCGGCTATCGGCCTGTATTTCGCCCAGCCGTCGAGACCAGCGATAGCGAAGGTAGGGCACACCGCTTCGGAAACATGACGTTGTCGCGCTTGCCGGTGCTGCAAATCGCCAATCATCTTCTGCCATGGGCACATAAAGGCGTCCCGCGCAGCATGAGGCGTTCAGCGCTTGAGGTGACGGTGCAGGCGAGTTTTGGTCCGATCCGTATCGTCAATACGCACCTTGAATATTATTCGCAGCTGCAGCGCGAGGCACAGATCATCCGCCTGCTGGATCTGCAAGAGGAAGCATCGATCGACCCGAAATCCGCGGCCTCGAAACACGTTGAGCCCTACGGAAGCCAGATCGTTGCGGCGTCGAGCCTGCTTTGCGGGGACTTCAATTTTGACGCCTCCGATCCACAGCACGCGCTGCTGCACAAATCATCGCGCCCGGGGCTGAACTACCGCGATGCCTGGATCTGCCGCTATCCCGATCAGCCCCATCAGCTCACTTGCGGTTTGCACGATCATGTCCAATGGAAGTCCGGACCGGACTGCCGGGATTTTGTCTTCGTGTCCGAGGATTTGACCAGGCGTGTCGCTCGCATGGAGGTAGACGTCGTAACTGCAGCGTCCGATCACCAGCCGATATTGATTGAGATCGGCGATTAGCGCGCGGGCTTTGGCCGCGTTCGTCAAACCGGGCGAACCGGTCGCAAAAGCAAAAACGCCGCCCGGGATTGGGCGGCGTTTTGATTCGGTAGTGCAGAGGTTGTTGACGGAAAGACTACACCAAACTCCGAAAAATTTCAATTACGGCGCCGGGATCGCCAGCAGGCTGGAAATGCTGCGGCCGCGGATGTCGTAGACGCGCGCGAACACGACGTCGTCGCGCTTGATCTCCACCATGACCGGCGCGGTCAGGCCCTTGCAGTAGAATTCGCCGAGCGTCATGGCGAAATCGGCGGCGTTGGAATCCCAGCCGATGGTGAAGTCGGGCCCGAGCGCGACCTGTGCGGGGCGCTGCGGGCCGCACACCGCGACCTTCCATTTGCGGCCCTGCGGCGGCGCTTCCTGCCGATCGACCAGTTCCTCGCGCAGGCCGTCGGAAGCCTGCTTCAGCGCCAGCCCCCAATAGTCCAGCATGAAGAAATTGTCGGCGGTGCGGACGGTGCCGGCGATGTGGTTGAAGTGGGTGTATTGATAGGGATGCAGCCGGATCATTTCACCGAACGGCAGCAGCAGCCCGAAGGTGAATATGGCAAGCGCGGCGGGCTGCCACGCGCGCCCGTTGGTCTTGAGCCAGTTCATGCCCCAGGCAAACGCAGCGCCCGCGAGCACCGCCATCGGCGGGATCACGAAGATGAAATGGCGGATGCCGTTGTAGAGCGCCGGCCGCTTCACCATCGCGATGACGAGCGGCAGCGTGGCGGCCAAAGTCAGCATCAGGAAAATGGTCTTGCGGCGCGCGGGGACGTCCTTGCGCGACAGCGACATGAATGTGCCGACGATGGCGGCGAGCAGGAGAGCGAGCAAGCACTTCCGGAAGCTGAAGCGCAAACAGCGTCGGCAGGTACGACCAAGGCATGTCGGGCACGGAGACCAGCGCGCCCTCAAACATCTCCTTCCACGGCTTCTCGAAGAAGTGCGAGAAATAGGTCAGCGCCTTGAAGGGATTGCCGGGCTCCATGATCGACCACGGCCATGCCAGGCCCATGACGAGGTAGCCGAACACGAGGCCGGGCAGCAGCACGTAGAGGACATGGACAAAACGGCTTGCGGCTTGGCGCGCGCCCTGGGTGCGGACTTCTTCCATCAGCAGCGGACACAAAGCCGACGACGGCATAGATGAGGGAGAGCCCGCCGAGGATGCGGCAGCCGATCGAGAGGCCGGCGCCGATGCCGATGATCAGGATCGTGCGCGGCGAGGGCGCCGGATATTCCTCGACGAGGCGCACCAGACCCAGCATCAGCACGACCATCGCGACAGCAAATGGCGTGTCCTTCGGGTTCATGAACATGTGGCCGTAGAAGGTCGGGCACAGCACCAGCAGCAGCAGCGTCGCCAACCCTGCGAGCGGGCCGCCGACGCGACGGCCGAGCCGCCACGTCACGGTGAGCCCGATCACGCCGACGATGGCGCCAAGCAGGCGGCGGGTCTCGAACAGTTCAAGTGGAATGACCTTGTGCAGCAGTGCTGCGGCCATATCGAAGCTGCCGCCATACATGTAGAGATTGGCGAACGAAAGCGCTGATGTATCCTTGAAACCGGAGCCGTACATCCGCAGCAGCAGGTCGGCATATTCGGCGTGGGTGTAGTCGTCCCAGCCCAGTCCGTAATCACGGAAGGTAAAGGCAGCAATCAGCGCGACCACGCCCAACACAATGATGGCGAGATCATCGCATGTCCGTTCCACCGAGCGCCGCGCTGGCGTGTCGATGGCCGAAGTCGTGATGGAAGACATGGCTATTGGTAACCCGGCGTCCCTATGACCCAAAGCGTTGGCGCTCGAATTCAGCGCTCCCTGGGCCTCATTCCCCGGCATCCATATAGCGCAGTTCCCTTTCCAAGTAATTGGGAATTGTGGCGTAATTCTCCTAGTGCAACGCAGCATAGGATTACATCGCGGAAATCTGGCCGCACTTGCGCCGGTCTCTTGAACTAACGTCGAAGGGTTCGCAGGCAAGTTCCCGTAGAAACCCGGATAGTTTTGCGGGGCAGCGTACTTCGCGGTTGGCGCTCCGCACAATATGACGGTATCGTGGCATCGGCGGTTGCGGGCCGATTGCCCACAGCCCCGGGGGTAGCTTCGATGATGGCTGTGTTGTTGGGCGCTGGGATCGGCCTGTTGTTGGCAGGGCTTGCCGCGATCGTGTACGGCATCCCGGTCAAGGAATTCAGTTTCGGCAATACGATGATTTTGTCCGGCGTGGTCGCTGCCTGTTCCGGCTTGATCATGCTTGGCCTCTGGGTGATGACGCGCGAACTGCAGAATATCGCGCGGCGGCTCGGGGCTGGAATTTCCGTCGCACCGCAAATCGCGCCTGCGCTGGAGCCGAGCGCACCGCGCGTTCAGGCCGGCGACCTGCTCAGCCGCGATCAGCCGCCGGGAGATAGTCCGCTCGCCGCCGAGCCTTCGTGGCCGGCCGAGTTGCCGACGCCTGAGACGCCACCGGCTCCGCCGCCCGCCGAAGCCGCGCCACCGAAGCCGAAGCGCAATCTGCTGTTTTCGACGAGCTCGCGGAAAGAGCGCGAGCGCGCCGCGGCGCGGACCAGCGAGCCCTTGGCGCCGGACCTGCTCTCGCCCGACCTTCGCCCGCCGCCATCGGCGTCGCCGCCTGCGCCAGAGCGGCCGAACCGCCGTCGCCGGCGACGTTCGAGGATGCCTGGCCGAAACCGGAACGCGCGACGTCCCGGCGAAGCGCCGCCGCCAAGGCGCGGCCGGACACCGCCGAGCTTTGCTGCGGAGAGCAACGGCGCGGCTGGCCCTCCCGGCCGCGAGACAGCGCCGCAGGTGACGGTGCTCAAGTCGGGCGTGGTCGACGGCATGGCCTACTCGCTTTACTCCGACGGCTCGATCGAGGCGCAGATGCCGGAAGGCATGATGCGCTTTGCCTCGATCGACGAATTGCGCGCCCATCTCGACCAGCGGCCCTGAAATAAAGCGCCGCCGTTCTTGTCAGTCTCACGGTAATCCGCTCATATTCGCCAAGTAGTTCGGGATATCCCGAGCGTATTGGGCCTGCGCGTATACTGTCTGTTGTTGGCGCGCGACGATTTGGGAAGCTTCGATCATGAGCGATACGGCCGGCAAGAATTTCATCGACCTCACCGCGAGCATCGTGTCGGCCTATCTCTCCAACAATCCGACGCCGGCAGCGGAAATCCCCGGGCTGATCAGCCAGATCCACGCGGCGCTGGTGCGGGTTTCCAGCGGTCGCAGCGATGCGCCGCTCGAGCCGGCAAAGCCCGCGGTGTCGGTGAAGAAATCGATTTCGCCGGACTATCTCGTCTGTCTCGAGGACGGCAAGCGCTTCAAGTCGCTGAAGCGCCATCTGCGCACGCAGTACAACATGACGCCGGAGCAATACCGGGAGAAATGGGGCCTGCCGGCGGATTATCCGATGGTGGCGCCGAACTACGCCGTGGCGCGCTCGCAGCTCGCCAAGGAAATGGGACTGGGCCAGCAGAGCCGGCGGCGCAAGTAGATCCGAGCGCCGATCAGGACGCCGCCGCCAGCGCCTCGCGCGCATCGTTGCGGATTCGCTCGACCATCGCGCGCAGTCCGTTGGAACGCTGCGGCGTCAGGTGGTCGCGGAAACCGAACTCGTCGAATACCTTGATCGCGTCGGTTGCGAGAATTTGTTTCGGCGTCTGGCCGGAATACAGCGTCAGCAGGATCGCGATCAGGCCGCGCACGATATGCGCGTCGCTGTCGCCGAGATAGTTGAGCCGGGGTTCGCCGCCATTGCCGCGGTCGAGCTGCTTGGACAAGCCAGACCTGGCTGACGCAGCCCTGTACCTTGTTCGCGGCGGAATGCTCTGCTTCCGGCAGCGGTTTCAGCGTGCGGCCGAGCTCGATCACGTAGCGGTAGCGGTCGTCCCACTCCTCCAGCAGCTCAAAATTGTCCCTGATCTCGTCGATCGTCATCGTCGTCCGCATCCCGTCGTCCATGACCCTATATAGGGTCGCGGCCGGGCGAATGCGACGAAAATACCGGTTTGGTTCCAGAGCTAATTCGCCGGCGGCACGCGCCATTCCAGCGCGAGATCGTCCGGCGTCAGGGTTTCCTGCGGTCGCGTCGACGATCATGGTCGCCTGGGCATCCGCGACGTCGCCGATCGAGCCGGTGTGGTCCGGCGCTTTCTTGTCGGACTTTTCGGCGCCGGGCGCCTTCTTTCGACTTGGGCTTGTCCGTCTTGTCCGGCTTGTCGGCTTGTCGGCTTTCTCGGCCTTGTCGGTGATGATGCCGTAGACCTTGCGTGCGCCTTCGGCCGCGCGCTGGCCGATCACGGTCGCGGCCTGTCCGCCGACCTCGCAGGCGGCCGGCTGGCGCTTGCAGAACTGGGTCATGTCGGACACTGCCGCGGTCGCAGCCTGCACCGCTTCGGTGGCGCCGACCTGCGGCAGCTTTTCCGATTCAGGCGTCTTGTCCCTGGGCAGGAGCACGAGCACCAGCCCGAGCCAGAAGGTCAAACGCAGCAGAAACAACATCTTGCGACCCCGGTCGTCCGTCTCTGGTTTGCCGTTGCGGTTGATCACGCAGCCGGTTCACGAGTAACAGCCGCGGATAAATCGCAAGTGTTTGATTTGCGATTAATTCGACGAAAATTTGTGAAAAATCCGGCGGAACTGGATTTGCTGTAAATTTTCGATTGATGGCGATTCGCGGGCAAAATCCGCCCCGCCCGATGCATGCACGATTTCGAAACCATAGCGGACCGGCTTTGGAAACCCGCCGTTCACCATGGCAGCCGAATGGGCGCTGCGCCCTCGGCGAAAACCCCGCCAAAACGCGGTCTTTGCCGCGCCGCTTTGGCGCCTTAGCGTTCGTTTAATTTCGCTCTGACACGGTGGGCGAAAGATAATGGAGGCGTTCCGGCGCGTCTTTCACGACGAACAAGCCGAAGCGCAAGTACCGTGAGTGTTTTGAGTATCATCCGCGATTGTCTCGATGCGTTGCTGCACCCCTCCGCGCGGTATGATGCGCTGACACGGGCGCGCCATCGCGCCTTCATGGCGCCGCGGCTGCTCGGCAGCCTGGCGGCCTTTGCGGCATTCCCGGTCTATCTGGCGATGCGCGGCGCGCCGACGGCGCTCGAGGTCGCGGCCTTCGCCTGGCTGATCGCGCCGATCCTGTTGTCCTGGTTCCTGTCGCGCACCGGCCGCTACGAAGGCGCGCATGTGCTGTCGTCGCTGGCGCTGGCCAGCCTTGTCATGATGGTGGCGCTGACGACCGGCGGCATCGAATCCTTTGCCGCGATCTGGCTGGTGATCGTTCCGCTGGAAGCTTCGCTTTCCGCCTCGCGCCGGGTGGTGACGTTCGCCGCCGCGCTGGCGCTGTCGTGCGCCGCACTTCTGATCGTGCTCGGCCATTCCGGGATGTTGCCGCCGCAGGAATCCGGCCCATTGCTGCGCGGCGTGTTGATGGGTTTTGGCGTCGCCTCGGCGACGCTCTATGCCGCCGGCCTCGCGTTCGGCGCGGAATCGCTCTCGCGTACCAGCGTCTCGCTGCTCTATCTCGAGGAAGACCGCTATCGTTTGCTGGCGCGCAACATGAGCGACGTGATCTCCCGCCATCGCAGGAACGGCGCGGTGCAGTTCATCTCGCCGGCTGCGGAAGCCATGCTGGGCACGCCGGCGGCGCGGTTGCTCGGCCATGGACTGTTCGATCGCGTCCATGTCGCGGATCGTCCGGCCTATTTGACCGCGCTGTCGGATGCGGCGCGCGGCGGCGAAGCCGGCAGCGTCGAGTTTCGCCTGCGGCGTGAAAGCCCGCGCGGCCAGAACAACGCGGGCGATTTCATCTGGGTCGAGATGCGTTGCCGTCCGCTCGACCGGATGACGGCCGCTGTCGGAAGCCGAAGTCGTCGCCGTCATGCGCGACGTCACCGACCGCAAGCTCCAGGAACAGGCGCTGGAAGAGGCGCGCATCGCCGCCGAGCAGGCCGATGCGTCAAAGACGCGCTTCCTCGCCACCATGAGCCACGAGCTGCGGACGCCGCTGAACGCCATCATCGGCTTCTCCGAGATGATCGTCCAGGAAGACCTGCTGATGGTCGATGCCGTCAGGCGCAAGGAATATGCGCAGCTGATCAACAATTCCGGGCAGCATCTGTTGTCCGTCGTCAACGGCATTCTGGACATGTCGAAGATGGAATCCGGCAATTACGAACTTGCGCCGGAGCCGTTCGCGCCGCGTGCGGCGCTGGTCAATTGCTGCAATTTGCTGGCGCTGAAGGCGCGGGAAAACGGTATCGACCTGGTCAGCCGCGCGCCGGACGATCTGCCGGAGATGTCAGGCGATCCGCGCGCGTTCAAGCAGATCGTGCTCAACCTCGTCTCCAACGCCATCAAGTTCACCGAACGCGGCGGCACCGTGACGGCTTCCGCTGTCGTCGAGGGCGCGCGGCTGGTGCTGCGCGTCACCGACACCGGCGTCGGCATCGCCGCCGACGATCTCAAGCGGATCGGCGATCCCTTCTTCCAGGCCGGCAAGACCTATCAGCGCCGCCACGAGGGCACCGGCCTCGGCCTGTCGATCGTCAAAAGCCTCGTCGGCATGCATGGCGGCGAGATGAATGTGCAGAGCAGGGTCGACGAGGGTACCACCGTCACCGTTGCGCTGCCGCTGGTGTTCATGCCGCCGACGTTGCGCGAGCCCGCCAGCAACATCGCGACGCTGACGCCCGCGACGCGTTCCGCATCCGAACTGCAACCCCACCAGGTGAAGAAAAGTGCCTAGACGGATTGACCTCGAAGACGATGACGAGATGCCGCGCCGCCGCCGCCGGAGCGCCAGGGCGGTTGCAGCCGAGCCCGAGCGTGGCTTTGCCATGCGGATACTGCTGCACAGCCCGAAGGACATGATCGCGGGCTTGTTGGCGGCCGCAGCGGTCAGCGCCATCCTGGCCAACGCCCTGTTCCTGCAGGCCGGGCGTCATCCGTCGCCGATGTTCGGCAACGTCATCGCGATGCCGGCCCCCGTGCTTGCCAATCCGCTGCCGCGTCCGCGCCCGGCCGAGGCCGCGACGCCGAATGATCGAGCCGCTGGCACCGCCGGAGCCGACGAGATCGGTCGAGGTAAAGACCGCCGATCCCAGGAGACGCCGATCCCAAGAGAGCCAGAACGACGCCATGACCAATCTGGTGGTGAAGTCGACGGCGCCTGCGCCCGCGGCGCCCTCGAAATGTCGCGCGTCCGCCGGCGCCGATCCCGGCCCGCACCGAGGCCGCGCCATCACCGGCCGCGCGCCGCATCGCCGGCGTCCAGCGCGCGCTGACCGAATATGGCTACGGCCAGTTGAAGCCGACCGGCACCATCGGCGCCGACACCCAGGCCGCGATCTCGAAATTCGAGCGCGACCGCAAGCTCCCGGTGACCGGGCAGATGTCGGACCGTCTGGTGAAGGAGCTCACGGCGATGATCGGGCGCCCGATCGACTAGCGGGGCGCATTTGAGGCGAGCTTCGATGGCTTGCCGAGATTAGCCCTCCAGCGTGAACCCAACGCGCAGGGTGACCTGGTAATGGCCAACGGCCCCGTTTTCGATGTGGCCTCGCGTTTGCACGACTTCGAACCATTTCATGTCGCGAATGGTTTTTGACGCGCGGGCGATCGCATTCTGAATCGCATCGTCGATGCTTTTTTCGGAAGATCCAACGAGCTCCAGAATCTTGTAGACGTGATCCTGCATTTCGGTCGCAACTGGCATGGCGAACCTCCGCTGTAATGCCGCGTTCGTGAATCGAGTTTATTCTGAACGAACTCTCAAGCCTTCTGGTTCCGCTGCTTCTGCGGGGCCTGGAGGCGCCCCGTGTCTCGACATCTCGTTGTTGCAACGGTACTAGCGCGGACAAATCGGTTCGCCTATCGTCTTTCCATGCGATTGAAATCAGCCATCTGGGTGGCGGCTTATTTGCGCCGCTGCCAGACCGAAGGAATTTTCGGCGCCGTGCGCAAGCGCGGCGCGGAGGAGGCCGGTGCGGTGTTCGTCAAAGTAGCGCTGCTCGACGGCAACGCCATGCTGTACGCGCCGGCGCCGCAGACCGTCTATGACGAGAGCCGTCCGGCCGAGCGCTTGTTCGCGGCGACGTCGCCGCAGCCGGTGCCGGAGCCATCGGTCGAGGAACGCCTCACCAAGGAAATCCGCTTCGATCCCGACGCCTGGATCGTCGAGACCGAGGACCGGGCAGGGCGGCATTTTCTCGATTTGGCGAAGGCTTAGCCTTTGCGTCCGCCCGTGCGCACCGCGGGCGCTGTCCCCGGCTGTACGGCCGGACGGGTCTGGCCCGGTGCGGAGCGCGCGCGATGGCGTTCGTCGTCGTAGAGCGCCGGGCGATACTTGGCGCGCGTCACCGCCATGGTGGAGCCGCGCCATGCGGCCAGCATCACCAGCGACGAGCGTTCGGTCAGCCGGTCGTACAGCCGCGAAATCCGGTAGACGTTGTTGACGGATTCGCCGAATTCGGGGTTGAGGAACAGCAGCACGCGCTGGAACACCGGGCTCGGCATCTCCAGCGCTTTCATCGCGCAGGCCAGCGGCTCGCCGCTCGCGTCGTTGGTCACCTGCGCGGCGATGCGCTGCGGCAGGATCAGGGCTTCGCCGAGTTCGAGCGCAAAATTTTCAGCGTCCTGGGCGAACGCCGCCATCTCCAGGATATGGATGGCGCGGTTGGCGCGATGGGCCGGAATCCGCGCCGAAGCTTTCAGCGGCGTCTCATTGAGATTGTGCAGGATCAGCGCACGCTCGCTGGCATTGGCGGCAAAGAACATATCGCTGATCTCGGCGGCATCATTGGGGCGCATCGAAAGGTTCGATTGCATCCGCAACTGCGCCTCCGTGGGCGGCTTCGCCGGTGGCTCGGGCAGGGGATCCGCAGGGATTTCGCCGGCCAGCGGCACGCGATCGCCGGGATGCGCAGGCTTCAGCCCGAGCTGGATCATGGTCTTGAGCGGCGTGCCCGGATAGATCGCGAGCCGTGCCCGCACCGCCGCGCGCGTGGCGTCATCGACCTGCTCGATCAGGCGCGAGGTCAGTTCGACGAATTGCCGCTCTTCGTCGGGCGTGTGCTTGGGCGCCTGGACATAAAGGTCGGTCAGCACGCGCAGCAAAGTGGGGCGGATATCGACGCCCTCGCGGCGCGAGAGGGTCATCAGCCCGTCGAAACCTGGAAATAATGGAGCTGCGGTCATATTGGCGGTACGCGACTTCGTATGAATCCTGTCCGCCAGCCTAAGTCGGGTTGCTTTAAGACCCGGTTAAGGAAAACAACCCGTGAAGACACGCACCTGTATTTTAGAGGTGTGCTTTTGCCGCCGCGGTTCTCGTGTCCGCGCGGCGTATCGCGCACAAATTAAGATGCCGTTAACCACGTCCTGTTCTTAATTGTGGCGTCGACGGCAAAATCATGTCCGGGCGGCAACCAGAAAGAATGGAACATGGGCACCATCATTGATTTTCCGGCGGATGCGGCTTCGCGGCGGCCGGCACTTGGCATGGATGGCGCACCACACGATGGCATGGGGACCATCCTGATCCTTCCCGTGGTTCGGATCGAACGCGAAGGCGACGAGACGAGCGACGGCCGCGGACCGGAAGAAGGTACAGCCCCCGGCCGCCGTCGTCGTCGGCGCACCTGACAAGCGGACATTTGACATGCCGGCGACGCTTGCGATCCGGGTTTCCGGGATTCGGCGATCATTCCCGGCGCTTGCTCTCTTTCTGATGGCCGCAGCGCTCGGCGGCTGCAGCGGCGGCGACTTCGGCCGTACCCGCCAGGACATGCGCAGCGACGACATGCACCGCTGGCTCGGCGCCGAAGCGACCGGCAGCGTCGGCATCAAGGCATCGGCATTCCAGCTCACCGACGGCGAACGTCAACTCCGCGATTACGCCTATCCCCTGATCGAAGCGCCGCGGTCGCGCCCGGCATGGAAAAGCGTGTGGGGCGACTACAAGCCGCTGCCCTCGCCATGGCGGCAGGCGGTGATCTTCGATCGCACCGCCTATGGCCGCAACCTGATCGACGAGCCGCATCGTTCGCATGCCTCGCGCTACGCGGTGCTGATCGAGGATGTGCGCAACGACATCACCCGGTTCGAGCCGTTCTATGCGTCCGCCGGCCGGGTCGTCGAACTCGACCGCAAGCGCAACGCCAGCCTCAAGCTGGTCTCCGAATTGTCGCCGCGCGAGCGCGACGACGCCATCGCGCGCATGGAAGAGAACGCGCTGATCGTGCAATGGGTGCAGCAGTGCCTGGAACGGCGCATCTCGTCCTACCGCTGGGCGCTGGAGCGGCTGGTGATCCAGGCGCCGGATACCATTGCGGCCGACGCCGACCGGCTGATCGGCGAACTCGCCGCGCAAACCGCCAATCCACCGGTCATAACGCAGCCTGTGATCGGGCGCGCGGTGGTTGTGAAGGGCTAAGGCTTACGCGCTTGCCTTCGCGGCAGCGCGATGGCAGCCGCCTTGCGCTGTAGGCCAACCCGACCCGACGTTCTTGCATCGATGTCGATTTCGCGCATCGCGACGTCAGCGGTTGGCCCGCGCTACGCCTTCGGGAACGATGGCGACACCGACGCCGGCCGCGACCAGCGCCATCGCCCAGTCCTCCGATTCCGCGATCGCGGCGGGCTCGCGGCGCGGCGATGCGTGGCGGGCGAAGAATTCGCTTTGCTCGCAATGGCAGCGATCGATCATCGCGACGCCGGCGAGGTCGGACGTGCGCAACCGCTCTTTCAGGGCAAGGGGGTGCGTCGGCGGCAAGCGCCGCAACGTAGCGTTCGGTCCATAGCGGAATGAAATTTTCGTCGGCCTTGACGATGTTTTTGGCAACGATGCGCGCGTCTGCGGCCTCCTTCATCGCCAACCAGCCGAAGGGCGATGTCCGGAAGAAGCGGTCAGCGGTTTCAGCAGCGCGATGCGTCTGGGGCATATCGAGCGTGCGCATCAGCCCAAGCGTCAGCGTCTGCTTGCCGACGGGTTTTCGGAACAGATTTCGCGCCGCGTCCGCGTCATTGAGGATGCGACGGGCGACGGAATGAAACTGCTCGGCGGCTTCGTTGGCGCGACGCCTTTCTTGTGGCGGATGAACAGCGTGGTGCCGAGTTCGGCTTCGAGGTTGGTGATGGCCGCCGAGATGGAAGGCTGCGAAATGAAGCATCGCCGTGCCGCCGCGGTGAGATTGCGCTCGGCGAACACGGCCGCGAAATAACGGAGCTCGCGGATATCCATAGGATAATCCTATTGATGATATCAGACTATCAATATTTTACCTATGATAGCATGGAGATGGCAAGCAGGAGGCTGTCTCAAGCAGAGGGCCTCATCGATGCGCGTCCATCATCTCAACACCGGCACCATGTGCCCGATCGGCCGCCGCTGGTGAACGGCACCGGCGGCCTCTTTCAGCGGGCGCGCATGGTCTGTCACTGCCTGCTGGCGGAGACCAGATGATGGGCTGGCGCTGGTCGATACCGGCATCGGTCTTGGCTGATATCGCGACGCCGATGCGGCTCGGCCGCAAATGGGTGCGGCAGACCAAGCCGCGGCTCGATCCCGCCGAGACCGCCGTGCAGCAGGTCAAGGCACTCGGTTTTTCGCCCGCAGACGTGCGGCACATCCTGCTGACGCATCTCGACCGCGACCATGCTGGCGGCATTCCGGATTTCCCCAACGCGAAGGTGCATGTTCACCGCCGCGAGCACGATATGGCGGTGGCGAACAAGATCGCCGCGCCAAAGGGCCGCTACATATCAGGGCAATGGCAGCACGGTCCGGACTGGGCGTTTTACGGCGAGGGCGGGGAGGACTGGTTCGGATTCAAGGGCGTGCGGGCGCTCGGTGATCGCGAGCCGGATATCCTGATGATCCCGCTGCCCGGCCACACGCTCGGCCATTGCGGCATCGCCGTGCGCGCCAAGGATAAATGGCTGCTGCACGCCGGCGATGCCTATTTCTTCCACGGCGAAATGCAGCCGCAGCCGCGCATGCCCTTTGTGCTCGGCATCTTCCAGCGCCGCGCCGACATGAACCGCGCGACGCGGATCGCCAATCGCGAGCGGTTGCGAACGCTAAAGGCCGCGCATGGTGCGGAGGTGACGATCTTCAACAGCCACGATCCCGTCGACTATGAGAATTGCCGCTGCGGCTACGGGAATTGAAGTCAGGACTTGCGCAGTGTCCGAAAAGTTCCACCCTGAACTCGCGCACTACAGCAAAATGGCAATCGTGTCGATCGCTGAAAGCTCAGCACCGGAGTTGCACGATCCACAAAACTGACGCAGATTCTGGATATCGCTGGAGGTCAACGGCGAATGTCGAAACAGGAGCATCCCATGATCAAGGTAAGCGTTATGTATCCCAATACGCCTGGCGCGCGCTTTGACCACACCTACTACCGCGACAAGCATATGCCGCTCGTGAAGGCTCGCATGGGCGATGCCTGCAAGTTCTACACGGTCGACAAGGGCATGGCGGGCGGCGCGCCCGGCGCTCCCGCGACGTATGTCGGGATGTGTCACATCTTCTGCGACTCGGTCGAGGCCTTTCAGGCAGGCTTTGGGCCTCATGCCAAGGAGATCATGGCAGACATCCCGAACTATACCGACCAGTCTCCGGTCATCCAGATCAGTGAAGTCGTCGTAGGTCAGTGAAGCCGTCACTGGCCGATAACGCAGCCTCTCAGTTCCTTTCGCGCGCCTGAGCAGGCGTAGCCCGGATGATCCAAGCGGCATCCGGGCCGATTTTTTGTTCCGCCTGGTGCTGCGCTGATGCGCGGCAAATTCATGGCTGAGATAAAAAACTCTCGAACGATTGACGCCACAGATTGGTCAACTGGCTGGGCACAGATTGTGCGCGTGTTTGCACCATCATGTTCGCGAGGTTGCCATGATTGCCCAAAAGACCGCCCGCTTCCTCCTGAAATATGCGTCGAGCGATCCGCTGAAGCTGGCCGATATCGTGCGCCGCCGCGCGCTCGAGCAGTTGAGAACGCCGCCGACGGGCCTTGCGACCACCCGCTTCAACGGCGTGCAATACGAGATCGACATGTCGTTGCATCGGCTGATGAAGAAATACTTTTTCCATACCCACGAAATGTTCCTCGAACGCATCTTCAAGCGCTGCCTGGCTCCCGGCAACACCTTCATCGATATCGGCGCCAATTGCGGCTACTGGTCGGCCTATAGCCTATCGCTGGTGGGTCAGAGCGGCGAGGTGCACGCTTTCGAGCCGGTGCCGCAATATTTCAGCTTCGTGCGGCGGCTCGCCGAGCTCAATCCCGGTTATCGGGTCATCGCCAATCAGGCTGCCTGCGGCGCGCGGCCAGGCAGCCTCACGATGGCCGTCGTCGCGCCGCGCGCGGAGAATTTCGACAATTACGACACCAATATCGGGTCGAGTTCACTGGCTGCCGGCTTCCTCGACCACGCCAGCGAACTTACGGAAAATATCACCGTCGAGGTGATCGCCTTCGACAGTTATGTGCGCGATCGCAAGATCGATCTCGATCGCGTCGGCCTTATCAAGATCGACGTCGAAGGTTTCGAGACCGAGGTATTCGACGGCATGCAGGGCGTGCTGGCAAAGAGCGGTCGCAAGGTACCAATCCTGTGCGAAGTCCTCACTGATCTCGATCGCCCCAAGCCGCTGGACGGCAGACGGATCATCGAACGCCTTGAGGGTTGCGGCTACCGCTGCCTCGATGCCACGCATTTGCGGCCGATCGATCGTGATGCGCTTGGCTTTGAGGAGAACATTCTCTGCCTCTGATATCAGCGGCAAGCAGAGATATCCGGACTGACCGCTTGGCCCAGAACCAGTCGCAAGGTGGCTTGCCTGGCGTCGGGATCGAAGACGCCTTATTCAATCAGCAACAGACCGCGGCTCTTGTCGCCATCCACTGTATTCATTGCGCGGAACAGACGGTTTCGTTCGATCAACCAGGGCCTGAAGGTCTGGTTGACGTCCAGGACAAATACTAAATCCTCTGCTTCCAAATATCCGCCAATCGGCGAGTGGTGACCGGCACCGGATCCAAAAATCTCTTTTCGATGGAAATTGATGGTGTACCGTCGGGCTGGATCATTGGACCGTCGCAAATGCTCTCGAAATATATCGGGCGTCAGATCGCGCAGCACCGTCACTTTTCGGTTTGAGTTGGCGCGAGCGACCTCGGCCAGTTCGTCGAGCGTCAATCCCATAATGCAAAATCCGCTCCAGCAACGACCTGTTCCCTTCAGGACTTTCTGCTCGTCGATCGCCGACTCGCCGAAAGAGCGGTTGACGTTCGCCAGGCTGGCTGGACCGCACAATGAAGCGTTCGATTGCCAAACGACAGTGCGCTGGAAGGACTGTGCCACCGGCAATTCCCAGGCGCGGCCAATCGACGGCTCGCTCCGCGATACGGAAACGTCGATGGCCACGGGTTTGACGCCCGTTTGACTGACGACAACAGCGGTTCCAGCGAATGTTCCGACAAGCAACAGCAACGCGGCCCACAAGGCGTGCGATAAATTGGGCCGGAACCGGGGAGCGGCTGTCATGTCATTCGGGGGACCGGTGGCGCGAATTCCAGGACGTTATCGTAATTTTGGTCGATCGTCAGCGCCGCGCGGGCGGGGGAGGCGGCGGGGCTTCGGCCTGCTTCGGAGCCGGCGGCTCGATCTGCACCTTGCAGCTCGATGCGGCGAGCGTGGCTTGGGCCTGCGGCATCAGGCCGGGCTCGGCGGCGAGCGCCTTCATCACGATCAATCCGGTCGCGGTCGGTGAATCGATGATCAGCCGGTCGGCCGAGGTCACGTCTTCTTCCTCCGGCAATTCGGCGTGCTGGGCTTCCGTCATCAGATCGAGCTCGATCACCCTGCGGCCGGCGGAGCGGTCGTTGATGGCGTAATAGGCGACTTCGTTGCGGGTATAGAACGACACCGACGTGTAGGCCTGGCTCACCGGCACGGTGAGCTTGATCGGTCCGCCCGACAGGTCGTAGCGGCACACCGCGATCGCAAACGCCGGATCCATGAACGGCATCGGCGTGGTGCCGGGCTCGGCGGCCGCAAGCTGCGTCACCGCATTGAGCTTTGTCATCGGCGTCAGCCGCGAATAGGCGTCCTGCGTCGCTATGCGCGGCAGCGCCAGCACGGCGACGAGATGCACCACGCCACCGAGCAGCACGCCTGCGATGATGGTGAACAGCAGGCGGATCATGGGCAGCCCACCGTGGCAACAGCGGGCATCGGCGCGTCGCGCTGCGTGCGGGTGGCGACGCCGACCGGCGTATCGTAAAGCCGCAGCGTCAGCGCATAGCGCTCGATGCCGCCGGTGGGCAGCCAGTTGCCGGCGCGCGAGCGCGACGCCATCCGTACCTCGAACGTGCCGTCGGCGCCGCGGATCACTTCCTGGCTGGTGAAGCCGTAGCGCTGCATCGTGTTGGCGACCAGCTGGCCCTTGGTGTCGTACAGCGTCAGCGTCCAGAACCGCGCCGCGGGCGTGACGCCCGAGACCACCACGTCGCAGCGGCCGTCGAGCGGTTTGTCCTTGTCGTCGGTGGTCGCCGAAAACGCCACGCCGTCGCCGGTGCCGACCGGCAGTTCGCCGCTGCGCGCGATCGAGGCGCGGGAGTAGGGGTCGATGTCGGAAGTGCCGGTCTTCGGCCGCGCGGTCCAGGCGCCGATCTTGAGCGTGCCGAGATCGGTGCCCTTGGTCGCGGTCATGTAGGTCGAGCCGAGCCCGATGCCGGAGGCGATGATCAACGCCAGTAACGTGATGAAGACGAGCCGCACGGTGATCAGTTCTTGCGGGCGGGAGGCGCAGCCTGCTGCTCGCCAGGCGTCGCCGCCGCAAAGCTGTCAGGGAATGCGACGGAACTCGACGACAGCGGCTTTGTCGGCTTCGGCGGCTCGGTCGCCGATGTCTTCGCCGCCGTCTTGCCGGCCTCGTCGAGCAGCTTTTCTACCCGCACCAGAGCGTCCGCGCCGCGCTTGGTCAGCACCGGCGGCGGTCCGGCGGGTTTGGTTTCCAGAATTTTCGGCGCGCCGGTAGCTGCGATCGTCGCCGCCGTTCCCGGTGTCGGCGGCAGCTTCTTGCCCATGCCGATGCCCGGAACTTCCTTCACCTCGACGCCCTGATGCGCGGCCACCATGATCTCGCGCCAGGTTTGCGCCGGCAGCGAGCCGCCGGTCATGCGGTTGGTCGGCGAGTAGTCGTCATTGCCGTACCAGACCGCGCAGGTGAAGTTGCCGGTGAAGCCGGCAAACCATGCGTCGCGATAGGCGTTGGTGGTACCGGTCTTGCCGGCGGTCGGAATGCCGTCGATTGCGGCGCGGCGCGCGGTGCCTTCGCTGACGACGTGGCTCATCATTTCAGACATGTCGGCGGCAACGGACGCCGGGATCCCCTGCATCTGCTTCTTGCCGTCGCGGTCGAAGCGCCAGACCAGATCGCCGGCGCCGGTGCGGACTTCCAGCACCGCATGCGGGATCGGCGCCTTGCCCTTGTTGGGGAAGGTCGCATAGGCCACGGCGTGCTCGAGCACGGTGACTTCGTCGGAGCCGATCGGCATCGACGGCGTATCCGGCAGCGGCGCCTTGAGGCCGAAGCGGCGTGCCACTTCGGTGATCTTCTGGCGGCCGACCTTGGCCGGGTTCGGGGACTTGCCGCCGAGCGCAATCGAGAGCTTCACCGGAATTACGTTGACCGAACGCGTGATCGCCTGCGTCAACGTCATCGCATCCCGAATAGGAGTGGCCGTAATTCTGCGGACACCAGTTGCCGATGCAGACCGGGCCGTCGACCACGATCGAGGTCGGCTTGAAGCCGTTCATCAGCGCCGTGGCGTAGACGTAGGGCTTGAACGACGAGCCGGGCTGCCGGTAGGCGTCGGCGGCGCGGTTGAACTGGCTGGCGCCATAGTCGCGTCCGCCGACCATCGCGCGTACGCCGCCATCGAGATCGGCGAGGACGGCCGCCGCCTGCGTCGCATGATAGTCGCGGCCGAACTGGCGGAGCTGGTTTTCGACGGCTGCTTCGGCCGCGCGCTGCACGTTCGTGTCCATCGCGGTGCGGACCACGAAGACGCGCTCGGTGTAGGACTTCGGAAAGGTGTCGACCAGCCGGCGCATCTCGTCGAACGCCCAGTCGAGATAGTAGTTCGGCGAATTCTCGTCGCGGCGGTCGACGGCGTTGGCGGGATTGCGCCGCGCACCGAACACCTGGCCTTCGGTCATGAAGCCGGCATCGACGAGATTATCCAGCACCACGTTGGCGCGGGCGCGGGCGGCGGGCAGGTTGATATGCGGGGCGTATTTGGTCGGCGCCTTGAACAGGCCGGCCAGCATCGCCGATTCCTGAAGGTTCACGTCGCGCGCCGACTTGTTGAAGTAGAAATGCGCGGCGCCGTCGACGCCGAAGGTGCCGCCGCCCATATAGGCGCGGTCGAGATAGAGCTTCAGGATCTCGTTCTTGGTCAGCCGCGTCTCCAGCCAGATCGCGAGAAAGGCTTCCTTGACCTTGCGCTCGATGGTGCGCTCGTTGTTCAGGAACAGGTTTTTCGCGAGCTGCTGGGTGATCGACGAACCGCCCTGGCGCACGCCGCCGGCCTGCGCGTTGGTGACCAGCGCGCGCGTGGTGCCGGCGAGGTCGATGCCGAAATGGTCGTAGAAGCGGCGGTCTTCGGTGGCGAGCGTCGCCTTGATCAGGTTGTCCGGAAAGTCTTCCAGCGGAATCGAGTCATTGTGCTTGATGCCGCGGCTGCCGATCGGGGTGCCGTAGCGGTCGAGGAAGGAGACCGCGAGGTCGGATTTCTTCAGCCAGTCGTCGTCGGACGTTTCGCGAAACGCGGGGATCGCCAGCGCCAGCATCAGGACGAGGCCGCCGAGCCCGACGGTGGCGGCTTCCGACATCGGCTCGATGAATACCCAGCGCTTCCAGCGGCCGACATAGAAGCGGTCCATGAAGGTCGAATAGCGCTCGTAGAGTTCGCGCAGGCCCTTGGCCGACGAGAACAGCGTGGAGTCGATGCGCGCATCGACGTCCAGCATCACGTTCCGGAGCTTTTTCTTCCAGGTGGCGGGTATGATCTTGCGCACGAGGACCCTTGGCTACCTTTTGGCCGGTTCAAAAGCGCGTCCTGCGCCCGGCGGGGCGCCATGCAGACGTCTTGCTTGAATGTTGCGGCAAACCCAAGGCGCTTTTGCACGCCTGGGGACTCAAGCATCTTTCTAGCCGAGCGGAGGCCATAAACCAATGGTGCGGCTCGCGATTTTGCACGATAGGCCTAATGTCTTCCGCCGTGTGCCGCCCAGACCCGGTCCGCTTGCAACGGCGCGCCGATAGCCCCTAGAAGGGCCTGCGAAACCAGCCAATTCCGGGAAAAATCAGAGGCCGATGACCGCGCCGCCCAAGCCAGCTTCCAACCAGGAGGGATTCTTCTGGAAAACCAAGACGTTGGAAGAGATGTCCAACGCCGAATGGGAAAGCCTGTGCGACGGCTGCGCGCGCTGCTGCCTGGAAAAGCTGGAGGACGAGGACACCGGCAAAATCTATTTCACCCACGTCTCCTGCAAGCTGCTCGATGCCGGGCTCTGTACCTGCAAGGACTATCCGAACCGGTCCGACAAGGTTCCCGATTGCGTCCGCCTGACGCCGGAAAACGTCCGCACCCTGAACTGGCTGCCGCCGAGCTGCGGCTACAAGCTCGTCGCCGAGGGCCGCGATCTCTATTGGTGGCATCCGCTGATCTCGGGCGACCCCAACACCGTCCATGAAGCCGGCGTTTCCGTGCGCGGCCGGGTGCAGGGGAGCGAGGACGAGATCGCGGATGCCGATCTCGAAGATCACATCGTGCAATGGCCGGCATTGTTGCCGAAGCGGGCGCGGCTGAAGAAGCGGCCGAAGGCTGTTCCGGCCTTTTTGCGCTGGCGGATCACGTAGTTGCGAGGATGTCTTCGCGGGATGCACCCATGCGCCTGACCCGCTGCCTCGCAGCAGGTTTACCTCCTAAATGTAGCTTTCGAGACAACGATTCACCGCGGGTTTCCCGCGCGCAGCGATAAACATTGCCCCAGATGAACGATTTCGAACGGCAGAGCCGTCGATCTGCCGACCAGGACGATTCGTCCGACACGATCGCCGAAGAGATTTCCCACCTCCCGACCGAGGTCATCGACATCGGCGATGCGCCGCCGCTCGCCCCGCCGGCGCCGCTCGCCAAGGATGAAGTCCGCACCATCGTCATCAGCCTGATGCTGACGATGTTTTTGGCGGCGCTCGACCAGACCATCGTGGCGACCGCCTTGCCGACCATCGGCCGGCAGTTCAACGACGTTAACAACCTGTCCTGGGTGATCACGGCGTATCTGCTGGCCTCGACCGCGGTGGCGCCGGTGTTCGGCACGCTGAGCGACATCTACGGCCGCCGCGCCATGATCATCGTCTCGCTGAGCCTGTTTGTGGCCGGCTCCCTGCTGTGCGCCATCGCGCCGAACATGCCCGTGCTGATTCTCGCGCGCGGCCTGCAGGGGCTTGGCGGCGGCGGCATCATGCCGGTCGTGCAGACCGTGATCTCCGACGTGGTGAGCCCGCGCGAACGCGGACAATACCAGGCCTATTTCAGCAGCGTATGGATGGCCGGCGGAATTTTGGGACCGGTGGTCGGCGGCGTGTTCGCCGAACATCTGCACTGGTCGATGATCTTCTGGATCAACCTGCCGCTGTCGCTCGCAGCACTGGCGCTGCTGTTGCCGAAGATGAAGCAAGATCCCGGTCTATCATCGCAGGCGCAAGGTCGACTGGCTCGGCGGCATTTTGCTGATGGCCTCCGCCGTCGTGTTCATGCTGGTGCTGACCTGGGGCGGCAACCGCTATCTCTGGCTGTCGCCTTTGATCATGGCGATGATCGGCGCGTCCGCGGCGCTGGTGTTCGCCTTCGTCTGGCACGCGCGCAATGCCGAGGAGCCGTTCTTGCCGCTGCCGCTGCTGGGCGGCACCGTCGTGCCCTATGCGATGGCCGCCGGCGGCTGCGCGCTCGGCGCCATCGTCGGGCTGACCGTGCACCTGCCGCTCTACTACGAGGTGGTCTACCACCTCAGCGCCAGCGAGGCGGGGCTCGCGCTGATTCCGCTGGCCGCGATTTCGACCTGCGGCGCGGCGATCGCCGGACGGACCATGGCGCGCGCCAGGCACTACAAGCGCGTCGCGATTGTCGGAACCCTGGTCGCCACGGTTTGCGGTGTTGCGCTGACGCTGACGACATTGCCGCTGTGGGGATTGCTCGTGCTGCTGTCCTTCTTCTCGCTGGGGCTCGGCACCGCGTTCCCGGTCAGCGTGGTCTCGCTGCAGAATTCGGTGGCGCGGCCGCAGATCGGCACCGTCACCGGTGCGATGAACTTTTTCCGCGCGCTTGATGGCGTCCTTTACGGTCGCCGCCTTCACCGCGATCCTGCTGATGGTGCTGGGGGCGGACCCCTCGCTGGTCGGGGAGCATCGTGGCTCCGTGAATGCGATCCCCGCGGCCGACATGATCACGGCGTTCCACTACGTGTTCGGCGCTGCCGCCGTGCTGATGGCCGGCGCCGTGCTGTGCCTGATCGTCATGGAGGAAAAGCCGCTGGCAGGGCCAGCGACGCCTCCGGCCGAGATGGCGGAGTAGGTGTGGTTGTCGTCCCTGCGAACGCAGGGACCCATAGCCACAGGCCGCAGTTGGTTTAGCGAAGCAGTCGACCAGCATTTTCAAACAACATCCGCCGCGGCGTATGGGTTCCGGCCTTCGCCGGGACGACGTGAGAGAGCGAGCGTTCGCGATCTCGCGGCGCGTTTCGCCCGAGTTATTTCCAAATTCATTGCCCCTCTCAAAACAGAGGGCGCAGGGAATGCCGGGTGCGCGCTGCACCCGCGGTCTCGTGTGCCAAGAACTGCGCATTTGGCGCACACGAGCATACAGGTGAGCGGAAACACTCCGACATCCCCTGCGCAATGGCTTTACGGCTTACTTCGTGCTCTCCCCGGTGAGCGGGCTTGTTGTCACCGTCGCCTTGCGAAAATCTCCGCAAGCTTGAGCGCCAGCATCGCGGCGCCAGGACCACACGACTTCGCTGTACGCTTCGGCGTTTTCGTCCGGCGCGAAAAACACGCCTGACGCCAAAGCGTCCATCACAATCCCAGCCCAACGCATCGTGACGATCGCGAAACGCCCCTCGTGTGGGCCAAGGATACGCGGAGTAATGCCAGTGATTTGCCCGACGTGACAAACGGAATATTTTTGACTTGGGGGCTTGACACGATTTCTGAAAATCAGAAGTGATTTGCCCGACGGGTTGATTTGTCGCACATTGCCAGCCTCGTGCTCTATTCGGGCTTGAAGCCGATCGCCTTCACGACAGTTGCCCAGGCATCGTATTCCGCCCGCTGAACGCGTTTGAGATCGTCTGCCGAGGTGTTGGTCGGCTGAAAGCCGAGTGCCTCGATCTTCACTCGAATTGCCGGCGTGGCGGCGGCAGCAGCGATCTCCTTCTCGAAACGCTGCAGCACGGCCGCAGGCGTGGCGGCGGGCGCATAGAAGGCGAACCAGCCGGGTGCCTCGATATCGACGCCACTTTCCTTCAGAGTTGGAACGTCAGGAAGCATCTCCAACCGCGCACCACCCGTCGTCGCGAGAATGCGGATGCCACCGCTCCGGTGATGCTCAATGAGTTCGGCAGCTGAGGCGACGTAGATCGGCAGGCGTCCAGCGAGCAGGTCCGGCAACGCCGCAGGCGTGCCCCGATAGGGAAGATGACGAAGCTCGATCCCGAACGTGCGGGCGAACTTCAGGACTGCAAGCTGGGCCCCGGTACCAACGCCGGGCGATCCGAACGCCGCCTGATCCGGGTTGCTCTTCAGCCAAACCGCAAGCTCCTTGATTGTCCGCGCCGGAACCTGGTTGCCGACGACGACCGCCTGGTCGAATTTGACGATGCGCGAGACCGGGGCGAAGTCCGCGAGAGGGTCGTAGCCGAGATTCGACAGGACATGCGGTTGCAACGTGAACAGCGCCGCCGCTCCGAACAGGAGCGTCGACCCGTCGGGCGGCGACTCCTTGACGGCCTGGGCGCCGATGCGGCCACCGGCGCCGGTCTTGTTCTCGACGATAATCGGTCGACCGAGGCTCTTCTGCAATTGCTCGGCCATCATGCGGGCGATCGCGTCGCCGGAGCCGCCGGCCGCATAGGGATACACGATCTTGAGTGTCTGCTCCTGGGATCGGGCGAGGACCGGAAACATGCCGAACGCCGCCAATCCGGCCAGTGCAGCGCGTCGCGTGAGAGCGCTCATCACATCCTCCGTGGATTTTGAAACCTGGGATCGCAGTGAGCACCGGCCGGTCGTTCACCTCGCCATAATCACCGATGGCGGCTATAAATGGAATTCGTACTTTCTTATTGCCCTATAACCTGTCGTGAAGGCCTCGCATCATGCTATGGGACGATCGGATCGGCCGCCGGCTAAGGCTCAAGGACCTGCACACGCTTCAAGCTGTCGCCGACGCCGGCAGCATGGCCAAAGCATCGCGGCAGCTCGCGCTTTCGCAGCCAGCGATATCCAAGGCGATCGCCGACATGGAGCACGTACTGGGCGCGGCGCTGCTCGAACGGTCAGCGCAGGGTGTCGAGATCACCGATTGCGGACGGCTGTTGCTCGCGCGCGGCCGTATCATCTTCGACGAGTTGCGCGAAGGCGTGAAGGACATCCAGAACCGTTCGGACCCGACCCGCGGCGAGATCAGGATCGGCACGACGGAACCGATCACCGGTTTCGTCTCCGACGTCATCAGCAGGATGTCACAAGTCTATCCCCGGATTACCTACCAGGTGGCCGTCAGCGATACGACGACGCTGGCGCGCGACCTTCGCGAGCGTGCGCTCGATATCATCATCACACGCTGGACCGGAAGCGCCGTCGCCGAAGATCTCGCGGCTGACGTGCTGTTCAAGTCGCCCCTTGCCGTTGTAGCGGATCGGCGCCACCCCCTCGTCAACCGCAAGAAACTTGCGCTGGCAGATACGATGAGCGAGGCGTGGACCTTGTCTCCGCCGAACTCGTTCCTCGGCCGGGTCGTTGGCGATGTTTTCCGGCGCCGCAAGCTCGAACTGCCGGCGGCTGTCGTCACCACGCTCTCGATCCACATGCGGCTAAATCTGCTCGCGAGCGGACGTTTCCTCACCATGCTGCCATTGCACGTGGTGCAACAACGCGCCAACAAAGCGTGGTTGAGGGCGCTGAGCATCGATCTTTCCGATAGCGCCGGGCCGATCGCCGCGATCACGGTGCATAAGCGGGCAGCTGGAGGAGCGCTGAAGCTCTTTCAACAGGCGTGCCGCCAGATTGACCGCGGGACATAGCGCTTTCGGGCTACCTACTGCCGGCGATTTGCTCCAGCCATCCTGCGCGTATGTAGCAACGAACCCGCGCAAGGCAGGTGGTTTAATCGCAGTAGGCCCACCTGCCATAGCCGTCGTCGCATCGCGCCCGCGCACGGTAGGGCACGGGCAGAGGCGGCCTCGGTGCATATTCCACCGCATAATCGCGTTCCTGCGCGTAGTAGCGATCCGGAGCGTAGTAACGCTCGGGAGCGTAGTAACGCTCGGGATAGGCGGGCGCGCGTTCGACATAGGCCGGCTGCGCGGCGTAGGCCGGTCCGTACTCGCCATAGACCGATGCCGGTGCACGGTATGGATAGCCCGGCGTCCCATAAGAGGGCTGCCGATATCCGTAACCGGGCTCCGCGTAAGGCGGTTGCCGATAGGTCGTGCCCGGACGCACATAGATATCAGCGGAAGGCGCGTAGATTCCGCCCGGCGCCACGTAGACGGATGACAGGTCGCTGGCCGCGGCTGACGCAGAGCACAGCGCAACAAAAGCCAGCGCGAGTGATGATCGGTACATGTGTGAAGCCTCCAACAACTCAAGCCGCGCCAGCCAGCATGATTAATTTTCGCTAAACAAATCGTCGGGCGCAATGATATTTTTGCGCGAAGAAGTGTGCCATTTCTGGACGGCGCCGTCCGCGCATTTTGATCGCGGAGCTGAGGACGCAGGCGTCGCGCAATCAATCTGCATCCTACCGACGGCGCTTTCTCAATTCGCCGCAGCCAATCGCGTATCGATCTCTTCCCGCAACAGGCCGAAATCGATCGGCTTGGTCAGCAAGTCGGTCGCGCCGCCGGCGATTGCCTTGCGCTTTGTCTCGGCATCGCCATAGGCGGTGATCATGATGACGGGCACGTCGGGCCGGATTTCCTTCACCTTCGGCAGCATCTCGAGCCCGGTCATTCCGGGCATGTTGATGTCGGACAGGATCAGGATCAGCGAATGCTCGATCGTCGCTTTGATGCGCGCCAGCGCGTCGGCGGCCGAACCGGCGAAATCCATCACAAAGCGTTGCGCGCGCAGGTCGCGACGGAATTGCTGACGAAACAATGCCTCGACGTCAGGCTCGTCATCCACCACCAAAACCAGAATGCTCACGTCTAACCTCTGGATTTATCTGAAAAATTGCTCGAACGCGGTAACACGATGCGGAATTCCGTGAAATGACCTGGTTCACTATCGACGTCAATTGTGCCGCCATGTTGTTTCACGATGATGTCATGGCTCATCGACAACCCCAGCCCGGTGCCTTCGCCGGCCGGTTTGGTGGTGAAGAACGGGTTGAACATTTTCTCCTTTACCTCGGGCGGGATGCCGGTGCCGTTGTCGCGGATGCGGATTTCCACGCTGTCGCCGAGGTTTTTGGTCGTTGCGCGCAATGTCGGCTCGAAACCGGCCTCGCCATGCTCCTTCCGGCGCTTGGTGACGGCATAGAAGCCGTTTGAGACCAGGTTGAGGAATACTCGGCTGATCTCCTGCGGGAATATTTCAAGCATGCCGGCGGAGGGGTCGAAATCCCGCTGCAGCGTCACGTTGAAGTCCGGTTTTTCGGCGCGGGCGCCGTGATAGGCAAGGTTGAGGCTTTCATCGATCAGCGCGTTGATGTCGGCCGGCCGGTGGTCGCCGCCGCCCTCGCGCGAATGCAACAGCATGTTCTTGACGATGGAATTGGCGCGCTTGCCGTGCTGCACCACCTTTTCGAGATTGTCCTTCAGAAGTCCGGTCAATTCATCGACTTCCGCGCGGATTTTTTCAGTTATCTCAGCCTTCTTCAGCACGTCGTTCAACTCGCCGGTTAACTCTGCCGAAAGGGCAGCAAAGTTGTTGACGAAATTGAGCGGGTTCTTGATCTCGTGCGCGATGCCCGCGGTGAGTTGGCCAAGGGAGGCAAGCTTCTCGGTCTGCACCAGGCGGTCCTGCGCGGTGCGGAGGTTCTCCAGCGACACGGTCAGATCGTCGGTGCGTTGGCGCAGTTCGTTGAGAAGCCGTGTGTTTTCGATTGCGATGACGGCCTGGCTGGCAAAGCTGCCCAGCAGCGCGATCTGCTTCTCGTTGAACGGCAAGACCTCGTGGCGGTAGATTCCGATGGTGCCGACCAATTCGCTGTCCTTGAGCATCGGAACAACGAGAAGGGTGCGCGCGCCAGCAAGATCGACGAGGTGCCGGGTCGGTGGGTCGCCCTCTGCGTAAAGCGGGCTCGCTCTGAGATCAGGGGTGTGGGTAAACTGCCTGGTCCGCACCATTTGCGCGAGGACGCTATCAGGCCGCACGCGGAAACGGTCCTTTCTCGCCGAAAGAAATTCCGGCGGTACATTGTGGAAGGCGACCGTACGAAAATAGTCTCCTTCGCGCAGATTCATCAGCCCGAATTGCGCGCTGCAAATGCGGGTCGCATTCTCCAGCATACTCTGGAATACGGGTTGCAGATCACCGGCCGATCGACTGATCACGCCCAACACTTCGGACGTCGCCGTTTGCTGCTCCAGGGATTCCGTGAGCTCGCGGGTGCGCTGCTGCACCTGCTCAAACAGCTCCACATTCGAGATCGCGATGACGGCTTGATCGGCAAATACTTCGATGGCCTGAATCTGCCGTGGCATGAACGGCTTGAGATGTGATTGGCGAAGCACGATCGCGCCCACGGGCTCGCCGTCGCGGAGCAGGGGGGCCACCAGCAGGGCGCGTGGCCCGCCCATGGCCGTACGGGGCTTTTGGGATATTTCAGGATCGTCCATGACATTGGGCAGGTGCAGCGTGCGCTTTTCCCTGACCATCCGCTCGAAGAGAGAGCCCGGTTCATCGATGGATGCGGGATTGTCGCGCAAAAATTCGAAATGCTGCGGTAACACGCCGGCGACGGCGACAAAGTGAGCCTTGCGGTCGCGGAACAAAACGATTGTGGCGCCATCCGACTCGCAGAGTTCGCGGGACGTTTCCACGATGGCATCGAGCACCGGCTGCAGGGCGTCGGGCGAGCGGCTGATCACCTTCAGCACATCCGATGAAGCGGTCTGGAATTGCAGGGATTCGGACAGTTCCCGCGTGCGCGCCTGCACCTCTTCGAACAGGCGGACATTGCCGATCGCGATCACTGCCTGATCGGCAAAAGTCTGCAGCAGGGCGACCTGCTTGTCGGTGAATGGATTAACTTCGAGCCGGCGAAGAGTAAGCGTGCCAATGCTGTTGGCTTCCTGAAGCATTGGGACACTCAGGATGGTGCGGTGGCCCTGCTCCAGCGCCCGCGCTTGCGCCTCGGGAAATTCGTCGCCCTCGGACGAACTCATGTCATGCACATGCACCGGGCTTTTTTCGAGGGCGGCGCGTCCGGCCGTCCAGTACGGATTGATCTGCGATAAATTCCAGTCCGCCGGCACAGTGCCGTGATGGGCACCGAGCTCCAGCTTGTCGCCCTTTTTCAGGCGCAGGACCGCATCATAGGCCCCGCAAAGCTCGCAGGCGCTTTCGACGATGGCATGGAGGACTGGCTTGATGTCGGTCGGAGAAGAGGCGATGACCTTCAGGATGTTGGCGCTGCCGGTCTGGTAGGTGAGGGCCTCCGAGAGTTCGCGGGTCTTGGCCTGCACCTCTTCGAACAGGCGAACGTTACCGATCGCGATCACGGCCTGGTCGGCGAAGGTTTGCAAGAGGGCAATCTGCTTCGCGTCAAATGGATTTACCTCGGTGCGCCGAAGCAGAATCGTGCCGATGCTTTCGTTCTCGCGCAGCAGCGGTACGCACAAGATGCTGCGAATGCCGTTGCCTCGCGACAGTTCCCGCGATTCCGGAAACTCCACGCCTTCTTCCGAGAACACGTCGCGCACGTGTATCGGTACTTTGTCGATAATCGAACGTCCGGCAAGATAATTTCGGTTTATGACGCGCAACTCATCAAATACCACGGGTATCGGGCCGTGATGAGCCCTGAAGCGGAGGTGGTCGCCGTCTTTCAGCAACACGACGGCATCGTCGGCTTCGCAAAGTTCGCAGGCACTCTCAACGATGGCATTGAGGACAGGCGCGACATCAGTCGGCGACGAGGCGATCACCTTGAGGATATTGGCGCTGCCGGTCTGGTAGGTGAGGGCCTCGGAGAGATCGCGCGTCCTGGCCTGCACCTCGTCGAACAGGCGGACGTTCTCGATCGCGATCACGGCCTGGTCGGCGAAGGTCTGCACCAGCTCAATCTGCCTATCCTCGAACGAGCTGACGTTGAACCGAAAAAGGTTGATGACGCCGAATGCCTCACCGTCGCGCGCAAGGGGGACGCCGAGGGCTGCCCTGAAGCCCATGAGCTTTTGCGCCTCCGGCCGTTTGTAGTCGGGATCAGCAAGCAGATCGGGTATGTGTACGATGTGACCTTCGGTGATCGTTCGCCCGAATACCGAGCTTCGGTCCGGCTTTGTAGAATATCTCTGGAAATGTTCGATCCATTCGGGCGGGCAGCCGAAAGTCGCGGCAAGCCGAAACTCGCCGTCTTCCCTGTAACGAATAGTTCCGATGTCGGCGTCGCATAACCGGCAGGCAGATGACAGCAGGGCATCAAGTACCGTCTCCAGGTCGAACGCCGAGCGGCTGATCACCTTGAGCACGTCGGCGGTGGCGGTTTGCTGTTGCAACGCCTCCGAAAGATCGCGCGTGCGGGCCTGCACCTCGTCGAACAGACGGACATTGCCGATCGCAATCACGGCCTGGTCGGCAAAACTGCGCAGCAGAGCGATTTGTTTTTCGTTGAACGCGACCGGTTCGAGCCTGCGGAGCACAATCGCTCCAATGCTCTCTCCTTCACGCAGCAGCGGTACGCTGAGGGTGCACCGATGGCCCTGTTCGTGCGATTGCCGTTGTCCCTCCGGAAATTCAGCGGCTTCCGGAGATTGGAAATCCGACACTTGCACCGGTACCCTGTCGACGACCGAGCGGCCGGTGACCCAGTCCCGATTTATCGGCCGTTTTTCCCGTCCCGTCGGGATCGGGCCGTGGTGAGCGCTGTAGTGCAGGTCGTCACCGACTTTCAAAAGCACATTGGCGTCATAGGCGTTGCAAAGTTCGCAGGCGCTTTCGACAATCGCCTTGAGGGCGGGCTGAACATCGGTAGGCGAGGAAGCGATTACCCCGAGAATATTGCCGCTTGCGGTCTGGTAAGTGAGCGCTTCGGACAGGTCGCGCGTCTTGGCCTGCACCTCGTCGAACAGGCGGACATTCTCGATCGCGATCACCGCCTGATCGGCGAAGGTCTGGACAAGTTCGATCTGTCTGTCGCTGAACGGTTCAACTGTCTGGCGGCCGAGGAAGAGCACGCCGATCGGTTGACCGGAGCGAAGCATAGGAACACCGAGCAGCGTGCGATAGCCACCCACTCTCTGGTGCTCGGGATAGGAGTATTCGGGGTCTGCCAGCGCGTCGGGGATTTGCACGGACTTGCTGGTCAGCAGCACCCGACCGATCAGGCTACCGCGGTCCGGATATAGTCGAACGGATGCAATTAGCCGTTCCCATTCCGGTGAGAAATTGTACCGGGTGGCGTGATAGTAGCCCCCGTCGGGATACTGCCGCGTAATCGCGGCCAAATCGGCATTGCAGAGCCGCGCAGCGGACTCAGTCAACGTGTTGAGCACGGTCTCCAGATCGAAGGCCGAACGACTGATGACCTTGAGCACATCGGCGGTGGCGGTCTGCTGTTGCAGCGCTTCGCTCAAATCCTCGGTGCGCTGGCGCACTTCGTCGAACAGTCGGACATTCTCAATGGCGATCACGGCCTGGTCGGCGAAGGTGGCGACAAGGTCGATCTGCTTCTCGGAGAATGACTCGACGCGCCGACGCGCCAGCACGATCACGCCGATCGGCTCGTTCTCGCGCAGCAACGGCACGCCGACCGTCGTGCGCTGGCCGGACAGCGAGGTCGTTTGATGCAGCGTGTATTCAGGATCGGCCACAACATCCAAAATCTGGACCGGGCGCCGCTCGAGCACGGCGCGGCCGGTAACCGTGCCGCGGTCGACGACTAGCGGGTGGTTGGTGAGGAAGTCGACATAGGCCTCGGTATAGCCGACGGCGGCACCCGCCCGATATACGTCGCCCTCGCGGCGCATGATGAAAGCCATTTCAGCGTTGCAGAGCAGTGCGGCGGTGTTGACGAGGGTGTCGAGCACCGGCTGCAGGTCGAAGGTTGAGCGGCTGATGGTTTTCAGTACGTCGCCGACGGCGGTCTGCTGCTGGAGCGATTCGCTGAGTTCCTCCGTGCGCGCCTGCACCTCGTTGAACAGTCCGACATTCTTGATCGCGATCACGGCCTGGTCGGCAAACATCTGCAGCAGGCGGACGTGCTGTTCGCCAAACGAGCCGGGCGCGACGCGGGTAACGGTGATGATGCCGACGGCCTCGCCATCGTTCATGAGCGGCGCGAACAGCATGCTGCGATAGCCGCGCGCCCGCGCAATGTCTCGCGCTGCCGGTTCGACCTCGGTGTCCGGCAGTTCCGCCCATGCTCCCTCGCGCGTGAGTTGGTAGGGAGGAAACTGGTCCAGCGGGACCGGGAATGAGGATTGCAGGACGGCGTCGCCGGTCGTGTCTGTCGGCGTAAAGGAAGCCAAATAGATCTTGCCGTCGATATAGCGGAATACGGCAGCCGAAAAGCCGCCGATCAGGCGGTTGGCGCTGTGCGCGATGGCATCGAACACCGGCTGTACGTCTGACGGAGAGGAGGCGATGACTTTCAGAATATCGGCGGTGGCGGTCTGCCGCTCCAGCGCTTCGCGCGTCTCGTTGAACAGCCGCGCGTTCTCGATCGCAATCACCGCCTGATCGGCGAAAGTCCGCAGCAACTGGACGTGATGATCGGCAAGCATGCCCGTCTCGCGCCGCGTGCAGACGATGAAACCGATGAATGTGCCCTGGTTCATCAGCGGCGTGTAGCTCGCACTGCGCCAACCGCGGGCAAGGGCGAGTTTCCGGATCTTCTTATCGGCTACTTCGGAGTCTGCGATCTGCGCCGTCTCGCCGTTCTCGACCAGACTGATGATGGCTGGCATCTCGTGTCGATGCCGGGGGAACGCTGCCTTGAGTACTTCGTCGGATTCCGGGTTGGTCGGGGTGAAGGCCACCAGGTGATCGATGTCGTCGATGACGCGATGGACGGCAGTGGAAAACCCACCGATCAGACGTTTGGCGCTGTGCGCGATGGCGTCGAACACCGGCTGCACGTCTGACGGAGAGGAGGCGATGACTTTCAGAATATCGGCGGTGGCGGTCTGCCGCTCCAGCGCTTCGCGCGTTTCATTGAACAGCCGGGTATTCTCGATCGCGATCACGGCCTGATCGGCAAAGGTTTGCAGCAGCTGAATATGGTGGGGCGCGAACGCACCGGTTTCGGCACGCGTGGCGGCGATGATGCCGATCGGGACACCACTGTTCATCAGCGGCACGTACAGGATGCTGCGGAAGCCACGCAGCCGCGCTAGTTCCCTGATTCGCGCGTACGTCATCTCTTCAGTGTCGGGAATGGAGATTGGTTGGCCACCGTGGGCCAGCCGGAACACTTCGAAATAGTCGACCGGCATAGGGAATGATGCCACCAACTCTTCGTCGGCAGCCGGCTTGGTCGGGGTGAACGCGGCGAGATGAACGGTGCCGTCAACGAAGCGAAAGACGACGGTGGAGAACGCGCCGAGCAGCCGGTTGGCGCTGTTCGCGATCGCCTCGAACACCGGCGTCGTGTCCGACGGCGAGGAGGCGATGACCTTCAAAATGTCGGCGGTGGCGGTCTGCCGCTCCAGCGCTTCCTTCGTCTCATTGAACAGCCGGGTATTCTCGATGGCGATCACGGCCTGGTCGGCGAAGGTCTGCAGCAGCTGCACATGATGGTCGGCGAATGCGCCGGGCTCGGTGCGCGTGACGCTGAGAATGCCGACCGGCTGGCCCCGGTTCATCAAGGGCACGAACAGCACGCTGCGGAAGCCGCGCAGCCGCCCGAGATCGCAATTCATCGCCGGAACGTTCTCGGCTTCGGTATCGGGGAACTGGATGGTTGCACCGTCGCGCACCAGCTGAAAAATCGGGAATTCGGCCACGCGCCGCGGGAACGAGGCCTGCAGGCCTTCATCCGCTTCCGGGTTGGTCGGCGTGAATGCGGCCAGATGAAGCTCGTCCGCGATGAAGTGCAGCACGGTGGCGGAAAATCCGTCGAGCAGGTTTTTGGCGCTGATGGCGATCGCTTCGAACACCGGTTGTACGTCTGCGGGCGAGGAGGCGATGACCTTCAAAATGTCGGCCGTGGCGGTCTGCCGCTCCAGCAATTCCCGCGTTTCGTTGATCAGCCGCGCATTCTCGATCGCGATCGCGGCCTGGTCGGCAAAACTTTGCTGGAGCAGCATCTCCTCGCCGGTGAAGGGCGCGAGCCGGTCGCGGTAGACGATCAGCGCGCCGATCGCCTTGCCTTCGCGGCGCAAGGGCGATCCCGACATCGAACGGGTGCCGGCCGCGCGCGACGGCGCGAGGCCGGGCCAGTCGGCGATGGCGGGATCGACATTGTCGAGATCGGGGACGTGGACTTGCCGGTTCTCGGCCACGATGGTGCCGGGCATGTTGTTGCCGCCGATCCGGAGCTGTGCGACCGGAACGGTCTCGCCGACGCGCTTTGAGGTGTCGCCAACGCGGATGATCTTCACCCAGCTATCGCCTTCGGCGATCTGAATGGTGGCGCTGGTCGCGCCGAACAGCCGCGCGGACGTCTCGGCGATCTGCCGCAATGCATGGTCGGCATTATCAGATGAATTTGCGATCGTGCTCAGGACATCGGCGCTGGCGCTCTGCTGCTCGCGGGCAAGGCTCAGCTCATGGCGCAGCCGGGCGTTTTCCTGCTCCAGCTCCGCCTGTCGCGCGGTGGCTTCGTCGCGTTCGGCACGGGTGGAATTCGAGGCGCGATTCCACCTCGGTGATGGCCGATTCCAGTTCGTCGATCGCGACCTTGATGTCCACCGACACGTCCTCGGGAAGCGCGGCCATTCACTGGAATCCATTTGCCCCGCCCGCAAGCGGGGCCTGCAACGCCGGTCCGTCCGGCGCCAGCCGATTATTTCATCCCGGAAGCCTTTGAGCCAGCGTCCCCAGTACCTTAAGCCGGCCTTTTACGGTGAAAAATCGGGCCGCCTCAGGTCCCCGGCCGCGACACCTCGGTTTCCTTGCTGGTGATGAATTCCAGCAGCACGGGAATGCCTTCCTGGGTCTTCTGGATGCCGCGCTTGATGGCGGGGATGATGTCTTCCGGCTTGGTCACCCGCTCGCCATAGCCGCCGAAGGCGCGGGCCATCGCGGCGTAGTCGCCGGAAATGTCGGTGGAGCGATATTTTTCGGTCGAGATCGGCATCACCTTGAGTTCGATCGCCATCGAGAAATTGTTGAGCAGGATCGACATGATCGGGATGCGCTCGCGCACGGCGGTCTCGAAGTCCATGCCGGTGAAGCCGATCGCGGCGTCGCCCCAGACGTTGATGCAGAGCTTGTCGGGTTTTGCGAGTTTGGCGCCCATCGCAAGTCCCAATCCGTAGCCGAGCTGCGTGGTCTTGCCCCAGCCGATATAGGACAGCGGCTCGACCGCCTTCCAGAACGGCGAGAGCTGGTCGCGCGGGCTGCCGGCGTCATGGGTGATGATGGTGTTCTTGATGTCGACGGTGTGCTGCAGGTCCCAGAGCACGCGGTAGGGATTGAGCGGCGCATCGTTGTGCGTCAGCTTTGGCATCCACTTTGCCAGCCACTCCTTGTGCGAGGCCGCGATCTCGGCGGCGACCGCGCCGGCGTCGCGGTCCTTGGTGACGGTCTTGCCGATCTCTTCCAGCAGTGCGTCGAGCACGAGGCCGGCATCGCCGACGAGGCCGATTTTGGCCTCGACATCCTTGTTGAGGTGGTTGGGGTCGAGCGTCGAATGGATGATGGTCTTGCCCTTCGGCATGGCGATGCCGAAGGAGGTTTCGGTGAAGGAGCAGCCGATGCCGAAAATCACGTCGGCTTCGCCCAGAAATTTCGGCACCGCGCGCGGCACGGCGAGGCCGCCGGAGCCCAGCGACAGCGGATGGGTCTCCGGAAACGACGATTTTCCGCCGAGGCTTGTGGTGACGGGGATGGCGAGCCGCTCGGCAAGGCGCTTCAACTGCGGCCACGCCTTGGCGTAATGCACGCCCTGGCCGGCATAGATCACCGGCCGCTTGGCGCCGACCAATAGCGCCGCCGCCTCCTTCACATGCACGGGATCGGCGCCGTAGCGGGTGCGCAGCACCGGCGTGTAGTTCAGCGGCTCCGGCACCTCTTCGTTCCACATGTCGGCCGGGATTTCGACGATGACAGGTCCGCCGCGGCCGTTCTTCAGTTTTGTAAACGCGCGGCGAAAGATGTTGCAGACCTCGGCGGCAAGGATGATCGGCTCGGACGATTTCGAAAACGCCTTCATCGCCTGGCTGGAATTGAAGTTGGGGTCGATGTTGGCGAGCCGGCGCGCATAGCCCATCGGCAGCACCAGCACGGGGACGGATTCGCCGTAGCACTGCGCGACGCCGCCCATCGCATTCTCGGCGCCGGGGCCGTGCTGCATGCAGAACGCGCCGATGGTTTGCCCCGAGGTGACCCGCGAAATCGCGTCCGCCATGTGAACGCCGATGCGTTCCTGCCGCACCATCACGGGGCGAATGTCGGCATTGGCGGCGTGTTCGATCAGGTGATTGACCGGATAGCCGCAGAGGATTTCGATGCCCTCGCGCTTCATGATTTCCGCGATCGCAGTGCCGAGCTTCATGACGGTCTCTCTCCCTGTGCAGGCCGGTTCGTCCGGCCGATTTGGCAACAGTTGGAACAGGATTTGCCGGATCGGTAAAGCCGAGGCGGCGTATGCCCGCGGAAGTGCTGATATGCGTTTCCCCGTCAGTGGGTAGCGCTGCAGCGCGGTGGATGAGGGCGCCTGCTTGAGAACGATTTGCTGCCGGAAATGCACGTCACAGGCGAAAATCGCCCGCCTGGCCTGGTTTCACCTACCGGGCGTTGCGGAAACATCACATCGCCGTCGGCAATATCCGTGTCGACCAGACCTGGGGGCTCTTGCAGATTTCGGCGGCGGGAGGCGGCGGCACGCGAGGCGATAGATCGTCACACTCTAGCGCGGTTCGCTGCGCGGCCGCAGCATCGCGCTCAGCAGGCCAAGAAGGTAATCCTTCATCGGGCGTCTTGCTTGCGGCCGCGTCCGCGGCGCGTTGTTCTTCGCGCTCATCGCTGATGAGGCCGATATAGTTTCGCTTCAAGTCACGCTTCTGCGCGGGCATTTGCGCTCACTCCGGAGGACGCCGATCGGCCCCACCATGGAAGGGCAGCGCACAACCGAATGTAAATTTTCCGTACCGTATGAATACCGGTGTGAAAACAACGGTGTGGCGATCAATTTAACCGATCATTGAGGCTGTTCCTCAACCAGCCGGTAACCAGCGAAATCTAAATTCTGCGCCGGCATTGCCCGGAAGAATGCCGCTGGCGTCGGCAGGAGTTTTTGGATGCAGAAATTGCTTTCGAATTTCTTGCGCGATGAATCGGGCGCGACCGCCATCGAATATTGCCTGATCGCGGTCGGCATCAGCATCGTGATCCTGGCCGCCGTCAACGGTATCGGCGCCACGCTCAGCACCAACTTCACTTCGGTGAATTCTTCGCTGAAATAGCAGCACAAGGCTCGCACCATGCAGGAGTTGCTGCCGGGGAGCTGGGGCCTGCAGATCGTGGCTTCGTCAAGCCGATACCGCTGGCAGGTGCTCGCGGTCGCGCTGACTGCGATCAGCCTCCTGATCACGTCGCGGTTCGGGGTCAGGGGGACTGACGGCGGCGACGCCGGCGGATGCGAGCTTTGGCGATGGCGGTGGGGGCGGCTGCGGCGGCGATTGAGGCCGCTGCCGGCCAGGCTTCCGTGCAAAATCCGGTAGCTTCTATCCGGCTTTCCTGGCGCGGGCTGCCTGCGCACGCACCGGCTTTGCGGCTTTCTTCGGCGCTTCCTTGACGGCGCGCTTGCCACTGCCGCTGCCGCTGATCGGCAGCAGCATCTCGCGCTGGCCTGCGGCGGCTTTCTTCGGCTTCTTGCCCTTGGCAGCCTTGACGTCTCCCTTGGCGGCCTTCTCGGCGGGCGCAGCCGCCTGCTTGCTGCCGGCAAGGCTGCGTTTCAGCGCGTCCATCAGATTGATGACGTTGCCGTCGGATTTCGGCGCGGCCTTTGGCGCGATCTTGACGCCGCTGCGCTTGCGGTCGATCAGCTCGATCAGCGCGCTCTCGTAGCGATCCTCGAATTTTTCCGGCTCGAAGTCGGCCGATTTCTGTTCGACGATGTGTTTAGCCAGATCCAGCATGTCCTTGGTGATCTTCACATTCTGGATATCGTCAAAATATTCCTTTTCGCTGCGGACCTCGTAGGGATAGCGCAGCAGGGTTCCCATCAGGCCGTTGTCGAGCGGCTCCAGCGCGATGATGTGCTCGCGGTTGGTCAAGACCACGCGGCCGATCGCCACCTTGTTCATGGTGCGGATGGTTTCGCGGATCACCGCAAAGGCGTCGTGGCCGACCTTGCCGTCCGGCACGAGGTAATAGGGGCGGATCACATAGCGGCTGTCGATATCGCTCCTCGGCACGAATTCATCGATCTCGATGGTGCGGGTCAATTCCAGCGCGATGTCGTCAAGCTCGTCCTTTGACACCTCGAGATAGGTGTCGGTGTCGACCTTGTAGCCCTTCATGATGTCTTCGTTGGCGACTTCCTCGCCGGTGTCGGCGTCGACCTTGACGTACTTGATGCGGTGGCCGGTCTTGCGGTTGATCTGGTTGAACGAGACCTTCTCGGTATCCGAGGTGGCCGGATAGAGTGCGACCGGGCAGGTCACCAGCGAAAGGCGCAAAAAGCCTTTCCAGTTGGCGCGGGGGGCCATGAAATAAACTCCGAAAACGCTACAGACGATCGTGAATGATACCACCGCCGGGCGCCTTTTTGAACGTGCGGCGCGGTGGAATCTCCTAATGGCGTTAACCGTTATGGACGGGTTTCGTTCTGCCGGTTCGCCGGCCGACTGCGACCTTTTGGGCCATTTGCGGGGTGCAGCCGGACCCGGCAAGCCGGAACATCGCTCCCGATCCCGCGTTGGCTCCTCATACAGGCGGTGTCGGAGGCATTGGCTGGCAAGGCAGGCACTTATGGAATGAGGTTATCATGGCAACACATCGACATGGCCAGATCGTCGAAACCCCGACCGAGGCGCGCCAGGGCGAACCCGGCCCGTCCGTGCTGGCGCTTTTGACGGTATCGACCAGCCTCGCGGTTCTCATCCTGGGCGTGGTCTGGTTCGTATTCTTCCGCACCTGAAGCCAGGGCAGAGCGGGCGCTTGGGGCATTCGATTCGCCATGCTAGGCATCGGCCAGCGCGGTGATGAACAAAAAGTAACATTGCGGTCTCGAACTTGTTCATTGCCGGTTCACGCCGGTGAGCCTCATTTGGTGGCTGACATCGTGACGCTCACCATCGGAGGCCAGCTTGCGTTTGCTCGTCGTTGAGGACGATCCTGATCTCAACCGTCAGCTCACAACCGCGCTGACCGATGCCGGTTATGTCGTCGATCGCGCCTTCGATGGCGAGGAGGGGCATTTTCTCGGCGACAGCGAGCCCTATGACGCCGTGGTGCTCGACATCGGCCTGCCGAAGATGGACGGCATCTCGGTGCTGGAGGCCTGGCGCCGCAACAAGCGGGTGATGCCGGTCCTGATCCTGACGGCGCGCGACCGCTGGAGCGACAAGGTGCAGGGTTTCGATGCCGGCGCCGACGACTATGTCGCAAAACCCTTTCATCTCGAGGAAATTCTGGCGCGGATCCGCGCGCTGCTGCGCCGCTCGACCGGCCATGCCCAGGTCGAACTCAGCTGCGGCCCGGTGACGCTCAATACCCGCACCAAGCGCGTCAGCGTCGGCGGCAATCCGATCAAGCTGACGTCGCACGAATACAATTTGCTGGAATATCTGATGCACCATATCGGGCGCGTGGTGTCGCGCACCGAACTGGTCGAGCATCTCTACGACCAGGATTTCGATCGCGACTCCAACACCATCGAGGTGTTCGTCGGCCGCATCCGCAAGAAGCTCGACGTCGATATCATCCAGACCGTGCGGGGGCTCGGCTATCTCCTGACGCCGCCTTCACCCGGCACCTGAAGTACTGGCACCTGAACTACTTAAAGGCGTTGACCAATTACGACGCTTACTCTTTTGTTCGGACATGATTTTGTCCGAAAACAGGTACTCCCGTTTCGGGACCATGCTCTGATGCGCGGCAGCTCGCTCGCCACCCGCCTGTTTGTCTCGGCGACTGCGTGGGTGGTGGTGATCCTTGCGATTACCGGCGTCGTGCTGTCGTCGGTCTATCGCGACGCGACCGAACGCGCCTTCGACCGCCGCCTCAACCTCTATCTCCGCACCCTGATCGCGGAAGTCGCAACCCCTGACGAGCCGGCCGACCGCCAGTTCCAGTCGCTGGGCGAGCCGCTGTTCGAACTGCCGCTGTCCGGCTGGTACTGGCAGATCACGCGCACCGACCTCGACAAGCCGGAGACGCGGGCCTCGCGCTCGCTCTGGGACAAGAAGCTGCCGAAGCTCGAGGAGCTTGGCGCCGAATTGACCGCCGCCGGTATCCGGCTCGGCTATGTCGACGGTCCCGAAGGCCAGAACCTGCGCGTGGTGGAACGGCCGGTCGATCTCGGCGCGGACGGCAAGTTCCTGGTCAGCGTGGCCGGCGACGCCGCCGAGATTGTCGACGAAACCCGCAGCTTCGATTTCTATCTCGGCGGCACCTTCACCGCGCTCGGCATCGTGCTGCTGCTGACCACCATCTTCCAGGTCCGCTACGGACTTGCGCCGCTGAAACGCATTTCGGAAGCCATTGCCGATATCCGCTCCGGCCGCGCCGAACGGCTCGAGGGCGAATTCCCGGTCGAGATCGCGCCGCTGGCACGCGAGACCAACGCGCTGATCGACGCCAACCGGGAAATCGTCGAGCGCGCGCGCACCCATGTCGGCAATCTCGCCCATGCCATCAAGACGCCGCTCTCGGTGATCGTCAACGAGGCCTCCGCCCATCGCTCCGACCCCATCGCCGGCAAGGTGCTGGAGCAGGCCGGCGTGATGCGCGACCAGGTCGCGCATCATCTGGAGCGCGCCCGCATCGCCGCGCGGGTCACCGTCATCGGCACGGTGACCGAAGTCGCCCCCGCCATCGAGGCGTTGCGCAGGACGATGGAAAAAATCCATCGCGACCGCGGCATCGTCGTCGAGGTCAAGGCGGACCCGCGGGCAAAATTTCGCGGCGAGCGGCAGGATCTCGAAGAGATGGTCGGCAACCTCGTCGACAACGCCTGCAAATGGGCGGCTTCGCAGGTCTTCATCGAGGTGCTGGTGGAGCAGCCGGCCGAGCCCGGCGCCGGCCCAAAGCTGCGGATCGTGGTCGACGACGACGGGCGGGGGCTGTCGGAGGCCGAACGCGCCAAGGTGGCGCGGCGCGGCCAGCGGCTCGACGAATCGAAGCCGGGTTCCGGGCTGGGCCTGTCGATCGTGGTCGATCTGGCGGCGCTGTACGGCGGCAGCCTTTCGCTCGGCAGCGCGCCGACCGGCGGCTTGCGGGCGGAACTGCTGCTGCCGGGGGTTTAAAGCGCGACTGCTACGCGCGTTGACTGCAGTCACTTGATCTTGTTGATCCGCCGCAGGTCTTCGTCGATCCGCGATTGCCAGCCCGGCCCCTTCGCCTTGTAGGTATCAAGCACCTGCGGTGACAGCCGCAGCGAAACTAGTTTCTTGGTCGGCGCCTTGTTCGGGCCGCGTCCTCGGCGGATCGAAGCCGCGAGTTCGGGAAAAGCTTCAGCGAAGGGCTTTGCTCTGGCGAAGTCTTCCTTGCGTCAGTTCTGGATTATCGCTTACTTCCCGCAGATCACGGGCGCTGTATCCTTTCTTTCTGGTATTCGGCATAGCGCCTTCCTTTCGTATTTGCTGGCTGGTCGCATGCTGATGATGCTGAACGCTTCCCTGCCTAAGGTGACGAACACCACAACGACGACTCCGCCAACGGTTTGCCTATGCTACGCCAGCGCTTGCCGAAGATGGCAAAACCAGTGCCGTATCGAAAAAAGATTCGTCGACATCTGCGAAGTCCAAGCCGTGCTTGAATAGGTTTGCCGAGCGTTTTGGTTCATCCCAGACAATCCTCATCTTTATATCGTATCTACAATATGATGGTTTGTCGACACGAAAAACCTGTTGTTATCGAGGTTTTCCTGACGACCTCCGGGACAGTTCCTAAACGACTTCTTAACGCGCGGGCTTTTATGATGACCGGTGGACACGTTTGCTGTCCATAAACACGCATGCATACCGGGCGCATGAGCCAGACATCCACCGAGCGTCTGAGGGAGTATCTCGCACAGCTTCCGCCGCAATCGCAGGCGCTGCTGATGCGGGAGTTCGAGCGCGCGATCGAGCGCGGCGAGGACACCGTGGTCGCAACCTTCGTGCTCGAGCAATTGCGCAAGATCGTGCGCGGCGTCGAGGAGGACGACCCGGCGAGGCCGCGCACCGACGATCCGGCGCGGCTGTTGTTCCGTCCGCTCGAGCCGTTTCTCGTCGACGGCAATTTTCCGATCCGGCCGGGCCAGATCCGGCGCGCGTCGCTGGCGCCGGTATGGCAATGGCTGACCCGCGACGGAGCCCCGGAACCGGCGAAGGAGTTCGAGGCGGCGTTGTCGGAAGCGCGCGACGCCGGAATGACCGGCACCATCGAACCCGCGGTGCGCAAATTCCAGCTCGCCGCCGCCAATGCGATCGTCAAGCTCGTGACGCCGGTGCCCGGCGAGGACAAGCAGCGCGCGCTCACCCGCGTCGGTCCGCCCAACGTCGTCGAGGATCTCGCGCCGATCGGTGCGGTGCTGCAGGCGCGCGAGGCGCTGGAAACCCTCGGCGGCAAGCTGCCCGGCTACCTCAGGGTTTTCGGCGAAACGCAGGTGGCCTCGACCATCGAGGCGCTCAACGTGCCCTCGCTGCAGACGCCGCTGTTGCTGCCGTTCGCGCTTTCGCTGATCATGCAGCGGCTGACCGCGCCCTGGCAGATCATCCGCCTCGCGATCAAGATGGCGGCGTCCGACGACGAGATCCGCGTCGCCGCGACGCCCTACGGGGTCGCCGTCACCATCGCGCTGCACGATCTGTCCTTTGTGGCGGCCTGCCTGCGCACCGACATCAGGCGCGGGCAGTTCGACAATGTTCCCGAACAGCTCAAGTCGCTTCATGACGGCGTGCGCGGCCTGCGCACCGAACTCGACCTGCGCAATGATTCGTCATGGGGCAAGCAACTGGCCTCGATCCGGGCCGACATCTCCAACTCGCTGCAATCGGAAATCGACAGCGTGCCCGGCCGCGTCCGCCGCATCCTGCGCCAGCGCGCCGACAAGGACATTTCCGCCAGCGCAAAGGTCGACGAGTCGGAGGTCGACGAAACCGCGGCGCTGATCGATTTCGTCGCGGTGTGCCGCACCTATGCCAGCGAGCTCGCGATCAACGAGGTGACGCTGCGGACCTATTCCGACCTGCAGCATTATGTCGAGCAGTCGACCGAGGCGCTGGTGCAGTCGCTGCGCGGCGACGAGCAAGGCGCGCGCCTACCGGCAGCAGCAGGTCAAGGCGGCGATCCGCTTCTGCGAGGTGCTGTTCGGCACCGACTATGCATCGCTGATGAGCCGGGCGGCGGAGAATGCCGTGACCGGCGAGCGCAAGCCGGCGCGGGCCGGGCAGAAATGATAGTACGAAATACCATCATGCAATTTTTAGTTGACGAGATTTATCGCCGGCCATATTTCTGTCGGCATGAATTCCGTGATCAATTTCGTCGAATTTGAGAACCAGGTTATTTCGGCGACATATCGAAATCTGATGATCGGGGCCAGGGTTGTGCTGGTCGATGCGACCAGCGGAAACCAGTTGGCGGAGCCCGTCGCCAGGATTACGTCGCCCGTACCCAGCGGTTCGCTGCGGATCAGGCTGCCGGCCTCGGTCAAGCCTGGCGCCTATTATCCTGCGCGCCCTGAACGGGCATGGCAATCACGCCGCGCAGAGCGCTCAATTTCACGTGGCTTGACCGGGATTTAGCCGATTTTCCGGGCCAGTTCCGGCATGACAAATGTCAATTGCCGGGCGTTGCCGCCGGTAGTATAAAGCGGCGCATCGGGTGCTTCCGCCGGAAGCGCCGATTCACCGGGAACCCGCTTGATGAATTTGTGGTTTGTGTTCGCGCTGATGACGGTCGCGGCGGTGTTCGCCGTGTTGTGGCCGCTCGGCCGCCGCACCGCGCCGCAAGCCGGCGGCAGCGAAGCATCGGTCTATCGCGACCAACTCACCGAGATCGACCGTGACCTCGCCGGCGGGCTGATCGGTGCGTCCGAGGCGGAGGCGGCGCGGGTCGAGATCAGCCGGCGCCTGCTGGCCGCTTCGGATCGTCCGCGCGATCCGGCCGCGAAGCCGGACGCAAGACTGCGCCGGATCGCCGCCATCTCGCGCTGCTCGGGCTTCCGCTGGCGGCGGCTGCGTTTTTATCTTTCGCTGGGGTCGCCGCAACTCGGCGATTTTCCGCTTGCCGCGCGCGCGCGTGCGCCCGATGCGGCCCAGCCGCTCGACAATCTGGTCGCCCAGGTCGAGGCGCATCTGGAGAAGAATCCGACCGACGGTCGCGGCTGGAGCGTGCTGGCGCCGGTGCTCTCGCGGCTGGGCCGCTACGACGATGCGGTCCGGGCCTGGCGCAACGTGATCACCTATAGCGGCGACAGTTCCGAACGCCGCGCCGATCTCGGCGAGGCGATGATGGCAGCCGCCGGCGGCGTCGTCACCGGCGAAGCCAAGGCCGAATTCGAACGCGCGGTGGCGATGAACGCCGACGAGATCAAGGCAAGCTATTTCCTCGGGCTCGCCGCCGAACAGGACGGCCGCAAGGACGCCGCCGCTTCGATCTGGAAGGCGATGCTGGCAAAAGCGCCGGCCGACGCGCCGTGGCGTCCGCTGGTGCAGGCGGCGCTGTCGCGGGTCGGCGGCCCTTCCGTGCCGGCGCTGTCGAACGACACGATGGCCGCGGCCAAGGACATGAACGAGGCCGACCGCGGCACCATGATCCGCGGCATGGTCGACCGGCTCGCCACGCGGCTGAAGCAGAACGGCGACGACGTCGAGGGATGGCTCCGGCTGGTGCGCGCCTATATGGTGATGGGCGAGCGCGACAAGGCGGTGAGCGCACTCACCGATGCCCGTCAGGCATTTGCCAACAACGCCGAGCGGCTGAAGCAATTGAACGAAGGCCTGAAGAATCTCGGGCTGGACGGGTAATCACATTATGACGCGCAAGCAACGGCGTTTGACGATGATCGGCGGTTCGCTCGCGGTGCTCGCGGTCGCTGCCGCGCTGGTGCTGAACGCCATGCGCGATTCCATCGTGTTCTTCTCGACGCCGTCGATGGCGGCCGAGAAGCAGATCCCGGCGGGAAAACGGTTCCGGCTCGGCGGCCTGGTGCAGGCCGGTTCGCTGGTGCGCGGCGATAATCTGGCGGTGACGTTTGCCGTCGCCGACGGCAGCAACACGCTGAACGTCGCCTACAAGGGGATTTTGCCCGACCTGTTCCGCGAAGGGCAGGGCGTCATCGCCGAGGGTGCGATCGATGCAACCGGCGTCTTCAAGGCCGACACCGTGCTGGCCAAGCACGACGAAACCTACATGCCCAAGGATGTCGCCGACGCCCTGAAGAAGCAGGGCCACTGGAAGGACGATTACGGCGCAAAGCCTTCGGCCATGCCCGCCAAGCCCGTGCAGGGAGCATCGAAGTGATCGCCGAGACCGGGCACTATGCGCTGGTGCTGGCGCTGGCGCTGGCGCTGATCCAGTCGACGGTGCCGCTTGCCGGCGCGCGCTGGGGCGACGTCGCCTTGATGAATGTCGCGCGCTCGACCGCGCTGGCGCAGCTTCTTTTCATCGGCGTCTCGTTCACGCTGCTGGTGGTGCTGCACGTGACGTCGGATTTCTCCGTCGCCAACGTGTTCGAGAATTCGCATTCGGCGAAGCCGCTGCTCTACAAGATCACCGGCGTCTGGGGCAATCACGAAGGCTCGATGCTGCTGTGGGTGTCGATCCTGGCGCTGTTCGGCGGCCTCGTCGCCGCGTTCGGCAACAATCTGCCGCTGTCGCTGCGCGCCCATGTGCTGGCGGTGCAGGGCTGGGTCGCCAGCGCCTTCTATCTCTTCATCCTGATCACCTCGAATCCGTTCCTGCGCATTGCCAACCCGCCGATCGAGGGGCGCGACCTCAATCCGGTGCTGCAGGACATCGGTCTCGCCGTGCATCCGCCGATGCTCTATCTCGGCTATGTCGGCTTCTCGATCTCGTTCTCGTTCGCGGTGGCGGCGCTGCTTGAAGGCCGCATCGATGCGGCGTGGGCGCGCTGGGTGCGGCCGTGGACACTGGTGGCGTGGATATTCCTCACCCTCGGCATCGCGATGGGCTCTTACTGGGCCTATTACGAACTGGGCTGGGGCGGCTGGTGGTTCTGGGATCCGGTCGAGAATGCCTCGCTGATGCCGTGGATCGCGGGAACGGCGCTGCTGCATTCCGCGGTCGTGATGGAGCGGCGCAACGCGCTGAAGGTCTGGACCATCCTGCTGTCGATCCTGACCTTCTCGCTGTCGCTGCTCGGCACCTTCCTGGTGCGCTCGGGCGTGCTGACCTCGGTGCATGCGTTCGCGACCGATCCCGCGCGCGGCGTGTTCATCCTGCTCATCCTCTGCATCTTCATCGGCGGCAGTCTCTCGCTCTATGCCTTCAGGGCCTCGGTGCTGAAGCAGGGCGGGCTGTTCGCGCCGATCTCGCGCGAGGGCGCGCTGGTGCTCAACAATTTGTTCCTCACCACGGCTTGCGCGACCGTGTTCATCGGAACGCTGTATCCGCTGGCGCTGGAAGTCCTGACCGGCGACAAGATCTCGGTCGGCGCGCCGTTCTTCAACCTGACCTTTGGGCCGCTGTTCGTTCCCCTGATGCTCGCAATGCCGTTCGGACCGCTGCTGGCGTGGAAACGCGGCGATCTCTACGGCGCAGCACAACGCCTGACGGCGGCCGGCGTCGCCGCGCTGGTCGCGGTCGCCGTGCTGTGGGCGTGGACCCGCGGCGGCGCCACGCTCGCGCCGCTTGCGATCGGGCTGGCGGTGTTCGTCATCGCGGGCGCGCTGACCGATCTCGCCGAGCGCACCGCGCTGTTTCGCGTTCCCGCGGCGAACTCGTTCCGCCGCGCGCGCGGATTGCCGCGCTCGGCCTGGGGAGCCGCGTTCGCCCATGCCGGCGTCGGCGTTGCCCTGATCGGCATCGTCTGCGAGACCACCTGGAACAGCGAATACATCGCGACCATGAAGCCCGACCAGACCGCTGATGTCGCCGGCTATCAGTTGAAGCTCGACGGCATCACGCAGCGGCAGGGCCCGAATTTCCGCGAGATGATCGCGCAATTTTCGGTCAGCCTCGACGGCCGGTTGCTCGAAGTGATGACGCCGTCGAAGCGCAACTTCACCGCGCGCGGCTTTTCGACCACGGAAGCCGCGCTGCTGACACGCGGCGTCAGCCAGCTCTATGTATCGCTTGGTGAAGCGAGCGCCGATGGCGGCATCGCGGTGCGCATCTATCACAAGCCGATGGTGCTGCTGATCTGGTTCGGCCCGGTGCTGATGGCGTTCGGCGGCCTGCTGTCGCTGTCGGACCGGCGGCTGCGCGTCGGCGCGCCGAAGCCCGCAAAGGCTGCGGGCGCGTTGCAGGCGGCGGAATAGGGAAAACGTTGACAGCGTCAGCGCTGGCCGCGCTGACGCTTCATGTCGGCAACAACCTGGCCTTGCCGCGCAACCCTGGCGGGATCCGCTTCGGCTTTTGAAACGGCGATTGTTGCCAACAAGTCGAGCGGTACGCCAAGCGCCTGCGCAAACTTCCGGTGAAGGGCCAGCGGTCCCTTGCGCTTACCCGTCTCAAGATCGGAAAGGTAGTTCTGCGTAATGCCGATTCCCTCGGTCGCAACTAGTTCGACCTGACTTAGGCCGCGAAACTGGCGCAACACGCGGATCGGATTCTCGCCTTTCGCAAGCCGGTCGACGACTTCCTTTGGTAGTAGCGGAGAGCCGCTGGCAATTTCTTTCTTTGCTTGGGCGACCAGCCGTGCTGTCCCGGCATCTTCTCTGGTCTCTTGCTCCAACGCTTTGAGGCGCTCATACTCCGCGCGCGGAATGATCGCCATATCGCCATCCGCTGTCGTTTTGAACTTTACCTTCATCTTCCATCTTCTTCTCAGTCATAGATTTCGCGTCGATGGCCGACGGCGACCACTACAATCGTCTCGCCTTCTTCGTAAAAGATCACGCGCCAGTCGCCGACACGAAGGCGAGCACCTAGCTGACCTTTTAGTTTCTTGACATCGCCGTGGCCAGTCGCCGCGAAAGCATCAAGTTTCTTGTCGATACGATCTCGTGTCTGGCGCGGCAGTTTGAGCCATTGGCGTGTTGCCGCCGCGCTGAATACCACCTGCCCCATGCCTTGATATCGCATATTGCGATATTGTTGTCTAGTTAATTTCGGGGTGACGCAGGGTGGGGTGCGAGCTAGAAGACAGCATGAGACTTTCGCGCATAGTGTTGTTTGTGTTGCTCGGCTGGGTCGGCTTGGTCACTTCAGTGTACGCCGTGCAGCCCGACGAGATCATGCCCGACGCCGCCAAGGAGGCCCGTGCGCGCGACCTGTCGCGGGAACTGCGCTGCATGGTGTGCCAGAACCAGTCGATCGACGATTCCGATGCGCCGCTGGCGCGCGATCTGCGGCTTCTGGTGCGCGAGCGGATCGCGGCCGGTGACAGCAACTCGCAGGTGATGGATTTCCTGGTGGCGCGCTACGGCGAGTTCGTGCTGCTGAAACCCCGGTTCAACCCGCACACGCTGCTGCTGTGGCTGTTGCCGCCGCTGGCGCTGGCCGGGGGAGGGGTGGCGCTGTGGGCCTTCAGCCGCCGCCGGAAATCGGCGCTGGGCGGGGATTCCGCTGCTCAGGCTGACCACCGAGGAGGAAGCCCGGCTGGAACGGCTGCTGGCTTCCGACCCGGCGGCCAGAAAATCCCCGTAAGGAACCGGCTTTCGGCCGGATAAGCCGTTGGCTAAGCCTTTTTGGCCCTGCGATAAACTGCCGCATTCGGCTGGCCTTCATTACAAAGATTTAACTCCGTCGCCAGCGCCCCGTAAGGCGGGAATGCCCATGTTCTGCTTTGTCAGGTGTCGCTCCCCGCACCGTCGAATTCTTTCTCGCTCTCTCCTGGAGATTTGCTCAATGACCGAACGCCCCATCGATCTTTCGACCCTTCCTTCCTACGGCGCCCCCAGGCGCTCGCTTTTCTCGGCGCGCAAATTCGCGCTGATGGCCTCCGTCGTCGCCGGTCTCGGCGTCGCGATTTACGGTTTCAGCCCGTCGCAGGGCCCGGTCGATGTCTTCACCAGCGCGGCGCACGCGCAGGTCAACAATGAAGTCCGCAAGGTCGCGCAACCGGTCGGTTTTGCCGACATCGTCGAGCGCGTGAAGCCTTCGGTGATTTCGGTGAAGGTCAATATCGCCGACAAGAGTTCAAAGGACGACGTCGCCAGCAAGGACAAGGACAAGGACAACGACGACTCGCCGTTCCAGCCGGGCTCGCCGATGGAGCGCTTCTTCCAGCGCTTCGGCGGTCCTGATGGCTTGCCCCCGGGCATGCGCGGTAATCCGCGCGGCCGTGGCCCGGTGACGGGTCAGGGTTCCGGCTTCTTCATTTCGCCTGACGGCTTTGCCGTGACCAACAACCACGTCGTCGATGGCGCCGACAAGGTCGAGGTCACGATGGACGACGGCAAGACCTACAGCGCAAAGGTGATCGGCACCGATCCGCGCACCGACCTGGCGCTGATCAAGGCGTCCGGCCGCACCGATTTCCCGTTCGCGAAACTTTCCGACAGCAAGCCGCGTATCGGTGACTGGGTGCTCGCGGTCGGCAATCCGTTCGGCCTCGGCGGCACCGTGACCGCGGGTATCGTCTCGGCCTCCGGCCGCGACATCGGCAACGGTCCGTATGACGATTTCATCCAGATCGACGCACCCGTGAACAAGGGTAACTCCGGCGGTCCGGCGTTCGACGTGTCGGGAGAGGTGATGGGCGTCAATACCGCGATCTATTCGCCGTCCGGCGGCAGCGTCGGCATCGCGTTCTCGATCCCCGCCTCGACGGTGAAGAGCGTGATCGCCCAGCTCAAGGACAAGGGCTCCGTCAGCCGCGGCTGGATCGGCGTCCAGATCCAGCCGGTGACATCGGACATCGCCGACAGCCTCGGCATGAAGAAGGCGGAAGGCGCGCTGGTCGCCGAACCCCAGGCCAACGGCCCGGCGGCCAAGGCCGGCATCCAGTCCGGCGACGTCATCACGGCCGTGAACGGCGAGCCGGTCAAGGATGCCAAGGAACTCGCGCGCACCATCGGCGGTCTGGCGCCGGGCAATGCGGTGAAGCTCAACGTGCTGCACAAGGGCCAGGACAAGGTCATCAACCTCACGCTCGGCCAGTTGCCGAACACGGTTGAAGCCAAGGCCAACGTCGACGAAGACAAGGGCGGCGCCACCAAGAAGGGTGTCGACGTGCCGAAGCTCGGCATGACGGTAGCGCCCGCCAACAGCGTCGCCGGCGCCGGCAAGGAAGGCGTCGTCGTCACCGAAGTCGATCCGAAGAGCGCGGCGGCGGAACGCGGCTTCAAGGAAGGCGACGTGATTCTCGAAGTCGGCGGCAAGAGTGTCGCCACGGCAGGCGAAGTTCGCGAAGCGATCGACGCCGCGCGCACCGACAACAAGAACAGCGTGCTGATGCGCGTGAAGAGCGGCGGTTCGTCGCGGTTCGTGGCGGTGCCGATTGCCAAGGGTTAAGTAACAGGAGTCCCCGAGATGGGAGGTTTCGCCGGCATTAGTCGCCCCCGCCGACGGCTCCTTCCGGGGAGCGGGTCCAAAGCTCGCTCCCTTCGAGTACCTTCCGGTGGAATACGCCCCCCTCCGTCGGAAGGGCCTAAGGGCGGTGAGGTCCCCCAGCCTCACCGTCCGCTTTTTTCACTTAATCGAGAGGGTGGCTCCCCGCCTTGCACGAAAGTGACAGCCGCGCCATGGTGACCGAGAACCTCAATCCCGTGACCGCCACCCATCCCAACATGCGCCTTCTGATCATCGAGGACGACCGCGAATCCGCCGACTATCTCGTGAAGGCGTTTCGCGAAGTCGGCCATGTCGCCGATCTCGCCGGCGACGGCGAGGAGGGCCTCGCGCTGGCCGACAGCGGCGACTACGACGTGCTGGTGATCGACCGCATGCTGCCCAAGCGCGACGGGCTGTCGGTGATCGGCACGCTGCGCGAAAAGGGCAACCGTACGCCGGCGCTGATCCTCTCCGCGCTCGGCCAGGTCGACGACCGCATCAAGGGCCTGCGCGCCGGCGGCGACGACTATCTGCCAAAGCCTTATTCATTCGCCGAGCTTTTGGCGCGCGTCGAAGTGCTGTCGCGCCGCCATGGCGGTCCGTCCGAGGAGACCGTCTATCGCGTCGGCGACCTCGAGCTCGACCGTCTCTCGCATCGCGTCGCCCGCGGCAAGGAAGAGCTGACGCTGCAGCCGCGCGAGTTCCGGCTGCTCGAATATCTGATGAAGCATGCCGGCCAGGTGGTGACGCGCACCATGCTGCTGGAAAACGTCTGGGACTATCATTTCGATCCGCAGACCAACGTGATCGACGTGCATATTTCGCGGCTGCGCTCCAAGATCGACAAGGGATTTCGAGCGGCCGTTGCTGCACACGATCCGCGGCGCCGGATACATGATCCGTGACGGCACAGGTAGGCTGTGACGGCGTTCGGTAAACTGATCCGCACCACGGCGTTTCGTCTGACGCTGGTCTATCTGTTTCTGTTCGCGCTGTTTGCCGCCTCGCTGCTCGGCTATTTCGCCTGGAATACGCGCCGTCTCATCAACGAGCAGATCACCACCACGGTCAATGCCGAGACCGGCGAGATCAGCAATATCTATCTGCGGCGCGGCTTGAGCGGGCTGGCGCTTGCCGTCGCCAACCGGGCGCTGCGGCCCGGCGCCAACCTCTATCTCATTACCACGCCGACCGGGCAGGCGATCGGCGGCAATGTCGGCTCGCTCGCGCCGGGCGTGATGGCGACCATCGGCTGGTCGGAAACCGCCTACCGGCGGCTCGACGAGAACGACAATGCCGACCACCGCGCGCTGGTGAAGGTCACGGAACTCAGCAACGGTTTTCGGCTCTTGATCGGCCGCGACCTTGAGGAGCGGCGCAGGCTGTTCGGCATCGTCGCCAAGGCGGCGCAATGGTCGCTGCTGGTCGTCGTCGTGCTCGGCATCGGCGGCGGCATTTTTGTGTCGCGCCGCGTGCTGCGGCGGATCGACGCCATGACCGGCACCACCAAGGCGCATCATGGCGGGCGATCTCTCCGGACGCTTGCCGGTCGGGCGCAGCGGCGACGAACTCGATCGCCTCGCGGAAAACCTCAACGCCATGCTGGAGCGCATCGAAGCGCTGATGAATGGGCTTGAAGGAGGTCTCCGACAACATCGCCCATGACCTCAAGACGCCGCTGACGCGGCTGCGCAACCGCGCCGAGGAGGCGCTGGCGCGTTCCGGCAGCGAGGCCGAGTACCGCGCCGCGCTGGAACGAACCATCGAGGAATCCGACGGGCTGATCCGCACCTTCAATGCGCTGTTGATGATCGCGCGCGCCGAGTCCGGGCAGGCGCGCGGCAATATGGACGATTTCGACGCCGCCGACGTCGCCAAGGGCATCCACGAACTCTACGAGCCGCTGGCCGAAGAAGACGGCATGACGCTGCGGGTCAAGACCGCATCGGCGCCGCTGCACGGCAACCGCGAACTGATCAGCCAGGCGCTCGCCAACCTCGTCGAGAACGCCATCAAATACGGCAAGCCGACGCCGGCCTTGCAGCCGCTCGGCGCGGATGCGGTGAGCGGGCCTAAGGAAATCCTGATCGAGGCGCGGCGCGAGGGCGCATTCCGTGCTGCTGAGCGTCACCGACCACGGTCCCGGCATTCCCGAGGGCGATCGCAAACATGCGGTCGAGCGTTTCGTGCGGCTGGAGGCGAGCCGGACGCTGCCCGGTTCCGGGCTTGGACTTAGCCTCGCCAGCGCGGTTGCGACCCTGCATGGCGGCGAACTCAGGCTTGGCGATGCGCATCCGGGGCTTGTTGCAACGCTGGCGATCCCGGCGCGCGCAGGTTCCAGCGACAGGCTTGCGGCTCAAACACAGGATGTGCCACAGAAGGTGGCATGACCTCCTCCGCGCCGGGAAACGCGGACAAACGCACTCTGGCCGCGCGATTCGTGGACGGACCGCATGTCTCCGCGCCCGACAAAGCCGAACAACGCCTCAACGACTGGCTCGCTGAAATCGAGCCCGCGCAGTCGGCTGCGATCGATCGAACTGATCGACCATCCCCATGCCAAAAATATCCTGCTCGGGATTGCCGAATTCTCGCCCTACCTGTTCGAGCTTGTCCGCGCCGATGCGGCGCGGCTGGTCCGGCTGCTCGCGTGCGACCCCGAGCAGCATCTTGCGGGGTTGATCGAAAGGACTTCGGCCGAGCGTATTGGCCGCTGCCGGCGAGACCGACGTGATGCTGCTGCTGCGCCGCATGAAAGCGGAAGCAGCCCTCCTGATCGCGCTGTGCGACATCGGCGGGGTCTGGCCGGTGATGCGGGTGACGGCGGCGCTGACCGATCTTGCGGTTGCCGCGGTGCAGATGGCGCTGCGTTTCCAGTTGCGGCAGGAGATCGCGCGGGGCCGGATGAACGCGCCGAATCCGGACCGGCCGGAGGAGGGAAGCGGCCTGATCGTGCTGGCGATGGGCAAGATGGGCGCGGGCGAACTGAACTATTCCAGCGACATCGACCTCATCGTGTTCTTCGATCGCAATGCCACCTCGCTGGTATCGGACATCGAGCCGCAGCCGTTCTTCGTGCGCGTCACGCAGGGCATGGCGCGGCTGCTGCAGCAGCGTTCCGGCGACGGCTATGTGTTCCGCGTCGATCTGCGCCTGCGGCCGGATCCTGCCTCGACCCAGGTCGCGATCTCGACGGAAGCTGCGCTGCATTACTACGAGCGGGAAGGGCGGACCTGGGAGCGCGCCGCCATGATCAAGGCGCGGGCTTGCGCGGGCGACGCCAAGGCGGGCGAGGCGCTGATCGCGGAAATCGCGCCGTTCGTCTGGCGCAAGCATCTCGATTTCGCCGCGCTCGCCGACGTCCACGACATGAAGCGGCAGATGCAGACCTATCGCGGCCAGAGCGAGATTTCGGTCGAGGGCCACAACGTCAAGGTCGGGCGCGGCGGCATCCGCGAGATCGAGTTTTTCGCCCAGACCCAGCAATTGATCGCGGGCGGCCGGCATCCGGAATTGCGGGTGCGGCCGACGCTGCAGGCGCTTGACGTGCTGGCAAACAGCAACTGGATCACCTTCGAGGCGCGCGATCGAGTTGACGCGTAGCCTATGAATTCCTGCGCCGGGTCGAGCATCGGCTGCAGATGGTCGCCGACGAGCAGACCCATGCGCTGCCCGAGGACGCCGAGGCCGTCGAGCGCTTTGCGCATTTCTTCGGCTATGAAAGCCGCGACGCCTTTGCCAAAGATCTGGTCGGCCACCTCAACATCGTGCAGGGCCATTACAGCCGGTTGTTCGAGGGCGATCCCACCGGCACCGAGAAACTGCCCGTCGTGGACTACGGCGCCGGCCCCGAAGATCAGCGGCTTGCTCGACCATTTGCTATCGCTCGGCTTCAAGAAGCCGGTGATGGTCGCAACCTCAGTGCAGCAATGGCTGACCGAAGACTATCGCGCGCTGCGGGTCGAGGCCACCAAAAGCGCCTTTGTCGAATTCGTGCCCGGGCTGATCGACGGTCTCGCGCGTGCCGAGGAGCCGGACGATGCGGTCACCGCGTTCGATCGCTTCCTGCAGGCCCTGCAGCGCGGCGGGCGGCTGATTTCGCTGCTCAGCCAGAACCGCGACCTCGTCGCGCTGGTGGCGCTGATCCTGGGCGCGGCGCCGCGGCTCGGCGACATGCTGGCGCGGCAGCCGCAGATCATGGACGGCCTGATCGATCCGCGTTTCTTCGGCGCGATGCCGGACCGCAAGGAACTGTCCGGGCGTCTGGCGATGACGCTGCGGGACGCCGATTCCTACGAGGATTTCCTCGACCGGCTGCGGCTGTTCGGGCAGGAGAGCCTGTTCTTGATCGGCACGCGGATTCTCTCGGGCACCGTTTCGGCGCAACAGGCGAGCACAGCCTTTGCCGACGTGGCCGAGGGCATCGTCCATACCGTGCACGGCCTCGTCACCGACCAGTTCGCCGCGCAATATGGCCGCATCAAGGGACAGGAGACCGCGATCATCGCGATGGGCCGGCTCGGCAGCCGCGAGATGACGGCGTCCTCCGACCTCGATCTGATCCTGCTCTATGATTACGACAATGAGAATCCGGATTCCGATGGCGAGCGTTCGCTGCATGGCGCGCAATATTTTGCGCGCTTCACCCAGCGCCTGATCAGCGCGTTCACGACGCGGACCAATTACGGCGTGCTCTATGAGATCGACATGCGGCTGCGGCCGTCCGGCCGCGCCGGACCGGTGGCCTCCAGGATAGACTCGTTCGCCGACTATCAGGAGCGGGAAGCCTGGACCTGGGAACACATGGCGCTGACCCGCGCGCGGGTGATCTCGTCGTCGCCGGAACTCGCCGGGCGGATCGAGGAGCGTCATTCGCGCGGTGCTGACGCGGCCGCGCGATGCAGCCGGCACGGCGGCCGATGTCGCCGACATGCGCCGCGCCATCGCGCAGGAAAAGGGCGAGGACGACGTCTGGGATCTGAAATATGCCGCGGGCGGCATCGTCGATATCGATTTCATCGCGCAATATCTCCAGCTCGTTCACGCCGCGGAAAAACCCGACATCCTCAATGTCAGTACGCTCGCGGTGCTCGATAGTGCTGCAAAGCTCGGCGTGCTGCCGCAATCGGAAGCCGAAATCCTGCGCTCCGCGGCGCGGCTCTATCACGACCTGACGCAAATCATCAGACTCTGCGTCACCGGCAAATTCAATCCGGAAACCGCCGGCGAGGATTTGCGGCGGGTGATGGCGCGCGCCGGCGACACGCCGGATTTTTCCGCGCTGCAGGCGAGGGTGCGGGAGACCCAGGCCGAGGTGCGGCGGGCGTTCGGGGCGTTGGTCGGTTAGTTCTTGCTGCGGATAAATCCGCTGAGCCGTGTTTTCTGGGTTTCGCACCAGGTCGTCATGCCGATGCGCTTCTGGTCCAGGTCCGTCGATTTTGTCGCGATGGCGACTTCCGACATCAGGTCACCCGACGGGGCTTCGCCCATTTTCCCGCCCGTGTGGACGTAAGCGATGGCCTTTCGCACCTGCTCGGTCGTACCTTCGGGCATTTGCATTTCCTGCGCCTTTTTAACCAGATCCTGATAGGCGACGTCGGTGCCGGGACATTCCACCTTGGCGGCAAAGGCCTGCAGAACCATGGTGACATATTCGAGGCGGGACGCCGCATGCGCCGGCGCAGCAAGCGCAATTAGTCCCAGCATCAACATAGCGTAGCGCATGGCCGCCTCCCTGAACGAAAAACAAGCCCGAGAAAAACTAGCGCGGACCGCATCACGGCGCAATTGCGAAGCGAGTAGGCGCAGATATCAATAAAGCGGTCTCAAGCTGCGATAGAGAACGGTCAGCGATAAGCATGCACTATCATGCGATACGGAAATCGCATGGGCGTTTTTAGCCTTACGGATCAGAGCGATATTTTGACCGTGTTTGCTAGGCTGGAGCCGTGGTATCTGTGACTGAACCTTAAATCCACGAGGCGCATTTCTTGATCGACAAACTCGAACTTCTGCTGGCGCTGGCAAAGGAGCGTCATTTCGGGCGCGCCGCCGAGGCCTGCGGCGTGACCCAGCCGACCATGTCGACCAGCCTCAAGCAGCTTGAGGAAATCCTCGGCGTCGTGCTGGTGCAGCGCGGCTCGCGCTTCCAGGGCTTTACGCCCGAGGGCGAGCGCACGCTCGACTGGGCGAGGCGCATCGTCGGCGATGCCCGCGCGATGCGGCAGGAGATCAACGGGCTCAGGCACAAGCTCTCCGGCGAAATCAAGCTCGCCGCGATCCCCACCGTGCTCGGCATGGTGGCGCAACTGACGACACCGTTCCGCGCCCGCCATCCGGACGTTCGCTTTCGCATCGTCTCCACCACCTCGTCGGAGGTGCTGGGGCTACTGGAAAATCTCGAGGTCGATGCCGGGCTGACCTATATCGAGAACGAGCCGATCGGAAAGGTTCGCACCATCCCGCTCTACGACGAAAGCTACCGCCTGTTGACCTCGCCGGATGCGATGTTCGGCGACCGCGATCAGGTCACCTGGAAGGAAGTCGGCCAGGTGCCGTTATGCCTGCTGACGCCCGACATGCAGAACCGCCGCATCATCGATCGGGCACTGCGCTCGGTCGGCGCCGAGGCGACACCGACACTGACGTCGAACTCGCTGCTCGTGCTCTACACTCATGTCAGGACCGGGCGCTGGGCCAGCGTGATGCCGGCCAAGCTTGCGGAGACGCTGGGGCTCGCCGACAAGGTCCGCAGCATTCCGATCGTCGATCCCGTCGTCAATTACAGCGTCGGACTGGTGCTTCCGCAGCGCGATCCGATGACGCCGCTGACCGCCGCGCTGGTGCAGATCGCCCGCGAAGTCGCGCCGACGCTGCAGTCCTGAAACCGCTTCAGGACTTACCCATCCAGGGAATCAAGCGCGCTTCCAGCGCGAGAAAGATCCTGTTCAGCGCGTAGCCTGTCACGGCGAGATAGAACACGGCGGCGTACATCAAGTCGGGTCGCATCGCGTACTGCGTCTCCACGAGGTAATACCCGATGCCGCTTGAGCCGGCGATCATCTCCGACAGCACGGCGACGACGAGAGACAAGCTGACGGCGGTTCGCAAGCCGGCCGCGATCGCAGGCAGAGGTCGCGGGAAACACCACGCCATAGAGCATCCGAATCGCTGATGTTCGGAAGGTCCGGGCGGTCTGGATCAGCGTGTCGTCGATCGCCGCGACGCCCGCGAACGTATTGGTGAAGACCGGAAAGAAACTCGCCAGCGCCACGATGAAGATCTTCAGCGCATCATCGACACCAAGAAAGAGGATCAGCGGTGGGATCACCGCCGGCGTCGGCATCGGACGAACGATTTCAATCAACGGCAGCACACCGTATCGGAGAAGACGGTTGCGCGCCAAGACAATCCCGAGCGTGATCCCTGCCGCCGAGCCTGCGATGTAGCCAATCGCGGCCCGCCGCAAGGTGGCGGCCAGCGAAAGGAGGATCTCTCCGCCGGCAAGCTGCGCGACGGCCGCCACGAAAATGTGCGAGACGGGCGGCCAGTAAGCGCTGACGATCCAGCCGGCCCGCGACGACAATTCCCAAAGCGATAGCAGTGCGCCGATCAGCAGGAATCCCCAGACGCGGCTGTCGAGTCCGACCGGGTCGCCCTGCGGTCCGTCCGTGGCTTGTACCGTTCAGGTTGCCTATAACCGACACCGTTCGGACTCCGGCTAGAGCCTTTTCCGTTCCGATTGAATCGGAACGGGGCTCTATCTTTTTGTTTTGACGCGTTTTCTTCACGCGAACCGGTACCCAATTCGCTTGAAAACGCTTTAGATCCTAAAGCGCCAGGGGATCGATAATCTTGTCCAGGTCTAGCGGCGCCGGCAGCAGCTTGTTCTCGATCATTAGCTGCATCGTCTTTCTGACCTGGGACAGATCGGTGCGGACCGGTGCGGTGGGCACCGGGGCCAGTTTGAGCAGCGAGACGTCCGCTTTGGTGTAGCCGCTGATGAGTATCAATAGCGCGTCGTTCGTCAGATTGGCGTTGTACCATTCGATGCCCTTGCGAAGAGCCGCGACAAATTTCTTGATCGTCTCCGGCTTGGCCGCGAGCAGCTTTCCCGTCGTGATGTATTGTCCGACGTCGACGCCGGGCTGAACGTCGGAATAGGGACTGCCGGCTTTGCTCAGGCCGCCTTTCTGCGCGGCGACGATGGAGAAGGGAGGGACCATGAAGGCGGCATCGACGCGCTGCTGGCGCAGGGCGTCCTCCATCTGCGGAAACGGCACCTCCTTGAACGTGACGCGCTCGGGATCACCGCCCGTCGCCTTGATCCAGGCACGGGCGTAAAGCCAGATCACGTTGTTGCGGGTGTTGACGGCGATGCTCTTGCCTTCGAGATCCTTGCCGCTCTTGATCCCGGAGTCGCTCTTCACGAAGACCCCCGTTGCATCGAGCTTGGGATCCACGACATTCGTGCCGGCTGCGATGACCTTGACGTCGAGCCCCTGCTGGGCGGCCAGCAGCGCCGACACGACATTGCCATACGCGATATCGAAGCTGCCGCCGACCAGGCCCGGAATCCCGGCCGCGCCGCCGGCGGACGGAGTGGTGTCGATCTCGAGCCCTTGCTCGCGGAAATAGCCGTTCTGAACGGCCGCAAACAGCGGCGCCACGTCGCCGATCGGGATGATGCTGACGCGGAGTTTTTCGGGATCGGCGGCTCGCGCCGGCGCGACCGACATCGCGACAAAACCTAACGTCGCCAATCCCATCAACACGAATGCTCTGCGCATGATTTCTACTCCTTCAAATCCTCAGCTTCAAGTCCTCAGCTTCTGCCTTGCCAGGGCACCAGGCGCCGCTCGGCGATATCGAACAGCTTCATCAGCCCGCCCCCGAGCGCAACGAGCACGACGATCCAGGCGAACATGTCCCGGATCTGGAACGACCGCTCAAGGTCGAGAATGCGGAAGCCGATGCCGTCTTCGCCGGCCAGCATTTCGGCAAGAATGACGAGCACGAGCCCGAGGCCAAGTGCGACCCGCATCCCGGCCAGGATCATCGGAAGCGACGCCGGCAGAATGACCGACAGGATCGTGCGCGAACGCGACGCCTGGAATGTGCGCGCCGTCTCCAGCAGGACCGGATCGAGCCCTCTGACGCCCTGGAAGGTGCTGATCAGGACGGGAAACACGGCTGCAAGCACGACGAGCGTGATCATCGTCGCTTTGCCAATGCCGAGAAACAGGAACAGCACCGGGACAAGCGCGGGTTTCGGAATCGGGCGAAGAGTCTCGACCAGGGGCTCCAGAAGGCCGTAGAGCGTTTGGTTGGTGGCCATCGCGATTCCGAGGCCTGTTCCGAGCAGGCTGGCGAGCGCGTAGCCGACAACGAACAGCCCGACGGTGTGCGCCAATGGCCCAAAAATCGCGCCATCGGCCACGAGCACCAACAGCGCCTCGATGATTTGCGAGGGACGAGGCAGCAGGATCGGGTTGGTCCAGCCAAGTCGTCCGGCGAGTTCCCAGATGCACAGCACGACAACGGGTGAAACCAGGCTCCAGAGCCTGCTGTCGTAAGTCTCAGACCGGCGCGACATGCCCGTTGCTCCTCTCGTTACTCTGGACCAGCAGAGAGGCGGTGATGTCATGGCGAAGTTTCAGAAAGCGCGGGTCCTCGCGGGTCGCGAGCTGATCGCGAGGCCGCGGGAGGGCGACGTCGACGATCTGCTTCAGCGACGTCGGCTTGGCACCGAGCACCGCCACCCGGTCGGCGAGGAAGATGGCTTCTTCGACGTCATGGGTGACGAGGATCGCCGTGAACCTCCTTCGTTCCCACAATTGCAGCACCAGTGACTGCAGCTCCATGCGCGTCAGCGCGTCCACCGCACTGAACGGCTCGTCGAGCAGCAGCACTTGCGGGTTGGCGGCGAGCGCCCGCGCGATGGCGACACGCTGCTGCATGCCCCCGGAGAGCTGCCAGGGATACTTGTCCTCGAAACCCGCGAGCCCGACCTGCCGGAGATAGCCCCGGCACTGTGCCTGCAATTCGCCGCGCCTGGTCCGGGCGGCTCCTTCCAGCGGAAACATGACGTTGTCGATTACGGTGCGCCACGCGAACAGGGATTTGGCGTATTGCTGAAAGAGATAGACCACTCCCGGCGGCGGTCCCAATACGGGCTTGCCGTCGAGCAGGACCTTTCCCTTGGTGGGGCCGATGAGGCCGGCGGCCATCCTCAACAAGGTCGATTTACCGCACCCCGAGGGGCCGACGATGGCAAGGAATTCCGATGGTGAGGCTTCAAGCGTGATGTCGTCGAATGCGACGAAGTCTGCGTCGCGTCGCTGGCCCTCAAAGACCTTGCTAACGTGATCGAACTCCAACCTCTCGCTCACATCATGCCTTCCGTTTGAAACGCCCGCTCAGGTGCCCGGGATTCCTGCGCGCACAAACCGTTTGTTCGTCTATTGAACAGTCGTTCGTCCTCTTGAAACTATTGTGCCTCTCATTCTCAATGTCAACGAAGACCGGCATCCGCATTGGGAGAAGTCCGATGCCGCAAGGTTGCCGTGGAATTGGACCGCTCGCTTACCGTGAGCGGGCGTCGGCATTGATCGCGCATGATCTGATGGCGTGACAGCGTGGCGTAGCGCCGAAATGGCCCGCGGGAGAGAAGGAGCCGCTACGCCGCCGCCGGCATCTTCGGCTTCACATGGCGCGCGTCGAGCGGCAGCGTGACGCGGACCACCGTGCCGGCGCCGAGCTTGGAGCGCAGCTTCATCGAGCCGCCGTGCAGATTGGTCAGCGAGCGCGCGATCGCAAGCCCCAGGCCAGAGCCTTGATAGGTCTTGGTGAGCTGGCTCTCGACCTGTTCGAACGGCTTGCCCAGCCGGCGCAGCGATTCCGGCGCGATACCGATGCCGGTATCGGCGATCACAAGCACGATCGAGTCGTTCAGCATCTGGCCGCGCACCACCACCTTGCCGTCGTCGGGGGTGAATTTGACCGCATTCGACAGCAGATTGACGATGATCTGCTTCACCGCGCGGCGGTCGGCGATCACAGAGATCGTGTTTTCGATGTTCGCATCCAGCGTCAGGTTCTTGTCCTCGGCGCGCCCGGACACCACGCGCAGCGATTCGCGCGAGCGTCTTCGACAGATCGAGCGGCTCGAGGTCGAGCCGCATGCGCCCGGCCTCGATCTTCGACATGTCGAGGATGTCGTTGATGACTTCCAGCAGGTATGTCCCCGATGTCAGGATGTCGTGGCAGTATTCCTGGTACTTGTCCGAGCCGAGCGCGCCGAACAGGCCGCTGCCCATGATCTCGGAGAAGCCGATGATGGCGTTGAGCGGGGTGCGCAGCTCATGGCTCATATTGGCGAGGAATTTCGACTTGGCCTGGTTGGCTTCCTCGGCGCGATTTTTTTCTTCGGAGTATTTTTCGGCAAGATCTGCCAGTTCGACGGCCTGGCGCTCCAGCTCGGACTGCGAACGTTTCAGGTCGATCACGGAAGCGCGCAGGCGAAGGTCGTTGTCGACCAGTTTCTGCTCGTGCTCCTTGATGCGGGTGATGTCGGTGCCGACCGAAACGTAGCCGCCATCCTTGGTGCGGCGTTCGCTGATGTGCAGCCAGCTGCCGTCGTCGAGCTGCGCCTCGAAGGTGCGGGCGCCCGGCGCCTGGTTGCCGGCATCCTGCAACCGGGTGCGGACCTCCGGCATGCTGCCGACCTCGATCACGGTCTCATAGGAGGTGCCGGGCGTGACGGCCGAATCCGGCAGGCGGTGCAGGCGCTGGAAGTGCGAGTTGCACAACACCAGCCGATCCTCGGCATCCCACAACACGAAGGCTTCCGGGATGGTCTCGATCGCGTCGCGCAGCCGCAGATCGGCTTCCACGGTCTTTTCGGCGAGGCTCTTCTGCTCGGTGATGTCGACGGCGATGCCGATCAGGTGCAGGCCGGCATCGGCGGCGCCGCTGGAGAGTTCGCAGCGGACCCGAAGCCAGATCCAGTGACCGTCGGTGTGCTGCATGCGGAAGGACTGGTCGATGTGATCGATCTTGCCGGAGATCAGCTGGTCGGCGATTTCAAACAGGTCGATGTCGTCGGATTTAACCAGCGCGTTGACTTCGCCGAAGGTGAGAAGGTCGCTGCGGCTGTCGAGCCCCAGCATGGTGAACATCGATTGCGACCAGAATATCCTGCCGCGCGAAAGGTCCCAGTCCCACAGGCCGCAGCGCCCTCGGTTGAGCGCGGTGTCGATGCGGCCGCGCACCGCGTCGTTGATGAGATCGCCTTCGCGCGCACGGGTCGATTGCCAGTGGAAGGCGAAGCCGAGGATCAGCACGACGAAGCCTGTGGTGGCCGACAGCGTCACCGACAGCGCGGCGTCCGATCCCCAGATCGGTTCGTTCTTTTCCTGGATCACGATGACCGTGCCGGGCAGCGACTTGATCATGCGCTGGGTGGCCAGCGCGCCGCCTCCATTCGGCAGGGTCATGTCGGTGACGGTGTTCTGCTGGCCGGGCGTGCCCAGCAATTGCGCGGTCGAGATGACGTCGAGAACGCGGTCGGGTTCGCCGAGGCCGGTTTCAAGCGGAACACGGGCGAGGATGCGCTGGTCGGCGCTGGCGATGATGACGTGGCGGCCGGATGCGCCGCCCCAGGACGGGATCAGGCCGGGCAGGATGGCCTGCAGCCGCTCGATGCTGACGGCGCGGTCCTGCCGCACCGAGGTCAGGCGGTCGATGCGTTCGGCAAGAATGTCCGACAGCGCCGAGATGTCGCGCTTCATGGTCGCGCGCTTCTGCCGGTTGTGATCGATCACCTGCACGAAGGCGCCGAGGCAGATGGTGACGAGGAAGGCGATGATCAGCGTCGGCACAGCGCGGCGCAGCGCAGGCTCGGCAATCAACAGCCTGTGGTAGGCCGGCTTCGCAATCGACTGCGCCAATCCTTTAATGGAATCGGATTGGACGCACGCGTTCGCCGCATGCGCACGCGCCATGCCGTAGACCCCCGCCGGATTCTTTTGCACACCGTTTTCGGAAGAACCCCACGTGCTTCCGAATCACAGTGATTTGAATCCGTTTTTTCCGGGCTGTCGAGAGTCGACAATTCGTTAAGATGAAATAAATCTTGTCCAACGGGGAATCGGGACTAATAGAGTCCGAAACGGGAACGCTCCGTAAATTGAGCTTCGGCTCTGATTGCATCAGAGCCGAAGCTCCGATTTTGGTCTGACGCGTTTTTCTTCACGCGAACCGGTACCCACTTCGCTTGAAAACGCTACGTGCGGGGCGGCTCGGCGTGACTGATGACCCGCTTGATCGAAGGGAATGCGCGGCGCAACGCGCGCTCGATCTCGTCGACGCGCTCATGCACCTTGATCACGCTCATCGAGGGCGCCGCGCGGCAATGAAAGTTAACGATTTCGCCGGCGTCGGTGTCGCGTACCCGGACATTGTGGATGTCATGGATGGCGCCGTTGGCGGCGAGGCCCGCCAGCGCCGCCTTGATCGCCGCGACGCGTTCGGCCGGCGCATCGGTGCCGTGCGGCAATTCCGGCTCCAGCGGCTCGATATGGGTGTCGACCTCGACATCCTCGCCGAACTCCTCGCGGATATTGTGCTCCAGCCCGTGGGCGATGTCGTGGGCCGCGACCAGGCCCATATCGCCATCGACCTCGAGGTCGAGGCTGACGATCAGCTTGCCGCCGAGATCGTGCACGGTGACATGGTGGACGGCGAGGCCGGAATTGCGCGCGATCACCATCACGCGGTCGCGCACGGTCTCGTTGTCGCGCGCCACCGGTATGGCGGTGAAGGTAAGGTCGGCATCGCCGAGCGCGTCGCTCACGGAGCCTTGCGCCTTGCGCTTGATCTCCTCGACGCGGTCGATCGGAAACGTGCGCGGCACTTTGACGGTCGCTTCGATGAAGTAGGTGGGGCCGACCATGCGCACGCGCATCCGCTCGATGTCGACCACACCCGGCACGGCGCGGATCGCAGCGTCGGCCTTCTCGGCAATGCCCTCGGGCGCACGGTCGAGCAGGGTTTCCACGGTCGCGCGCGTCATCTTGAGGCCCAACAGACCGATCATGACGGCCACCGCGATCGCGGCCGCCGCATCGCCCCACCAGAAGCCGAGGCCTGCGAGAATAAGGCCGGCGATGACGGCGAAGGAACCGAGCACGTCGGAGGCGAAATGCAGCGCATCGGCGGCGAGCGCCTGGCTGCGCGTTTCGCGCGCGGCGCGGTGCAGCGCGCGGGCGCGCCAGAAATTCACGGCGATGTCGATCACGAGCACGACGAAGGGGATCGCCGAAATGGTCGGCGGCGGCGTGCCCTCGCGCAGGCGGCCATAAGCCTCGACCAGAATGCCGCCGGCGAGCAGATAGAGCAGGGCGGTGATGCCGAGCGCCGACAGGCTCTCGAATTTGCCATGGCCGTAATGGTGCTCGGCATCCGCCGGCTGGTCCGACACCCGCACCACCGCCCAGGTGATGATGGTGGCGACCAGGTCGATCGTGCTGTGCAGCGCCTCGGAGATCAGCGCCAGCGAGCCGATGGCGATGCCGACCACCAGCTTGGCCACGGCCATGCTGCCGCTGGCGAGGATCGAGATCGCGGCGACGGATGTCTTGGTGCTGGATTTGTATGCGTGGGTGGCTGCCATGGACGGCGGTTTAGCAGCCCGCCCGTTAACATCAAGCGGCCATCCACAGGAGCAAGTCGCAACTCGCTCGCAGGAGCAGATTATGTTGCCGGCGTTCCCGGATGATGCGCAGTATAAAGTGATGCGCTGCTGATCCGGGGTCCATGCTGTGTGGAGAGATGGGTCGCTCTGCGGAGCCATAGCGCGTCGAAGACGCGCGTAAACGCGCATGGCGCGCCGCAGACAACGGCTACAGCGTCACCACGATCTTGCCGAGGTGCTTGTTGGCTTCCATGTGCTCAAACGCCTTTCCGATATCGGCAAAGTCATAAACCCTGTCGATCGGCAGTTGCAGCTTTCGCGATTCCACCGCGCCCCAGATGTCCTTGCGGACTTCGTCGAAGATCTCGCGGATTTCCTCCATCGAGCGGGTACGAAAAGTGACGCCGATATAGTTGATGCGGCGCGCGGCGTGCAGGTCGAAATTGAAATCGGCATGGGTGCCGCCGAGCCGGCCGACATTGACGATACGGCCCTTGACCTTGGTCGCCTTCAGATTCTGGTTGGCGACGGGGCCTGAGACCTGATCGACGATGAGGTCGACGCCTTCGCCATTGGTGGCCTTCAACACTTCATCGACCCAGCCCGGATCGGAAGAGTCGACTGCGAGGTCGGCGCCGAACTCCTTCAGGCGGCCACGCCGCATCGCGTCGGTGGAGGAGCCGATCACGAGCCTGGCGCCCTTGAGCTTTGCGATCTGCATCGCCATCAGGCCGACGCCCGAACTCGCGCCCTGAATCATCACGCTCTGGCCGGCCTGCAGCGCGCCGTTGGTGACGACGGCGTTGTGCATGGTGGCGAGCGCGACGGGGAGGGTGGCGGCTTCCTGAAAATTCATGTTGGAGGGGGCGCGGAACAGCCGGCCGTGATCGGCCAGCGTATATTCCGCGAACGCCGCGCCGCCGGAGCCCATGATCTTGTCGCCGACCTTGACGCCCTTGGCTTCCGGGCCGAGTTCGGCCACTTCGCCGGCCCATTCCATGCCGAGCACGGTGCCGACGCCGCCGGCCGCGCCGTGGACATGGCCCTTGGTCATGCCGAGGTCGGCGCGGTTCAGCCCGCAGGCATGAACCTTGACCAGCACCTGCGTGCCTTTCGGTGCGGGTTTTGCAACGTCTGATATTTCAGCGCCGTTGGCGCCGTAGACATAGGCTTTCATGGATCATTCCTCGTATAGCGTCGCCGCTTATTCTGGACGACCCTCATGGTGAGGAGCGCGTCGTCGCGCGTCTCGAACCACGAGGTCCCAATGCGGCCTCATCCTTCGAGACGCTTGCTCCGCAAGCTCCTCAGGATGAGGCGATAGAGCCGCTTGTGACGCAGCAAGATTATTCGGCAGCCTGACGCTTCGCGCCCGACAGCATGCCCTCGAACCTCTCGCGCATGATGGCTTCGGCGTCACGCATGATGCGCGACACCAGTTCGGCGCAGGTCGGGATGTCGTGGATCAATCCCTGCACCTGTCCGGCCGACCAGATGCCTTCATCGGCGTCGCCGGTGGCATAGACCATCTTGCCGCGGGCGCCGGCGACGAGCTCGCGGACGTCCTCGAACTTCGCGCCTTCCTTTTCCATCGCGACCACCTTGGTCGAAATCGCATTCCTGGCGACGCGCGAAGTGTTGCGCATGGTGCGGAAAATCAGCTCGGTCTCGCGCTCGTCATTGGCAACGATGCGCTCCTTCACCAGTTGGTGGATCGGGCTTTCCTTGGTGCACATGAAGCGCGTGCCCATGTTGATGCCCTCGGCGCCGAGCGCCAGCGCGGCGACGAGGCCGCGGCCATCGCCAAAGCCGCCGGAGGCGATCATCGGAATTTTGATCTTGTCGGCGGCGACCGGAATCAGGATCAGGCCGGGCGTGTCGTCCTCGCCGGGATGGCCGGCGCACTCAAAACCGTCGATCGAGATCGCATCGACGCCCATGCGCTCTGCGGAGAGCGCGTGGCGGACGCTGGTGCATTTGTGCACGACCTTGATGCCATGCTTCTTGAATTCGGTGACATGCTCCTGCGGCTTGTTGCCGGCGGTCTCGACCACCTTGATGCCGCTCTCGATGATGGCCTGGCGGTACTCCGCGTAAGGCGGCGGCTTGATCGAGGGCAGGATGGTCAGGTTCACGCCGAACGGCTTGTCGGTCAGGCCACGGCAGCGCGCGATTTCCTTGGTGAGGTCTTCCGGCGTCGGCTGGGTCAGTGCGGTGATGAAGCCGAGCGCGCCGGCGTTGGCGACGGCCGCGACCAGTTCGGCGCGTCCCACCCATTGCATGCCGCCCTGGACGATCGGATGTTCGACGCCGACAAGTTCGGTGAACCGCGTTCTGATCATTGCTGCCCTCTATGTTTCCCCGGCGCACGGCCTGCGCGCACGTATTTTATGAGATTTCGGGGATCAGGATGCCGTCACCCCCCGCAAATGTCCACGGGGGACGGCAGGGGCCAAGGCATCGCCATCATGCAAAAGCGCAGGGTTTTTGTTTCCGTGGGGCGGATATTTCCGGATAAAGTCCGGCATTTCCAAAATGACCCGCCAACCGGGCATACTGCCGACAGAATGGGAGATCGCCATGGCTCGCTTCAAGGATTTTGTCCCCCAGGGGGTGATCCCCGCGGTGCTGCTGCCGTTTCACGACGATCTGTCGATCGACGAGCCGGGCTTTCGCAGCCATTTGCGGGACGTCGCAGGCGTCGAGGGCTTGTCGGCGATCACGATCAATGCGCATTCGACCGAGGTGGCGTCGTGCACGGCCGAAGAGCAGAGCCGCGTGCTTGACATCGCAGGCAGCGAAATCGGTGACCGGCTGCCGCTGATCCACGGCATCTGGGCGGATGGCAGCCTCGAGGCGGCGCGGATCGCAAAGCGCGCGCAGGCGGGCGGATCCTCGGCGCTGCTGGTGTTTCCGCCGGCGCCGTTTGCGCTCGGCCAGACCGCGGACATGGTGCTCGCGCACTTCAAGGCCATCGCGTCGGCCTCCGATCTGCCGATCATCGTTTTCCAGTATCCGCTCGCGACCGGACAGGGGTATCCCGCGGCGACGCTGAACCGCCTGCTCGACGAAATCCCGACCATCCGCGCCATCAAGGACTGGACGACCAGCGTTCCCCAGCACGAGGCGCAGATCAGGGCGCTGCAATCGCGCAAAGTACCGATCAACGTGCTGTCGACCAACAGCGCCTGGCTGCTCAGTTCGCTCGTGCTCGGCTGCAACGGGTTGCTGTCGGGCAGCGGCAGCGTGATTGCGGATTTGCAAGCAAAACTGTTCCGGGCGGTCGCCGCCAACGACCTTGCCGAGGCGCGCCGGCTCAACGATCGCATCCATCCGCTGATGGCTGTGTTCTACGCCGATCCCTTCGTCGACATGCACAACCGCATGAAGGAGGCGCTCGTCCTTCTCGGCCGCCTGCCGCGCGCCGTGGTGCGGCCGCCGCTGGTCAAGATCGGGGATGCCGAGATCGCACGCATTCGCGGGGCGCTGGTGGCGGCAGGCCTGCTCGATGAGTCCGGAAAGCGGCGCGAAGCGGCCTGATGTCTGTTGCGGAGGACAAAATCAGGTATTCCGCAGCCGAGCCGCGATGTCGGTGATGAACCATGGCCGACCTCGCCGCGCAGGGCAGCATCGCGGCTACCGGAGCTGCAGCTAGTTCACGGGTCCCGCGCCGCCGGTCGTCTCCATGGTCGGCTCCTCGGGTTTGACGCCCTGGGCGCGGTTGACCAGCATCGTGATCACCCAGAGCACGACGCCGATGGCGATCAAGACGCCCGCGACGTGGTACTGAACCACCGCCCGTCCGGTCCATGGCCCGGCCAGGAATGCGCAGGTGATGGCGCCGAGCACCGGCAGGAACGTCGGGGTGCGGAAATGGCTATGCGCGACGGTGTCCTTGCGCAGCACCAGCACCGCGATATTGACCACCGTAAACACGCAGAGCAGCAGCAGCGCGGTCGTCCCGCCGAGCGCGGGCACTTCGCCGACGAAAGTGATCAATGCGAACGCCAAGAGCGTGGTGAAACCGATCGCGATATAGGGCGTGCGCCTGGTGGCATGCACCTTGCCGAGCGCCGGCGGCAGCACATGCTCGCGGCTCATGCCGTAGACCAGCCGGCTCGCCATCAGCATGTTGATCAGCGCGGAGTTGGCGACCGCGAACATGGTGATGAAGCCAAAGATCCAGAGCGGAAAGTTCGGCGCGCCGGCCTGCACCACTTTCAAGAGCGGCGTCTCGCCTTCGCCGAGTTGCTCCGGCGAAACCAGCGTGATCGCCGAGATCGAGACCAGCACATAGATGGCGCCGGTGATGAACAGGCCGGCCAGCAGCACTTTTGGAAAATGCCGGGTCGGATCCGTGCATTCCTCGGCCATGTTGACGGAATCCTCGAAGCCGACCATGGCGAAGAAGGCGAGCGTGGTCGCGGCGATCACCGGCCAGAACATGCCGGCATCGCCGGCCTTGAACTGCGTGACGCGCGAGACGTCACCCTGGCCCATGCCGATCGCCCACAGGCCGATGAAGATGATGATCAAGAGGCCGGTCAGCTCGACGCAGGTCAGCACGACGTTCGCCTTGACGCTTTCGCCGACGCCGCGAAAATTGACCGCGGCGACAACAGCCATGAAGACGAGACCCGTCATGGTGATGCCGAAGCTCGGAAAAGCCTAGGCCGAACGCGTGCGACATGTTGGCGGAGAAGGCCCGCGAGGCGGTGGACGCCGAGGTGATCCCGGAGCACATCACCGCAAACGCGACGATGAAGGTGATGAAGTGGATGCCGAACGCCTTGTGGGTGTAGAGCGCGGCGCCCGCGGCCTTCGGATATTTGGTGACGAGTTCGAGATAGCTGAACGCGGTGATCAGCGCCACGACGAAGGCGACGAGGAACGGCAGCCAGACGACGCCGCCGACCTGGTTGGCGACCTGACCGGTGAGCGCATAGATGCCGGTGCCGAGAATGTCGCCGACGATGAACAGCAGCAGCAGCCACGGACCCATGACCCGGTTCAGGCTCGGCTCGGCCTCAGTGGCAGGTGTAGCGGCATTCAAGGAGAGATCGGTCATCGCGCAGCCCCCTCAACTGATTTCGCGCCCACACTCTTGTCCGCAAAGCCGATGCAGGCTGTCGCGACTTGCGCGTGCGTCTGGCGTCATTGCCAGCACACAGCGTATTGGCTTTCACGCCGCCGCCAAGACTTATTTGCAGTGACGATCGATCTGCGATGTGGAAAGCGCGTGCGGGTGCGAAATGGAACCCGCACCGCGCACGTCTCGGAGCAGTGATAAGGACAGCGGCGTTTGGGAGTGATAATCCTGCTTGGCGTTGAAGTGGCGGGGGGTTCATCGCGATGCATCAGCTCGATGACGCAGAAGTGGCTCAACGGCTGCTGGATCATCTGGCGCGCGTGTTCGAATGCCCGGACGCTAAGTATATCGCCGCGCCGGCGCGCATTCAGGGCGGCTTTGATGCGGCGATCTTTGGTTTCACCCTCGATCGTGTTCCTCCTTCTTTGGCGGGGCCGTTGATCCTGCGCCTCGGTCACGCCGATTCCGATCCGGGGCGGGTGAAGCTGGAAACCATCGTCCATAATACGCTCGCCGACATCGGCTTTCCCGCACCCCGCGTGATGGTGACGGAAAGCGATCCTGAGTATCCTCGGCGGACCCTTCATGGTCATGGCGCGCCTGCCAGGACAAACCCTGGCGCATGGTCTTGAGGGCGGACTTAGGCGGCGGCGGCTCGCTCGTGGCGAAACGCGGCTGTTGTTCAACGTTCCCGCCATCCTCGGCGGGATCATCGACGAATGGGTGGGCATGCAGATCCGCCTGCATCAATTGCCGGCTGAGCCCCTGCTGCGGGCCATAACAGCGGCGGGCATCGATGCTGATGCCGTCACCTTCGAGGGCCAGCTGGCGCTGCTCAACACGATCGTCGAGCGGAGCAATCTCGTCGGCCTGAAACCCGGCCTTGCCTGGCTGGACGAGCATCGGCCTGCGCAGGCGCAGGAGGCGGCGATCTGCCATGGCGATTTCCACCCGCTCAACATCCTTGCCGAAAATGGCCGGCCCACCGGGGTCATCGACTGGGCCAATGTGGTCATTGCAGAGCCCGCCATGGATGTCGCGTTCGGCGATCATCAAACATATCCGCCGTTCCACTCGGACTGCCATGGGCATTGCGTATTATGGCACGCCAGATGATCGGCGCGGCGCTGCGGCGCTACGAGCGCACCTATCGGGCGCTCCGGCCGCTCGATGATCGCGCCGTGCGCTACTATCAGGTGTTTCGCGCCGTCGCCCAGCTGGCCGGGGTCGGCCAGGCCAGGGCCGCCGGGCGTACAGGCAGCGGTGGCTTCCATTCCGCAGCCGGAGTCAGCAATCTGATTGCTCTCATCAGGAAGCTGAGCGGTGTAGCGGTGTGGCTCGAGGATCGTACGCGTCTGCCCTGACCTGACGTCGGTATCGCATCCATCCGCGCAAACAAAAAGATAAAGTGGGATGACTAGAGACTGGTTAGCCCGAACTCGGCGGCCAGACGAACAAGCTGCGCGTCCGTCCGCATGCCGGTTTTGGTTCTTATGAGATACTGGTAATTCTGAACAGTCTTCATGCTGATATTGAGGTTTGAAGCTATCTGCTCCTGCGTTGAGCCGGCTGCCAATTGTCGCAATATCTCGATTTCCCGTTCCCCCAACTGCTCAAGGACCGATGCTGACGGGCTCAGGCTTTCGAGCGCCAAAACGTGGGCAATGTCGTCGCTCATTGCCCGTTCTCCGCGTGCGACCGAACGGATGGCCTGGACCAGCACCATCGGTTCGCTGCTCTTGGTGACGTAGCCGCTTGCCCCCGCCTTGAATGCCGCTTTCACCAGCGTCGCTTCGCTATGCATGCTGAAGGCGAGAATGCGGGCGCGGGGAGCGCGCAAGCGGATATTGCGGATCGCCTCGAGGCCGCTTGCCCCCGGCATTGAGATGTCCATCACCACGATATCCGGTCCGTGCACTTTGAAGGCGGCATACGCGCTGGTCGCATCTTCGGCTTCAGCGACCACATCGAAGTCGCTCTGGGTTTCCAGCACCCGGCGATAGCCTTGCCGAACGACCGGATGGTCGTCCACCAGCAGAATCGAGATGCCTTTTGTCTGTGAAGCCGTCATGCAGATGGCCTCAAGCGGCGAGCGGGATCGTTGCGGCGACGCTCACGCCGCGCGTTTCGCGCGCGATCGAAACGGACCCGCCAAGCGCGGCCACTCTTTCCCGTATTCCGATAAGACCGGCCCCTTCGGACTGCATCACTTTGGCGGCATCGCCGCCGTCATCCTCGACGTGGATCAAAAGGGCATTCTCTATACCGGCGCGCCGCTCGATCCGGAGCAGGATCGCGCGGGCTGAGCTGTGGCGCAGCGAGTTGGTCAGACATTCCTGGGCGATTCGATAGGCTGTCGCGGCCACGATGCCAGGCACGTCGGCGAGGTCGCCCTGCAGGTCGAGCTGTATCGACGGCTGCGCCGCATTCTGCGACCGCCAGCTCTCGACCAGATTGACCAGGCTGGCCTCCAGTCCGAGTTCCTCGGCGGGCGGATGGCGCAAGCGGTTCAGTGTACCGCGCAAGCACGCCATAATCCGATGGGTGGCATGCGAAATCATCCGCGCATCCTGCGTGACGCCGCTCTGGTTCGGATTCTGCGCACTGGCAACTTCGATCGTATTGGCAAAGGCGAGAATGGCCGAGAGGTTCTGGCCGAATTCGTCGTGCAGTTCGCGCGCCAGCGCGCGCCGCTCATCGTTGCGGATTTCAAGAACACGTCCGGTCAAGGCCGCTCGTTCTTCCATGGCCTGTTCCAGGCGGTCTCCGAGATCGGTGACGGCCTGTCCAATCATGGCAAGCTCCATCGATCGGAAGGCTGGCAGCGACGTCCGGTATTGGCCGCGCGCCATGCGCTGCAGCGCGGCAACGATCGATCGTGCGGGGGCCAGGGTATGAGCGATCACGAGCGAGGCGAGCAAAGCGATCGCGACCGCCATTAGCAACGCCACGCCAATGTTGTCGAGGATGCGTTCCCACGCCAGCGCTATCGCGGCGTCGGCATCGACGGTCGCGGATACCGTGCCCGCGGTAGCCGTGCGGGCGCTGATCGGCACAACCACCGGGGCATGGCTTCCGAGCAGCGTCTGAACGCCGGCTGCAAACCAGCGCGGCGGCGCGAGGCCGATGCCCTTGCTCTGGCCGCAGAGCGGCTTCTCGAACTCGTCCATGGGCACGAATTGGACGCAAATGCCCGGCGAAATCAGTTTCATCGTTTCGATGTTGCGCCATTCGGGTATCGGCATGAGTTGTTCGCGCATGCGGTTGCTGCGCAGCAGCAATTCGCGCCAGTAGATCGCTTCCAAGGCCAGAGCAACCCGTTGGGCGGAGGCCTCTGTGGCGCGATCGACGCTGCGATAGGCATCGATCGTGGCCCAGAGCGTCGTAGCGCCCAGACAGAGAGCGACGATCAGAAGTAAGCGGCCGACGAGCTGAAGCACGAGGCGCATGCGATCACCTCTCCACGACGTGTGCATCACAGTAGCAACACCGCCAATGGTTGCCAATCGCAAGCTTGCAGCGGAAGAAGATCGGGAAGATTTCCCGGTCCACGACAGGCGCGCCTCCTTGGACGGCGCCCGCCGGCTCTGATCTACTACGCGAGCGAGACGGCTACATTGCAGGCTGCTGCAATGAAGCTACCCGCAGGGAGGAAGCAGCATGGGTTCCGGGAACGCCGCAGCGCTTGACATGAACACGCCCGAGCGCGGCGCCCTGTTGCGGTGGATGATTTTCACCGGCCTTTCCATCTTTGCCGCTGTCCTGTTGTGGCGATATGGATTGATCCATTTAATGGCCGTCTCGGATCGCACCTACATTTCGAGCCTGATCGGGGTGCTCTACCTCGCCACGTGCGGCCACTGCTTCTGGCGCACTCGTGCGATCGCGCGGGAAGACGAGGCCGCAAAGCGGTGTCGCGCGCTGTTGTCGGCGCCCGGCGCCGACGCGGCGCTCGATCCCGATGCGGCAGCGTTGCCGAGAGGCCTGGTGCGAGATCACATCCGCAGCCTGGTGATCAAGGCCACAGCGCAGGGCTTCGGCCACATCGATCAGACGCTGTTATTGCGGGCGTTGGCCGATCGGCTGCGCGGTTCGAACGGCTTCGGCGCATTCGTTTCCGATATGATGATGAAACTTGGCCTGCTCGGGACAATCATCGGCTTCATCATCATGCTGGCTCCGATCGCCACACTCGATGCGGCCGACAAGGCCGCCATGAAATCCTCGATGGGCCTGATGAGCGATGGCATGGCGGTGGCGATGTACACGACGCTCGCAGGTCTGGCCGGCTCCATCCTCGTCCGAATTCAGTACTACATGCTCGATGCCGCGACCCAGCGGGTGTTCTCCGACGCTGTCATGTTGACCGAAACCTATGTCACGCCGGCACTGGAACGCCGCAATGATGGATGAATTCGGCCTTTACCAGCGCGAGGAGGCGTTCGATCCGCTCGGCGTGATGTTGTTCAAGGCGCTGCAGGTCGTTGCTTTCCTGTTCTTTCTGGCGCTGCTCGCTGTCTCGCCGGATTCCAAGGAGGGCAAGATCGATTTAAAGGCCGAATTCATCATCACGATGGATTGGCCTGACAATCATCCTGACGACCTCGATCTGTTCGTGCAGGATCCCGCCGGCAATGTCGCCTGGTATCGCCGTCGCGAGGCCGGCTTCCTGACGCTCGACCGCGACGATCGCGGCGGGGCGAACGATTTCGTCGTCGTCAACGGAAAGAAGATTCAAACTCCCATTCGTGAGGAAATTGTCGCCGTACGTGGTATCGTCGCGGGTGAATATACGGTCAATGTTTCGCACTTTCAGGCGATGACCGGACAGCCGGTGGCGGCGACGGTGAAGGTGCAGAAACTCAATCCAACGGTGCAGGTGATCTTCGACAACAAGGTGATGGTCGATCATTCCGGTCAAGAGAAGACAGCACTGCGCTTCTCGCTCGATGCCGAGGGCAGGGTGATCGATGTGCACCAGCGGCCGAAGTCTCTGCTGGAAACCTTCCGCAACGCGCGCGCCAACGGTGCGGATCTCGATCCGAAGACCGGCGTCAGGATGCCGCGCCGTGAGTAACCTGCAATCGGTCGTCGTCACATTATCGGCGGGCTACGCGCTGATAGGCGCGCTGCTGCTCGCCATTCTTGTCTATGCACGCTTGCCCTGGCCGGTCAAAGCCGTGGCCGTGGTGGTGACAAGCGCGTTTTACATCGTCAGCTTCGTCGGCACGCGGGGCTTGATGGGCTGGGCCAGCGACGACAAATTACCCCCCGCCTTCAAGCTGTTGCAGGCACGCATTGTCGATCCGCACTCGCTCGAAGGCGATACCGGTTCGATCTATCTCTGGGTCGAGACGCTCGACGACAGCAATCGGCCGAGTGGAGTTCCCAGAGCCTACCGGCTTCCCTACAGCAGCGCTTTGGCCGAAAAGACCGACAAAGCCGTGGGAGAAATTGCAGCAGGACGTGCCCAAGGCGGCCGCGCCGCCGACTTTGGCGCCGGCGAGGGCACTCTCCTCGAAGCTGTCAGGGAGTACATCACGCCGAGCGCGATCATCGACACAGCAGGCGGCGATCCCTCGACGGGAGGAGGATTGGGCGCCCCGCGCAGCGGCGACGCCGTTTCGTTTACGCCATTGCTGCCGCCGCGGATGCCGCCGAAGGACGAACAGTAATCGTTTTGGCTGTCGGCTTTGTTTCGGCGCGGTCCTACTGCCGGAACTCGTTGGTGAGTTCGCCTATGCCGTCAATCGCCACCGTCACCGTGTTGACCGGCTCCTTCATGACGCCGACGCCGACCGATGTTCCGCACGCAATGAGATCGCCGGGCAACAGCGTCATGTCGTGCGAGATCTTGCTGACCAGCTCCTGCGCGCTGAAGATCATGTCCGATATCGGGTAGTTCTGGCGTTCCGCGCCGTTGAGGACGGTGCGCACCACGAGTTTCCGGGGATCGATGCCGGAGACGATTACGGGGCCGAACGGTCCGTAATCGTCAAAGCCCTTGGCCCGCGCCCATTGCGCAAACGTCGGATCGCGGTTGAGAATGTCGTTGCCGGTGATGTCGTTGACGCAGGTATAGCCAAAAATGAAATCGTCGGCTTCATTGGCGGAGACCGCGCAGCAGGTCTTGCCGATGACGATGCCGAGTTCGCCCTCATAGGTGGTCTTGCCGTCATAGGAGGCGGGGCGCCGGATCACGGCGCCGGGTGCGGCGACCGTGGTGGTGGCCTTGAGCAGATACAGCGGCTCCGGCGGCTCCGGCTGATTGAGTTTTGCCGCCAGCGCGTGAAAATTATTCCACAGCGCGACGATCTTGCTCGGCGCGGTCGGCGCAAGCAGTTCGACATCGGACAAAGCCAGTTGCCGGCCGCTCGGCCTGGCGCCATCGAACATCTCGCCGTCGTGGACGATAATGTCCGACTGCGTCAGCGTGCCAAAGCCGGTCTTGCCCTGGTGACGGAAGCGAACCCACCTGGTCATGCAAACGCCGGGGCAGGGGTTTCCGCCGGGCGGACGGTGCCGTCATAGAGCCCGGCGATTTTTGCGCGCTGGGCGACCAGCGCCAGCACGGCATCGAGCGCCGGCGTCGGGGTATTGGTGAGGCGGCCCATCTCCTGGACCACGGTGACCAGCGGATCGATCTCCATCGGGCGCCCGCGCTCCAGATCCTGCAGCATCGAGGTCTTGTGCGCGCCGACCTTGCGCGCGCCTTCGATGCGGCGCTCGACGTCGACCCGGAACTGGACGCCAAAGGTCTCCGCGATCGTCTGCGTCTCCAGCATGATCGCCTTCGACAGCGCGCGCGTGGCGGGATCGGAGCAGATCACGTCGAGCGTCGCGTGGGTCAGCGCGCTGACCGGGTTGAGGCAGACATTGCCCCACAGCTTGAGCCAGATCTCGTCGCGGATGCGATCGAGCACCGGGGCCTGCATGCCGGCCTTGGTGAAGATTTCCGAGAGGCGCTGCACGTCGGAGGTCATCTCGCCCGAGGGCTCGCCGATCGGAAAGCGGTCGCCATAGACATGGCGGATGACACCGGGCGCCTCGATCTCGGTCGCGGGATAGACGATGCAGCCGATGGCGCGGTGCGCGCCGAGTTCGCGCCACTGCCGCCCGCCGGGATCGATGCTCTCCAGCGTCGAGCCCTGATAGGCGCCGCCATGCTTGTAAAAATACCAATAGGGGATGCCGTTGACAGCGGTGACGACGCGCGTGTGCTCGCCGAGCAGCGGCTGCATCTGGTCGAGCACGCCGGTGATGGAATGCGCCTTCAGGCAGATGATGACGTAATCCTGCGGACCGAGCTCGGCGGGATTATCGGTGCAGCGCGGATGCACCACGCGCTCCTCGTCGCCGATCAGGAGCTTGAGGCCGCTCTCCTTCATGGCCGCCAGATGCGCGCCGCGCGCCACCAGGCTCACATCCACGCCGGCACGCGCGAGCTGCACCCCGAGATAGCCGCCGATCGCACCGGCACCGTAGATACAGATTTTCATGGGATCTTTCGAACGCGAGAATGAAACTTTTGGCGCGGGACACGCGCCTGCGCTGAGCGAAGCGTCTCAGGCCGGCGCGTCGGTGTGCGTCGTCAGGCAGAAATAGCCAGCTTGCCGGCCGTGGCCTCTTCATCGAACGCGGTCGAGATGTCGCGGATGCTGATGACGCCGATCAGGCTGTAATTGTCGATAACAGGCAGATGGCGGATGTGGTTCTTGTTCATGACGTGACGCGCATGTTCGAGCGTATCGGTCGAAGAGCAGGAGACGAGCTGCTGCACCGAGATCAGCTGCGACACCTTCATCTGCACGCCGGCCGCGCCATGCTCGGCGATGGCGCGAACCACGTCGCGCTCGGTGAACATGCCGACCGCGGTGTTGCCTTCGGTGCGCACCACGTCCTTGACCACCAGCGCGCTGATATTGCTGGAGCGCATCAACTGGGCGGCAATCGCCACCGTCTCGTTCATCCGAACCGTTGCAACACGTGCAGTCTTCTTGCGCAGGATATCTCCGACTTGCATCGCAACCTCCCATGGGCTCAATTGTCGGCTTATTCTGGTATACGTTATGCCAAGTGTCAACACGGATATGGGTGGCTGCCTCGGAAAAAAGATCGCCTAAAGGCCAGTACTATTGACGTTTTTGGGAGCTGTTCGGTAATCGGCGGTGGGGAGGTCAGTCCGGGTGGGGCGAGTTCGCGCCGTTCAGGTATACCAGCCCGCTGCCCGCCTTGGATGCGCCGAAAAGTCCAGTTGTGTCCTCTACGCGAGACACTGCCGAAGTATCTTTCGCGACGTTGCAGAAGGCGTTGATCGGAACATCGTTCCGGATGCGCAACTTGTTTGAATATTCGTTCAAGAAAGTTCCTGGGCGATTCCAGGAACGTCGCAATCATCCAATCGTTTTCTCCTTGTGCAACGACGATAGGAGAAAGCGACATGAAGAGAGTATCCATTCTTCTCGCCGCGTTAGCGACCATCGCGGTTGCCGCGCCGTCAGTGGCGAACGCGCAGGGTTTTAGCGTCCGGATCGGAAGCGATCGCGACTACTACTATCGCGACCACTACCGCAGCCCGCGCGCCGAGTTCTACAGCACATGACCGCGGACTGCACCGCGGCTGGTACAAGCATCGTGGCGACCGGGTCATCATCAGGCGTCACCACCATTGGGACGACTAAGCTAACTACAAAAGTGGCCCCTGACCGGGGCCACTTTTTTGATGGCCGCACTGCCGCACCGCCTTGTCGCGAGCATCAGAAAAACGCGCCCATCCCCGGGGGAGATGAGCGCGTTCGCAGTGGACCCCAAGGGGAGGGTGAGAGGAGGTCGTATCAGCCGTTGGCCTGCGCGGCCGCGACCACGCGTCTGCGCCAGGGTTTCAGCACCACGATGGCGAGCAGCGAGGCGAGGATATTGGCGCCGGCTGCGATCAGGAAGACGCTGTCCCAATTGCCCGAGGACTGCTGCATGTAATTGGCGACGGGAACGAGCAGGGCGGCCGTGCCCTTGGCCGTATAGAGCAGGCCGGCATTGGTGGTCGCGAATTTCGCACCGAACGTATCCGTGCAGGTCGAGGGGAACAGCGAGTAGATCTCGCCCCAGGCAAAGAACACGAAGCCGGAGAGCAGCACGAACCAGAGCGGATCGTGGCCCCACATGTAGAGCGCCCAGATGCCGACGCCTTCCATGCCGAAGGCGATGAACATGGTGTTCTCGCGCCCGATCATGTCGGAGATCCAGCCGAAGAACGGGCGGGTCAGGCCGTTGAGGACGCGGTCGATGGTGGCGGCGAACGTCACCGCGGTCATCGTCACCGCAAACAGCGTCACCGGCATGCTGTCGATCTTCCAGTCGACCGCGATCGGCTTGAGGTTGGCGGTCACCATCAATCCGCCGGCGCCGACGATCACGAACATGAAATACATCAGCCAGAAGATCGGCTGGCGGATCACTTCGGTGGGCTGGTAGTTGCGCCGGCTCTGGATCACGTTGACGTTCTGGATGACGGCGGGGACCTGGCCGGCCTTCGGCGAGAACATCAGGAAGGCGAGGATCACGATGATGATGCCTTGCCCGAGCCCGAAATAGAGGAAGGTGGTCTGGAAGCCGGAATCCTTGATCATGGCCTGGATCGGCGCGACCGTGAGCGCGGAGCCGGCGCCAAAACCTGCCGCGGTGATGCCGGCGGCGAGGCCCCGCTTGTCGGGAAACCATTTCAGCGCATTGCCGACGCAGGTGCCGTAGACGCCGCCGGCGCCGATGCCCGCGATGATCATGCCGAGATAGAAGCCGTTCAGCGAGGTGGCCTGGGCGTTGATCGCCCAGCCTATGGCACACAGTATACCACCAATCAGCACGACAATGCGCGGGCCGTACTTGTCGACGAACCAGCCCTCGACCGGCACCAGCCAGGTCTCGAACAGCACGAACAGCGTGAAGGCCCACTGGATCGATGCGCGATCCCAACCGAACTTCTGCTGGATGTCAGGAACGAAGAATGTCCAGCCATATTGGTAGTTCGCGATCATCACCATGGCGCCAACGCCGATCGCCAGTTGCGTCCAGCGATAGGCGTCGCTGACGCGCTCCGTCGAGCGTGGTGGGGGCCGCTCCGTGAACCGTATCTGTCATCATCATCTCCCAAGCGCTGTTCTATCTAGACCCGACAGCCATGGGGAGGGATTGTGGTATATAATATGCCAGTAGACAAGGGATTTTTTGCCAAAATGTCGCAGGCACCCCGGATTTAGACCGAAAGTGTTGCGACCACAAATGAATTTCGCCGCGCGCAATACGGCGATTGCGGCGCGGCGGTCTGTGGGGAAATCCGGCTTTGACAGCATGATACGGCCGGCAGGATGGGGCCGCCCAGTCCGGATACGATCGGTATTACGAAGTCCGCGCCCTACATCCGATGCCGGTTCGTGAGGTCAGGAATGAAAGCGTATCTGGTGCTCGACTTGTCGGTGAATGATTTCGGCGGTTTCAGAAAATACATCGCAGAAATCCCTGCATTCATCGCCAAGCATTCAGGGAAATACATCGTTCAAGGGGTTCAGCCGACGACCATCGAGGGCGACTGGAAACCCGACCGCATGGTCATCATCGAATTTCCGGAACGTGCAAACGCAGAAGCGTTTCTAGGCGACGCTGAAATTCAAGACCTGTTCAAGGTGCGGCACGCCACGACGACGAGCAAACTGGTGCTTGTCGACGGGTGCACCTAGCCCGCATTTACGGGATATCGCTCACACAAAAAGAAAGAGCGCGATGACCCGAAAAGTCATCGCGCTCCAATACTGTCTTCAGCCGATCCCTGTCAGGCGGTGGTCGCGGTGTGACGCAGCCGGCTGTAGCCTTCCTGGATCGCCGACCAGAACAGTGCGATCAGGCCGAGCACCATGATCGTGGAGACCAGCCCGTTCGAGAAGAACACGCCGAGCGAGCCCTGCGATCCCAGGAGCGACTGCCGGAACGATTCTTCCGCCTTGTCGCCGAGCACGATCGCCAGCACCAGCGGTGCGAGCGGGTAATTGCACTTCTTGAGCGCGTAGCCGACGACACCGAACACCAGCATCAGCATCACGTCGAACGTGCTCGAGTGAACCGAATAGGCGCCGATCGCGCACAGCACCAGGATCAGCGGCGCGATGATGCTGAAGGGCACGCGCAGGATCGCGGCGAAGATCGGCACGCAGGTGAGCACGACGAAGAGGCCGACGAGATTGCCGAGATACATCGAGGCGATCAGACCCCAGACGAACTCTTTCTGTTCGACGAACAGCATCGGCCCGGGCTGCAGGCCCCAGATCAGGAGGCCGCCGAGCAGCACGGCCGCGGTCGGCGAGCCGGGCACGCCGAGCGAAAGCATCGGCAGCAGCGCCGCGGTGCCGGCGGCATGCGCCGCGGTCTCCGGCGCCACCACGCCTTCGATCTCGCCCTTGCCAAAATTCTTGCCGTTCTTGGAGACACGCTTGGCGATGCCGTAGCTCATGAAGGAGGCGGGGGTGGCGCCGGCCGGCGTCACGCCCATCCAGCAGCCGATCAGGCAGGAGCGCAGCGACGTGACCCAGAGTTTTGGCAGTTCCTTCCATGTCTGCACCACGACGCGCAGATCGATCTTGGCCTTGCCGCCGCGGAAGGCCAGCCCTTCCTCCATCGTCAGCAGGATTTCGCCGATGCCGAACAAACCGATGACCGCGATCAGGAAGTCAAAACCGTTGAGCAGATGGGTGAAGCCGAACGTCAGGCGCAATTGTCCGGTGATGGAGTTGAGCCCCACCGCGGCGAGCGCAAAGCCGATCATCATGGCCGCGATGGTCTTGAACGGCGGCTCCTTGCTCAAGCCCACAAAGCTGCAGAACGCCAGGAAATACACCGCGAACTTTTCCGCCGGACCGAATCGCAGCGCAAAGCTTGCGACCAGGGGCGCCACCAGCGTGATCATGATGACGGCAAACAGCGCGCCGACAAAGGAGGAGGTGAAGGCGGCCGTCAGCGCTTCGCCGGCCTTGCCCTGCTGCGCCATCGGATAGCCGTCGAATGTCGTCGCGACCGACCATGGTTCACCGGGTATGTTGAACAGGATCGAGGTGATCGCGCCGCCGAACAGGGCGCCCCAGTAAATACACGACAGCATGATGATGGCCGAGGTCGGCGGCATGCTGAATGTCAGCGGCAGCAGGATCGCCACCCCGTTGGCGCCACCCAGGCCCGGCAGCACGCCGATAAGGACGCCGAGCACGATGCCCAGCACCATCACCATGATGTTGAAGGGCTGCAGCGCGACGGCGAAGCCGTGCATCAGATTGACGATTTCTTCCATGGTAGATCCTGCCCCCGGGCTGGTGCTGATGGTCTAGAGACCGAGCCATTCCTCGATCGGTCCTTTGGGAAGCGGGACCAGGAACCAGCGTTCGAAAATGAAATAGGTGACGATCGGCATGCCGAGCGACACGGCGGCGACGACGGGCCAGCTGTATTTGCCGAGCCATCGCATGAACCAGCCGATGAAGACGAAGGAAGCGAGATAGAGGCCGATGAACGGCATCACGCCGACATAGATGGCGGTCGGCACCACCACGCTCATGACCTGGCGAAGCTGTCCCCATTCGGCGAACAGGCCGTCAGTCTTCGCTGTGCAGGGCGTGCCAGAGATTGATCGCGCTGGATACGACGATGAAGATCCCGATGTAGAACGGAAAGAAGCCGGCGCGCGGGCCTTCGGCGCCCCAGTTGATGCCGGCCTTCAGGCTGCCGACGATCACGATCACGCCGAACAGCGCGATCAGGGTCGTCACGCCGGCTTCGACCGCCTTGTGTGTCGGGCCGGCGGCGTTGTGGCTGTTCGTGGTCATGAAAACTCCGTGCGAAACCGCGGCCACGTGGCCGCGGCTGTTCCTGCGTCGATACGCTTGTACGACTGCTACACTTCTACTTCCCGGCGCTTCGCGGGATCAGTTTCCGGCGCCGATGAAGCCGGCCTCTTTCATGAGGCCCTCGTGCCGCTTCTCTTCGCCCTCCACCCATTTGGCGTAGTCGGGCCCGGTCATGAAGGTGGTGTTGAAGGCGCCGCTCTTCATGAAATCCTGCCATTCCGGTGTCTCGCGCACCTTCGTGAACAGGTCGACATAGTATTGCACCTGGTCCTTGGTCGCTTTGGGGCCCATGAAGATGCCGCGCAGCATCACGTATTCGAGGTCGAGGCCTTGCGACTTGCAGGTCGGAATGTCCTTCCAGGCCTTGCCGTCGGCGATCGGCTCGTCATAGTTCATCGGCTTGCTGTCGAACACGCAAAGCGGGCGAAGCTTGCCGCCGCGCCATTGCGCGACCGCCTCGATCGGATTGTTGACGGTCGAATCGACATGGTTGCCGACGAGCTGGACCGCGACTTCGCCGCCGCCCTTGTAGGGAATGTAGGTGAACTTGGTGCCGGTCACCTTTTCGATGCCGACCGTGATGATCTGGTCTTCCTGCTTGGATCCGGTGCCGCCCATCTTGAGGCCGCCCGCCTTCGCCGCGTCGACGTAATCCTTCACCGTCTTGTACGGCTTGTCGGCGTTGACCCAGAGCACGAACTCGTCGAGTGCGAGCATCGCCACTGGCGTCATGTCTTTCCAGTTGAAGGGAATGCCGGTTGCCAGCGGCGTCGTGAAGAGGTTCGACAGCGTGATGATGATCTTGTGCGGATTATTCGTCGACGACTTCACGTCGAGAAAGCCTTCGCCGCCGGCGCCGCCCGCCTTGTTGATGACGACCAGCGGCTGCTTCATCAGATTGTGCTTGGTGACGATGCCCTGGATCGTGCGGGCCATCAGATCGGCGCCACCGCCGGTGCCGGCCGGCACGATGAACTCGACCGGGCGTACCGGCTCCCAGGCCGCGGAAGCGGGGACGCTGCCCATGCAGAGGGCTGCGACCGATGCCAGCGCCAGACGCAAAATAGAATTATTCATGTGCTTCTCTCCCATCCCGTTTTGACGCACCGGTCTTTGCCGGCTTTGCCAAGGCCATCCCAACTCAAGCGTCGGGCGTTGTTCACATCAAATCATGCCGCAGGGATAGTCCTTGCGACATCGTTGCCAGCTTGGATTGTATGAAGGACCGCGCAAGGTGGCATCCGCTCCTTTTGGACTAAGATGCTCGTGCGGATATCTAACGGGCGGCCGGCCATTTGGTGCCGCCGCGTCGTTCCCTGCTTGGTATCGGCGGTCCTGGCTGATCGCCACTCGGACATGCCGCCCATAAAACCCCTCCCTGGCGCGCTTCTGATTTTGGTTTGAGTGCGCCGAAACTCATTCTTGTATGCGATATGCCAGAGCGCAAATGATTATTCGCCCAAGCTGCCCGCCCGGCTGATTTGTCGCAGTCTATAGCTAATCCAGGATCCGAAGCAGACCAAAAAAATGGCCCCGGAAACCGGGGCCATTAGTCTGTAGTCTTGAGGGAGGAGTAGTCGGGGCCTCGACGCGTGCGGGCGTCAAAGCCCGTATTTTGGGCTCAAAGCCCAAAATAGGGGAGGTCGCCGTTACGAACGGCAACGCGGGCGCTGGTCATCAGCAGCCGGTCGATCGATGCCATCAGGCGACCAAAAAGGGTGGTGGAGGAGGGTGCGAACGAAATCGTGGCAGTCTTGGACATCTGGGTCCCCTTTTCTGGGAAGCGGCGGTTCGCTTCGTTGTCTGGGGTCAATTTATGTATACCAGATGCCAGAAACAATTGATTTGTTTGCATGGCAGCAATTTGAGTTTGCATCGCACCAAAAATGACTGATCGGGGTTTCCGATAGCAAAAAGGCCGCCGGGAAGCCGGCGGCCTTTGAATTCGGCAGGGCGGGAGCGCGGTTTACTCGGCCGCCTGCTTGCGCGGCGGGTCGAGTGCGCCGAAATCGTGGATTTCGGCGACCTGGTGGTCGGTGAAGCCGAGCACCTGGCGCAGGATCTCGTCGGTGTGCTCGCCGAGCAGCGGCGAGCGGGTCACCTCGCTCGGTGAGTCCGACATCTTGATGGGATTGCCGACCGAGAAATACTTGCCGCGGGTGGGGTGATCGACCTCGACCACGGTGCCGGTGGCGCGCAGCGACTGGTCCTCGATGATCTCCTTCATCGACAGGATCGGGCCGCAGGGAATGTCGTCCTTGTTGAGGATTTCCATCGCCTCGAACTTGGTCTTGGTCATGGTCCACTGTTCGACGCGGGCGAAGATTTCGTTCAGCCGCGACAGCCGGGCAGGCGGCTTGGCGTAATCCGGATGGGTCTTCCAGCCGGGCTCGCCGATCACGTCGCAGATCTTTTCCCACACCGGCGCCTGGGTGATGAAATAGAGGTAAGCATTGGGATCGGTCTCCCAGCCCTTGCATTTGACGATGCGGCCGGGCTGGCCTCCGCCGGAATCGTTGCCGGCGCGCGGCACCGCGTCGCCGAACGGAATGCCTTCGCCGAACTGGCTGTATTCCTTGAGGGGACCATGGGCGAGGCGCTGCTGATCGCGCAATTTCACGCGCGCCAGATTGAGCACGCCGTCCTGCATGGCGGCGGTGACCTTCTGTCCCTGGCCGGTCATCGTGCGCTGATAAAGCGCGGCAACGATGCCGAGCGCCAGATGCAGGCCGGTGCCGCTGTCGCCGATCTGCGCGCCGGTGACGAGGGGGAGGCCGTCGCGGAAGCCGGTGGTGGAGGCGGCGCCGCCGGTGCATTGGGCGACGTTCTCATAGACCTTGCAATCTTCGTAGGGGCCGGGGCCAAAGCCCTTGATCGAGGCCACGATCATCTTCGGATTGATGCTGTGGATCTTTTCCCAGGGAAAGCCCATGCGGTCGAGCACGCCGGGGCCGAAGTTTTCCACCAGCACGTCGCAGGTCTTGATCAGCGCGGTGAGGACTTCCTTGCCCTTCGGGTTCTTGGTGTCGAGCGTGATCGAACGCTTGTTGTGGTTCAGCATGGTGAAATACAGGCTGTCCACGTTCGGAATGTCCTGCAGCTGCCCGCGCGTGATGTCGCCGACGCCGGGACGCTCGACCTTGATCACGTCGGCGCCGAACCAGGCCAACAGCTGCGTGCAGGTCGGGCCCGACTGGACGTGGGTGAAATCGAGAATTTTTACGCCCTTGAGCGCCTTGGTCATTATCTTGCTCCGTACTGTGTCTGCCTGCAGCAAGCAGGGGATAATCGGGTTGAGGTCTGATTACTTCTTTTTCGCCAGAATGCTTTGCGGGTTGAGGTTGCCGATGCGGCCGCTCTCCGAGCCCGCCGCCGGATCGATCACCGCATTGATCAGCGTCGGCTTGCCGGAATCCATCGCCGCGTTGACGGCGCGCTTCAGTTCATCCGGCGAGGTCGCATTGACGCCGACGCCGCCGAACGCTTCCATCATCTTGTCGTAGCGCGCGCCCTTGACGAACACGGTGGTGGCCGGATCGGAATTGGCCTTGTTCTGGTCGGTGCCGCGATAGATGCCGTCATTGTTGAAGATGACGATGCAGACCGGCAGGTTGTAGCGGCAGATGGTCTCGACCTCCATGCCGGAAAAACCAAAGGCGCTGTCGCCCTCGACGCAGAGCACCGGCTTGCCGGTCTCGATCGCGGCGGCAACCGCCGAGCCCATGCCGATGCCCATCACGCCCCAGGTGCCGACGTCGAGCCGCTTGCGCGGCTGATACATGTCGATGATGCCGCGCGCGAGGTCTAGCGTGTTGGCGCCTTCGTTGACGAGGATGGCGTCCGGCCGCTCCTTGACGATGGTGCGCAGCACGCCGAGCGCGCCGTGATAATCCATCGGCGAATTGTTGTTCATCAGGCGCGGCGCCATTTTGGCAATGTTGTCGTCGCGCTTGGTCTTGACGGCGTTGAGCCAGTCGGCGGGCGGCGCGGTCCAGTTGCTGCCCATCGCATCCAGCATCGCGCTGACGCAGGAGCCGATGTCGCCGACCACGGGGGCCACGATCTCGACATTGGAGTCCATTTCCTTGGGCTCGATGTCGACCTGGATGAATTTCTTGGGAGCTTCGCCCCAGGTCTTGCCCTTGCCATGCGAGAGCAGCCAGTTGAGGCGGGCGCCGATCAGCATCACGACGTCGGCGTCCTTCAGCACGGTCGAGCGGGCGGCGCCGGCGCATTGCGGATGCAGGTCGGGCAGCAGGCCCTTGGCCATGCTCATCGGCAGGAACGGCGCGCCGCTCTTCTCGACGAATTTGCTGATGTCGTCATCGGCCTGCGCATAGGCCGCGCCCTTGCCCAAAATGATCAGCGGACGCTTTGCGCCCTTGAGCACGTCGAGCGCGCGCTTGACGGCGGAAGGGGCGGGGATCTGCGCCGGTGCGGCGTCGATCACCTTGACCAGCGATTGGGCGCCGGCTTCCGCGTTCATGACCTGGCCGAACAGTTTTGCCGGCAAATCGAGATAGACGCCGCCCGGACGGCCCGACACCGCGGCGCGGATGGCGCGCGCAAAACCGATGCCGATATCCTGGGCGTGCAGCACGCGGAACGCCGCCTTGCAGAGCGGCTTTGCGATCGCAAGCTGATCCATCTCTTCATAGTCGCCCTGTTGCAGGTCGACGATTTCACGCTCCGACGAACCCGAGACCAGGATCATCGGAAAACAGTTGGTGGTGGCATGCGCCAGCGCGGTGAGGCCGTTGAGGAAGCCGGGCGCGGAGACAGTCAGGCAGACGCCGGGTTTCTTGGTGAGGAAGCCGGCGATCGCAGCCGCATAGCCCGCATTCTGTTCGTGACGGAACGACAGCACGCGGATGCCGGCCGCCTGCGCCATGCGGCCCAGATCCGTGATCGGGATACCCGGCACATTATAGATGGTGTTGATGCCGTTGAGCTTGAGCGCGTCGATGACGAGATGAAAGCCATCGGGGTCAGTTCTTGCTCGGTGCCCGGTGCCTCGGACTTTGCAGCAGTATTCAGCATGGGCAGATCTCCCTGATCGTTTCCGGTTCGGACGAGTTGATCGTCTCTGTGTGAGTTACGTAAACAATTCCTGGCCGTGCGCCTCGACATAGGCGGCAAGGCCAAGGGTGTGGTCGCGTGCGCGCTTTTCGGCGAGATCGGTGTCGCGTGCTTCCAGCGCCTCGATGATGGCCATGTGCTCGGGCAGGGAGGTCGCGGTGCGGTCCGTCCGTCCGATCGTGAGCTGGCGGTAGCCGCGCACGTGCAGCAGGATGTCGTTGGTCATGTCGACCAGCGTCGGCGATTCCGACAGCGAGATCAGCGCCTGATGGAAGGCGATGTTGGCCTTGGAATATTCGTCGACATGGTCCTGCGGCAGGCGGTCCTTGCCAAAATCCTTGAAGAAGTCGCGCAGCGCCGAAATGTCGCGCTTGCGGGCGGTGGTGGTGATCAGGCGGGCCGCCATGCTCTCCAGCGCGGCCCAGGCGCGGATCATGTCGACGATCTCGCTCTTGGTGCGGCGGACCACGACAATGCCGCGGCGTGGCACGGTTTTGACGAAACCGTCCTGCTCGAGCATCGCGATGGCTTCGCGGATCGGCGTGCGGCTGACGCCGAGGCGCTCGGACAACGCGCGCTCGTCGAGCATCACCTGCTCGGGCGACGTATAGATGTCCATTTTGAGAATCGCTTCCTTCAAGGCCTCATAGGCCTTGTTTTTGAAGCTCGTCTCTGGCGCGATCCGCACGATCGCAATGTCTGCATCAGCCATCGCTGGCGCCTTGGTTGATTTATTTTCGGGCACGACTCGTCCTCCTCCGTGGATGACAAGTTGTACCAGAAGAACTACTCGAGAGTTTTTGGCATACCAAATACCAGATGTCAAGTTGCCCGTGTTTTCGGCGGTTTGACCGGCTATGCTGACTTGACAACTTCGTTTCTGGCATACCAAATACCATAAAATTATCCTGCCAGGAGGAAGCCCAGATGTCCAATGCCAAAGAAGCCACCGCCAGAGCGCTTCAGGAGGAGCCCCAGATGTCGAACAAAGATGCCGTCCGCAAAGTGCTTGATGCAGTCAAGGCGGAGAAGCGCACCAGCCTGACGGCCCCCGAAGGCAAGCTGGTCTGCGATGCCTACGGCATTCCGGTTCCCAAAGAGGGTGTGGCCAAATCGGCCGCGGACGCCGCCAAGCTCGCGTCCGGCATGGGTTTTCCGGTGGTGATGAAAATCGTCTCGCCGGACATTTTGCACAAGACCGAAGCCGGCGGCGTCGTGGTCGGCGTCAAGACCGCCGAAGACGCCCAAAAGACCTACGACATCATTCTGGCCAACGCGAAGAAGTACAAGGCCGACGCCAAGATCGAAGGCATCCAGGTGCAGCAGATGCTGGCCGGCGGCACCGAGGTCATCGTCGGCTCCATCACCGACGGCTCGTTCGGCAAGCTGGTCGCATTCGGCCTCGGCGGCGTGTTGGTCGAAATCCTGAAGGACATCACCTTCCGCCTCGCGCCTGCGACCAAGGACGACGCGCTATCGATGCTCGACGGCATCCAGGCCCATGACATGCTGAAGGGCGTGCGCGGCGGCGATCCCGTCAACCGCGAGGCGCTCGCGGACGTCATCGTCAAGGTCTCGCAACTCGTGGCCGATTTCCCCGAAATCGTCGAGCTCGACCTCAACCCGGTATTCGCCACCAAGAAGGACGCGATCGCCGCCGACGTGCGCATCGTCGTCGACTTCGACTACAAGCCGCGCCCAAAACCGCGTCCGACCGAAGAGATCGTCACCGCGATGAACCGCATCATGCAGCCGAAGGGCGTCGCCGTGATCGGCGCCTCCGCCGAAGACGGCAAGATCGGCAACTCCGTGATGAAGAACCTGATCAACGGCGGCTACAAGGGCGAGATCTACCCGATCCACCCCAAGGCGGCCGACATCCTCGGTTACAAGGCCTACAAGAGCGTCAAGGACGTTCCCGGCGTGATCGACACCGCTGTTTTCGCGATCCCGGCAAAGTTCGTGGCCGGCGCGCTCGTCGAATGCGGCGAGAAGAAAATCCCCGGCGCGGTGCTGATTCCGTCGGGCTTTGCCGAGGCCGGCGCGCCTGAATTGCAGGCCGAGATCGTCGAGATCGGCAAGAAGTACAATGTCCGCCTGATGGGGCCGAACATCTACGGTTTCTATTATACGCCGGCCAATCTCTGCGCCACCTTCTGCACCGCCTACGACGTCAAGGGCAGTGCGGCGCTGTCGTCGCAGTCCGGCGGCATCGGCATGGCCATCATCGGCTTCTCGCGTTCGGCCAAGATGGGCGTCTCCGCCATCGTCGGCCTCGGCAACAAGTCCGATATCGACGAGGACGATCTGCTCGCCTTCTTCGAGCAGGACCCCAACACGTCAGTCATCGCGCAGCACTGCGAAGACCTCAAGGACGGCCGCGCCTTCGCGGAAGCCGCCAAGCGCGTCGCCAAGAAGAAGCCGGTGATCGTGCTCAAGGCGGGCCGCACGTCCGCTGGTGCAAAAGCCGCGTCCTCGCACACCGGCGCGCTCGCCGGCAACGACAAGATCTACGAGGACGTGTTCGATCAGTCCGGCGTGATCCGCGCCCGCTGCTTGCGCCAATTGCTGGAGTTCGCACGCGGCGTGCCGGTGTTGCCGACGCCGAAGGGCGAGAACATCCTGATCATCACCGGCGCCGGTGGCTCCGGCGTGCTGCTGTCGGACTCGGTGGTGGACAACGGCCTGTCGCTGATGGCGATGCCGCCGGATCTCGACGCGGCGTTCCGAAAATTCATCCCGCCGTTCGGCGCGGCCGGCAACCCCGTCGATATCACTGGCGGCGAGCCGCCGATCACCTATATCAACACGGTCAAACTCGGCCTGTCGGACGAGCGCATCCATTCGCTGATCCTCGGCTACTGGCACACCATCGTTACGCCGCCGATGGTGTTCGCCCGCAATATGGTCGAGGTGAAGAAGGAGATGGAGGCCAAGGGTTTTGTGAAGCCGATCGTCGCCTCGCTCGCCGGCGACGTCGAGGTCGAGGAAGCCGCCGAATACCTCTACCAGAACGGCATTCCGGCCTATGCCTACTCGACCGAACTGCCGGTCGAGGTGCTCGGCGCCAAATACAAGTGGGCGCGCGGCGCGGGCCTGCTCTGATCGCATGCTACAAATGCCGCTTCGGGTAACCGGAGCGGCGTTTTTGATCTAACAACGGTGACTTCATCCTTCGAGACGCGCGCGAGCGCGCTCCCTCGCTGAGCGCGAAGCGCTCATCTAGGGATGAGGTCTGAGACCCTCATGGTGAGGAGCGCGGCCAGGCCGCGCGTCTCGAACCACGAGGCCACGGATACGCGGTGTTGATCCAACCTACGGATGGATGCAGGTCGCGATGAAGCGAAACGTGATCCGACGCAAACCGGTTGAGCCGAAATCAGGCTTGGAAAGCGACGCCGATTTCCGCGACGGCGGCGTCCAGTCGGTCGATCGAGCGCTGTCGATCATTGAAACGCTGGCCGAAGACGACGAGGGCTATCGGCTGAGCGATCTCGCGATCCGCACGGGGCTGTCGACCTCCACCGTGCATCGCCTGCTGACGACGCTGGAAAACCGCCGCTTCGTGCAGTTCGACCGCACCGAATTCGAAATGGCATGTCGGCGCGCGCAGCTTTACGGTCGGTGCCACCTTTGCCCGCCGCCGCAATTTCTCGGCGCAAGCCGTGCCTTATCTGCGCAAGCTGCGCGACCTCACGCGCGAGACCGCCAATCTCGCCGTCGTCGACGACGAATTCATCGTGGTGCTGACCCGTGCCGAAAGCCGCGAGATCATGCGCTCGCTCACAAAAGTCGGCGGCCGCGTCGCGATGGTGGCCTCCGGCGTCGGCAAGGCCGTGCTGGCGACCTATTCGGACGCGGACGTCAACGCCATCATCCGCCATCACGGCATGCCGCGGTTGACCGAAAAATCGATCGTGCGGCCGGGCGAACTGTTCAAGGAACTTGAAAAAGTCCGCCGCCAGGGTTTTGCCATCGACGATGAGGAAGCCTGCATCGGGCTGCGCTGCATCGCCGCCGTGGTCTACAACGATTGCGCCGAGCCGCTGGCGGCGATTTCCGTCTCGGGCATGACCAGCCGCCTCACCGACGATCGCCTGCCGTCACTCGGCCAGACCGTGCGCGAGGTCGCAGCCGAGCTGACAGTGGCGCTCGGCGGCGTGATGCCGGAGGCGAAGGCCTCCTGAGCTGAGAGCTCGCAGCCCGAATGCGCGACATCCGCTCTTATTTGACTGCCTTTTGGTTTAGGGCGTCGCGTATGGCAGTAATGGAGAACCCGCGTTTCGATCCGTCCTCGTTCTTTGCCGAGTGAATCGCAATCATATTCCATTCGCTGTCGAAAACAGGTCCGCCGCTGCTGCCGGGTTGTGTAGCAGCGTAGTAACTGACCTCGAAGCCTTCATGCGCAACGAACCGGGTATCGCGGATGGACAACGCAACGGGTCCTCCGAGTGGGTGGCTGATTGCGAATACCGGCTCGTTCGGCTCCAACGTGGTGGGATCGCCCATGGGACACGGTTCGACCCCGGGGGGAACGTCTTCCAGAGCAAAGATCTGCGCTCCGAAAGCGGTGTGGTCCGATCCCAAGCGGCACAACATTGGTGCGCTCAGTACCGCTTGAAATCCGGACAGTTCGAAGAACGCCCGACTAAGGTCGGTTCCGTTATACCTAACCGTAAGTACTCCCATCCGATCCTTGGCCGAGGCGAGGCCGAAGTCGCTCAGACGGACCAAGCAGCCTGTCTGCGCCGCCGATCCATGTCTATCCTCCAACCGAGCGACTGCCCGCGCTCGCCGCAAGGCGATCGCAAGGAACAAGGGCGACTGAAATTCGCTCTGACCAAATACTCGTTTCAGCGTCGATTGAACATTGGAAGTCGGCGGCCCAGCTGTGCCTACCCGAGCAGGCTCGAACTCGCTAAGAGCGGTTCGAATGCGCTCAACAATATCGACAAAAGCGCGATCCCGGTTCGACCATTCGGTAACGGGTTTCGCGCCTTTAGGGATGCATTGAAACTTCTCCACCACCGTACCCTTGATGTCGCAGGGACGAAGCAGGATCGGGATAATCAAGGTCCGGTCTGTCTCGTGTCGCTCCAGAGCGCGTTTGAGTTCGATGCTTTGGCAGAAGTCGGATTTCAAAAAATCAGAGCTTATGAGGAGCAGTATGACATCCGCGGTCGTCAGCGAGTCCATGATCTCCTTTCGCCAGTCATCGCCCGCCCTGATCATTCCGTCTGTCCACGTATCCACAACTTGCGCCATTCGCAGACCGGACATGTGACCGTCGAGTTTGTCGAGTAACTTTGCGTCTTTGTGAGAATACGAGCAAAAGACTTTCAGCTGCTTCATCTCTGGCCGACCATGATGATGAGTAGGCGTTGAAAAAATCCAGACTAGCGATGTTTTGTGCGTGCAGCAACTTCGCGTTGAATTTTTGGTGTGCTGGGAGCGGCGGAGCTGCCGGTCTCGCTCACAAAAGTCGGCGGCCGCGTGGCGATGGTGGCGTCCGGCGTCGGCAAGGCCGTGCTGGCGACCTATTCGGACGCGGACGTCAACGCGATCATTCGGCATCACGGCATGCCGCACCGGCCGCGGCAAAAAATCCCTCCGGGTCATCCAGTTCCACCAGTCTCTTCCTTTCGATAAGCCAGAACCGGTTGCCGACATTGCGCACGAAATTGCGGTCGTGCGACACGATCAGGCAACTCGCCTGCGGGTCCAGCAATTCCTCCTCGAGCGCTTCCTGGCCCTCGATATCCAGATGATTGGTCGGCTCGTCGAGCAGATAGAAGTTGGGCTGGGTCAGCCGCAGCACCAGCATGCCGAGCCGCGCCTTCTGGCCGCCGGAGAGTTTTCCGATTCCCCGTCCTTGCCGTTCGATTGAAAGGCCCGCGCCGGCGAGCAGCGTGCGCGCGCGCTGGTCGCCGACGTCGAAGCGGCGGACGATCGCGCGCATCGGCGTCTCCCCGTCGTCAAGCCCGGCGAGCGCCTGGTCGCAATAGCCTGTTACCAGCGACTGCGTCGCCTTGATGCCGGCTTGCGCTGCGTCCGGATGTTCGATCGCCGCGCGCAGCATCGTCACCAGCCGGGTTTTGCCGGACCCGTTCGGCCCCAGCAGCACGATGCGGTCGCCCTTGCCGATAAATTGCTTGCCGGTCTTGAACAGCAACCGGCCGTCCGGCGTCTCGACCGCGGCGTCCTCCAGCGTGACCAGGACTTTGGCGTGCGTCGCGCGGTTGGCGAGCCGGATCGCACCGGCGGACCGTTCGAGATGCGCCGGCTTTGCCGAATCTTCCAGCTTCTCGGCGCGCGCCTTCAATTGCCGGGTTTTCGACAACAGGAGATCGCTGCCGGAATTGACGCCGATGTTGTTGAGTTTTGCGGCTTGCTGGCGCAGTTGTTGCGCCGTCTTGAGATCGCGTGCGTAGCGCCGTTCGTCCGCTGCGTCGGCCTCGCGGAGCGCTGCGCGCGCCTCCGTATAGGGCAACGAAAACATCTGCGACTGTTCGGGGCGCAGGAACAGCGTCCGGTTCGTCGTCGCGTCGAGAAAGGCGCGGTCGTGGCTTGAAATGACGGCGGGCATCTCGCGCGGCAGCGCGTTCAGCCAATTTTCGAGCTGGCCGATCCGCGCGAGATCGAGATGATTGGTCGGCTCGTCCAGCAACAGCACATCGGCCTCCGTTACCAGCACGCGGGCCAGCATCGCAAACCGTTGCCAGCCGCCGCTCAAGTGTTTCAGCGGCATCTCGCGCAGCGCCTCGGCCACCCCGAGTTGCTCCAGCGCCACGTCGACGCGCCAGCCTTCGCTCTGCTGTTGATCGGGCGGAAGCGCTTCGAGCACGGCCGCATGGACGGTGAGGTCCATCAGGGCTTCCGGCACGTTCTGTTCGACATAGCCCAGCGTCAGTCCGCGCGATCGGATGATCTCGCCTTCGCTCGTTTCCATGGAGCCGGCCATGCAACGGAGCAGGGTGGTTTTGCCGCGGCCGTTGGCGGCGACAAGGCCGATCCGGTCGCCGGCATTGACGACGAAATTGAGCCGCGAGAACAGCGGCGCGCCGAGGCTCACGCCGAGATTGCGGAGGGTGATAAGCGTCATGATCGTTCTCTGGTCTTGCCGCGATCACGTCGATCCGGGGGCATGCAGCCGTCGTCGGATGTCGGTGTCAAAACGCGGCGATGAATGAATGCAGGCAAGCGCAGGAAGCGCGCAACGCTGCATGGCCACGAAGGGCAGACCAGGAAGAAGCTTTGTAAGAAGTCCTAGGTCAGCCCTGCAAACGCATTTGCAGGGCGTGATTTGGGCCGTGCTGGCGGTATATGCCGGAAGAATGTCGTCATCGCGCGGCCCTCCTTTCTCGGTTGAGTCACGGCAAAATAACGCAACCGGGGAGGGAGAGCAAGGCAAGCGCTCCGCCGGTCAGAATGAAAGGCGGATAGTGCGGCCTCCACAACCTCGTTCACTGCATGGCTGCAGCAATCTTTTCCGCCGCCATCAAGGTCGGAAAATTGGTGTTGGCGCAGGGCACGACGGGGAATATCGAGGCGTCGACCACGCGCAGGCCCTGCACGCCCTTGACGCGGCCTTGCGTATCGACAACCGACATCGGATCGTCCGCCCGCCCCATGCGGCACGAGCACGAGGCGTGCCACACGCCGATGGTTGCCTTGCGCACAAAGGCCTCCAGCGCCTCGTCATCGCCCATGACCTGATCGAAGGTAAATCCCTCGACCACGAAATTGTCGATCATGTAGCCGCGCAACGCGGCCGGCCCATCCATCAGGGTGGCGGCAATCTTGGTGAGGATCTTGTTCTTTGCGTTGACCACGCCGATCTTGCGCACGCGGTCGGAGTACGAAGCCGGGAACGGATTGTCGGTCACCGCCTTGAGCGGCGCACTCATCTGCAATCCCGCCATCTTGCGAAAGCCGCTCATCAGGCGCTCGAGGTCGCGCCGATCCGACAGCAGGTTGAACTGGACAATGGGCTCGGCGGCCGGGTCACGCGAGGCGAGTTTTACCTGGCCGGTCTCGGAATAGGTCTTGTTGACGAAGGTGAGCAGCGAGGCGATCTGTTCGCCGACCGCATGCCAGGCCGACTTGCTCAGCACGGCGACGAACATGTCGCCTTTGGGCACGCCTGACAGTCCCGAGGAGTAACGCAAGCCCACCTGGATGTGGCGCCTGGTGTGTTCATTCATGCGGGCGTCCGGCCGGACGAACGATGACAGCGAGATCGAGGGATGATCCATCAGGCGCTGGCCGACGCCCGGAAGGCCCATCACGACGGGAATGCCGAGATCGTTGAGGTGTCCGACCGGGCCGATGCCGGCGCGCAAGAGATGCGCCGGCGAATGAATAGCACCACAGGAGAGGATCACCTCATTGCCGCGGAATTCCTGTTCCCGGCCGTCGACGACCGCCTTCACGCCGATGCAGCGCGTACCCTCGAACAACAGCGCCTTGACCACGGTGTTGGTCAGGATCGTCAGATTGGCGCGCTTGCGGGTCTCAGCGTCGAGATAGCCCATCGCCGCCGAGACGCGTTGCTCGTCCTGGTTGGAGTGGGTCACCGGGAAGTAGCCTTCGACGAATTCGCCGTTCTGGTCGGGCAGGAAATTGTAGCCGGCGAGCTTGCAGGCCTCGGCTACCGCCTGGGAGTGCCGGGTCCAGTGCTGCATCGGGATGCGGCGGACGGGAATGCGGCCGTCCTTGCCATGGAAAGGCCCGTCGAAATCGAGGTCGCGCTCGACCTTCTTGAAGTAGGGAAGCACGTCCTGCCAGCCCCAGCCGTCGGCGCCGCGCGCCTCCCATTCTTCATAGTCGGTCGGTGCGCCGCGGTTGGCCATCTGGCCGTTGATCGAGGAACCGCCGCCCAGCACCCGCGCCTGCTCGTATTTGCGTAGGGGAGGGTATGCCTCCTGGGGATTGTTGTGGCTGACGATCTGAGTCGTGACCTTGAGCTCGGTCCAGTGGAAGCGCGGATCGAAATACGCCGTGCCCGAATAGCTGTCGCGGATCTCCGGCGGTTCGTTGCCGGGCGGCGTGTCCTGGCCCGCCTCGCAAAGCAGGATCCTGCTGGCGCTCCTGGCGGATAGCCGGTGGGCCATGACGGAGCCTGCCGAGCCGCCTCCGACGATGATCGTGTCATACACCTGAGCATTCCCTTGGGCATTCACCTTGGCATTCACTTGGGCATTCCCCCTTGTTGTTGCCGGAAAGGTAACGCACCTTCGTATCCGGGTCACGCCGGTTTCGCCCTTGCCTGGTCGCTCGTTCCAAGGGGACGTAAATGCCAATTGATGCGCGTCAGCGCGCCCGTATCGGTTCCACGGTTGCCCTGCTCCTGGCGGTCTGTGCGGTTCAAAACGCCGTGCAGGCGGCGGCGCCGGAGCCCGACAGCGTATCGCTCAGCAAGTCCACGATCACGTGGAGCACCGTCAAATACGCGACCACGGCGGAGAACGGATTTGTCGACGGCTCGCTCGACAAGACCACCATCGTCGATCGCACCTTCAAGACCCACGTGCTGGAGAACCGTTACCTGAAGGTGACGCTGGTGCCCGAATTCGGCGGGCGCATCCTTTCCATCATCTACAAGCCGACCGGCCACGAACAGCTTTACCGCACCGAAGTCGGCGTGCCCTACGGCATCAAGGGCGGCACGTTCTATTACGACTGGCTGATGGTGTATGGCGGCATTTTTCCGACCTTCCCGGATGCCGAGCACGGCAGGACGTGGCTGAAGCCGTGGCACTTTGAGGTGGTGAAAGAGAGTGCCGGCGAGGTGACGGTAGCGATGTCGATCAAGGACGACTTTGCGTACGCCGCGGCGCCGCGGCAGTTCGGGGGCTCGACCGGCATCGAGGCGACTTACCATGTCACGCTGAAAGCCGGCCGCGCCGCGCTCGATGCGCGGGTGGTGCTGAAAAACCCGAGCGACAAGGCGATTGCCTACGAATACTGGACCTGCACGACGCTGGCGCCGGGATCGGACCCGAAACATCCCAAAACGACCGGCGGCGCCGAAATCATCGCGCCGATCCAGGCCTACAGCACGCCGCACTGGTCGGCCAATATTTCCCAGGGCGACGCCAGCGCGGGCGATGGCAAAAACCGTTTCGAAAAACTGCGCTACTTCAAGAACTGGCCGACCATGGGCATCGCCTACGCGGCGCCCGATATGCAGGGCGGCAATTTCTGGGGCGTGATCAACCACGACAACGAAGAGGGGATTTTTCGCATCGCCGACAACACGGTCACGCGCGGTTTGAAAATGTGGACGTGGGGATTTCCCTCGTTCACCAACGAAACCGATGCACGCAGGGATCCGAACCCGCAGCGGCCTTACGTCGAATTGTGGGCGGGCGTGTCGGACCAGTTTTTCCACAGCGCGAACTTTCCCGCGCGAGGTGAGGTGTCGATTCCGGAAACCTACAGCCCGACCGTCGGCATGAGCAACGTGACGCATGCCAACGACAACATGCTGGTCAATCTCTCGGCCGAGGGCGCGAGCGCAAATCTTCAGTTCTTCAGCATCGAGCCGGCCATGCCGTTGCGCGTCACGTTGAAGCGCGGCGAGGTGGTGTTGTTCGACGACACTGTCACAGCCGATCCGAAAAATGGAAATCGCGTTTCCGCGGCGATTCCAGCCGGCAGCAGCGGCGAACAGGTACGGCTGACGATCAGGACCGCGGAAGGTAAAGAACTGATCGCGGCGGAAACACAGATAAAATAGATTGCTGTCGGCCGCCCGATTGCCGAAAAGGGAGTTGGCCTCAAATCAAGGAGGCGACCGGCGACTAACGGAAATTGGCATGGGCACAAGAATTCTCGCCATCGCAGCTCTTGGAATCTTTCTGACGCTGCCGGGCAATTATGGCTTCGTGTCCTCCGCCATCGGGCAGCCGGCGGCACTTTCGCAAAAACAATCGGATGCGCTGCAGGCCTACAATGCCGCGCTGGCCAGTTTCAAATCGATGCTGGCCGAGCGGCGCGCGCAGATCGATTCGAAACGGCCGCTGCCGAACCTGCCGGGACAGGCGCTTTACCTCGCGCGCAACAACATGATGAGTACCTACAAGGACCTCACCGACGTGCTGCCATCCAAAATCGGAAGGCCCAACAAGCTTGCCATTCCCCCGGCGTATTTCGACGCCGACAATGATCCGCTGCTCGATGAGTACAAAAAGCTGTTCGACATCATGCAGGCGCCGCCCGCCAACGCGCAAAAATCCGATACGCCGTTCAAGGACGTGTTCGATCTGGCGGTTGCCATTGCGCGCGCCAAGGGCCTCGATGCGGCCAATGCGGAAGCGGCGGGCCGCATCAGCCTGGGGCTGTTCTTTGCCGAGACCAACGGCAATCAAACCATCGGCAATGCCCGCTCGAACAAATACAAGGGAAGCCTGCAAACCGGCACCTCGGAAGACCTCAACGGCCGCAAGAAATGGGCCGCGATCAAGACGACGATTGCGGCGTTCGATCCCGCACTGAACCTGCGCGACGACAAGGAAGAGGCGCGGGCCGGCGATCTCGATCACCGGTTCAACCACTGGACCTCGGTGCGGGATGCGCTGATGCACGCGCACGCGGAGCTTTTCCCGCAGATACCGGCGATCGTGAAAACACTGCCGAACCAGATCGATCAGATGAAGCTTTTCGAACTGATCCAGATCATTCCCAGTCCGACCAGGTCGGCGCTCAAGTCGGGCAATTTGCTCGGCTACCGGGTTTCCGACCCGACCATCATGGGATATCTGCGCAACAACAGCATGTTCGCCTATGGACAGGCCGACCGGGCAAAAACATCGGTCACCTTCCGCGAAATCCTCGATGCGATGTGGCTGTTCAACGCCAAATTCGAAGCGGCGATTGTCGAATTCGAAAAGGTCAAGCGCCGGTAAGGGCCCCGCGCATCGGCGGCTGACGTGATGCGGCGATTTTGATCGCCGACCATCGTGTGGGTTACTGCCCATCCGGACGGGACGCCGGGGCATTATCATCTTGCCACCACGATTTAGTCACAAGCTGAATCGATAGCAGCTCGCAACTGGTCCCGGATCGGACTAGCCTTGCGGCCGCATGGCCGGATCAACCGGCCGGCGCAGACAGTGGGAGGATGTAATGACACGCGACGTGCGCGATCCCGAAGTGATGATTTCACGACGAACGCTGGTCCAGGGCCTGGCGGTCGCCGCCGGCGCCACCGTGGCCGGGGCGGGCGGCGCGCTGGCCAGGGAGCGCAGAACGGCCCGGTGGCTCCGCCGTCCACGGTGACGAGCCCGCCGCGCGATTTTAGTCCGCGCGGCGCGCCGACCACCTATTTCTGGGACCCCGACATCATCGCGGTCGATCCGTCCTTCAATAACCTCGCCCAGCCCAACGCCGCCATCAAGCGGCTCTACACCGGCGTGTTATGGGCCGAGGGCCCGGCCTGGAGCGCGCAGGGCCGCTATCTGCTGTGGAGCGACATTCCCAACAACCGGCAGATGCGATGGTCGGAGGACGACGGTCACGTCAGCGTCTTCCGCACGCCGTCCAACAACTCCAACGGCAACTCCTTTGATTTCCAGGGCCGCCAGCTCTCTTGCGAACATCTCACCCGCCGCGTCGTGCGCTACGAGCATGACGGCACCGCGACCGTGCTGGCCGACGCCTACAACGGCAAGAAACTCAACTCGCCCAACGACGTCGTTGCGCATCCCGACGGCAGCTACTGGTTCACCGATCCGCCCTATGGCGGTCAGCTCTATGAGGGCGAGCCGGATGTCGCCGGTGGTCCCAGCAATGCCGGCGGCAAGCTCAATCCGCGGATCGGCCAGCCGGCAGGCTTCGTGCCGGGCAGGCGCGAACTGCCGACCAACTGCTATCGCATCGATCCCTCCGGCCGCGTCGATCTCGTGGTGACGGAAGAGCAGGTGCCGGATCCCAACGGTCTTTGTTTCTCACCCGACTACAAAAAACTCTACGTCGCCATCTACCGGCAAGGGACCCGGCGATACCGGTCCGGGCGGCAAGGGCGACATGTTCGTGTTCGATGTCGGCACCGACAACAAGCTCTCCAACCACAAGCGGTTTTCCGATTTCATGGTGGACGGCGTCAAATGCGGGCCGGACGGCATGCGCTGCGACGTCAACGGCAATGTCTGGGCCGCAAGCAACGCCGGCCGCGCCGTCGGCTATAGCGGCGTGACGGTGTGGTCGCCGGAAGGCAAGCTGCTCGGGCGCATCCGTCTGCCCGAGGTGTGCGGCAACGTCACTTTCGGCGGCCCCAAGCGCAACCGCCTGTTCATGGCCGCGAGCCAGTCGCTCTACGCGGTGTATACGGCGACGCAGGGCGCGGGGCCGGGCTGAGCGGCCGTTCGCTACGATACGGCAGGAGGAGGCGTCGGCGTGGTTTGCCGGCGCCTCCTTTTTCTTCCGCAGTGGCCGCCAGAAAAAATGCCGGCCCTACAGTCCTACAAATCCACGCAGCTTTTGCACCGTTTCGGCGGCGTCCCTGGCTTCTTCGGTTGTCAGGACGATGGTCTCGCCGGTGCGCTTGTGCAAGACGCCGTGATGGATTGCCGCGCCTGAAAGGCCGTCAACGTTCGACTTCACCGCGATGTCGTCGATATCGGCGATCGCGAACTCGACAGGCTTTTTGTTCCACAGCAACACTTTCTGCTGCAGCGTTGCCTTGTCGGAATCCTTGTCGAGCGTAAGCGTCGTTGAACCGGCTTTCAAAATCAGCTTGCGCGGAGTTTCTTGGATATTGGCCATGGCAGGTCCCCGCTGGTTCCTACTTCACATGCCAATTATCAGGCTGGGCATGCCCTGAAGCAACCGGCGCCGAGCGACAAATTGACGCCAGTGTTCCTTTGCCCACCCGTCATTGCGAGCGAACGAAGCAATCCATTGCGCCGCGCAAAGGAAGAATGGATTGCTTCGTCGCTTTGCTTCTCGCACACGAGACCGCGGGTGCAGCGCGCACCCGGCATTCCCTGCTCCCTCTACTGAAAGAGGGACAACGAATTTGGAAAGCTCGGGCGAAAACGCGCCGCGAGATCGCGAAGTCATACCCTCCGCTGTTATCGTCCGCCTTGTGCGCAATTGCGCACTGGGGCGGACGATCCAGTATTCCAGAGACGCCAGTGATTGAATCGATAAGCCGCAGCGTACTGGATGCCCCGCCGGAGCCTGTCATCGGGCTCGCCGAAGGCGAGACCCGGTGGCGGGACATGACGGTTCGTTTCACCGCGCCGCCCGCCCAACTCCCTGATCCCACGCCTTTTTCTCCACCCATTCCACATCGCGGGAAACAAAATCGCTTCCGTTGAGATCGCCTAACCCCAACCGTGATGATCGCGGCAGAGCAACACGGCCAAGCGAGGTTCGACATGGCAAGAATGCGCGCGATCGATGCCGCCGTCCGGATACTGGAAAAGGAAGGCGTCAGCATCGCCTTCGGCGTGCCCGGCGCCGCGATCAACCCGCTTTATTCCGCACTGAAGTTGCGCGGGTCGATCAAGCACATTCTGGCGCGGCACGTCGAAGGCGCCTCCCACATGGCGGAGGGCTATACCCGCGCCAAGGCCGGCAATATCGGCGTCTGCATCGGCACGTCGGGTCCGGCCGGCACCGACATGATCACCGGGCTTTACTCGGCGATCGCGGATTCCATTCCGATCCTCTGCATCACCGGGCAGGCGCCGCGCGCGCGGCTCTACAAGGAAGACTTTCAGGCCATCGATATCGAGTCCATCGCCAAGCCCGTGACGAAATGGGCGGTCACCGTGCGCGAGCCCGGCCTGGTGCCGCGGGTGTTCAGCCAGGCCTTTCACATCATGCGTTCGGGGCGTCCCGGGCCGGTGCTGATCGATCTGCCGCTCGACGTGCAACTCGCCGAAATCGAATTCGACGATGCGACCTATTCGCCGCTGCCGGTTTACAAACCGTCGGCGACGCGCGCGCAGGTCGAAAAAGCACTGGAGATGCTCAACGCCGCCGAGCGGCCGCTGATCGTCGCCGGCGGCGGTGTCATCAATGCCGACGCTTCCGATCTGCTGGTGACGTTCGCTGAAACCGTCAACGTGCCTGTGGTGCCGACGCTGATGGGGTGGGGCGCCATCCCCGACGATCACGTGCTGATGGCGGGCATGGTCGGCCTGCAGACCAGCCACCGCTACGCCAACGCCACCATGCTGCAATCCGACTTCGTGCTCGGGATCGGCAACCGCTGGGCCAACCGGCACACCGGATCGGTCGAGACCTACACCAAGGGCCGAAAGTTCGTGCATGTCGATATCGAACCGACGCAGATTGGCCGCGTCTTCAATCCCGATTTCGGCATCGTCTCGGATGCCAAAGCCGCGCTCGAATTGTTCGTCACCGTCGCCAAGGAGTGGCGCAAGGCTGGAAAGCTCAGAGAGCGGCAGGCATGGCCGGCCTCGTGCCAGGATCGCAAGCGTACCATGCTGCGCCGGAGCAACTTCGACGACATCCCGATCAAGCCGCAGCGCGTCTATGCCGAGATGACCAAGGCGTTCGGCCGCGACACTTGTTTCGTCAGCGTGATCGGCCTGTCGCAGATTGCCGGCGCGCAGTTCCTGGGTGTCTACAAGCCGCGCAACTGGATCAATGCCGGGCAGGCCGGTCCACTGGGCTGGACGCTGCCCGCAGCGCTCGGCGTGCGCGCCGCCGATCCCTCGCGCGAGATCGTCGCACTGTCGGGCGATTACGATTTCCAGTTCCTGATCGAGGAGCTCGCGGTCGGCGCGCAGTTCAAGCTGCCCTACATCCACGTCGTCGTGAACAATTCCTATCTCGGCCTGATCCGTCAGGCGCAGCGCGGCTTTGAGATGGACTATCAGGTGCAGCTGTCGTTCGAGAACATCAACGCGCCGGAACTCGGCGTCTACGGCGTCGATCACGTCGCGGTCGCCGAAGGCCTCGGCTGCAAGGCGATCCGCGTCACCGATCCGCACCAGGCGCAGGCGGCGTTCGCGACCGCGCGGCAATGGATGGCGGAATTCCAGGTGCCCGTCGTGGTCGAGTTCATCCTCGAGCGGGTCACCAACATCGCGATGGGCACCGAGATCGACAACATCGTCGAGTTCGAGGAAATCCTCGATCTGCCGCTCGATGAGGTGCCGGTCGGCCGGCCCGTGCTGCAGCCCGCTTAACCCAAGGGGACATCGATCGTGCCAAAATTTGCCGCCAACCTCACCATGCTGTTCGGCGAGATGCCGTTCGTCGATCGCTTTGCCGCGGCCAAGGCCGCCGGCTTCGGCGGCGTCGAATATCTGTTTCCCTATGATTTCGAAAAATCCGTGCTGCGCGAGCAGTTGCAGCAGCACGGGCTGACGCAGGTGCTGCACAATCTTCCTGCGGGTAATTGGAGCGCCGGCGAACGCGGCATCGCCATCCTGCCGGGCAGGGTCGATGAATTCCGCGACGGCGTGCATCGCGCGATCGATTACGCGGCGGCGCTCGACTGCCATCAGGTGAATTGCCTGGTCGGTGTCGCGCCACCGGACGCAGACCGGGCCGAACTGAACGAAGTGCTGGTCGCGAATTTGCGCTACGCCGCGAGCGCGCTGGCGCGGGAACATATCCGGTTGCTGATCGAGCCGATCAACACGCTCGACATCCCCGGCTTCTTCCTGAGCGGAAGCGAGCAGGCCGCCCAGCTCATCAGCGATGTCAGGTCGGACAATCTCTTTATTCAATACGACATCTACCACATGCAGATCATGGAGGGCGATATCGCGCGCAGCCTGCAAAAGCATCTCGGCCGCATCGCCCATGTCCAGCTCGCCGACAATCCCGGCCGTAACGAGCCCGGCACCGGCGAAATCAACTATCCCTTTCTGTTTCGCCATCTCGACGCAATCGGCTATCGTGGCTGGGTCGGATGCGAATACAAGCCGAGGACGACAACGGTCGACGGACTCGGCTGGCATGCCGCGCAGATCTTCGAGACCTGACCGGTAAAAATTTAGGGAAAAACGCGATGATTGATATCGGTTTCATTGGCCTCGGCACCATGGGGCGTCCGATGGCCGGGCATTTGCTGGCCGCAGGGCATAAGCTTTTTCTGCACGACGTCGGCCCGATCGCGCCGGAACTTGTTGCGGCGGGAGGTATCGTCTGCAAATCCGGAAAGCAGGTCGCGCAGGAAGCCGACGCCGTCATCGTGATGGTGCCGGACACGCCGCATGTGGAAGCCGTGCTGTTTGGCGCAGATGGCGTTGCCGGCGGGCATCTCGAAAGGCAAGATCGTCGTCGACATGAGCTCAATCTCGCCGCTCGCCACCAAGGAGTTTGCGAAGAGGATCGAAGCGCTCGGCGCTGACTATCTGGATGCGCCGGTTTCCGGCGGCGAGGTTGGCGCCAAGGCGGCAAGCCTCACCATCATGGTGGGCGGGCCCGAACGCGCGTTCGCCACCATGAAGCCGGTGTTCGACAAGATGGGCAAGAACGTCACCCGTGTCGGCGGCAACGGCGATGGCCAGACCACAAAAGTCGCCAACCAGATCATCGTCGCGCTGACGATTGAGGCGGTCGGCGAAGCCTTGCTGTTCGCATCAAAGGCCGGCGCGGACCCTGCATTGGTACGGCAGGCCCTGATGGGCGGCTTTGCGTCGTCGCGAATCCTGGAGGTGCATGGCGAGCGCATGCTGAAGCGCAATTTCGATCCCGGTTTCCGCATCGAACTGCACCAGAAGGATCTCAATCTCGCGCTCGAAGGCGCTCGCTCGCTCGGCATCTCGCTGCCGAGCACGGCGGTCGCGCAGCAATTGTTCTCCTCCTGCGCCGCGCATGGCGGCCTTGCGTGGGATCATTCGGCGATGGTGCGGGCGCTGGAGATGATGGCGAGCCACGAGATCGGACAGGACCAGGTCTCGATGAACAGGAGGAACCGCGCCGGAACCTTGCTCGCCGGTGATGAACTTCACCGCAAATGGAACCGGAACATCTCCTCCAGCCGGTTGTTGAAACCCAGACTCAACCGACTGGAGGACATGATGAACAACCGTCTTGCTATCTCGCTGATTGCCGCGTCGCTGCTGATGCCAGGCGCGGCATTTGCGCAATCCACCACCGTCGAGGGCGCCAACACCGGCGCACGTGTCGGCGGGAACGTTGCCGGTCCGGTTGGCGAAGCCGTCGGCGGCACCGTCGGTGCGGCGGTTGGACTCGGGCTGGAAATCCCGAATGCCGTGCTCGGAGGCTTGCCGAGAGACCGCTCCGTCGTGGTGCAGGAACGCGTTGTGGTAGGTGAGCCGCTGCCGCCGAGCGTGGAACTGCGCGTTGTGCCGAACCATGCCGAATATAACTATGCCGTCGTCAACGATCGCCGCGTGATCGTCGAGCCGCGTACGCGCCGCGTGGTTCGCGTGATCGACTAACGGATTGAACGTCCGTAACGAAAGAGTCCCTGCGGAGATTTCCGCGGGGGCTTTTTCTATGAGGAGTTTACGAGGTTTGTGGCCGATTGCGACTGATGGCCCAATCCAGCGCGGCAGCGGCGGCGAGGCCGGCGCAGGCCGCCAGTGCATCGACGACGAAGTCCGACAGCCGAGCATGCCGGCCGGGCGCCCAGAACTGCAAAATTTCAATCGCGCCCGTCATCGCAACCGCAACGAAAGCGGTCTGCAACCGGTTGCGCGCATATGCAAGACCGAAGGCGAGCCCGACGACCACAAAGGCAAGGGCATGTTCACCGCTCTGGCCGAGGTCGGCATGCGGTCGATATTGGGGCGGCCCTAGCGTTGCAAAGGCGACAGCGGCCGCCAGCAGCCAGGCGAATAGTCGGAGGAAGAGCGTCATCGCTACGGGATAACACGAATACGGGACAGATATCCCGCAAGTGCGAAATGAAGATGTCGTGTGGTTAATGCCTATGTTTGGACTTCAAAGCGGCTGCCGCACGCCCACGCCGCGCATGAAATTCTCCCGGATCTGCACGGGATCGCGCTTTGTTGCGCCGGTTCCCGGCTTGTCGTCGATGCGCACCCCGATCAGCGTCGGTCCTTCTGTAGTGAGCGACTGCTCGATCAGCCGCTCAAAGTCATCTTCATCGGCGGCCCAGGTGCTATTGGTAAGCCCGCTGGCCACGGCGATCGCCACGAGATCGGTCAGCGCCGCGGCCGGGCGTCGGTTGCGCGCCGGTAATTTGGTAGATGCCATTGTCCATGACACCATGGTGAGGTTCTTCGGCGCCAGCGTCGCAATCGTCGAGAGCGAGCCGAGTTGCATCAACAGCGAGCCGTCGCCTTCGAGCGCGAACACGCGCCGGTTCGGCTGCGCCAGCGCAACGCCGAGCGCGATCGGGAAGGCGAGGCCCATGCTGCCCAGCATGTACCAGTTCTGCGGGCGGTGGCCGGCGGCCCACAGATCGAAATTTGTGTTGCCGATGCCGCCGATCACGGCTTCCTCGTTCTTCAACTTGGCGACCAGCCGCGAGGTGAGATCAAAGCGGTTCATCACCTTGGTGTTGCGGGCGGGGGTGCTTGCGGTCATGGGCGCGCTCACTTGTCAAAAACCTTGCCGCCGGTCAGCAGCGGCGAGAGGATCAGCGCCACCGGCGCCTGGGTGGTGATGGCCTGCTTGATCGAGCGGTCGACGACGAATTCGAACTCGTCGAGGCGGGTGCAGGTGTGGTGCTCCATCGCGAGCAAATCCAGCACCGGGCGCATGGTGCGGCAGACCATCGACTGGCCGAGGTTGAACTCGCCGAGCGTGCCGCGTTCGGAGACGAACATGATCAGCGGAATCTGGGAGGGGACGACCAGCGAGGCCAGCACGTTGGCGAGCGTGGCAAAGCCCGATGTCTGCATCAGCACCGCGCCCTTCAAGCCGCCCATCCAGGCGCCGGAGACGATGCCGACGGCCTCTTCCTCGCGCGCGGTCGGAAAGGTCATGAAGAAGGGGTCGGCGTGCAGGTTCTTGATCAGGGTGGTCAGCACCCGGTCGGGCACGTAGGGCACCAGCCTTATGTCGTTGCGCTTGAGCGTTTGCAGCACCACCTCATGCCAGCTTTGGGGCGAGGTTTTTTCCTCCGCAACCGCCATCTTGTTCTCCCTTGTTTTCGCGACGTCTTCTGTTGGATGCAGCCGCGATTGCAGGGCGAAACTTGACGGGACCGGCGGGATTGTCAACATGGCCCGCCGTTACCGTGATCTGCATATGGCGCTGGTGCTCCGGCCCGCGACGCCGTGCGATCATAGAAGTAACGAAGAGATCGGGAGGGATAGCATGGGAAGGCGGTTCCGGACGGCCGCGGTCGCGGCCGTCATGTCAGCGCTCGCGGGCGCGGCTTTTGCCCAGTCATTTCCCGACAAACCCGTTCGTATCTTCGTGCCGTATCCCGCCGGTGGCGGCGTCGACGTGCTCACCCGCACCCTGGGCGAGGTGGTTTCGAAGCAATGGGGCCAGTCGGTCGTGGTGGAAAACCGGCCGGGCGCGGGCGGCGTGATCGCCTCGCAGGCGCTCGTGTCCTCGCCGCCGGACGGCTATACGCTGATCATGGTCGCAAGCGGCCACGCCACCAACGCGTTGCTCTATGCAAAAATCCCCTACGACACGTTCAAGGATTTTACGCCGATCTCGCTGCTGGCGTCGTCGCCAAACCTGCTGCTGGTGCGCGCCAACTCGCCGTTCAAGATGCTGGCGGACGTGATCGCGGCGGCAAAGGCCAAGCCGGGAAGCCTGTCCTTTGCCCATGCCGGCACGGGAACGTCGACCCATCTTGCTGGTGAGCTGCTGAAGAGCCTCGCCAAAATCGACCTCAATGCGATTCCCTATAAAGGCGGCGCGCCCGCGATCAACGATCTCCTGGGCGGGCAGATACCGCTGTCGTTCAACAACGCGCCGGAGTCGCTCGGGCAGCTCCAGGCCGGTACGCTCCGCGCGCTGGCGGTGACGACGGCGTCGCGCGCGCCGTTCCTGCCCGATGTGCCCAGCATGTCGGAGGCGGTGCCGGGTTACGATACCGAGGTGTGGTGGGGCTTGCTGGGGCCTGGCGGCATGCCGGCCGACCTGGTCGCAAAACTCTCCAGCGATTTCGTTGCGGCGTTGAATACCGCTGCGGTGCAGGAGCGCTTGAAGAAACTTGGTTCGCTGCCGATCGGCAGTTCGCCGCGGCAATTCGATGCCAAGATTCATGCCGACTACGACAAATGGGGGCCGATCATCAAGGCCGCCGGCATGAAGGCAGAGTAGGCGGCGGCACAAGATCCTCGTGACCAATCCCGCAAAGCTCTACGGGTTTTCCAACTGAAAGTTCCTCAATAATGTCCGTCAACAACAAGCGCGTGTTCTACGTCAAATATCTCGCCCACGAAATCTATACCGAGATACTCAAGGCCCGGCCCGACGTGCGGCTCGACCGGCTCGAGAACGAAAGCCCGGCCGAAGTCTTTGATCCGATCCTGTCGGCGGCGCACGCCTACCAGATCGGCGCGGCGCGCGACGAGTTGGCGCGGCATTTTCATGTCGACAAGGACCTGTTGAAGCGAACGCCAAATCTGCTGATCGTCTCTTCCAACGGCGCGGGTTTCGACCCTGTCGATGTCGACGCTTGCACCGAAGCCGGTGTCGTGGTCGTCAATCAGTCCGGCGGCAATGCCAATTCGGTCGCCGAGCACGCGCTCGGCATGATGATCACGCTGTCAAAGCGCATCCTCGAATCCGACCGCGTGCTGCGGCGCGAGCGCAACGTCAACCGCAATGCGCTGATCGGCAATGAAGTGAAGGACAAGACCGTCGGCGTCATCGGCATCGGCAATGTCGGCCGTCGCATCGCCGAGCTCTGCAAGGGCCTTCTGCATATGAAGGTCCTTGCCTACGATCCGTATCTGACGGCGGAGGAAATCGCGGCGCGGGGCGGGGAGAAAGTCGAACTCGACGATCTCCTGCGCCGTTCCGATTTCGTGTCGATCTCCTGCCCCCTCAACAAGGGCAGCCGCCGCATGATCGGCGCGCGCGAGTTTGCGCTGATGCAGCCGAACGCCTTCTTCGTCACCACCGCGCGCGGCTTCATCCACGACGAAGAAGCGCTTTATGACGTGCTGAAGGAAAAGCGCATCGCCGGCGCCGGGCTCGACGTCTGGGACAAGGAGCCGCCGCCGCCGGAGCATCCGCTGCTGCAGTTCGACAACGTGCTGGCAAGCCCGCACACCGCCGGCGTCACCCGGGAGGCGCGGGTCAATATGGGCCGGATCGCGGCCGAGCAGATGCTCGACGCGCTCGACGGCAAGCGGCCGCCGCGCATCGTTAACCCCGAGGTGTGGCCGGCCTATGCCAAGCGGTTCGAGCGGACCTTTGGGTTTGCGCCGAAATAGCGCTCGGAACCGGCAAAACCGTAGAGAAGAATTCCCTCGTTCCGGGCTCGATGGCGGCAATAATTCCACTGCCGATCGAGGCCCGGACGACGCGCGCATTGCTATTTTCGCCGCCGTCTCGACAGGCCTCCTGAGGGAGGCCCATTTTCCTCTCAAACGCCCGTCGCGACACGATTTTCGCCGGGTGTGGAAGGAAATCGGGTCATGCGAAAAGTCGGTTCATTGCTGCGTGCCGCGCCGTCCCGGATCGGACGCCGGATCGCCCAGTTCGTCGCCCTCGCGGCGGCCAGCCTGCCTCACGCCGGCGCCTGACGCCGGTGCGTCCGCGCGCTGCGCGACGCCATCCCGCCCCAAGACTCCGAAACGGCCGTCAATTCAAGGCCCCAACTCACCGCAAACGCAGCGCGTGTCACCGGCGACGCGTCTGGAAACGCCTGAAGTGCGCCCGTGAAGCGCCCAGTTACCGCTACCCCGTTTGCAAAAGCTTGAAGTTTAAAATATATCCGTCCCCGCGCTGAGAAAATTCACGCCGGGAGGCTTTCGCATGTCGGGACTGTCGCGTTCGTCGCATGCGCTCGTCACCGGGGGAGGGCGCGGGATCGGCCGGGAGATCGCGTCTTCGCTTGTGAAGGCCGGGGCCACCGTCACCGTGCTCGGCCGCAACCGCGGGGCGTTGGATGATCTCGTCGCGGCCGGCGTTGCCCACCATGCCGTGGTCGCCGATGTCGCCGACCAGGCCGCCATGAACGCCGCAATCACCGAAGCCGCCGCGCGCCAGCCGATCGATATCCTCATCGCCAATGCCGGCGCCGCCGAATCCGCGCCGTTTGGCAAGACCGATGCGGCGATGTTCAAGCGCATGATGGACGTCAATTTCATGGGCGTCGTCCATGCCGCTCAGGCGGTGCTGCGGCCGATGGTGCAGCGGAAGCAGGGGCGCATCGTCGCCATTGCTTCGACGGCGGGGCTAAAAGGCTATTCCTATGTCAGCGCCTATTGCGCGGCCAAACACGCCGTCGTCGGCCTGGTCCGTTCGCTTGCGCTTGAGGTGGCGACCAGCGGCGTCACCGTGAATGCGGTTTGCCCCGGTTTCACCGACACCGACCTGGTGGCCGGCAGCATCGACAACATCATGAGCAAGACCGGGCGCAGCCGCGAGGAGGCCATCGCCGAACTCGCCAAACACAATCCGCAAGCGCGGCTGGTGACGCCTGCGGAAGTCGCCAACGCCGTGCTCTGGCTCTGCAGCCCCGGCGCCAGTTCCATTACCGGACAAACTATCGCCGTTGCCGGCGGAGAAGTCTGATTTTTTGGCGGCGCAAGCAGCCTCGATACACCCAACGCCTACGCGGAGAACCCAATGAACCCGACCGCCAATCCCGTCACCCTGCCGCTGTCGGATTATTCGCCGCGGCATTTTCTGCTCGCGGTGAAAGCCGGCGTCGCAACGGTGACGCTCAACCGGCCGGAGCGAAAGAATCCGCTGACATTCGACAGCTATCGCGAACTGACGGATTTCTTCCGCGCCTGCGCGTTCGACGACGCCGTGAAGGTCGTTGTGGTGACGGGCGCCGGCGGCAATTTTTCGTCCGGCGGCGACGTTTTTGAGATCATCGGACCGCTGGTGAAGATGGACACCAAGGGACTCATGGCCTTCACCCGGATGACCGGCGATCTCGTCAAGGCAATGCGCGCCTGTCCGCAGCCGATCGTCGCCGCGGTCGAAGGCATCTGCGCCGGAGCGGGTGCGATTATCGCCATGGCGTCCGATATGCGGCTGGCGGCCACCGGGGCCAAGGTCGCTTTCCTGTTCAACAAGGTGGGACTTGCCGGCTGCGACATGGGCGCCTGCGCGATCCTGCCGCGGATCATCGGGCAATCCCGCGCTTCCGAGCTGCTCTATACCGGCCGCTTCATGACGGCGGACGAGGGCGAAAAATGGGGCTTTTTCAGCCGCATCGTGGCGCCGGCTGAAGTTCTTGCTCAGGCTGAAGGCCTCGCCCAGGAAATCGCGCAGGGGCCGACTTTCGCCAACACCATGACCAAGCGCATGCTGGCGATGGAATGGGCGATGTCGGTCGAGGAAGCCATCGAATCGGAGGCGATCGCGCAAGCGCTCTGCATGACCACGGCGGATTTTACCCGGGCCTTTGAGGCGTTCGCGCGCAAGGAAAAGCCGGTGTTCCAGGGCAACTAAGGCGGCAACTGACGCCGGTCCGGCCTCAAAGGGGCTTGCCGGGAAATTACTTTAGGCTTAAAATAAAATCTGGATCGAGAGCCCGGCCCGGAGGTTTCATGCAGATCGCGATCATCGGTGGCGGACCCGCCGGCCTGTATGCGGCGATCCTGCTCAAGAAGCAGCGCCCGAAGGCTGAGATCACGGTGTATGAGCGCAACCGCGCCGACGACACGTTTGGCTTCGGCGTGGTGTTCTCGGATGCGACGCTCGACAATTTCGAAAAATACGATCCGCCGAGCTACCGGCGTATCACGGAAGAGTTCGCCTATTGGGACGACATTGCCGTTCATTTCAAGGGAACGGTTCATCGCGTCGGCGGCAACGGTTTTTGCGGCTGCTCCCGGCGCACGCTGCTTCTGATCCTGCAGACGCGGGCGCGCGAACTCGGCGTCCATCTTCTGTTCGAGACCGAAGTGGAGGATGAGACGCGGTTTGCCGATGCCGATTTGATCGTGCTGGCGGATGGCAGCAACAGCCTGCTGCGCGAGAAACACCGGGCGCATTTCCAGCCCGAGATCGATCTTCGCTCCAACAAATTCGCCTGGATGGGGTCGACCAAGCCGCTCGACGCCTTCACCTTCATTTTCGAGGAGACGGAGTGGGGGCCCTTCATCGCCCACGCCTATCAATATGAAGCCGGCCATTCGACCTGGATTTTCGAGACCGATCCCGAAACGTTTCAGCGCGCCGGCCTGGAAGGCCTGAGCGAGCAGGCCTCGGCCGATCGCATGTCAAAAATCTTCGCGCGGTTCCTCGACGGTTACCCGCTGCTGATCAATCGCTCGATGTGGCGCAATTTTCCGATGATCCGGAGCCAGCGCTGGGTCAGGGACAACATGGTCCTGCTTGGCGATGCCAAGGCGACCGCGCATTTCTCGATCGGGTCAGGAACCAAGCTCGCGATGGAGGATGCGATCGCGCTGGCGGACGCATTGCGCGATGCGCCGACCGTGACCGCCGGCCTGCAGCTCTATGAACAGAGCCGCCGCGAGGAAGTCGAAAAGACCCAGCACGCCGCCGACGTTTCGCTGGTCTGGTTCGAGCATGTCGACCGGTTCTGGGATTTCGATCCGGTCCAGTTTGCGTTTGGCGTGATGACGCGCTCCAAGGCGATCACCTACGACAATCTCGCGCTTCGTGCGCCCAAATTCGTGGCGGAAGCGGATCGCGTGTTCGCGCGCCAGGTCGCCGCAAGGGGCTTTGACGTCGATCTCGAAAAGCCGGTTGCGCCGATGTTCCAGCCATTCCGGTTGCGCGAGATGGAGATCGCCAACCGCGTCGTGGTCTCGCCGATGTGCATGTATTCCGCGCAGGAAGGCGTGCCCGGCGATTTCCATCTCGTTCACTACGGTTCGCGCGCGATTGGCGGTGCCGGGCTTGTGTTCACCGAAATGGCCTGCGTGGCGCGCGATGCCCGCATCACGCCGGGCTGCGCCGGACTGTGGAACGATGAGCAGGAGAAAGCGTGGCGGCGCATCGTCGATTTCGTTCATGCCAATTCGGCGGCAAAAATCTGCCTGCAGCTCGGCCATGCCGGCCGCAAGGGCGCCACCAAGCTGATGTGGGACGGCATGGACCGGCCGCTCGAACAGGGCGGCTGGGACGTGGTGTCGGCAAGTCCGCTGCCTTACTTCCCCGATAGCCAGGTGCCGCGCGAACTCGACCGCGCCGCCATGGACCGCATCAAGGCCGATTTCGTCCAGGCCGTGCAGCGCGGCGAACGCTGCGGCTTCGACATGGCGGAACTTCACTGCGCCCACGGCTATTTGCTCGCGAGCTTCATTTCGCCGCTGACCAACCAACGGACCGATGAATACGGGGGATCGCTCGGCCAACCGGCTCCGTTTCCCGCTCGAGGTATTCGCTGCGATGCGCGCGGCGTGGCCGGCGCACAAGCCGATGTCGGTCCGCATCTCTGCGACTGACTGGGCCGATGGCGGCATTTCCGGCGATGACGCCGTGCTGATCGCGCGTGCCTTCGGCGAGGCGGGCGTCGATCTCGTCGATGTCTCGACCGGCCAGACGGTGCGGGAATCCCAGCCGGTCTATGGCCGCATGTTCCAGACGCCGTTTTCCGAACAGGTGCGCAACGAAGCCGAGGTCGCGACGATGTGCGTCGGCAACATCACGACACCGGATCAGGTCAACACCATATTGGCGGCGGGCCGCGCCGATCTCGTGGCACTTGGCCGGCCGCATCTGGTCGATCCCGGCTTCACGATGAGAGCGGCCGCCTGGTACGGCGCTGCGGATACCTATTGTCCGCCGCAATATCTCCCCGGCAAGGAGCAGATCTTCCGCAACAGCGTCCGCGACCGCCAGGACTTCGAGGAGCTTAAGGTTAAGGCTAAGCCGAAGACCCGGGCCGAACTGAGGGCGGAGGCGACAAAGCCGCTTGCGGCCGAGTAACGGACCATGCGAATTTAACCGCGTCTGCGTGGCGTCTGGTCTTGCGTGGAGTTTTGGCGATGAAGGCGATTATCGTCGGTGGCGGTATCGGGGGCCTTACAACGGCGTTGATGTTGCGGGCGCGCGGCATCGAGTGCGAATTGTATGAGCAATCAGACACCATTCGCGAGCTCGGCGTCGGCATCAACACTTTGCCGCATGCGATCCGCGAACTCGCCGGCATCGGCTTGCTCGACCGGCTCGATGCCGTCGCCGTTCGCACCGCCGAACTTTTTTATCTGACGCGTCACGGCCAGCAGGTCTGGCACGAAAAGCGCGGGCTCGATGCCGGCCACGACGTGCCGCAATTCTCCATCCACCGCGGCCGTCTGCAGGGCGTGATTCATCAGGCGGTGATCGAACGGCTGGGCGAGGGGGCGATCCGCACCGGTTGCCGGCTGGGTTCGTTCACGCAGGACGAAGGCGGCGTGTCCGCCTATTTCTTCGATCGCAGCGGCGCGCATGTCCATACCGCGCGCGGCGATATCTTGATCGGCGCCGACGGCATTCATTCAAAAGTGCGGCAAACGCTGTTTCCCGAGGAAGGGCCGCCGTGCTGGAACGGGTTGATGCTGTGGCGCGGCGCGACCGACTGGCCGGTGTTCCTCACCGGACGATCGATGATCATCGCCGGCGGATTGAACGCCAAGGCCGTCATCTATCCGATCGCGGAAGGATCGAGCCCGGCGAGCCGCCTGACCAACTGGGCGGTGCTGGTGCGGATCGGCGACGGCTCGGCGGCGCCGCCGCGCGGCGGAGACTGGTCGATCCCCGGCAAGCGCGAAGAGATGATGCCGTATGTCACGGGCTTTTCGATTCCGCAGGTCGATTTCGCCGCGCTGATCCGCGCGACGCCGGAATTCTGGGAATATCCCTGCTGCGACCGCGATCCCTTGCCATACTGGTCGAGCGGCCGCGTCACGCTGCTCGGCGATGCCGCGCATCCGATGTATCCGGTCGGCTCCAACGGGGCGTCGCAGGCGATCCTCGACGCGCGGTGCCTCGCGGATGCGCTGGCGCGCTCGGAACATCCGCGTCAGGCGCTGGTGGCCTATGAACGCCAGCGCTTGCCGATGACCGCCGACATCGTCGCCTCCAACCGCCGCGGCGGCCCCGAAGGCGTGATCGACGCCGTTGAACAACTCGCACCGCAGGGTTTTACCGACATCGACACAATTTTGAATTACGAAGCCCGTGAGGCAATCGTGCGTGGTTATGCGGCGAAAGCCGGTTTTGCTGCGCGCGTGGTTTCGCGGTAGCCGCCGCGATCCGGCCTTCATCCTTCGAGACGGCGCTTCGCGCCTCCTCAGGATGAGGTCCTAGACCCTCATGGTGAGGAGCGCGGCAGCGCGCCGCGCGTCTCGAACCACGAGGCCACGGGCGGTGCTAACCCGGCGGTGGCGGCAGGAAGTGGATGTTGTGCTCGGCGGCGAGCTTGACCACGACGTCGGGGTTTTGCTCCTTCAAATTGTGGATCGCCCAGAACAAATCATAGAGCCGTCGGGTGGGCGACACCCAGAACAGCGTCTTGGCGAGCTGCTGCGATTTGTTGAAGATGCCGTGCGGCTTGCCCATCGGCAGGCGCACCAGGTCTCCAGGCGTCGCGGACTCGTCGGCGCCATCCAGAAAGAAGTCCAGCTTTCCTTCCAGGATGTAGAGATATTCGTCCTGATCGGGATGGATGTGCGGCGGCACAAAAGTACCCGGCGGGAATGTCGCGTGCCAGGAGAAGGAATGCTCGGTGCGATGCTTCGGCACATAGGTCTGACCCAGGATATTCCAGGAGATTCCCTGCATGCCTTCATTGGCGCGGGTGATGCCCGCGATCTCGTCTTTCATGGCGCGTTCCTTTCCCTGACTTTTGATTTTGTTTACTTGCCCGGCGTGCATTCCTTGGCGTAGCGGTCGCCATAGTTCTCGAAGACCTTCTCGGCGATCTCGGTCTGGAATTTCCCGTCGGGACGCTTCGCGACCTTGGTCAAATAGAAATTCTGGATCGGATAGCCGTTGACGTTGAACTTGAAGCTGCCGCGCAGCGAGGTGAAATCGGCCTTCTTCAGGGCCGCGGCGACTGCGTCCTTGTTGCTAAGGTCGCCTTTGAGCGCCTTTACCGCACTGTCGATCAGCATCGCTGTGTCATAGCCCTGCATGGCATAGGTGCCGGGGACGATGTTGTAGGCGGCTTCAAAGGCGGCGACGAATTTCTTGTTCTGGGGATTGTCGAGATTGGGCGCCCAGTTCGAGCCGCCGAACATGCCGACCGCGGCATCCTGCTGCGCCGGCAATGTCGATTCATCGACGGTGAAGGCCGACAGCACCGGGATTTTATCGGCAAGGCCGGCCTGGCTGTATTGCTTGACCAGCGTCACGCCCATGCCGCCCGGCATGAAGGTGAACACCGCATCCGGTTTTGACGATGCGATCTTGGAGAGCTCGACCTGGAAATCCAGCGAGCCCAGCGGCATATAGGTTTCCTCGACGATCTCGCCCTTGTAGTCGAGCTTGAATCCGGCAACGGAATCCCGGCCGGCCTGGTAGTTCGGAACCATCAGGTAGACGCGCTTGTAGCCGCGGTCCTGCGCGACCTTGCCGAGCACCTCGTGCACCTGATCGTTCTGGTACGAGGTCACGTAGAACAGCGGGCTGCAATTCTTGCCGGCATAGCTCGACGGCCCGGCATTCGGGCTGATCAGGAACGTCTTGGTGTCCGTGACCGGCTTGTGGATCGCCTGCAGGATGTTGGAGAAGATCGGTCCCACCACGAAATCGACCTTGTCGCGCTCGAGCAGGCCCTTGACCTTGGTGACGGCGCCGTCGGGCTTGAGTTCGTCGTCGACCGCGATGATTTCGACCTCACGGCCGGCCATCTTGCCGCCGAGATCCTTGACCCCAAGCGCAAAACCGTCGCGGACCTGCGCACCGAGCGCCGCCGCCGGTCCGGACAAGGTCACGATCACGCCGATCTTGATTTTTTCCTGCGCTGCGGCTTGACCGGCGGCTACGCTCAACAGGATTGCCAGTCCGGCCAACTTCAACTGCTGCTTCATATTGTTCTCCCGATCGGCGGCCGCACGCGGCCGAAACTCAAGCTTATTCTGAGGATGGCATTCGCTGCAAGCAACGCAGCCGCACGCCGCCTTTCCGGCGAAACGGCCATGCAAGCCTCGCGCCAGTTGTTTGAAACCTAAAGAATTTGCAAGGCCCGCCCGGATCGGAGCCGCATTTTGACTTGCGGTGCCGGTTGAATTATTTGAAGGTCAAAATGATCGGTTGAATCGGTTGGGCGAAAACGGGCAGGGGCCGGGCAGGCCAGATTGCATCATGATCCTTGATTCCGAAACCAAGGTCGTCGAGACGCCGGAAGATCACGGCGACGAGATCAGGCTGTGGCTGCGCCTGCTGACCTGCACGACGCTGATCGAGGGCGAGGTGCGCAGCCGGCTGCGCGAGCGGTTCGACGTTACCCTGCCGCGGTTCGATCTGATGGCCCAGCTCGACAAGGTGCCAGATGGCATGACGCTGTCCGATGTCTCGAAGCGGATGATGGTCTCGAACGGCAATGTCACCGGCCTGGTCGAGCGCCTCGTTGAATCCGGACATGTCGACCGGCGGACGTCCGATTCCGACCGGCGCGTGCAGGTGATCCGGTTGACCAAGGCCGGCCGCGCCGAGTTTCGAAAAATGGCCGCCGAACACGAGTTGTGGATTGCCGACATGTTTTCGGACCTCACGCCGAAAGATGTCCGCGAATTGATGCGCCTGTTGGGCAAGACCAAGACTTCGGCGCGCAAGTCCGCGCAGCAACGGGCTTCGTAAGACCTTGGACGCGGCCGTCGACTATGAGGCCGAGTACAACAACCGGGCGCGGGTGCCGGAACACCCGGCGCATATCGCCGGTTGGGCGAGGGACGCGGCGGCCTGGCGCGAAACGCACGCCCCGCGCTCGATTGTTTACGGTTCCCGCGCACGGAACAGGATCGATTTCTTTGCCGGTGACGGCAGTGGCGCGATCGTCGTCTTTATTCATGGCGGGTACTGGCAGGCGCTGGACGGTTCCTTTTTCAGCCATCTCGCCGCGGGGCTGAACGCGCACGGCATCAGCGTCGCCATTCCCAGCTACGATCTGTGCCCCGATGTCACCGTCGAAGAGATCATCGGCGAGATGCGATCCGCGTCGCGCGAACTGGCGAAGCTTGGGCGGCCGCTGGTGATATCAGGTCATTCCGCCGGCGGACATCTTGCGGCCTGCATGCTGGCGACGGATTGGCGCGCTTTTGATAGTTCGCTTCCGGCCAATCTCGTCACCGCTGCCTACGCTATTTCGGGCCTGTTCGACCTCGGGCCGCTGGTCAAGACGTCCATCAACACGCCGCTGCGTCTCGACGATATAACGGCCCGCGCCGCGAGCCCACTGTTCTGGAAAGCGCCGGCGCATGGAAGTCTCGACGCGGTCGTCGGCGGTGACGAGAGCGCGGAGTATCTTCGGCAAAGCCGGACCATCGTCGATCGCTGGGGTGCGGCCGGTCTGCCGGCGCGGTTCGGTACCATCGAAGGCGCCAACCATTTTACTGCGATAGCTCCACTGGCCGATCCCGGTTCGCCGATGGTGCGGCGGCTGACGGAACTGGCGAGGCGTTAAGCTTCAAAAAAGTGCTGAATTGTCCGGTTTGGGCTATTGCGCCAAATTACTTTAAGTATAAAATGTTTTGGACTAAAGCACTGCCGGACAGCGAGATTAATCTCATCCCGTGAACGAGGGGCGATGCACATGTCGGGTAGAACCGGAAACCTCATTCAAAATCTCGGCCCGTCGGGCCATGTCGATGATTTTGCGCGGCGAAATCTTCCGCCGGCCGAGCTGTGGCCGGAATTGAAGCTTGACCGGCCGGAATTCCAGTACCCGGATTATCTCAACGTCGCGGTCGAGTTGACCGACCGGATCGTCGAAAGGGGATTCGGCGATCGCATCGCGCTGATCGGCAACGGCCGCCAGCGCACCTACAAGGAACTGGCTGACTGGTCGAACCGTCTGGCGCATGCGCTGGTGGAGAATTACGGCGTAAAGCCCGGCAACCGCGTGCTGATCCGCTCCGGCAACAACCCGGCGCTGGTCGCGGCATGGCTTGCGGCAACCAAGGCGGGCGCGGTCGTCGTCAACACCATGCCGATGCTTCGTGCCGTCGAGTTGTCCAAGATCGTCGACAAGGCCGAGATTGCGCTGGCGTTGACCGACAGCCGCATTGCCGACGAACTCGTCGCCTGCGCCAAGACCAGCAAGTTCCTCAAGCAGGTCGTGAATTTCGACGGCACGTCAAACCATGACGCCGAGCTCGATCGGGTCGCGCTGAACAAGCCGGTCCGGTTCGATGCGGTCAAGACTGGCCGCGACGATGTTGCGCTGCTCGGCTTTACCTCCGGCACCACGGGCGAGCCAAAGGCCACGATGCATTTCCATCGCGATCTCCTGATCGTCGCCGACGGTTATGCAAGGGAAGTGCTCAACGTCACCGAAGATGACGTCTTTGTGGGGGCGCCGCCGCTGGCCTTTACGTTTGGTCTGGGCGCTCTTGCGATTTTTCCGCTGCGGTTCGGCGCGACGGCGACGCTGCTGGAAAACGCTGCGCCGAGCGAGTTGGTCAAGATCATCGAAACCTACAAGGCCACGATCTGCTTTACCTCGCCGACCGCCTATCGGGCAATGATGGCCGCGATGGACGAGGGCGCCGATCTGACGTCGCTGCGTCTGGTGGTTTCGGCCGGCGAGACGCTTCCGGCGCCCGTATTCGAAAGCTGGACCCGCAAGACCGGCAAAACGATCCTCGACGGCATCGGCTCGACCGAACTGCTGCATATCTTCATCACCAATCGGGTCGGCGACGCGGTCGCCGGAACCACGGGGCTTCCGGTCTCCGGTTACGAGGCAAAGATCGTCGACGATGACATGAACGAATTGTCGCCAGGCACGGCGGGCAAGCTTGCGGTGCGCGGGCCGACCGGCTGCCGCTATCTCGCCGATAGCAGGCAGGCGAATTATGTCCGCGATGGCTGGAATCTCACGGGTGACACATTCATCCGCGACGACAAAGGACGCTTTTCCTACGTCGCCCGGTCGGACGACATGATCATCTCTTCCGGTTACAACATCGCCGGCCCCGAGATTGAAGCCGCATTGCTGACGCATCGGGCGGTCGCCGAATGCGGTGTTGTGGGCGCCCCCGATGAGGCGCGCGGCATGATCGTCAAGGCCTATGTGGTGGTTGCGTCCGGCATCGAAGCTGACGCCGCGCTCGCCACCGAATTGCAGGAACATGTCAAGCGCGAGATCGCGCCATACAAATATCCGCGCGCGATCGAATTCGTCGCGCAATTGCCGAAGACGGAAACCGGCAAGCTGAAGCGATCTGCCCTGCGGCAGCTGGCGGCCCAGGCGGCTGCCGCCTCGTCGGGCATGGCCGCGGAATAAAAGCAGGGATGATGGAGAACGATCTGTGAGCACTGTGTTGCCAGTGACGAAAGGCGAGGCCTCGGCCACGCGCCCAAGAGTGCTGCAGCCCGCAGGATGGCCGATACCGAAAGGCTATGCCAACGGCATGATGGCGGAAGGGCGCGTCGTGGTGACCGGCGGCGTCGTCGGCTGGGACACCAACGGCGCTTTTCCGGCCGAGTTCCTCGGCCAGGTCAGGCAGACGCTGGCCAACATCGTTGCCATCCTCGGCGAGGGAGGGGCGGGGCCGGAGCACCTCGTTCGCCTGACCTGGTATGTCGTCGACGTCGAGGAATACCTCGCCGATCTGAGAGGCCTCGGGCGCGTCTACCGCGAGGTGATCGGCGCGCATTATCCGGCGATGGCGGTGGTCCAGGTGGTCCGTCTGGTCGAAAAGGCCGCGCGGGTCGAGATCGAGGCGACCGCGGTGGTTCCACACTAACGGCTCTCTCGATCTTTCGTGCGTCAGGCCGTTGCGATCCACATTGCGATTGCAAGCGCCGTCCATGCGAGTATCGTGTTGCCGGCAACCGGTTGCGAGCGCTGCTTGCCGCGGCGCTCTGCCAAGACCGGTTTTGCGGCCCCTTGTTTGTCTGAGCTGCATCAAGAGCAAAGGTCCAGCCCGCCCAGATTGGGAACGAAGGCTGACCAATTCCAGGTGGGAGGTCCGACATGGCACACTACGTCGCTCGATTCATGAAGAACGTGCTCGGCGGCAACGGTCATGAAGCCGAGATTTGTCAACGCTTGATCGAGATCGAGGCTCAAAGCCTGGGCGACGCCACCGAACTGGCGAAAATCAGGTTCTGTGAAAGCGAAAACGTGAGGGATTGGGTGCTTCACGCGGATCGCGTTCAGATTGCTGATACTGGACTTTCTTCCTGACAGGTCCTTTCGCCACCCAGCCGGCCGCAGCGCGGCGGCCAACTGTTCAGATCAGGGCGGCAGCCGCTGCCTCGGTAACAACGTCGTAATCATATAGCCGCTTGCGGAATTCGGCGTGCGCGGTGATTTCGGCGTCTCTCACACCGAGATCCGAATAGGCGGAGTCGTAGCGCATCCCGTTCTCCCGCGCGCCGCGCTGAACCTGGGCCACGCGTTCGCGGCGGAGCCTTTCGTACGCCAACAGCGCCAGGGGCGCCGTCTTCCAGTCCGCGCGCGCGAGAATTGTGGCCAGCGCCATGCCGTCCTCAATCGATTGATTGGCGCCCTGTCCGAGATGCGGAAGCATCGGATGGGCGGCATCGCCGAGCAGACTGAGCCGCTGCCTGGTCCAGACCGGCAGCGGCTCGCGATCATACAGCGCCCATCGGAAGGTGCTCACGACGTTATCCAGCAATCGATGAATGCGTGCGTCCCAGCCTGCAAATTCCTGCCGGAGAACATTTGGGTCGCCCGGCGCCGACCAGGATTCCTTCATCTCCTCGTCCGTCGGCACGAACCCGACATAGTTGATCAGCTTTCCCGCTCGTACGGGAAAGGCAAGGAAGTGCTTTCCCTTGCCGAGCCACATCTGCCAGCGATCTGTCGGCCAATCCGGAACACGCTCGTGCGGCACCAGCCCCCGGTAAGCGACGGATCCTGCGGCCACGGGTGTGGACGGCGGAAAGACGTGGGGTCGAAGCTCGGAGTGGATTCCGTCGGCGGCGATGACGATGTCGGCCTCGGCCGTGACGCCGTTCGCGAACGATATGCGCGCAAGCCTGTCTTCCTGTTCGAGGCCGCTGCACCGATGGCCTGTGTGCACCACTCCCGCAGGAAGTGCGTTGGCGAGGATGTCAACGAGGTCGGCGCGATGCATCCCGAAGGTGGCATTCCAGCCTGAGGAGTCCGTCACCTGGACCGGTGCTATCGGCGCCCCGTCGTGGCGGAAATAACGGGACTCGCTGCCGACGCGTGCACCCCGTTTCTCTACTTCTGCTTCCAGCCCAAGGCGCTGCAGGTGACGAACGCTGTTAGGCGTGAGGAACACGCCGGCGCCGATCTCGCCGATCACAGGAGCCTGCTCGTAAACCGAAACCCGGATATTCTGCGCGATCAGCGCATTGGCTGCAAACAGGCCTCCAATCCCACCCCCGACAATGGCGACATGAAGGCGGGCCTCAACCATCATTGACTTCCTTGTGGCGCTCGCATGAAAGGCCGGCTGCGGCGTTGTATCCTCACACAGACCAAGGCATGTTGTCATCAAGCGCGGTCAATCCGACGAGACGAGGGGAGGCGTTGTATGAGCACCGAATGTGCCCGGCCCGGGATCGCTTTGCCGTTGCTGGTTGCGTTGGCGACATGGATGCTTGAGCCGGCGCTCGCGCAAGACTTTCCCAACCGCTCCGTCAAGATCGTTGTCCCCTTCGCTGCCGGCGGCACCGCTGACGCCATTCCGCGGTTCGTCGGCGACTGGCTGTCGCGCAAATGGGGCCAGCCGGTCGTCATCGAGAACCGCACCGGTGCTGCCGGCAATATCGGTGCCGAGTTCGTCTACAGCGCGGCGCCCGACGGCTACACCTTGCTGTCGTCGCCGCCGCCGCCATTGGTCATCAACCAGAATCTGTATCCGAAACTGGCGTTTGACCCGGCGAAATTCGAGCCAGTCATCGTAATGGCGCATGTCCCGAATGCGTTGATCGTCAATCCAAAGAAACTCGCGGCATCGAAGGTGCCGGAACTCGTCGAATATCTTCAGAGAAATCCCGAGCAAGTCACTGCCGCCACACAGGGCATCGGCACCACGTCGCATCTGACTGCCGGACTTTTCGAGGTGATGGCCAAGGTGAAGCTTCGGCCCATTCCGTATCGGGGATCTGCACCCGCGCTTCAGGGGCTGGTTGCAGGCGACGTCGACCTGATGTTCGACAATCTCGGTGTCTCCTTGCCGCTCGTGGAAGCGGGGACCCTTAAGCTGCTCGCTGTGGCCTCGAGCCAGCGTCTGCCGTCGCTTCCCGATGTGCCGACGATTGCGGAAACGCTGCCGGGCTTCGAGGCGATCGCCTGGTATGCGATCGTGGCGCCGCCGAATACGCCGAAAAGCATCACCGACAAGATCAACGCAGACGTCAACGAAGCCTTGCGTCAGCCCGAAGTGCGGGAACAACTGAAGAAGCTTTCCGCGGAAACGTTTGGCGGCTCTGCGGAGAAGGCGAGGAAATACATGCGCGAAGAGGTCGAGCGGTGGGGGAACGTGATCAAGGCGGCCGACATCAAGCTGCAGTAATGAGGAAGGGTAAACTCCATGCCTGAGAAACCGCCCGCGGATTCCGTCAACCGCCGCGGCTTCCTGACTGCGGCCGGGCTTGCCGGGGCAGGGTTAGCGATCGCACGCCTCTGCGGCAGAGGCGGCCAAGCCCGATCCGCTCATCACCGAAGTACAGGATTGGCAGCGCCATCTCGGCGACGGCGTTGACAAGCGTCCCTATGGATCGCCGTCGCAGTTCGAGAAGAACGTGATCCGGCGCAACGTGCCCTGGCTGACGGCGTCGACCGAATCGTCGGTCAACTTCACGCCGCTGCACGAACTGGATGGGATCATCACGCCGTCGGGCCTGTGCTTCGAACGCCATCATGGCGGTGTCGCGGAGATCGATCCCGCCAAACACCGCCTGATGATCAACGGTCTGGTGGAAAAACCACTGGTGTTCACCATGGACGACATCAAGCGGATGCCCCGCATCAGCCGGATCTACTTCCTCGAATGCTCGGCCAATTCGGGAATGGAATGGCGCGGCGCCCAGTTGAACGGCTGCCAGTTCACGCACGGCATGATTCACAACGTGATGTACACCGGCGTTCCGCTGAAGGCGCTGCTGGACGAGGCCGGCCTGCGTCCCAGCGCCAAATGGCTGATGCTCGAAGGCGGCGACGCATCGGGCATGAACCGCTCGCTGCCGATCGAAAAGGGTCTTGGCGATGTGTTGCTCGCCTTTGCCATGAACGGGGAGGCGCTCCGGCCCGAGCAGGGCTATCCGCTGCGGGCGGTAATCCCGGGCTGGGAAGGCAGTCTCTGGATCAAATGGCTGCGCCGCATCGAGGTTGGCGACCGGCCGTGGCAGACCCGCGAAGAGACCGCGAAATATACCGACCTGCTGGCCGACGGCCGCGCGCGCCAGCATACCTTCATCATGGATGCGAAGTCGGTGGTGACAAATCCGTCGCCGCAGGCGCCGCTCAAATACAGGGGGCGCAACGTGCTGAGCGGTTTCGCCTGGTCGGGCCGCGGCACCATCAAGCGGGTCGATGTATCGCTCGACGGCGGACGCAACTGGCAGACGGCGCGGATCGACGGTCCGGTGCTCGACAAGTCGCTGACGCGATTCTACGTCGACTTCGACTGGAACGGACAGGAGATGCTGATCCAGTCGCGGGCGATGGACTTCGACGGGCTATGTCCAGCCGACCAGGGAGGAGCTGAGGAAAATCCGCGGCGTCAATTCGAGCTATCACAACAATGGTATTCAGACCTGGCTGGTGCGCGGCAACGGGGACACCGAGAATGTCGAACTGGGCTGAACGGCTCGCGACGGTCATTCTCGTCGTCGCGATGGCCGGTGCCACGGCCGGCGTGCTGGATGCCGCGGAAGATCCACGCGGCCGGGCAGCCGCAGCGAAGCCGTCGCAGAAGATGGGACTGGGACGAGAGGCCTTGCCTGCGGAGATCGCCGCCTGGGATACCGATGTGCGCCCCGATGGCCGGGGGCTGCCGGCCGGCCGCGGCACCGTGAAGCAGGGCGAGCAGCTCTTCACGGAACGCTGCGCGTCCTGTCATGGCGAGTTCGGCCAGGGCGCCGGCCGCTTGTCCGCGCTCGCCGGCGGTCACGGCACCCTGAAGGCCGATCGGCCCGACAAGACCATCGGCTCGTTCTGGCCGGACCTTTCGACCGTTTACGATTACGTCAAGCGTACGATGCCCTATGGCAATGCACGCTCGCTGACCGACGACGAGACCTATGCGCTGGTGGCGTTCCTCCTCAACCTCAACAACCTTGTTAAGGACGAAGACTTCGAACTCAACGACAGGAATTTCACATCGATCAGGATGCCGAACGGAAATGGATTCTTCGGGGATGACCGCGAGAGCGTCGGAAAAGAAGTTCTGGAACGGGAAGCCCTGCATGAACAACTGCCGCGGCGTTCCCAGGATCACCGGCAAGGCGATCTCGATCGGCGTCACGCCCGACGGGAAATCGGGACCCAAGGTGGACTGATCCCTTTGGCCTTTCCCTTGAACAGGCCTCGTGCGCACGACGCGTCGTTGCGCCGCCGGTGGAAGAACCCCACCGGCGGTCGCAGGCGATTGCGAACTCAGGCCGCTTTGCGCGTCGTTTTCGCCACGTGAGTGGCGATCGCATCCATCAGCGCCGGAGACAGACAATCATAGGGCTCGAGCCCGAGCTCCGTGAGGCGGGATCGGATGCCCGCCATCTCCGATGGAGCGACGCCGGACTCGATCACGGATGACACGAACGCCGCAAACCCCGGCGCTGCCGAGCCTGCTTCCTGGAACAGTTCGGGGTGGATGAAGTCGAGACCGTAGAAGGGATGTCCCTTGTTTTCGATCCGGCCGTACAAATGCGCGCCGCAGGCCTTGCAGGCGTATCGCTGGATCGCCGCCGACGCATCGACAATTTGCAGCTTGTCGCCGTTTTCCAGCACCGTCACGTTTTCGCGTGGCACAACGGCGACCACCGAGAAGGTCGCTCCTTCCGGCTTCCAGCATTTGGTGCAGCCGCAGGCGTGGTTGTGGGCGACATCACCCTTGATGCCGACCTTGACCGGTTTGTCCTTGCACTTGCAGACAAGGGTGCCGCCGGCAAAGCTGCCCGTGCCCTTCTTGACGCCGTTATCGACCGATGGGTGGATATGAACAGTCATAGGCCTATCCTCCTTATGTTTGACTTTCTTTGACTTAGAACACGACGACCGAACGGATCGACTTGCCTTCGTGCATCAGATCGAAGCCCTTGTTGATCTCCTCCAGCTTGAGGACGTGGGTGATCATCGGATCGATCTGGATCTTTCCGTTCATGTACCAGTCAACGATTTTCGGGACGTCGGTGCGGCCGCGCGCGCCGCCGAACGCGGTCCCCTTCCAAACCCGGCCGGTTACGAGCTGGAACGGCCGGGTTGCGATTTCCTTGCCGGATTCCGCTACCCCGATCACCACCGAGACGCCCCAGCCGCGATGGCACGCTTCGAGTGCCTGGCGCATCACGGTGGTGTTGCCGGTGCAATCGAAGGTGAAGTCGGCGCCGCCGTCGGTGAGCCCGACGAGGTGCGCAACGATATCGCGCCGACCTTGGATGGATTGACGAAATGCGTCATGCCAAAGCGGCGGCCCCATTCCTCCTTGCTGTCGTTGATGTCGACCCCGATGATCTTGTCGGCGCCCACCATCCTGGCGCCCTGAATCACGTTAAGTCCGATTCCGCCGAGTCCGAACACGATCACATTGGCGCCCGGCGTGACCTTGGCGGTGTTGACCACTGCGCCGACGCCTGTCGTAACGCCGCAGCCGATGTAGCAACTCTTGTCAAAGGGAGCGTCTTCGCGGATCTTTGCCACCGCGATTTCCGGCAGCACGGTGAAGTTCGAAAACGTCGAGCAGCCCATATAGTGGAAGATCGGCTTGCCCTGATAGCTGAAGCGCGACGTGCCGTCGGGCATCAGGCCCTTGCCCTGCGTGGCGCGGATCGAGGTGCAGAGGTTGGTCTTGCCGCTCAGACAGCTTTTGCACTGGCGGCATTCGGGTGTGTAAAGCGGGATCACATGGTCGCCCGGTTTCACCGACGTTACGCCCGGGCCGATCTCGCGAACGATGCCGGCGCCCTCATGGCCGAGGATCGAGGGAAAGATTCCCTCGCTGTCGAAACCGTCAAGCGTATAGGCGTCGGTGTGACAAATCCCTGTTGCCTTTATTTCAACAAGGACTTCACCGGCCTTCGGGCCGTCCAGATCGACCTCAACGATCTGAAGCGGCTTCTTTGCTTCGAACGCGACTGCGGCGCGTGTCTTCATTCTCAACTCCACTTTCGCGTTTCAAGCCGCTGCAACTTGCCGACTTCTCATTTCCTGCCCATGCAGGAATTTTCCGCCTGGGTGTAGGCCTCCGGCTTGTCTTCCTTCTTGGCGGGGCGCACGCGCCCAACAGCGTCATTGGCGCGGGCGCGCAGATAGATGTAGAGGTCGTCCATGTAGCAGGCGACGTTCGGATTATCGCCGAGCGCCGGCATGACGTTTTCCTGCGACGAACTCACGTTCTTGCGGCCGCTCGCGACCACGCCGACGAAGTCGCCGTAACTCATGGTCTTGACCGAATTCGTGAGGCAGGGGCGTAGGTCGATCCCATCCCGTCAGGGCCATGGCAGACGTGGCATTCCGAGTGATAGCGGCGGTACCCGGAGTAGGTGTACCAATCCACCGTGCCGTCGGCCGCGACCTTGAAGGTCGGGTTGCCTTCCTTGTCGAAGTACTTTCCGTCCTCGGACTTGACGGCAGTCGGATCGACCGCGTCTTCAGCGAAGGTAATTCCTCCTGATACCACGAAGATCATCGCGGCACCCACAAACCAGATTTTACGCAAGAGCTTTATCCTCGAGATTCGGTGGTAGGCGAACCGGCGCATGGAACAACTCCATGCGCCGGAACGAGGTTGGCTCAGCTCATTGCGGCAGAGCGAACACGGTCAGTGATCCGCCGAGCGCCGTGTAGTTGCTAAGCGCAGCGTAGCCGCCGACGGCGCCGAGACCGGCGTGTCGGATCGGTCAGACCCGGCCGCAAGGCCGATGCCGCCCAGCCACCGACGCCGGACAGCACGGCACATACTGCCGGCCGCCGTGCTCATAGGTCGTGACGTTGCCGATAATGCCGGACGGGGTCTTGAACTTGTAGAGCTCCTTGCCCGTCTTGGCGTCGACCGCCTTGAGGTAGCCTTCGAGCGTTCCGTAGAACACCACGCCGCCGGCGGTAGCGAGCGCACCGGACCACACCGAGAACAGCTCCTTGTTCGACCACACGATCTTGCCGGTCTTGTTGTCCCAGGCGATGAAGTTGCCCATGTGGGTTTCGCCGGGAGGCGGATACATCGAAAGCGTCGCCCCGACATAGGGCTGGCCCGCGGTGTAGCTCACCTTGAACGGCTCGTAGTCCATGCAGACGTGGTTGGTCGGCACATAGAACAGCTGGGTGTCCGGCGAATAGGCCGCCGGCTGTTCGTCCTTGGTGCCGAGCGCGGCCGGGCAGACGCCCTTGGTGTTCTTGTCCTCGCCGGTCTGTTCGGTCGAATATTGAGTGACAACCTTGGGACGGCCGTAGGTCGGCGAGCTCTTGTTCATGTCGACGCCGGTGGTCCAGTTGACCTTCGGATCGTACTTCTCGGCGACCAGCAATTCGCCGTTGTCGCGGTCCATCGTATAGGCGAGCCCGTTGCGGTCGAAATGGGTCAGCAGCTTGCGCGGCTCGACCGCCGATCTGCTGATCGCTGAGGATCATTTCGTTGACGCCGTCATAGTCCCACTCGTCATGGGGCGTCATCTGGTAGACCCAGCGGGCCATGCCGGTGTCGGCATTGCGCGCAAAGATGGTCATCGACCACTTGTTGTCGCCCGGCCGCTGCTTCGGGTTCCAGGTCGAGGGGTTTCCCGACCCGTAGTAGACCAGGTTCAGCGCGGGATCATAGGACAGCCAGCCCCATGTGCAGCCGCCGCCGATCTTCCACTGGTCGCCCTGCCAGGTCTTGATGCTCGAAGTCCTTGCCGACCGGCTTGCCGAGATCGGTCGTCTTCTCGGGGTCGATCTTGACCTGGTCGTCCGGGTCCCATCGGAGTAGGCCGCGCCAGACCTGCTTGCCCGACTTGATGTCGTAGGCGGTGACGTGACACTGCACGCCGAATTCGCCGCCGGAGATGCCGATCAGGACCTTGTCCTTGATGACGAGCGGCGACGAGGTGCCGGTCTCGCCCTTGCCGGGATCGCCGTTCTTCACCGACCAGTCGACCTTGCCGGTCTTGGCGTCGAGGGCGACCAGCGTGGTGTCGGCCTGGTGCAGGAAGATCTTGCCGTCGCCATAGGCCACGCCACGGTTCACCGTGTCGCAGCACATCACCGGAATGACGTTCGGATCCTGCTTCGGCTCGTACTTCCAGACGATCTGTGGTCCTTGGATAGGTCAAGAGCATAGACCTTGTTCGGGAACGGCGTGTGGACGTACATCATGTTCCCGATGATGAGCGGCCCGCCTTCGTGGCCGCGCAGCACGCCGGTCGAGAACGTCCAGGCGACCTGCAGCTTGCCGACATTGGCCGCGGTAATCTGGTTGAGCTTCGAGTAGCGCGTGTTGGCGTAGTCGCCTGCCGGCATCACCCAATCCTTCGGGTTCTGCGACATCTTGATCAATTCGTCGTTGGCCACGGCGGCGCCCACGGTAAACGCCGCTATGGAACCAAGACAAGTTGCTAGTAGCACTTTGCGCATAGCGTCCTCCCACTGATGAACTTCGGGTTCCGTCGAGACGGCCCACTTTTCCATTTTGTCCCGTATCCTTATCCCGTTCGGCAATGGGAAACTTGCCCAAGAGGGAAGGGCATTTGCTCCAAAGCGAACCCGAGCGAACTTTCTGGCTTCTGGTCGAAAATGCGGCGGGCGTCGCCATCGTTGTGGCAGCGCAACGAGCGTGCAGTGGAGTGGGCAATTGCCCGCGTAACCGAGGGTTGAGGTTTCCCTTGACGGCGCAGAAACTAAGTCGGAGGATTGTGAAGTGGATGCCGGGACATACGTTGCTCAGGCAACAACGACCGTTCTAAATTGAGGTAAATGGCGCTTCACCGTGACCGAGTCTCTCGCGGCGACAGTCACGTTTCTCGAATTGGTGGCTGGAAATGTCTGATACGGTCCACTCACTTTCTACCTCCGGATTGTCGCCGAAGAGGCAGATCCAGTGTTGGTCAGATGCACTGACCGATCTTTGCGGCCAATTTGACATAGATCCGCTGAAGGCTTCATCGCTCGAAGCACGGGTCAACTACACCACGGTTTCGCGGCTGAAGCTGTGTCAGATCGAGGTCAGCCAGCATCGGATCGCGCACACCGTCTCCCGCTTCAAGAGCCAGCGAACATCCCTACGTCAAGATATTGTTTCAGACGCAAGGCATTTCCTACTTCGAGCAGGACGGCCGGCGCATCGAACTGATGCCCGGCGATTGTCTTGCCTACGATGTATCTTGCCCGCATACGATCATCAGTCCGGCGTTTACGCGGCACGAGGTCGTCATCGTGCCAAAGGACCTGCTGCAGGAGCGGGGCTTCCATCCGGCGAGGATGTCGGCCTGCAAGCTTTCGGCGCTCACCGGCACCGGCCGGATCGCCCATGATTTCGTTCATGCCGCGTTTGACCAGGCAGCGAAACTGTCACCGAATAACGCCGTCATCGTCGCCGATTCGCTGATCGATCTCTTGCTGTTGCCGCTGCGCGAGGCGGACGCGATGTTCGATCGTGGTGGCCCCGAAGCGATGTATATTCGCGCTCAGGCCTTCATCCGCGAACATCTGCGCGACCCTGATCTCTCCATCGACCAGATTTCCGCGGCACTGGGCTGTACCAAGCGCTATCTGCATATGCTGTTCAGCGACAGGGGAATGACCGTCAGCGATTACATCTGGCACGCGCGGTTGCAGAACTGCCGCCACGAACTGGAGACCCACGCCGGAAAGACGGTCACGGACGTTGCATTTTCATGGGGCTTTTCGAGTTCGTCGCATTTCAGCCGGGTCTTCCGCAGGTATTTCGGAATTGTTCCGTCTTCGATTCACAAGGCGCAGCACGCCAGCCTCGTCTCCGGACGCTTCCTAGGGTAGCGAACGTCCGTCTGATCTCAACAGCGACACCTGCAATCTGAACCACGCGCACCGAATCGGGCCGCGTGATGGCCTGATCAACTTGTCGGAAGATGCGGGCAGTCGCTCGGCCGCGGCTTGGTCCCCCGCTTGTCGATCGGCACGTTGCAATTGTCGATCCGCTGCTCATCCATCCATTTCCTGCGAGGCGTTCCTTGCCGGTCTGCGTTGCAGGCGAGCTTGCCGAGTTCGGTGCCGGCTGGCCAAGGCGCAAACTGTCTTGAGCATCTGCCGGCAACGTAAGGCAGATTGCAAGGAAGGCACCAATTGTTCCGCTGTACAATGATCGCATGAATGGCCTCGCAAGGCGCGTGAAAACCCAGGAGTGGTCGATTAAACAACAGCAACATTCATCTGGCCACCCGGAACCCGTGGCCTCCGCATCGGTTGGCTCATTCATCATGCGTGCCGGGCGAGCGTCAGGACAAAGTCAAAGGAGGAGCAGATGAACACGAAACGCTTCATTCTCGCGGGTTGCGCTGCGGTCATGTTGAGCGCCGGCACCGCAATGGCAGGTCCCTGCGACACCGGTCGAGCCGCAAACCTGAAGGACGCAGGTTCCGGACCCGCGTCGATGGGATCCGGCCAGACCACCGGCATGGCGACCGATCCTAAAGAGCATCCGCCGACAGACACGATGAATTGCGCAACCGGCGACGTTGCTACCTCGTCGCAGGATACGCAAAAGCAGATGCAGGGCCAGCCGACGGCGGCGCAGGAGGCCCAAGGTGCCAAGCCTGACGCGAAGAGGGCTGACAAGGACGCAGGTTCCGGACCCGCATCAACTGGTTCCGGCCAGACCACCGGCATGGCTGCCGACACCAGCCAGCATCCGCCGACCAGCACGATGAATTGCAAAACCGACGAAGTTGCTGCCTCGTCGCAGGATACGCAAAAGCAGATGCAAGGCCAGCCGACGGCGGCGCAGGAGGCCCAAGGGGCCAAGCCGGACGAAAAGACAGCAGCTGCTATGGACGAGGACTGCTGAGGGCCAGGCCCAAGGGAAAGCGAGCGGGATCGGCCGTAAATTTGCGACCGATCACCGGCGAGGGGGGCGATGCCGTTTCACGTCGACGCGGCATCTGTGGGCGATGGTTCGATATCACCGATTTCATTCGCCGTGACGTTCAACACGGACAAGGACGGCAGTTGACGAGCCGATGATTACCTTGCCCTCGTGGAGCGACGCTTTAACGCACCACCGCGGTACTTTGCCCAAGAGAGAAATGGCCTTGTCCAAGAGAGAAAAATCGGCTGTCGAACTGCCACACTCGAGCTCGCTCGTCGTGTTCCACACTTGCGTTGCCTTCGAGCTGGCCCTACGTTCAGTCCCGGCGCGAGCATCGCGCCAAGACTAGTGGGAGGCCCCCAAATGACTTGGAAGACTCCGAAGATCGTCGAAGTGCCGGTGGGCATGGAAATCAACATGTACGCCTGCGCAGCGCGCAAGTAGACGGCACTGAAGCGATCTGCCCGGCTCTCGGCACTTTCTGGAGCCGGGCAGACGTTCCGTTCACGCTTTGCGAAGCCGCCTCAACGGCGAAGCTCTCAAACTTCCTTTGTAGCGCGAATACGATTTGGGAGCGACTTCGGCGCAATTCGCAAGATTCCCCGCCGTTGTTCTTCCTTCGGCCGGCCCTATACGGCCCCCAAGCCCGGCGAGCGAATCAAAGACAGCATAGCGACAAGGTGAGTATCGCTTGGGCCGGTGGCGTGCTGGCCACGGTGTCGACGCCGCAATTTTTCCGGCCGGGGATTTTCTTTGCCGGCGGAGCTTCGATCCGCATTTGGGTATCAAGCCTTGCTCGCCGCCGGTTTCCGCCTGTGATAGGCTTCCTTCTCGGCCGGTGGGGCCTCCAATAATCCCAATGACATTCGGAATGCGGATGCCAATTCGTGCAAGAACGTTCCGGGCGGCGATCGTGTGCTTTTCCGCGCTGCTTCCAGCCTGCGTTTCTGCGGAGGGAATTGATACCGAGCATCTGTTTGGATTCATGATCGGGACGGATGTCGGCAATGTCGGCGAGCGGGAATTCCAGAGCCAGACCACCGGACGATTTGCCAAGGATGGCGGCAAATATCGTGCCGCCGGTCAGGAATTCGAACTGGAGTTCGTGCCGGTCAAAAATCTCCGGGTCGAGATCGGAAGCGCTTTCGCCGCGCACGACATTCGTGGCGTTCCCGGCCTTGACGATCGCCGGCAATTGGCCTGGCAGGGCGTTTCAATTGACCTGCGCTACAGATTTCTCGATCGGGACAGCGCGCCCTTCGGGCTGACATTCGCCGTCGAGGGCCAGCTCCACCGTATCGATAATACCAGTGCGGCTGAGGTCCGGAATTTCGAGACGGAGTTCACCCTCGCATTCGACCACGAACTGATTCCGAACAGGTTGGTCACGGCCCTTAACCTGATATATCAGCCGGAATGGACGCGCTTTTTGGCGACCGGCATTGCGGAGCAGGAATCCACGGTGGGTGCCGCGTTCGGGGCGATGTGGCGAATAAGTCCCAACGTTCTGGTCGGCGGCGAGGCGCGCTATCTTCGGAGATATGAAGGGATCGGATTGGAAGAATTTTCGGGCCAGGCGCTCTTTGTCGGTCCGACGGCGTATTTCCAATTGTCGCCGAGCTCCCGGCTGACGGCGGCCTGGAGCGTTCAGGCCTGGGGACGTCCGGCCGGATCGATAGCTGCGCTCGATCTCGTCAATTTCGAGCGCCATCACGCCCGGCTGGTGTTCGGCGTCAATTTTTAGCCCGGATCATGGATTGACATCCGGGTTCCGGGCGGTGGATGAAACTTCGCACCTAGCGGCTGCGTAATTCCTTGTGATACCATTCGACGAACCGGCCTCAGGGATGGTGCAGCATGAATGCGATAGACCTGATCATGACGGTATGCGCCGTGCTGTCGCCGACCATATGCGAAGAGCGGCACCTGGTATTTACCTCGATGTTTCCCCGCGGCAATGCGTGATGGCTGCGCAGCCCTATATCGCGCAGTGGGTCGGCGAGCATCCGAAATGGACCGCGGTGAAGTGGCGCTGCGAATTTCCGCGCACCAACGACAGGGCGGATAAGGGCGAAGTGACGCCCGCGGCCTGAAGCCAGCTTGCGAGGCCACTGCCGGACTACTTGTTGCAGTCCTTCAAATCCTTGTCGTCGATCGAGAACACGGCATCGGCCTTGATCTCGATACCCCTTACCAGGCATTGCCGTGCGTTTGGATAACTGACCTTTGCATCATATCGTCCCGGCTCGACGCCCGTGATGCGCAGGCGTTCGTCGTGGTCGACCTCCTTGTCCTTGTCGTTCAGGGTCAGGTTAGGTCCCCAGGCGTTCTTGCCGGCCGGCGACAGCTGAAAACCCGAAATGGTCGAGGTGGTCAGGTTCCAGAGCCGGATGCCCTTGCCCTGTGCGGCAAGTTCGCCTGCTCGCCAACAACAGCGCAACCAAAGCCAACATCCATCGCATAGGTGATCCTCCCGTGGTGAACCCAGAGCCGACTTACTTTATCAGACGGTCAAGATTTTTCGCCTTGTCGAAATTTCTTGCGCGGTCGAGGCCAATTGGCGCGATCAACTTGACCGAAGCGAGATCGGCGCCGTCGAAATCGGTGTCGATGACCGTGACGCCGGTCAAGTCGGCTCCCCCGAGCTGGGCGCCCTTGAGAGAAGCACCTGTCAGGTCGGCCCTTTCAGCACGGCAAATTCGAGATCGACGCGCGACAGGTCGGCGCCGCGTGCGTTCAGCCCCTCCAGATTGGCGGATTTCAGCACCGCGCGCATCAGGCCCATCGACTGGTTACGCATGTCGGCGCCCAGATTGGCGTCCGCGATCGAGGCTCCGACAAGACTTGCGCCGGTAAGATCGGCAGCAACGCGTGCTCTGGAGAGATCGGCGCCGTCGAGACGGGCGCGAACCATCTGCGCGGCGAACAGGTTGGCGTCCTTCAGGCTCGCGCCCGTAAGGTCGGCCTCGAGCAGCCATGCCTGGTCGAGGATCGCACGATCGAGTTTCGCGCCGGCAAGCCTCGTCTTGTTGAGGTTTGCTGCACGAAAAATCGCCCCGGACAGGTTGAGCCCCGAGAGGTCGAGGCCGGACAATTTCTTACCGGTGAAATCGGCGGGCGCGGCGACGGACGCGGCGGCAAGCGCGGCCTCGACCTCTCCGCGGGTCATTTCGGCCGAGACCATGTCGGGTGACGACAGGTCGACGTGACGCATCATGTCCTGGGCCGTTGCCGTCCCGATCATGACACAAAGGCCGAACACTGCGGTTCCGATCATGCGTTTCATCGTCAACTCCGCCGATGACGTATTTTAGCACGCGTCTTGCACAGTGCCTATGAGGCGTCCCGCCCGGTTAGATCGCCATTGATCTGCCGCGCGACGTAGGCCTTGATTGCGGCGATCTCGGCATCTGACCGTGCGTTGCGCGGTGTGCCGATCGGCAGTTCGGCGAGAATTCGTGCCGGGCGCGATGACAGCAGGAACACGCGATCGGCGAGACGAACCGCATCGTCGATGTCATGGGTAACCAGCAGCGTCATCACGGAACGGCTGTCCACCAGCATCGCAATCTGATCGCGCAGGCGGGCGGCCAGCGCGTCATCGAGCGAGGCCAGCGGTTCGTCAAGGATGAGGAAATCCGGCCCGATGGCGAACGCCCGGGCGAGCGCGACGCGCCGGGCGAGACCGAGCGACAGTTCGCCCGGGAAATGGTTGAGATGCCCGTTCAATTCCAGAATTTCAAACAAGGCTGAAAGCTTCGCATCATCGGCCAGCGGCGCGGTCAGCCGTACATTTTCTTCGACTGATCGCCAGGGCAATAGCCGCGGTTCCTGGAACACCATGCCGATCCGCGCGCCGGCCGGGCGTAAAACCCGTCCCTGGTAGTCGGGATCGAGCCCGGCGAGAATTCGGAGCAGGGTGCTCTTGCCGCAGCCGGATGGGCCGACGAAGGCGCCAACTTGCCCCGCGCCGAGCGCAAAGCTGATGTTATCGAGCACGTCGCATCGCTCGCCCGCCGCGTTCGTGATTGCCTTTCCTGTGATACCGACTTCAAGCTGCACGGGGGCGCCACCGCGATAGCCGGGCCTCAAAGGGCTGCACCAGCAAAGTTTCGATAATGAGCACCACCGCCGCGAAACTCAGGGAGTAGGCGAGTAGAAGAGGGATGTCGAACAGCTGGAAGGCCACGCCAATCTCGAAACCAACGCCGTTTGGGCGTCCGAGTAACTCCGCAACCAGCACGATCTTCCAGACCAGGGACAGTCCCGATCGCGCTGCGGCCGCGATATAGGGCGCGAGCTGCGGCAGTATCACGTGCCGGAACGCCCTCCAGCGCGGCATCGCAAACACCGTCGCCATTTCATCGAGCGCGGCATCGAGGGCGCGCGCTCCCTCGCGCAGCGTGACCACGGCGGTCGGGAGCTTGTTGATGGCAATCGCTGCAATCGCTGCGGCCTCGGTCAGTCCGGCCCAGATATAGGCAAGCACGATGACAACAAGCGCCGGCAAATTGAGCAGCAGGATCAGCCAGGGATCGCCGATTCGATTGGCCAGTCGGACGCGGCCCATCAGGTAGCCGATGGCGGAGCCCAGCGACATCGCGAGGACGAAGGCAAGCGCAACGCGCGCCAACGTGACGCCGAGATTGAGAAACAGCGCGCCGGACCTCGCTTCATCCATCATTGCCGTGAGCACGGTGGGAGGAGGTGGCAGCTTCGCGTCCCCGATGAGCAAGGAGGCGATCCACCAGGTCACGACAAACACGGCGAATGACAGCAGACGCGGCACCTCAATCTCCAGGGATCGCATGATAAAATGTACCGGAAGCGAGTTCATGCGCCCGTCCGACCAGTTCGCGGCCGCCGATTGCCGCCAGCACGCGATAGATGACGCGCGCGTCGGCTTCTTCGTCGGCGATGGGACGACGCGGAATTCCTTCCCGATAGCGATCGCGGTAGGCGCGCAAGCGTGGCGGCGTCGGGAGCACCGGTGAGCGGTGCGATTTTGTCCCACTCGGCGTCCGAGGTCGACAAGATCTCCTTTGCCGCGCGGGTCATCGCGATGAAGCGCTCTATCACGTCCTGCTTTGCGTTCGCCCATGTTTCGTCAAAGACGTAACCGATCATTGCGGTGCGGCCTTTGGCCCCGAGCTTCGGCAGCAGATCCTCGATGCCCGCGAGGCGGCGAAAACCCTTTGCTTCCAGCGCGGCGCAGAAATTCCAGTAATTGACGGCCGCATCCATTTCGCCACTGAGCGTTTTTGCCGCAAGCAGCGGCGGAGCGCCATAAACGATTGTCGATTCCGATTTCAGGTCGATGCCGTCCTGTTTCAGCCACGCCTGCAGCAGCAGCCAGTTCTTGTCGATCGGGCCGCCGGCGACAGCGAGCCTGCGGCCCTTGAGATCGGCCAATGTCCGGATCGGGGATGAGGCCGGTACCATCACGGCGCCAAGAGCGTTCGAATACGGATAGAATGTCAGCTTGGCGCCAAGGCCGCGTTCGCGGGATACCCACAGCCAGTCGGAGACCACAATGTCGGCGTTGCCCGCACGCAGCGCGATCTTGCCCGCCTCGGGGCTCGCGAGCTCAAGAACCTGAACTGAAAGATTGGCTTGCTTGTCGAGACCATGCGCGCGGATCACGGCAAGTTCCCAGGCGAATGTTCCGGTTTTCTGCACCGCAACCCGCACCGTCTCCGCGCCGTAACACGTCCCGGCCTGCGCAACAGCCAAAATAACGGCAGCCAGCAGAATGCGAACACAATGTGTCATGGCGTCTTGAACCGGTTCGGCGAGCGTCTTTTCAGCGCGACCGTCATAGCATAGCTTTCACACTTCGCAGCGGGAGCAAAGCCATGACACCTGTCGGATCGGTACGACGTATTGTCGCCGTGTTGACGGTGCTGACGACGATGGCAGTCGATCGCACGCGCCGATGAGGTCAACGATTATCCGACGTCGGCGCGCGCCGAATACGTCTTTGGCTGTCTCAAGGCGAATGGCGAGACGCGGCAGGCAATCGAACAATGTTCCTGTTCGATCGATGTCATCGCCTCGCTCGTGCCTTATGATCGCTATGTCACCGCCGAAACCGTCCTGAGCATGTCGCAGGTTCGGGGCAATTTGGGTGGACAGTTCCGCACTTCCGAACAGGCGGCAGGCGCGCTCAATGATCTCAGGCGCGCGCAGGCCGAAGCGGAAGTGAGATGTTTCTAGACCAGCCTGGATGTGCCGCCGCAACGGCCGATATCTTGGCGTGCCGCGTCGCGTCAAGTGCCGGAATCGTCGGCCTTCCATTCTTTCTGGAAAACGTGGCCTTCGGTGTCCCTGGCTTCGGCACGGAAACGCTTCGCGCCATTCGAAACATAGGTAAACCGGATATTGGGATCTTCCGAAATCGAGATTCCGCCTTCCATCGCCAGCACCAGACTATCGTCCTGCCACAGCCGTAACTCGTTGACGAAGAAGGCCGGGATGTAGAGCTGCGTGACCTGATCCATCTGCAGGCCGGAATGGCTGGGATGACCGATCATGATCTGCGCCTCGCGCGCACCGCTGACGGGACCCTGGCCGGGCCGCGCGAATTGCCGGTATCGCATCTGGCCCAGCCTGCTCCTGGCTTCTTCAGCATTTTTGGCAGCCGGCGCGGAGCAGCCGCCGGAGGCCTTCACGTAGGTCTTCGTCACATAGAGCTTGCCGTCGCTCAGCTCGGCCACGGCATGAACATCGGTATAGTTGTTGACGCGCACGCGCGTCGAGATTTCCGTCACATTGGCGTCCGGGCCCAGTTCGAACTTCGCCGCCATGGGCGCCGGATTCTGGTCGATCACCAGCGTGATCGTCCGGACGCGGCGGCTGTCGCCGGGCAAAAGCTTGGTGCGCAGGGTGACGGGAACGATCGCCGCATCCTCGGCACGGTACGGCATCTCAATGGCGATCACGTCGGCGCCATCGTTCATCGGGCGATTGTTGAAGATGTCCTGGACCAGGCCGGGCCAGGGGTCATAGGCTTCGGGAGTTGCCGCAGGCGCAACGCGCGCGCCGAGCATGACGCTCAGGACGCTGGCGATGCAGAACAGGCGGAACCGAAGTCCGGGCATGGTGGGCCCTTCTGTGGGATGGAAGGTAGCGGCGCCAATATACGGCATCGGGCGCGCTATTCCCATTCAATTTCCGAAAATGCGGTTGTTGCGTTGCGGGCGTTGTAGTCGTCGAACAGTTGCCATCGCGATCGCTCGGAGGCCGCGGCGGTGTTTGCGGCGACCGTAATCGGCTCGCCACGGGCAACAAGCGCGCGGACATCCGACGCCAATGTTTCGAGGTAGCGGCGCTGGTCGGTGAGTGCCCCCGGCCATTCGCTCACGGGCCCGTGACCGGGAATCACGCGTTGCGCGGGAAGGGTGCCGAGTTCGTCGATCACCCTGAGCCATCCGCGAATACTGCCGTCCAGCACGGGGATGTGGGTAAGAAACACGAGGTCGCCCGCGAACAGGGTTTTGGTTTGCTCGTCGAGCACGGAGACGTCGTTGTCGCTGTGCGCGGTCGGCCAGGACTTCAAGGTCAGGGTTCGTGAGCCGAGATCGAGTTTGACGGTGCCGTCAACGAGCAGCGTGGGCGATATTATGCGCACGCCCTCCATTAACTGCTCGCCCATGATCCGGCGAAATGCCTCGAGATAGAAGTTCCCGCGCGCCGCAAGCGCCCGCGGCAGGTTCCGATGACCGACGAATACGGTTCCGTCGCCCACGAAGGCGGCGTTGCCAAAGACGTGGTCTGGATGGCCGTGGGTGTTGACGACGTATCGGATCGGCTTGTCGGTACGGGCGCGGATCGCCGCCAGCAGCCGCTGCCCCTCGCGAACGCTGCCTCCGGTGTCGATCACCGCAACCGCGCTGTCGCCAACGATGAATCCGACATTGGCAGTCGCGCCCTCGTTCTCGCCGGTCATCAGCGCGGTCTGGCCCGGTATGAACGAATATTCCGGGCGCGACTTCGCTCACAGGCAATTCTTGTGGCTGCGCCTGCGATAGGGTCGATGCGCCAAGCACCACAAGCAGGACGAGAGCCGGCACGCCATGAGCCATGTTTCTGCCTCAGTCTCACCGGGAACATCGATCGCTTCGTCGTTTCCGTCAAACTGGATTGCGCCGCAGCAATGCAACGCGGAGCCATCACAAAGTTTATTCCCTGTTGCACGCCGTGGCGCACTGCGCAATCTATGGATATCGGCTTGTGTGCGATCGAGAGGAGAAGCAGCGATGACAAATGGTGCACGACGTCGCGGCTGGCTGCTGCCGCTGATTGCGATCGCCGCAACGCTTGCCGGCGGCGGCATTTCCCGGGCGCAAACGAATGACAGTACCGACCTGTCAATCGAACTCGTCGATCCCAAGGTGCTGAGAGTGTGCGCCGACCCGCACAATTTGCCGTTCTCGAACGACAAGGGTGAGGGTATCGAGAACAAGCTCGGCGAGCTATTCGCGGAGAAACTGCAGAAAAAACTGGACTATGCGTACTTTCCGCAAGCGGCCGGTTTCGTCCGGATGACGCTTGCCGCGCATCGCTGCGACGTCATCATGGGCTTTCCGCAAGGCGATGATCTGGTGCAGGGCACCAATCCCTATTACCGGACGGCTTACGCGCTGGTTGCCAGGCAAGGCGGCGGTCTTGACGAGGTCGCGACGCTGGGAGATGGCCGCCTGAAAGGCAAACATATCGGCATCGTCGCCGGCACGCCGCCCGCCACCAATATGACCGTCAATGGTTTGATGGCGGACGCCAAGCCCTATCCATTGATGGTCGATACGCGCATCGATTCGTCGGCGGAAGCCATGATCAACGATCTGACGTCGGGGAAGATTGACGCCGCCATTCTGTGGGGACCGCTGGCTGGATATTACGCCAAGAAAGTCAACCCGCCGCTTCATGTCACGCCGCTTGTCAAGGAAACCACGGGACCGCGGCTCGTCTATCGCATTGGCATGGGCGTCCGGCAGGCAGACCAGAACTGGAAACGGCAACTCAACCGTCTGATCCAGGAGAACCAGCCGGCCATCAACAAGATACTGCTCGACTTCGGCGTTCCCTTGCTCGACGAGAATGACCGGCCGATCGGCGCGGAGACGGCGACGAAGTCGCGATGATGCGGAGGCTCGCGTGCGTGGTCGTTGCGATCATTGCGCTCGTAGCCGAAGCTCACGCGCAGCAGAGCGTGCCGGAGCCGGACGGATACCGCACGGACAATTATCGCGCGCCTGTTCCTGCCACGCTCGCCGGCGTGCGCGTTCTGACGACCGCAGAGGCCGAAACGATCTGGCGCGCAGGCACGGCTGTCTTCATCGACGTGCTGCCGCGTGCGCCAAAACCTCAAAATCTTCCCTCGGGCACGGTCTGGCGCGACAAGCCGCGGCTCAACATTCCCGGCAGCATTTGGTTGCCGGACACCGGTTACGGCAAACTGGCGGAGGCAACCGAGGACTATCTGCGGCGGGGACTTGAGCGGGCGTCCGGCGGCAACAAGGCCGCGCTGCTCGTGATCTACTGCGAGGAAAATTGCTGGATGTCCTGGAACGCGGCGAAACGGGTTCTGTCCTACGGCTATTCCAAAGTGGCCTGGTATCCCGAGGGAACCGAAGGGTGGGAGCGCGCCAAGCTGCCGGTCGCTGAAGCGCAGCCTGAGCCCAGAGCAGATGAGGAAGGGGGCAGATAGGGGCTTGGACACAAAATTGCGAAAACAACCCCATGCAAAGTAGAATGAGCCCCGGATTCGCTACTCGATCTCCTGTTGGATCATACGGCCGAGCGCGAACAACCGCTGGTCGATCGCGGTGGGCACCTCGCAGACGAATTTGACCACACGCTGCCGGTCTTCAAAGATCCGGGTTTGCCAGACCATTTGATTGCTGAGCTCGTCGATCTTGGGCTGATCGGGCGGGGACGCGCCCTGCAGGGCATGCAGTGCAGACACATCGGACCGGATCTTGTCCGCTGCCTCGCGCTGCTTGCGGGTGATCCGTTCCAATCCGTTCATGACCGACGCGCGCTGCGCGTTGAGGCTATCGAACAGGCCGGCGAACAGGAGCTTGCCTGTCGTGGCCTTGTCGGTCGCCGGGCCTGCGAGAAATTCCGTGATCAGCTTCTGGGCGTCGTCAAGGGACGTCCGCCTTGCGGCCAGCCTCGCGACCAGCGCGCTCACCTTGGCGTCGTCCTTCCATTTGTCCTTGATGTCGTCGAGCGGCGGACCTGCCCACACCGCGGTGAGCGAGATTTCCGGCACCTTGGCCTGGGTGCACGGCCAGTCCGGATAGCGGGGATCGGCGGCGAGGCAGCATTCGGTCGATGCCGCGACGAAAAGCAGCGCCCCGATCGCGATCTGCCGTCTCATGTCTCGCCTCCGGCCGGCCCGCGGCGGATCAGGCCGCGCGACGGATCATACGCGTATATCGCGCCGATCATGAAGGCCATCGTGCAGCAGCTGACGACGGCCAGCGAAATCCAGTTTGTCTGTCCATACAGCGCAAAGCGTATCAGTTCGACAGCATGGGTGAATGGATTGAACAGGCAGACATAATAGAGCAAGGGGCTGCCCTCCTGCACCCGCCAAAGCGGATAAAGCGCGGACGAGGCAAAGAACATCGGAAAAATGACGAAGTTCATCACGCCGGCAAAATTCTCGAGCTGCTTGATGCCGGAGGAGATCAGCATGCCGAGCGCGCCGAGCATCAAGCCCGAAAGGATCAGCGCCGGCAACACCGTGAGATAGCCGACCGGCGGCGGCGTGATATCCCAGAACCATGCGATCAGCAGGAAGGCGTAGACCTGGAGCACCGAGACCGCGGTTCCCGCCACGAGCTTGCAGAACAGCAGGTACCAGCGCGGCAACGGGCTCACCAGCAAAGTGCGCATATTGCCCATCTCGCGGTCGTAGACCATCGAGAGCGACGACTGCATGCCGTTGAAAAGCTGGATCATCGCCATCAATCCGGGCGCGATATAGACCTCGTAGAGGATGTAGGTTTCGTATGGCGGGATGATGGAAATGCCGAGCACCTGACGGAAGCCGACGGCGAAGATAAACAGCCACACCAGCGGCCTGACCAGCGCCGAAACAAAACGTTCGCGCTGGTGCACGAAGCGCAGGCCCTCGCGCCACACGATGCCGTTCAGACAGGTAATGTACTCGGCGAATGAAAATCCGCTCCGGTGATTTCCTGTTATCGTGGAGCTCATGGCGCGGGGCTCCCGGATTCCGCCGCAGCTCCGGTCAAGCGCATGAATGCGGAGTTGATGTCGCGGGCTCCGGCGGCAGCGATCATATCCCCGGCCGGGCCATGCGCAAGAACCCGCCCCTGATGCAGGACCACGAGGTCATCGCCGGGCATGATCTCGTCGAATAGATGCGTCGCCCAAAGCACGCCGATTCCTTGCTCCGTCACCAGCTGGCGGACGTGATGGAGGATATCGGCGCGGGCCTTGACGTCCAGCCCGACGGTCGCCTCGTCAAGCAGCAGCAGGCGCGGGCGATGCAGCAACGCGCGGGCGATTTCCAGCCGCCGCATCTGGCCGCCCGAGAGGTCGCGAACCTTGCTGCCGGCGCGGTCCGCAAGCCCGATGCGGGTCAGCACTTCGTCGCTGCGCAAGCGCGCCTCGCGCTTCGCGATGCCGTGCAGGGCGGCGTGATAGAACAGGTTTTGCGCCACCGAGAGATCGAGATCGAGCGTGCGGGACTGGAACACCACGCCGAGCAGCCGTAACGCTTCGCTTGGCGCAAGGTTGATGTCGTGGCCGAAAATGCCGATGCGCCCGGCCTGAATTCCGAACAGCCGCGTAACCAGAGAGAACAGCGTGCTTTTTCCGGCGCCATTGAGGCCGAGCAACGCCGTGAAACTCGCCGGTGCAACCGCGAAGCTGACGTCGGCCAGCGCGCGCCTTGTACCATAGGAATGGCTGACGCTTCGGATCGACAATGCGGGAATCGCCGCAGGATCGTGGCGGGGAGAGGCATGCGCCGGTGCCGGACCGGCGGCGGGTGCGTTGGTTGCCGTCATGGCTGGGCAAACGTTATTCCCCAGGGCAGCTCGCCGACCTGGATTGTCTTGATCACCTTTTGCGCCGACACGTCGATTACCGAGACGTCGTTGGATATGCCGTTGGTCACCAGCAGATACTTCTCGTCCGGGGTGAACGCCATGTGCCAGACCCGTTGGCCGACCAGAAGATATTTTGTCACCGTATGAGTGGTGGCATCGACGACCGCAACGCGGTTGGCGGGGCCAAGCGCAATGAAGCCGGTCTTGCCGTCCTTGGTGATGCCGATGCCGACCGGCTGGATCGCCTCGCGCCGCAGGCCGGGAATGTTGAAGTTGATCTTGCCGGTAATGGCGCGTGTGGCGGGATTGATGATGGACACGGTTCCGCCGATCTCCGACGACACCCATAATTCGGAGCTGTCGCGCTTGAATTCGGCAAAGCGTGGCCGCGCATCGACCAGCACGTTGGCGACGATCTGGCGCGTCGCAGTGTCGATGAAATGCGCCATGTTGGTGGTTTCGGAAGTATTGATCAGGATTTTGCCGTCCGGGCTGATGGCCATGCCTTCAGGCTCGACGCCGACCTGGACGTCACCGACGCGGACGCGCTTTTCGAGATCGATGATGGTTACCGTGTTGTCGTTCTCGTTGGCGACGTAAAGGATTTTTCCGGCGGCATCCTGGGTGAACAGTTCCGGATCGGGACCGGAGGGCAGGCTGTCCACCACCTGCTGGGTCGCAGTATCGATCATCTCGATCTTGTCGTCATCGCCGACCGCGACCAGCACGAATTTGCCGTCCCTCGTGAATTCGATACCGCGCGGGCGCTGGCCGACCTTGATGGTCTTGATGACGGCCCATTTGTCGGTATCGATCACCGATACCGTGTTGCCTTTCTCATTCGATACGTAGGCGATGAAGGCCAAAGCGGGTGTAGCGGCCGCGAGCCACACAGCCATTCCGGAAAGCAGACACCAACACCTCATCCGCTGTCTCCGATTCTTCAACGCAGGTTGCTTCATTTCAGTTTGCATTTGGTTTCGGGCCGGTCGACGCCGAGCGTGTCGAGTTCGGAGTGCTGATGCAAGAATCCGTCCTGCGGCGAAACCGAGACGACCATGCGCCCGTCGACCAGCAGGATGGGCTGACGAAGCTGCAGGTTCCAGTCCCGCAGCGTCAGCCGCTGTCCTTTGAAGGCCGCAATCGAAAAATCCGGCCGCTTGAGGAAGTCGAACACCGATTTCGGGTCACCGGAGTTGGTGCGCGACGTAGCTTCACCGATCATGCGCGCAGCAGTCCATGCCTGCATGTCCCGCGCCGTCATGCGTCGCGAGTTCAGTTTGATGAAGCGGTTTTGTATCTGGATTGCGCCCCACTGGTCCTGCGCCGCGTCCCAGCTTGTCGGCACCAGGCCTGCCGAGCCGGCGACCGGCCGCGGGTCCCAGGTACGGTAAGGCAGATAGGACGCGAAGACTTCGCTTTCGTCCGCAGCGACGAGGACGTCATAGGCCGGCGCCTGCTGCGTAAACACCGGCATCTGACGCTGGATCAAGGTTACACCGCTGTCGGTGCGGCGCGCGCCGCCGGTATCCTCGAAGACGCGTTCCCCGACAATCTTGGCGCCAAAGCGTGTAGCCGCCCGCCGCAGCGCATCGGCGTAAAGCTTGTCGGCCTCATGTGAACCGACCACCAGCAGCCAGCGCTTCCACTGCTTCCACACCAGATACTGCGCCAGCGCGTCGGCGAGCATCGAGCGGGTCGGCGCAACATGGATCACATTGGCCCGGCAATCCTGCTCGCGCAGCCGGTCGTCGATCGCTCCGGCGTTCAACAGCACGGTATTGCCGCCGCGGAGCGCGTCGGCAGCCTTTAACAGCGCCTCGGCTGGGAGATCGGCGATGATGAAGCCATTGCGGCCGGCGAGGGCCGTTGCCGCCTTGGCGACATCCTCGCCATCCCTGAGCCGAACTTCCTCCAGCAAGAAGCGCTGATTGAGGAACTTGCCGGTGGTGTTGTTGTCCTCGATCGCGAGACGCGCACCGGCGACGCCGTCATTCTCCGAGGGCTGTTCGACGAGGGACAATTTCGATTTGATCCCGGCCTGGCCGAGATAGCCGATGCCGATCTCGACCGGGTCGGCCGCGAGCGCGGGGCTGGCCACGACGCTCAGGCCGATTATGCCGACCAACCATCGGATCATGGACGCTCCCTGATGTTCCTCCTCGACTTGACCGGCGATGGAGGAAGTCCTTGGCTTGCAAGGACGCTTACCTTTCGCAAGCAGTCTTGACTTGAAACATGACTGAATTGTCCTAGCTTGCAAGTCTGCATTTTGTCGTTGCGCGACAGTCGACGTCGGGATCACGATCATGAGAGCGCTCTTTGCCTTCGTCCCACTGCTGCTGCTGGTGTCAATGCCGGCGCGCGCCGATCCGCCGAAGCTCGCTATCTTCGATTTCGAGTTGCTGGATACCAGCCTCGAAGGCGAGATGAGGGGCCCTCAATCCGACGAACATGATCGGCTGATACGCATCAGTGACCAGGTGCGCCGGCAGTTGACGGAATCCGGCAAGTTCCAGCTCCTCGACATCTCTCCGGTAAAGGCTGCGGCTGACGGCAGCAATCTGCAGGCCTGCGGCGGCTGCGACGTCCAGTTTGCGCAGCGGGTCGGCGCCGATCTGGTCATCACGGGTGTCATGAAGAAGATATCAACCCTGATTCTCAACCTGACCATCTTCGTGCGCGACGTCCACACCGGACAACTCATCACCGCAATGAATGCCGATTTTCGTGGCAACACGGATGAATCCTGGACGCGGGCGACGAGCTATCTCATACGCAACCGGTTGCTGGCGCCGAATTTTGGCAAGCCCCAGCCACAATGAATTGCGGGCAGTTCAGGCTTTGCAGGCGCGCGGCGTGCCAGCGCAGGTGATCGCCCATGAAGGTGGAGATGAAGTAATAGCTGTGGTCGTAACCGGCCTGACGGCGCAGGGTGAGGGGAATGTTCGCCTTCTCGCAGGCGGTTTGCAGCAATTCCGGGCGAAGCTGCTCGGTGAGAAACGAATCGGCGTCGCCATAGTCCACCAGTAAATCGGAGAATCTGGCGCCGTCATCGATCAGCGCAACGGCATCGTGCTTTCGCCATGCGGCCCTGTCGTTGCCGAGATAGCCTCCCAGCGCCTTGATACCCCACGGTACTTGTGAGGGAGCAACGATCGGCGCAAAGGCGCTGGCGGCGCGGTAACGATCGGGGTGGCTGAGCGCGATCGTCAGCGCACCGTGGCCTCCCATGGAGTGACCGAAGATGGATTGCCGCGCGGCATCTGACAGGAAAATGTTCGGCCACCAGTTTCGGCAGTTCTTCCGTGACGTAGCTCCACATCCGGTAATTGCGGACAAACGGCTCTTGCGTCGCATCGACATAAAAGCCGGCGCCGAGCCCGAAATCGTAGGCACCGGCCGGATCGCCAGGCACCTTTTCGCCGCGCGGGCTGGTGTCCGGCGCGACGAAGATCAATCCGAGTTCAGCGCAGGCACTGCGGAATTCACCTTTTTCCGTAACGTTGGCGTGGGTGCAGGTCAGGCCCGACAAATACCAGACCACCGGCAGCCTTGCGCCATCCCGGTGGGGAGGGACATAGACCGAAAATGTCATGTCGGTCCCGGTCTCGCCGCTGGCGTGCTTGTAAACACCTTGCACGCCGCCATGCGATTTGTTGAGCGAAACGGTTTGCATGGTCATGAATGTGCCGCTCCGGCGCCGCGCGGCGCCATCAGGCCACGCCGTTCTCGATTGCCAGGCGTACCAATTCGGCCGATGTGCGCACACCGAGCTTGTGGCGCATGATCGAGGATGTATTGGCGACCGTCTTGTAGGAGGAATGGACCAGCCACGCTATCTCGGACAGGCTTTTGCCTGCACTGAGCAGGCGCAGTATCTCCATCTCGCGCGAAGTCAGTTTTGAAAGCGGGCGCTGGGCGAATGCGGGTCCCGCGAAGGCAATGCTTCGCGCCATCGCCGGCGGCAGATAAACCCCGCCCTTTGCTACTTCACGGATGGCCTCGACAAGGTCCTGGGGATCGCCGGTTTTGGAGACATAGCCCATGGCGCCGACTTCGATGGCGCGCGCAGCGAACACCGGATCATCGTTCATGCTGAACATGATGATACGTGCAGACGCATCGCGCCCGAGGATGCGCCGCGCCAGTTCAAACCCGGACACCGTCGGAAGGTTGATATCGAGCACGCAGATATCCGGATGCTGCTTGTCGAACACGCACTCGCCGGTCTCTGCGTCGGAGGCCTCCAGTATCTCGATCTCGGGATCGTCCGCGAACAGGGCGCGGCACCCCGAAGCAACGATGCGATGATCGTCAACGATCAGAACGCGCATTGGCATTGGCCCCGAATATCCGCGTCAATCCCGTTGCTGCACCGCATCAGGTGAACCGCAGGCACCGCGTCGGGGCGATACTTGCGGTCGACACTCATGCAACCCGAGCGATGTTACTATACGCTTCGATTAGATCGTCGCCTTTTTTATCTGTCAACGCTCCCCTCGATGAGGAACTGAAGAGGACTTCGCTCTCAGACAAAGGCGATTTCACTCCTGGACAAACGATATGTGGCAAAAGCTTTCCTTGCGCGCCCGGATCAACTTGCTGCTCGCGCTCGTCCTCACGCTCGGTCTGGCCATCAATGTTGGGCGGCTGGTGCTCGAGGCCGGGCCCCGTGTTCAGGCCGAGGATCAAAGCGTCATACGGCTGGCGCGTGAATTCATTGATACGATCGTTGCGGGACTGGACGAGGCGCCGGATCCCGACGCGCGGTTGAACCAGATTGTTCGCGACCTCAACCGGCTGCGTCATGTCAGTATCACGCGGCAGGGTGAATCCGTCGAGAAATCCGGGTCGGCGGATAACCCTGACGACAGTGCCGATGCACGCTCGCCGCCGGCATGGTTTGTCAGGCTTGTCCGTCCCGAACAGACCACCGTGAACGTGCCGATCTCGATCAAGGGAAAGCCGGGTGCGCTGCTGATCACGTCGCATCCGAACGACGAGATGGCCGAGATCTGGGATGGAATTATCACCCAGCTCCAGATCGGCACAGCAATTGCGCTCGTTCTTTTCCTTATTACGACCAGGGTCGTTAGCCGGGCGCTTGCGCCAATCCGGACGCTTTCGGAAGCGATGGCGAAGATCGAGGCCGGTGGCTACGATACGCGCGTGAAACCGGATGGCCCGCCGGAACTCGCCGCCATTTGCGACAAGTTGAATCACCTCGCCGCCACTCTGGGCAACGCGGTCGACGAAAAGAGGCGTCTGGCCGAGCGCGTTGTCTCGCTGCAGGATGTCGAGCGCAAGGAAATTGCGCGCGAGCTGCATGATGAGTTCGGACCCCATCTCTTTGCTCTGCGGGCGCATGCCAGCGCGCTGACGCGGATCGCAGATGCCGGGGATCCGAACGTGGAGGCTACGCGAAAGCACGGCGGCGCCATACTGGAACAGGTAAATGCCTTGCAGCAATCCAATCGGCGGGTCCTTGAAAAGCTGCGCCCGGTGGGACTGACGGAGCTCGGTCTTCACGAAGCGCTCGGTGCTCTCCTGCGTCTATGGAGGGAGTCTCATCCCGAAATCATTATCGAAACCGCAATCTCGCCATCGCTGGGCGACACCGGAGAGACGGCCGATTTGACGATCTACCGCACCATTCAGGAAGCGCTGACCAATGTGTTTCGCCACGCGGGCGCCACCAGCGTCAACGTGACCGTTGAACCCACCGAGCTGCCTTCGGGGCTCACGCGCACCGGCCGCGGCGGCGCTCTGGTGCGGGTCCGCGATAATGGCAGCGGATTGAGGCCCGGATCACAAGCTTGGCCTCGGGTTGACGGGAATGCGCGAGCGCATTTTGGCGCTGGGTGGCTCTCTGACCATTGCCTCCGGCGACGGCGGAGTAACGGTAGAGGCCGTGGTTCCCCGGGACGTGCGTTACTGATCCGGGAATTCTTCCCGGCCTGTTCGGGACGTTTTGAAGGGTGCGCGGTTTTACCGACGCCCCTAAGATCACCGCAACAAACCGGCAGGGACCAACGTGGCCGGAATGGTGTGGGATGAAGTAAAATGGGCGTTCGCTTCCTGTTGATCGGGACAATATCGCTGTCTCTGGTTCCGGGGAGTAACGCTGCTCAAGCCCAGAACGCGGCGGGGGAACTCGAGGCCTTGCCCTCCATCGAGGTCACCGCGCCGCCGAGGAGCGCTCAGCCAAGCCGTAGCAGAAACGCGCCTCGGGCCACCGCTCGGCCTTCGCGCAGGGTGTACGTTTACCCGACCGCGCCCACGCCGACGGCGGGCGGGGGAATGGATGTCGACAAGGTGGCGGCAGCCGTCAACGCGGTTGGCGCCGCGCAGATCGCGCGCACCGGCTCGCTGAACATCGCGGATGTGCTGCAGCAACAGGTGCCGGGTATCATCATCACTGACACGACCGGAAATCCATTCATGCCGGAGATACAATATCGGGGTTTCGTTGCGTCGCCGGTCGCCGGAACGCCTCAGGGACTGGCGGTCTACCAGAATGGAGTGCGCATCAACGAAGCGTTCGGCGACACCGTCAATTGGGACCTGATTCCGACCGCTGCGATCAGGTCGGTTACCGTCGTGACCAACAATCCCGCGTTCGGTCTCAATGCACTGGGCGGCGCCGTCAACGTCCAGATGAAGAATGGCTTCAACTATCAGGGCGCTGAAATCAACACCATGGGCGGATCGTTCGGGCGCATCCAGGGTTCGGCGCAGTATGGCAAGCAGATCGACAATTTTTCCGTCTATGGGGCACTGGAAGGCGTGCGCGACAACGGATTCCGCAATTTTTCGGAATCAGCGATCCGGCGCTTCTATGGCGATGTCGGCTATCGGACAGATAGCAGTGAATTTCACCTCAACGTGGGTGTTGCCAATAACAATTTCGGCGCGTCTGCGACGGTACCGGTCGAATTGCTCCAGAACTACTGGGGGGCGACCTATACGACACCGCAGACTACAGCCAACCGCGTTGCCTACGTCAACCTGACCGGTAAGGTCGAGGTTACGCCGACCTGGACGATCGACGGCTCAGCACGCGTCCGCGCGTTCCAGCAGAAGACGGTGGATGGCAATCCGACCGCCACCGAGCCATGCGCCGCCGATCCATTGCTGCTTTGCTTCAACGACGACATCACGCCGGCAAATGGTCTCAACGGAGTCCAGCTCGCAAATCCGTTCCCGGCCGACGCAGTGCTGGGGCAGATCGACCGGACAACAACTCGATCGGTCACGACGGGTGCAACCCTGCAGGCCACCAATACCGACCAGTTGTTCGGGCACAACAACCAGTTCATGGTTGGCACCAGCATCGACTCGGGCGTCACTCGCTTCGGGGCCAGCGCCGAATTGGGAACGATCGGCTCAAACTACGTTGTCAACGGCAGTGGCATATTTCTCGGGCCATCCGGCGCTCCCATTTCGATCGGCCCGGTCGCACTTCGCGCCACCAACCGTTACACCGGACTCTATGCACTCGACACGTTCGACGTGACAGAAGCCTTCTCGATCACGGGTGGCGGCCGTTTCAATCATGCAAACATCGTGCTTGAGGACCAGATCGGCACCGCGCTCAACGGCAATCATACGTTCAGCCGATTCAATCCGATGATCGGCGGCACCTACAAGATCACGCCCGAACTGACGGCCTATGCCGGCTATTCCGAAGCCAATCGTGCGCCGACTCCGCTGGAGCTCGCATGCGCCGATCCTGCACGCCCCTGTCTGATCGCCGCATTCCTGATCGCCGACCCGCCGCTGAAACAGGTCGTGTCCCGTACCGTAGAGGTCGGTCTTCGCGGAACGAGGGAGCTGAATATCGGAACGTTGGGGTGGAAGGTCGGAGCGTTCCGCGCAACCAATGCCGATGATATTCTCGCGATCCCGAGCCCTGAGCTTCAGGGATTTGGCTATTTCCAGAACGTCGGCCGGACACGGCGGCAGGGCATCGAGGCGCAGATCAATCTGACATCGAAGGTCGTGCAACTCTATGCCAGCTACGCCCTCGTGGATGCGCGCTTCCTCGACGCGCTGCAGGTCGGCTCCAACAGCCCGTTCGCCGATGCCAATGGCAATGTCCAGATTCTGCCGGGCAATCGAATTCCGGCAATCCCCCGCAACCGGGTCAAATTCGGCATCGATTATTCGCTCACCGATGCCTTCAAGGTCGGTGGCGATGCATTGTTCGTCAGCAACCAATATTTTGTCGGCGATGAGTCCAATCAGGCGCAGAGGCTGCCAGGATATGCGGTCTTCAATGTGCATACGTCTTATCAGATCAACAAGACGTTCCAGATCTATGGGCGCGTGGATAACGTCTTCGATAACCGCTATGCGACCTACGGAACATTCTTCGATACCACTGACGTGCCGAATTTCGCCAATGGCGGCGTGCCCTTCACCGACGCGCGTTCGGTCAGCCCGGCGCGGCCGCGCGCCTTTTACGCAGGCCTGAAGGCGACATTCTGAAACACACGGCGCGCCGGTAACGTCGATCGAAGGCGGCCTGTCACGGCTTGCTCCACCAGGCATAGCCGATCCATCCCAGCGCCAACGCTCCCGCAATCCACAACAGAATGATTGCCACCATTCCGGCTCTGCTGGTTGGCCGCCGCCCGGCCTCGTCCGCCCTGGCGCGACACTCAACCATGACGTCGTCGGGAATCAGCGACACCACGAGCCAGATTCCCAGGGGAAGGATGACCAATTCGTCGAGGTAACCGATGATCGGGATGAAGTCAGGAATCAGGTCGATAGGCGAAAGCGCGTATCCGGCAACGGCGACGGCGAGGGCCTTCGCATACCATGGTACGCGCGGATCGCGGGAAGCGAGATAGATCGCGTGACCGTCTCGTTTCAGGCCGCTCGCCCAGGATTTGATACGAGAGAGCATTGAGCCTTCCAGCGTATCAGATTCCAGGTCAGGGCCGCAAAGGGCGGCGCAAGCGGGATCCGGACATGTCAGCGGCGTCTGGCGCGGGCCGATGACCGGATAAGTGGCGTTCGCCGTCAAAAGAGGGGCGGGCATCACGCGATCAGATCGAAAAAGGGCAGCGAACGATTGTTCGCCGCCCTTTGTAATACCGACTGCCAATCCTACTTGCCCTTGGTATCGACTTTGGATTTCTCGTCTTCGTTCATTTTCTTGATGACAGGATCCCGGCTGGCTTCGCCGGTGGTCTGACCTGTCGTGGCCGGCGGGCTTTCGTTTGGCAGCGAGGATTGCCCCGGGGGTGTCGTGGCCGGTCGCGTTGCGGTCGTGCTCGGCGGCGACGTCGTTTGAGCGGTCGCCGCCTGTGCATTCAACAAGAGCGCGGCCGACAGCTAGCAACGCTGCGCGCGCTGTTGAGTTGGGTTTCATCGATCTGACTCCTCTCAGATCAAGGAAACGGCCGGAGCGGTCTTGCGTTCCCCTTACGCCTCCAATTGCTTGCCGATCGGCAGCGCGCGGATGCGCTTGCCGGTCGCAGCGAAGATTGCGTTGATCAGCGCCGGCGCAAACGGCGGCACGCCCGGCTCGCCGACGCCACTCGGCGGGGTCTCGGGACCCGGAGGCACGATGTAGACGTTGGTCACGGCGGGCAATTCGTCGATCCGGATGACCGGGAAGTCGTCAAAATTACCCTGCTGCACCTTGCCGTCCTTGAAGGTGATTTCGCCATGTTTGACGAGGCTCAGGCCCATGATGGCGGCACCCTCGATCTGCGACTGGATCCGCTCCGGATTGACATAGGTTCCGCAATCGATCGCAGTATCAACCCGCGGCACGGTGAGCTTCCCCTTGTCGTCAACCGCTACCTCGACGATGGTCGCGATATAGCTGACGAAACTGCGATGCGCGGCAATGCCGAGCCCGTGTCCCTTCGGTACGGATCGCCCCCAGCCGCCCTTGTCCGCGACCAGTTCGACGACCTTGCGAAGACGCGCGGTGTCGATCGGATAGCTCTCGTAGGGCTCGCCGTAGTTCCAGAGGTCTTTCACGGAATCGAGCTTGACGATCCGGGGAGAGCCGATCAGCTCGAGCAACATGTCCTTTTGATCGCGCTTGGTGGCGTGCGCAATTTCAGCGGCCATGGACTGCACCGCGAAGGCGCGCGGGATGTTCGACACTGCGCGGAACCAGCCGATGCGGGTATGCGCGGCCGCTTCCGGATTCTCGCATTGGACGTTGGCGATCTCGAAGGGCATGTCGACCAGCCCCATGCCGAGTTCGAACGGCGCCTGGTTCTTCGCACCGGCGGCAAATGTAGAGGCGATGGTCGGGGCGACGCTGCGATGCCGCCAGGCCGTCACCTTGCCGTTCTTGTCGATGCCGGCCTCGATGCGTTCCACCGACACGGTGTGCAGGAAGCCATTGCGAACGTCGTCTTCCCGCGTCCATTGCACCTTGACGGGGGCGCCGAGTTCCTTTGAAAGCAGGGCCGCTTCGAGGGCGTAATCGCACTTGGATTTGCGGCCAAAGCCGCCGCCAAGGAGAGTGACATTGACGGTGACATTCTCCTGGGGAATGCCAAGCGTCTTGGCGACGTCTTCGCGCGTTCCGCCAGCGCTTTGCACCGGGCCCCAGATCTCCGCCTTGTCGCCCTTGACATCAGCGACTGCAACCGGCGGCTCCATGGCGACATGAGCGAGATGCGGCAGATAGTATTCACCCACGATCACCTTGTCGGCGCCCTTCAAGGCGGCTTCCACGTCGCCCTCCTTGCGGACCACCAGGCCGGGCTTGCGTGCGGCTTCCTCGAGTTGGGCCCGGTAGGCGACCGACTCGTATTTGCCGTTGGCGCCGTCGTCCCAGACGATCTTCAGGGCGTCGCGGCCCTTGATCGCCGCGCCGGTGTTACGCGCAATCACCGCGACGCCGCCGAGCGGCTGGAATTTTGAAGGCCACGGCCAGCCTTTGACTTCCATCACCTTCTCGACGCCGGAAACCTTCATCGCTGCCGAGCCGTCAAACGAGGCGACCTTGCCGCCGGTCACCGGCGGCCGGGCAATGACGGCGTATTTCATGCCGGGCAGGCGAACGTCGGCGCCGTAACGCGCAGTTCCCACCGTGATATCGCGGAGATCGACCATGCTGATCTGGCCCTTGCCCAGATAGCGGAAATCCTTCGGGTCCTTCAGCTTCAGGCCTTCGACACTCGGCACCAACTCCTTGGCGGCATCGGCCGCCAGATCACCAAAGCCGATGCGGCGTCCGCTCGCACTGTGGACGACCTCGTGATTGACCGCCTTCACTTCGGTCGCCGGCACGCCCCAGCGCTTCGCCGCGGCGGCTTCGAGCATGCTGCGGGCCGAAGCGCCGATCTGGCGCATCGGCATCAGGTAGTGGCGGGTGCTGCGCGACCCATCGGTATCCTGGTTGCCGAATTTGGCCTCGTCGCCATGCGCCTGCTGCACCTTTACGCGCGACCAATCGGCCTCCATCTCTTCGGCTACGATCATCGGCAGGCTGGTGCGGACGCCCGTTCCCATTTCGGCACGGTGCGCGACGATCGTGACTGTCCCATCCGGAGCAATCGCGACGAACACGCGGGGGTCCACGACGGTACCGTGCGGCATCTTGTCTGCACCGGTCGTGTACGCGGCGAGGGCGGGCCGTGACATCACGGGTGCGGCCAGCACAAAACCGCCGGCCAGCCCAAGGCCTTTGAGGATGCTGCGGCGTGAAACGTTGTCGATCTTGATGTGGCGCTCAAGTCCACGGAGCTTTTTGGGATTGGCAATGATGTTCATGGTCAAACCCCCGTCGAAGCGAGATGGACCGCGTTCTCGATGCGCTGGTAACAGCCGCAGCGGCAGATATTGCCCGCCATCGCCTCGCGTATCTGATCGTGCGTGGGTTTTGGATTTTCGATCAGCAGTGCAGCGGCCTGCATGATCTGGCCGACCTGGCAGAAGCCGCATTGCGGGACATTGAGCTGGCGCCAGGCTTTTTGAACCGCGTGATCGCCCGTCGGATGCAGTCCTTCGATGGTCGTGACTTCCCGACCAACCACGTCGGAAACCGACGTGATGCAAGCGCGTGTCGCCTGCTTGTCAACGATCACGGTGCAGGTGCCGCAAAGCGCCTGGCCGCAGCCGTATTTCGTACCCGTCAATCCGGCTTCGTCGCGGAGGAACCAGAGCAGCGGAAGATCGGGATCGCCATCCCAGTTCTTTTGCTGGCCGTTAATCTTCAACGTAATCATGATCGATCCTCGCTCTTCATAAGCTGCTGATGATCGCTTCCGAACTGAGCGGGAAACACTCCTGCTGACCGCTCAACTTGGCCGCGTTGAAATTCCTTGCTGGGGTCGCCTGGCTGGGATTTCCTGGAGCTTTCCTCCTGATCGTTATTATTGGCTGTTGTTCAGCAGGTCGCGCTTGGCGGATCGCTGCCACAAGGCGTTCTACATTTGTGTTGGTATGTTTGGCGAAAGCGGGGCATCGGCCAAAATTGCATTTGGTCAACAGCGCTGACGCAGCGGCACCGGTCAAGAGTTAAGTCTGTCAGCAAACCTGGACGTTGCTGGCGAGAAAAGATGCAGTTCGTCTCTGACCTGGTCCGGCGCAGCATGAACTTTCATCATTTGCATTAGCGGAGATGGGGGGCGTATCGCGCTTCCTTCAATTCTCCATCCGGGTCGCTTGCGTGCGCAATGACGCGCCGCACATCGCAGAAGGCTGAGCTGTTCTGCGAAATACGCATGATACGCGCCGCTGCAATCCGATCGAACAAAATACGATGGACGCCCGCTATTTGCCGGCCTTTGTTTGAATCGATGCGGCTTTCCGGAAGGCGGTTGCTCAAGCGACGAGTTTGTTCGTCGCCATTCTTTTGACTGAGTCACGCCCTCAGGTTGAGTGATGTCCAAATCCGATCAGCGCAAACAACGTCGATCACAGGCACAGGCGCGGAACTCGCGACGACGATGTGTCAGGATCCGACGCGGCGCACGCTGATCGTCGCGGCTCTGGCAACGGGCGCTTGCCTCGCCTCGTTCAATGCCTCCGTTGCCGAGGAGGATCCGCCGGGCAGCAACGAGCGGCCGCAGAAAGCCGACGTTCTGGTTTTCTCCGAAGGAGACCGGGCCGGCCAGGTGATCAAGCCGCAGGATCTGAAAGCCGGCGGACCGCCGGTGCGCGCCTGGCCAATGGATCCCAGGACATCGGTTGTCCGCAAGGGCTCGCGCCTGAACGAGGTGCTGGTCGTAAAGCTGGATCCGGCGGAACTGGACGAAGATACGCGCTCGCGCGCTGCCGGCGGCGTCGTGGCCTATTCGGCCATCTGCGTCCACACCGGCTGTCTGGTCACTGCGTGGGTGAAGGCGGCAGGCGGTGACAAGGACGTGTTCAAATGTGTTTGTCACAATTCGGAATATGACCCGAGGCAAAGCGCGCAAGTTGTGTTTGGACCGGCGCCCCGCCGTCTGCCGGCGCTTCCGCTGGCGGCAGACGACGGTCCGCTTACCGTGGCTGCGGCTTTTGTTGGAAAGGTAGGTGCAACGCAAGGCAGGTGACGGCGGCCCGCCGGCGATCCACGACAAGGACAAAAACAGAATTCGTGAGATGAAAACAAAGGGGAGGTTGCGCTATGGCCTTGAAGCAATGGCTGTTGTCGGTTGTGCTCGCGTCCACATTCCTCGTTCCGATCGCCACCGCCGGCCCGATCGAGAACTACAGTCCGGTGACACCCGAACGACTGAAGAATCCGGAACCCGGCAACTGGATGCATTATCGCCGGACCTATGATGGCCAGGGATACAGCCCGCTCGACCAGATCAACACCTCGAACGTGAAAAGCCTGACGCCGGTGTGGACGTTCTCGACCGGTGTGGTCGAGGGACACCAGGCCCCGCCGATCATCAACAATGGCGTGATGTTCGTCTCCACGCCGGAGGGGCAGGTGATCGCGCTCAACGCCAAGACCGGCGACGAGTACTGGCGATACAAGCGCCAGCTTCCCGAAGACCTCTTTCAACTGCATCCGACCAACCGTGGCGTCGGGCTGTGGCAGGACAAGCTGTACCTCGCCACCACCGACGACCATCTGGTAGCGATCGATGCCAAGACCGGAAAAGTGGTCTGGGACACCAAGGTTCAGGACTACAAGAAGGGGCAGTATCTGACGCTGATGCCGCTCGTCGTCGACGGCAAGGTGATCGTCGGCGGTTCCGGCGGCGAATTCGGCATCCGCGGTTATATCGTTGCCTACGATGCTAACACCGGCAAGGAGTTGTGGCGAACTTTTACCATTCCAGGCCCAGGCGAGCCCGGCCATGAAACGTGGAGCGGCGACGACTGGAAAACGGGGGGCGCGCCTGCCTGGATGACCGGCACCTATGATGTCGATACCAGGACGGTCTACTGGGGCACCGGCAATGCCGCACCCTGGCCGGGCGAAACGCACCCCGGCGATAATCTCTATTCGACATCGGTGCTCGCGCTCGATCCCGACAGCGGCAAGATGAAGTCATATTTCCAGTACCATCAAAACGATTCCTGGGACTGGGACGAGGTGGACGCCCCCATGCTGATCGACCTGCAAAGGGACGGCCGCACCATCAAAAGCCTGGTTCATCCCGGCCGCAACGCGATCTTCTGGGTGCTCGAGCGCAAGCCGGAAGGCATCAAATACGTGGCCGGCTGGCCTTTCGTTTATACCGATGTCTGGAAGGGCATCGATCCGAACGGCAAGCCGATTGTCGATCCCGCCCACAAGCCCGGCATCGGCAAGCGGGTTGAATTCTGTCCGTCATTGTGGGGCGGCAAGGATTGGCCGTCGGCGGCGTATAGCCAGAAAACCGGATTGGTCTACGTTCCCGCCAACGAGAATTTCTGCGGCGGCTTCTCCGGCGAGAAAGTGCCGCTGGTTCCCGGCAAGCTTTGGCTCGGCACCAAGCCCGAGGACATCGGCTTGACGCCCCGTCCCGGCGCGACCCACTTTGGCGAACTGCAGGCGTGGGATCCGGCCACGGGCAAGAAGGCCTGGTCGCATAATTTCCCGAAGTCCCAACTGTTCGGTTCGGTGACCGCTACCGCCGGCGACCTCGTCTTTGTCGGCGGCACCAATGACCGGATGTTCCGCGCCTTCCATGCCAAGACCGGCGAACTGCTGTGGGAGCAGAAGACCAACTCCGGGATCGTGGGCATGCCGATCGCCTATGAGGTGGACGGCACGCAGTACATCGCCGTGCAGTCGGGCTGGGGCGTCGACGCGCAGCGGATCCAGGACGCATTGGTCGGCAAGGTCCCCGGCCTGGAGAATAACGTGCCGCAAGGCGGCGTCGTTTGGGTGTTCGCCGTCAAGAAGTAAGTGGGGAAGACGGGGTCAGGCGCCTGGCTGCTGCGGGCAGTGGCCAGGCGCGGCTACTTTCACGCTGCGGTACCTCAAGAAGCTGACACTGGTTCAAAAATCTGGCTCTTCCTCGATCACCCGGCTCTGGTGGCGCAAGATGCTGCCATATCGCGAGTGCGACCGAGGCCACCGCCGCCAGCAGCAGCACGCCGGAAATCGGCCGCGTCAGGAACAGCAGCGGATTAGGATCGGTCATGATCGCGCGCACCAGATTGATTTCGATCTGGTCGCCGAGAATGAGGCCAAGGATCAGCGGCGCGAGCGGAAAGCCGAGCTTGACCAGAACGTAGCCGACGACGCCGAACAGCAGCAGCACATAGACGCTCTGCATCGTATTGTTGAGCGCGTAGGCGCCGACCACGCAGAGCACCAGCACCACCGGCGCTAGCACCGCCATCCGTACCGAAGTCACGCGCAGCATCAGCGGCATCAGCACGACGCAGATCAAGAGCATGCAGGGGTGCGCCAGGATGTAGGCCGCATAGATGCCATAGGCGAGGTCGGGGTTTTGCGAGATGAACAGCGGTCCCGACTGAATGCCGTGGATCGTCATGGCGCCGAGCATCACAGCGGTGACGGCGTCGCCGGGGATGCCGAACGCCATGATGGTCATCAGCGAACCGCTGACATTGGCGTTGTTGGAGGCTTCCGACGCGATGATGCCCTCGGGGTGGCCCTTGCCGAAAAGCTCCGGCGTTTTCGAGAATTTCTTGGCCTGGTCATAGGCCATCACGCTCGATGCGCTGCCGCCGATGGCCGGCAGGATTCCGATGATCAGCCCGACGATCGTTGCCCACGCCAGCAGGAACGGCTGCTTGAAGATCTCCAAATTCACCTTGAGGTGCGAGAAGCGCTCGAGCCTGATCCCGGCCAGCGATTGCACCGGCTGGCCGCTCGACCCATTCAGCTTCTCCAGATCGGTCATGATCTGCGCGAAGGCGAAAATGCCGATCAGGACGGGGAGGAACGGAAAGCCGCCGCCGATGAACTCGGAGCCAAAGGTAAAGCGCGGCACGCTGCCGATCGGATCGTGGCCGACCACCGTGATCAACAGCCCGATGGCGGTCGAGATCAGTCCCTTGAGCAGCGAGGATTCGGTGAGCCCCGCCACCATCGCCATGGCGAGCACGAACAGCGAGAAATATTCCCATGGCCCGAATTCCAGCGCGATCGCCGCCAGTGGTCCGGTGAGGAATACCAGGAACAAGGCGCCGAGCAGCCCGCCCCAGACCGACGCCCATACGCCGAGCCAGATGGCGCGGCCGGGCTCGCCGTTGCGCGACATCGGAAAGCCGTCGAACGTGGTGGCGATCGAGGCCGGCGAGCCGGGGATACCGAGCAGGCAGCAGGCGATCAGGCCGCCGGTCGATCCGCCGACATAGACGCCGGTCATCGCCGCAAGTCCCGCCAGGGGATCGAGCCCGTAGGTGAACGGCAACACCACGATGACGGTCATGGTGATGGTGACGCCCGGCAGCGAGCCGCCGATCACGCCGATGAAGGTGCCGGCAAACAGCGGCAACATGTACTTCCACTGGGCGATGTTGACGAGGCCGTGCCAGAGCAGATCGAGCATCAGAACCCCGTCCATGCGCCGCGCGGCAGCAGCACCAGCAAATATCGTTCGAACACGAAATAGCTCACCGCGGCGGTGCCGAGCGCGATCGCGGCCAGCACCATCCATTGCCGTGCCGTTTGCGGCCGGCCCAATGCGGCCTGCAGCGCGCCGACGAACAGGACCGTGGCGAGGCGAAATCCCAACAGCGGCAGCAGCGCCACATAGGCGCCGACGATCGCGAATGCGATCACGACCAGGCGATAATTTCGCCGCGGCGCCTCGCCCGCGTCGGCTCCGGCCGGGACGCGGCGCTTCAGAAGGTCCTGCAGCACCAGCAACGCGCTCGCCGCCGCCATGAAGGACAGCACGATGGCCGGGTAAAAGCCCGGCCCGACCGGAACGATGGGAAGGGACGGAAGCTGGAACGACTTCACCAGCAGGACCAGGCTGATCGCGAGCAGGACCAGCCCGGCAATTCCGTCGCGGCCGATACTCATTTCTTGATCAGGCCGAGATCGGTCATGACGACCTTGTTCTCGTCGTCGGTCTTGGCGAGGAATTTTGCATAGTCATTGGCATTGAGGAACGCCACGCGGGTGCCTTGCAGTTTCATCGCCTGGGCAAAGCTCGGCTCCTTGACCGCCTTGGTGCAGGCCTCCTCGAGCTTGGCGCGCACCGGCGCCGGCGTTCCCTTGGGGACCATGACGCCGCGCGCCACTTCGTACACGATGTTCATGCCGAGCTCCTTGAGCGTCGGCACGTCGGGCGATTCCGGATCGCGCTTCTCGCTGGCGATCGCGATGAAGCGCAGCACGGCGGCTTCGACCTTGCCCTTCTGCGTCAGGTTGGCGTCGGTGAGGTTGATGTGGCCGCCGAGCAGCGCGTTCATCCGCGGCGCCAGCCCGTCATAGGACACGAATTTGAACTTTATGCCGGCCGCCTTCTCGATCATGGCCGGGAAGATGTGGCTGGTCGAACCGAGCGTGGCGCCGACCGTGATCTCGCCCGGCCGCTTCTTGGCGTCGTCGGCGAGTTCCTGCCAGTTCTTCCACGGCGTCTTGGCGCTGGCGGTCAGCACCGAGGGCGTCGCCGCGACCAGGCAGATCGGTTCGAAGTCGCTGTATTTGACGTCGCTGATGCCCGCGTAGAACGTCAGATGGATATAGTCGTGCACCGCATAGACCGTATAGCCGTCGGGCGCCGCCTTCTGCGCCTCGCGCGCGCCGACGGTGCCGGATGCGCCGCCGACATTGGCGATGACCACGGGCTGGCCGAGATGTTTCTGGAATTCGACGGCGAAGGGCCGGAAGATGTTGTCGGTATCGCCGCCGGCGGCCCATGGCACGATCATCTTGATGGGGCGGTCGGGATATTGCGCCATCGCCGGCGCCGCAAAGGCAACCAGCACACCGGTCAGCGCAGCAGCGCCGGCCATCGTCACGAACGTCCTTGCCATCCGTCTTCTCCCTGTCGTTTGGTGGGGCCATTCAGGCTCTCGATCTGGACGATAGCAGCCGAGCCACGCAGGGGAAAGCCCAGCCGGACAACGAACATCGTTCTCGCGGCGCGTTTCGCCCGAGGTTTTGCAAATTCGTTGGCCCTCTCTTGAACAGAGGGCGCAGGGAAAGCCGGGTGCCGACTGCACCCGCGGTCTCGTGTGCCAAAAATTGCGCATTTGGCGCACACGAGCATACAGGTTCAGCCGAAACATCCCGGCCTTCCCCGCGCAATGGTCTTACGGCTTACTTCGTGCTCTCCCCGGTGAGCGGGCTTTTTTGTCACCGTCACTTGCAGATCGCTCCACAAGCTTGGCGCCAGCATCGCGGCGCCAGGACCACACGACTATATTTTGAAAGACGGTGAAAGGTCCTGAAAGAAACAAAACCCTTAAAACAAGGGGATATCCGCTACGCTACTTCATCGGCTTTCAGCGCATTTCGCCAAATCTGGGGCCCGGCCCTAAGCCTCTCGACCCTCCAAGGAACGGAGAGGCCCAAGGCGGACCTCTATGGTCCCAAACCCTGCAGGAGAGCTAAAACCATGAGCGAGACTACCACAACAAACCGTTGCGAAGCGCGGCGCGCAAAAGCAGCGTCGAACCCTGACCACCGCATGTGCGAGAAGCGCGTCACCAAGCGGACGAAAATTACGACCGCAAATGCAGCGGCCTCTATGTCAGCATCACCACGGCCGGCGTGGCGACCTTCCTCTTCAAGTTACCGACCAGGAGACCGGCAAGCAGCGCACCGGCTGGCTCGCGTCTACAACCCCGAGACTTCGCCGTCGAGGACGCCCGCAACAGGGTCTACGGCCTGCAGGGGCACAGGCGCGAGGCGCGTCGCCGAGACCTTCCGCGACCACAAGGCGCGGCAGACCAAGCGCGGCAAGACCGTCGACGAGATGATCGAGGAGCGGATCGAGTGGATGAAGACGCCGGACAGAAGGCCGACGGCGAAATGCGGCCCCGCATCGAGAGCTGGGAGAACGTCGCCAGCCACCTGCGGCGCTTCCTCAGCCCGAAGCTGGGCAAGAAGATCGCGGGCGAGGTCACCAGCACGACATCGCGACGCTCTCGAATGACATCGTTGCCGGCAAGTTCGGCGTCGCCTCGGTCGCCAATGCCCGCCACATGCGCCGCGCCGCCTCCGGCCTGTACAACTGGGCCGCGAAGCCGGCCGCGACTACGTGACCGCCAGCCCCTGCGTCAACCTGCCGAAGCTGGACAGGAGCATACGCGCACGCGGGTCCTTCCGAAGACGAGATCAGGATGTTCTGGCACGGCCTCGACCGCGACGATCTGCCATGGGATCGCAGGGTGCGCCTGGCGTTGAAGTTCGAACTGGTCACCATGCTGCGTTCGGGCGAATTGCTGGCCGCGCACCGCGACGAATTGCGCGACCTCGACGGCGAGCAACCGCGCTTTGACGTTCCGCTCAAGCGGGTCAAGAAGCGTCGCGCGATCCAGCAGCCGCTTGTCCAGCTTGGCGGTGGAGATCATCGGGAAGCGTTGACCAGCGAGACGCAGCAATACGTCTTCGCCAGCCCGCTCGGCGTCGGCCGATGCAGCGCAGGCCATGGCGACGGCGTTGCGCGGCAAGAAGCAAGGAGCGGCAAGGTCGACGCGGGCATCTGCGCGCTGCTGGGCCTAAGGCACGTTCACGCCGCACGATCTGCGCCGCACGGCGGCGACACTGGCCGGCGATCTCGTTCGATAGCATGATTGCTGAATGTCTCGATCATGCGGTGAGCAAGAAGTCAGAGCAGAACGTGCCGAGCGCACCGGCAGGTCTACATCAGTCCAAGCGCCTGCGCCAGAAGCGCGCCGTGCTGGACGGTATCGCAGCGAGCTGCGGCGGATCATCGGCGAGCCTGCGTCGAAGGCCATCGCTCAGGGCGGGTTGCGGCTCGCTGCCTGAGATCAACGAAACCCGAATACAGTGTTGGGCAGCCCGGTCAGCGCGAAAGTGGCCGGCTTTTTCTTTCGGTAGACGATGCGGATTGTGGCGAAAATAAACAAAGTCTCGGTAACTTTTTAGTTTAAGGGTGGACTGGAAAAAAACGGCGCATACAAAAGAGGTCGCCCAGAGAATGGAGCGACACCATGGCCACCCACAAAACCAAAGTCAGCAACAGCAAGAAGACCCGCCAGACCTGCCGATCCCGACGCCGATGCGTTCAGCGTCCGCGAGTTTTGCCGGAAAAACGGCATCAGCGTTCCGAGCTTCTACAAATTCAAAAACAGGATGCCGGTCACGTTCACCATCGGATCGAGGCGGCTTGTCTCTCGGCGTGAGGCCGCCGCGCGCTGGCGCGCCGAACGTGAAGCCGCTACCGAAGCCGAGGACGCGCGATGACCGCAGCAAAGCAAGCTGAAATGGATGACGCCACCGACAAGACCAGCCTTCGGAAAATGTTGAACGAACGGCAGATTGTGGAAATCCTGCCGGTCTCTCCGGTGACGCTCTGGCGCATGGAGCGGGATGGCCGTTTTCCGCGCGGCACCTTCATTTCCCCGAACAAAAAAATCTGGTGGGCCGACGAAGTCGCCGCGTGGCAACGCAAGGTCGATGGACGCCGTCGCGGGCGTCGGCATCACCCGATCACATAAGAAAGCCGGGCGCTGCAAGTACAGCGCACCGGCCAAATGATGGGCACTCGGACAGCCCTCATATGGACCAGCGCGCGATTTGCCGCAAGTCCCGGCCTTCCAACCCAAGGGAGGCCACCTATGACGAAAATCCGCACCGCCATCGACGTCGCAATTACCAGGGGTGAACGCGACGACCTGCAGCGGCTGATCCGCCAGCGTGAAAAAGTTCTCAAGTCTGGCGCAAGGCAACGCTCTGCCGAACTGCTCGCCGATTTCGAGAACCAGATGGGCAGCAAGTTCTCGTTCGACGACGATGTAATCTGGGCGCAGGCGATGTGCGAGGCCGAGGTTGAGATCGAAAAGGCGAAGCACAAGATCGCGGCGCGCTGCCGCGAGCTTGGTATCCCTGATCGCTTCGCGCCGACGCTTCACATGCATTGGTCCCATCGTGGGTACGACAATTCGGTGGAGAAGCGTCGAAACAGTTGCGCCGCATGGCGCAAACCAAGATCGAGGCGATAGAGAGAAAGGCGGTCACTGAGATCGAGATGTCGTGCTTGCAGGCGCAGACGGAGATCGCGGTTGCGGGCTGACATCGGACGCGGCGCGCGGCTTTATCGAGCGCCTTCCCGGCATCGAGACGCTGATGCCGCGCCTCAGCTTCGCCGAGATCGCGGGTGAGGCCGAGCCGCCGGTCGCCGAGCAGTTGATTACGCCCAATGCGTTACGGCAACGCCGTTACCGGGAGCGTCAAGCCGCGTTACGTGACGCACAAGCGTTACTCACGCCGACGACGGACATCGGTAGCGATCCCGACACGCCCGAAACCGAACAGGGCGCGCCATGAGCGCAACCCGCCTTGGGCCGACAAGAAGTTGACCGAGAAGCAGCGCGGGCACATGGCATTCCGCTATCAAGGCTGGCTGTTACCAACAACGTCCCGAGCGGCGGCTTCCGGGTGCTCTCAGCCATCACGCAATGCTTCAACGAAAAAAACCAGTTTCACTGCTTCCCGTCGATTGACTACCTCGCCGCGCTCATCCGACGGTCACCATCGACCGTCTGGTCGATGTGCCGAAGTTGGAAAAGATCGGCGTGATCGAGATTGAGTGGGGCAGCAAGGGCAGCGGCCACCCGAACACTTACCGCCTGCCTGCGGCATTTTTGGAGTTCTATTTCCGGCCGGAAAAGGGGCAGACGCCCAACCTGTTCTAACACCAAAAAAACCTCGACAGATCGGTGTTTCAAAACCCCGACAGGTCGGTGTTTCCGACCAGCCTAAAAACCCCGATAGATCACCACAAAAAACCGGATCCACGGTGGAAAAACCCCGACACGTCGGTGTGAGCCACTTCTTAGCCACCGATAGCCACAAGAAAGAGCGCACGGCGCAGCCGCCGTGCGGCACTGCTCGTGTGGATGGAGAGGATGTAACGGAGACAGAAAGCACCTCCGATGACGAGCCACTGATCCAGCGCGCGCCTTCAGGCGCGCTGATCGAAACTGTCGAAGCGCAACAAGACCCACCTTAGGCGCGTCTGAAAATATAGGTCCTGCCGCGAACGGCGCGGACAGTTCCGGCTTCAGCGGGATGATGAAGGATTTTGAGCGGCTGGCGAGCGAGTACCCGGCGCACTGCATCGCGGACAGAGCCGCAGCGCTTCTGGCCTTCAACGCCGCTGTCATGAGTGGGGCGTGACCCGCGTCGGCATTGAAATCACAGCCGTGCTGGAGCGCGGCGCGCTGTGCCAGACCTCGGCGAGGCGCTGCAGATCATCGAGCGCAGCCGTCCGGCGCGCAGGAGCAGCGAGCAATGACGATGATCAGCACCGACCTGCTCATGGAAGAGCAGACCGGCGCCGCCACGCACTGGGAAGGCGGGAAGCACAGCCAGTGCTGGACCAGACTACTACGATCCGACATGATCGCATGAGCACCGAGCGGGAGGCAGTGACATGAGCACGCGGCACGAACGTCGCCGCTACCGGCACGAGGCGTCCGGCGCGCTGTTGACCTATCTGGTCGATATCGATCAGCCGCTCAATGACCATCCGCTCCTTCAACGCGCTGCACGCTACTGGTGTGATGGTCTCTCGACGCCGCCACACCGAGAATGCGTCACCTGCGGCGTTCTAATGCCAGTCAAGAAATATGTCGGGGCATTGCTGCTCACCACTCCGGCAATTACCAAACCAACCACTGGCAGCGTCGTGGGGGTCTGTCGTGAGTGCTGGCTTGTTCGCGATCTGTCACTTGAGACGATAGAACACAGAGCAACGGAGGTGCTGCAGCCGGTGGTGCCCAACGGCAGGTTCGAGCCACATCAGAACACGCGACGATGAAGCCGCTCCGTCATCCGTTCGTGCCTGCTGCCCGGTCACAGGACGCCAGCGACGCTGCTCGCGCTTGATGAGCGCGATGCACTGGTGCGTGAGATCGCGCGCCGCTTCTATCCCGGCGTCTCGCATCGGGAGGTCGCGCACCTGCTGCGGCGAACGTGGCTGCTGTATCAGCAAGGACCATGGCGGCGCACATCCTCCGAGCTGAAACCGCCCACGGTGCCGGGACCTTGGATGCGGCGCTGTGGACCTTGTGTTGGATCAGGGACTATGTGCCGTCCGAGATGGTGATCAGGCGCGCGCGCTGGCTTTCGTGATCCACTGGACGTGTTCCGCTCGACCATCATTCGAGATGGAGGCGAACACAATGGCAGCAGGATTTGAACCAGCAACTGCAACGGACCTTGAGCAGTCAGGGGTGTTTTATACCGGCGCGGGGGTCGACCTGAGCGAGCTTCTGCCGCCGCGCGCCGCCGAGAAGCTGCGCATGTTGCGCCAGCAAGCCAAGGATTTACACGCGCTCCGGCCCGATCTCCTCGACCGCCAAGAGGCGAACACGGCGCGCGGCGATAAGGAGCGTTGGCTGCAACGGCTCCTCGCGCCGAGATCGGAGAACGGTTTCAATCTGCCCGAAAGCGACCCGGAAGTGGTCCTCGCGCGGCAAGAACTTGAGAAGCTGGCGGACGAAGCGCGACGGTTGGAAGAGCGAAATCAACGGAGGACAGAGCAATGGCGGTCGGCATCGCTGGTGGTGCAGGCGGTCGAGGACTGGTTGAAAAACGGCAGACCGGGCGGCGTGGTGCTGGAGGAATTCGACGGCCGAGCCGCCGCCGTTGCGGAAGGGCGAGAGCTTGTTCGATGCCATCGAACGCTTGCGCCGACGCGCTCGCGAGCTGCGCGCCGACGCGCATCGCATCCGATCCGCGCCGTTTCCGAGCGCGCATGCCAAGCGGCGCATGCGAGAGCAGGTCGAGGTGCTGGCTCAGCGCGGCGCGGTCAGCGTCAGCCGGTTGGTCGAGCATGACGGCGAGATCGAGCTGCCGTCGCAGCAGTTGCGGGTGATGGTTCACAACGCACCGGCGGCTGTTGGGTTCTCTGAAGTTCCAGATATCGCTGTGGTCGCGTGGCTGCACCAAGCTGCGTTGATCGCGCGGCTCGACGCCGAGATCGACGCCGAAGCCGATGATAAGGCAGCCTTGTCGCACGAAGCACGGCAGCAGCAGGAAGCGGAGGTGCTAGCCGATCTTTTGGCCTGCGAGAGAGACGAAGCAGCGCTGACGTGGCGCGCGATGGAGGAGCGGTTGCCGGTCTGGCATCGCAATGACTGCTCAGCCCAAGCGATTTTGCAAGTGCAGTTGGTCCAAGCTCAGCGCGGCGCCCTGTCGCCGGGATCGTCACCGGGAATGTCGTGGCTGCGGCGATGACACATGAACCGCGCAGTCGTGGCGATCCAGCCCGGCGGCGCGCAGGGCGAGGTTTTTTGTTGGCGCATGAGCCTCGCCCGTCTCTTCGATGGAGTGACGACGATGGATCAACCCGGATTGAACCGCCTGCGTGCGCAGGATCGCACCGACCTAACCGCATTGCTCACTGTCCTGCATGGCGCAATGAACGCGCTCCGTCGCGATGAGTGCGGCGACTGGTCCGTTGCCGGATCGCGCGGCCATATCCGCGCGTGCGACGGGACGTTCCACGTCTACGTTCGATGCCGCTCTCCGCTCCATTGGACCTACGCCAAGAAGATGCTCTCGGCATCGCGGCGGTGAGCCAAGATGGCGAAGACGAAGGCATCCTGTTGCTGACGCGGGCGCCGGATGCGAATGAGGCGCCGACCCTTCGAGGCTATCTCGGCCTGCGCCAGACGCGGGATGTCGGGCCGGACCACGGCTCCTGGCTCCGCCGGAAGGCCATCTAAAAGGGCACCTATGGCCGGTTTCATCGCGCAAATCCGCAGCCGGGTACTGGAGGGCCGGACGGATGATGGAGACAAGAATTAGATTACGCCCTTAAGCGGTAGTGGGCGTCCTAAGCGGACTGCAGTTTGCGTGCGCGATTTTCCCTGACGGCGTGAAGCCGAAGTGCATTCGAACGGGTTTGCCCTCGTAGCTTTGATAATCGACCTGAATCCCGTCACTGGTCGGCGTCATGTTGTCTGGGATGAACGCGGATGTCAGCTTGCTCTCGAGTTTTGGCGCCCAGTATGCCGAGAGCGATTGATGCCCCGTCAATACCACGCCCTCGCAATCGCACTTTAATGTTGTCCGCTCGTCGAGCAGACCCAGTAAACCGTCGAGGTCTCCCTGTCGGCAGGCATCGAGCCAGTCGACGGCGACGGCAAGAGGGTCAAACTCCCTCGGGGTCTGTTCAAATTAGCTCCCTGCGACATGAAATCTTCGAATATAGCGGCAGCGTCTTTGATCGTGTCGCATCGGGAGCTGTCGACAGACGTTTCCGTGACGTGGTCGAACAACTCCAGCCAAAACAGTGGCATGCCGTCCAAATCGGTCTCCCGCCCGCGAAACATGCGTATCTCGCAATTCCCAATGGAAGCGAGCGATACCGACGGTTTTGAAACATCCACCGGAATAGACGCGAGTTTGGCTCTCGCAATTAGCAGTTTGGTAAGCAGCGCTTCAGACGTGCTATTCATAGCAATCCTTGAAATGCAAAAATGCACTGTGAGCGCCGAACGCAAAAACTTCGGATCACTGAAATCGCCGCGTGGCACGATCTTGTGACCTGAGAACCAGTAGGCTCCATGCGCAGATTGAAAACGACTACCCGGAAACCGCTTGATCCAGATCAACGCAGTTGCTCGACTGCCGGCACCAAAATCGCACATGGCAAGAGGGCTTACCATTATCGAAGTGGCTTCGCTCGCGGTTCTCCTTCTCGGCCTCGCTGGGATCACCCTCGTACTGTTTTCCATTCTGGCGACATCATGAAGGCCGGGACAGACAGCGTTGGGATTAAGGGCGGGCGCATGAAGAACATCGTGGACGAAACCGGCGAGATCATCGCGAAAGCAACGGATGAGCATACGCTGATCGGCGGCCACCACCGCCTCGCGGTGGCGGCTAGCGACGGTAAAAAACTGTTCTGGAAAGATACCGGCGAACCCGTAAAGCTTGATCCCTTCTTCAAGGGCATTTGTCATCGACATACAGCTTGATGCGCGATGGTGAGGTTACACACACCGGAGCCAAAACTGCGAGGGTTTTCGGCCTGCCGTCCCGGTCACGCAGCGGAACCATGATCCAGATCAAGATGGGCGCTCGACAGCTGCCCAAGGAATTCGCGCAGTAAGTTGCTCAGCCCGTTTCTGGGTTGGACGTTTCGCGGCTGGGTCGCCGCGCTGCGGTGTGCGGTCGGCCGCTGCGATCCCAACTCCGCCGCCGCTTGCTCCTCGGTGATCTGGAGCATGTCACCAATGACACGCTGTCTCGCTGCTTTCGCAATCGCCGCCAGCCTGTTCGCACCGGTTGCGCACGCCAACGATGCCTTGGAAGCCAAGGTGCGGGCCTACGTTCCGGTCGTCTCCCTCGCCAAAGTATGTGACATCACGATCAACTACGCCACCTCGGGTGACCACCGCGCCATGCTTGTAGCGGTGAAATCCGACCCGAACGCCAACAAACTTGCCTACCGCCTCCATTACGAAATTCAAACGGCCTACATCAAAGCCCGCGACGGAGGCCAACGGGTCGCCTTCTGCAAGGACTTCATTGCAGCCAACAGCCAGTACGCCAAGGCGCGCTTCACCGCCGTGGTCGAAGGCCAAATGAACGACGTCAGCACTGGTGTGCAGAAAGCGATTGCCCACAACGTTTGCGGTGCGCCTCCCGCCAAGCTGTCCAAGGCCGACTGGAAAC
>CAVSXQ010000023.1:0-183302 GCA_963731915.1 uncultured Alphaproteobacteria bacterium
CACGCTGCGGCGGCCGAGAAGAAGAACACCATCACGCAGGCATGTTCCGCGCGATGCCTGCCATCGACACCGCGCGGACCGATCCTGACATCCGCTGCCTCGTCATTACCAGCCGCTCCGGCGTCTCCACCGCCGGCAACGGCCTCGAGGATTTTCTGAAGGACGGCACCTCGATCCCGACGCGCCGCGCGCGTCGAACGCGGGAGAGTTTTGTATTCGCTCGCGCATAACGGCAAGCCGATCATCGCCGCCGTCGACGGCATCGCCATCAGCATCGGCATCGCCATGCTGTTCCATTGGGGCTCTGTGCTGGCGAGCACGACGGCGACGTTCTCGACGCCCTTCGTCCGTCTCGGCCTGGTGCCGGAAGCCGCCTCCAGCCTGCTGATGCCCGCGCACCATGGGACATCGGCGCGCCTTCGCCACGCTGGTGATGGGACGCACATGAGCGCCGACGACGCGGACGCGGACCGCTTCGTCAATGTCGTCGTGGCGCCCGGTCGTACCAAGGCCGAGGCGCGCAAAGCCGCGCGCGATATCTGCGCCTGCCAGCGGAAGCGGTTGCGATTCTCGCAGCTCTTGAGGCTGCCACCCAAGGACGTGACCCGCCAGATCGACCAGGAAAGCCATCTGTTCGGCGAGCGAATGCGCTCCAAGGAAGCGGTCGCCGCGTTCAAGCCTTTTTGGCGCCGAAGAAGGCCTGAGCCCGCCTCGCCCTCATCCCGAGAGCTTGCGCTCCAAACGTCTCGAGGATGCCGGGAGGTGACGCCGGGGCCTCATGGTTCGAGACGCCGCGTCCGGCTCCTCGCCATGAGGGTTAAACATTGTGAAATCGTCGCCAGGCCGAGATAGTCGTCATGCCCGGCTTGTCCCGGCATCCACGTTCTTGTACAATCGAACAGGAAGCGTCGATGGCCGGACGAAGCCAGGCCATGACGGATCGGTCCGAAAGTCATGAGATCATCGACGTTCCCGAACCTTGCCGCGCTTGCGCTCGGCACCTTCATGCGCGGCGGCATACAGCCCAAACCACTGAACCCATCAATCTGCGCATCCTCGCGATCAACGATTTCCATGGCTATCTGCCGCCGCCGCCGGGCGGCATCCGGATCGCCGATCCTGCTGACAAGACCAGGAAGATCACCGTTCCCGCCGGAGGAGCCGAGCATATGGCGACCCTGGTCAAGCAACTCCGCGAGGGGCACAAGAACACGATGTTCGTCGCCGCCGGCGATCTGATCGGCGCTAGCCCGTTTCTGTCGGCGATGTTCCATGACGAGCCGACGATCGAATCGCTTGATTTGATGGGCCTCGACGTCGCCTCCGTCGGCAATCACGAATTCGACGAGGGCAAGGACGAATTGTTACGGATGCAGAACGGCGGTTGCCATCCCACGGACGGCTGCCTGGCCTCGCATCCGTTCCTCGGGGCGAAATTCCGCTATCTTGCCGCGAGCACGATCGAGAAGCGCACGGAAAGCCCCTGCTTCCGGCCTATGAGATCAGGAATTTTGACGGCATCCCGGTCGCGTTCATCGGATTGACGCTGAAGGGCACGCCCCTCATCGTCGCGCCGACCGGCGTCGCCACGCTCGAGTTTCGCGATGAAGCCGAAACGGTGAATGCGCTGATCCCCGAATTGAAGGCGCGCGGCGTCGAGGCGATCGTGGTGCTGATCCACGAAGGCGGGCTGCCGACCGGCGACTATAATGAATGCCCCGGCATCTCCGGACCGATCGTGGACATCCTGAAGGAATTCGACAAGGCGGTCGATGTCGTGGTCACCGGCCACACCCACCGCGCCTATGTCTGCGAGATCGACGGACGGCTCGTCACCTCGGCCGACAAATACGGCACGCTCGTCACCGCCATCGACCTCAAGCTCGATCCCGTGACGCGCGACATCGTCAGCGCAAAGGCCGACAACACCATCGTTCGCATCGCCGCTCTCGCCAAGGCGCCGGAACAGACCGCGCTGATCGAATCCTACGACAGGCTCGCCGCTCCCATCGCCGGCCGCCCGGCGGGATCGGTGACGGAAACGCTGTCGCGCATGCCCAACGCGGCCGGCGAAAGCGCGCTGGGCGACATCATTGCGGACGCCCAACTGGCGGCGACGCAAAGCGAAAAGAGCGGCGGCGCCGTGATCGCCTTCACCAATCCCGGCGGCATCCGCAGCGACGTCACGCGCAGGGAAGACGCCGCGGTGAGCTATGGCGATGTCTTCGCGGCCCAACCGTTCCGCAACCAGTTGGTGACGATGACGCTGACGGGGCAGCAGATCAAGAATGCGCTGGAGCAGCAATGGACCGACCCCAAGCGGCCGCGGATCCTGCAGGTCTCGCGCGGCTTCAGCTACACATGGGATAACAGCAAGCCGGACGGCGCGCGCATCCTGGCCGACAGCATGATGCTGAACGGCCGGCCGATCGAACCTGCGGCCACCTATCGTGTCACCGTGAACAATTATCTCGCCGTCGGCGGCGACGGTTTTGTCGCGCTGATGGAAAAGGACCAGCTCACCGGCATCTATGACGTCGATGCGCTCTATGCGTACTTCCAGGCCAACAGCCCGATAGCGCCGGTGCCGCCCGGCCGGATCGCCCGGATAAATTGAACGGACCGGATCCGGCCCTTTCGGAACGCACGGCAAACAATTAGGTTAGCCCCTCTTTCCGCAAGAAGCGCCTGATGGCGCCGGACACCCTGCATGACACTTCTGCTGACCCATCGCGCAAGCCTCGACCACCTCACCCCGCCAGGACACCCCGAACGGCCCGACCGCATCCGCGCGGTCGAGGAAGTCTTGGCCAATGGCCCGTTCGATAGTCTGGTGCGTGAACAGGCGCCCGAAGGCTCGCTCGATCTCGTCGCGCTTTGCCACGACGGACATTATATCGACGAACTGCGCCACGTCGCGCCGTCGAGCGGCATCATCTATCTCGACGGCGACACCTCGATGTCGCCGGGCACCTGGGAGGCGGTGATGCGCGGCGTCGGCGGCGCGGTGGCGGCGACCGACGCGGTGATCGCGGGCAAGCACAACAACGCCTTTGTCGCGACGCGGCCGCCTGGCCATCACGCCGAGACCAACAAGCCGATGGGGTTCTGCTTCTTCGATCACGCGGCGATCGCCGCCCGTCACGCCCAGCGCAAGCACGGCATCGCGCGCGCCGCGGTGGTCGATTTCGACGTCCATCACGGCAACGGCACCCAGGAGATCTTTTGGGCCGATCCGACCGTGATGTATTGCTCGACGCACCAGATGCCGCTGTTTCCGGGCACCGGCGCGATGCGCGAGCGCGGCGAGCATAACAACATCGTCAACGCGCCGCTGGCCTCCGAAGACGGCAGCGCCAAATTCCGCGCCGCCTTCGAGAACCTGATCCTGCCGCAGCTGACGAAATTCAGCCCCGAATTCATCGTCATCTCCGCCGGCTTCGATGCGCATTACCGCGATCCGCTGGCGTCGTTGAACTTGAGGGCGGAGGATTTCGGCTGGGTCACGCGCAAGCTGATGGACGTGGCCGATGCGAGCGCCGGCGGCCGGGTGGTCTCGGTGCTCGAAGGCGGCTATGACCTGCAGGGGCTGAAAGAGTCGGTGGCAGCCCACGTCACCGCATTGATGGGCGCGTAAATCCCCGCCACAATAGGCCCGCAAAACTTCGCTTGATTCCGCCCCTCATCCGGGAACACCAAATGGCCGATACCACCCAAGCCGACGTCAAAAAGCTCACCTTCGAGCGCGCGATCGAGGAGCTGGAGTCGATCGTCAAGCGGCTCGAGGAAGGCAAGGTGCCGCTGGAGGAATCGGTTGCGATCTACGAGCGCGGCGAGGCATTGAAGCGGCGCTGCGAGGAACTGCTGCGGCAGGCCGAGGCCCGCGTCGACAAGATCACCACTAACGCCAATGGCGAGGTCACGGGGACGGAACCGCTCGACGTGCAGTGAGCGGCGGCGCGGACGCCCTGCATTCCGCTATCGATCAAGAATGTTCGGGGAATTCGTCCCCGCCAGCCCAAATTGCGACCAAATAGCTCTTGGCGCTTCGCGCAGCCTGTTATAGTCCGCCCCGTGAGCCGGGGACCGTAAGTGCGCGTTCAGCACCGTCATATCATCTACATTCAGGGATACGATCCGCGCGGCCTCGCGCAGTACTACCGCATGTTTCGGACCGAACTGCGCAAGTTCGGCCGGCTCTATCAGCTGTCGGCCACCGTCAGCCGTCCAAAAGCCGCGGCCGATGGCGAGACGGCGTCATGGACGATCGAGACCAAGGGCGGCGACTGGCAGACGCGAACCGATTACGACTTCCTGCGCTTCGAGGATTTCATCCAGAACGACCTCGCCACCCCGATCTGGCGCACGGTCTTCCATGCCGTGTGGATCTACTGGCGCCTGGTGTTCTCAGGCACGATCGCCCGGTTTGCCAAAGCGAACTGGCGGTTTGCGACCTTCATCACCTATCCTCATATCGTGCTGCTGCTGGAGACGCTTAGCGGCGCTGCCGTCGCCTTCGCGTTCGAAACCGGCCTTGACGCGCTCGGTGTTCCCCGGCTGTTCAGCATTGCGGCTGCGACCGCGCTGTTCGTCGCGCTGGTCGGCACCACGCTGAAATACACCGAGAACAACACCTACGCGCTCTATCTGCTGTCGGACACGATCTGGACCTGGCAATTCTCGCATCGCCAGCGCCCCGAATGGGATGCGCGTATCGACCGCTTTGCGCAGCATCTGATCAACGTGACCAAGACCAGCGAGGCCGACGAAATCGTCATTGTCGGCCACAGTTCGGGATCGTTTCTCGGCACGGAAATTCTGGCGCGCGCACTGCAACTCGATCCCGACCTCGGACGCCGCAGATCGCGCGTGGTGCTGCTTACGCTCGGCGGCAATTACCCGATCGTAGGCTTCCACAAGGTCTCGCAGCCGTTCCGCGATCATTTGCGGCTGCTCGCGCTTGAACCCTCGATCGACTGGATCGACTGCCAGGCCCGCAAGGACGTGATGAATTTTTACCAGTTCGACCCAATCGAAAGCCACGGCATCCGGCTCGGGCCCGAACGGCGCAATCCCACCATCGTGCCGGTACGGTTTCGCGACATCGTCAGAGCGGACCACTACCGGAAATTTCGCTGGCAGTTCTTCCGCATGCATTTTCAGTTCGTCATGGCTAATGACCAGCCGAACCCCTACGACTTCTTCATGATCGTTTGCGGACCCGTCCCCCTGACCGAACGCATGGCTGTGCCCGCGGCAGCGCTGGCGGTTGCGACCGGCGACGCCCCTGCCCGCGAATGGGCATGGAAACAGCTCGAAAATGCCCATCCCGGCCCTGTCGATCCCGCCATTTCGGACGAGTTGGAACCGCCGGTGCTGCGCCGGGGTTAGTTCTTAACGGTTCCGTCTGCGCACTTCGGCGGAACCTTCCGGGTCCGGTGGGTTGGCTTTGGGTGCAGCTTTGGTGTAAAGCTTGGCGTTCTATGGGCTGTTGAAGCCTGCCTGAAGCCGCGCTATGCCGATGGCAAGCACTTCAAATGGCTAAGAAAATTGACCGGGATGGGTGAAGACGTCTCAAGGTGACGCACATCACATTGAACGATTTGAAGTGCCGGTAGGCTAACGAGTTAGGCTTTGGCCTGCTCAGGTGGCATCCGAGCTTCTGGGTTCTCGCTGCGCTCTCATGCGCAACCCTTTTCTCGTCGGACCTGGTTCCGACATGCAAAACTGGAATATCGCTGTGACCGCTTTCAGTAAAACTCCGCTTCTCGACACCATCAAAACTCCGGACGATTTGCGCAAGCTCAAGATCGAGCAGGTGCAGCAGGTCGCTGATGAGCTTCGTCAGGAGACGATTGACGCGGTCTCGGTGACCGGCGGCCACTTCGGCGCCGGCCTCGGCGTGGTCGAGCTGACCACCGCGATCCATTACGTCTTCGACACGCCGCGCGATCGCCTGATCTGGGACGTCGGCCATCAGGCCTACCCGCACAAGATCCTGACCGGGCGCCGCGACCGCATCCGCACCTTGCGCACCGGCGGCGGCCTCTCCGGTTTCACCAAGCGCAGCGAGAGCGATTACGATCCGTTCGGCGCCGCGCATTCCTCGACCTCGATTTCGGCCGGCCTCGGCATGGCCGTCGCCCGCGACCTCGCCGGCGGCAAGAACAACGTGATCGCCGTGATCGGCGACGGCGCGATGTAGTGCCGGCATGGCCTATGAGGCCATGAACAATGCCGGCGCGATGAATTCGCGGCTGATCGTGATCCTCAACGACAACGACATGTCGATTGCCCCGCCGGTCGGCGCGATGAGCGCGTATCTGTCGCGGCTCTATTCCGGCAAGACCTATCGCACGCTGCGCGAGGCGGCCAAGCAGATCAACAAGCGTCTGCCGAAAATCATCGCCAACCGCGCCAACCGCGTCGAGGAATATTCCCGCGGCTTCATGATGGACGGCGGCACGCTGTTCGAGGAGCTCGGCTTCTATTATGTCGGCCCGATCGACGGCCATAATCTCGACCATCTGCTCCCCGTTCTGAAGAACGTCCGCGACATGGAGACCGGCCCGATCCTGGTCCACGTCGTGACGCAAAAGGGCAAGGGCTACGGTCCGGCGGAAGCTTCCGCCGACAAATATCACGCGGTGGTCAAGTTCGACGTCGCCACCGGCGCGCAAGCGAAGGCCAAGCCGAACGCCCCCGCCTACCAGAACGTGTTCGGCGCGAGCCTCGTCAAGGAAGCCGCAGAAGGACGAAAAGATCGTCGGCATCACGGCCGCTATGCCGTCCGGCACCGGCATCGACATCTTCAACAAGGCGTTCCCCGACAGGACTTTCGACGTCGGCATCGCCGAGCAGCATGCGGTGACGTTTGCGGCCGGCCTTGCCACCGAGGGCTACAAGCCGTTCTGCGCCATCTACTCCACCTTCCTGCAGCGCGGCTACGACCAGGTCGTCCACGACGTGGCGATCCAGAGCCTGCCGGTGCGCTTTGCCATCGACCGCGCCGGCCTCGTCGGCGCCGACGGCGCCACCCATGCCGGCTCGTTCGACAACGCCTATCTGGGCTGCCTGCCCAACTTCGTCATCATGGCGGCCTCGGATGAAGCCGAGCTCGTGCACATGGTGGCGACGCAGGTCGCCATCAACGATCGGCCCAGCGCGCTGCGCTATCCGCGCGGCGAAGGCCGCGGCGTCGAGATGCCCGAATTCGGCGTCCCGCTCGAGATCGGCAAGGGCCGCATCGTCCGCGAAGGCAAGAAGGTCGCGCTGCTGTCGTTCGGCACGCGTCTGGCCGAATGCGAGAAGGCCGCCGACGAACTTGCCGCCCACGGCCTTTCCGCCACCATCGCGGATGCGCGCTTCATGAAGCCGCTCGACGAGGAAATGGTGCTCAAGCTCGCGCGCGACCACGAGATCCTCATCACCATCGAGGAAGGCTCGATCGGCGGCTTCGGCTCGCACGTCATGCAATACCTCTCCGACAACGGCATGCTCGACGGTGGCTTGAGGATGCGATCGATGATCCTGCCCGACGTGTTCCTCGACCACGACTCGCCGGCCGCGATGTACGGCCGCGCCGGCCTCGACGCCAAGGGCATCGTCGCAAAAGTGTTCGAGACGCTCGGCAAGGACTACAAGACCGAGACCGTCAAGCTCGCCTGACACAAGCTTGAGGCGATGAAGATTTATCTGGCAGGACCCGATGTGTTCCTGCCGGATGCCCTCGATATCGGCCGGCGCAAGCGCGAGATTTGCACCCGTCACGGCGTGACGGGATTTTATCCGCTCGATACCGTCATCGACCGTACAGCCACCGACGTCTCACTGCGAATATTCAAGGGCAATGAAGCGATGATGGACGCCTCCGACGCGATCATCGCCAATCTGACGCCGTTTCGCGGGCCGGGCGCCGACGCCGGCACGGTCTATGAACTCGGCTACATGGCCGGCCGCGGCAAATTCTGCCTCGGCTACAGCAACGATCCCGCCCCCTATGCGACGCGCGCGGCGCGATTCGGCGATGTCACACCATCGTCCGACGGCGGCTTATCGATGCGCAAGGACTGACGGTGGAAGATTTCGGTCATCCGGATAATCTGATGATGATCCACGCCCTCGAATTGCATGGCTGCGCGCTGGTGGTGCCGCAAACCGCGCCTGCCGATATCTGGCATGACCTCACCTCGTTCGAGGCGTGCGTGCGGCTCGCGGTCAAGAAATCGGGTTGAAATTGGCCAAGCCAGGCGACAGCGAGGATCTGGGCCGCAAGCGCATCGACGTGCTGCTGGTCGAGCGCGGCCTGTTCGAGAGCCGGGCCCGGGCGCGTGCGGCGATCGACGCCGGCCTTGTCGTCGCCAATAACCGGCAGGTCCTGAAAGCCTCCGAGGTCATTCCCGCTGACGCGGTGCTGCAGGCCGAGCCCGCGCACCCCTGGGTCTCGCGCGGCGGCGTCAAGCTCGCCGCTGCGCTGGAGCAATATCCGATCGAACTCGAGGACCATGTCTGTCTCGACATCGGCGCGTCCACCGGCGGTTTCACCGAGGTGCTGCTCGCCAATGGCGCTGCCCTCGTGTTCGCCATCGACGTCGGGCACGGCCAGTTGCATCCCTCGCTGCACGGCCATCCAAAGATCGTCTCGATGGAAGCGACCGACATCCGCAAGTTCGAGGGCAAGCGCCTGCCGGCGCGGCCGGATGTCGTCGTGATCGACGTCAGCTTCATTTCGCTGAAAGCCGTGCTGCCGGTGGCGCTGTCGCTGGCCGCCGCGCCGATGAGCCTGCTTGCGCTGATCAAGCCGCAATACGAGGCGGAGCGAAAATATTCCAAGCACGGCATCATCCGCAACGCGATGGTGCATCAGGAGATCTGCGACGGTATCACCGCATTCGCGGCCACGCTGGGTTGCACCGACATGCAGGTGTTCCCGTCGTCGATCAAGGGCGGCGACGGCAATATCGAATTTTTTCTCGGCGCGCGCCGTGGCTGAGCAACTCGTCGTCGACCATGTCGGCCATCGCGGCGACGGCGTCGCCGTCGTGGATGGTTCCAGCGTCTACGTGCCCTACACGCTCGGCGGTGAAACCGTCGAGGTGGCGCCCGCTGACGGTCATGCCGAGCGCCGGCAACTGCTCGGCATCGAACAGCCAAGCGCCGAGCGCATCGCACCGTTCTGTCCGCATTTCGGTCGTTGCGGCGGCTGCGCCATCCAGCACTGGCAGGCCGATGCCTATCGCGCCTGGAAGCGCAAGATCGTGGTCGATACGCTGGCGCAAGCCGGCATCGACTGCGAGGTCGGCGAACTCGTCGATGCCCATGGCGCCGGCCGCCGCCGCATCACCATTCATGCGCGGACGCGGCACGGCGATGGCGAACTGCAGCGTCGGTTTTGCCGCCGCGGGCAGCCACGCCATCGTCGCGATCGAGCGTTGTCCCATCCTCGACCCCGGCCTCAACGGTGCGCTGGACGCGGCGCGCGCGCTCGCAGACGTGCTGAAACCTTCGAACAAGCCGCTCGATATCCAGATCACCGCCACCAATAGCGGCCTCGACGTCGATGTGCGCGGCTCCGGGCCGTTGCCCACCGCCATGATCACAACACTGTCGCGGCTGGCGCAGCAACATCGCCTCGCCCGGCTGACCCGGCATGGCGAACTGGTGCTGATGCGAACACAGCCGGTCGTGACGATCGGTGCGACCCAGGTCCCGCTGCCGCCGGGTTCGTTCCTGCAGGCGACGGTTGCGGGCGAGGAGACGCTGGCGGCACGGGTGGCGGAGCATTGCAAGCGCGGCAAAAACATCGCCGACCTGTTCTGCGGCGTCGGCCCGTTCGCGCTGCGGCTGGCGGCGAAATCGAAAATCACCGCCTTCGACAGCGATGCCGGCGCGGTGGCCGCGCTGCTGAAGGCCGCAACTTCGACCTCCGGACTAAAGCCCGTGAAAGCCGAGGCCCGCGATCTGTTCCGCCGTCCGCTGATGCCGATCGAATTGCGCGACTACGACACGGTCGTATTCGATCCGCCGCGCCAGGGTGCGCAGGCGCAAGCGACGCAACTCGCCGCCAGCAAGGTGGCAACGGTGGTCGCAGTCTCCTGCAATGTCACGACGTTCGCGCGCGACGCCAAAATACTGATCGATGGCGGTTACCGGATCGAAGGCGTCACGCCGGTCGATCAGTTCCGCCACACGCCGCATGTCGAATTGGTGGCCAAGTTTACGCGGTAGCTGTGTCCCGGACGCGATGCAGAATGCAACGCTGCTTCGCAGAGCCGGGACCCATTGTTGCTAGGGAATACTGTCGCAAGAGAGCGTGGACCCCGGCTCTGCAGCGCACCGTAGGAGTCGCGCTACGCGCGATCCCGAACGCGCTGCGCTGCGTCCGGGGAACGAGAGTTACCTTCCCCACCGGTCCTGCCAGATCTTCTCGCCGATCAGGCAATTGACGCGAGGCTCCCGGTTCTGTGACGCAGCCGGCACCACCGGGCGCTCCGGCGTTCGTCCCGCAACCTCCAGCAAGAGCTTGGTGCGGATCGCTTCCTTGAACTTGTCGCGTTCCTTGATCGTCACCACGAAGGAGCCGGGGCCGCCGATCACGCAGTCCTCGTAATAGATATCGAGATTCTCGATATCCATCGTGGAGTAGGACGGCTCCTTCACCATGATCGGCAGGCCGTTGATGATGATGCCCTTCTCCAGCGCCGCGTCGCGCGCGACCGTGACCGGCGGGCCGTTATTGTTGGCGCCGTCGCCGGAAATATCGATCACCCGCCGCAGGCCGCGATGCGGATTCTCGTCGAACAGCGGCATCGCAAAATTGATCGCGCCCGAGATCGAAGTGCGCGAGGCGCGGCGGATCGGCGTCTTCATGATCTCGGCGGCAACCGCATCGGCGGATTCCGGACCGTCGATCACCCGCCAGGGAATGATGATCTTCTGGTCGGTGGAGGCAGCCCATTCGAAATAGGTCACCGTGATCTTGCCGGTTGGTCCGGCCTTCAGCGCCTGCAGGAATTCCTTGGAGGTGATCGCCTGCGCGTAGCCCTCGCGCTGGATCGCGAGCTCGTCCATGTCCATCGAATAGGAAACGTCGACCGCAAGGATCAATTCCACGTCGACGGTAGCGTGGACTTCCTTCTCCGCCAGCCGCTGGCCGGTCTGGCGGGCCATGTCATTGCCAGGGCCTGGTGCGGCAACACCAGCCACGTCGCCGCCAGCCAGTACGCCGGCGACAAGCACAGCTCCGATCGAGACATACCAGCGCATTGCGGCCCTCCCGTCGTATGGCTGACGATGGTGACACGCAAACTGCGTCGCGCAAAGCAGGAACATGATTTGTCCATCACTTTTGGGTTAGCCGCGCGATCCGTAATTCACCGGATTTCTGCCGCGCAAGACGGCATCCGAAACAGGCGCAGGCCGCCCCGGATTTGAACGAAATCGGCCGCAAGCACGACCAAAGTGTGCGCGGCGACCACCTCGCTTTGGCACTGGATATGACGGCCCCTCCGAAAATCCCCAGTGATGGCCGGCTGCCCCGCCCGCCGACGAGCCCGGTGCATTGACCGCGCTGATCAACCTGAAACTGTCGGACAATGCCCAGTTTCAGGACAAGCCGGGAGCCTGTAAACTGATCGAGACCGCGGTGTCCCGCGGCGATCAGGCCATGGCGGCGCGCCGCGGCGGCTGATCGCGCGCGGCGCCGCGGCCGAGCAGCAATTTGATCGAGCCTTCGCCGCAATGCCTGAAACCGTCACCAAGCCGAAAACAAAGGTCAAGACCAAGACCGAACGGCCGCGCCTGCACAAGGTGATCCTGGTCAACGACGACTTCACGCCGCGCGAATTCGTCGTCAGCGTGCTGAAGGGCGAATTCAAGATGACCGAGGATCAGGCCTACAAGGTCATGATCACGGCGCACCAGCGCGGCGTTTGCGTGGTCGCCGTGTTCACCAAGGACGTCGCCGAGACCAAGGCGACGCGCGCCACCGACGCCGGCCGCGCCAAGGGCTATCCGTTGCTGTTCACGACGGAGCCGGAAGAATAGGAACCGGCCCTTGCCTTCAATTCAAGCGATTGAAGCCATCCGCGATCAGGCCGCGGCCACCGCCGCTTCGTCGAACAGCCCATAGGCGCGCTGGGCCTTCGAAAAACCCGCGATCGGAAACTCGCCGAGATCCTGCCAGCCGCCGCTGCAGATGCCGGCAAAGCCTTCCGAGGCCACGATAGTGCGATGCAGCTTGCCGGTGAGCTTTTCCAGCCGCGCGGCCAGATTTATCGCAGGGCCGATACAGGTGAAATCGAGCCGGCTGCCGCCTCCGATATTGCCATAAAGGATTCGTCCGACATGCAGCGCGACGCCGAAGCGAAAGCGCTCGACATTGTCGCCGACCGGATACTGCAACGCCTCGACGCTGGCGCGCGACTCGCGCGCGGCTTCGAGCACGCTGCTGCAGACCTGCTGCTCGTCGCCGACATATTCGTCGATCGGAAACACCGCGAGCAGCCCGTCGCCCATGTATTTCAGCACCTCGCCGCCATGCGCCTTGATCGCCGCGACCTGGCAATCGAAATACTGGTTGAGAATGTCGACGATGGTTTCGGCGGGCAGCCGGTCCGACAGCGAGGTGAAGCCGCGCAGATCGGACAGCCAGATCGCGGCGTTCATCGTCTCGGTGTGACCACGGCGAATCTGGCCGCCCCAGATTTTTTCGCCGGCGCGGTTTCCGACATAGGTATCGAGCAGCATCATGGCGGTGCGGCGCAGGCTGATGATCTCGATATAGCGCGTCAGCGGCGGCAGCACCGAGCGCAGCGCGTCCAATTGCTCGTCGGTAAAGCCGCCCGGCTGCTTGGTGGTCCAGCTCGAGGCGTTGACGGCGCCGTCGGTGAACGGCAGCGGCAGCGCGACATATTCGGTGACGCCTTCGGCGCGCATTTCCTCGACAATCGGGAAGCGGCTGCTTTCCGGATCGTCGGTTCGGGCCCTGACCTCACGCCCTTGCGTGAACACGATCGAGAGCGGGCTGCTGTAAAATCCCGGCGTATCCAGAATGCTGAAATCGACCGTGCCGACCTCGACCTCGGCGCCTGGCTTCCAGATGAAATTGCGGCCGAAGATATCGGGATGCAGGGTTCGGACGAAGATGCCGACGCGCCAGAGCGGCAGACCGGCCTTCACCAGCCGCTCGCAAACGTCCGCCATCGCCAGCGCGGGGTTCGCCGCCGACCTCGCGCCGCCGGTCAGCCAGTCGATGAGCTTCTGCAACTCGGATGCGTTCATGCCAACCGCATTTGCGTCGCAAGTGGCGGCAACGTCAAGATAGCCAGGGAGGGCTAGCCGCCCACCTGCCCGCGATGCCGCAGCAGATGATCGGCCAGCACGCAGGCCATCATGGCCTCGCCTACCGGCACCGCGCGGATGCCGACGCAGGGATCGTGGCGGCCCTTGGTCATGATGTCGGTGTCGTGGCCGGAGCGGTCAACGGTCTGGCGCGGTGACAGGATCGAGGACGTCGGCTTGACCGCAAAACGCACCACCACCGGCTGGCCGGTGGAGATGCCGCCCAGAACACCGCCGGCATTGTTCGACAGAAACCGCGTGCCTTCATTGCCGGTGCGCATCTCGTCGGCGTTTTGCTCGCCGGACAATTCGGCGGCGCCAAAGCCCGCGCCGATCTCGACGCCCTTGACCGCATTGATGCTCATCATCGCGGCCGCCAGATCGCCGTCGAGCTTTGCGTAGATCGGCGCGCCCAGCCCCGGCGGCACGCCTTCGGCGACCACCTCGATCACGGCGCCGATCGATGAGCCTGCCTTGCGGATGCCGTCGAGATAGCTCTCGAAGAACGCGGCCTTGTCCTTGTCCGGACAGAAGAACGGATTTTTCGATATCTCGTCCCAGTCCCATTTGGCGCGGTCGATCTTGTGCGGGCCCATCTGCACCAGCGCGCCGCGCACTTTTACCTCGGGCAGGATTTTTCGCGCGATGGCGCCGGCGGCAACACGCGTGGCGGTCTCGCGCGCCGACGAGCGTCCGCCGCCGCGATAATCGCGCAGGCCGTATTTGGCCTCATAGGTGAAGTCGGCGTGTCCGGGCCGGAACTTGTCCTTGATCTCGGAATAGTCCTTTGAGCGCTGGTCGGTGTTCTCGATCAAGAAGCGCGATCGGCGTCCCCGTCGTCACCTGCACGCCGGTCTCCGGATGCGCCATCACGCCCGACAGGATCTTGACCGCATCGGCCTCCTGGCGCTGGGTGGTGAAGCGCGACTGGCCGGGCCGGCGGCGGTCGAGGTCCTCTGGATGTCCTCATTGGTGAGCGGGATCAGCGGCGGACAGCCATCGACCACGCAGCCGATCGCGATCCCGTGGCTTTCGCCAAAGGTCGTGACCCGGAACATATGGCCGAAGGTGTTGAAGGACATTTTTGGGCTCGGATCGCAGGAAACGCCGTGTGGTAACGCGCGCGGTCCCGCCGGTCAAATGCCGCCTGCCCTTAACTATACTTCGTAAGACTGCCGTCGCCGAACACGTAAACCGTCCCCTGCTCGATCAAGAGGTCGGAGGCGCTTTGCGGCGTCTCGTGGCCGAGCGCCACCATCAGCGCCCGTGCGGTGCCGCCATGGGCAACCGCGACCGTGTCGGCCTTCAGCGAATCGTACCAGTCGCGCATCCGAAGCTGCACCGAGGCATAGGTCTCCCCGCCCGGCGACGACATCGTCCACTTCGCAGTCTGGCGCTTGGCGAACAGCACCGGATCCTTGGCCTGCATCTGGGCGAGCGTCGAGCCTTCCCATTCGCCGTAGCCGATCTCGCGCAGCCGGTCGTCGAGCGCATATCCGCCCGCCGGCAGGCCCAGCACGTCGCGCACAAAATCCATGGTCGAACGCGCGCGCCCGAGCGGGCTTGCGACATAGGCGAGATCGGCCTTGTCGCGGCCGTCGCGCGCGAAGAGATTTGCAAGAACGCCGCCGGCATGGGCCGCCTGCTTGCGGCCGAGCTCGTTGAGCGGAATGTCCAGCGTGCCCTGCAGCCTGCCTTCGGCATTCCACGACGTTTCGCCGTGGCGAATATAGTAGATCGTGGGCGCGGGCATGGGCGACGCGGCTAATCCTGCGCCCGGGAAATATCCGGCGCGTCCGGGTGTTTCATGCCGACGATGTGATAGCCGGAATCGACATGGTGCACCTCGCCGGTGACGCCGCGCGACATGTCCGAGAGCAGATACAGCGCGCTGGCGCCGACTTCCTCGAGGCTCACAGTGCGGCGCAGCGGCGAATTCAACTCGTTCCACTTCAGCATGTAGCGGAAGTCACCGATCCCCGCGGCGGCCAGTGTCTTGATCGGGTCCGGCCGAGAGCGCGTTGACGCGGATGTTGTCCTTGCCGAGATCGGCGGCGAGATAGCGCACGCTCGCCTCCAGCGCCGCCTTCGCCACGCCCATGACGTTGTAGTGCGGCATCCATTTTTCGGAGCCGTAATAGGTCAGCGTCAGGATCGAGCCGCCGCCGCTCAGAAGCTTTTCCGCGCGCTGCGCGATCGCGGTCAGCGAGTAGCAGCTGATCAGCATCGTCTTCGAGAAATTGTCGGCCGTGGTTTCGAGATAGCGGCCCTCGAGCTGGTCCTTGTCGGAGAAGGCGATGGCGTGCACCACGAAATCGATCTTGCCCCATTGCGCGGCGAGCTCGGCAAATACCGCATCGATGGTCGCGGGGTCGGTGACATCGCAATGGCCGAGCAGGATGCCGCCAAGTTCTTTGGCCAGCGGCTCGACCCGCTTCTTCAGCGCGTCGCCCTGCCAGGTCAGCGCCACTTGTGCACCAGCCTCGTGGCATGCCTTGGCGATGCCCCAGGCGATCGAGCGGTTGTTGGCGACGCCGAGGATCACCCCGCGCTTGCCCTGCATCAGACCTGAAGTTTGCGCCATTCTGTGTCCCGCCTGCTCGATCGATCAGGTCTGGAGGTACACCAGCACTCCGGCGCGGGAAAGCCCAAATCTGCGGGCGGTTAACGTTGTCTGCGGCGAACGCGCGCGGCCGGAATAGTTCCGTCATTTGGGTGTTATGTTGGAGTAAGGTGCGCGAACACCTGATAACCCGGACCTGATGTCGATGACTGCGTTTCGCCAGAGTGTCGAAGCCATGATACCGGCGCTGCGCCGCTACGCGCGGGCGCTGGCGCGCGACGCCGACATCGCCGACGATCTGGTGCAGGATACGCTGGTGCGCGCGCTGCGCTCGGAAAAACTGTTTCTCGGCGGCGACGTCAGGAGCTGGCTCTACACCATCCTGACCAATCTGAACAAGAACCGGCGGCGGTCGCTGGCACGACGCCCGCAATTCATGCCGCTGCTCGACAACAACCCGGACGCCAGCGGCACCGAAGCGGAGGGGCGCGACATTGCACGCGCGCTGTCGACGCTGGTGGAGGAGCAGCGCGCGGTGCTGCTGCTGGTGATGCTGGAAGGGCTGAGCTACCGCGAGGTCGCCGACATCCAGGCGGTGCCGATCGGCACCGTGATGTCCCGGCTCGCCCGGGCGCGCGCCCATGTCAAGGCTTCGCTGGAAGGCGAGCGAACCGCGTTGCGACGGGTGAAGTGATGGCAGGCGTTATGCATAAACAAATTTTGATCGAGATGGACAGAGACCATTGATATGACCGACCCCCACATTCCCGTCACCGAAGACGAGCTTCATGCTTACGTCGACAACGAGCTGCCGGCGGAACGCCGCGGCGATGTCGAGGCGTGGCTGACGGCGCATCCCGATGAAGCCGCGCGGGTGCAGTCATGGCGCACGATGGCGGAGCTGCTGCACACCCGCTACAACTCGGTGCTCGATGAATCGGTGCCGAAGCGGCTGGAGATCGAGCGGCTGGTATGGCAGCCGCGCCGTTGGGTGTATGGCGCAGCGGCCGCGGCGCTGGCTGCATTCATCGTCGGCGGTGGCGTCGGCTGGGTTGCGCACGGCACCGCCGCCACGCCCTCGGCCATTCAGAGCCTGACGCTGGAGGCGATGGGCGCACACAGGCTCTACGTCGTCGAGGTCCGCCATCCCGTCGAAGTGCCGGGCAGCGAACGCGCGCATCTTCAGCAATGGCTGACGAAGCGCTGCGGCTGGCTCGTCAAGGCGCCGGAGCTCGACGCCAGCGGGTTGAAGTTGATCGGCGGCCGGCTGTTGCCTGGGCCGACTGGAGCCGCATCATTCCTGATGTATGAGGGCCCGTCCGGCGAGCGCTTCACGTTCTACGCCTCGAAGGCGAAGGTCGACGCCGCGCAGATGCGCTACACCACGGCCGAGAACAGCGGAGCGGTGTACTGGTCGGACGACGGCGTCGGTTATGTCGTGAGCGGTCCCGCCGACAAGGAGCGGCTGAAGCAGGTCGCGCGCCTGATCTACGACCAGACCGAGAAAAAGGGCGGCTGAACCGCGACACCGGTGCTGCAAAAAAGGGCGGGTTCCATCGCCAGTGCTGCAAATGGGTGATGCGTCGCAGCAAGGAACAGGCGCAACCAAGACACATTCGCTGTCCCAATTCGGACATCGAAAATCTGGAATCAAACCACCGGTGCGTCTCATTATAGCACCGCATGATCACGAGAAAATGAGCAGCGCTCGATCCGCCGATCGGCGCAAGCGGCCTCGATCGGGGTTTGGTACCGCGCTGGTCCCCCTTTCGAGGCCGCACCCCTGTGGGGGTCTCGCCAAATCTAGCGGTTCTCGAACGAACCAGACGCTATCTGCGCCATCGGGCGTAATCCCACGCAGCGAGATACGACCGGGGTTCTGGCTGGTTTCAAAAAAATTTCATGCCAAAACCCAAGTCAGCCGAGATCGCTGCGCGGATTGTACGGATGCCCGTCGCGCCACTTTTGCATCAATTGCTCGAGCTCGGAGTCGTTCCCGTCGGGCAAAATAATTTTCGTGGTCACGAACAGATCGCCGGTTCCACCTGCCTTCGGCAGCCCCTTGCCCTTGAGGCGAAACGTGCGGCCTGAGGAGGTGTTTTTCGGGATCGACAGTTCCACCGCGCTGCCCAGCGTCGGCACGCGGACTTTTCCGCCGAGCACCGCCTCATACAGCGTGATCGGCAGATCGAGCCTGAGATCGCTGCCGTCGACCTTGAAGAAGGCATGCGGCGCAATGCTGACCGTGATCAGGAGATCGCCCGGCCGGTGGCCCGGTGCGGTCTCGCCCTGCCCCTTCAAGCGGATCTGCTGGCCGTTGCTGACGCCGGGGGGAATCTTGACGTTGAGCTCCTTGCCGGTCGGCAGCCGGACGCGCTTTTCCGCGCCGTTGACCGCCTCTTCCAGCGACACCGTCATGGCGACGGAAAGATCGAGGTCGACCCCGACACCGCCGGTCTCGAACTCAAACGGACCGCCGCCGCCGGGGCGCGCACCGCGCGCGCTACCGCCGAACATGCTGTTCAAAATGTCCTCGAAATTGCCGCCGCCCGTGCCGCCGGGCCCGCCGCCGCCAGTACGGAAGCTGTAGGTCTCAAAGCCGCCGGGACCTGCGCCATGACCGGCGCGGCCACGCGGATCGCCGCCCCCCGGAAAACCCTGGAAGCGCGGCTTGCCGTCGGCGTCGATCTCGCCGCGGTCGAACTGCTTGCGCTTGTCCTCGTCGCCAATGATCTCATTGGCCGAATTGATTTCGGAAAAGCGCGAAGCGGCCTTCGGGTCGTTCTTGTTGCTGTCGGGGTGATGCTTCTTGGCGAGCTTGCGATAGGCGCTCTTGATCGCCGCAGCGCTGGCGCCCCGCGGCACCCCCAAGACCTCATAGGGGTCGCGCATCCGTCACGTCTCCTTCACGGGAATTCGGTCTCGAAATTTTGGGCAAACTGCCCGCTTTGTCTTCATCTGGGGTCTCAGTGGCATTTCTGCAACTGGTCGCCCAAAGCCTTAAGGATCTTGCTTCAGCCGCGTCGCCACGGCTTTAGCGTATGGATTTCCCATCGGCCATGGCCGGCCTTGCAGGCGGCGCCCTGCAGCCAGCTTTCGGTGCGGCCGTTGACGTAGCTTGCCAGAAAATCCCGGCAGGTTCGCCCGTCATCCGACGCATAGGCCTGCGCCAGCGGCGTCACCGAACCGCGGGCGCCGGTCTCGGGGTTTTCCCATGGCTGGCTGGAATCCTTGTCGCCCTTGGTCAGCACGTCGGACGCGGCGGTGCGTGCGAAGACGAGATCGGTGTCGGTCGGCACCGGCTCTTTCGCGGGAATCGAGCCCGTCACTTCGCTGTCTTCAGCCTTGGATGAGGAGAAGAAGCCGCCGTCGGAGCGGGAAAAGCTGCAGCCGCCCGACCCGATGCCGATCAGAAACAGGGTCATGACCGCGCCGGCGGGCCGGATCGCCGATAGGCCAACGCGTCCCCATGCCCTATATAGGCTGAACCCATACAGGGACTGCAACGCGCGCTGGGACACAACCGAACGCAACTCGGAACTCCGGACATGACGGACACAACCTCCATCAAAACCCCAACACCGTTAAAATCCGGTGATTTTACCGCGGCCGAGGAACCGTTTGCGCTGTTTGGCGAGTGGTTTGCCGAGGCGGTGAAGTCCGAGCCGAACGATCCCACCGCCATGGCGCTCGCCACCGTCGATGCCGACGGCCTGCCCGATGTGCGAATGGTGCTGATGAAGGGCTACGATACCGACGGTTTTGTCTTTTACAGCCATATCGCCAGCCCAAAGGGCCGCGAACTCGCCGCAAATCCTAAGGCCGGGTTACTATTTCACTGGAAGTCGCTGCGGCGTCAGGTGCGCATCCGCGGCAACGTGACGCCGGTGAGCGAAGCCGAGGCCGATGCCTATTTCGCGACGCGCCCGAAGCAGGCCCAGATCGGCGCCTGGGCCAGCAAGCAATCGCAGCCGCTGGAGAGCCGGTTCGCCTTCGAGCAGGCGATCGCGCTGGTCGCAGCCAAACACGTCATCGGCGAGGTGCCGCGGCCGCAGGGCTGGAGCGGCTGGCGCATCGCGCCCTTGCGTTTCGAGTTCTGGCACGACCGCCCGTTCCGGCTGCACGACCGCATCGAATTCCGCCGCCAGGCCGCGGATCAGCCGTGGACCAAAGTGCGGCTCTACCCGTGATGCCTGTAGCCTGAAAGCCCGACATGGTGACTTCCACCAACACGCCCCGGCGCACGCTGCTCCTGACCGGAGCCAGCCGCGGCATCGGCCATGCGACCGTGATCCGGTTTTCTTCGGCCGGATGGCGCGTCATCACCTGCTCGCGGCATCCGTTTCCCGATAACTGCCCGTGGGACGCGGGACCCGAGGACCATATCCAGGTCGACCTCGCCGACCACGAGGACACCACCCGCGCCATTTCGGAAATCCGCCAGCGGCTCGAAGGCGGCATGCTGCATGCGCTGGTCAACAATGCCGCGATCTCGCCCAAAGGAACCAACGGCACACGGCTCGGCACGGTGGATACCGACATCGAGACCTGGAGCCATGTTTTCCGGGTCAATTTCTTCGCGCCGATCATGATGGCGCGTGGGCTGATCGAGGAATTGAAGGCCGCCAGGGGCTCGGTCGTGAACGTCACCTCGATCGCGGGCTCCCGCGTGCATCCCTTCGCGGGCGTGGCCTACGCGACGTCGAAGGCGGCGCTGGCGTCACTGACGCGAGAGATGGCGTCCGATTTCGGCCGCGTCGGCGTTCGCGTCAATTCGATCGCGCCGGGCGAGATCGACACCTCGATCCTGTCGCCGGGCACCGAAACGATCGTCGACCAGCAGGTCCCGATGCATCGTCTGGGCACGCCGGACGAGGTGGCAAAAATCATCTATGTGCTGTGCACGGAAACGAGCTCTTACGTGAACGGCGCCGAGATCCACATCAACGGCGGCCAGCACGTTTAAAAGTCCTCACCCTGAGGAGCCGCGCCAACGGGTCGCGCGAATGCGCGCCCGATGACAGGCTCCGCGCGGCGTCTCGAAGGGTGGCCACGAAAAAAGTCTTCGCCGCCATCCTGCGAGACGCGGCTGACGCCGCTCCTCAGGATGAGGTCCGCATGGGACGCTTCGCTACCACGTGCGTGTACGAAGAATTGCGGCCGCCTTATCCTGCGGCTTTCTTTCGTCGCGTCGCGCAGCAGCTCGGGCTCGGCAGCGAGCACGCGCTGATCGACCTCGGGACCGGGCCCGGTCTGCTGGCGCTCGGCTTTGCACCCTATGTCGGCCGCATCGTCGGCGTCGATCCGGAGCCGGCGATGATCGCCGCCGCGAGGACGGCGGCGGCGCGCGCTTCGCAAACCCTCACCCTGATCGAAGCCAAGGCCGAGACTGCTGCCCGCCGATATCGGCAGTTTCGATGCCGTCACGATCGGCCGGGCGCTACACTGGATGGATCGCGACGCCACGCTTGCGCTGCTCGAGCGGCTGGTCGCGCCCGAAGGCATCATCCTCGTCTGCTCGTCCCACTCCGCGGCCGACGGCCGCAACCCGTGGCTCGACGAATACAACAAGGCGCGCCGTGCCTGGTCGCAGGATAGTTTGTGGTCCGAATCCGGCCGCGGCGAGCGAACCCATCGAGACCTTGCGGCCTTCTTTCATGGCACGCGGTTTCAAGTTGCGAATCCCGTCATGATCGATGCCAGCCACGAGGTCAGCGTGAACGACCTGGCGCGACGCGTGCTGACGTTCTCGTCGTCCTCGCCCGAGGTGCTCGGAGAGCGGGCTGAAGCGATGCTGAGCGATGTCGAGCAGCGCCTGCTTCCCTTGAGCCGCAATGGCGTCGTCACGGAGGTGTTCGTCGCGGCGGCGCAGGTGGCGAGGCGATAGGGCGCGGTGGGGAATGGCCCGCGCGCAGCAGGTCATCCCCGGCGCGGCTGACGCGGCGCCTCGGGATGAGGCTTCGTGAGGTGCCTCAAATCAACCCGCGCAAAATCTGTGCGGCCTGCCAGCGCAGGTTCACCGTGTCGATGTTCAACGCGCTGGAGCATTCGTCTTCGTTCTCGCCGTCGAGCAATGCCGCGCCACAATGCCGGCAAACCCGCGGCGACATCGCGGGCATCCTGTCGGCTGCGCCGCGGCCCTGTTGATAGCGCGCGAAGTCGATGACGTTGCGCCCTGGAGTTATGACTTTCTCAACCATTGCTTTCCTCGCGGCCTGAGGCAGCCTTTATCGCAGACAAGTTTCGCTCAAACGTTCAGCGCAACGCTCAAATTTTAGCGGAGGGATTGCGGCGGGCGGAACCGCAAGCTTATTCACTTCTCGATGCATTCGGCGACGCCCCAGGACAACCATCCCGCAGCTCGAAAAGCCTTGATCTGAAGGCTAATCGTCCCGCCCCGACCATGCAGATTGCCACCGCTCAGCGGTACGAATCCTGACACAGTCCGGCCAATTTACTTTCCGCTTTCTCGATCGCGATCGCCCCGCGCTTCGGCATCGCGCAAGACACTGTTAAGCGTGCCCTACAGCCACTTCTTCCATCTGAAGAAAAGGTACGGCCCGATCGCCGCGGCCAGCATCATCAGCAGCGCCATCGGATAGCCGTGGGCCCATTCCAGCTCGGGCATCATCTTGAAGTTCATGCCGTAGACCGAGGCGATCAGGGTCGGCGGCATCAATACCACCGCCATCACCGAGAACAGCTTGATGATGTTGTTCTGTTCGAGGTTAACGACGCCGAGCATGGCGTCAAGCACGAAGGTGATCTTGTTGGAAAGGTAGGAGGCGTGGTCAGTCAGCGAGCCGACATCGCGCTGCATGGTCTTGAGTTGCTCGCGCATGTCCTTGGACCATTTTACGCCTTCCATCACGGCCGACATGAACGTGACCACGCGGCCGATCGAGACCAGGCTCTCCCGGACCTTTGAGGTCAGGTCGCCCTTGCGGCCGATCTGGATCAGGATTTGCGAATATTGCTTGGCATGGCCGTGGCGCTCGCTCTCCGGCTCGAAAATGTCGTGCGAGACCTGGTCGATGTCGGCGCCGGCCTTCTCCAAAATATCGGCGCAGCGGTCGATCACCGCATCCAGCAATTCCATCAGCACCATCTCGCCGGTGATACCGGGCGCACAGGAGCGCGCCAGCTTGTGCTCGACCAGCGGAAACGGCTTTGGGGTGTCGTAGCGCACCGTCACCAGGCGGTGGCCGGCAAGGATGAAGGTGACCGGCGTGGTCCGGGGCATGTCGGTGTCGGACTGGCACATCAGCGTCGCCGTCATGTAGCGCGCGCCGTTTTCGATATAGAGGCGGCTGGAAATCTCGATTTCCTGCATGTCCTCCCGGGTCGGTACCGCGATGCCGGCCAGCCGCTCCACGGCCCGATCTTCCTCCGGCGTCGGCTTGACCAGGTCGATCCAGACCGCGCTTTCCGGAAGCGCGGCGAGATCGGCGGCGACGGCCTTTTTGAGGGAGAAATCAGACGGGACGTACACTGAGAACATAGGGAGACTCCGGAACGGGCCGTCTACGCACCCAACAGGACTTACCGCGATTCTGGCAAGCGCTTGATGACGGGGCATTAACCGCCGTCCACCATTATGGCGGCGAAATGGCAACAGGGCGGCGCAGATTCGGCGACCGTGGCTAAATTGCCCAAAAAACCAGCCTTAACCGCAACACTTGCGGCAGAAAGGACACAGCCGGCAGTTTGCAGCACAGGACAAGTACCTAAGCTCTGGAATTATGGCGGGTTTCAACGATAATGCGATTAATGGATTTGTGGCGTTTGCGGCGCATCGTATGCGTGCGTGAACGCGGACTTTTCGATTGGAACTGAACATGTCCTCGCTGAAGGCAAAGTTAGGAATTCTGGCCGTCGGCCTGATGTTGTCGGGCTGCATGCAGGCCACAACCTATCAGTCTGCTCCGGAGGCTACGCTCAAGCCGGCCGACAAGGCGCAGCTTGCAAAGGCGAAGTACGCCAAGGTCGTGAACGAGCCGTTCCGCCGCGCGATCGTCGACTATCATCGCAGGGAAATGCCCGGCTCCATCGTCGTCGATTCCGACAACCACTATCTCTATCTGGTGCAGGACGGCGGCAAGGCGATTCGCTACGGCATCACCGTCGGCGAGGAAGCGCTGGCGTTCTCCGGCATCGCCCGTATCGGCAACATGGCGGAATGGCCGAAGTGGACGCCGACGGCGGACATCCACAAGCGCATTGAAGGCCTGCCGGCGTCGGTGCCCGGTGGCGTCGACAACCCGCTCGGCGCCCGCGCGCTCTACCTCTACCAAGGCAACCGCGACACCCTGTTCCGGATTCACGGCACCAATCAGCCGGAATATATCGGCGCTTCGATTTCGTCGGGCTGCATCCGCATGACCAACGAGGACGTCATCGACCTCTACAGCCGGGTGAAGCAAGGCACGGTCGTCGTGGTGCTCGAACCCAAGCAGGGCGACTCGCCCTTCAATTCCAAGATGGCGCTGCAAGGCGGCGGCAACGGCCCGATGGCGCAATAGCGCGTCGCGGCACCTCGCAACGAGACGGGAACGCCGGCTTTGCCGGCGTTTTTTCTTGGCTGCGGAACAAGCGTCTGAACACCGGGATTTGAGCACTTCGACGGCAATCCAGTGCTGGCGCCGAAACACGGCGATTCGCGGTTCAATTCAAAAATGGCGCTGCAGGGCGGCGCTATCGAGTAATCGCTTCTTCAACGGGACCAGAAGCGCCGGTTTTACCGGCGCTTTTTTGTTGGCGGCGGTTTTGCCGGCTCCGGTTTGGCTTCGGGCTCGGCGTCGCCGGATTTGGCGGCTTTCGATTTCGCGTCGGATTTTTCGGCGACCTCGCGCGGCGGCGCTTCTTCGGGCCGGACGGCCGGCAACAGCGGCGCCGTCTGTGGCAGCGGGTCCCACACGTTCCACTGGCAGATCCGGTAATTGTTGCGGCGCTCCATCACGTCGAGATGGATGTGGTCCTCGTGATACCAGTCCGAGCCCGGCCCCAGCACGGTGGAAAAACGCGTGCATGCCGAATGCAGCACGCTCTCGCGCGTCTCGCGCGCCAAATTGCGGTCGGTCAGCGAAAGCGTGCGGCCATTGGCGAGCTTGAAGCCGCGCACGTCGAGAGCATTGGCGCGGCCATGCTCCGACAATTGCGCGCCGGCGACACGGTTGCGGCCGCGGCATTCATATGAGTCGAAATTATCGAGATCGCTGATCTGGCTGCCGAGCTTTGCGGCGAGCGGCGCGATGTCGCTGCGGATCCAGTCAGCGACAGTGGTCGCCATCTTGCAACGGAGGATCGCCGCCGGCTTCACCGGGATCTGCCGCTTGTCCGGCAGCACGATCGCCTCCAGCCGCACCAGATCCTCGCCGCCGCAGCCGCCGGGGCCACGGATGTCGGGAATGCTGGGGGCAATGGCGATCGCATCGGTCAGCGCCAGCCGGCAGGCCGAAGGCGGCGGCGGCTCGGCGGGCTTGTCGGCCTCCTTGGCGACGCCTTTGGCGACGTCCTTGCCCGCGTCCTTGCCGCCTGGCTTCTCGGCCTCCTTCTTCTCCGGCGCCGCAGACGGCGCCTCGGCCGGACGCGGCCGCGGCAACGGGATCGCCACAGGGTGCACGGCCTTGCGCGGCTTTGGCGGCCTGACGCCAAACAGGTCTCCCAAAATGTCCGGGTTCGCCCGCCTCGCCATGGCGGGATCGGCCGGCGCGAAAAGCAGCGCTGCGACGGTACCCAATGCCGCCGCCGTGCGGCCACAGGGGCCACAAAGCCATTTCCGGCTTGATTTCTCCGCGCTAAAGTTCATGACAATTCCATACCTTACCGCCAAGCCGCGCGGAAATCGGCGAGCGGCGCAAGGCAATAACGATCAGGAGGGACGTTCGGATGCTTGGTTTGATGCAAGATTGGCCTTTGCTTTGCCACCGGATCATCGAGCACGCGGCGAGGTATCACGGAACGCAGGAGATCGTAACGCGATCCGTGGAAGGTCCGATTCATCGCACCAACTATGCCCAAATTCGCGATCGCGCGCTAAGGGTGTCGCAGCGACTGGACCGCGACGGCATCAAGCTCGGCGACCGCGTCGCCACCATCGCCTGGAACACCTGGCGCCACCTCGAAGTCTGGTATGGCATCATGGGTATCGGCGCGATCTGCCATACCGTCAATCCGCGCCTGTTCCCCGAACAGATCGCCTGGATCGTCAACCACGCCCAGGACCGCGTGGTGATCACCGACATCACCTTCGTGCCGATCCTGGAAAAGATCGCCGACAAGCTGCCGAGCGTCGAACGCTACATCGTGCTGACCGACAAGGCGCACATGCCGCAGACCACGCTGAAGAACGCGGTCGCCTATGAGGACTGGATCGCGGAAGCCGACGGCAAGTTCGAGTGGAAGACCTTTGACGAAAATACCGCGGCCGCGATGTGCTACACCTCTGGCACCACGGGCGATCCCAAGGGCGTCTTGTATTCGCATCGTTCCAACGTGCTGCACGCGCTGATGGCCAACACCGGCGACTCGCTCGGCGCCAACGCCGCCGACACCATGCTGCCGGTGGTGCCGCTGTTCCACGCCAACAGCTGGGGCATCGCGTTCTCGGCCCCCTCGATGGGCACCAAGCTGGTGATGCCCGGCGCCAAGCTCGACGGCGCGTCGGTCTATGAGCTGCTCTCGACCGAAAAGGTGACGCATACCGCCGGCGTGCCGACGGTGTGGCTGATGCTGCTCAACCACATGGCCGCCAACAATCTGAAGCTGCCGCACCTGCGCATGGTGGTGTGCGGCGGCTCGGCGATGCCGCGCTCGATGATCAAGTCGTTCGTGGACATGGGCGTCGGCGTTCGCCACGCCTGGGGCATGACCGAAATGAGCCCGATCGGCACGCTGGCCACGCTGAAACCGCCCTTCGCTGAACTCGGCGGCGAAGAACGGCTCGACATCCTGCAGACCCAGGGCTATCCGCCGTTCGGCGTGCAGATGAAGATCACCGATGATTCCGGCAAGGAACTGCCGTGGGACGGCAAGACCTTTGGCCGGCTCAAGGTTGCCGGACCTGCGGTGGCAAAAGCCTATTTCCGCGTCGATAGCGATATTCTCGATGAGACCGGCTATTTCGACACCGGCGACGTCGCCACCATCGACCAGCACGGCTATATGCGGATCACCGACCGCTCGAAGGACGTGATCAAGTCGGGCGGCGAGTGGATTTCGTCGATCGACCTGGAAAACCTTGCGGTCGGCCATCCCGCGGTCGCGGAAGCCGCCGTGATCGGCGTCTATCATCCCAAATGGGACGAACGTCCGCTGTTGATCGTACAGCTCAAGCAGGGTGCGACCGCAACCCGCGAGGACATCTTGAAGTTCATGGACGGCAAAATTGCAAAGTGGTGGATGCCCGATGACGTCGCCTTCGTCGACGGTATCCCGCATACCGCGACCGGCAAGATTTTGAAGACCGCACTGCGCGACCAGTTCAAGAGCTACCGGTTTCCAAATGCGGCCGCTTAGCCCTGCAGGGGCGTGTTCAACCGAATGCGCCCCTGCCGGCCCAACGTACGCCAGATCGCATACGGCATCGCACGAACACTGCGCATAACGTCCCTCAGGGCGGAAGCGATAGCTGCCGCCCGTTCGCGGTGCGCGATCTTAGCCGTAAGCTGCAATATTGGGGCTGCCATCGGGATGATGCAGCAGGCCTTCAAGACCGTTCTTTTCCCAATCCTTCTTTTCCCACGCCATTTCCGTGCTCCTTCGTTGCGAAGGACCTCTATCTATTATGCGATATCAGAGATATAATTGGCTTAGTTTTACATTCACTCGTGAATTAAATTCATGAATTGCAACGCCGCCTCTGCCGAAATGAATGCGTTTGTGCGCGTAGTCGAACGCGGCAGCTTTGCCGCCGCGGCGGACGATCTCGGCGTCAGCCCCTCTGCCCTGTCCAAGTTGGTGACGCGCATCGAAGACCGGCTGGGCGTGCGCCTGCTGGCCAGGACCACGCGCCGGCTCGCGTTGACCGCCGAGGGCGACGTGTTTCTCGCCCGCAGCAGGGACATCCTCGCCTCCATCGAAGCCGCCGAAGCCGAGGTGACGGCGGCAAGCCGGCTGCCGCGCGGTCATCTGAAGATCAGCGTCGGAACGGCGCTTGCCAAGCAAATACTCGGTCCCTCGCTTCCTGCTTTTCTCGCGCTCTATCCCGACATCACCGTCGAGCTTCATGTCTCGGACCATCAGGTCGACCTGGTTGCCGAACAGGTCGACGTGGCGATCCGCTCCGGCGCCCTCGGCAATTCAACGCTGGTGGCGCGCAAGATCGGTGACGCGACACGCGTCATCTGCGCCAGTCCGCTCTATCTGGAAAAGCACGGATCGCCGCGCGTGCCTGCCGATCTCTTGCAGCATAATTGCCTGACGCTGCCGGGACCGGCGTGGTCGCAATGGCCCTTCCACACCCATGAAGGCATCAACCGGCTCGCCGTGTCAGGCACCTTTACCAGCGACAATGCCGACCTGTTGCTCGATATGGCGGTAGCCGGGCTCGGCATCGCACGACTGGCGGATTTCATGGTAGCGCGCGCCGTCCAGCAGGGCACGCTCGTGCCGCTGCTCGGGAAGAGCCATCTGCCGGAGCAGTTTCCAATCCATGCGCTGACGGTCCCCGGCCGGCACCGGGCGCCGCGGGTCAAGGCCTTCATCGACTTCGTGGTCGAACAATTCGGCCACGTTGCATGAGGCGCTGGGCACCACCATTTGGGCCGATTTTCCGGCGCAAGCTGCTTTCCTCAGGGGAGGAAAATGCGCTAGTTCAGGGCGCGACGGCCGCCCCGATGAGACCGGGCCCGGCGCCCGAATTCATGATGGAAGTCTGACCGATGGCCCGCAGGTTTTCCGCAGCCTATCAGACGGAGCCCGTGTCCGGCCTCGCGACATGGTCGCGCAATCTCGCCGTGTTCTCGGTGATCGCGGTCATCGTCTCGATCCTGATCGTCCGCTTCGGTTTCCTGGAAATGAAGCCGGCGCTGGCGACGTTTTTCGGCGCGCTCGGCATCGCTGCGCTCTCGATCCTGGTCGGGCTCGGCGCCTTTGCCGCGATCTGGCAGAATGGCTCGCGCGGCATGAGCCGGATCCTGCTCGCGCTTTTGATCGACGCCATCGTGCTCGCCTATCCGGCCTATCTCGCCCTGCAGTACCGCAAACTGCCTGTTATCCACGACATCACCACCGATCCGATCGATCCGCCACGCTTCGAGGCCCTGGCGCGGCTGCGCACCGGCGAAGGCGCCAACCCGGCCGTCTATGCCGGGCTGTATTCGGCGGAGCAGCAGCGCATCGCCTATCCCGAGATCGAGACGGTGGAACTGGAGATGCCGGTGCAGCGCGCCTATGAGGTGACGCTTGCGCTGGTCCACAAGCGCAAATGGACCGTGATCGACGAGCGCGCGCCGCAACTGCCGCGCCGCATCGGCCGCATCGAGGCGGTGGCGCGCACGCCGATCATGGGCTTTCGCGAGGACGTCTCGATCCGCATCACGCCTGACGGCGACGATTCCCGCGTCGATATCCGCTCCTCGTCGCGCTATTTCGAGGGCGATCTCGGCAGCAACGCGGCGCGGGTGACAAGGCTGATCGAGGACATCAACACCGCGGCCGAAGCGGCCAGCGCCAAGCCGGTGGTGAAGAAGCCGCCGACGCCGGCGAAGGGTCCGGCGAAGACGGTGAAGAAACAGTCTTAAGCCATCCGATAGGTGCCGCCGATCACGGGATCGCCGTCAGTCGCCACGATCCCGCGTGCGACCAGATCTTCCAGATGGGCCAGCACGGAATAGCCGGCGGCTCCCGTCAGCCGCGGGTCGAGGCCGATATAGATCGCGCGCACCATGGTCGGGATGTCGGCGTCGCCCTTGGCGAGGCGATGCAGGATCGAGGCTTCACGAGCGCGGCGATGCCGCTCAAGGAAGCGCACATAGCGCGGGCCCTCGGGGATTTCCGGACCATGGCCGGAGAAATACAGATCCTCGTCACGCCTGGCCAAACGCTCGAGCGAGTCCATGTAGTCGATCATCGATCCGTCGGGTGGCGCCACGATCGAGGTCGACCAGCCCATCACATGATCGCCGACGAAATTGATCTTTCGCTCCGGCCAGGCAAAGGCGAGGTGATTGGCGGTGTGGCCGGGCGTAGCCACCGCCTCCAGCTTCCAGCCGGCGCCTTCGATGACGTCGCCGTCCTTGACCTGGATGTCCGGGCGGAAATCGCGGTCGGCGCCGGATTCCGGATTGTGCTTTTCGCTCTCGAAGCGCGGCCGCGAGGCGCGGTGCGGGCCCTCGGCGTAGACCGTGGCACCGGTCGCGGCCTTGATCCGTCCGGTGTTCGGCGAATGATCGCGATGGGTGTGGGTGACCAGGATATGCGTCACCGTCTCGCCACGCACGGCATCGAGCAGCGCCTTGGCATGCGCCTCGTCATCCGGGCCGGGGTCGATGATGGCGACATTGCCCTTGCCCACGATGTAGCTGACCGTGCCGCTGAAGGTGAACGGGCTCGGATTGTTGCAGAGTACGCGACGCACCCCCGGCCGGGCTTCGTCGGCCACGCCGGGCTTTAAGGGAAAGTCGCGGTTGAACGGGATGTCGTCGTTGTCGGCCATGGGCGGATTGCTCGCAGATTTGCGGTTCTTGCTCCGTCATGCCCGGGTTGTCCCGGACATCCACGTTCTTTCTTTTCGGCGGCCAAGACGTGGATGGCCGGGACGAGCCCGGCCATGACGACTGTGGACGTGATGTGCCCTACGAAAACGCCTGAATGCCCGTGATCGCCCGCCCCAAAATCAGCGCGTGGACGTCATGGGTGCCTTCATAGGTGTTGACGGTTTCCAAATTCGCGGTGTGGCGCATCACGTGATACTCGATCTGGATGCCGTTGCCGCCGTGCATGTCGCGCGAGACGCGGGCGATGTCGAGCGCCTTGCCACAATTGTTGCGCTTGACGATCGAGATCATCTCAGGCGCCATCTTGCCCTCGTCCATCAGGCGGCCGACGCGCAAGCTCGCCTGCAGCCCCAGCGCGATCTCGGTTTCCATGTCGGCGAGTTTCTTCTGCACCAGCTGGGTAGCCGCGAGCGGGCGGTTGAACTGCTTGCGGTCGAGCGTGTATTGCCGCGCGCGGTGCATGCAGTCTTCGGCTGCGCCCATCGCGCCCCAGGAAATGCCGTAGCGGGCGCGGTTGAGGCAGCCGAACGGGCCCTTCAGGCCGGAGACGTTGGGCAGCAGCGCGCTTTCCGGCACCACCACATTGTCCATGACAATCTCGCCGGTGATCGAGGCGCGGAGCGACAGTTTGCCGCCGATCTTCGGCGCGGACAGGCCCTTCATGCCCTTCTCCAGGATGAAGCCGCGGATCTGGTTGTCATGCGCGGCAGACTTCGCCCACACGACAAACACGTCGGCGATCGGCGCGTTCGAAATCCACATCTTGCTGCCGTTCAGCCGGTAGCCGTCCGATACCTTCTCGACGCGGGTCTTCATGCCGCCGGGATCGGAACCGGCATCCGGCTCGGTCAGCCCGAAGCAGCCGACCCACTCGCCGGTGGCGAGTTTCGGCAGGTATTTCTTGCGCTGGGTTTCGTCGCCATAGGCGTAGATCGGGTACATCACCAGCGAGGACTGCACCGAATTCATCGAGCGATAGCCGGAATCGACCCGTTCGATCTCGCGTGCGACGAGGCCATAGGCGACGTAGCTCGCATTGGCGCAGCCATATTCCTCCGGCAGCGTAACGCCGATCAGGCCGAGCTCGCCCATCTCGTTAAAGATCTCGCGGTCGGTCTTTTCCTCGAGATAGGCCTTGATAATGCGCGGCTGCAGCTTGTCCTGCGCATAGGCGCGCGCGGTGTCGCGGATCATGCGCTCGTCTTCGGTGAGCTGCTCGTCAAGCAGGAACGGATCGTCCCACTGAAAGCTGGCTGCCGCCGGTTTGTCCTTGGCTTGAGGACGCACGCTCATGAGAATTCCTTTCGCATTTCTGCTTATGTCGATCGCACGTTAAATGTTTGAGGTTTAGCCTTCAAGGCGTTCGTTGCCGACGATCTCGATGCCGTATCCGGACAATCCCTTGTAGTCGTGCACCGACGATGTCAGGTTGCGGATCGAGCTGACGCCGAGGTCGCGCAAAATCTGCGCACCGACGCCGACTTCGCGCCACTGCTTGTGGCGATCGGCCTCCGCCGATTTCTGCTCGCCGACGGGTTCAACGGGAACACCGGCAGCGCCATCGCGCAGGTAAACCAGCACGCCGCGCCCGGCGCGCTGAAAGTGTTTTAAAACCGCTTCCATGCGCGCCTGGCCGGTGAACAGGTCTTTTACGATGTTCGGCTTGTGCAGCCGGGTCAGCACATTCTTGCCGTCGCCGATGCCATTATAGACGAAGGCGGCATGCGCGATCGGATCGAACGGCGAGCGATAGGCATAGCCTTGCAACGTTCCGATCGGGCTTTCGGTCGTAAACGTCGAGACCCGCTCAATCAGCTTTTCGCGCGCCTGGCGATAGGCGATCATGTCAGCGATCGTGACGTGCTTGAGCTTGTGTGCGGCGGCAAAGCGCGCGACCTGCTCGCCCTTCATGACCGTGCCGTCGTCGTTCATCAGTTCGGAGATGACGCCGACCGGCGGCAGGCCGGAAAGCTTGCAGAGATCGACGGCCGCTTCGGTATGGCCGGAGCGCAGCAGCACGCCGCCGTCACGCGCGATCAGCGGAAAGATATGCCCGGGCCGGGCAAAGTCGGCGGCGCCGGCATTGGGATTGGCGAGCGCGCGGCAACAGGAGGCGCGCTCATCGGCGGAAATGCCGGTGCCGCCGTCGGGCTTGTAGTCGATCGACACCGTAAACGCGGTGGTGTGGTTGGAATCGTTATGCGCCACCATCGGATCGAGCCGCAGGCGCCGGGCGTCCTCGGGGGTGATCGGCGCGCAGACGATGCCGGAGGTGTGGCGGATGATGAAGGCCATCTTCTCGGCGGTGCAGAGCGACGCCGCAACGATCAGATCGCCCTCGCCTTCGCGGTCGTCGTCGTCGGTGACGACGACGAGTTCGCCTTTGGCAAAGGCTTGCAGCACTTCCTGGATCGTATCGGCCATTTCCTCGGGTCTCTCGATTTAATGTTGGGATGCATTAGCCGGACTTGCAAGTCCGCGCCAGCATCATTCCGCAGGGCAGCATGCCGCCAACGGGCATCACAGGCAGATGTAGGAGGCTATTCTCCGGAGCGGAAGCCGCGGGAATATCATTGATGCGGCTTGCGACGGTTCGCTGTGCGGAATTTCGGGCGCCCGGCACTGGACGCCCGCGAACAGCTACGGCAACACCTCGCGGCGCTCGGCCAGCAGCGCGTCGACGTCGGCGCGCTTGTCTTCCAAGAGGCCCGCATCGGTGGCCTCGATCACCGTGTAGAGCTCATGGGCGTCACTGAGCCGGGTCACGGTGACGTAATCGGCGCCGGCCGCGTAGAGATCGCTGACATTGGCGAGCATGTCGGCGGTGGCGACCAGTTTGGCGGTCGTGTTGAGCGAACGCACGTGGCGGACCAGCTTTTCGTTGTTGGCGCCGACCAAGAGCGAATCCGGCACGCTCAAAATAATGATCTCGGCCTTGCCGATCCCGGCATGCACCAGCGTATCGACATTGCTGATATCGCCATAGATCACATGCACGCCACGGTCGGTCAGGGTCTTGAACACGTTCGGATTGAAATCGATCACGGTGAGCTGCTCGAGCAGTGCGGGGTTTTGCCGCTCGATCTCGGCGACCAGCGCGCTGGCCGCCCGGAAGAAGCCGAGAATGACGATGCGCCGGGTTTCGCTATGCCCGCCATCATGCCCGGCTTGGCCCGCCTGGCCATGGTCGAGATCGCGCAGGCCGATCCGCTTCAAGGGAGCGATCAGGCCCTGCGTGATCTGGCCGCTGCGCACCATGAAGAAGGTGGAGAGCACCGCCAGCACCACGAAGGCGAACGATACGGCGCTGGCGGTCTCGGTCTTGATATGGCCCGCGGTGATTCCGGTCTGGATCACCACCAGTGAAAACTCGGAAATCTGCGCCAGATTGATCGCCGGCAGGATGCTTGCGCGCAGGCCCTGCTTCATCAAATAAAGCGGCGTGAAGGTCGTCAGCAGCCGGCTGACCACCGTGAACGCCGCGATGATCAGCGCCAGCCCAATCACCGCGCCTGAGGGAATCGGGATCGTCATGCCCAATCCGACGAAGAACAGCGTGATGAAGAAGTCCCGCAGCGTCGTGACCTTTGCGGTGACGTCGAGGGCGTAAGGGAAGGTCGAGAGCGAGACGCCCGCCACCAGCGCGCCCATTTCGCGCGACAGATGCAGTTTTTCGGCGATCTCGCCGATCAGGAAGCACCATGCCAGCGCGCCCAGCAGGATCAGTTCGGGCCGCCGCGCGATCTGGTGGAACACTTTTGGCAACACATAGCGGCTGAGCAACAGCGCGGTCGCCACCAGGGCGCAGACCCGGGCGACCGAGATCAGTATGACGGAGATCTGCAGGTCGGCGAGACTCGGCTGCACCGCGAGAAACAGGATCGCAAAAATGTCCTGCAGCACCAGCACGCCGAGCGTGATGCGGCCCGGCAACGTATCGAGCTCGCGCTTCTCATACAGCACCTTGACGATGATGACGGTGGAGGAGAGCGCGCAGGCGATGGTCAAATAGAGCGCGTCGAACTTGCCGCCGCCGAGCGAAAGCCCGATCCCCATGAAGAAGAGGATGCCGAGCAGGCAGCCGCCGATCAGTTGCCCGCCGGCCGCAAACAGGATCACGGGACCTGCCCGGATGATCTTTTTCAGGTCGATTTCCAGCCCGATCATGAACAGCATGAAGATCAGGCCGAGTTCGGAGATGACGCTGATCGATTCCTGGGACTTGACCCATCCCATCCCGAATGGACCAATGAAAAACCCGGCGATAAGGTAGGCGAGGATCAGCGGCTGGCGGGAAAAATGGGCCAACAGGCCGAGCACCCACGCGAACAGGATGCATAAGGTGATATCGCCAATAAGCTCATGCATGAATCAGGAAATCTCCTCGCAGCAGCCTAAATACACGGCGGGGCGGCTCAAACAAGCAATGTGTCACACCCAAATCATGGGGTGGTTTTCGGCAATATTGGTCGGCTTTTTACTGATACACGCGCCCCGCGCCAAAGCACAGGCCCCCAATAGCATCGAGCAGAATTTTGCCTCCTCCCTGACGTCGGTCCCCTCGGAGCCCCTCGCGGTGTCGGGCGGCTTTTACGTCCCGGTCTACTCCAGCGTCTCAATGAGCCAGGGCAAATTGCGCGCGGATTTTTCAGTGACATTGAGCGTCCACAACGCCTCGGAAACCCGCCCCCTGGTGCTGAAGCGGGTCGCCTATTTCGACACCTCCGGCAAGATGGTGGAAAGCTACCTCAAGTCGCCGGTGGCGCTAAAGCCGTTCGCGACGATCGAAGTCTTCATTCCGACCTCCGACGTCAGAGGCGGCACCGGCGCCAATTTTGTGGTGGACTGGGCTGCCGCGGGCGAGATCGCGGAGCCCGCGGTGGAAGCATTGATGGTCGGCGGCATCGGCGCAGGGCATTATGCCTTCATCAGCCAGGGGCGGCCGGTCAGAGTTATTGGCAAGAACTAGCGCGTGATCCGGAAAAGTGGGTACCGGTTTTCCGACAAGATCACGCGCAAATAAGGAAGCAGCGCAACGCCGCTTCCTCAACGAAAAAAGAAACGGAGAAAATGCCTATGTCCTCAGCCCAGTTCGATTACGCTCCATTGCTCCCGGCGGGATTGCCAGCGCCGGCCGCGCGGTGGACGGGGCTCGCCAAATACAGCTTTGTCGGCGGCAACAACGATCCCGACGGCGTCCCGGTCGATGGGCTGGCCGAGGCGATCAATGCGGTGATCAGGCGCGAGGGCAAGGCGCTCGCCACCTACAATCTGGCCCATGGCCCGCAAGGCTACCTGCCCTTGCGCGAGTTCCTCACCAAAAAGCTCAAGCGCGACGCCGGCATCGTCTCGACCACCGACGACATCATGATCGTGTCCGGTTCGCTGCAGGGGCTCGACCTCGTCAACCACACGCTGCTGGCGCGCGGCGACACGGTATTGGTCGAAAAGGAAACCTATCAGGGATCCATCAACCGGCTCGCGCGGCTCGGCGTCAACATGGTCGGCATTCCCCTCGACGATGGCGGCATGCGGATCGACGCGACGGCCAATGCGCTGGCCGAGTTGAAGCAGAAAGGCATCACGCCAAAGTACATCTACACCATTCCGACGGTGCAGAATCCGACCGGCACCATCATGCCCGAGCAACGCCGCACCGAACTGTTGAAGCTGTCCGAGCAGTACGGCGTGCCGATCTTCGAAGACGACTGCTATGCGGATTTGATCTGGGACGGCCAGCGCCCGCCGGCAATCTACGCCATGAGCAAGACCGGCAATGTTATCCATCTCGGCTCGTTCTCGAAATCGATCGCGCCCGCCTTGCGCGTCGGGTTCATCGTCGCGCCCTGGGCAATGATGTCGCGGATGCTGGCGTTGAAGACCGACGCCGGAAGCGGCGCGCTGGAGCAGATGGTGCTGGCCGAATTTTGCGCGCCGCATTTCGAAACCCACGTGCCGAGACTGACACAAGGGCCTGCGCGGAAAACTCGACACGCTGATGGAAGCGCTGAACGAACAGTTCGGCACGTCAGCCGAATTCGAGGATCCGAAAGGCGGCATCTTCCTCTGGGTCAAGCTGCCCGACAATGTCGACACGCTAAAACTCTACCAGGCCGCGCTGGCCGCCGGCGTCGCCATCAATCCCGGGCCGGAATGGTCGGTGGACAAGCCCTACGCCGGCAGCCGGCTGCGGCTGTGTTTTGCCAGCCCCTCGCATGAGCAGATCCGCGAGGGCGTAGCCGTGCTCGCCGAAGTGTGCCGGAAGGAGTTCGGCGTGCCGGCGCGGAGCGCGAATGTGGAGAAGCATGTCCGCGCATAAGTGAAAACCCCATGACCGAAACAGCGTCGCAGCGCCGCACGGGCATCGCCCTTGTCATCGCTGCGGCTGTGGCCTGGAGCACCGCGCCATTTTTTACAAAGCTCCTGCAGCTCAACTCCTGGACCATCGTGTTCTGGCGCGGGCTGTTCGGCGCCGCAGCGATCACAGTCATTCTGGTATTGACGCAAGGCGCGGCCGGCCTTCGCGATTTTGCCAACATGGGCAAAAGCGGCTGGCAGGTGGCATTGCTGTCGATGCTGGGCATGATCACGTTCATCCCCGCGCTGCAGCTCACCAGCGTATCCAACGTCGCGATCATCATCGCGACCGGACCCTTTGTTGCCGCGGCGATTGCCTGGATATGGCTGCGTGAAAGCCTGCGACCGCGAACACTGCTGGCGATGCTGGTCGCGTTCTGCGGCGTCATCATCATTGTCGGCGGCGCCAGCGGGAGTTCCGACATGTTCGGGATCGCGCTTTCCTGTTTCATGATCTTCGTGATCTCGGTCATGACCGTGCTGGTGCGGCGGCACAAGGGCACCCCGATGGTGGCGGCGGCCGCGCTGTCGAACCTGCTCGGCAGCGTGGTCAGCCTGCCGTTTGCGCAAGGCATCACCGGGGTGACCGGAGCCGAGCTTGTCACGCTGGCGATGTTCGGCATCTGCCAGGTCGGGCTCGGTCTCAGCCTGTTCGTGCTCGGCTCGCGCTTTCTGCCATCGGGACAGGCGACCCTGATCGGCACCCTGGAAACACCGTTGATGCCGTTCTGGGTGTGGCTGGCGTTTCAGGAGATCCCGAGCGGCCGGGCCCTGATCGGTGGCGCCCTGGTAATGGGCGCGGTCGTCGCCGACATCCTCGGCGAGGTCCGCGCCCAGAAACAATCGGGCTGACGGGCGAGCCCTGTCTCACCTCACCGCAAACGGCGCCTGGTACGGCCGGCCGAACGGCACGCCATTGATCACGGTCTGCACCGGCTTCAACAGCATCTTGCCATCGCGCTTGTTGTTGCGGGTGTCGACGAAGCTGGTCGGCCCCTCCACCAGTTCCATGATCGCGACGTCGGCGGGCGCGCCGATCTGCAAGGTGCCGATCTTCGGCGCGCGGTTGATGATTTTGGCGGGCGTCGAGGTTGCCGCCGCCACCACCTGCTCCAGCGACGAGCCCATCGCCATGAACTTGCTCATGACGTTCGGCAAGTAAGGCATGCCCGGCGAATTGCCGGAGAAGACATGGATGTCGGAAGAAATCGTATCCGCCCCGCAACCGCCGGGGATGGCGACCTCAGCCACGGTGAAATCGAAACTGCCGCCGCCATGGCCGACGTCGAACATCACGCCGCGTTGCTTGGCGGCGAGCGCCGCCGGCAACAGCTTGCCGTCCTGCACGATATTGGTGAAGACACCGGCCATGTTCGGCGCGCCGGAATAGGCGTGGGTCAGCACGTCGCCCGGCCGCAGCAGGTCGAGGATTTGCGACATCAATTCCTTGGTCTCGACGCCGCCGATATGCACCATCATCTTCGCCTGCCAGCCGCACATCTCGCAGGCCTTGATGCCGCGCTTGAGCGGCTCGAGCCCGTGCCTGAAGATCACGTTCTCCGACATCCGCACCTTGACGCCGAGCAGGAATTCCGGGTTTTCCGCCAGCGCCATCGCGCAGGCGTCGACCTGGGCGATATCGATATTGTGGAGCTCGGCGACCGGGAACGACGACAGGCCGTTATTGGCGATGTGCAGGAACGCGTAGATCCGCGCCCGCGACTGCGCCACGATGTAGCGGCGCAGCGCGGCGACATTGTTGACGCCGGCGTCACCGGCCGAGACCAGCGTGGTGGTGCACTGGAACTGCGCGAGCTCGTCGGCGGGAATGCCGATCGCCGAGCCGTAAGGGTAGACATGGCTGTGCAGGTCGATCAGGCCCGGCGTCACCAGCTTGCCTGCGGCGTCGATGGTCTTGGCCGCACGCGCCGCCGGAATCTCGTTTTCGATCGCCTCGATCGCGCCCCAGCGAATGCCGATGTCGCGCTTGCCCCGCAGCGACTGGCTGGGATCGAGCACGTCGCCGCCCTTGATGACGAGGTCGAACTTGTCGTTGGGCCCCATCGCCGCGCCCGCCGGGCCGGCCAATGCGGCGGCCGCGGCTGAGCCTGACAAAGCGAGGAAATGACGGCGTGAAAATCCGCTCATGGTGACGCTCCCCCCAATATGATTTTTATAGTGCGATGATGCGCCGCTCGCTGACGTTGTGCAAGCCGCCCGCGCGATGGGCACGCTCCCACGAAAAACGAATGTAGCCGCCGCCCGCCAGCCCTCACACGTAGCCGCGGCGCTGCATCGGGTATCGATCCGCCCGCGCCCGCGGTCGTGGGCAAATGCTTGCTGAACGCCTGTTAAGAATTCTCTTTGGATTCTCCGCGGTTCCAGCGGAACGTTCCGCCACGCCGGATGTTTTGATCCTCACATGAGCGAGGAGGAGGACATCATGAGGAAGCTTGGACTTGTCATTGCGGCCATTGGCGCGCTTGCGGTTGCGGTACCGTCGATCGCGAGCGCGGAAACCGTGATCATCAAGCGCGGCGGTCATCATCACGGCTGGCACGGGGCCCGCGCCCAGGTGCACCATGATCATGGCCGGCACTATGGCTGGCGTCATCGCCACCACAGCAACAAGGTCGTGATCATCAAGAAGCATCGTCACTACTGAGACCGGCACGCACTGGAAATGGCTCCGCAAGGGGCCATTTTCTTTGTGCGCGCTTCTTCCTCACCCTCGTGGGTGAGGAAAAGCACCGCTAATCCCAATCCGGCCCGAAACCCGGACTGACGCAACGGCGGTTCTTCGGCAGCGCGGCAATCGCCTTGCGGTCGTCATCGTCGAGCGTCACCTTCAGCGCATCGAGATTGGCCTGCTGGCTCTCGGCGCGCGAGGCCTTCGGGATCGCGGCGACGCCATCCTGGTCGAGCAGCCATTTCAGCGCCACCTGCGCTGCGCTCGCACTGTGCTTCTTGCCGATCCTTGTCAGCACCTCGTCGGAAGCCACCCGTCCCTGCGCCAGCGGACAATAGGCGACCAGCGGAATGTTGTGTGCGGTCATGTATTTCATCAGCTTCGCCTGATCGAGCATCACGTGATATTCGACCTGGTTGCAGGCGATCGGCGCCTTGATGTCCTCGACGACGACCTTCAAAAGCGCCGTGGTGAAATTGGCGACGCCAATGGCCTTGGCGCGGCCTCCTGCTTCAGCTTCATCAGCGCCTCGAACATGGCCGGCAGTTTCATGTCGCGCGACGGCCAGTGCACCAGATAGAGGTCGACATGGTCGAGCCGCAACTTCTTCAACGAGGCATCGAACGCCCTGCGGATCGCGTCCGGCGCCAGGTTCTCGTTCCAGACCTTTGTCGTGATGTGCAATTCGCCGCGAGGCACGCGCGCGGTCACGATCGCCGCGCCGATCGCTTCCTCATTGCCGTACATTTCAGCGGTGTCGATGTGGCGGTAGCCGAGCCCGAGCGCACTCTCGACCGCCGCGCGGCAGCCATCGCCCTGCATGCGAAAGGTTCCGAGTCCGAGCTTGGGCATGCTGATGCCCTGGGTTTTGATGTGTTCCATGACGACTCCAAACGACCCCATGACCGCTGACCGGCGGCGTTAACGGCAAACCCAAAGGCTTGGTTGATAGGCGGGACGAGACGGGGTAACAGCAGAGCAACAGTCTGCCAGCGCGCGGCAGGGCAAATCAAGGGCTACACAAATGCACATGGGCAACGCGCTACAACGATGGCTGAATTCCCACGGATTGCTTGGGATCGCCCTCGGCGTGCTGGGCGTCGCTATAGCGCTTTCGCTGCTGCTGGTGGTCGGCGGCTATTTTCTGGTGACCCCCTAGACCCAATTGCAGCCGGCTCAGATGTGCTGGGCCATCAACTGCCCGGGCCGCGCATCTGGCTGCGGCTCGATATCAACCGACCACAGATCGCTGTCGTCGACGTCCTTCAGCGTCACGGTCATGACGCCGGTGTTGCCATCGATATCGACGCGGCCAAAAAATTGCAGCCCGAAACAGGGCGCAAGATTTTCACCCTCGCAGCCCTTCTGGAACATCGCCTTCGGGCCAAACGTATTGTCGAGCGGACCCGGCCCCCATGTCCCCGCATGCAGCGGGCCGGAGACGAATTCCCAGAACGCGTCAAATTCCCTGAACACGGCGCGGTTCGGATCGTAATGATGGGCTGCGGTATAGTGCATGTCGGCGGTCAGCCACACGGTGTTACGCACCCCCGCCCGCTTCATGAACGACAGCAGATCGGCGATCTCGTGCTCGCGCCGCTCCGGCGGGCCGTCGCCGAGCGCGATCGCGTCCTCGCTGATCACGCCGATCGGCATGTCGGCGGCGATCACCTTCCAGGTCGCGTTGGAGTCGATGAGCCCGCGCTTCAGCCAGGCTAGCTGAGCCGCACCAAGGATGCAGGCCTCGCCCTCGTCCTCGCGCTTGTTCGCGCTGGAATCGCGATAGCTGCGCATGTCGATCAGGAACACGTCGAGCAGCGGCCCATAAGACATCTTGCGATAGACACGGCCGTCCCGCTCCGGAATGCTGCGGATCGGCATGAACTCGTGGAACGCGCGGCGGGCCCGCGCCACCAGCAGCGACGAGCCGTCCTCGGCATAGCCGGTCTCGTCAGCGGTGCCGCCGGGCGACCAGTCGTTGGTCACCTCATGGTCGTCCCATTGCGCCAGCAGCGGCACTTGCGCATGGAAGGCGCGAAAATTTTCGTCGAGCAGATTGTATTTATAGTTGCCGCGAAATTCCTGGAGGCTGTGCGCGACGACGGATTTTTCCTCCGTCACGACGTTGCGCCAGACCTCACCATTGGGCAGCTTCAGCTCTCGCTCCACCGGACAATCGGCATAGATGTGGTCGCCGCAATGGATGAGGAAGTCGGGGCGGTTGTTCAGCATGGTGCGGTAGGTGCGCATGCCGCCGCGCGCGGGATCGATGCCCCAGCCCTGCCCCGTCGTGTCACCGGACCAGACAAAGCTTATGGAGCGCGGCTCCGTGGGCGCGGTGCGAAAGCGCCCGAACTGCGTTTCGCCGGCGAGCCCGCTCTCATGGAGGTTCTCGAAGCGCACGCGATAAAAAATGTCCTGCCCGGACGGCAGGCCGTCGAGCAGCAGCTTTGCGGTGAAATCACGATCCGGCGGCGCATCGAGCGATGCGGCATGAAAGATGGTTTTGAAACTTTCGACGGTGGAGCATTCGACGCGCATCCGCGCAGGCCGGTCGGCGCGGGCCCAGATCACGGCGGAGTCGGCGGAGACGTCGCCCGACTGAATGCCGCCGGCGATCTGCGGCCGGTCGGCGGCGCGGCTCAGATAGGGTTTTGCCAGCGTGCCGAGGCCTGCAAGCGCCACTGATGATGCCGAGCGGACCAGCAATTGCCGTCTGGTCAGTCCCTGCTTTCCGCGTATCGCAATCGCCATCCGGCCACCCTCGTCGAATCACGACGGAGGGTGCCTGCTCAACTTGACTGCTGGCCGAAGGTTTCTTGACTCTGGGCCGAAGGTTTTACGACAGATGGATAACTCGATCGCGGCGGAAACGGGACCTGATTTTTCCGCTATCGCTTCCAGCCGCAGATGCCGCCGGATTTGCACGGCCATTTCTGGATCCGCGCATCCATGGCCTGCGCATCAAGCGGGTTGTATGCCGCCGCACGACCTTCGCGCGCGCCGGAGCGCGCGGCTTTTCGGCACGCGCCTCTTTCACTCTGGTGGGTGCACGAGCGACCTTGCGATCTGGTTCCTTGTGATCCGACCTTGCGATCTACCTTGGGCTCCGCGCGCATTTGCGCGTCATCGCTGTAGGTTTGCTGCACCTTGGTGGTGCGGACACTGGTCCTGTAATCGACCGAGGGCTCCTCGCGCGTCTGCGCGGTATCGCTGCGCGCCTCGACCGCAACGGGCGCGAATTCCGCCGGAGGCCCGAGCGGCTTCGGCGACAGCACCGCCTTCGACAGATCGAGGCGTCAAAAATTCTTCCGCGCGATATTGATCGGCCAAGGCAGAACCGGCCGACGCCAGCAAGCAGCGCGGAGACGACGAAAATGGAAACACGTTTTGGGCCCATGGAGGCCTCCAGAAATATCGAAGCGGCGGAACCATCATTATCTAGGAAGTCGAGCGGCCAAATCCAGCGGTTGCGACGGTCAAGGTTACCGCCTACTGACGTCCGGAGCAAAATTCCCGTGCAATATTCGGATTGTTTCATCCGGCCGGCGGAAACCGCGGGGATTGGGCGCGATCAACAACGGCAGATGTTCAGGCTCTTGTCGAGTTCCATATCGAGCCTGTGTTGCTCGGCATCGAAGGTCGACATCCGGTCCTGTTCGATTTGCTCCGCACCGGAGCTCGGGGAGAACGGCCGCGCACGCGGTTGCAGATGACCGATCGGCGCCGGCGGGGTCGATACGGTCGGCTGGCCGAACGGCGCGGCGATGGCGTCGCCACCGATGAGAGACGGCCGTAGCGAAATGTCGGTGGCAAAAATCGTGAGGACATGGATCTCTCCATCGAGTGCGTGCGCGGCCGGATCATCGCGCATACGGTCAATTCGGCATCAGAACGATAGGCGCGATGGCATCTCATCCCAACTAAATACAAATTCATTATTGACTTCAGCGATCACGACTCAGCTGATAGCAGCGCCCAATTCGCATGCATGAAGCCGACAAATCGCCGACCCCAGTCAGGACAAGACAATGAATTTTTTTATAATCGATTTCATCGTCATCGCACCCTATCTCGAGTACGGGCAGGGTTCTTGATGGACTACGAACATGAAAACGATTCAGAAGGTTGCGATTGTCTCAGCAATCGCTTTTTCGGCACTTGCATTCGTCCCGATGACGGCTTCCACGGCGCAGGCCGGGCCGATCGTACCATCGGGTCATTACTGCCTGTCATATGACGAGGGCGGTACCGACTGCGGTTTCACAAGCTATGAGCAATGCCTCGCCACCGCGTCGGGACTTGGCGCCGAGTGTTACGGCAAGACGATCTACGACGACCAGCACGACCGCATGTGGACCAACAGTATCCGGTAGCGACCTGACGCCGGATCGAGACGGGCCTCTTCAATCCGGCCGGTCCGGGCAGGCGATCTCCACCTTGCAGCCCGGCCCCGGCTGGATCGTCAGGCGGAAATCGTGCAGCCTGACGATGGCGGCAACCAGGCTGAGGCCAAGACCGACGCCCGGCGTATTGCGGATCTTGTCGGAACGATAGAACCGCCGCAGCACCGCCTCGCGCTCCTGTTCGCTGATGCCGGGCCCGCTGTCCGTCACATTGACAACGGTTTCGCCCTCGCCGCGCGTCAGCCTGATGTCCACCCTGCCGCCTTCCGGCGTGAACTTGATGGCGTTGTCGACGAGATTGGCGACCGCTTCGATCAGCAGATCCCGGTCGCCGCGCACCACAAGCGGACGCGGCGCCTCGACCCGCAGGGCGATGTTCTTGTTTTCGGCGATCGGCTCATAAATATCGCCGACCTCGCGCAGCATGTCGTGCAGGGCAACGTCGCCAAAGCCGGCGGAGCGGCGGCTGTTTTCGATCTCGGCCAGACGCAACAATGCGGTGATGATGGTCAGCGACTGGTCGATGCCGGCAACGCCCTTGTCCACGACGGCCTGAAGCTGCTCCAGCGAATTTGCGTTGGTGCGCCCGCGCTCCAGCACCAGACGCGCGCGGGTCAGCGGCGTCCGCAGATCGTGCGCGATATCGTTGCCGACGCCGGCGAGCGCATGGATCATCGTCTCCATCTCGTCGAGCATGCCGTTGACGATGACCGCGAGCTTCGAGAACGGCTCATCGACGGCGCGGTGCGGCAGCCGCTCGCTGAGATCGCCGGCAATGATGCGCTGGACCCGCTGATTGACCTCCTCGACCCGTTTCTGCGCCCGCACGCTGAGCCAGGCGCCCGCCAGCAGGCAGAGAACAAACCCGGGCAAGAGACCGAGCGCGAGCGCCTGCCCGACGACATGGGAAATCTCCCTGGCCTCGTCGACATTGCGACCGAGCAGCAGCACCTCGCCGTTGCGCATCCGCCGTGCAATGGCGCGAACCTTCTGTTGCTCCCTGCCGCCTCCCTCGATCCTGATGACATCGACGCCCTGGCTCCGGCATCGATCTTCAATCCGGCAGGCAGGCTCTCCACATTGCCGGTGATACGGCGGCCGTCGGCGGCGAAAATCGCCGCGAGTTGCACGCCGCGGGGATCCTGCCTCAGTCGCTCCTCGATGGCCTCCAGCCGCCGCTCGGGAGAAAGACTGCCTATCACGTCAATGTGCGACGTTACCACGCGGTCGGATCGCGCAATCAGATAGCTGTCGATCTGCCAGTAGACGAAGCCGAACAGCGCCAGGATGAAGGCCGCGAGCACGGCAGCCACCATGAACGCCCAGTGAAAGGTGTTCGAGCGCACGAATTGCAGATGGCGCATCGGTTTTCCGCCGCCCGGGTTTCAGGGCACGGCGCGAAGGATGAAGCCGGCGCCGCGAACGTTGTGGATCATCGGCGCCTCGTTGGGCCCGTCCACCTTGTGACGCAGGCGCCCCATATGCACGTCGACGAGATTGGTGGCCGGCACGAACTTGTAGTGCCAGACCTCCTCGAGCAGCATGGCCCGCGTCAGCAATTGATCGGCACGCCGCATCATGTATTCCAGCAGGCGAAACTCGCGCGGCAGCAATTCGATCGGCCGGTCCCCGCGCTTGCCGGTCCGCTCGATCAGGTCGAGCTCCAGCGGACCGACCTTCAGCGTGGTCTCGCGCGATTCCGCGGGCCGGCGCAGCAGCGCTTCCATCCGGGCGACCAGTTCCACGATGGCGAACGGCTTTGTCAGGTAGTCGTCGCCGCCCATCCGCAGTCCCCGCACGCGGTCATCGACCGCGCCGAGCGCGCTCAGCACCAGCACGGGGGTGCGGACCTGCTCCTTGCGCAGCGTCTCGATCACGGTAAGGCCATCCATTCCCGGCAGCAGGCGGTCGACAATCATGGCGTCCGGCTGCGACGAGCGCGCCTTGTCGAGGCCGTCGATGCCGTCGGCCGCCCACAGCACATCGAAGCCGCGATCGGAGAGCTCGGCCCTGATCTCCTCGGCCGTTTCGCCGTCATCCTCGATCAGGAGAATTCTCGCCATCTGCCTCTCGCCTGCCGCGAGATCGACGTCGCGTTCGCTGGCTGCAACCGGTGCCATGCTGTCAGTTCCCTGCAAGCGCTGGATCATACATCGAAATCGTGCCCCCGCCAGAGAGCCGGACAGCGCCGCCCCGCCTTGCGGGAGGCTGCAAGGCGCGGCGGGCGCCGTCCGCTCAACGGCCACGTAAACACCGCCTGCGAGGGAATAAGCACGGTGGGACCGTCGTGCAGAAAACATAGGTCCGAGGGGCCCGTCCCACCATTAAATAGCGTTTTAGAATCCGCTTGCCTCGGCCAGCGCGACTCAGGACGTCGGCGCCGCCGCGGCGCGGATCCGCACCTTGCTGCCGCCGGCCAGATCGACGGCGGGGTTGAGGATGACCTGATCGCCCGCCTTGACCCCGCTGTTGATCTCGACCTCCGACCCGAGATCGCGCAGCACCGACACCTTGCGCAGATGCACCACGCCATGCTCCACGACGGCGACCTGCACGCCATCAGCGTTGAAGATGATGGCATCGGCGGACACCATGAAGCTCGGCGTCTTGCGCGGGATCTGCAGTTCGACCGTGCAATAGATTCCGGGAGCAAGCGCGCCATCGGGATTGGGAATATCGATCTCGGTCAGCAGGGTGCGGGAGCCCGGCTGCAGGGCATCGGCGATCCGGGTCACCTTGCCGGCAAAGCTGCGGTCCGGAATCTCCGGCACATGCACCACCGCTTCAATTCCGGGCTTGAGGCCGAAAGCTTCGTCTTGCGGCACGAAGACCTGGGTACGGATGACGTTGCCCTGCATGATGGTGAACATGAAGGTGCCGCTGGTGGCGTCGGCCTGCACCAGGCTGCCGATATCGATGTTGCGCTGGGTGATGACCCCGTCGAACGGCGCCACCACGCGCTGATAGAGCTTTTGCTGGTGCAGCACCTGCAACTGCGCCTCCTCGGCTACGACATTGGCTTGCGCGACGGAGACGGCGGCCTCCTGTGCCTTGAGGGTCTGAACGTCGGTGGTGCCCTGCTGCGCGGTCAGCCAGCCCTGCTTCACCAGCGGACCATCGCGATCCCAGGTGACCTTGGCGAGTTCGCGGTTCGCCTCGGCCTGCTGCAGCGCCGCCTTGAGCTGACCGAGCGTCGCCTCGGCCTGTGCGATCTGGTGGTCCAGTTCGGGAGCTACGATTTCGGCCAGCAACTGCCCCGCCTTGACCCGGTCGCCGATATCGACTTCGCGCTTGTCGATATAGCCGCTGGCGCGCGCAAAGATATTGGCGGCCGAGAAAGCCGACGTGGTCGCAGGCAGGCTGACGGTTTCGGTGCCGGGGCTTGGCCGCACGGCCGCAACACGAACCTGCGGGACCAGGTCGCGGCTTTGCTCCGCCGTGGCGATCACCTCTCGATGTTGCGCATAGTGGCTCCATGCGCCCGCAAGGCGAGCGCCGTCGTCAGCGCAAGGGCTACTCCGAAGCCTGCAAGCCCGCCGAGCCATCGCCTGTGGCTGACGCGCAGCTTTTCGGGCCCCTCCCCGGTGTCGTCGCGAGCCTGCGGCGGCTCGATGTTCAAAGGCGGATTGAAGTTCATTCCAGCACCTCGTCGAATACCCCGTGATGTCCCTTGCCGTCATTGCCCTTGCGCAGCATGGCGAAGAGATATGGCACCACCAGCAGCGTCGTCGGCGTCGCGAACAGCAGGCCACCGATCACGGCGCGCGCCAGGGCGGCGTTCTGTTCTTCGCCCGGAGCCCCGATCGCCATCGGAATCATGCCGACGATCATCGCCGCCGCCGTCATCAGCACGGGCCGGATCCTTGTATGCCCGGCCTCGATGGCGGCCTGGAATGCCGTCTTGCCTGCAAGCTGCTGCTCGCGGGCGAACGTCACCAGCAGAATGGAGTTTGCGGAGGCAACACCGACCGCCATGATCGCCCCCATCAACGAAGGCACGTTGAGCGTGGTGCCGGTGATGAACAGCATGGTGAGGATGCCGCACAGCGTGGCCGGCAGCGCCAGGATGACGACAAAGGGGTCACCAAAATTCTGGTAGTTCACGACCATCAGCAAGTAGACGAACACCGCCGCGAACAGCAATCCGATGCCGAGATTGATGAACGCACTGTTCATGCTCTGGATCTGGCCGATCACCTGGATGGTGTTTCCGGGCTTGAGCTGCTTCTGCAGGTCCGTCACGATGCCACTGATCTGGTGGGCGACACCGCCGAGATCGCGGCCCTGAACGCTGGCATAGACCTCGTAGACCGGCTGCACGTTGGCCTGATTGCTGTTGGTCGGCACGCTGCCGCGCTTGAACGTGGCGACGTTACTGAGCAGCCCCGGCACCGGGACGTCGGTCAGGGACGTGGAAAGTGCGGTCGAGACCGGCGTATTGCGCAGATCGCTCAGCGAACTGATCTTGTTCTCCGGCGTCTGCACCGCGAGATAATACGGAATGCCCGATTTTGGATCGGTCCAGAAGTTGGGCGTCACCTGCTCGGACGAGCTCAGGCTGACATTGACGTTGGTGGCGATGGTGTTGGCGTTGAGCCCGAGCTGCGCGGCGCGCGTGCGGTCGATGTCGGCATAGAATGCCGGTGCATCGACTTCCTGCTGCAGATGCGCATCCGCGATCCCCGGTATCGCCGCAATCCGCCGGCGCAGTTCATTGGCGACGCGCAGATTGTTGTCTTTGTCGTATCCCACGGTGCGGACGTCGATTTGCGCCGGCAGGCCGAAATTGAGGATCTGGGTGACGATGTCGGCAGCCTGGAAGTAGAAGGTGTCTTCGGGGAACGCAGCGGGCAACGCCGCCCTCAGCTTGCGCACATATTCGCTGGTCGGCTTGTGGCCGTCCTTCAGCGACACCAGGATGATGCCGTCATTGACGCCGATGGTGGAGCCGTCCGTGAACGCCAGATTGTAGGCCCGCGCCGGCAATCCGATATTGTCGACGATCAGATCGCGCTCGCTCGCGGGAATGATTTCGCGGATCTTGTCTTCCACCTGCTGGAAGATTTTTTCGGTGGCCTCGATCCGCGTTCCCGCCGGCGCGCGGACATGAAGCTGGATCTGCCCGCCGTCGATGGCGGGAAAGAAGTCGCGGCCGACGAACGGAAACGTCACGACGCCGATCGCCAGCAGCAGCAACATGAACGCCGGAATCACGAAGCGATGCTCGATCAGCCCGGCGAGCGAGCGCGAATAGCGCGTGGCGCATCGCCTCGAAACTGCGCTCGAAAGCGGCATGGAAGCGGGAGAACAGGCCGCCTCGCCTGCGCTGCGGCCGGGCCGTGATTTTCGCCCTTGAGCAGCAATCCGATGACGATCGGCGTCAGGGTTCGCGAAAAGCCGTAGGACGCCAGCATCGCGAACACCACCGCAAGCCCCAGCGGGGTGAACAGATATTTTGCGGGCCCGTCGAGGAATACCACCGAGGTGAAGACGCAACTGATCGCCAGCGTCGACACCAGCGTCGGGATCGCAATCCCCGCCGCGCCATGCAGCGTGGCTTGTGGCAGCGGCAACCCCTCTTCGGTGAGCAGGCGATGGGTGTTCTCGATCGTGACGGTGGAATCATCGACGAGAATACCGACCGCCAGCGCCAGCCCGCCGAGCGTCATCGTATTCAGGGTCTCGCCGAGGAAATACAGCACGACCAGCGAAGCGAGGATCGAAAGCGGGATCGAGATCATCACCACCAGCGTCGAACGCCACGATCCCAGGAACAGCAGGATCATCAGCGCCGTCAGCGCCGCCGCGATCGCACCCTCGCGCAGCACGCCGGCTACCGACTGTTTGACGAAGACCGACTGATCGAACAGCTCATTGATCTGCATGCCCGGCGGCGCCGCGGCGCGTGCCGTCTCCAGCGCCTTGTGCACGGCGTTGACGACGCTCAAGCGTCGAGGCATTGCCGTTCTTGATGATGCTGAGCAGCACCGAGCGTCGGCCGTCCTTGCGCACCACGTTTTGCTGCACCAGCCAGCCATCGTGAACCTGGCCGACGTCCTTTACAAAAATGGTCGCGCCGTTGACGACCTTGACCGGGATGTTGTTGAGATCATCGATCGAAGCCGGCGTGGCATTGGTGCGGACGGCATATTGCGTATGGCCGAACTTGGCCGTGCCGGCCGGCAGCGTCAGGTTCTGCGCATTGACGGCGTTCACCACGTCGAGCGGCGTCAGTCCCTTGGCCAGCAGCTTTGCGGGGTCCAGATCGACCATGATCTGGCGATATTTTCCGCCCGCCGGCGTCGGCAGCGTGATGCCGGGGATCGGCGCCAGTTGCTGGCGGATGCGGTAGATGCCGTAATCGTAGAGCTGCTGCTCGTTGAGGGTGTCGGAACTCAGGCTGATCTGCAGCACCGGCACGCTGGAGGCGTTGAACTGCACCACCAGCGGCGCCTGGATCCCCGGCGGCAACAGCGCGCGGATGGCATTGGTGGCCGAGACGATCTGCGCAATCGCAAGGTCGAGATTGACGTCCGGCTGGAAATAGATTTTTTGCACCGAAAGGCCGGCGAACGTCTGTGCCTCGATGTTCTTGATGCCGTTGACGTTCGAGCTGATGGCGTACTGGCTGTAGGTGGTGACGCGCTGCTCCATCTCCGGGGTGCTCAGCCCGGTATAGCTCCAGATCACCGTCACCACCGGAATGTTGATTTCCGGAAACACATCCGTCGGCATCTTGATCGATGCGACGACGCCCAGGAACAACACCAGGGCGGCGACCACATAGAACGTATGCGGAAATCTCAGGGCGAAACGAACGATGCCCATTGTCTCTATCCCTGATATGCGCGATTGCGCCGATGAATATCGATATGGTTTGCGCGTGGTTGCCCACGGCCCAGCTTTGCGTTTCTTCCGAATTTTCTTGAAACGGTTCTCAGAACGAGAACCGAAGTCCACCCAACATGGCGGGCCGGTCGCGCGCGCTCAATTAAAAACCAGTTTATGATTCCGGGAACGCACGAAAGCCGGCATGGCTGACGCTTGATTGTGCAAAACTGCCTCGCTCGATCAACGGCGCGTGACGCGCCACGCAAACCAAGATCACGGTCGCTTGAGAAGAGGTCGCGCCTTCAGCGGCAGCCGTCTCGGCATCCTGCGGCTTCCTGGTCGAGATTAGTTGAATTTTGTAAACGGCAATTTAGTGGAGCGGGATAACTCCCACCCCACATTCCCATCGGGCATCCACATTCGGATGCAGCTTCACGCGAGCAGTTACTCGTTCGGAAGAACACACGCCTCTTGCGGTGTGTGAGCGCGCTTGCGCGTCCGGCAATTGCCCGCATCGACATTCAAGGAGAAAGACAATGACTTCGCTCAAGACAATCGCTGTCGCAGGCTTGCTCTCGGTAATGACAGCCGTGCCTGCATTCGCTCAAGAAGCCATTCAGGAGCCGGGCCTCTTTGCATTCAATTATCCGAATTTGGACGTTTTGAATGGCGGCGCGCCGACGCCGGCATACCGGCTGCAATCGCTGCCGCCTTCGGTGATGCAAACCTATAATTTGAGGGAAAGCGGCCTCGCCGGCCCCGGTGTGGTGCACCAACGACGCATTCATCGCATGCGGTAACGGACGGCACAGGCGCCGGGAAGCGACGACTAACAGCGAATTTAATCGATGCATTGTCGATCATCCCTATCTGTCACTGATCCGCGTTCGGTTGTCGCGTGACGAAGTAGGCGCGACACCGCGGCGAACAATCTGACTGAACGGAGTATCAAGATGAAAAAGCTGATCACGATTTTGGCGACAGCCCTGCTCGCCACTAGCCTGCTCGCGACTGCAGCCGACGCCCGCGGCGGCGGCGGTGGTTTTGGTGGTGGCGGTGGTCACGGCGGCGGCTTCGGCGGCGGTGGCCACATGGGCGGCGGTTTCGGTGGCGGCCACATGGGAGGATTTGGCGGGGGCCACATGGGTGGCTTCGGCGGCGGCTTTGGTGCCGGCCACCATATGGGAGGTTTCGGCGGCGCCGCCGGCATCGGACATTTCGGCGGTGGCTATGGTTACAACCAGCACGCCGTGCATCACTTCGGAAGATTCCGGCCGGGATACGGCAACTACTACCCGGGATACGATTACTACGGTTACCCGGATTGCTACGACTATTATTATCAGTATCCGAGCTACCCCTGGTCGCTGAGCTGCGGTTGAGCATGTAGCTCAGGCGCCACCTTGGTCGTTCAAACCGGAGGGATGTTTCAGCAATGCCCTCCGGTTCGACCGCCGATCAGCTCAGTCAGCGATTTTCCGCCAGACCCTTGCTGCAGGACTAATTCCGCAGCACTTGCGAAATGACGCTTTCACTCATGTCGTGCTGGTCGCTGGTGTCATCGATGATGCTTTTCAGCCTGATACCGAGCAGTTGCGCCTTGCGCTCCAGTTGCGGCAGAAAATGCACAGCTCTCTTGCCCGAAAAGCAGCAGGGATCAACGACATTGTAGACCAGAGTTTGACTACGGCCGCCGTCAGCGCTCAGCAAATACAGTTCGTAATAGCTTGCGATTTGATAGAATGGAGCGAAGTGCTGTTCCCAGTCGCCGATATCCCTGAGGGCACCATTCGTCGGATAATATTTCAGGAACATCGGAAACGATCCCGCCACGGAAATCGTCTCCTGCACCCTTGTGTCGATCGCGGGATAAACGACCGACATCCAGCCGCCGCCCGAGACGCCGGCCATCGTTACACGATCATAGGTTCGGCCTGACTTCTGCAACCAGTTCAATCCCGCGAAGAGCGGATCCAGGAACAGCCGGAATGCTGAAAACTGCGGAGAATCGACCAGTGCCGCTATTTCGTGAGTAGCGACCGGAACATAGATCAGTCCTTCCTTTTCGGACTTGATCACGCCCATCCCATCGAATTGCAATGGCATCGGTACGATGATGATATCGCAGCCGCTTGCCCATCGCTTCTTCAGATAGGTCACTGCGCCCGGCAGAATGGGGGAAGCTGGCGGCTTCCCTTCGTGGCCCTTTGCCCATATTGCCAGGCACCGGGCCGAACCGTTTTTGGCATATTCGATAAAACCACGCAGGCCGACCGCGAAATCAACGCTGATGGTCTTCACTTCCGCGCCCGAAGCGATCAGGGCCATATTGGCGGTGCGCGCGCCATCAACAACGGAACTCGGTTTCAGCTTGTAGGGATCGGCGCCCTTCCAGACGTATTGAACAAGATTCTGCCGGGTCTTTTCCAAGCTCGCCATCGTAGTTGGCCGCAGCGCCGCTTCGACGCCCGCCACGACGGCCGGCGGAATTTCCGGCTCGTTTGCGAAGGATGGCATGACACCAAGCCACAGAGCGACGCTGTAGGCGATCACGCCGGCACTTCTTGAGAACGCTTTTTGGCCAATACTTCGAAATAACATGCTGGCTAGATAGGCCATTTCAACCGAAGCGAAAAGCGCTGCTGGATTGAGGCAGGCAGGCGCGCTGCGGTCGCTTCTACTCCCAAGACACCGTTTGCGGCCCGTGCCAGACGGTGCTGCTGCCGTAGTTCTGCAAAAAGGAAGGCAGGTTTCGACGGTTGACTTGGCAACCGCCAAAGACCAGAAGAAAAAATCTGAAAATGACTGGTCGGAGTGGCAGGATTCGAACCTGCGACCCCTGCGTCCCGAACGCAGTGCTCTACCGGACTGAGCCACACTCCGACTTGGAACGCGGCTTATAGCCTCCGGCTTGGGCCACCGCAAGAAGCGGAATTGAGGAATTTTATCCCAGTGAATGTGAGCCTTAAGACCCAGATTTTGCCGGCCGGCCCGGCCGCCGTGGCCTCCGCAGCGGCCTCGCTCGCCGCCGGCGGGCTGGTCGCGTTCCCGACCGAGACGGTCTACGGCCTCGGCGCGGATGCAGCCAATCCGGACGCGATTGCCCGGCTTTACCAGGCCAAGGGCCGGCCGGCTTTCAATCCGCTGATCGCTCATGTCGGCACCCTCGATGCCGCGCGCCGGATCGCCCGTTTCGATGCGGCTGCGCTGGCGCTGGCCGAGGCGTTCTGGCCGGGGCCGCTGACGCTGGTGCTGCCGAAGGCAAAAGATTGTGCGGTGGCCGATCTCGCCACCGCCGGGCTCGACACCGTCGCGGTCCGCATTCCCGCCCACCCCGTCGCACGCGAAATCCTGCGCGCCTTTGGCGGGCCGGTGGTGGCGCCATCGGCCAATCTGTCCGGCCATGTCTCGCCGACCACGGCCGAACATGTGCAAGGCGATCTCGACGGCCGCATCGACTTGATCGTCGATGGCGGCGCGGTGACGGTCGGCGTGGAATCCACGATTGTCGGATGCTTTGACGAGCCGATGCTGCTGCGCCCCGGCGGTCTGCCGCGCGGCGAGATCGAGCGCGTGCTCGGCCGCGCGCTGATGCAGCCACCGGAGGATGCCGAGAGCGACAGCGGCCAGCCGCTGGCTCCGGGCATGCTGGCCTCGCATTATGCGCCGCGCACAAAAGTTCGGCTCAATGCCGAGCGTCTCGAGCCCGGCGAAGCACTGCTGGCGTTCGGACCGCGCCCTTTACCCGGCGCGGATCGCGCGCTCGTAGCAATGAATTTGTCGGCTCGGAGCAATCTCGCGGAAGCGGCCGCCAATCTTTTCGGTTATCTTCGTGCACTGGACGCCGCAAACGCGCGTGCGATCGCCGTGATGCCCATCCCCGACGAAGGATTGGGGGAAGCCATCAACGACCGCCTGCGCCGCGCAGCGGTCGGACGTGCGTAATAGGGACGAGAATAACCGGGCAAGAAGAATGAATATCATCCAGCCGGCAGCGCCACAGCTTTCAGGCGAACTGATCGCGAAATTCCGCCGCATCGTCGGCGACAAATACGCCGTGACCGACGCCGCCGACATCGCGTCCTACGTCACCGAGGAGCGCGATCTGTTTCACGGCCATTCGCCGCTGGTGCTGCGCCCCGGCTCCACCGCCGAAGTCTCCGCGATCTGCAAGCTTGCCAGCGAGCATCGCATCGCGCTGGTGCCGCAGGGCGGCAACACCGGCCTCGTCGGCGGACAGACCCCGCATAACGGCGAGGTGGTCATTTCGATGCGGCGGCTGGACAAGATCCGCGAGATCGATGCCGCCTCCAACACCATGACCTGCGAAGCCGGCGTGATCCTGCAGGTCGCCCAGCAGCGCGCCGCTGCTGTCGACCGGCTGTTCCCGCTGTCGCTGGGCGCGGAAGGGAGCTGCACCATCGGCGGCAATCTCTCGACCAATGCCGGCGGCACGGCGGCGCTGGCCTATGGCGTGGCGCGCGAGATGGCGCTCGGGGTGGAAGTGGTGCTGGCCGACGGCCGCGTGCTGAACGCGCTGTCAAAACTGAAAAAGGACAATACCGGCTACGATCTGCGCAACCTCTTCATCGGCGCCGAAGGCACGCTCGGCATCATTACCGCGGCGACGCTAAAGTTGTTTCCAAAGCCGCGCGCGGTGGAAACCGCCTATGTCGGCCTCAAATCGCCGGCGCAGGCGTTGAAGCTGTTGTCGATCTCGCAGAATGAGGCGGCCGGCAGCCTGACCAGCTTCGAACTGCTCGCCGATATCGCGGTCGATTTTTCCGTCCGCCACGGCATCGACGTCCGTAATCCCCTGCCCGCCGGCCATCCCTGGTACGTGCTGATGGAACTGTCCTCGTCACGCGACGATGCGCGGCCTGCGCTGGAATCGATCCTGGCCAAGGGCCTGGAAGACGGCATCGTCGACGACGCCGTGATCGCGGCCAATCTCGGCCAGCGCCAGGCGTTCTGGAAATTGCGCGACGAGATGTCTGCGGCGCAGAAGCCGGAAGGCGGGTCGATCAAGCACGACATTTCGGTGCCGGTCGCGGCCGTGCCCGACTTCATCGCAGAGGCCGACGCCGCCGTCGTCAAGCTGATCCCGGGATCGCGGCCGGTGCCGTTCGGCCATCTCGGCGACGGCAACATTCACTACAATGTCAGCCAGCCGGTCGGCGGCAACACCGACGATTTCATGGCGCGCTGGCATGAAGTGAACGAGGTCGTGTTCGCGATCGTGCTGCGGATGGGCGGATCGATCTCGGCCGAACACGGTATCGGTGTTCTGAAACGGGATGAACTGCCTGATGTAAAGGACAAGGTCGCGATCGAATTGATGCGCAGCTTCAAGGCGATGCTCGATCCGCTTGGCATCATGAATCCCGGCAAGGTGCTGTGAGCGCGGCATGTCGTCAGCAACGCTTACCATCGCGCCCGTCGCGGACGCCGATATCGCTGATGTCGTTGCGCTGTGGCAGCGCTGCGGCCTGACGCGGCCGTGGAACGATCCCGCCGCCGACATTGCGTTCGCCCGGCGCGGACCGAATTCGGCGGTGCTGGTCGGCCGCGACGCCGGCGCGATCGTTGCGACCGCCATGGTCGGCCATGACGGCCATCGCGGCTGGGTCTATTACGTCGCGGTCGATCCCGACCGCCACGGCAGCGGCCACGGCCGCGCCATCATGAATGCCGCCGAAGAGTGGCTGCGGCAAGTCGGCATCGCCAAACTGCAATTGATGGTGCGGCCCGACAATACCAAGGTGCAGGCGTTCTACGAATCGATCGGCTATGACGAGCAGGAACGCATCATCTACGCCAAATGGCTCGATGGCCGCGAGCCGACGCCGTAACCGAAAGATAGTGGGCACGGCGCGCCCTTGCGCCACCCTGTCATCAGAACAGGCTTCCCTGTCCGTCATCCGGCACCGCCGACACCTTGCGCGGCACCGCCTTCTTCGGCTTCGGCTCCTCCGCCACGCGCTGCTGCTCCGTGATCGGCAGCGTCAGTTGCGCATCGTCGTTGGCGGCGGCGTTGACCCGGGTGGACACCTCGTGCCAGCCGAACTCGCCTTCCGCAGGTCCCGCCAGCAGCGCCATCACGCTTTCGGCGTCGTGGTTGAGGCCATCGAGCCAGCGTTCGAACTCACCGGCCACTATCGTTACGGGTACGCGGTGATGCAGCACGGCAAGATCGGGGCTGGCCGGTGCGGTGACGATGGCGACCGTGTCGACCTCCTCGCCGTTCGGACCGACCCAGGTTTCGGCAAGCCCGGCCAGACCAAACAACTGGCGGTCGCGGCGATAGATGAAGCAGGGCCGCTTGCGGCCGCCGGCAGCGTGCCACTCGTAATAGCCGTCGGCCGGGATCAGGCAGCGCCGCCGCTTGATCGCATTCTTGAAGGCGGGCTTTTCCAAAACCGTCTCGGAACGCGCGTTGATCAGGAGCGTAAATTTACGGGGATCCTTGACCCAGGCCGGAACCAGGCCCCAGCGCATCAATTTGAAATGCCGCTCGCCATTTTCCAGGATCACCACCGGGATCGGTTGCGTCGGCGCGATGTTATACCGCGGCGGGAAATTGGGCTGCTCGGCATAACCAAATACCTGCCGGACCGCCGCCGGAGGTGATGTGATTACGAAGCGTCCGCACATTCTGCAACCCAGACAGGCACTTGTTCAGGTCCTTTTAACGCCAAATGCTAACACTGAGAAAGATGACCCCGGCGGCCTCTCCATCCAAGGTTCGATCAGCTGGCCCTGCAGGGGAAGCCCGCGCCGCCCAGTTGCGCGCGGCCAACATCAACCCCCGCACCGGGCTTGCCACCGATTATCTGAATCATTTCAATGAAGCCATCATGCTTCTGGAGATGATCCCCGACATGCCGGAATGCGCCGAGGATTTTCTGACTTGGCGGCCGCTGTCCTACTGCGAGCATTTCATGGCCTCCAATTTCAGGGCACGCGACCTCGCGATCGAGGCGTATGATGCGGCGGATACCAAAACCCGCACCGAGTTCGAGCACATCACCGAAACCATGACTTCGATCCTGACCGCGGTCGGCTCGGCTATGCGCGATGCGCGCCAGGACAAGACCCGCGCCACGCTGGCGGAACAGGCGACCGGCTGGGTCAAGCCGCTGGTCGCGCTCGCCGGCGGCATCATCAATGGCGGCGTTGAGGCCGACGTCGACACCATCATGGCGGGCTGACCGCCGTGGTCCTCACTGAGCCCCCGCAACGTCCACAGCTCGCCGTCAGTGCCGCCATCTTCCGGGACGACCGGATCCTGCTGGTGCGCCGTGCGCGTTCGCCGGGCAAGGGGTTTTATTCGCTGCCGGGCGGGCGGGTCGAATTCGGCGAATTGCTGCACACGGCGCTGCATCGCGAGGTCGACGAGGAGACCGCGATCAGAATCGAGATCATTGGCCTTGCCGGCTGGCGCGAGGTGCTGCCGGCAAGCTCCGGCGGCGGGCATTACCTCATCATGTCGTTTGCCGCCCGCTGGGTGGCCCTTGAGCCCGTGCTGAACGACGAGCATGACGACTTCAAATGGCTCGCGCCTGATGCAATCGGCGACCTCAAGGTCACCGGCGGCCTCCAGGACGTCATCGAGGCCGCTCACAAGCTGATCCGGGGTTAACAACGTCCATTGCCACGCCTTGCTTCTAGCGCATTGAGGAGGCATACCGGGCCCATTGTGGAACCCCGATGCTCAAGCGCTTTCTGACCATTTTCGCCCTGATTTTGGCCTGCAGTCTCACCCCCGCCCGGGCCCAGGATGCCGCCGCGCCATTCGACGGCGACCTGCAGCGGCTGGCCGAGATTCTCGGTACCCTGCATTATCTCCGGGCGATCTGCGGCACCAATGAAGGGGCGAAATGGCGCAACGAGATGCAGGCGCTGATCGACGCCGAAACCCCCTGCAGGCGACCGCCGGGCGCGCATGATCGCCGGCTTCAACCGCGGCTATAACGGCTTTCAGCAGACCTACCGGACCTGCACGCCGGCAGCCACGGTGGCCATCCGCCGCTATATCGAGGAAGGCTCAAAGATCTCGCGCGATCTCACCGCGCGCTATGCCAACTGAACCTCGCATGGACGCGATCTTCTTCGATCTCGACGGCACGCTGACGGACCCCAAACCCGGCATCACCCGCTCGATCCAGTACGCGCTGCAAAGGCTCGATCTGCCGGTGCCGCCGCAGGACGAGCTGACCTGGTGCATCGGCCCGCCGTTGCGCGCCAGTTTTGTCACCATGCTGGGCGGCGAGGACCGGGCCGACCTCGCGGTGTCGCTTTATCGCGAACGCTTCGGCGATGTCGGCCTCTACGAAAATAGCGTCTATCCCGATATCGAACCCACCCTCGCCGCGCTGAAGCAATCGCACGGCCGGCTGTTCGTCGCCACCAGCAAGGCGCATGTTTTTGCCGACCGGATCATCGACCACTTCCGCCTTCGCGATTACTTCGAGCACGTGTTCGGCGCCGAACTGGACGGCACGCGCGCCGACAAGAGTGACCTGCTGGCCTACGCGCTTGAGAAGGCGGCCGTGGACCCACAGCGTGCGTTGATGATCGGCGACCGCAGCCACGACATTGTCGGCGCGAAGAACAACCGCATGGGCGCAATCGGCGTGCTGTACGGCTATGGCGGCCGCGAAGAACTGATCAAGGCCGGCGCCAGTCACGTTTGCGCCACGCCGCGCGCGGTGCTCGACCATATCGGCGGGCATAAATAGCTGACGGTGGAACCCGGTTTCAAGTTTCCGGCGCCGCGTTAACCTTTCCTAAAGATGTCCCTAGGCGGGTTTACGCCGCGTGCTACATCTCTGGCCGTCAGATGCGTTCCGCCCTGGATCGCGCAAAGTCCGTTGAGTTTCATGAGCCATCCAGCGCCCTTCAACCTCGCCCGCGACCCGCTGCCCGATCACGAACAGAAGCAGGCGGCGCTGAGCTATCTCAACGAGGCCTGGGCCGAAGCGCGCCACGACGGCGTCGACGGCGACTGCCTGGCGCAGGCGAGCCTGTTTGCGGCGCTCGCCGAACTCGTCACCACCTATGGCGAAGACGCGGTGGCGAAAGTTCGTCGAGGGACTTCCCTCGCGCGTGCGCAACGGCGAGTTCTCGCTGTCGCTGGCGAAGCAGTAAGCTCGCCCCACCTCACTCTTCATCGCCCGGCTTGCCTGCCCGCCGAAGCCTTGGCGTAGGCGGGACCGGGCCGAATTCGTCATTGCGAGCGAAGCGAAGCAAGCCAGCTTCCTTCGCCGCGACAAGAAAGCTGGATTGCTTCGTCGCTATCGCTCCTCGCAATGACGGCTCGTGTCGTCGGCGCTACACCCACCGACCTCATCCTGAGGAGCCGCGAAGCGGCGTCTCGAAGGATGGCCGCGGGCGATATCCGGGCCTGCATGGTTCGAGACGGCGCTGGCGCGCCTCCTCACCATGAGGGTTGAGAGCCCAGCATGGGACAAATTCAACACGACGGGCAAAATCAATTCTGATTTTCAGAAATCGTGTCAAGCCCATTACGTAAAAATATTCCGCTGGTCATGTCGGGCAAATCACTGGCAATACTCGTGCACCCGGGCCCACTTGAGGGGCGTTTCGCGATCGTCACGATACGTTGGGCTGGGGGTTGCGATGGACGCGCTTGTTCAGCAGACGGCTGGGCAGGAGCGTACGGTCAAGTCGTGTGGTTCTGACGCCGCGATGCTGGCGTCAAGCTTGCGGTGGTTACCGCAGGTGACGGTGACAACAAGCTCGCTCCACCGGGAAGAGCACGAAGTAAGCCGTAAAGCCATTGCGCAGGGGATGTCGGAGTGTTCTCCGCTCACCTGTATGCTCGTGTGCATCTTTCTTTTGCGCAAGCAGCACACGAGACCGCGGGTGCAGCGCGCACCCGGCATTCCCTGCGCCCTCTGTTTTGCAGAGGGGCAAAGATGAAAAACTCGGGCGAGAATCAAGCCGCGAGAATATTTCCGCTCGTCATTCCGGGGCGCCGCGTAGCGGCGAGCCCGGAATCCATAACCACAGGCCGCCCTTGGTTCAAAGAAAGTCTTTGATCATCTCGCACAACAACAACTGTCACGGCGTATGGATCCCGGGCCCGCGCCAAGCGGCGCGTCCCGGAATGACGACGATGGGATACCTACGCCTTCAACGTCTCAAGAAACCTTACCGGCTCCCCTGTCGCCGGCGTCAGCAGCTCGCCCTGCCACATCACGCGCTTGCCGCGCACAAAAGTGCCGACCGGCCAGCCAGTGACCTCTACGCCGTCATAGGGCGTCCAGCCGGCCTTCGAGGCCACCCATTTGTTGGTGATGGTTTCGCTGCGCTTGAGATCGACCACCGTGAAATCGGCATCATAGCCGGCGGCGATGCGGCCCTTGCAGGCGATATTGAACAGCCGCGCGGGGCCGGCGCTGGTGAGATCGACGAAGCGCGCCAGCGACAGCCGTCCCGCATTGACGTGGTCGAGCATCAAGGGCACCAGCGTCTGCACCCCGGTCATGCCCGAGGGCGACGCCGGATAGGTCTTTTGCTTTTCCTCCAGCGTATGCGGCGCGTGATCGGAGCCGAGCACGTCGATGATGCCCTGCTCGATGCCCATCCAGATGCCGGCGCGATGATCGGCCGAGCGCACCGGCGGATTCATCTGCGCCAGCGTGCCGAGCCGCTCGTAGCATTCGGGCGCTGCCATGGTCAGGTGATGCGGCGTCGCCTCGCAGGTCGCGACGTCCTTGTGGTCACGCAGATATTCGATCTCCTGCTTGGTCGAGATATGCAGCACATGGATACGCTTGCCGGTCTCGCGCGCGAGCGCGACCAGCCGTTGCGTCGCCAGCAGCGCCGCGGTCTCGTCGCGCCACACCGGGTGCGAGCGCGGGTCGCCCTCAATGCGCAGCGGCTTGCGCTCGTTGAGGCGGTATTCGTCTTCGGCATGGAACGCGGCGCGGCGGCGGATCACCTGGAAAATCCGCCGCAGGCTCTCGTCGTCCTCGACCAGCAGCGCGCCGGTGGAGGAACCGATAAACACTTTTACGCCGGCGCAGCCTTCCGCGCGCTCCAGCTCCGGCAGATGGTTCACATTCTCGCGGGTGCCGCCGATGAAGAAGGCGAAATCGCAATGCATGCGATGACGGCCAGCCTTGATCTTGGCGGTGAACGCCTCTTCGGTGACCGTCAGCGGATTGGTGTTCGGCATTTCGAACACCGCGGTGACGCCGCCCATCACGGCGCTGCGCGAACCGGTCTCGAGATCTTCCTTGTGCGTCAGCCCGGGCTCGCGAAAGTGCACCTGCGTGTCCATCACGCCGGGCAGGATGTGCAGGCCCTTGCAGTCGATCACCTCGCCGGCGGAGGCCTGGCCGAGCCCGCCGATCGCGGCAATGCGGCCATTGGAGATGCCGATGTCGCGGAGGCCCTCGCCGTCCTGATTGACCACGGTGCCGGATTTTAGAATGGTGTCAAATCGCTAATTCATCGGTCCTCGTATTCATTTCCTCCTCATGCTGAGGAGGCCCGCAAGGGCCGTCTCGAAGCATGGGATGCACTCGGTGCCCGTTGCCCATCCTTCGAGACGCAGGCTGGCGCCTGCTCCTCAGGATGAGGTCTCACCAAGCCCCGCGGGCCTTGTCGTTCATGCCTTGGCGGCTTACGTTCCGCTGCAACATGTCACAAGAGATTCTTGTATGAAAGCAGCGTTTCTCCCGGATCGGGGCGTGATCAAGGTCGGCGGCGAAGACGCCCGCGATTTCCTCAATGGCCTCGTCACGACCGACGTCATGCTGGTGCGCCCGGGCATCGGCCGTTTCGGTGCGCTGCTGACGCCGCAGGGCAAGATCATCGCGGACTTCTTGATCACCGAAGCCCCGGCCGGCCACGGCGGCGGCTTTCTAATCGACGCACCGCGGCCGCTGGCAAAAACGCTTTCCGACAAGCTCGGCTTCTACAAGCTGCGCGCCAAGGTGACGGTGGAAAATCTCTCCGACAGCCTCGGCGTGCTGGCGGCCTGGGATGGCGAGCCGGCGATGAAGCCCGATCTCGCCTTTGCCGATCCGCGCAACGATGGGCTCGGCTGGCGCATCCTCATTCCCGAGGAGTTGAAGCAGAAGGTCGCCGGCTTGATCGGCGCCGATCTCGTCGACAATGAAGCCTACGAAGCGCATCGCATCGCGAGCGGCGCGCCGCGTGGCGGCCTCGACTTCATGTATGGCGACGCCTTTCCGCACGAGACCAATATGGACCGCCTCAACGGCATCGATTTCGACAAGGGCTGCTATGTCGGCCAGGAAGTGGTGTCGCGGATGCAGCACCGCGGCACCGCGCGTACCCGCACGGTGAAAGTCATCCTCGACGACTTTTCGCCGGAGACGGGCCTGCCGGTGATGGCCGGCGACAAGCCAGTCGGCACCATTGGCTCGACCGCGGGCAAGCTTGGCCTGGCGCTGATCCGTACCGACCGCGTCAGCGACGCGCTCGATGCCGGCGTCAAGCTCACCGCGGGCGGCCTTCCGATCCGTATCGCCGAGCCGGACGAATTGCGTCCCCCGCCGAAGCAGACCGTCGCATGAGCCGTTCCGCGCGACTGCATCCCGATGGCAAGACGCGATGCCCGTGGCCGGGCGAAGACCCGTTCTATATGGCCTATCACGACAACGAATGGGGCGTGCCGGAATATGACGACCGCGCGCTGTACGAAAAGCTGATCCTCGACGGTTTTCAGGCCGGCCTGTCGTGGATCACGATCCTGCGCAAGCGCGACAACTTTCGCAAAGCGTTCGACGATTTCCAGCCGGAGAAAATCGCGCGCTACAATGCAAAGAAGGTTCACGCGCTGATGAACGACGCCGGCATCGTGCGCAACCGCGCCAAGATCGAAGGCGCGGTGAACAGCGCAAAGTCCTATCTGAAGATCATGGAAGAAGGACCGGGCTTTTCAAAGTTCCTGTGGGATTTCGTCGACGGCAGGCCGAAGGTCAACCAGTTCAAGACCACCGCGAGCGTGCCGGCCTCGACGCCGGTCTCGATCAAGATATCGAAGGAGCTCGCCTCGCGCGGATTCAAATTCGTCGGCCCTACCATCGTCTACGCCTTCATGCAGGCGACCGGCATGGTCAACGATCACCTCGTCACCTGCTTCTGCCACGAGAATTGCAGTGGCAAGCTCCGCAAACCCCGTCTCAAGGCCAAATGACCGGCAAAGGTTCGACCGTAGCAGGCCGTGCCTGGCAGCGGATGTTGTCGGGGCGGCGGCTTGACCTGCTCGACCCCTCGCCGCTCGATATCGAAATCGCCGACATTGCCCATGGGCTGGCGCGCGTGGCGCGCTGGAACGGGCAGACCGGCGGCGCGCATATTTTCTCCGTCGCCCAGCACACGCTGCTGGTGGAAGCCGTGATGCGCGAACAGATGCCGCGCGTCGACGTCTCCTTCCGGCTCGCCGCACTGCTGCACGATGCGCCGGAATATGTCATCGGCGACATGATCTCGCCGTTCAAGGCGGTGCTCGGTGGCGACTACAAGGCCGTCGAGAAGCGCCTGTTGTCCGCAATCCATATCCGCTTCGGCCTGCCGCCGGTGCTGGCCGATGAGATCACGCGCCAGATCAAGGCCGCCGACAAGGGCGCGGCCTTTCTCGAGGCGACACGCCTTGCGGGTTTTTCGGAGAGCGAGGCCAAACGCCTGTTCGGCCGCGATCCCGGTCTGCCCGAGGCGATGGAGCGCGACTATCTGACGCCATGGACCGCCGCCAAGGCCGAAAAGCGGTTCCTGGCGCGATTCACGACGCTGCACCCCTGAATCGGCGGCTCAAACCGGCTTTCTCCGGCTCGCGCACGGCCCTATAATCCCCGAAAATCCAGCACGCCCGAGGACACCCAGGGAACGCCATGCTTCACGTCTGTTCGCTCGCCGCCCTCCCCGACACCGTCAAGATAACCGGCGCCAGCCACGTGCTGACCGTGATGGCCAATGTCGAACAGGTGCAGCGTCCGGTGTCGGTGCTCCCCGCCAACCATCTGAAAGTGGCGATGGACGACATCACCGAAGTCATGGACGGTTTTGTCGCACCGTCGGAAGACCACATCGAAAGGGTGCTGGCGTTCGTGCGCGGCTGGGACCGCAACGCACCGATGGTGGTGCATTGCTATGCCGGCATCAGCCGCTCCACCGCGAGCGCCTTCATGGCGGCCTGCGCGCTCAATCCGCACCGGGACGAGATATCGATCGCAAAGCAAATCCGCGCGGCCTCGCCGATCGCGCAGCCCAACCGGCTGATCGTCAGCCTGGCGGACAAGCTGCTCGGCCGCGACGGGCGGATGCTGCGCGCCCTCGACGAGATGGGGCCGGGCAGCATGACCGTCGAAGGCCGGCCGTTCCGTGTGGATATCGACTGATTCCAGCAAAATGCCGCACGTTGTTGTTGAACTTTTGCCGGGTAGATCCACACTCACGGTATTGCGACGGACCGCCGAGGTGACCGGTTGACGTCCCGCGTGTGACGTTCCGGAGGCTCGATGTTCGATTCGTTTGCGCTGACGTTTTTCGTCGCCGTTGCCGCACTGATTGTCGCGATCAGGGCGCTCAATCAGGTCGCCGCGCTGCGCGCGCGGCTGGAGGCACTGGAAACATCACCGCGAGCAGCGGCCGCACCAGTCGTGCCGCCGCCAATACCCACGGACGAATTCCCGATCGCTCCACCCATCGCCATTGCGGAGGCCGCAACCGGCATGCGCGAGGCATCGCCGCCCGTTCAACGGGAGCCGACACCGCAAGCAGCCACGGAAATGCCGGCACCGCCACCGCTTCCGCAAGCCCAACCCGGTTTCGAGGAACGGCTCGGCACCCGCTGGGTGGTCTGGGTCGGCGGACTGACGCTGGCGCTCGGCGGCTTCTTCATGGTGCGCTATTCGATCGAGGCCGGCCTGCTCGGCCCCGGCGTGCGCACGATGCTCGGCGGCCTGTTCGCGCTGGCGCTGCTGGCTGCCGGCGAATGGACCCGCCGCAAGGAAAGCATTTCCACAATCGACGCGCTGCCGATCGCCAATATCCCCGCCATTCTCACCGCGGCGGGAACTGCCGTGGCGTTCGCGACCGTCTATGCCGCCTATGCGCTCTACGATTTCCTGGCGCCCGCGACCGCCTTTGTCCTGCTGGGGCTGGTGGCGTTGGGCACGCTGGCCGCGGCACTGCTGCATGGCCCGGCGCTGGCCGGGCTCGGCATCGTCGGCGCCTTCGTCACCCCCGTCCTCGTCTCCTCCGAGAAGCCGGATTTCTGGGCGCTCTACATCTATCTCGCGATCGTCACCGCGGCCGCGTTCGGACTGGCGCGCGTCAGGCTTTGGCGCTGGCTTGCCGTCACCACGATTGCCTTCGCGCTGCTCTGGACGTTCCCCGGTCTGGGCCCGACGTTGATCGGACCGCACGCGTTCCACGTCATTGCCGGATTCATCCTCGCGGCGTTGCTCGTCGTCTGCGGCTTCATGTTCGGCCCTGGCGCCGAAGAGGGTGAGATCGAGCCGATCTCGTCTGGCTCGCTCGCCGCCTATCTGCTCGGCGCGACCATGATCGTGCTGACCGGTTCCCATGCCGATCCTGCGATGATCGCGTTTGCGCTGCTGGTGGCCGCCACCCTGTTCGTCGCCTGGCGCGCCGAAGCCGCGACTGCCGCGGTCGCCATTGCCGCCGGCTTCGTCTTCACCGTGTTTGCCGAATGGGTGATCCGCGCCAACCCGGAAATGCTGGTGCTGCCGGGCGGACCGTTGCCCGGCATCGGACCGGCTGTCACCGATGGGTCGGTCTCGCTGCACCTCATCACCGCGGCGATCTTTGCGGCAGGTTTTGGCATCACCGGATTTTTGGCACAGGGCCGCTCGAACAACCCGCAGATTCCGGTTCTCTGGTCGGCCACGTCCGTCTTCACGCCGCTGGCGCTATTGGTGGCACTCTACGCACGGATCGCACATCTCGATCGGTCGATCCCGTTTGCGATTCTGGCCGTCCTCCTCGCCGCCGCGTTCGCTGCAGCAACCGAAATCCTGAGCAAGCGGGAGGACCGGCCCGGCCTGCAGGCCTCGATCGCCCTGTACGCCACCGGCACGCTCGCAGCGATGGCGCTGGCACTGACGTTTGCGCTGGAAAAGGGCTGGCTCACGATTGCGATTGCGCTGATGTCGCTTGGCACCGCCTGGATCTCGCTGCAACGGCCGATCCCGTTCCTGCGCACGCTGGCGGCGATCCTCGCCGGCATCGTGGTGCTGCGCATCGGCTACGAGCCGCGCATCGTAGGCCACGCGGTTGGTACCACGCCGATCTTCAACTGGCTGCTGTGGGGCTATGGCGTACCGGCGCTGTGCTTCTGGGGCGGAAGCCACTTCCTGCGCCGCAACGGCGACGACGCGCCGCTCCGTTCGGTGGAGGCGGCCGCCATCCTGTTCACCGTGCTGCTGGCGTTCATGGAGATCCGCCATTTCGTCAACAATGGCGATGTCTATCGTCAGAGCGCAGGGCTCACCGAGGTCGCGCTGCAGGTCTGCGTCGCGCTCGCGATGGCGATCGGGCTGGAACGGCTGCATCTGCGCTCGGGCAGCATCGTGCACAGCGCCGGCGCCATCGTGATGACGCTGATTGCGGGGGCTGCCACCGTGCTCGGCCTGTTCATGCTGGACAATCCGCTGCTCTGGCGGATCGACGTCGGCGGCGTGGTCTTCAACCTGCTGCTGCTGGGCTACGCCCTTCCGGCCGTGCTGGCGCTGCTGTTGTCCTACGCCGTGGCGGGCCATCGTCCGTCAGCCTATGCCAACACCATCGCGGCAGGCGCGCTCGTTCTCGCGCTTGCCTATGTGACGCTGGAAATCCGCAGGCTCTATCACGGACCGGTGCTGGCGGAGGGCCCCACCACCGGCGCCGAGCAATACACCTATTCGATCGCCTGGCTCGTGTTCGGCGTCGTCCTGCTCGGCGTCGGAATCCTCGTCAACTCGCAACGCGCGCGGCTCGCTTCCGCCGTGGTGATCGCGCTGACGATCCTGAAGGCGTTTTTGATCGACATGTCGCAACTGACGGGGATTTACCGCGCGCTGTCGTTCATGTGCCTCGGTGTGGTCCTGGTGGCGATCGGCTGGCTCTACCAGCGCATTCTCTTCCGCAGGCAGGCGCCGCCGCCCGCACCATCAGCGGCACCGGGAGGCTAGAGCGTTTTCAAGCGAAGCGGATACCGGTTCGCGTGAAGAAAACGTGTCAAAACAAAAAGTAGAGCTCCGTTCCGATTGAATCGGAACGGGGCTCTAGATCTCGTCCCGCGCCCGATCCTGGCCAGCACGGGCTTCCCGCGGCTTTGTTCGGCATGAAATAGTTCTGCCGGTCCACCATGTTAGCGGCGGGCCGGCACAGACATTTTCTGACCACAGTTTGGATTTGCAACAACGTGTTGCAGAAATGACTATATGCCTGTTCCTGTTCACGGAGATATTGCCATGAGAGCTCCCGCCCGGATGACGTGCATGATCATCATGTACGCAACTGTTGGCACCTGCGCGCTCGTTGGCGTCGATGCCGCATTGGCCCAGCAGACCAGCATGGGCTGCACGTCGGAGCAAAAGCCGAACGCCGTGCAAACCCTGCGTTGCCGCGGCGACCTCATCATCGTTGCCGAGGACGGCGCGAAATTCACGTTGCAGAGCCAGGACAAGAGTGGCGACGTTGACGCCGTCGACCTCCAGGGCAAGGCCGTGCTGGTCGACGCGCCCAAGCCGAAAGCGAAAAGCCGCTTTCGGGTCATCACGCCACAGGCGATCGCGGCAGTGCGCGGGACAAAGTGGGCGGTCGACGTCCAGGAAACGAGGACGTCGGTTCTGGTGCTGAGAGGCCAGGTCGCGGTGCGGCGGCCGAGAGGCGCCGGCCAGGTCCTTCTCGGACCCGGCGAAGGTGTCGACGTCGACCGCGGCAGCACCGAGGCCTTGACCGTCAAGCGCTGGGGGCAGCCGCGCGTCGATGCCCTGCTCGCACGGCTGGGACAATGATCCCGGCGATTGCTTCGCTGTGACCGACAAGGGCTTCCAGACGATGGGGGCGCTGCTGCTGGCGGCGCTCTGGGCGCTGGCGCTGGGCTATGGACACTTCAACGGCGACGTCCGGTTGCTCGGCCGCGCCGAGGCCGCGCTGACCGATCTGCGCCTGCTGTCACGTGGAGAACGGCCCGCGCCCGATCTCATCACCATCGTGGCCATCGACAACGATACCGCGGCGACGAAAGGCGGCTACCCCTTGCCGCGCGCCGAACTCGCCGGCATCGTCGAAGCCATCGGCCGGCTGGCGCCGCGCGTCGTCGCAGTCGACCTCTTGTTGCTCGATCACGGCAGTGACGCCGGCGATGCAGCGCTCGCGTCGGCGCTCGGGAAGCAATCCAGCGTGATCGCCGCGGCGGCGGTCTTTCCCGACTCGGTCCAGTCGGTCGATACAAGCGAGAATGGCGCCCTGACGCGACTGCCACGTGCCGAAAAATTCCTGCTGCCGCTCAAGATATTCTCCGATCACGCCGCGACCGGCGTGGTCAACCTCACCACGGATATTTCGGGCACGCCGCGCGGCTTTCCGATGCTGTTCCGGACCACAGACAAGGTCGAGCTGTCGTTTCCGTTGCGCGTCGCGGGGCTCGCGACCGGTGCCGAGCCGGCCATCCAGCGCGACGGCCTGATGCTCGGCAAGCGATGGGTTTCCACCGATATCGATCACGTGCTGCCGCTGGCCTTCCATGGCCGCCACGGCACGATCCGCACCGTCAGCGCGGCGGCGCTGTTGAACGGCGAGGTGCAGCCGGCCGCCTTCCGCGACAAGATCGTCGTCATCGGCGCAACCCTCACGGGCGGCGGCGATACTTTTTCCACCCCGTTCGATCCGGTGACGCCGGGCGTCGAGATCGTTGCGACCGCGATCGGTCACTTGATGACCGGCGACGGCATCCGCCGCGACCGGTTCACGCGCGGGCTCGATGCCGTGCTGGCGGTGGTGCTGACGCTGTTGCTGATGATCTTGCTGGCCTGGCAGCGCAGCGCGGTCGGCCTCTTCCTGATCGCGGCCGTTCTGATCATGGTGATGATCGCGAACTTCGCCGCATTCTCGCGCGGCTACTGGTTCAGCGCCGCTTTGCCGCTGGTGGCCGCCGTTCCGCCGACCATCCTGTTCGGGGCGGTGCAGCTCTGGCTGAACCGGCGTCAGGCGCAGTATTTTGCGATGAAGAGCGATCTGCTGCAGCAGTTTCAGGCGCCGGTGCTGCAGCAATGGCTGACCAGGAATCCGGATTTCCTGCTCACGCCGGTGCATCAGGACGCGGCGGTGATCTTCATCGATCTGTCCGGCTTCACCGCGCTCAGCGAAACGCTCGGCATGGACGCGATACTTGGGATGCTGAAGGATTTCCACACGTTGGTCGACCGTGAGGTCGAGGCGCGCGGCGGGGTGATCACGAGCTTCCTCGGCGACGGCGCCATGATCCTGTTCGGCCTGCCGGAGAGCACGGCGGACGACGCCAGAAATGCCGCGCTGTGCTGCATCGACCTCTGCAACCGCGCCGAGCGATGGATCGACTCCCTGCCGCCGTCGATCGCCTCGCGAACCGGATTCAAGGTGGGCGCTCATTTCGGCCCGACCGTAGCCTCGCGGCTCGGCGGCGGCAGCTATCAGCACATCACGGCGACCGGCGACACCGTGAACGTGGCGAGCCGCCTGATGGAAGTCGCGGCCAAGCAAGGCGCCGTTCTGGCGGTAAGCGACGATCTGCTGCGCCAGGCCGGCGCCGGATCCGCGCTGCGCGAATCCGGAATTCTTGCCGGCCCCAGGGAGACGCGGATCCGCGGCCGCACGCGCGCGCTTTCAGTCTGGCTCTGGCGCAACGACGCAAGCGGCCAGGATGAATCCGGCTTGATGCCGTAGTGCTTCCCTCAGGCCGCCCTGACCGAGTCGAGGAATTTTGAAACCTCGGTCTTGAGGCGGTTGCTGTCGCCGGACAACATCTGCGCGGCGGAGAGCACCTGCGAGGATGCCGAGCCTGTCTCGCTGGCGCCGCGCTGCACGTCGGTGATGTTGGAAGACACCTGCTGGGTGCCCTGGGCGGCCTGCTGCACGTTGCGGGAAATTTCCTGCGTCGCCGCACCCTGCTCTTCCACCGCGGCTGCGATGGTCGAGGAAATCTCCGACAGTTTTTCGATGGTGCCGCTGATTTCCTTGATCGCGGTGACCGAGTCCTGCGTCGCGCCCTGGATGCCCGAAATCTGCTGGCTGATTTCGCCGGTGGCCTTCGCCGTTTGTTCGGCCAGCGCCTTCACTTCGGACGCCACGACCGCAAAGCCGCGGCCGGCCTCGCCGGCACGCGCCGCCTCGATGGTGGCGTTGAGCGCCAGCAGGTTGGTCTGGCCTGCGATGGTGTTGATCAGCTCCACGACGTCGCCGATGCGGCTCGCCGCCTTCGACAATTCGCTGACGCGGTCATTGGTGGTGCGGGCCTGGTCGACGGCATCGTTGGCCATGCGCGCCGATTCCTGCACCTGGCGAGCTGATCTCGTTGACCGAGGATGACAGCTCTTCGGTCGCGGAAGCCGACCGACTGGACGTTGGCGGAGGCTTCTTCCGAAGCCGCCGCAACCGCGGTGGCCAATTCCTGCGAGCGTTCGGCAGTGGCCGTCAGCGTCGAGGCGGAAGCCTCGAGTTCGGTCGAGGCCGACGACACGGTCTCGACGATCTCGCCGACGGCAGCCTCGAAGGAGTCCGCGAGCTTGATCATCTCGGCCTTGCGCTGCTGCGCCGCGATCTGGTCCTGCTTGATCTTGGCTTCGGCCTCGTCGCGCGCTTTTCTGCTCGGCCTTGACCTTGAAGGTCTCGCACCGCCTGCGCCATATCGCCGACTTCGTCGCCACGGCCAAGGCCCGGCAAAACGACCTGGAAATTGCCTTCGGCGAGCTCGCGCATCCCGGCGCACAGCCCCACCACCGGCTTCGAAATCGCACGTCCGATCAACCAGGCGAGCACGATGCCGAGAAGCAGGCTGCCGATCGCAAGGATCAGGATCAGATGCTCGGTCGAAGAGATCATGCTTTCCGTCTCGTGCTCGATCTTCGCTTCCTCCGCGATGCCGGATTGCTTGATGGCCTCGGCGGCGGCGCCGATTGCCTGTGCCGCTTTCGCCATCTCGCCATTGGCGAGGACCTCGACTTCATGCGCGTCATGCGCCGCCTTGTGATAGGCGTCGGAGTATTTTTTAATATTATCGTTGGTCTCGGCGAATATCTTGCGGACGTCGTCATTGATGATCGCGGCCCCAAAGGCGGTCATCGTGACCTTGAGCTGGGCGAGTGCCTTTTCGGCTCCCTCCGCGGAGCTCTGCTCGTGCCGTCCAAGCAACTTGTTGACGTTCAACCGCGCCAGCAGCAACTGCTTCATGGCTTCGCCCGCCAGCACCATGGTATTCGAATTGCCGGCCTTTGCGACGGCCATCACTTGCAGCTCTTCGATCTCGGTCCGGGCCTTCAAGCCGAGAGGGTCGAGAACCTCCCTGGTCAGCTTGTTCTGTTCCTGCTTCAATAAAACCAGCTTGTCGAAATCCTTGGCGTAAATCGCGAACTGGTCGTTCAGTTCCACCATCCTCGCACGGCGCTCGGGGTTCTTGATCTCATCGAGACCTCGCTTGATGTCTTTGACCAGCGTCTGCTGCTGTTTCCGCGCTTCGGCAATCAGGCCTTCGTCGCCGGAGATGGAGAATTCGCGAACGAATCGACGGAACGCAACGAAGCCGCGATCGACGTCGCGAGCGATACCGACCACCTTGACGCGCTGATTGAAGGCCTCGAAACCCTCCGAGACCTTTACGAAGCCGCGATACGACATCACCGAGAGCACCGCGGTCAGCACCAGCACGGCGGCGAAGCCGATCATGATCTTGGTGTTGATCCTGCGGTTGGTGAAGAAGCCGAACAGGCCGGACGATGTACCGGCCGTCTGGGAAAGATTGGTCATGAGCGCATTCCTTAAATTGATGGGTTCAGGCAATAATCAAGAGGCGTCGATCACGAAGCGGCGGTTGCGCTTCTGAAGCGGGCGCGCGTTCCTGGGAAACAGCGAAGCAAATTTCTGGATCTGCTCGACTGACGCCTCGACCGGCTCCTTGTAGACGGTCCAGGTCAGGCCTTCCGAGCAGGGTGGCGTCGTCAATGAGCCCATGTACCGGAAGTAGCCTCCGGTCTTGGGTAAGACAGCCGCGATGTCGATCGTGCCATCAACTTTCAGCTCGGGGCCTTGTTTCGCGGGCATCGAGTCGAAGAATTTGCTCAGGGCCAAATTCGCCGTGCCCGGGCGAATGAACACGCCGGTCACCGCAAGCGCGCCGGCGCTCGACTTGTGGACGAAGTGGCATTCGAGATCGAAGCCTTTTCCCGCCAGCAGATGCTCGCTCGGGTGATGCAGATGAAGTTGCAGCAGTTCGTAGCGCGCGCCGCCGATCACGCAGGCACAGCCGGGATCGGCATTGACTTGAATGGTGTGGCCGTTGTTGACGATGCGGAGCGGTAACGGCTTGTAGTCATAGTCAACCGAACCGACATCGCCCTTGATGCCGTTGCTCAGGTCGATCGGTGTCTGCTCGAGGCCGAGCTGGCACATCTTGAAGTCGGATTGCAGATCACCCCATTTCTCGGGATTGCCGGCGCCTTCGTAACTCCAGTGAGCGGCGGAGCCGCCTTTTGCAGGCGCATCCGAAGCGATCGCCACGCCCGCCTTCATGCAGCAGGCGCACGCAATCGCACCACGCAACAACATTCGACGATCGATCGACATTTCAGCTCTCCGGAATTCCGTGTTTTCGCCAAACGCGATGAATGACTTCAATTCAACTTTCAATTGCTGCAAGATGGTCGGCGATCAAACATTTGCGGATCGAACCACTTGCGCGCTCGACATCAGCAATAGCGTTGGCAACGTCGCGTTAGCGTTAATGCCGGCACCGTAAGAGTACTGAGAATCACGCGAAAACACGCGCGATTTCGCACGCATCCCGCGTCGCGGCTATAAGTTGCACGCGTTTGAATATGTTGAGAAGAACGGCACGAATGATCGCGTGATTCGAGACCAGTCACGGCGCAAGGCAGCAGCAGCCGATCGCCTGACCTTCAGGCGGCATCGCACACGAAATTTCTTTGAGAAGGATGCGCGCCGATCAGTCGGTCGAACGCCGCAGTTCAGGCTCGCTCTCGGTCTTCGCCGGTTCGGCCTTCACTTCGACCTTGGGCTCCGGCTTGACCGCCTCGAGTTTCGCACTCTCGACAGCAGGCGTTTCAACCCGCGCCGACACTTCGGCACGCGATGATCCGGTGGTGCGCGATTGCTCTGAACCGTGCAGCGAACGCGGACGCGCCACTGAGCGTGCCATCAACATCTGCGACGCGCCCTGGTGGCGGAAATCGCAATAGGCGAAGCCCATGCCGGAAACCGAGCCGCGGAAGCTGCGCTCGTCTCTCTTTTCGAGATTGAAGCAGGGCTCGAACGGCAGGCCCTTGATCGAGGCGCACACGGCCCCGCCGCGGATCTGCAGCGTATTGCCGGGCAGCCGCACATGGCGGATCGGACCCGCGCCTGAGAACTGGATCGAGCCGGCGGCGCCGAGGTCATCGAGCACGCGGCCGGTGCCGCGGCTGCCGTCGAAACAGGTGAAGGCAAAAACTTTTCCGGCAACGAACCTGCGCGCCTCATCGGCATTCATCATCCCGGCAAGTGCAGGCACGATCGTCGCACAGGCGGTGACGGCTCCCAAAACCAAACGCGCAAACATTGCCTCAACTCCAACTTCACCAGAGCGGCGGGCCAGAAGTCTCTTTACCCGCTGCTTACCATACGAACCGTGGCAACATTGGAGCAGCTTGGTTGGTAAAGTCTGAACATCCCTAGGGAATTTTTACCACGATTCTCCCGCGGACCTGGCCGGCGAGGATCTTGCTGCCCGCGCCGACGACCTCGTCCAGGCCGATTTCATGAGTGATTTCAGCAAGTTTTGCCCGATCCAGGTCGCGGGCCAAGCGGCTCCAGGCGAGCTTGCGCTGCTCGATCGGGCACATCACCGAATCGATGCCGAGAAGGCACACCCCCCGCAAAATAAACGGCGCCACCGAGGAAGGCAGGTCCATGCCGGCCGCCAGGCCGCAGGCGGCAATGGCGCCGCCATATTTGGTCATCGAGAGGACGTTGGCGAGCGTGGTCGAACCGACGCTGTCGACACCGCCGGCCCAGCGTTCCTTCGCCAGCGGCTTTGCGGGACCCGAGAGTTCGTTACGGTCGATCACTTCTGCAGCGCCGAGGCCCTTCAGATAATCGGCCTCCGACATCCGCCCCGTGGACGCGATGATTTGATAGCCGAGCTTTGACAGCACCGATATCGCGACCGAGCCGACGCCACCGGCGGCGCCGGTGACCACGATTGGACCGCTGTTCGGCGTCAGCCCGTGCTTTTCCAGCGCCAGCACCGACAGCATCGCGGTGTAGCCGGCCGTGCCGATCGCCATCGCGTCGCGCGTCGAGATGCCGTCCGGCAGGCGCACCAGCCAGTCGCCCTTGACGCGCGCCTTCTCGGCATAGGCGCCGAGATGGGTCTCGCCCATGCCCCAGCCGTTGCAGACGACCTTGTCGCCGGCCTTCCATGCTGGATGCGAGGATTGTTCGACCGTGCCTGCGAAATCGATGCCGGCGATCATCGGGAAGCGGCGCACCACCGGCGCCTTGCCGGTGACGGCGAGACCGTCCTTGTAGTTCAGCGTCGACCACTCGACGCGGACGGTGACGTCGCCCTCCATCAGTTCGGCTTCGTCGAACTGCGTCAGCGCAACATTGGTGCCTTTTTCCGCCTTGTCGACGCGGATCGCCTTGAACGTTCCCAAGAGTAAAACTCCCCGATGCTTTTGACCGGGGATGTTTAACCCATCAGGCGGGTTGCGCAACCGGGCGGGCGACGGGGGCCTCCACGATCGGCAGGTTGATCAGCGCCGACATCACGCCGAACAGGATCGAGAGCCACCAGATCAGCGTATAGGAGCCGAACTGCTCGAACACGATGCCGCCGAGCCAGACGCCGAGGAAGCCGCCGACCTGATGGCTGACAAAGGCAAAGCCGTACAGCGTGGCAAACCAGCGGGTGCCGAACATCAGCGCCACCAGCGCCGAGGTCGGAGGCACCGTCGACAGCCAGGTCAGGCCGCAGACCGCGCCGAACGCGATCGCCGAGAAGGTCGTGATCGGGAACGAGATGAAGGCGAGCATCGCCAGCGCGCGGGTCAAATAGATCACCGACAGGATATAGCGCTTGGGAAAGATGTTCTGCAGCCAGCCGACACCCAGCGAGCCGATGATGTTGAACAGGCCGATCGCGGCGATCACCCAGCCGCCGGTCGATGCGGGAATGCCGCGATCGACCAGATAGGGCGGCAGATGCACGGTGATGAAGGCGAGCTGAAAACCGCAGGTGAAGAAGCCGAGCACCAGCAGCACATAGGAGCGATGGCCAAAGGCTTCCGCCAGCGCCGTCTTGAACGACTGGTTAGCCGCGGATGGCGCGTTGCTCACGGCCTGGGCCGGCGTCGCGAGCGCCAGCGACGAGCGGCACGATCAGCAGCATCAGCAGCGCAAATACCGTCAGCGCCGATTGCCAGCCGAAATTGTCGATCATGGCGACGCCGAACGGCGCGAACAGGAATTGCCCGAACGACCCGGCGGCGGTGCCGGCGCCGAGCGCGATGCCGCGCTTCTCGGGCGGCAACAGTTTGCTGAAGGCCGACAGCACGAGGTTGAACGAACAGCCCGACAGCCCGAAGCCGATCAGCACGCCCGCGCCGATGTCCAGCGACAATGGCGTTGCCGAATAGCGCATCATCAACAGGCCGCCGGCATAGAGCAGCGCGCCGACCACCATGACGCGGACAATTCCAAAGCGATCGGCGATCGCGCCGGCGATCGGCTGGCCCAATCCCCACAGCAGGTTTTGCAGCGCCAGCGCGAGGCCAAACACGTCGCGGCCCCAGGCGAAGTCGCGGCTCATCGGCTGCACGAAGAAGCCGAGGCTCGAGCGCGGCCCGAAGCTCAAGAGCGCAATGACGCAGCCGCAGACAATGATGACGACCGGCGTGCGCCAGTTGCTGGCCGCGGACGCTGAACGGGCGTCAGTAGTTGCCGACATTTACAATTCCCCCGGGATCGGGCCCGGACTCGCGAAATATCGGCCCGGCACATTACGGGGAGTTAATGCATTCGCATGAAAATCCAAGAGTGGCTGTCGGACCGCAGGGCAGCCCTGCAAAATTGGCTAGCTGCAGGCGCAGACACAAAAAATCGCAAAACAACCCCATGCAAAGTAGGGTTCGGGTCGCAGCACCGGCCCTAGCGCCGCGCGCTGGCCTGTTCGGCCGAGCTTTGCGCGGCCTGCGCAAGCTTTGCGGAGATCGACGCGGTCTCCTCGCTGGTTCCCCAACTCGGCGCGTCGCTGCCGTCGCCCCACTTCCGCGGCCGGTAGAAGGTGTGGACGCCGGTCTTGTACATCCGCTTCATCTCATTGACCCAGGACGGCCGCACCCAATAGGCGTGGTAGTGGGTCGACTTGCCGACTTCCGGCAGCCAGAGCTGGCCATCGAGGCTTGCCTTGGCGATCTTCTGGGCGCGGTCCCACATGTCGGGCTCGCGGATCACTTCCGGATGGTTGTCGCAGGCAAAGCTGAACTGGCAGGCCATGTGACGGTGCTTGTTCTGATAGACCACGCCGCACACCGTATCCGGATATTTGCCGGAGAAGGCGCGGTTCAGGATCACCTGCGCCACCGCGATCTGGCCGCGCACGGCTTCGCCGCGGGCTTCGAAGTAGATGGCTTCGGCGAGGCACTTTTCCGATTTGCCGCGCGACTTTTCGTCGAACAGGCCAAGCCGCTCGGCCGGCGTCTTGACGCGCTGGTTGTCGGCATTGACCTCGCCCTTGGGCGCGATGCTCTCGCCCATCTCGCCGGCCTTGACCGGTCCGTCGGCATCGACCGGCAATGAGGCCATGATCTTCATATCGGGATCGGCGACCGCGCCGGGCATCACGATCATCGGCTCCTCGCCGGGCCGCCAGCGCTCGATGCTTTCGGGCGCGCCAAGCGAGCTGCCGAAGAACAGGCTCGAGGTCTTGAACGCGAAGTTGTCGCGCGGCGGCGCAGGCGCGGCCAAGACTGCGGGAGCCTCGGCGGCAGGTTTCGAATCTTCGTGCGACTTTGTTTCAAGCGACAGCGAGAGGTCGTATTGCGGCAACGGCGGCGCGTTCAGCGCGGCTTGAAGCTCCGGATCAAGCGGCGCGCGCTCGGTCGGCAACGGCGCGGTTGCGGTCTTCGCACCCATGACCGATCCGTTCGAGGTCGACGGATCTTCGCTGGCCGGTGCTGCCGGAGCGACGGCTTCGGCGGGCTCCGCAGGTCTGGTGACGAGCCGGTCGCCCTTCAGCGTGCGATCGACTTTTGGAAAATCGGACGCCTGATAACGCGGCGGCGCCTGCACCAGCGGATTGCGCGGCAGCGAACCGGTGACGTCGCTGTTGTGACTGTCGAGGCTTGCGAGACGATAGGACGGGGCTTGCGGCGACGAGGTTCCGATCGGACGGCCAAAACTGTAGGTGGCGAGCTGGATGTTGCTGGCGGAGGAGAACACCCGCTTCTGCCAGCGTTCGGCGACGCCCGGCTGCCGGGCCAGCAGTGACGCGATATCCTGATAGCCGATCTCTGTCGGCATCAATGCGAAGATGCCGAGGCCAAGCACGAAGGACGCAATACGCACGTCCTTCGGCCGGCTACGCAACACAGACATTGTACGCTCACGCAACGCTTACTCGGTACGCAGCCGAACCGCAGTACATCCGTGCAATTCGACCAAAATTGTTGGTACCGAATTTAGGTTGCCGGGGAGTTAATCGGCGTTGCGCGCGCGATACACGCAAGAGATCGCAGCGATTTGCCCTCATGCATCGAAAGCGTTGGTAAACAAGCACTGCAGTGAAGTGGTAAATATCCGGTCAACGAAAGATGATGAACTCTGGCACGCGTGACGGGCGAACCGCGCGTGCAGTAACGAACAAGCGTCTCGTCATGGCCGGGCTTGTCCCGACCATCCACGTTCATTGCGAGCGCAGCGAAGCGTCAACAAACGTGGATGCCCGTTGCGACAAGCCCGGGCATGACGACGTTGCTTCGCTTCGCTCGCAATGATGTCGAGAGACTTACGCCTGGCTGGTGACTTCCTTGCCGAGCGCGGCTTGCGCGGCGGCGAGACGTGCGATCGGCACGCGATAGGGCGAGCACGATACATAGTCGAGGCCGATCTCGTGGCAGAACGCGACGGAGGCGGGATCGCCGCCATGCTCGCCGCAGATGCCGACCTTCAAATCCGGCCGCGTCTTGCGGCCGCGCTCGACGCCGATCTTGACGAGTTCGCCGACACCATCACGGTCCACCGAGATGAACGGGTCGATCTCCAGAATTCCCTTGGCCACATAGGTGCCGAGGAAGCTTGCGGCGTCGTCACGGCTGATGCCGTAGGTGGTCTGCGTCAGATCGTTGGTGCCGAACGAGAAGAATTCGGCGGTCTCCGCGATATCGCCGGCCATCAGGCACGCGCGCGGCAATTCGATCATGGTGCCGACCTGATAGGCGAGCTTCTTGCCGGTTTCCTTCATCACCGACTGCGCCATGGCGTCGATCCGCGCCTTGACCAGATCGAACTCGGCCTTGGTCGCGATCAGCGGCACCATCACCTCGAGACCGACCGCCTTGCCGGTGCGCTTCTCGGCTTCGACCGCGGCCTCGAAGATCGCGCGCGCCTGCATCTCGGCGATCTCAGGGTAGGCGATCGCCAGACGGCAGCCGCGGAAGCCGAGCATCGGATTGAACTCGGCGAGATCGCGGGCGCGATCGGCGAGCCGGCGCGGATCGGTATTCATCGCGCGCGCGACTTCCTCGATCTCGGCCTGGGTGTGCGGCAGGAATTCGTGCAGCGGCGGATCGAGCAGGCGGATCGTGACCGGCAGGCCCTTCATGATCTCGAACAGCTCGACGAAATCGGCGCGCTGCATCGGCAACAGCTTTGCCAGCGCGGCGCGGCGGGTCTGCTCGTCTTCGGCCAAAATCATCTCGCGCACGGTGCGGATGCGGGTTTCCTCGAAGAACATGTGCTCGGTGCGGCACAGCCCGATGCCCTCGCCGCCGAACTTGATGGCGGTGCGCGCATCTTCCGGCGTGTCGGCGTTGACGCGGACGCCGATCTTGCGGACCTGATCGGCCCAGCCCATCAGCGTGCCGAACTCGCCCGAAAGTTTCGGCTCGATCATCGGCATGCGGCCGGCCAGCACCTGGCCGACGGAGCCGTCGATGGTGATGACGTCGCCGGTCTTGAAGGTGCGCCCGCCGATCGCCATGGTGCCGCGGCCGTAATCGACGCGGATGGTGCCGCAGCCGGAGACGCAGGGCTTGCCCATGCCGCGCGCGACCACCGCGGCGTGCGAGGTCATGCCGCCACGGGTGGTCAAAATGCCTTCGGCGGCGTGCATGCCGTGAATGTCTTCCGGACTGGTCTCGATGCGGACCAGAATGACCTTGCGGCCGTCGGCCTGAAGTTTTGCGGCTTCGTCGGACGAGAACACGATCTCGCCGGAGGCAGCACCGGGCGAGGCCGGCAGGCCGGTGGCGATCACGTCGCGCTTGGCGGCGGGATCGATGGTCGGATGCAGCAATTGATCGAGCGATGCCGGATCGATCCGCATCACCGCGTCCTTTTTCGAGATCAGGCCTTCATTGGCGAGTTCGACCGCGATGCGCAGCGCCGCCTTGGCGGTGCGCTTGCCGCCACGGGTCTGCAGCATCCACAATTTGCCCTGCTCGACCGTGAACTCCATGTCCTGCATGTCGCGGTAATGCTTTTCGAGCAGCGTGTAGAACCGCGTCAGTTCCTTGAAGGCTTCCGGCATCGCGATTTCCATCGACGGCTTGTCGGAACCGGATTCCTTGCGCGCCTCATCGGTGATGTCCTGCGGCGTGCGGATGCCCGCGACGACGTCTTCACCTTGCGCGTTGATCAGGAATTCGCCGTACAGCTTGCTCTCGCCGGTCGAGGGGTTGCGGGTGAAGGCTACGCCGGTCGCCGACGTCTCGCCCATGTTGCCGAACACCATCGCCTGCACGTTGACCGCGGTACCCCAGGACTCCGGGATGTCATGCAGCCTGCGGTAGGTGACCGCGCGCGCGTTCATCCAGGATGAAAACACCGCGCCGATCGCGCCCCACAATTGCGCGTGCGGATCCTGCGGGAACGGCGAGCCGGTCTCGCGCTCGACGGCTTCCTTGTACTTGCCGACCAGGTCGACCCAGTCGTCGCCGGTGAGATCGGTGTCGAGCGTATAGCCCTGGCTGTCCTTGAAGGTGTCGAGGATGTCCTCGAAATGATGATGCTCGAAGCCGAGCACCACATCCGAATACATCGTGATGAAGCGGCGATAGCTGTCATAGGCAAAGCGGCGGTCGCCAGAAAGTTCGGCAAGCGCTTCCACCGTCTGGTCGTTGAGGCCGAGATTGAGCACGGTGTCCATCATGCCCGGCATCGAGGCGCGCCCGCCGGAGCGCACGGAAACCAGCAGCGGATTCTTCGAATCTCCGAACGCCTTGCCGGTCAGCTTGCCGACATGATCGAGCGCCTTCTCGACCTGCGCCTTCAATGCCGCGGGATAGCTTTTGTCGTGCGCGTAGAAGTAGGTGCAGACCGAGGTCGGGATGGTGAAGCCGGGAGGCACCGGCAGGCCGAGATTGGCCATCTCGGCGAGGTTGGCGCCCTTGCCGCCCAAGAGATCGCGCAGGCCCGCTGTGCCTTCGGCCTTGCCGTCGCCGAAGGTGAAGACCCATTGGCCGGGCTTTCACGCCCGCCGGCTTCGCGGCCGGCTTGGCAACAGCCTTCGCAGCCGACTTCGCTAGCCGGTTTGGCCGCGCTCTTCAGCGCCTTGCGGGCAGCCGGAGCAGCCTTCCGAGCGGGGGCGGATGGCTTTGATTTTGCTGCAATTTTCTTTGACTTCGCGACGGCTTTGGCCATGGCCCTGAGACAATCCGAAAGAGGGATGGAAGTTGCGCGCCTTACACCATTTTGGGGGGTTCCGCGCAAGCCGCGAAACCCGGTTTCCCGCGCTATAGGCGCAGCCATTTGAGCAGGCCGAGCCCGATCGCGCCGTTGAGAATCAGGAACAGCGCAACGATCCAGCTCAGCAGCCGGGGCATGATGAGGATCAGCACACCGGCAACCAGCGAGATGATCGGCGAAATGTGAGCGATCGTGAGGGTCATTGAAGTTACCTCCGCGTCAGGCATGATGAGGAAGGGAGAAGTCGAATCGAGGGCCGCAACTTACCCGCTGGCGCGGTTCCGGAATAGCAGACGCTTGTGACGCCAACCGGTTCCTTGCCCCACGAAAATTGCCCGAAATTGCCGCGTATGCGGCAGCATGTTCCCGGAACATCGCCGCGCGCGATGAATTCATTCGCCATGTGCGCCCCCTGTGGCGCCAACAATCCATCGCGAAGGAGTTCGACCATGCGGAATAAACTTTTGGCAGTTGCGGCGATTGCCGGCGCGTTGGGCGTGCCGCTTGCGGCGCAGGCGCAGACCGTCGGGATCGTCCGCGGCGAAAGTGTGATCGTCGATGACGACGCCGGTATCGCGGTCGACCAGCGTCCGGCGTTCCGTGAATACATCGTGCGCGAACGCGTGCCGAACTACACCATTCAGGAGCGCGTGATCGTCGGCGGCGTGCTGCCCGAAGCCGGCGTGACCTATTACGACGTGCCGCAAACTTTTGGCGCCACGCCCTATCGCTACACCGTGGTGAACGGCCAGACCGTGCTGGTCGAACCGCGCACGCGCCGCATCGTTCAGGTCGTGGACTGAAGTAATGCTAGGACCTGAACGATCAGTCCGGGCGCCGCGCAAGCGGATGTGCGCGAGCAACGACCGGACTAAAAGGCCCCGCCCGGTGTTCCCCCGCCGGGTCGGGGCTTTTTCTTGCCGTCATTCCGGGATGCGCCACTTGGCGCAGGCCCGGAATCCATACCCCGATCGTGGTCATGGATTCCGGCGCTGCGCATGCTCGCGCGACGCGCCCGGAATGACGACGGAGTTTGGAATCGCCGACGCTCTAATCCTGTATCTTCGAAAAATCCGCCACCGCGCGCGTCGCCGCGCGGATTTCGTTCAGCAGCTTCAGCCGGTTCTCGCGCACCTTGGCGTCGTCGTCATTGACCTTGACCTTGTCGAAGAACGCATCGACCGCCGGCCGCAGCTTTGCCATCGCGCTCATGGCGGCGGCAAAATCTTCCTTGGCCACCGCAGCGCCAGCGTCGCGTCTTGACCTGATCGATCGCCTTCGCCAGCGCTTTCTCTTCAGCGAGCTTGTACAGCCCGGCATCCGGCGCGCCGTCGAACGTTCGCTTGTCCTTCTTCTCCTCGATCGAGAGAATGTTGCTGGCGCGCTTGATGCCGGCGAGCAGGTTCTTGCCGTCATCGCTGTCGAGGAATTTGCCGAGCGCCTCGACGCGGCGGACCACCATCAACAGATCGTCCTGGCCGCCGAGCGAGAACACGGCATCGACGAGATCGTGACGCGCGCCCTGGTCGCGGAGTTGCACCTTCAGGCGATCCGCAAAGAACGCAAGAAGGTCGTTCGGTAGCTTCGCGGTGTCACCCTTTGCCGGCAAACCAGCAAGTGCCGATTTGGCCGCCTGCAGAACCGGCAGACGAATCGTGTTCTCGACGATCAACCTGATCACGCCCAGCGCCGCCCTGCGTAAGGCGTACGGGTCCTTGCTACCCGTCGGCTTCTCGTCGATCGCCCAGAAGCCGACCAGCGTATCGATCTTGTCCGCCAGCGCGACGGCCACCGACACCGGGTCGGTCGGCACGCGATCGGCGGGCCCTTGCGGCTTGTAGTGTTCCTCGCTCGCCGCGGCGACCGAAGCATCCTCGCGCTGCGCCTGCGCGTAGTATTTTCCCATCAAGCCCTGCAGCTCCGGGAATTCGCCGACCACTTCGGTGAGCAGATCGGCCTTCGCCAGATGCGCGGCGCGCTTCGCCTTCTCGACGTCGGCGCCGACCAGCGGCGCGATCTCCGCCGCCAGCCGCTCGATCCGCTTGATGCGCGCTCCCTGCGTGCCCAGCTTCTCGTGAAACACGATCTGATCGAACTTCGGCAGCCGGTCTTCCAGCTTCGTCTTCAGGTCCGTCTCATAGAAGAACTTCGCATCGCTCAGCCGCGCGCGGATCACGCGCTCGTTGCCGGCGACGATGGTCTTGCCGCCGTCGCTGGCCTCGATGTTGGCGGTGAGGATGAACTTGTTGGCGAGCTTTCCGGTTTTGGGATCGCTGACCACAAAACACTTCTGGTTGTTGCGGATGGTGGCGCGGATCACCTCGCCCGGGATCGACAGATACTCCGCGTCGAACGAGCCCATCAGCACGACCGGCCATTCGACGAGGCCCGCGACCTCGTCGAGCAGCACCTGGTCCTCGACCAGCTCAAAGCCTTGCGCGAAGGCGAGCTGCTTCGCATCGGCAAGGATGATGTCCTTGCGCGCCTGCGGATCGAGCACGACCTTTGCCGCCTTCAGCTTGGCTTCGTAATCCTCGAAGCGGCGCACCGAGATCGCAGCCGGCGCCATGAAGCGGTGGCCATACGTCGTCTGGCCGGTCTCGATGCCGTCGATCGAAAATTTCACGACGTCGGGTTCTTCGGTCTCGGGACCGAAGGTCGCGGTGATCGCGTGCAGCGGCCGCACCCAGGACAGCGAGCCGGGTTTTGCCGAGCGCTCGCCCCAGCGCATCGATTTCGGCCACGGAAAAGTTCTGACGATGACCGGCAGAATATCGGCGAGCACATCGATCGCGGGGCGGCCGGGCTTTTCGATCAGCGCGATATAGAAATCGCCCTTCTTGTCGTTCTGGATTTTGGCCTCGCTGAGCGAGTTGAGGCCTGTGGCTTTCAAAAATCCCTGGATGGCCGCATCGGCCCCGCCGACGCTTCGGTCCTTTGCGCTCTTCCTTCAGATCGGGTTGCCGCGCGGGAATGCCGTGCACGGTCAGCGCCAGCCGCCGCGGCGTCGCGAACGCCTTGGCGCCTTCATAGACCAGCCCTTCGGCGACCAGCTTGTCGGTCACCATGCGGCGCAGATCGTCGGCCGCCTTCGCCTGCATGCGCGCGGGAATCTCTTCGGAAAACAGTTCGAGCAACAGATCGGGCATCAGTTCGCGCTCGGCGGCAAGTTCTTTGTGCGAGCCGTCGCAGAGCGGCATGGTTTTGGTGCGCTTGCAGGTGCAGAAGAACACGCGCTTGCTCTCGGGCGCGATGAATTGCATCGGCTCGAAGCCGGTGCCTTCATGGCTGCCGTCGCAGAACGGCTGGCTCTTCGAGCGGCCGCAGGCGCACCACCAATATTCCTCGCCCGCCTTGACTTCGATGGGTAGCGGCGCCCTGCCGCCGATGGCCGGCTGTTCGCTCATGTCGCCCTCCCCGCTTCGGTGTGCACCCAGGCTTCGCCGCAGGCCTTTGCCAGCTCGCGCACGCGCAAGATATAGCTCTGCCGTTCGGTCACCGAGATCACGCCGCGCGCATCGAGCAGGTTGAAGGCGTGGCTCGCCTTGATGCACTGGTCATAGGCCGGCAGCGCCATCAAATGTTCTTTCTGGTTGCTGCCGCTGTTCCAGCCCGCCGCAAGATATTTCTTGCAGGCCTCCTCCGCCATCACGAACTGCTTGAACAGCATGTCGGAATCGGAGTGCTCAAAATTGTGCCGGGAATATTCCTGCTCGGCCTGCAGGAAGACGTCGCCATAGGTGACCTTGTCGGCGCCATCGCGGCCGTTGAAGTTGAGGTCGTAGACGCGGTCGACGCCCTGCACATACATCGCAAGGCGCTCGAGCCCGTAAGTCAGCTCGCCCGCGACCGGCGCGCATTCGACGCCGGCGACCTGCTGGAAGTAAGTGAACTGCGACTGACTTCCATGCCGTCGCACCAGCATTCCCAGCCCAGTCCCCACGCACCCAGCGTCGGGCTTTCCCAGTCGTCCTCGACAAAGCGGATGTCGTGCAGGGCGGCATCGATCCCGATCGCGGCCAGCGACTTCAGGTAGAGATCCTGAAGGTTCGGCGGCGACGGCTTCATGATCACCTGGTACTGATAATAGTGCTGCAGCCGATTGGGATTTTCGCCGTAGCGGCCGTCCTTGGGCCGGCGCGACGGCTGCACATAGGCCGCATTCCATGGCTTCGGCCCCAGCGCGCGCAAGGTCGTCGCCGGATGGAAGGTGCCGGCGCCCATTTCCATGTCATAGGGCTGCAGGATCACGCAGCCTTGCTCCGCCCAGAACCGCTGCAGCGCGAGGATAAAGCCCTGGAACGAGCGTTCCGGGCGCATATGGGCAGGCAGGGCATCCATCGTCAGAATCGGTCTCGCGAGGGGGTTTTGAAGCGCGCGGGACCGTATCGGCGGGGGAGCGGGGAATCAAGGCGATGCGGCCTGGCCTCATGTGGGGGCGCTGCGGCGTCTCGAACCCGGATTGCGCATCCTTCGAGACGCGGCTGCGCCGCTCCTCGGATGAGGCGTTAGCCCGGGCGATAGGCGCCGGTGACGGGGTCGCGCTTCAGCGTCGGGATTTCGCTGGTCTGCATGTGTTCGGTCATGCGGGCCAAGCGCGCTTCTTCCAGCTCCTGATTGATCCTCAGGGCCGTCTTGTACGCCCAGCGAACCACGGCGAGCCCACCCAGGGCGGCTCCAAATGCGACCAGCGGCGGCATCTGTCGATCCTTGTCGTTCACGTGTCAGCCCCCAGACTCGTATTCTCGCCCAAGGCGGGGCCGCCTGCAACTGGATGGTCCGGAACCAAATGCCGCGGTACTGCCCCGGCCTCTCAAAGCCCGAATTTGGCCCAAATTGCCCTTGTCTCCAGCGCCGAAATCAAGTCGTCCGGCAGGGCCCCGATACCGTCGAGCGCGGCAAGCGAGCCGGCGCCGGGCGACCGCCGCCCCAAAAGCCCGGCCAGCATGCCGCTGGCCGGCGCGATCACGGGGGTTTGAACCTTCTCGCCGTAGCGGGCGCGCAGCGTCGAGCGCAGATCGCCGATGGCGTCCGCCAGGCCCAGCGACACCGAGGTCTCGCCGGCCCAATATTCGCCGGTGAACAGCAGGTCGTCGGCGCCCTTCAGCCGCGCGCCGCGGCTTTGCTTCACCAGCGCGATGAAGATCGCGTGGATCTCGCGCTGGATCGCCTTCAGCCGCGCGACGTCGTCAGGGTTTTCCGGCAGGAACGGATCGAGCGTCGCCTTGTGCTCGCCCGCGGTATAGAGCCTGCGCTCGATGCCGATCTTCTTGATCAGTTCCTGAAATCCGAACGTGCCGCCGACCACGCCGATCGATCCCAGGATCGAGGACGGATCGCAAAAAATCTCGTCGCCCGCGCACGCGATCATGTAGCCGCCGGAAGCCGCGACATCCTCGACGAACACCAGCACCGGCAATTTCTTTTCCGCCGCAAGCTGCCTGATCCGCAAATAGATCTGGCGCGACTGCACCGGCGAACCGCCGGGCGAATTGATCACCAGCGCCACCGCCTTGGCATTTCTGGTCCCGAAGGCGCGCTCCAGCATCTTGGCGACGCCGGCCAGCGTCATGCCCGGCCGCAACGGCGTCACCGCGCCGATCACCCCCGACAGGCGGACCACCGGTACGACAGGGGCGTCGCGCCGCAGCCGCGCCGGCAGATATGCCTTCAGCCTGCCGACGAGGCCCGGCAGCCCGGCGCGATCACTTATTTGTTCACTCATGCCGTTACCTCGAATTAACCATTTTTTATCACGCCAGTGTCATTGGAGCGGTGGAACGCCTTTTGCAACGCAGTGTCCAGAGCTGCAATGGCGCAGCGGAGAGTGATATGAAGATTTACTTGCTGATAATGCTGATCGGCACCCTTTTGGCCGCGATCCACTTCACTTCCACCCCCGAACAGCAGTCAGAGACGCTCCCGCAGTAGCTTTTTCTGCTCAGAACCGAGCGGCCGAACAGCCCTCACAGTGTCGCAAGCGGCAACGCGCCCTTCCCGGCCAGCACCTCCTGCACCTCTTTATTGGGCACGCCTGACTCATCATTGAGCATCAGGGCGGGGTGGATTTGCGCCGGCGCCTTGCCGCCCTTGGTCGCGCGAACCAGAATACGAATCGCAGGCGTCCCGGGATCGCCATGGACGGGCAGGATCGCAAGGCTGCCAAAGCCGCGGCCGAGCGCGGCCAGCACATCAGCAACGCCGTCGGCACGCCAGATCAGCGTCAGCGTGCCGCCGGACTTGAGAACGCGCCGCGCCGCATGAACCCAGTTTTCCAGCGTGGCCGGCGTTGCCACATGCGCGACCTCACGCGCTCTGTCCGGCGAAACGCGATGCCGCGCCGGATCGTTGAACGGCGGGTTCATCAAGACGGCATCGACGCTGTCGGGCGCAAGGCCAACGGCTGCAAAGGAGTCGGCCGCGGATTCAACATCGAGCACGATCACGCTGGCTGCGATTTCATTGGCGGCTGCGTTGCCGCGCGCGAGCTTCGCGAGTTCCTCGTCGATCTCGACCAGAACCAGATCGATGCCGGCGATACGCCGCGCCACCGCAAGCCCGGCGGCACCGACACCGGCGCCGAAATCGACCACGCGATCGCCGCGGCGCGCCGGCGTCGCCGCAGCCAGCAGCATGGCGTCGTGGCCGGCGCGGTGACCTGACTTCAACTGGCGCAAACGCAATTGCCCGCCGAGGAACATGTCCTCGGTGCATGCGGCTGCCGGACTAGAGCCTTCTTGTTTTGACGCGTTTTCTTCACGCGAACCGGTATCCACTTCGCTTGAAAACGCTTTAGTCATCGGCCCGCAATTCGTGGGCGAGACCGGCATCGGCCAGCAGCTGGCGGGCCTCGCGATTGTCGTCCTCATGGACCATGATCCGGCGCGGCAGCATGCCGAGCGAGCCTTCGACGATGCTCATGTTCTGGTCCAGCACCAGATGATGGATATTGGCGCCGTCGAGCAACGCTCCGACCGCGGAAACCAGCACGATATCGTTGGTTCGAACCAATTCCCGCACTCGCACATCTCCTTTGCCGGCCCGGCATTCGGGCTGCGGCAGGATGTCAACCGGTTCCTGCCCTTGCCGCGCCGCACCGCAGTTTCTATTGTATCCCAAGGATAGTGCGAATTGGGCAAATGTGGAGACCAGCGTGGCGGTTATTGTACCCTTCGAAAGCCCGAACGCCTCGATAGACGCGCTGGTCGGGCTGGTCGCCGCCGACATGGAGCGTGTCAACGCCACCATCCTGTCGCGGACCGGGTCCGAAGTCACGATGATCCCCGAGGTCGCCAATCACCTGATTTCCTCCGGCGGCAAGCGCCTGCGCCCGATGCTGACGCTGGCGATGGCGGGCCTCACCGGCTATTCCGGCGACGGCCATATCAAGCTCGCCGCCTCCGTCGAGTTCATGCATACCGCAACCCTGCTGCACGACGACGTGGTCGACGAAAGCGAGCTGCGGCGTGGAAAACTTTCGGCGCGGATGCTGTGGGGCAATGAGGCAAGCGTGCTGGTCGGCGACTTCCTGCTCGGCCAGGCGTTTCGCATGATGGTCGAGGTCGGCTCGCTGCGCGCGCTCGACATCCTCTCGTCGGCCGCCGCCACCATCGCCGAGGGCGAGGTGATGCAGCTTGCCGCCGCCAAGAACACCGCGACCACCGAGGACGAATATCTCGCCGTGATCCGCGGCAAGACCGCCGAATTGTTTGCCGCCGCCTGCGAGGTCGGCCCCGTCATCGCCAACCGGCCGAAAGCCGAGCAGACCGCATGCCGTTCGGTCGGCATGAATCTCGGCATCGCGTTCCAGCTCGTCGACGACGTGCTGGATTATGGCGGCAAGGCCGCAAAGCTCGGCAAGAACATCGGCGACGATTTCCGCGAGGGCAAGATCACGCTGCCGGTGGTGCTCGCCTTCCGCCGCGGCAATGACAGCGAACGCGCGTTCTGGGTCAAGGCGCTGGAGCGCGGCGAGATCGGCGGCGGCGACCTCGACCACGCCATCGGGCTGATGACCAAGCATCGCGCGCTGGAAGACACCATCAACCGCGCCCAGCATTACGGCGCGATGGCGGTGGACGCGCTGGCGCTGTTTCCGTCCTCGCCGATGAAGACCGCGCTGGAGCAGGTGGTGGCGTTCTGTCTGGCGCGGTCGCACTAGACGAATGCGTAGGATGGGTAGAGCGCAGCGAAACGCCATCAGCCTCCGTCGACCAGCCATTGATGGGTTTCGCTGCGCTCTACCCATCCTACGAAGACGAGCTAGCTCAGCGTCCCCGCATGCACCCACCACGAGGGGTGCTCGAGCTGGATCTTGCTCGCCCCGCGCTGCGCCTCGGCGGTGTTCTCATACAGCGCAAAGCAGGTCGCGCCCGATCCGGACATCCGCGCCAGCCAGGCCCCGTTGGTGCCGTTGAGCGCCGCGATCACTTTGCCGATCAGCGGCTGGATTTTCGTCGCCGGCGCCTCGAGGTCGTTGGCGCTCGACGCGAACGCTTCGACCCATTCTTCGAGCGACCCGCCCTCGTCCGGCCAGGACGGCCCCTGCATCATCACGTCGGTGGCGCCGATCAGGAGTTCGCCGTGACGCAGCCCGAGCGCCTTGAATACATCGCTGGTCGCAACGGGCACGCGCGGGTTGACCAGCACGCACGGCATCTTGGGCAGGCTTAGCGGCATCAACGTTTCGCCGACGCCCGTCATGTCACAGGCCTGCGAGGTGAGACACACCGGCACATCGGCGCCGGTCGCCAGCGCGACTTCGCGCAGGCGCTCGTCATCGAAAGAGAGATTATTGAGACGCGCCAGCAGCCGCAGCGCCGCGGCGGCATCCGCCGATCCGCCGCCGATGCCGGCCGCGACCGGCAGGACCTTGTCCAGCACGAAACTGCCGACCTTGAGACCGTCGACGCTTTCGCCGAGCAGCCGCGCCGCCTTCAGCACGAGATTGTCCGATGTCTCGCCACAGGCGTCCGCGAGAGGGCCCGTCGTTTTCAGGGACAGTTCCGGTCCGGGAGTAAGCGTCAGCCGGTCGGCGCAATCGGCGAACGCCACCACGCTTTCAAGGTCGTGATAGCCGTCGACGCGGCGCCCGACCACCCGCAGGGTCAGGTTGACCTTGGCACGCCCGTCTTCCACCAGCCCCGGCATGAAACCCTTCGATCAACCGCCTCTGCCGTCTTCTTTTTTCTTGTCGGCGGATGCCGCCGAAGAAGAAGGATCGTCCGGCAGACCGTTCTCGATCTTGGCCTCGATCTTCGGCAGTTCTTCCGGTTCCGGCTTGAGGTCGCGGGCATGGGCCCACTGGAATTTGGCTTCCAGCGTGCGGCCGACGCGCCAATAGGCATCGCCGAGATGGTCGTTGATGGTCGGATCTTCCGGCTTGAGATCGATGGCGCGCTCGAGGTGCTTCACGGCGTCCTCGAAATTGCCGATGCGATAATACGCCCAGCCGAGCGAGTCGACGATATAGCCGTCGTCGGGGCGCTGATCGACGGCACGCTTGATCATCTTCATGCCTTCGTCGAGGTTGATGCCCTGGTCGATCCAGGAATAGCCGAGATAGTTCAGCACATGCGGCTGCTCGGGCTGCATCTCCAGCGCCTTGCGCATGTCGGCCTCGGCCTTGCTCCACTGCTTGGAGCGTTCCTCGCAGATGCCGCGATAGTAATAGGTGACCCAGGCGTTCTTCTCCGCCGCCGCCGGCATCGCGTCGATGCCCATCGTGTAGGTCTTGGTGCAGTCGGCGAATTTCTTGCGGCCGCGCTCGATATTGCCGAGCGCCATGATGGCTTCGATATCCTTGGGGTCCTCGGTGGTGACGCCCTTGAGGATCTTGATCGCCTCCTCGCTGCGGTCGGCGGTGTCCAGATTGGTCGCGAGCTGGATCTGCGCATTTTTCTTCAGCGGCGAATTGGCCGGGACGCGCTCATAGACCTTGATCGCCATCTGCGGCTTCTTGACCGATTCATAGAGATCGGCGAGCGACAGCAATGCCATCGGATGGCTGGGCGACAGATAGAGCGAGAGCTGCAGATAGACCAGCGCGAGGTCCTCGCCGCCGCGCCGGGTCAGCGTCGCGCCGATGCCGTAAAGCGCCTCGGCCGCGCCGGCCTGCGCGGAATCGACCAGCGGCGGCAGCTTCTTGCCGGCCTTGACCTCGCGCAAGCCATCCTGCACCAGCGGATGCCGCGGCAGTTTCTTTTCGAAGGCCTCGTAGACCGCGGTTGCCGCCGACGCTTCCTTGTTGCGCGACAACCAGCGCGCATAGGAGTCGGCGACGCGCAGCATGGAATCGTCGAGCTTGTAGGCGCGCTCGAGCCGGACGCCCGCTTCCTTTTCACGGTTGGCAAGCTCGAGGATCATGCCGGAGTGCAGATCCTTGAAGATCGGATACCATTCCGGACCGGTCAGCTTGTCGATATTGGCGATCGCCGCCTTGGAATCGCCGGCGCCGTAGCTCGCCCAGCCCGACAGCAAGGTCGCGACCAAATCGGTGATCGGGCCGCGGATCGACTGGTTGATGTTGATCTGCGCGGTCGCGTATTTCTTCTGCTTGAGGTCGCGCACGCCGACGACGAGACGCGCCACGCGGTTGGATTTGTCCAGGGTGAGGATGCGGTCGGCGAGCTTCACGGCCTCGTCGATATCGCCGTCCGCCAGCGAGGAGATGAAGGCGCGATCGAGCAGCTCGTTGTTCTTCGGATCGGTGCGCAGCGCCGAGCGATAGAATGCCGCAGCCGAATTGGCGTCGCGTTCGACGCTGGCGTGACGGGCGGCCAGATAACTGCCGGAGGTGGTCAGCGACTTCAGATCGTTCTTGGTCGGAAATTGCGCCGAGCTATCGGCAGAGTGTTCCGGCGTCTGTGCCAGCACCGGGCCCGTACCCGCCAGCGTGGCAGTAGCTAGCGCGGCGATGGTCAAGCGGATGAAACGGTTGGAAAGCATCACGGATCGCCTAGCTCCAGGGTTTCAGGGCACGAAGTTACGGTCAATCTCGAATGCACCCGACCGGCGGCATCAAGCCCGGCGACAATGCCGCTTTTGGCGTTGAACCGCAAGGATACGGGATGGCGAATCGATTGGCATATGGCCCGGTAACCGCCGATTGGGCCAGCTTTTCCTGCAAACGCTTTCAGTATGGCGGTATCGTGGCCGGGGCCGAACCGCCATCTCACGCAATCGTGGTCGCTTCCCTACATCGCCTCGATAATTGGGCCCGCCGCCGCCCTCGGGCGGAACCCAGGTAATGTTGCCGTTCGGGTCCTTCACGTCGCAGGTTTTGCAGTGGACGCAATTCTGGGCGTTGATCTGGAAGCGCGGACCTGAAGCCTCCTCGACCCATTCGTAGACGCCGGCCGGACAATAGCGGTTGGAGGGACCGGCATAGACGTCGTGCTCGGACGTCTTCTGCAGATTCATGTCGGCGACCTTGAGATGAACCGGCTGGTCCTCTTCATGATTGGTGTTGGACAGGAACACTGACGAAAGCTTGTCGAACGATATCTTGCCGTCCGGCTTCGGATACGCGATCGGCTGGTGCGTCCTGGCGGCGTCGAGCGTCTTGCGATCGGGCTTGGCATGCGACTGCGTGCCGAACAGCGAGAAGCCGAGCGTGTTGCACCACATGTCGAAGCCGCCGAGCGCGACACCGATGATGGTGCCGAATTTCGACCACAGCGGCTTGACGTTGCGGACCCGGTGCAGGTCCTTGCCGACGGCGGAATCGCGCCAGGCATTTTCGTATTCGGCAAGCTCGTCATTGGCGCGGCCGGCGCCGAGCGCTGCGGCGACATGTTCGGCGGCGAGCATGCCGGTGCCCATCGCGTTGTGCACGCCCTTGATGCGCGGCACGTTGACGAAGCCTGCGGCGCAGCCGACCAGCGCGCCGCCGGGGAACGTCAGGCGCGGCACCGACTGGTAGCCGCCCTCGGTGATGGCGCGCGCGCCATAAGCGAGCCTTTTTCCCCCTTCGAACACGGTGCGGATAGAGGGATGGGTCTTGAAGCGCTGGAATTCATCGAACGGCGACAGATACGGATCGTCGTAATTGAGATGCAGGACGAAGCCGACCGCGACCTTGTTGTCGTCATAGTGATAGAGGAACGAGCCGCCGCCGGTGGAATTGTTCAGCGGCCAGCCGAACGAATGCTGGATCAGGCCCTTCTGGTGCTTGGCGGGATCGATCTCCCACACTTCCTTCAGGCCGATGCCGAATTTCGGCGGCTCGCTCTTCGCATCGAGCGAGAACTTTGCGATCAACTGCTTGGAGAGACTGCCGCGCGCGCCTTCGGCGAACAGGGTGTATTTGCCGAGCAGCTCCATGCCGCGGGTGAAGGAATCCTTGTGCGAGCCGTCCTTGGCGATGCCCATGTCGCCGGTCGCAATCCCCTTCACCGCGCCGCTGTCGTCGTACAGCACTTCGGTCGCGGCAAAACCCGGATAGATTTCGACGCCGAGCGCTTCCGCCTTCGGCGCCAGCCAGCGGCAGACATTGCCGAGCGAGCCGATGTAGCAGTGATGATTGCTCATCAGCGGCGGCATCATGAAGTTCGGCAGCCGGATCGCACCGCCCGCCGTCATCCAGTAGAAGCGGTCGTCCTTCATCTGCGTCTTCAGCGGGCAGTCGGCATCCTCGCGCCAGTCCGGAATGAGCTTGTCGAGCGAAACCGGGTCGATCACCGCGCCGGACAAAATATGCGCGCCGACTTCCGAGCCCTTTTCGACCACGACCACGTTGAGATCGGCGTTGATCTGCTTCAGCCGGATGGCGGCGGCAAGGCCGGACGGCCCGGCGCCGACGATCACGACGTCGAATTCCATGGATTCGCGCGGGGGTAATTCTTCGCTGCTCATGATCTGGTCCCGGCCCGGGTTGAGAACGCTTCTAAAGGTTCTTGTTTCCGATTTTTTCGGCAAGGACAACTATGGAAATGCGCCTCTGGGGCGTTTCGTGCCGGCGCCGATCCGGACGTCCTAGATTGGCATAAAATGCCGCCCGCGCCCGAAGTAGCCCCTACCGTTCAGCAATTGCTGGCCTTTTATCTGGAGGCCGGGGTCGACTGCGCGCTTGACGACGAGCCGGTCAACCGGCTGGCCGACCCGGACGCGGCCCCGCCGCCGCGCGAAGCCGTCGCCCGCGAAGACGCCGCCGAGGACCTTGGTTCAGGCACCGCCGGCGGTTCCGGCCCCGCGCGCCGACGCCACGATCGCGCCGGAGGCCGCGATCAGCTCGGCGCGGGAGGCGGCGCGGACCGCGCCGACGCTCGAGGCGTTGCGCGCGCTGCTGGAAAATTTCGACGGCTGCGCGCTGAAGAATACCGCGACGCGGCTGGTGTTTTCCGACGGCAATCCGCAGGCGCGCATCATGTTCGTCGGCGAAGCGCCCGGGCGCGACGAGGACATCGAGGGCCTGCCGTTCGTCGGGCGCTCCGGCAAACTTGCTGGACCGCATGATCGCGGCGATCGGGCTCGACCGCAGCAAGGCCTATATCGCCAACGTCATCCCGTGGCGGCCGCCCGGCAACCGCACGCCGACGCCGCAGGAAACGCAGATCTGCCTGCCCTTCATCCAGCGCCAGATCGAGCTGGTGAATCCCGACGTGCTGGTGACGCTCGGCAATCCCTCGACGCAGACGCTGCTGCAAACGCGCGAAGGCATCATGCGCACGCGCGGCAAATGGTTCGACTACGACACCGGCACGCGCGTCATCCGCGCGATGGCGACGTTCCATCCGGCCTATCTGCTGCGCTCGCCGTCCTACAAGCGGATGTCGTGGCAGGATCTGCGCGCAATCGCGAAGGCGCTGGAGCAATCGAGCTCCTCATCCTGAGGAGCAGCGTAGCGTGCGCTCGAAGGCGTGACCGCACCGTGCTGCACGCAGATGGTTCGGACGGCGCTTGCGCCTCCCACCATGACGGAGGATCTACGGCGTCTTCGGCCGCACGATGGCCCAGCCGATCCGCAGCAGCGGCTGGCGGCCGTTGACGTACCATTCGAACGCGCGCGGCACTTCCGGCACGAGGCCGGGAAAACGTTTCGCGATGTCGGCCGGCGGCGTGCCTGCGGTGTCGGACGCGCGCCACACCACGACGCCGCCGGTCTCGGCGAATTTTGCGGCATTGAGCCACGGCGTCCGTTCCGGCGTCGCGTCGAGCAGGAGATGCGGGCGGCCCTTGTCCAGCGAGATCAGGGTCGCAATGCGCGGGATCGCCGGCCACCGAGCGAAGCCGCTGACCGGTGCGCCGCTCAAAATTGTCGCCGAAGAAGCGCGCGATCGTGGTCGCCGGCAGCGACGTCGCACACTTCGGCCGCACCGGTCCATGGCAGGAACAGCGTCGTGCCGATCAGCGGCAAAGGCCGGCACGAGCAGCGCCAGCGCCCATACCGCGCGCAACAGCCGCTGCCGGCGCAGATAGACCAGATCGCCGGTCGCGACGATCGCGGCGAGCCCCCACATCAACAGCGCGATGCCCGCCCCGCCGGTGACGCGATCGAAATTGAAGATGCCCGCGATCAGGCTGCCGCCGAGCGCGGGCGCGATCGCAAAGCAATAGACGAACTGGCGCGCCAGCGGATCGACCGGCGGCCGGTAGATGATCGGCGATTCCTCGGTGCCGCGGCTGAACCAGCGCGAGTTGAGGATCACCAGCAGCACGATTGCCGGACATCGCCAGCACGAGGCCGCCGAGCAATCCGCCCCAATGCAGCGCGCGTGCGCCGAGATCGTCGATCGCCGGCCATGGCGGCCAGACCAGCGCATCGGCGCGGATCAGCCAGACCAGATAAGGCAGCGCCAGCACGGCGATCACGAGCAGCGCGTAGAGCGGATCGAACGACATCAGCGTGCGCCGGCCGCGCGCGGTGGCGAGCGCAAATCCCGCGATCAGGAGCAGCAGCGCGGGCGCCGCCGACGTCGTCAGCAGCAACAGGCCGGCCTCGATCGACCAGGCGAACCAGGCGTTGCGGCGGTTCTGGCCGATGAGTCTGCCAGGAATGCAGCAGCAACAGCGCCCAGATCGGACGCGCCAGCACCAGCGGACCGAATTCGACGCCGGACGACCCGAAGGCGGTGACGGTCATGGTGAGCAGCACCGCGAGCACCGCCTGCTGCCCGCCGACGATGGCGCGCGCCAGCAGATACAGCGTCCAGAGCGCGGTGACGTTGCAAACCTGCGCCAGCAGATAGACGCCGAACATATGATTGCCGACGGCGCGGAAGGCGATGTCGGCGAGCCAGAACGCCAGCGGCGGACCGAGATCGGTGCCGACCTGGAATTCCCGGCCGAAGGCGAGCACGGTGGCGACGTCGCCGGGCGGGCTGCGATACAGCACCAGCGGCAGGATCAGCCACATCGCCGCCTGCAGCAGCAGCACGAGCCAGACCACCAGCCGCGGCCGGGCGCGGATCAGTTCGACAATCAGCGAGGTGAAACGCATGAAACGCCCGAAAATCCCCAGCCCGACCCGGCTAACCGGCCGCATTTGATCCCAAACGTTTGATAAAGCGCGCCAGCGACTGAGGCAACTGCCGTCAGACGGCGATGGAAATCTCTGAAGCGGCTGACGTATCGACCGTAAAGAGGTCGCGTTCGGCCTCGTCCGGAAAGTGCTTTGCCCGCGCCGCGACCACCGGGGCAAAAAACCTGCGGTGATGCGCCGACGGCCCCAGCCGGTCCAGCGCCTCCAGATGTTCCGGAACGGCGTAGCCCTTGTGGGTCTCAAAGCCGTAGCCCGGACAATCCAGCGCCAGCGCGCACATCAGCCGGTCGCGCGTCACTTTTGCGATGATCGATGCCGCCGCGATCGACATCACGATCCCGTCGCCGCCGATGACGGCATCGCAGTCGCAAGGCGTGGCGAGCCGGTCGCGGCCATCGACGAAAACATGCTTAGGCGGCTCGGGCAGCGCAGCCACCGCGCGCGCCAACGCCCAAAGCGAGGCCCGCAAGATATTGTCGCGATCGATCCGCGCCGGCGAGGCAAAGGCGACCGCAAAGGACGAGGTCGCGCAGATTTCCTCGAACAGTTCCTCGCGGCGCTCCGGCGGTCAGCCGCTTGGAATCGTCGATCCCCTTGGGGATGCGCTTGGGATCGAGCACCACGGCTGCGGCCACCACGGGACCGGCGAGCGGGCCGCGGCCGGCTTCGTCGCAGCCCGCCACCGGCCAGACGCCGCGCTTGATCAGCGCGCGCTCGCGGCGAAAGCTCGGCGGCGCGACCGCGATCACGCCTTTCGGCAGTTTTGCCTGCTTCTGCTCAGATTTCTTCTTGGATTTGTCCCGAATCATGTCCGGGATCGTGCTTCAGGCGAAGCCGCGATGCGCAACCGGGAACTCCGGCGCTATTCCCGTTATTCAGTTGCCAGAAATCTAATCCGACAAATGCACGCGCCGGTCTTCCCCGACCTCGATGCCGGATGCGACCACGACTTCCCAGGGATGATTGTCCGGATCGGCGAAATAGCCGGAATAGCCGCCGTAATCCGTTTTATGCGCGGGCTTCAGCAGCGAGGCGCCTTTCGAGATGGCGAAATCGAGCACCTGATCGACTTCTTCGGTGCTGCGGCAGTTCCACGCCAGCGTCATGCCGCGAAATGTCCACGGCCGCGGCTTTTCGGGAAGCGTGACGTCCTGCGCGAGCAGGTTCCACGGAAAAAGCCCGATCACGGTGGCGCCGGTCTCGAAGAAGGCGACGGCTTCGCCCGTTTCGCGCAGCTTCCGCTTGAACCCCAGCGATTCGTAAAACGCGATGCTGGCGCGCATGTTGCTGACGCCGAGCGTGATGACGGTCAGTCGCGGAACCGGTGCGGGCAGTTTATCACTCATGTCACACTCCCCTCGAACTCAACACCTAGAACAAACTCAATTGCTGTCCGCTGCGCTTCGGTTTTGCAAAATGATCGGTGGTCAATTTCGTGCGACGCTTGTTGAGGCCGAGCTTTTCGCAGGCGATTTCGAAGCGGCGTCCGATCATCCAGGCCATCGGACCTGTGCCCTTCATCCGCGTTCCCCATTGCGAGTCGTAGTCGCGGCCGCCGCGCATGTCGCGGATCAAAGTGAAGACGTGGCGATAGCGGTCGGGATAATTCGCCATCAGCCATTCGCGGAACAGGTCGCGCACTTCCAGCGGCAGCCGCAGCAGCACATAGCTCGCCTCCCTGGCGCCGGCATGGGCCGCCGCATCGAGAATGCGCTCGATCTCGCTGTCGTTCAGCGCCGGGATGATGGGCGCCACCATCACCGTTGACGGGATGCCGGCTTCCGACAACCGCCGCAGCGCCTCAAGCCGCTTCGGCGGCGTCGAGGCGCGCGGCTCCATGGTGCGCGCCAGTTGCGCATCGAGCGTCGTCACCGACAGCGCGACCTTGACCAGATTGCGTTTCGCCATCCGCGAGAGGATGTCGATATCGCGCGTCACCAGCGCCGACTTGGTCACGATGCCGACCGGATGGCCGGCGCGCTCCAGCACTTCCAGAATGCCGCGCATGATTTTGTGTTCGCGCTCGATCGGCTGGTAGGGATCGGTGTTGGTGCCGATCGCGATCATACGCGGTTCGTAATCGGGCGCCGCCAATTCCTTCTCGAGCAGCGCCGGCGCGTCCGGCTTGACCAGCAGTTTGGTTTCGAAATCCAGCCCCGGCGACAGTCCAAGAAAGGCATGGGTCGGCCGCGCAAAACAGTAGACGCAGCCGTGCTCGCAGCCCCGGTACGGATTGATCGAGCGGTCGAAGCCGATGTCGGGCGAGTCGTTGCGCGCGATCACCTTGCGCGAGGTGTCCACCGAAACCGTGGTCTTGAACGGCGGCAATTCATCGAGGCTCTGCCAGCCATCGTCGAAGGCGACCCGGGCCTCGGCCTCAAAACGCCCGCTGGCGTTCGACTGCGCACCACGGCCGCGCCTGCGCTCACGTTCGATCGCAACCGCCAGTTCGGGAAAAGGAGTCGCACCCGCCGGTTCGGAGGGCGCCGTGACCGGCGGGTGCTTGAGGGCATGAGAGGATGCTCGGCTCATGAAGCCAACATAACACGCCTTGAGAACAAATCAAGAACACGAGAACGTAAATCCACAGCTGTGGGGCGAAAACCTTGCCGCAAAAAATGCAGGGGAAAGGCTGATTTGATTATGACAAGGTGATAACAAGCGGCGTTTTTCACCGTTTGAGCCAACGAAGCCTCATTAGATGCTGAGCGTTATCATCCCGACTGATGGCCTCGAACAACCGGCCGTGGCGACGCTTGCCGCGCTGGTGCCGGGCGCGGCGGCGGGAATCATCCGCGAGGTGCTGCTGGTCGACCGTTCCGGTTCTTCCGTGATCGAGCGCGTTGCCGACGTCGCCGGCTGCCGCTTCCTGGCATCGGAAGGAACGCGCGCAGCGGCGCTTGCCGCCGGCGCCCGCCAGGCCCGCTCGCCCTGGCTGATGTTCCTGCATGCCGGCGCGGTGCTCGATTCCGGCTGGATCGAGGAGACCACCCAGTTCATCAATGGCGTCTCCAACAGCGGCCGTGCCCGCGCCGGGATCTTTCGCTACGCCCGCTCGCCCTATGCCGAGACCAGATTCAGCGACGGCCTCAAGTTCCTCGCCCGCATGATTTCGGGACCGTCAGCCGAACAGGGGCTGCTGATCGCCCGCGACCATTACGACCGCCTTGGCGGCTACAGGCCGGATTCCAGCCGATCCGAAGCCCGCCTGTTGCGCCAGCTCGGCCGCTCCTCCCGCACCATGCTGCGCAGCCGGATCATGGTGGCCTGAGCAAAACGCAGCCTCAAGATACTTGCCAAAGTCAAATAATTATTTGACACTGGCAATTATTGAGGTGCGCCCATGGCCGACCAGAATCTTGACCGCCAAGTACTTGACCGCAAAGTTCTTGACCGCCAGGTATCGGCGGTCCGCGCGTTCAACCGTTTCTACACCCGCAAGCTCGGCGTGCTCGACCAGCAGCTTTTGAAAAGCCCGTTCTCGCTGAGCGAGGCGCGGGTACTGTACGAGCTCGCGCATCGCGATGAACTGGCGGCGAAGGAGATCGGCATCGAGCTCGGGCTGGACCCCGGCTACCTCAGCCGCATCGTCCAGAAGTTCGACGAAGACGGATTGATCACGCGAAAGCCTTTGGCTGCGGACCGGCGACAGTATCGCCTCGCGCTGACCGCCAAGGGGCGCCAGATCTTTGCCAGGCTCGAACGCAGCATGCAGGACGATGTCGGCGCCATGCTGGCGGCGCTGCGTAACGGCGACAGCGATCGGCTGATCGCGGCGATGGCCACCATCGAACGGCTGCTTGGCGCCGCCGATGCGTCACCGCCGCGCGCCATTCTTCGCAACCACCGCCCCGGCGACATGGGCTGGGTGGTGCAGAGCCACGGCGCGTTCTACGCCAGCGAATACGGGTTCGATTCCTCGTTCGAGGCGCTGGTCGCCGAAATCACGGCAAAATTCCTGACCTCGCTTCGACGCCTCGCGCGAGCGCTGCTGGATCGCTGAACTCGATGGCGCGCCGGTCGGCTCGGTATTCCTGGTCAAGCACAGCGACGACGTCGCAAAACTGCGGCTCTTGCTGGTCGAACCGGCCGGGCGCGGACAGGGGCTCGGCCAAAAACTAGTCGGCGAATGCGTCGCGTTCGCGAAGGCCTGTGGTTATCGCAAGATCACGCTGTGGACGCAAAGCATTCTGGTCGCCGCACGAGGCGTCTACAAGAACGCCGGTTTTTCGCTGGTGGCGAGCGAACCGCATCGCAGCTTTGGGCAAAGCCTGATCGGCGAGACCTGGGAGCGCGAACTTGTGAAACCCAGGCGTCGCGATATCCAGCGGCGCGTCACGCCTGAAGTTGCTGGCGTTCTACAAGCGCAGGGCAAAGCAGCTCCGCGACCAGGCCTATATCGATGCGATGCATGTGCTGTGGGCGCTGTTGAAAAGGATCATCGGAAGGCGCTGAGCTACGCCGACGCGCCCTTTGCCTTCGGCCGGCGCAGATGCTCGTCCAGCCGCGGCATGATCTCGACGAAATTGCAGGGCCGCGTGCGGTAGTCGAGCTGGGCTGCCAAAATGCCGTCCCAGCCGTCGCGGCAGGCGCCGGGCGATCCCGGCAGGCAGAAGATGAAGGTGGCGCCGGCGACGCCGGCAGTGGCGCGGCTCTGCACCGTGGAAGCGCCGATCTTGGCATGGCTCAACATGTGGAAGGCGATCGAAAAACCGTCCATCCGCTTTTCGAACAGGGGCTCGATCGCCTCCGGCGTCACGTCACGGCCGGTAAAGCCGGTGCCGCCGGTGGTGATGATGGCATCGACGCCGGGATCGGCGATCCATCGCTTGATGACGATGCGGATGGCATCGACGTCATCGACGATGATTTCGCGCGCCGCAAGCTTGTGGCCGGCCGCCGTGAGGCGATCGGCCAGCGTCGCTCCCGATTTGTCGTCCGCAAGCGAGCGGGTGTCGGAGATCGTCAGCACCGCGATATTGAGCGGCACGAATTGTTTGGTTTCGTCGATGGAGGACATGGCGATCGCTATATCGCACCCGCGCCAAACGTATTGCAGGACTGCACCGTGCCCTGCTGATAACCGGTCATGAACCACTGCTTGCGCTGCGCCGCGGAGCCGTGGGTGAAGCTGTCAGGCACCACCCTGCCCGTCGCCTGACGCTGCAGCGTGTCGTCGCCGATCGCGGTCGCCGTTCTCAGCGCGGCATCGATGTCGCCGGCCTCCAGGAAGCCCGGCCGCTTCTTCTCCTCGCGGTTGACCCAGACCCCGGACAGGCAATCGGCCTGCAGCTCGACCTTCACCTGCAGCGCGTTGGCTTCCGCCTTGCTGCCGGCCTGCTGCTGCAGCCGGGTCACGCGCGGCAGGATGCCGAGCAGGTTCTGGATGTGATGGCCGGCCTCATGCGCGATGATATAGGCCGCGGTGAACTTGCAGGCGCTGCCCGAGCAGCCGCGGAAGCGCGTCTCGACCTCGCGGAAGAACGCGGTGTCGAGATAGATCGTCTTGTCCGGCGGACAATAGAACGGCCCCATCGCCGACTGCGCCATGCCGCAGCGTCCGCCATTGGTGGCGTTGCGAAACAGCACGATGCGCGGCCCGACATAGGTCTGGCCGCTGGCCTGGAAAATTTCCTTCCAGCGGTCGTCGATCTCGCCGAGCACGCCGGCGATCATGCTGCCCACCTCGTCGGTCGGCGCGCCGGCCTTGCGCTGGCCGGAAGGACGGTCGGTCTGAACGCTCGACGACTGGCTGCCGCCGGTGAGGATCTCGGCGCCGCCGATCAGAATGCGCGGGTCGATGCCGAAGGCATAGCCGAGCAGGCCGAGCACGATGATGGTGCCGATACCGAGCCCGCCACCGCCGCCCATCGGGATGCCAAACCCGCCGCCGCCCCCCATGCCGCCGCCACCTTCGTCGCGACGGTCTTCGATCTCGTCGCTGCGGCGAAAGTCATCGTAACGCATGGCGGTTTCCCCTCATTTCCTGCCCGTGGCGGCTCGCATGTGTCGAACCTAACGCCGCACAGACGTAAAATTTCCATTCCGTTAATCAATAACCCGCCCGGCAAATATTGCCTAGTGCACCTGAGCGGGCATGGCGCGCCGATCTCGCCCGGCGCCGTCGTGGTTAAGTCGATTTTTACTTTGCCGGGTCAATGTGTCGGCAGTCGGTTGTTTAGTCCCGCGTCGCCGACAGCGTCGCCTGAGTCAGAGTAATTGAGTCATGGTTGTGTCGCGTCGCGGGGCGTCTGCAAGGGCGCCCCGCACTAAATTTGAGTCTGTGTCGAGTACCCGCATCATTGTCGGCGACTGCGTCGCCGAGATGTCGAAGCTTCCGGCCGCTTCGGTCGATCTGGTGTTCGCAGACCCCCCGTACAATCTGCAGCTCAAGGGCGACCTCAAGCGTCCCGATGAGTCGCATGTCGATGCCGTCAACGACGACTGGGACAAGTTCTCGTCGTTTGCGGCCTATGACGATTTCACCCGCGCCTGGCTGCTTGGCCTGCCGCCGCCTGATGAAACCGTCGGCGACGCTGTGGGTGATCGGCTCCTATCACAATATTTTCCGCGTCGGCGCCATCATGCAGGACCTCGGCTTCTGGGTCCTCAACGACATCGTCTGGCGCAAGACCAATCCGATGCCGAATTTCCGCGGCCGCCGCTTCACCAACGCGCATGAGACCATGATCTGGGCCGCGCGCGACGAGAAGGCCAAGGGCTACACGTTCAATTATGAAGCGCTGAAGGCGGCCAATGAGGATGTGCAGGCGCGTTCCGACTGGCTGATCCCGCTTTGCACCGGCGAAGAGCGCCTTAAGGGCAAGGACGGCAAGAAGGTGCATCCGACCCAGAAGCCCGAGGGCCTGCTGGCGCGGGTGCTGCTGTCGTCGTCAAAGCCCGGCGATCTCGTGATCGATCCCTTCAACGGCACCGGCACCACGGGTGCCGTGGCAAAACGCCTCGGCCGCCGCTATGTCGGCTTTGAGCGCGACCAGACCTATGCCGACGCGGCGGAAGCGCGCATCGCCGCCGTCGAACCGCTGCCGGAAGCGACGCTGGCGCCGTTCATGACCGCCCGCGACGCGCCGCGCGTGGCGTTCTCCGAACTGATCGAGCGCGGCATGATCCTGCCCGGCGCCAAAGCTGGTCGACGCCAAGAAGCGCCATGGCGCGCTGGTGCGCGCCGACGGCGCCATCATGCTCGGCGACAAGGTCGGCTCGATCCACCGCATCGGCGCGGTCGCCCAGGGCTCCGGCGCCTGCAACGGCTGGACCTTCTGGCACATCGAGACCAAGAAGGGCCTCCGGCTGATCGACGAACTGCGCGCCGAAATCCGCTCCGGGATGGCTGTGGGATAACCTTCCGCCCGTGCTCACAGTCGGCCTGGCCGGCGGGCGCAGCCGACTGCCGTATCTAATCACCAAAGCGTGCAGACCGGCGCCGCCGGAATGGTGCAAAATGCGCCGTGCATATCGCCTCGCGCGGCCATGACGATGAGTTGGCATGGCAGCCGTGCCGTCCGCGCAGGTGGTCATGCGCCTTTTCGCCTTTATCTCCGGGCATACGGAGCACGTTCATTAAACCCATATGAGACCACCGCCATGCGCTCGCGAACATCCGAGTCGTTCATTGTCCTGCCGCTGCTGCCGATCTTCTTTCTCGGCGCGTTTCCATATGTTGCTGCTCAGCCTGATGGGGCCTGCCGGGCTGATCATCCTCGGCATCCTGATCGTCTGCGCCGGCTTTACCGACATGCTGGACGCCAACAGCACTTTTAGCGAACAGCTCATCGTCCACGGCTATGCGCGGGGCACGGAGCGCGCGGGCCAGCGGATGGCGCTGCGGTCGGAAATGCGCTTCGCGGCGCTGATGATCGCCGCCGGCGCAGGCCTGGTGGTCGCCGGCATTGCCGGCCTGGCGTTCGCGTAAGGCCGCAAGCCCGCCCCCTCACAAACTCGTCGCTTGCCTCTCCGGCCAAATTTGCGCATGGAAACCCTGCCGGCAGCATCAAGGCTGCTGCCCGACTTCCGGGCCAACAAAAGCAGGGGAGACTTCCAGTGCTCAAATTCTACTTCAACGGATCGCCCAACCCGACCAAGGTCGCGCTCTTCCTCGCGGAAGTCCGACCTGCCCTTCGAGGCGGTGGCGGTCGACACCCGCAAGGGCGACCAGTTCAAGCCGGAATTCTTGAAGGTCAACCCGAACGCCAAGGTGCCGGCGATCGACGACGGCGGCGTGCTGGTGTTCGACAGCAACGCGATCCTGCTCTACCTCGCCGAGAAAACCGGCAAATTCCTGCCCGCCAACACGCCGCAGAACCGCGCGCAGATGCTGTCCTGGCTGATGTTCGTCGCGACCGGCGTCGGGCCGTATTCGGGCCAGGCGGTGCACTTCAAGCACTTTGCGCCGAAGGAGCAGAACCACGACTACGCCCACAACCGCTATCAGTTCGAGGCGCAGCGCCATTATGGCGTCCTCAACGATCACCTCGCCGGCCGCAAGTATATGGTCGGCGACACCTACACCATCGTCGACATGGCGCTCTGGGGCTGGGCGCGGATGGCGGCGTTCGTGATGGGCGAGGAGGCCGCCGCGAAATATCCCAACGTCAAGCGCCTGATGGACGAGATCTCGGCGCGTCCCGCCGCGGCCAAGGCGATCGCCCTGAAGGACAGCTTCAAGTTCAAGGCGGAGATGGACGACGAGGCGCGCGGCAACATGTTCCGCCACCTCAAGACCAAGGCGGCCTGACCGGCACTCTTCAAGGCAAAACGGCGCCCCTTCGGGCGCCGTTTTTGTTTCAGTCAATCGCCGCGATCGCCTCGATCTCAATCAGCCAGCCCGGCCGGGCCAGCCGCGTGATCACCGCGAGCGTGCTCGCCGGCGGCTTTGCCGTGTTGATGTAGCGGTCGCGGACGGTGCGGAATTTCGGGATCTCGGCCTGATCGACTTCGGCGACGAGATAGATGTTCATTTTCACGATATCCGCCATGGTGCCGCCCGCCGCCTCGATCGCGATCTTGAGGTTCTTGAACACCTGCTCGGCCTGCGCCTCCAGATTGCCCTCGCCGACCAGCTTGCCGGACGCGTCGCTCGACACCTGGCCCGCCACATAGACCAGCGTGCCCGTGACCTTCGCGACATGCGAATAGCCGACCGGCGGCGGCAGCGCCGCCGGGCTGAAGATTTCCTTGCTCATGACGATCTCCCTGTTTGAACGTTCAAGCCTCGGCGACGTCAGCTAGTGTTCGCCGAACACCAGCACTTGCGACCGCTCAACCCCATCCGTCCGGTTCTTGTGGGCATCGACGAATTCCGGGCTGAGCCACATCTGCGCAAGAGCGTCGGCGGATGGATAGCGGGTTACGATTGCCGCGTCCCAGTCGCCTGCGTCACCCAAGGCGAATATATGACCAACACGGCCAAAATAAATGCGTTGGCCGCCAACGCGGACAAACGCAGTGCCCACGCCCGCGGTGTATTTTCCGTACGCCGCCGCGCCGGAAATCGATCCTTCCGGCGTATCGACTTGTTGCCTGAATTTCAGAAGATTGATGATGTGAATCGGGCCGCTCTGGCCGAGCTTGAATATCTCCCGCCAGGAATGGGCTGTCGGACAAACGCCTTCCTCGCCGTGGATTTCGACCAGCTTCTCGATCAGGATTTCGGTGCTCAATTGGTCAGCTCGCCAGCTTGCGTTCCTGCGGAAACGGCCCGAGCACGCGCTCGACCAGCGCGGAGTCGCAATACTCCTTGATCATCTTGATCTTGCCGTTCTCGATGCGCCACACCATGCAATATTGATTGTCATAGCGCAGCCCCGCCTTGGTGACGTTGTCGCCTCTCGCCTCGACCACGACATAGTCGCCTTCCGCAATGAAATTGAACGCCAGCGTGCGCGGCCGCACCGCGAAGAAGGAACGGAAATGGCCCATCAGGCCGTTCTGGATCGCGTCCTTTCCCCGAAATTCATGCGACCATGAATATTGCCCGGTGACGATCCAGACGGCGTCGTCGGCAAGATTGTCGGAAAATGTCGTGCCGCTGCGATTGGCGGAGTCGGTATAGATTTGCTGTACCAGTTTCTTGTTGGCTTCGGTGCTCACCGGGCTTCTCCATTGATTGGCTGTTGCCAATCATGGCGCGCCGTCTGGCATTCTTCCAATCGATAGCTGGTATGATATATATTCGCTCCATGAATTTGAATTCGCTTGACCTCAATCTGCTGGTCGCGCTCGACGCCCTGCTCAAGGAGACCAGCGTCAGCCGCGCGGCGCTGCGGATCGGGCTGTCGCAGCCGGCGGCAAGCCATGCCTTGCAGCGGCTGCGCGACCTGACTGCGCGATCCCCTGCTGGTGCGCAATGGCGCACGCATGGAACTGACGCCGCGGGCCGAGGCGCTGCGCGCGCCGTTGGCGCAGGCGCTCGACCAGGTGCGCGGGCTGTTCATCCCGGACGATTTCGATGCCGCGCGAAGCGAGCGGCACTTTCGGCTGATGATGCCGGACCTCGCGGTCGAGCTTCTGATGCCGCCGCTGATGGAGAAGATCACGAAAGTGGCGCCAAACGTCACCATCGACGTGGTGCCGTGGCGGGGGCCGGCGATCTTCACGCCCGAGTTCGCCCGCACCATCGACCTCGTCATCTCGATCGGCGACGCCTTCAAGGGGTTTCATCGCCAAAAACTCTACACCGACAGCGATGCGCTGGCGGTGCGGCGCGGTCACCCCGTGGGCACCAAGTTGAAGAAGCGCGAGGCGTTCCTCGGCGCACGCCACGTCGCCGTGGTCATCCGCGGCCAGAGCGAGGATCTGATCGACATCTGGCTGCGCGGCAAAGGGATCGAGCGGCGGATCGCGCTGGTGGTGCCCGGCTATATCGAGGCGCTGCACGTCACCGCGCGCACTGATCTGGTCGCCTTCGTGCCGCGCCGCCTGATCGGCGCGCTGTCGAAGCAATTGTCGCTGGCGACGATCACGCCGCCGTTCGATCCCGGGTTCGACGAGCAGTTCATGTTCTATCCGACCCGTGCCCAGATGGATCCCGGCTCGATCTGGCTGCGCAACATCATGCTCGGCATCGGCCGCGAGATGGAGCGGCGGATGAGCGTCTAGCTCGTCGTCCCTGCGAAGGCAGACGCCACAACAACGGTCGTCATACCCCGCGAAGGCGGGGTATCCAGTACGCCGCGGCTTCTCGGTTCAATCACTGATGCCTCTGGGATACTGGGTCGCCCGGTCAAGCCGGGCGACGACGACTGAATATGACGCCGCGATCTCGCGACATGATTTGCCCGAGCTTTTCCAATTTCGTTGCCCCTCTACAAAACAGAGGGCGCAGGGAATGCCGGGTGCGCGCTGCACCCGCGGTCTCGTGTGCCAATAGCGCAAAGAAAGGCGCACACGAGCATACAGGTGAGCGGAGAACACTCCGACATCCCCTGCGCAATGGCTTTACGGCTTACTTCGTGCTCTCCCCGGCGGAGCGGGCTTGTTGTCACCGTCACCGGCAGCAAACTTGCTGCCGACTTGACGCCAGCATCGCGGCGTCAGGACCACACGACTTGGCCGTACGCTCTTCGTCCAGCCGTCTGCTGAACAGAAGCGTCCACCGCATCCCATCCCAACGCTTGGTGACGATGGCCAACGCCCCTCCTCGGGGATGAGACGGCGACGGTTGTAATTCTGATTTTCGGAAATGGAAAGCGGAATATTTTTGATTTCGGGGCTTGACATGATTTCTGAAAAACAGAACTGATTTGCCCGACGGGTTGATTTGTCGCAGCGCTAAACCCTCATGGTGAGGAGCCCGCGAAGCGGGCGTCTCGAACCATGCGGGGCCCGGCTGTCCCCGCGGCCATCCTTCGAGACGCGCGCGATGCTGCGCTCCTCAGGATGAGGTCGGTGGATGTGGCTTGCAGCTTGTCGCCGTCGGCTTCCCTGCCTACTCACTAGGCCGCCAGCGCCTTTTCTTCCGATACCACCTTCTGCACGGCCGGACGGGCTTCCATCCGCTTGCGGTGGGCGACGACGCTCGGGCAGTCTTGCTGAGATCGACGCCGTCGCCTTCCAGCCAGCCGCTGACCGTGTAGAGATAGGGATCGCAGATCGTGTACTGCTCGCCCATCACCCAGGGGCCTTTCAGCAGGCCGCGCTCGATCAGCGCGAAGCAGGCCGCCATCGTCTCCGGTATCTTGCGCTTCATGTCGGCGAACGAAGTCTCTTCCGTGGCCCAGCGATAACCGCGTCCCTTGTGGGCGTGGGCGACATGCACCGTCGAACACAGATAGGAGTTGATCGACTGCACCTGTGCGAACGCGAAGGGGTCGTCGAACGGCGCCAGCTTTGCCTGCGGAAAACTCTGCGCGATGAAGGCGAGGATCGCCGGCGTCTCGGTGATCACACCCTTGTCCGTCACCAGCGCGGGCACCCGGCCCTTGGCGTTGATCTTGAGATAATCCGGGCTTTGCTGCTGGTTGGCTTTGAAATCGAGCCGGTTGGTCGTGTAGGTCGCGCCGGCCTCCTCCAATGCGATATGTGAAGCGAGCGCGCAGGTGCCGGTGGCGTAATAGAGTTTCAGCATGACGTTCCTCTCCCGAAAAGCCCGCGGGACGTTAGCGGCGCATCCCGGCCCCGTCGAGCCCGGAACACCGCCTTTCGCGGTTGCCCAAAATGCTCTTCCCATGTCATGACGATGTCAAATAGCGAGGGCGTATCATGACCATACTTGTCGCCGGCGGAGGCATCGGCGGGCTGACGCTGGCGCTCAGCCTGCACCAGATTGGCGTTCCCGTGCGCGTGTTCGAGAGCGTGCCGGAACTGAAACCGCTCGGCGTCGGCATCAACGTGCTGCCGCATGCGGTGCGCGAGCTGATCGAACTCGGCCTGCACGATGCCCTCGACGCGTCAGCCGTACGCACGCGCGAACTCGCCTATTTCTCCAAATACGGCAAGCCGATCTGGAGCGAGCCGCGCGGTATCGAGGCCGGCTACAAGTGGCCGCAATTCTCCATTCATCGCGGCACGCTGCAGCAGATCCTGCTCGACACCGCCATCGAGCGGCTCGGCCGCGAGAACATTTTGACCAGCCATCATCTCACCGGCTGGACCGAGACAGCAAACGGCGTCCGCGCCGAATTCATCGACAAGGCGACCGGCAAGCCGGCAGGCACTTATGAAGGCGATCTCCTGATCGCCGCCGACGGCATTCATTCCGCGGTCCGCGAAAAGCTGTATCCGCAGGAAGGCCCGCCGATCTGGAACGGACGCATCCTGTGGCGCGGCATCACCACCAGCGATGCTTTCCTCACCGGCCGCACCATGATCATGGCCGGGCACGAGATCCTGAAATTCGTCTGCTATCCGATTTCGAAGGCACCGGACGCTGACGGCAAGCACCAGATCAACTGGGTCGCCGAGCGTCATATGCCGCCGACCTATCAATGGCGCCGCGAGGACTATAACCGCACCGCAAAGCTCGACGAGTTTTTGCCCTGGTTCAAGGACTGGAAATTCGACTGGCTCGACGTGCCCGGCCTGATCGAGAACTGCCCGCATGCCTACGAATATCCGCTGGTCGATCGCGATCCCGTCGCGCAATGGACCTTTGGCCGCGTCACGCTGATGGGCGACGCCGCGCATCCGATGTATCCGATCGGCTCCAACGGCGCCTCGCAGGCGATTTTGGACGCGCGCGTCATCACCCGCGAAATTCTGGCGAAGGGTGCAACCAGCGCCGCGCTATCAGCCTATGAGGCCGAACGCCGGCCCGCCACCACCGATCTCGTGATGCTGAACCGCCGCAACGGGCCGGAGCAGGTGATGCAGATGGTCGAGGAGCGTGCGCCCGACGGCTACAAGGTCGTCACCGACGTGCTGTCGCTGAAGGAACTGGAAGACATCGCCGCCAACTACAAGCGCGTCGCGGGATTCCAGGTCGAAGGGTTGAACGCCAAACCGCCGATCGTGCAATTGCCCGAAGAAGGCGAGTGCTTAGCTAGCCTACCGTCATTGCGAGGCGAAGCGAAGCAATCCAGCTTCCTTCGCCGCGACAAGAAAGCTGCGATTGCTGCGTCAGCTATCGCTCCTCGCAATGACGGGATAAGGCTACCTCAGCGCCTTCGCGCTTTCGACAAGCCGTATGCTGGTCGAAGCCGGTCGCAAGCACGGTGCCGTCCTCGGCCATCAGCTTGCCCTCGACAAACGCTATCGTCTTGCCGAGCTGAGTCACCCGCGCTTCTCCGGTCATCGGCCCGGGTTTGGCCGGGGACAGGAAATTCACGGTCATGCTGATGGTCGAGGTGAAGAGTTTTCCATCGGTCATGGCGAACACCGCCGGCCCCATGGTGTCGTCGAGCATGGCCGAGAGGATGCCGCCCTGCACAAATCCGGCCGGATTGCAGAACTCGCGCTTGCCCTCGAAGCCGATCCGGATCCAGCCTTCCTCGGGGCGCGCGTCGAGCAGGTGCCAGCCAAGCAGCGTTGCGCAGGGCGGCATGGTCATACGGTCGAACGCTGACGTCGTCATGGGAACCTCCGTTTGACCACCTGTTACCGCAGGCCTGCTGACAGCATGATGTCAGCAGCTAATCGCCGAGACCGTGCGCGATGGCCTTGCGCATCACGTTGGGCAGCGCCTCGCCCGCCAGTGTTGCGACAGGAACCCATCGCATGCCCTCGGGCGCCCGTGTGCGAGCCGGCACCTTTGCGGTGTAGATCACCAGTTCCAGCGGAAAATGCGTGAACACATGCGTGACCACCCCGGTCTTGCGATGCCAGCGCGTGACGCCATTCAGCACTGGGGCCTGTTTCAGCGCGACCGTGTCGTCCTGCGCGGCGAGCCAGTCCGAACCGGGCACTTCGGTCATGCCGCCGAGCAGACCTTTTTCCGCCCGCGTAGCGGACCAACAGATCTTCGCCGCGGGTGACGATGAAGGCCGCGCCCCGTCGCAGCGTCCCGGTCTTCTTCGGCGCCTTGCGCGGAAACGTTTCCTGGTCGCCGCGCATCCGCGCAGCACAACCTTCATTCAGCGGACACAGCGCACAGGCCGGTTTTTTCGGCGTGCAGATCGAGGAGCCCAGATCCATCAGCGCCTGCGCGCTGTCGCCGGCTCTCGCCTCCCCGAGCAGCGTCGCAGCCAGTTGCTGGATCAGCGGTTTTGCCTGCGGCAGCGGATCCTCGACCGCGTACAGCCGCGACACCACCCGCTCGATATTGCCGTCCACCGGCATGGTGCTGATGTCGAACGCGATCGCCGCGATCGCGGACGCCGTGTAGGGCCCGATCCCCGGCAGCGAACGCAACCCCTCTTCGGTGTCCGGAAACACCCCGCCATGATCGCGCAGCACCGCCACCGCGCAGGCATGCAGGTTGCGGGCGCGCGAATAATAGCCAAGCCCGGCCCACATCCGCAGCACATCGTCGAGCGAGGCGCGGCCGAGCGAAGCGACATCCGGCCAGCGCGCCAGAAATTTTTCGAAATAGGGACCGACGGTTTTGACGCCGGTCTGCTGCAGCATGATTTCCGACAGCCAGACCCGGTACGGATCGGCGCGCTCGCCGGCGGGCGGCCGCCACGGCAGCCGGCGGCGATGGCGGTCGTACCAGGCGAGCAGCAAGCGCGGGACGGACGTCCGTTGCGGGCGATCCTTTCTTTCGTCGAGCTACAGCGCCTGATAGACTCATGCGGCTATGTATCCAAAGCGTCCCACCATGAACAAGCCCGGCCCGATCAGCGCCAAGCCGCTCTCCGTCCTGCTCAGCGACGTGTTTTCCGACGCCTATGCCAAGCAGGGGTTTGCGGCGCGCGAACTGGTGACGCGCTGGGCGGAGATCGCGGGCGCGGAGGTCGCCCGGCATTCCGAGCCGTTGCGGATGCAGTGGCCGCGGCCGGTCGAGGGGCAGCCGCAGGAACCGGCTACGCTGATACTGCGGGTGGAGGGTCCGGCGGCGCTGGAAATCCAGCACAAATCCGACGTCATCCTGGAGCGGGTCAACCGCTTCTTCGGCTGGAGCGCGGTCGGACGGCTGGCGCTGCGCCAGGCGCCGCTGTCGCGCCGAGACCGGCCGTCGCCGCAGCGCGCCCCCGATGCCGGGGCGGTCGAAACGGTCGCCAAGACCCTGTCCGGGGTCGAGGACGAGGAATTGCGCGCCGCGCTGGCGCGGCTGGGTGCGGCGATCAAGCGAAATTGAGTCCGCTTGGCGGCCTAGCGGGTGGCAACCCGCCATTGCCACAATTATCGTTTCAAGCTAGCGAAGGCTTCATTTTCCGAGTTCGTTCAGGCGTGTACGCGCCAATCCGGGAGTTCACCTTGATCATCACGCGCCGCGCCTTCACCGCCGCCCTGTCGCTGACGGGCTTCAGCCTGCTCGCCGGTTTCTCGCCGCTGCGCCTGATCGCGGACGCGGCCGCGCAAGGCGCATCCGCCGCCGACGTCGCCAAGCCGGTATCGCTGCCCGACATGGCGCTCGGACCTGCCAACGCCACGGTGACCATCACCGAATATGCCTCGATGACCTGCCCGCATTGCGCGGACTTCAACGAAAAGGTGTTTCCGAAGATCAAGTCGGAATATATCGACACCAACAAGGTGCGTTACGTGTTCCGCGAATTCCCGCTCGATATCAAGGCCGCCGCCGGCTCGATGCTGGCGCGCTGCATCGCCAAGGACGATTCCGGAAAGTACTTCGCCGTGATCGACATGCTGTTCCGGCAGCAGAACGACTGGGCGCTGAAGAACACCACAGAGACGCTGACGCGGATCGGCAAGCAGGCCGGATTGAGCCAGCAGCAGGTCGAGGATTGCCTCAAGGACCAGGCGCTGCTCGACAAGATCGCCGCCGATCAAAAGTACGCCGCCGACGTGCTGAAAGTGAATTCGACGCCGAGCTTCTTCATCAATGGCGAGCTGATCAAGGGCGATACCCGGTTCGAGGAGTTCGACAAGCGCCTAAAATCCTTGTTGAAAAGCTGATTCTCAGGCGCCTGATGCGTTCGATTCATCGGCAGCGCTGTAAGTCCAGCAAATACCTGCACAAAAGCTTTGGGAAAAGCAGGCGGCGGCGGTTGCCCTTCCGCCCCGGCCCCGCCATTGTCGCGGCCCAGAGAGGCGCATAAAGCGACTCACCCACACACCGACATTGCCTTCTATGGTATTGTCACGGCAGGGAGATTCGCGCCCTGCCAACAGTGAATCTTGCCAACAGAGAATTGTGTCGATGAAACTTACGCGCCTCCGCCTCCACGGGTTCAAGTCGTTCGTCGAACCCACCGACTTCATGATCGAACCCGGCCTCACCGGCGTGGTCGGGCCGAACGGCTGCGGCAAGTCGAATCTGGTGGAAGCGCTGCGCTGGGCGATGGGCGAGACCTCGCACAAATCGCTGCGCGCCTCCGACATGGACGCGGTGATCTTTGCCGGTTCCGGCAACCGTCCGTCGCGCAACCACGCCGAAGTGGTGATGACGATCGACAACACCGATCGCTCGGCGCCGGCGTCGATGAACGACAGCCAGATGCTGGAAATCTCGCGCCGGATCGAGCGCGAGGCCGGCTCGGTCTACCGCATCAACGGCCGCGACGTTCGTGCAAGGGATGTGCAGATCCTGTTTGCGGATGCCGCGACCGGCGCGCGTTCGCCGGCGCTGGTTCACCAGGGCAAGATCGGCGAGATCATTCAGGCAAAACCCGAACAGCGCCGCCGCGTGCTGGAAGACGCCGCCGGCGTTGCCGGTCTCCATGCCCGCCGCCACGAAGCGGAACTGCGGCTCAAGGCGGCCGAAACCAACCTGACCCGCGTCGAGGACGTGATCGGCCAGTTGGCCGGGCAGATCGACGGGCTGAAGAAGCAGGCGCGGCAGGCGATCCGCTACCGCGAGGTCGCCGCCAAGGTCCGCAAGGCCGAGGCCATGTTGTTCCACCTGCGCTGGGTGGAAGCCAATGCCGACGTCGGCGAGGCCGCCCGCACCCACGATCTCAATGTCCGCGAGATGGCCGAACGCACCCGCGAGCAGGCCGAGGCCGCCCGCATCCAGGCGATCCGCGCCTCCGAGCTGCCGGCGCTGCGCGAGGCCGAAGCCCGCGCCGCCGCGGGCCTGCAGCGGCTGACCAATGCGCGCGAACTGCTCGACCGCGAGGAAGAGCGCGCCAAGGAACGCGTCGCCGAGCTCGATCGCCGGCTGACGCAGTTTTCCGCCGACATCGCCCGCGAGCAACAACAGAGCTCCGACGCCGAAGTGGCGCTGCAGCGGCTCGACACCGAAGACGCCGAGCTGAAGGAAGAGATCAAGTCGCGCGTCGAAAAGCGCTCCGGCGTCGACGAGCGGGTGTCGGAAGCCGAAGCCACGCTGGCCGGTTCCGAGCGGCTGTTCTCCGAACTCACCACCGTGCTCGCCGACCTCACCGCCAAGCGCAACCAGCTCGAGGCGGCCGTGCGCACCCATCACGAGCGGCTGGCCCGGCTCGATCAGGAGATCGCCAGCGTCGAGCGCGACGAGCAAAAGCTCGCGCAGGAGACCGGCGGCCTCGGCGACATCGCGGCGCTCTCGATCGCGATGACGTCGGCGCAGCACAATCTGGCCGCAGGCCGAAGCCGCGTCGCAGACCAGCGAAGCGGCGCACGCTGCCGCGCGCCAGACACTGGAAGCTTCCCGCGCGCCGCTGACCGAGGCCGACAAGCGCGTGCAGCGCCTGGAAACCGAGGCCCGCACGATTTCCAAGATCGTCAACGGCGAGACCAAGAATTTGTGGCCGCCGATCATCGACGGCATCACGGTCGCCAAGGGGTATGAGAAGGCGATCGGCGCCGCGCTTGGCGACGACCTCGACGCGCCCGTCGATCCCTCCGCGCCGATGCGCTGGACCAACGCCGGCGTCACCGAGGGCGACCCGGCCTTGCCCGCAGGCGTCGAGTCGCTGGCCGATCATGTTCAGGCCCCTTCCGAGCTGGCGCGCCGTCTGGCGCAGATCGGCGTGGTGGCAAAGGATCGCGGCGCGGCACTCGTGTCGCAGCTCAAGACCGGCCAGCGGCTGGTGTCGCTGGAAGGCGACGTCTGGCGCTGGGACGGATTTGTTGCGGCGGCCCACGCCCCGACCGGTGCGGCACGGCGCCTCGCCGAGCGCGCCCGCCTCGTCGATATCGAGAACGAACTGGAGCAGGCGCGCCTCGATGCCGCCGCCAAGCGGCAGGCGCTGGAAACCGCGGAAGCCGAACAGAAGGCTGCTTCGTCAGCCGAGTCCGCCGCGCGCGAAGCCTGGCGCGCCGCCCAGCGCGAGGCCGATGCCGCGCGCGAGCGCCATGCCGCGACCGAGCGCGAGATCAATCGCCATGCCGCGCGCCGCTCGGCACTGACGGAAGCGCGCAGCCGCCTCACCGCTGATCGGGCCGAGGCCGAGGCCGCCCATGAGAACGCAGCCGGCGCGCTGGCCGAATTGCCGCCGAGCCTCGAGACCGAAACCAGGCTCTCGGCCGTCCGCGGCGAGATCGAGGGCCATCGCCGGTTCGCAGCCCAGGTGCGTGCCGAAGCACAGGCGCTGGCGCGCGAGGCCGAACTTGCCGACCGCCGCGTGCAGGCGATCCTCGCCGAGCGCAGCGAATGGCAGAACCGCCAGCAAAGCGCGGCGTCGCAGATCGCGACCATCGAGGCCCGCATCACCGAAGTCACCGCCGAGCGCACTGAACTGGAAAATGCCCCGGCGATTTTCGCGGAGAAGCGCAGCGCGCTGATCAGCGAAATCCAGCATGCCGAGGGTGATCGCAGCGCCGCAGCCGACGCGCTTGCCGCCGCCGAAACATTGATGGCGGAAACCGACCGCGCCGCCAAGGTATCGCTCGAAGCGCTCTCCAGCGCCCGCGAAGCCTGCGCCCGCGCCGAAGAGCGCATGGAAGGCACCAGGCGGCGCCTCACCGACATCGAGCGCGAAATCCACGACATGCTCGAAATCGAGCCGCAGGCCGTCGCCGGTCTCGCCGAGATCGAGCCGGGTGCGGAACTGCCGCCGCTCGCCGAGATCGAGGAAAATCTCGAAAAGATGCGCCGCGACCGCGATCGGCTGGGCGCGGTCAATCTGCGCGCCGAGGAAGAGCTGCGCGAGGTCGAGGCCCAGCACACTGCATTGACCACCGAACGCGACGATCTCGTCGAAGCCATCAAGCGGCTGCGCCAGGGCATCCAGAGCCTCAACCGCGAGGCGCGCGAGCGGCTGCTCACCTCGTTCGAGGTCGTCAACGGCCATTTCAAGCGGCTGTTCACGGAACTGTTCGGCGGCGGCGAAGCGGCACTGCATCTGATCGAGAGCGACGATCCGCTGGAGGCCGGCCTCGAGATCATCGCCAAACCGCCCGGCAAGAAGCCGCAGACGCTATCGCTGCTCTCGGGCGGCGAGCAGGCGCTGACCGCGCTGGCGCTGATCTTTGCGGTGTTCCTCACCAACCCCTCGCCGATCTGCGTGCTGGACGAAGTCGACGCGCCGCTCGACGACCACAATGTCGAGCGGTTCTGCACCCTGCTGCACGAGATGACGGCGTCGACCGAGACGCGCTTCATCATCATCACGCATAATCCGATCACCATGGCGCGGATGAACCGGCTGTTCGGCGTCACCATGGCCGAACGCGGCGTGTCGCAACTGGTGTCGGTCGATCTCGAGGACGCGGTAAAAATCCTCGACGTGGCGTGAGCGCACGCGCCGCCTCGCCTGACCTTCCGTCCGAACTCCGGGCGGCGCTGGAAGCGAGGCTGCAAGGGTTTTCGCGCAACGACGCCGCCGAGCGCGCGGCTGCGATCTCGAAAACCTATCGCGACGGCGGCGGCTCCGGCGCCATCAAATCGGCCGCCGATGCGCTGGCCTACGCGCTGGCGCGGATGCCCGCGACCTTTGCCGCCGTCGCCGCCAGCCTGAATGCGCTGTGCGAGATCAGGCCGGATTTTTCCCCGAACAGCCTGCTCGACGTCGGCGCCGGACCGGGCACCGCGACATGGGCCGCGGCGGAAGCTTTTCCATCGCTGCAAAATTTCGCGCTGCTCGATGCCAACGACGCCCTGCGCACGCTGGCGCTCGACCTCATCAGCGAGAGTGCCCGCTTGCGCGATGTCGGATACGAACGCGGCGAAGCCCGCGCGGCGCTGGTCAACGCAGATGCGGCCGATCTCGTTATAGCGAGCTATGTGATCGGCGAGGTCAGCGAGGGCGAACGGACGTCGCTCGCATCGCTGATGTGGGACAAGACCCGCGACACGCTGCTGGTGGTCGAGCCCGGCACGCCCGCGGGCTACGCGCGGATCATCGCGCTGCGCGAGCGGTTATCGCATCCGGCGCCCACGTCGCGGCGCCCTGCCCGCATGATGGCGCCTGCCCTCTCACCGCGCCGGACTGGTGCCACTTCACCCAGCGCCTGCAGCGCTCGCGCGCACACAAGCAGGTCAAGGGCGCCGAGCTGCCGTTCGAGGACGAAAAATTTTCCTGGGTCGCACTGACGCGCGCGCCGGTCGCGCAACGCCCCGCCCGCGTGCTGGCCCAGCCCGACGTCGGCAAGGTTGAGGTGGCCGCAAAGCTTTGCACGCCGGATGGCCTCGAATTCGCGAGAATTCCGCGGCGGGACAAGGCGGCCTACGCCGAGGCCCGGCGCTGGCGCTGGGGCGATGCGGTTTCCTTGAACTAATCCGGCCTTGCTTCCGACCAAGACAAGACCCAATTTTCGGCGTGCTGCCGCCCGGCAGCCATTTCGTTCAGGGATACCCCGTCCTCCCACCAGGAGTTCTTCCTCATGTCGACCGGCTGGATCGTTCTCGGCGTCATCGTCATTCTCGCCCTCTTCGCCTTCGGCGCATATAACCGCCTCGTCGCGCTCAGCCAGCGCGTCGGCCAGGCCTTTGCCGATATCGACGTGCAGCTCAAGCAGCGCCACGATTTGATCCCGAACCTGGTCGAGACCGTGAAGGGCTATGCCTCCCACGAGCGCGGCACGCTCGACGACGTGATCAAGGCCCGCAATTCGGCGATGTCGGCGAGCGGGCCGGCGCAGGTCTCCGCGGCCGAAAACCAGCTCTCCGGCGCGCTCGGCCGCTTGATCGCGCTGTCGGAGGCCTATCCGGACCTCAAGGCCAACGCCAACTTCCAGCAACTGGCCGGCGAACTGTCCGACCTCGAGAACAAGATCGCCGCCAGCCGCCGCTTCTTCAACAACGCCGTCCAGGAATACAACACCGGGATCCAGCAGCTGCCGGCCGCCCTGTTCGCCGGCATGTTCGGCTTCACCCGCAAGGAATTCTTCGATCTCGGCGCCAGCCGCACCGAAGTCGAGAAGGTGCCGACCGTAAAATTCTGACGCATCACGGCAGGCGAGAAGCAAGCCATCATGGCCGCCTACGGGCTCTACACCCACATCGCATCGAACAAATTCCGTTCGATGATGATGCTCGCCGGCCTGTTCCTGCTGATCTACGTGCTGGTCTATGCCGGCGCGCTGCTCGCCGAAGTCGTGATCAGAAGCGACCGTTCGGCCGGCGATTACCTGGTGCTGGCCTGGCGCGACCTGCTCACGGCCTTTCCCTTTGCGACCGGCATCGCCGCGCTGTGGATCGTGATCGCCTATTTCTTCCACCAGAACATGATCGACGCCGTCACCGGCGGCGAATCCGTGACGCGGCAGCAGGAGCCGCGGCTTTATAATCTCCTGGAAAACCTCTGCATCTCCCGCGGCATCCCGATGCCGAAACTGAAGATCATGGACAGCCCGGCGCTGAACGCGTTCGCGAGCGGGCTGAACCGGCGGCAATATTCCATCACCGTCACCACCGGGCTCCTCAACGCGCTGAACGATCAGGAGATCGAGGCGGTGCTGGGTCATGAATTGACCCACATCCGCAATGGCGACGTGCAGTTGATGGTGATCGCGGTCATCATCGCCGGCGTAGTCGGTTTCTTCGGCGAATTGTTCTTCCGCATGTTCACCAATCTGTCGTGGAATTCGACCGGCGACAGTTCGTGGTCGTCTTCCTCCTCTTCGTCGTCATCCTCTTCCTCGTCGTCGGACAGCAAAAGCTCCGGCGGCGGTGCGGTCATCGTCGTCATCATCGCGATCGCCCTGATCGTGGTGGCGTGGCTGTTGTCGCAGGTGGTCAAACTGGCGCTGTCGCGCTCGCGCGAATTTTTGGCCGATGCCGGATCGGTCGAACTGACCAAGAATCCCGACGCCATGATCACGGCGCTGCGCAAGATCGAGGGCCGCGGCGAGCTTCCCGGCGCCACCTCGGCGGTGATGGAACTATGTGTCGACAATCCACGCGAGGGCTTTGCCGATTTATTCGCCACCCACCCGTCGGTGCCGTCCCGTGTCGATGCCCTGGTCAAATTCGCCGGCGGCCGTGATCCCGGCCCGCTGGCGCCGCCGGAGGAACCGGCGGAGGAGCCGGAGCAACCGGCCATCGAAGGCCAAGCCCCACCCCCGCTGCCACCGCGCGGGCCGTGGTCCGACGCCACCGAGCCGACCGGTACGCCGGCCGATCCGGCGCGGGGTCCGTGGGGCCGCCACGTCTGAGCGCTAACCCTCAGGGCCAATAAAGAAATTCCGCGCCAATCGCCCGGCTGGCGGCTTAAGGATTTGAATTCTCCCTTGTTTCTGCCATGTTCGCGCCCAAACAGGTATGGGGACTTGCCGGTCGCTTCCCGCGATCGGGGGCGCGCTTTAAGGGAAGTTCATGGCAAAGCCGGTTGTGATTGTGGTGGGGGCGGACAAGGGCGGGGTCGGCAAGACCACGGTTTCGCGGACGCTGCTCGATTATTTCAGCGCCAACAACGTCCCGACCCGGGCCTTCGACACGGAATTGCCGCGCGGCACGCTGAAGCGCTTTCACCCCGACGTCACCGAGATCGTCGACATGACGACGACCGCGGACCAGATGAAGATTTTCGACACCCTGAACGCGGCAAGCCCGTCCGTCACCGTGATCGACGTCCGCGCCGGACTTCTCTCGCCGGCGCTGGCCTCGCTGCGCGATATCGGCTTCCTCGACGCCGCCAAGGGCGGGCAGATCACCTTTGCCGTGTTCCACATCCTCGGTCCCTCGATCGCCTCGCTCGACGAAATCGCCGAGACCGCCAATTTCATGGGCGGCGCAAAGTACTTCCTGGTGAAGAACTTCATCAACGATACCCAGTTCTTCCAGTGGGACCAGGCGACCTACAATTCCTATTTCCACCGCATCAAGGACGCCACCGAACTCACCATCCCGAAGCTGAACGAAATGGCCTATGAGCAGGTCGAGGTCTCTTCGGTGCCGTTCCTCAAATTCGTCGCCAACAAGGGCACCCACGACGAGGCCGCCAATTATTCCTTCGTGCTGCGCGGCTATGTCCGGCACTGGCTGGCCAATGTCTGGAGCGAATTCGACCGCATCAAGCTGACCGACCTGGTCGGCAGCGGCAAACCCTCGCGCGGCAGCGGCGAAAAATAATTTCGTCGCCGGCCCTCGTTGGGCTGGATTGCCCGAAAATTTCCCCTGATATAGCGCGTGATGACCGCCACGCCCGTCTACATCATCTGCTCGCCACGTCCGCAGGTCGGCAAAACGCTGACCGCGCGGCTGCTCGGCGAGTTCCTGCTGCTGAAGAACGGCACGGTGACCGCTTTCGACATCAATCTGAAGGAGCCGTCGCTGCTCGACTATCTTCCGGGGGTTACCGAGACCGCCGACGTCATCGACACCCTGGGCAAGATGCAGCTGATGGACCGGCTGATCGTCAATGACAGCATCACCAAGGTGATCGACCTCGGCTTCCATGCCTTTGACGAATTCTTCAAGATGACCGACGAGATCGGCTTCATGAAGGAGGCGATACGGCGCGGCGTAGCACCCATCATTCTGTTCGTGGCCGACACCGACCGCACCTCCGCGCGCGGCTACGAGATGCTGCAGCAGCAGATCCCGCCAAGCGCGCTCGTCACCATCGACAATGAATTCGTGGTGCGCGGCGAACTGCCGCCGGCCATGGGGCGCGGCCGCGTGGTGCCGATCTCGGCGCTGCCGGTGTTTCTGAAGACCTATATCGGCCGGCTGAATTTTTCCTTCACCGGCTATCTGCGCGGGGAGAAGGATTTATCCACGGAGCTGCATCAATGGATCCGGCGGAATTACTTCAGCTTTCGCGAGCTGGAGTTGAAGTTGATGACGCAGCGGTGATAATCGTCGTCCCGGCGCAGGCCGGGACCCATAGTCACCGTCAGCGTTATTGAAGCAAAGCCGTCGACCAGTATTTTCAAACAACATCCGCCGCGGCGTATGGGTCCCCTGAGTTCACAAACGAAGTGCAACACTTCCGGTTGGAGGTGTTGCCATGGGGCGGAGTTACGATCAGCTTTCCCTGGACGACCGATGCGAGATTGCCCGGCTTTCGGCCAATGGCAGCTCGGTCCGGCAAATCGCGGCAGCTCTGGATCGCTCGCCATCAACGATCTCTCGGGAGCTGAAGCGCAATAGTGGGGCTCAGGTCGGATACCGGTCCAGTTACGCCAACCAGCAGGCCCGCGCCCGGCGCTGGAAGGGCTCGCGCCTGGAGCGAGATGAAGAGCTTGCGAGCCGCTGTCATTGAGCGGCTCGCAAGCGGATGGTCGCCCGAGCAGATCGCTGGCCGGCTCGAACGCGAACAGGGTCGCAAGGTGATCTCCTACGAGACCATCTACCGCTTCATCTACGCGCAGCTCTCCCGCACCAGGGACTACCGCTGGCAGCGCTACCTGCCGCGCGGCAAGAGCAAGCGCGGCTGCCGCGGCAGGAAGGGCGGCAGCCCGGCAAGCTTCATTGAAGGCCGTGTTTCCTTGGCAAATCGACCCCTCGAGGCCGCCGACCGATCGACCTGCGGCCACTGGGAGGCCGACCTGATGATGTTCACAAAATACGGTCAGGCCATCCTGACCGTGCATGAGCGCAAATCCCGCCTGCTGCTGGCGATCAGGCTCTCCAGCAAGGCCGCCAACGGCGTCGCCCGTCATCTGGTCAATCTGTTTGGCGCCATGCCGCCGCCGCTGCGCCAGACCGTCACCTTCGACAACGGCACCGAGTTTGCCCGCCATCTCGCGCTCCACGATCTGAAGATCGAAACATTCTTCTGCGATCCCTACGCTCCTTGGCAGAAGGGCGGTATCGAGAACGCCATCGGCCGGATGCGCCGCTTCATCCCCCGCAAGACCGACTTGGCCACACTCTCAAACAGCCGCTTCCGCAACCTCGTGGCCGCCTACAACAACACCCCACGCAAGTGCCTTGACTTCAGGACCCCGGCCGAGTCCTTTGCCCAACTGTTGCACTTCGAGTGTGAATCCACCTCCCGGCCTTCGCCGGGACGACGAAAAATGTTCTCGCGGCATGTTTTGCCCGAGGTTTTACAATCTCGTTGTCCCTCTCTTGAAGAGAGGGCGCAGGGAATGCCGGGTGCGCGCTGCACCCGCGGTCTCGTGTGCCAAAATTGCGCATTTGGCGCACACGAGCATACAGGTGAGCGGAAACACTCCGACATCCCCTGCGCAATGGCTTTACGGCTTACTTCGTGCTCTCCCCGGTGAGCGGGCTTTTTTGCCACCGTCGCTCGGGCGAAGCCGAGCTCGTCGAGCGAACCGGCGACACGGTCACGCTCGCGGTTAAATCCAAATCGTTCGCGCAGTACATCTTCAATCAATACGAACCCGTTATCGCGCGAGCCGCCGGCGTGCGGTTCGTCAGGATCGAGGTGCGGCGGCCGGCAGCGAGGGCGGCGCTCAGTTAGTGGCGGCCTCTTTCATTTTCACGTTCGGGTCGCCTCCGCCAATACGAAAGAGCGAAGCCAGGACGGCGGAAATAGACCGCCGCCCTGAACCTCCATTCGCGTCAATACTGCGAACAGATGTACTGGCCGTATCTGTCGTAATAGCAGCGGTTCGCGTAGCCATAGGCGCCGTACGCAGCGGCGCCGACCGCAGCGGCGCCAACCGCTGCCGCACCATAGCCGCGGCGATAGCCGTAACCCCGATAGCCGTAACCTCCGCCGCGCACTGCGACAGCGCCGCCGCGATAGCCGGCACCACCGCCTCGATAGCCGGCACCTCCGCGACCGCGAGCATCGGCGTCTTCGGGGATCAAGCAGGCGGTGAGCAGAACGACTGCGGCAAGAGGAGTGAGAATATAACGGAGCATGACGGGATCCTCTCTACGAACTCTCAAAGGCCCCGCCCGGGAGATTGCGGCGCTCACAGCGCGGTTCGTTGATGTGGATCAATGGAACTCGTGCGCTGCTCAAAGCGTCCTTGCGCTCGCGCGCGAACAGCCACGGCATTGGCCGAAACCTGCAACGGGCGGCGCGGCGATCAAGTTGACGCCGCATTCAAGCGGATGGGCGAGGCAACCGGATTGCCTTATGGCGCTGACAATCGCCGCGACGGTGTTCGGGTCGCGCATTCCGCTATCGACGTTCAGTGGTTCTCGGCGCAGACCTTCATCGTCTTCATGCCGGTCTCGGCCTCTGTCCGGCTCTTGAACGCGCCGTTGTCCACGATCCTGATCGTGGTGGTCTCGATCGGCTTGTCGCTGACGATCGTGCACTTCTTCGTCGTAGCATCCCGGACCACGTAGAAATCGCTAACACGATCGGTGGCGGCGATCTGGGCAAATGCGGAGGTCACCGCGAGCGCCGCAACTGCGCCTACAATCAGACACTCCTTCATAATGCTTCCTCCTTTTTGCACGCAATGCGGAACGATGCTCAAATGCAACAAGGTCATTTGCTGAAAGTTCCCAATGCTAAGCTGCGGCGCGGGCGTGCCCCGGCACCAAATGGTCGCCGGGCATCGCGCGCGTCGGGCACCGGTGCGTTGCCGGCGGCAGGGCCGCGATAGGCGGCGGCCGATTGGTAAAACGGTTTAGCCAAGACGGGAAAAACGCGAAATGGTTCAATGCGCGCAGAATGCCGGTTAGCCAACGCATCGCATTGATTTTATTGGAAGGTGGCAGAACCACACGACTTCGCCGTACGCCTTTGTCCAGTCGTCTGTTGAACAAAAACGTCCACCGCATCCCCGGCCCAACGCATCATGACGATCGCGAAACGCCCCTCATGTGGGCCGGGATGTGCGAAGTTTTAGCGATGATTTGCCCGACGTGACCCGAGCGGACATAAGCGCTTGTGTCCTGCATCATTTGGATCGGTCAAAGGCGAGGATGCGGCGCATTAGATCAATGCTATCGAACCGTTGCAACCAGGGTGATGATCGACGTGCCGGAAGCCGTCGGCCCCTTGCCGGTCACCTGAACGGAGAAGGTATCGGGGCCTGCGTAGCCGGGGTTTGCCGTGTACTCGAATGTGGATGTGTTGAGTTGCCTCAGAACTCCGTATGCCGGTCTTTGCACAATGCTCGAATCCGCGATGACACCTTCTATTCTGAGGGGGAACAGGCAGGCTCCTCCGGGCGCGACGTTGAAGACGCCCGTCGAATTGATGCCGAAGGTTGAGAGTGTTCCCGCAACCGGGCATTCGGAAGCGGTCTGCGCAGATACGACAGACACAAAACCCGGAGCCGCGAGGATCAGAGCGGCGGCAATTGCTTTTGACATGCGCATGAGAACTCACCCTGTTCTCTTTTCATTTGCTGTGGGAGCCGGTTTTGGGGGGCGCCGCGTTGATTTGGATCAAGGAGATTTTGGGAGTTTCGCCCGCTGCCACGCGCCGCGCGGCGGGATCGATCTCGATCAAACCACCTCCCGCGTCCCGGTCGCGACGCAGCGAGTGAGGTACGAAATGTCTGCCTGCTTGTGGCACATAGCGGACATTGATCGAGCGATAGACGATGTCCGCTATCAGGGGTGAAGCAGACATCCCGGGGCCTCGGTACTAGGTCTGCTTTTGACCCGAAGCGGACGTTCCGGCTCCTCTACGCAGTCTTCAGAAGGCGTTCGGACCACCCGCCTGCGGAGAGGAAAAAGGGCTGTGGATAGGAATGATTTTGCCGAAGGTGCCGCCTGCCCGACGCAATCGCCAGACACGTTTTGTGTCCCGCTGAGCGGGACGTTAGGCTTTTTGCCGATCGGTCGAGGTCACAAATGCTCGCCCCGTACACCGTCGCGGCGATTGTCCGCGCATTGAGGCACGTCCATGGTGACGATATCGCACGCGCTATGCTGACGAATGGCACGACGCTGGCAGCCCTGATCGACGCCCTCTTGCACTCGCCGCTTACGAACCGCGACGCGGTCAAACTGATCACGCAGGCGCTGCGATCCAACGACTTCATCGTCACTCCGGACTTCAGCTCTGTGTGGCACATCAAGTACATTTATGACCGCCCAAAATCATTGAACGTCGTTGATCTGGCCGTCATAACGCTGGATCACGGCATCTTTGCAAGTACAGACATCCGCTTGCTGTTGCCAATTGATCGAGTTGTCAAGCAGCGCGGGATGGACGACGCTGGCGCCGCTTTCATTTCGCGAATGTACCTGTCGGCGCCTACGGACATACCGACCTTTCGGCCTGATGTCCGCTCTTGGGGGTAAAGCGGACATTGCAATCGCCGGATTTGATGTCTGCTTTTGACCCGAAGCCGACGTGACGACCGAATCCTCGGATGGCTGGCCTGGAGGGCAAAGCAGACCTAGGCTGCGGAAGGTCTAATGACGTTGGCATTATCAGATCAGATGAAATTGCCGTCTCTTCTCACGTTGTACGCAAGCGATCGCGCGATCGGCCACCTTCACATTAGCGTCTCCATATAGCGTTATCCTGACGGAGAACTTCCTAGGCTTTCCGTCTCGAACGATTTGAATGCCTGCGATAGACTCGCAACCGGGCCATTGCCTGATGGTCTCAAGGCACTCTTTCCGGAGAGCCTCGTAGGCTAAACCGACTGTAATGAATTTCGCCATACCGCCAGACCCCGGTATCGCCGCTCCAAGGTAATGGTTGTTTGAGCCATGGTGCTCGCCAACACAGTCACGCCTGCGTGAAGAGAATGCGAAAAGGCAAAACGCCTTTGACGTGGATCAAGGGCACACCCGCCAGTTCGCCGAAAGCCCGTCTAGTCGCGGGGGTTGGCTACGTCTGCTTCTGGCACTTAGCGGACATCGAACTGGCGCCCCTGGGGGTGACGCGGACACCCGCAGCCGTGCCATCAAGGTCTGCTCATGACCGTACCGGACATCGTCGCAATTCGACCGTGCTGCGTGAGAGCGCGATCCGCCGCCATCACTGCGTGAGTACGATAAAATCCGTGTCCTTTCTCGTCTCATGGCTAATTCCATAGTCGGATAAAACTAGCGAAGAGGCCGGCGTAAGTAATTCAGAGATCCGCTCAACCACCTCCTGCGGTATTTCGATGCGATCGAGGGCTATGTTGGCTTTACCGGAAGACGGCACCGGTGGGGTAGACTCGGTAATTTGCTTCGCGGGCGCCTCGCGCTGTTTGGCAGAGCGCCTGGACATGCGAGGCAGCTCCTCCGGCATCGACACGACGGTCCAGCGCATAGCCGCACCCTCATTCTGGAATTCCATCGCGGTAAAGACGTGCGTTCCCAGCGGCTCCTCAGGATTTTGGATCTTGACCGGGACGTCGAACAGCGGCGTGAAGCCCCGACGCACGAAGAGCTTGTTCAACTTACGGCTTACGAAGACAGAGATCGGGACGACCTTCTGAGATGCGACTTTGGTGAGGACCGGCGCTGGAGCTTCGAGAGTGGCGGCTTCGTGCGTTGCTACCGCCGTCATGTTGCTGATAGCGGGGACTGCTGCAGCCCGAGATTCCATCGACCCGGACGCGGCATTCGGTTTAAAAAGCTGCGGATGAGTTATCTCGACCGGCTGGACATCGCCGTGTGCGATGATCACACGCGTGCCGCGCTTCGTGAGATGCCAGAGTTGAGCGGCAAATTCATTTGTCAGGCGGATGCAGCCGTGTGACGCCGGATACCCCGGCAAGACACCCGCATGCAGCGCTATGCCTGACCAAGTGATGCGCTGCATGTAGGGCATAGGGGCTCCGCTATAAAGATTTGAGCGGTGCCATCGTTGTTTGCCGATCACACTGAATACGCCGAGGGGCGTAGGATGACGCGGAGTTCCCGTGGACACCGAAGAGCGTGCGATCAGTTCTCCATTGTCATAAAGCGAGACCCTTTGGTCTGCGACCGAAATGATGATCTGGACCGGGCCCTTTGGAGCGTCATTAATCTGAGCGCTCTTCACCGATTTCGGACTTTGTGTGCCGGTGCCGGTGTTGGTGCTTGTGCCTGAACGGAGCCTGATGGCCCCACCAGGATCGGTACTGGGGCCAAAATGGGAACTGGGCGTGTGCGGTCTCGAAAGGAAGTATGAAAACAGCAAATGCTGCCACGATTGCGGGGCGAATGAATCCCATATTGATGCGTCCGGCGAGAGGTGCAGACATCGTTCGCTCACGGCACCGGTTAGACGTTTCCCGCCGCATTGCTGGTAATTCTTGTGCGGGCGTAGCCCGGTTCCACAGGCGCGATTCCGTCGGTTCGAGACGATGCCGGCACGCCTAATGCCTCATTCCGATAGCGCGCCATCGCGTTTCGAAAGTATCAGGCTCATTCGGTGCCCACGCTTGGGAATCCAATGGATTGCCGGGCTTCTCTGGCGATCCTCTTGTAGATTCTCCATCGTAATTCGGTTGTGCTGAAGCCTGCGCAGGCCACTCCAACAATGATTTGGCAAGCATGGGCTTGCCTTCGTACCAGCATTTTCTTCCGTCAATCAGACGCCAGGACCAATACCCGTGCAGGTTTGGTGGCATCTCGGCTCTGCATTTTTGCTTCGCCTGCGCAGTTGGTATCCCGATTGATGAGAGCGTAGCAATGCATGCGGCGAAAGCAATTAATGGGACCTGCTTCCTCATTAAATACCTCCTGCATCGAAATTGCACGCGAGGTCCAGCCAAAAAAGGCGGCGTTGCCGAAGGTAGCCTCACCCTCAAATCTGGTCGCAATGGGTCGAAAATTGGACCGAATTCACAATTGCAAGGCCAGTCTGTTGGAAGAAGCTAGACAGTCGCTGAACAAGTCCCGTTGCCTCGCAGCTATTACGGCGGGATTCGGTCGGATGTGGCACCAAGATTCGATGGCTGCTTTTGGCACTTGGCGGACGCCGGTCCGGTGATGTTCGATGTCCGCTATTTGGGGTAGAGTTCGACCTCAACATCCGCTTTTCGCTTGAGACATTCCGCTAAAAAGATTCTACATGTGGGACTCACCTGGAACTACGGGGAACATGCGTCCAGCATTCTTACGGGACCAGCCGCGGAGTTGGCCAATGAACGCCTTGCAGGTCACCTGCATCGTGGGTGCCATAGCATTCACTGGTGTGATCTTTCAGATTGGCAGAAACACGCCGGACGCAACCGTACCGGGCGCAATGCCGGAAGCGGCCATAACGCTCGGTGCGCCCGCGCTCTCCGCCGCCGTGCCGGAGGCATCCGCCGGGCCTGGAACGACAATTCAAGCAGACCCTGGTTCGGTGACTGCTGTCGTTTCCGGACCGTTGATGGCCAGCGCCGAAATCGCCGCCTATTCTATCGGGCCCAAATTGGCGTCGCTGGGCCACCAGGATGTCGCCCAACCACTGCCTGCATCACGCGATGCGCCCGACGCTGCCTCCAAAGATGTCTCCAGGACGGCGCCGGTGACACAGGATTTCCGTTATCTCATCTATTACGTCTGGTCCGAACTGCCGCCCGCCGAGAAGCCTGCGGAGATTGTCTTGCGTTCGTTCAAGGACATCCCGGTCGGAACGCCGGTCGAGGAGATCAAGCGCGCTTCCGATGCGTTCGGTCTCGATTTCAATTTCATGAAAGCGGTGGCCAAGATCGAGTCCGGATTCAACCCCAATCAGCGCACCGGGTCTTATATCGGCCTGTTCCAACTGAGCGAATATGAGTTCGGCAAATTCGGCTTCGGGCAGATTCGCAGTCCGCGCGACAATGCCGTTGCCGCCGCCTACAAGGTCATCACCGAAGGCATTCTGTTCGAGTGGGTGACGCACCGGAAGCCGGACTTGAGCAACCTCTACCTGATCCATCAACAAGGCTGGGAAGGCGCCGCCCAGCACATCAGCCAGCCCGATCGCATCGCCTGGAAATCCATGTGCGCTACCAGCGAAGGCAGGGAGAAAGGCGAAAAATGGTGCCGACGCGCGATCTGGGGCAACACCCTTCCGGTCCTCAAGAAGGAGTGGAAATCGGTCGAGAAGGTGACCTCGGAGGCGTTCGTCGGAATGTGGCGCGCGCGGGTTGCTGAATTCCATTCGAAATACATGGCCACCGCCGCCGCCGGAGGAGCGAAACAGTAATTTCCGTTAGTGGTTGCGGGAGCTGCCGCACCCTCGGCCTGAGTGGGCTCTGCGATTCAGGAATCGTCGCTCAGGAGGTGATCGACCAGGTGCCGATGTCTGCTTGTGGCACTTTGCAGACATGGCGTTCCAGCTAGCCGATGTCCGCTATTGGGAGCAGACGGCGAGAGCTGATTGCGGGGATGGCGGCCACTGCAGTCCTGAGCTTTGGTTCCGTCGGGTGATGGTCTCACAGACTCTTTAGAGAGCCGTCACGAGGTCCGCGCCTTCATCCAGCAGGGGTAAAATCGCGTCTCGGGGCTTGGGCGGAAGCATCAGGACGACCCGATCGACGCCGGCGTCTCGGTAGCGTTTGAGCACCTCCAGGTCTCGGGGCGCCCCGAAGACGTCGAAGGAGAGCGACGCGGGATCGCGGCCGGCGTCCTTTGCCATTTGACGGAATTGCGGCAGCACCTCGAGCGGATCCAGCGCGCGCCCGCCGATCGGAATCCACCCGTTGCCATAGGCGATCGCCCGTTTTGCTGCGTGGGGGAATGCGCCCCCGACAACGATGGGCGGGTGAGGTTTTTGAACCGGTTTGGGCCACTGCATCATGGGCTCTAACTTGACGAATTCGCCGTCGAATGCCGCCGTCGACTGCGTCCAGATTTGCTTCATCGCCCGGATCCGCTCACCCATCAGCTTGAAGCGGGTTGCAAACGCAGTGCCGTGATTGGCCATCTCCTCCTCGTTCCAACCAGCGCCAATGCCGAAGATGAACCGGCCCGAGGAGAGCTGGTCGACGGTCGATACCTCCTTGGCGGTGTGGATCGGATCGCGCTCGACGACAAGACAGATCCCCGTCGCAAGCTTGATGGTTTTCGTCACCGCGGCGGCTGCGGCCAGCGAGAGGAACGGATCGTAGGTATCGTAATAGTATTTAGGCAGCTCAGCGCCGCCGGGCCACGGCGATTTACGACTGGTCGGAATGTGACTGTGCTCCGGCAACCACAATGACTCGTAACCTCGCGCCTCCGCCGCCACGGCAAGGTCGTGCGGTGGAATCGCGTAATCCGTCGGAAACATCGTAAGCCCGACATGCATGTCCGGTACTCCTCCAATGTCCTTCTCAACTCTATCAGAGAAAGGAGCTGACGTACCGTGGTTTGTGCCGCAACGCCGGCCCTCGCCGCAGCGACGGCTTGTCGGGCTTCGCGCATCGGGCGGGATGACAGGGTCTCGGGGTGCGACGATCGGGACTTGCGCCATGACGGTCGCAACAGCCTCTAGGCCTGACCATCATGGTCGGCCCCGTCCGCGCCCACGGACAGGTTGCCCCAGCTCGTCACCCGCTCCAGGCGGACCGCGATGACGGGCCGATCGGCGATCTGCATCGCCGCCAACTGGCGGTACCGGGAGCGCAGCAGCTCCTGCGCGCGATCGTGCTCCGTCCCGGCGCGCAGGATCTCGGCCCGTCCACGCAGCATCACCCAGCCAAGCCGGGTCCAGTCTTCGTCGTACCGATCAACCACGATGGCGACCATCGGGTTGCGCTCGATGTTGCGGATGCGCTTGAGTGCTGTTCCAGCCACGCGCTTCGGCTTCTCGTCGACGGTGATGTAAAGGGTGCCTTGAGAAATCGTAAAACACACCGGCACGACGTGCGGAATGGCCCGGCCATCGGCCGTGGCAAGATGCCCGACCTGTTGCGTCAACAGGAACCTGCGTTCGTGGTGTGACAGCATGTGACGGTCCGCCGCGCGATGACTGTCAATCGCGCCGATACTGCACGGCTTGGCTCGGCTTCGCCACCCAAGAATCGGCGTTCGACCAAATGTCGGCAGGCTGTCGGCGTGATTCGAACCGCGGTCGCGATCGTCATCGCAAATTTTCGGGTCCAATACCCGATTTCACCGTGCGCGTCATGTCCGGTTGTACGACTGGTAGGCGGAGAGGGTTGCGAGCCCCAATATGGGAAAGAAGAACACAAGATCGGCGCGAATGTTGCAGTCCGCATCGCACAGGACGCCGGTCGCCACCTGATACTCGTAGAAGGCGTAGAGCAGCCACAGGATACCCGACACGATCACGGCCCGACGCGGGCGCTGCCATGCCGCCACCAAGTGGATCACGGTCATCATTCCGGCGGCGATCACGAATACGTTCATCGCGCTTCTCCCAATTACCCCTTCGGGACATATCGTCCATCGCGTGGAGGCAACGCTCGCCGAACGATACGCTAGCACGGCATGTGCATTCGCTTCTGCTATACCGCATATGTGGCTTGTTGGCACAAAGCGGACGTCGGGCCGGTGTGGGTCGATATCCGTTATCGGGGGTAAAGCGGACCTGGTCCGGCCGCCAACCGATGTCGCCTTGACCCATCTCGGACATTCAGCCTCCATTGGGCCGATCAGTCAGTGCGCAGCAAGAGCCGCCCAACTTCTCGTGTTGTGGACATTGGCGTAGCGTCGCTGCAAGGGAGGGCTGCATCCACGAGCCCTAGTTTCCCGCCCGCCGGTCAGGCAGTATCCGTCGAACGATAACAGGTCCGCGCGGCCCCGGCGGCGCGACCCCAAGCGGGAGGTTGGCATGCACGACATCGTTATTCGTGGCGGCACGATCATCGATGGCACCGGCAAGGCCGCATTCAGCGGCGACGTTGCCATTGCCGACGGCAAGATCACCGCGGTCGGCGGCAAGCAGGGACCAGCCAGGCGCGAGATCGATGCCAATGGGCTGATGGTGACGCCCGGCTGGGTCGACGTGCATACGCATTACGACGGCCAGGCGCTGTGGGATCCGCTGCTGGCGCCCTCGTGCTGGCATGGCGTGACCACCGTCATGTTCGGAAATTGCGGCGTCGGTTTCGCGCCGGTGAAGAAGCATCATCGCCAGGCCCTGATGGACTTGATGGAAGGGGTCGAGGAAATCCCGAACCCGGTGCTGTCGGCAGGACTGACCTGGGAGTGGGAGACCTTTCCCGATTTCATGGATGCGCTGGACCGGCGCGAGCGCGTCATCGACATCGCGGCGCAGGCCGCGCATTTGCCGATGCGCGTCTATGTGATGGGGGATCGCGCCGTCCGCCGGGAAAAGGCCACGGCAGACGATATTGCCGAGATGCGGCGGATCACGCTGGAGGCAATGAAGGCCGGCGCCTTCGGCTTCACCACGTCGCGTACGGATTCACACAAGACGCCCGACGGCGAGCTCGTCGCTTCGCGCGATGCTGATGATCACGAGTTGCTCGGCATCGGCTCGGCGCTGGGCGAGCTCGGCAGCGGCACGTTCGGCATGAACAGCGACTTCGACGACGAGGACTATGAGCTGCGCTGGATGCGAAAGCAGGCAAAGGAAACCGGCCGTCCGGTCTGGTTCCTGCTCACCGATCGCTTTGAGGATCCGCAGCGCTGGCGGCGCTTGATGAAGGCGGTCCATGCGGCGCGCGCGGACGGGTTGCCGCTCACGGCGCAGATCGCCGGCCGCCCCATCGGCGTGATGATGGGCATCGGTACCGCGCTCAATCCGTTCACCGTGCGGCCGACCTACAAGGCAATCGAACACCTTCCCATCGAAGAGCAGCGCAAGCGGCTGCTCGATCCCGAACTGCGACGGAAAATTCTCGCCGAAAAGCCGTCCGAAGCCGAGGTCGCAAAACTCTCCCAGTTCCGCCAGCTCGTCACCAGCCGCTGGGACAAGTTCTTCACCATGGACGACCCGCCGGATTACGAGCCGGGTCCGGAAAAGAGCGTTGCGGCGATCGCGGCGCGCACGAACCATACGCCCGATGAAATCGCCTACGACTACATCGTCGAACAGAATCAGTACCTGTTCTTCCCGGTGGTGAACTACGTGACGGGCGACCACGAGCCGATCCACGAGATGCTCAACGACCCGGCTTGCCTGCTCGGCTTGAGCGACGGCGGCGCGCACTGCACCTCGATTGTGGATTCAGGCGTGCCGAGTTTCATGCTGGCGCATTGGGGTCGCGACCGCCGCCGCGGGCCGCGGCTGCCGCTCGAGCATCTGGTCAAGCGGCAAACCAGCGAAACCGCCGACTTCTTCGGTATGTCGGATCGCGGCCGGCTGGCGCCGGGCTTGCGCGCCGACGTGAACCTCATCGACTTCGACCGTCTGCAGCTGCACAAGCCGGAGCTCGTGCACGACATGCCGGCTGGCGGCCGGCGTTTCGTGCAACGGGTCAATGGATATCAGGCAACGCTTGCGGCAGGCATTCCCATCTTCGAGCGAGGCGAGCATACCGGCGCGATGCCGGGTCGCCTCGTACGAGCAAGCCACAATGGTCATCGTTGAGGGTAGATCATACCGGCCAGGCAGGCGGAAATTTGCTCGCGGGTAACGCGGCGCAGTGGTCGTAGATGGCCGACGGCCGGGTGAACCACACCTTTTCCCTCTCTGGATGGCTGACGATGTGCTGCAACGCCTCGCGGAGCATGCGAAGCCTGTAGGGCTGACCTACGATCATCGTGTGCAATGCGATGCCGCATACCAGCGGCTGTTTTGCCGACTGGCGCAGCAGTTCTTCGAATTGACCAATGATGAAGTCACGGAATTCTTCCGGCGAGTGATGCCTCACCAGGATCTGCGGGCTGTCGTTGATCTCGATCGGGTACGGGACGCTCATGATTGGGCCGGAACGCGTCTTCATCCAGAGCGGCTGATCGTCGGCCGGCCAGTCCATCAGGAAATCGAACCCGACCTCCTTCAAGAGGTCGGGCGTGTGGTGGGTGGACGCCATCCATGGCGCCATCCAGCCTCTCGGCGGCTTTCCGGATGCGCGCTCGATCGCGTCGCGGACCTCCTGCAGGAATCGCCTCTCGTCAGCTTCCCACATGTGGCTATGACGCTCCGCGTTGGTGCGGCCATGCCCAATGAATTCATCGCCGCGCGCTTTCAATGCGTCGACGATACGGGGCGCATAGTCGAAAACCGCCGTGTTGATCAGGTGAGCTGCCGGCAGGTTCAATTCATCGAACAGTTCGAGGCAGCGCCAAACGCCAACCCGGTTGCCGTAATCTCGCCAGGCGAAGGTCCGGGGATCCGGAGCCGCTCCTGCTACGGTCAGGAGATGACCTTCGCCCGCGCCGAATGCGAAGTGTTCGATGTTGAGGCCGAGATAGACCGCCAGCCGCTTTCCGTCCGGCCAGGAGTAGTCCGGACGGTCAACGATCGGCGAATAAGCATAGCGATCATGATAGGGAAGCTGCATATCGGTATTCCCTGCTAAGCCTGGATCTGCGCGGCTGTGGAAAATAACCCTTCTGTATGAGTGCGCGCCGCTTCAATGCCCTTCGAACGCCATCAGCGTTCGCACCGGCACGTCCATCGCGCGCAGTTTGGCGGCGCCGCCCAAATCAGGCAGGTCGATGATGAAGCAGGCCGCGATCACATTGGCGCCGATCTGGCGCAGCAGTTTGACCGCGCCTTCCGCGGTGCCGCCGGTCGCGATGAGATCGTCGACCAGGATGACGCGCTCGCCGGGATGGATGGCGTCGGCATGCATCTCCATCTCGTCGATGCCGTATTCCAGCGAATAGGCGATCCGCACCGTGGTGTGCGGCAGCTTGCCTTTCTTGCGGATCGGCACGAAGCCGGCGGAGACCTGATGCGCCACCGCGCCGCCGATGATAAAGCCCCGCGCCTCGATGCCGGCGACCTTGTCGATCTTCGACCCGGCCCAGGGATGCACGAGCTCATCGACGGCGCGGCGGAAGGCGCGAGGCTCTCCCAGCAGCGTGGTGATGTCGCGAAACAGGATGCCCTTTTTCGGGTAATCCGGGATGGTGCGGACGGTGGCCTTCAAATCATGGTCAAACGTCATTGGTGTCTCGCATTTTCCTAATTGACCGGCACATTGAGCCGGAATGCATTTTCCACGATGCGCAGGCCCACCTCGCCGCCGAGCGACATCAGCGATTCCGGGTGAAACTGCACGCCGCCGACCGGCAAGGTCTTGTGCTCGATCGCCATCGCCACGCCGTCCTCGGTGGTGGCGGTGACGTTGAGCACGTCGGGCACGCTGTCGCGCTCGACATAGAGCGAGTGATAGCGGCCGATCACGATTTCATTGGGCAGATTATGCATCAGCCGCCCGCCGCGGACCTGCACGCGCGAGGGACGTCCATGCGCGGGCTGGCCGAGCTGGCCGAGCTGGCCGCCAAAATATTCGCCGATCGCCTGCACGCCGAGGCAGACGCCGAAGATCGGCAGCTTCTTGTCGATCGCGGTGCCGATGGTTTTTGCGATGCCAAAATCCTCCGGCCGGCCCGGACCGGGCGACAGCACCAGGAGATCCCAGTTCTTCTTCAGCATGTCCTGCGCATGGATATGCCGCACCACCGTGACGCTGGCGCCGACCTGGCGGAAATAATCCGCCAGCATATGCACAAAGCTGTCGTCGTGATCGATCAAGAGCACCTTCTTGCCCGAGCCGGTCGCATCAGGCGCGAAGGCCGACAGCGGCTTTGGCGGATCGCCGCGCAGCGCCTGGAACAGCGCCGCCGCCTTGACCTGGCACTCGCGGTCTTCCGCGGCGGGATCGGAGTCAAACAGGCAGGTGGCGCCGACCCGCACTTCGGCAAGGCCGTCCTTCATGCGGATGGTGCGGATGGTCAGCCCCGTATTGATGCTGCCGTCGAAATTGACAGCACCGATCGCGCCGGCGTACCAGCGCCGCGGCGAACGCTCATGATCCTCGACGAACTGCATCGCCCACAATTTTGGCGCACCGGTCACCGTCACCGCCCAGGCGTGGGTCAGGAAGGCGTCGAGCGAGTCGAAGCCCGGCCGCAACATGCCCTCGACGTGATCGACGGTGTGAAACAGTTTTGAGTAGGTTTCGATCTGCCGCCGCGCCAGCACTTTAATTGTTCCGGGAACGCAGACCCGCGCCTTGTCGTTGCGGTCGACGTCGGTGCACATGTTGAGCTCGAATTCGTCCTTTTCCGAATTCAAGAGCTGCCTGATCTGCTCGGCATCGCCGATCGCATCGGCGCCGCGGGCGATGGTGCCGGAGATCGGACAGGTCTCCACCCGCCTGCCGTCGGAGCGCACGAACATTTCCGGCGATGCCGACACCAGAAATTCGCCGTTGCCGAGATTCATCAGCGCGCCATAGGGCGACGGGTTGATGATGCAGAGCCGTTGAAACACTTCCGCCGGCGAACGCTCGCACGGCTCGGCGAACAGTTGCCCGGGCACCGCCTCGAACAGGTCGCCGCGCGCAAAGGCGGCGCGCGCGGTTTCCACCGTGGCCTGATACTCGCCGGGGCCATGGTCGGCAAAGCCCTGCCGCGGCGTCTTGGCGTAGACGCTCTCCGCGGTCTCGCGCGGCAAGCCATTTGTGGATTTGCCCTTCCAGGCGAAATCGTAAGTCAGCGCCACGCCGCGGCCGGTGGCGCGGTCATAGGCGAGCAGGCGGTCGGGCACGTAGAGCACGATGTCGCGCTGGTCGGCCTCGCGCTTGCGCTTCTGCACGATGTCCTCGATCTGGAACACGAGGTCGTAGGCGAAGGCGCCGTACAGACCGAGCAGCGGATCGTCATTGGCGGAAAGCGCAGCTATCATATCGCGCACCAGCGACATCACGCTGGCGCGGCGGGTGCGCTGGTCTTCGTCGACCGGCGCCGCGCCGCGGACGATGTGGCCGGCCAGGCGCTTTGCGCTTTTCTCTGACATGACGACGCAGGGCTCACGCAGGACGTCGGCGAGGAAAGCGATCAGGACTTCGCCGCGCGCATTCAGCGCGGTCAGCGAAAAATTCGTCCCCGTGGTTTCCAGCACCAGCGGCGGATCGGAAAAGCCGAGGTCAAAGCTCTCGTAGCGGCCGGGCACCGTGGTGCCCGACGACAAGACCACACCGGGGCGGCGGTCGAGCAGCTCGATCAGATCGTCCAGCCGTTTGGCGTCGCCGGAAAACTGCTCGGAGACGCGCGTGATCGCAAGCCCGCTGGCGGTGCGGTATTCGCTTTTGTCGGGGAGCGAAAAGACTGTCCTGTTCATGTGATCCTCTTACGAAACTTGCCGAGGGAGCGCCACACAGGACAAACAAAAAGGCCGCCGCACTGTGCTGGCGACCTCTGACGATTTGGGAAAAAGCAATCGCACCGGCCACCTCTTAAGAGGGGCGCCACCAACGACGGGATGGGCGGATAACGGTGCTCATGGGGGGTTATCACCATGACGGCGCGGCTTCGTCAAGGGACGCTGGGCCACAGCCTGCCGCATTCGGCGCCAACCGGGGCTTCCCCTCGCTGAAAATACCCCTAAGATTCGTCCCAAACCGGCACGTCAACGTCCGGGGACAAGGAGGCGCGCATGGCATTGCTCGGACTGGGATACGCCGGCTTCGGGTCGGATGCGCTCGACGACTGGCGGCAGTTCGGCACCGGCCTGCTCGGCTTGCAAGCGGTCGAGCGCGGCAACTCGCTGCTGGCCTTCCGGATGGACGACCGCAAGCAGCGCATCGTGATCGATCGCGCGCTCGGCAACGGCACGCGCTTTTTCGGCTGGGAAGTGGCGGATGCGGCTGCGCTGGACGCGCTGGCGGCGCGGCTGGAGGCGGCAGGCGTCAAAGTCACCGCCGAGCCGCAGATGCTTGCCGACACCAGGCGCGTGCGGCGGCTGATCTCGTTCCACGATCCCGCCGGCAACCGGCTCGAGGCGTTTTTCGGCGCCGACATCGACGACACGCCGTTCAAGCCCGGCCGCAACATCTCCGGTTTTCGCACCGGCCCGCTCGGCCTTGGCCATGCCGTGCTGACGGTCGAGAACATCGATCCGATGATGGCGTTCTATGTCGGCGTGCTCCGCTTCGGCCTGTCCGATTACATCACAAAACCGTTCCGCGCCTATTTCTTCCACGTCAATGCGCGGCACCACTCACTCGCGCTGATCGAGACCGGCAAGAGCGGCATGCATCATCTGATGGTGGAATTGTATTCGCTCGACGATGTCGGTCAGGCCTATGACATCGCGCTGACGCAGGAGAGCCGCGTCGGCGTCACGCTCGGCCGCCACACCAACGATTTCATGACCTCGTTCTACTGCAAGTCGCCCTCGTCCTTCATGATCGAATGCGGCTGGGGCGGCCGCGAGATCGATCCGCAAAACTGGCAGGCGGTGGAGATGTATGACGGACCGAGCCTGTGGGGCCACGACCGCGTCTGGCTGCCCGAGAAGGATCGCGAAGTCGCCCGCGACATGCGCATGAACGCCGCGCGCGAGGGCAAACGCGCGCCGGTGCAGGTGATGGAGGGGAATTACAAGCTGATGTCAGGCACGTGCGCGTGGTGGGACGGGGTGAAGCAGTAGGCCCGCAGCTGTCGTCCCTGCGAAAGCAGGGACCCATAGCCACCGGCGGCAATTGTTGAAGCAAAGCCGTTCGACCATCACGCAAAACAACAACCGCCGCGGCGTATGGGTCCCCTGAGTTCACAAACGAAGTGCAACACTTCCGGTTGGAGGTGTTGCCATGGGGCGGAGTTACGATCAGCTTTCCCTGGACGACCGATGCGAGATTGCCCGGCTTTCGGCCAATGGCAGCTCGGTCCGGCAAATCGCGGCAGCTCTGGATCGCTCGCCATCAACGATCTCTCGGGAGCTGAAGCGCAATAGTGGGGCTCAGGTCGGATACCGGTCCAGTTACGCCAACCAGCAGACCCGCGCCCGGCGCTGGAAGGGCTCGCGCCTGGAGCGAGATGAGAGCTTGCGAGCCGCTGTCATTGAGCGGCTCGCAAGCGGATGGTCGCCCGAGCAGATCGCTGGCCGGCTCGAACGCGAACAGGGTCGCAAGGTGATCTCCTACGAGACCATCTACCGCTTGATCTACGCGCAGCTCTCCCGCACCAGGGACTACCGCTGGCGGCGCTACCTGCCGCGCGGCAAGAGCAAGCGCGGCTGCCGCGGCAGGAAGGGCGGCAGCCCGGCAAGCTTCATTGAAGGCCGTGTTTCCTTGGCAAATCGACCCCTCGAGGCCGCCGACCGATCGACCTGCGGCCACTGGGAGGCCGACCTGATGATGTTCACAAAATACGGTCAGGCCATCCTGACCGTGCATGAGCGCAAATCCCGCCTGCTGCTGGCGATCAGGCTCTCCAGCAAGGCCGCCAACGGCGTCGCCCGTCATCTGGTCAATCGGTTTGGCGCCATGCCGCCGCCGCTGCGCCAGACCGTCACCTTCGACAACGGCACCGAGTTTGCCCGCCATCTCGCGCTCCACGATCTGAAGATCGAAACATTCTTCTGCGATCCCTACGCTCCTTGGCAGAAGGGCGGTATCGAGAACGCCATCGGCCGGATGCGCCGCTTCATCCCCCGCAAGACCGACTTGGCCACACTCTCAAACAGCCGCTTCCGCAACCTCGTGGCCGCCTACAACAACACCCCACGCAAGTGCCTTGACTTCAGGACCCCGGCCGAGTCCTTTGCCCAACTGTTGCACTTCGAGTGTGAATCCACCTCCCGGCTTTCGCACGGGACGACAACACACCTACTCCCGGTAACACCCCTGCTCGATTTCCTCGATCAGCCCGCGCGCCTTCGGCTGCCAGCCGAGTTGCCGTGCGCGTTTGGCGCGGATGCGGCTGTTGGAGGCCATGGTGTTCTCCGCGGTGCCCTCGCCCCATTCGGCGGCCGCCTCCTGCATCGTCATCGCCGCCGGCGGGCCGGCATAGCCGAGCATGCGGTTGATCGAAACGCAGAGCTCGCGCATCGAGTCCTCGCCGTTCTCGGCGAAGTAGAAGGCGCCGGCGGAAGCCTTGTCGATCGCGAGCGCATAGAGCGGCACGAGATCGTCGATGTGGACGTTCGACCAGATATTTTCGCCGGGACCCGGCATGGGTGGCGTTGCCGCGCTTTTTGGCGAGCTTTATCAAGAGCGGCACCTGCACGCTGTCGCGGCCGGCGCCGTGACCGATGCCGTAGATCAGGCTCGGACAGACGATGACCGGGCGGCAGCCCTTGTCGCGATAGCCGAGGATAAAATGGTTCAGTTCGACCCGAGCGGCGCGCGCGGGCGACGGCGTGAACGGCGTGTCCTCGTCAAAAATGTCGTCGGAGCGCTCGCCGCGGGAGGGCGTGCCGATGATGCTCGAACCCGAGGTGTGGATGAAGGGTTTGCCGCTGCCCGCGAGCGCATCCAGCAGCGCTACGACCGCGCCCTTGTGATCGGCGCTGGCGGCGTTGACGACGACGTCGGCGGCTTTCGCTGCTTGCGAAAGCACAGCCGCGTCATCCAGCGTGCCCAGTGACAGGCTCGATGCCGCGCGCGCGAACAGCGTCGGCCTTGTCCGGCGAGCGGACGAGGCCGGTCACCTGATGGCCGCTCGCGACGAGATGGGCCGCGACCGATCCGCCGATATAGCCCGAGGCGCCCGTGCAGAAGATTTTCATCAGCCGAGATGCTTCTTGAAAAATTCCGTCGCCCTGCCCCAGGCGAGTTCGGCGCCTGCGGTCGTGCACGGACGCGCGCTGCTCGTTGACGAAGGCGTGCTCGGCGTCATAGCGGAACAGTTCGAGCGATTTGCCGGCGGCCTTCATGCCCTTCTCGAAACGCGTCGACCAGCTGCGGCGTGCACCAGTCGTCCTTGTTGGCGAAATGCGCCTGCAGCGGGATTTTGACATCCGACAGGCTTTGCCGCCTGCTCCGGCGGGATGCCGTAGAACACGACGCCGGCCGCGAGTTCGGGGAATTTTGGTCGCGCCGATGATGGTCACCGCGCCGCCGAGGCAAAAGCCGGTCAGGCCGACCTTGGCGCCGTTGCGCGCCAGATATTGCGCGGCGCCGCGCACGGTCTGCGTGGTGGCGTCCATGAAATCCAGCGAGTTCATCTCTTTGCCGGCCGCATCCGTGTCGTGATACGGCACCACCGTGCCCTTGTAGAGATCGGGCGCCAGCGCGTCGAAGCCCGCCACCGCAAAGCGGTCGCACAGGCCCTTGATCTGGTCCTGACAGGCCCCACCATTCCTGGATCACGACCACGCCCGGCGCATTGCCGCGCGCGGCGTTGGCGAGATAGCCGCTGGCATCCTTGCCGTCCGGCCGCTTGAAGGTGATCGATGTGCCCATGGGTTCCTCCGGAACTGATTTTTGCCGTGATGCGTTGCGGCTATTTTGGCCGGCTAGCAGAGAACAGGAAGCAATCGCCCGCCAGCGCATTGCTGCGCCCAACAAAAAAGCCCCCGCAGGGGCTTTTCCGAAATTCATGACGCTTCGATGAAGCTCAGTGGGCGTTGGCCCAGACCTTCTTCTTGGTGAAGTACAGCAGGCCGGTGAGCAGGATCAGGAACACGAAGACCTGCAGGCCGAGGCGCTTGCGCGCCTCCATGTGCGGCTCCGCGGCCCACATCAGGAACGTGGTGACGTCCTTGGAGTATTGCGCAACGGTTGCCGGCGAGCCGTCGTCATAGGTGACCTGGCCGTCGCTCAGCGGCTTCGGCATCTTGATGGCGTGGCCGGGGAAATACTTGTTGTAGTAGGAGCCTTCCGGCAGCTTGAAACCGGCCGGCGGCTTGTCCTCATAGCCCTGCAGCAGCGCAGCCACGTAGTCCGGGCCCTGCTCCTGATACTGGGTGAAGAAGTCGATCAGGAACGGTCGGGAAGCCGCGGCCGTAGGAGCGCGCCTTGGTGATCAGCGACAGGTCCGGCGGAAAGGCGCCGCCATTGGCCACGCGCGCCGCCTGCTCGTTCGGGAACGGCGACGGGAAATAATCGGCCGGCCGGCCCGGCCGCTCGAACATCTCGCCCTGGTCGTTCGGGCCGTCCTTGACCTTGTATTCGGAAGCGAACGCCGCGGCCTGCGCCACCGAATAACCGGGACCGCCGGGTTCGGCGAGGTTGCGGAACGCGACAAAGGACAGGCCGTGGCAGGACGCGCAGACTTCCTTGTAGACCTTCAGGCCGCGCTGCAATGCGCCGCGATCGAACTTGCCGAAGGGGCCGGAGAACGACCACTTTTGCGCCGGCGGCTTGGTGCCACCTTCGGCGGCGCGGGCGCTCTGCGCGCTGCCGACGAACAGGCCGCCGGCGACCATCAGCGCGATCACGTCGATACCATCGGCGCAGCCTTGCCGCCCGACTTCGCCAGCACGTCGTCGGCGATCGAGTTCGGCACCGGACGCGGCTTCTCGATCCGGGAGAGCAGCGGCAGCAGGATCAGGAAATAGGCGAAGTACAGCAAGGTCAGGATGCGGCCGACGATGACATAGATGCCTTCCGGCGGCTGCGCGCCGAGATAGCCGAGCCCGATGCAGACCACGACGAAGATCCAGAAGAACTGCTTGGCCAGCGGGCGATACTTCGACGAACGCGTCTTGGCGCTGTCGAGCCAGGGCAGGAACGCCAGGATGATGATCGCGCCGAACATCGCGACGACGCCGGCGAGCTTGTTCGGGATCGAGCGCAGGATCGCGTAGAACGGCAGGTAATACCATTCCGGCACGATGTGCGCGGGCGTTACGGCGGGATTGGCCGGGATGTAGTTCTCGGCGTCGCCGAGATAGTTCGGCATGTAGAAGATGAACCAGGCGAAGAACAGCATGAAGCAGGAGACGCCGAACGAAGTCCTTGATGGTCGCGTAAGGCGTGAACGGCACGGTGTCCTTTTCGGTCTTCGCCTCGACGCCGGCCGGATTGTTCTGGCCCGCGACATGCAGCGCCCAGACGTGCAGCACGACCACGCCGGCGATCACGAACGGCAGCAGGTAATGCAGCGAGAAGAAGCGGTTCAGCGTCGGATTGCCGACCGAATAGCCGCCCCACAGCAGCGTCACGATGCTCTCGCCGAAATACGGCACGGCCGAGAACAGATTGGTGATGACGGTGGCGCCCCAGAAGCTCATCTGGCCCCACGGCAGCACGTAGCCCATGAAGCCGGTCGCCATCATCAGGAGGTAGATGATGACGCCGAGGATCCAGAGCACCTCGCGCGGCTCCTTGTACGACCCGTAATAGAGGCCGCGGAACATGTGGATGTAGACGGCGAAGAAGAACATCGAGGCGCCGCAGGCGTGCATGTTGCGCAGCAGCCAGCCGTAATTGACGTCGCGGACGATCAGCTCGACCGACTTGAAGGCCATGATCGGCATGCGGCGTGTAGTGCATCGCCAGGATCACGCCGGTCAGGATCTGCACGCCCAGCATCATCGAAAGGATGGCGCCGAAGGTCCACCAGTAGTTCAGGTTACGCGGCGTCGGATACGCCACGAACGAGGAATGGACGAGTCCCATGATCGGGAGGCGCCGTTCGATCCACTTCAAGGCGGGATTGGTCGGCTGGAAATCGGATGGTCCGCTCATTGATGCGATCCTGAGGAAGTAAGACGACGCGACGGGTTAAAGGGTCTCGGACTGGCGTCCGAGGCCTCAGCCGATCTGGATTTTGGTGTCGGAAACGAATGTGTAGGGCGGCACCGGCAGGTTGGTCGGCGCGGGTCCCTGGCGGATGCGGCCCGAGGTGTCGTAGACCGAACCGTGGCAGGGGCAGAAGAAGCCGTCGTAAGCGCCCTCATGGGCGATCGGGATGCAGCCGAGATGGGTGCAGATGCCGACCACGACCAGCCACTGGTCATGGCCGGCCTTGACGCGCTGCTGGTCGGTCTGCGGATCGGGCAGGCTCGCGAGCGGCACCTTCTGGGCTTCCTCGATCTGCTTCTTGGTCCGGTGGCATGATGTAGATCGGCTTGCCGCGCCAGAACACCTTGATGTCCTGTCCTGCGGCGATCGGGGTCAGGTCGACCTCGATCGGCGCGCCGGCCGCGATCGTCGAGGCATCCGGGTTCATCTGGGAAACCAGCGGCCAGACCGTGGCAGCCGCGCCGACGGCGGCGACGGCTCCCGTTGCAACAAAGAGGAAATCACGGCGTGTCGGATGATCCGCCGAAGACGCTGTCGTCACGATCCCAAGCCCTTTCCTATCTGCAGCCGGCGGAACCGCCCCCGGAACGCTCAAACGAAGCGAACGCCCAACGTACCAGGGAGGCTGCCGGCGCCCGCGGCCCCCGCGGCGGCAGAAGAACCGCTTTTCCGATCCCCGTTTCGGGCGGAACAAGCAGTCCAGAATCGTTCTATTGGCACCCTTGCCGGGCGAGCGCAAGCCCGCTATCCGCTCGCAAGCGTGCAATGCACTAAATCCGCGCGCGGCCGCGATTTATTCAGACATTTCATGCCGACTTCGAAGGCCAGTCCACATCCATGCAGATCGCGCTTTTCCAGCCCGACATCCCGCAGAACACGGGAACGATTCTGCGCCTGTGCGCCTGCCTCGGCGTGGCCGCCCACATTATCGAGCCGGCCGGCTTTCCGATGTCGGACCGTCACTTCCGCCGGGCGGGCATGGATTACCTCGATCAGGTGTCCATTACCCGCCACGACTCCTGGTCGAAATTCGAGCAATGGCGTCGCGAGGCGGGAAACCGGCTGGTTTTGTTTTCGACCAAGGGGGCCGGTTCCTATCTTGATTACCGCTATAAACCGGCCGATATCCTGCTGTTCGGGCGCGAATCCGCCGGCGTTACCGACGAAGTCGTCGCATCCGCCGATGCGCGGCTGGTGATCCCCATCAAGCCGGGCCTGCGCTCGCTCAATGTGGCCATGGCGGCCGCCATGGCATTGGGCGAAGCGCTGCGGCAGACACGCCCCGCGAGCTGCGGAGCGTACCGATGCGAGTCAGAGGAGAATGGTGAGCTACGCGGTCAAGGAGATCTTTCTGACCCTGCAGGGCGAAGGCGCCCATGCCGGGCGCGCGGCGGTATTTTGCCGTTTCTCGGGCTGCAATCTCTGGAGCGGCCGCGAGCAGGATCGAGCGACCGCGACATGCCAGTTCTGCGACACCGATTTTGTCGGCACCGACGGCACGCTGGGCGGCCGGTTTGCCACCGCCGACGAACTCGCCGACACCATTGCCGCGCAATGGACCGGCGAGAATGCCAACCGCTATGTGGTGCTGACCGGCGGCGAGCCGCTGTTGCAGGTGGACCCTGCCCTTGATCGAGGCGCTGCATGCGCGCGGTTTTTCGGTCGGGGTGGAGACCAACGGCACGATCTTGCCGCCCGACGGCATCGACTGGGTTTGCGTCAGCCCGAAAGCCGGCGCCGAGCTCGTGGTCCGGCGCGGCCATGAATTGAAACTGGTCTATCCGCAGGCTAATGCGGCGCCGGAGAACTTTGCCGGCCTCGACTTCGAGCGTTTTTCGCTGCAGCCGATGGACGGCCCGGACGTCATCCAGAACACCGCGCGCGCGGTCGATTATTGCCTGCAGCATCCGCAATGGCGGCTCAGCCTGCAAACACACAAGACACTCGGTATCAGATAGAGACTGGATTTTTGAAGAGATGTGGGAATTGACGAAATCGTTCCGCTTCGAGGCGGCGCATGCGCTGCCGGGAACGACGCTTGGCTCGGCGAGCGAGGAAATCCACGGCCACTCGTTCCGCGCCGAAGTCAGCATCCGCGGCACGCCGGATCCTGCGACCGGCATGGTGCTCGATCTCGGCCTGCTGGAGCGCAGCATGGCCGAGGTGCACAAGACGCTCGACCACAAGCTGCTCAACAGGGTCGAGGCGCTCGGCCAGCCGACGCTGGAAAACCTGTCGCGCTTCATCTGGGACAAGTTGCAGCACGCCGGAAAAATCACCCGCGTCAGCGTGCACCGCGACAGTTGCAACGAGAGCTGCACTTATTTCGGGCCGCAGGGCTGATGATGGACGTATCCCTGATCGAGCAACGCAAGGCACGGGCGCAGGACGTGGTTCGAAACACTGCGCGACCAGATCTGCGTGGCTCTTGAGAGACTGGAAGACGAAGCGCCCGCCTCGCTCTATCCCGGCAGCGCGGGCCGTTTCGTGCGCACGCCCTGGGACCGCACCGACCATACCGGCGCCAAGGGCGGCGGCGGCGTGATGTCGATCATGCGCGGCCGGCTGTTCGAAAAGGTCGGCGTGCATTGCTCCACCGTGCATGGCGAATTCGCCCCCGAATTCCGCGCGCAGATTCCAGGCGCCGCCGACGATCCGCGGTTCTGGGCGTCCGGCATCTCGCTGATCGCGCATCTGCATAATCCGCACGTGCCGGCGGTGCACATGAACACCCGCTTCGTCGTCACCACAAAGGCATGGTTCGGCGGCGGCGCGGATCTGACGCCGGTGCTCGACCGGCGGCGCACCCAGGAAGATGCGGATACCATCGCCTTCCACGCCGCGATGAAAGAGGCCTTTGGCGGCGGCAACGGCGTCGCCGACTACGACAAATACAAAAAGTGGTGCGACGAATATTTTTACCTGCCGCACCGCAAGGAAGCCCGCGGCATCGGCGGCATCTTCTATGACTGGCACGACAGCGGCGACTGGGACGCCGATCTCGCCTTCACCCAGGAGGTCGGACGCGCCTTTATGAAAATCTATCCCGAACTGGTCAGGCGCAATTTCAATACGCCCTGGAACGAAGCCGACCGCGAGGAGCAGTTGATCCGGCGCGGACGCTATGTGGAGTTCAACCTGCTCTACGACCGCGGCACGATTTTTGGGCTGAAGACCGGCGGCAATGTGGATTCGATCCTGTCGTCGATGCCCCCGGAAGTGAAATGGCCGTGAAACCGATGACGCCCCTGCCCCGCGCGATGCTGATCGACATGGATGACACCATCCTGTCGGCCTATGGCCGCCCAGAAATCGCCTGGCACCACATCGCAAGCGAATTCGCCGGCGAATTTGCGCCGCTGCTGCCGCAACAGGTCGCGAGCGCGGTGCTGAATTCCGCCCGCCAGTTCTGGGGCGCCGCCGGCGCCGAATGGCGGCTGAAACTCGAAGAGGCCCGGCGCATCGTCGTCAGCAATGGATTTGCGGCGCTGGCGGGCAACGGCCGCGCCCTGCCCGCCGATCTCGCGATACGGATCGCCGACCGCTTTACGGCCTATCGTGACGAAGAGATGTTCATCTTCCCCGGCGCGCATGCCGCCATCGATCAACTGAAGGCGCGCGGCGTCAAGCTGGCGCTGGTGACCAACGGCGCAGCCGACACCCAGCGCGCCAAGGTCGAGCGTTTTGAACTCGCGCACCGCTTCGATCACATCCAGATCGAGGGCGAACACGGCTTTGGCAAACCCGAAGAGCGCGCCTATCTGCACGCCATGGAGGCGCTGGGCGTCACCGCGCCCGACACCTGGATGATCGGCGACAATCTGGAATGGGAAATCGTGGCGCCGCAGCGCCTTGGCATCTACGCGATCTGGATGGACGTTCACGGCGAGGGCTTGCCGCCGGGCTCGACCGTGAAGCCCGACCGCATCATCCGTTCGCTCGGCGAACTGCTGCCGGCAGAGTGAGCAAAAGACCTCCGTTGCTCCATGTTGAGGACACCGGCTTGTCATGACCCATGGATATCCTCCCGAATCTGACTGATTGAATTCGGAAGGAACAAATCATGGAATTGAAACCGGGCGACGTCGTCACGCTGAAATCCGGCGGTCATCCGCTGACGGTGGTGGAAGTGAACGCCGATAACGTCGCGTGCCTGTGGATGGGCAGCGATGGCGATCTGTTCCGCGAAACGCTGCCGCTGGCCGTGCTGGAACCCGTCGAAGCCGAGGATTCGGAAGACGACGACGAGGATGAAGACGAGGACGAGGCTGAAGACGACGAAGAGGAAGACGAGGACGAGCCCAAGAAGAAGCGGGCCTGAAGTCCATCCGGCGATGCTGCCCGGTTCCGAGGCAGCATTTTTCACGCTGCCGTGCTGGAACCCGTCCGGTTCCAAGGCAGCATCGCCCGCTGCACCAGACCTACTAATGTCTGGTGTGCTCCAGAAGGTGCTACACTGTGGCTAGCGGGTCATATGTACCGCGAAAGATCGCCAGAAGGAATTTTCCGCCACGATGATGGAGCATCGGATGCGGACGACACGCCGAACATTTGTGCGGGCCTCCCTGGCGACGGCCGCTGCGGCGCTCTTGCCAATCTCTCCGCATGCGCAGGAAGGCTCGCCGCCCGCAGGCTGATACCCTCGACCCGCGAGGCCATGCCGATCGTCGGGCTGGGGACCTGGATCACTTTCAACGTCGGCAGCGATCCGGTGCTCAGGGACGAATGCGCTGATGTCATGGCGGCCTTCTTCGAGGCGGGCGGCCGCATGATCGATTCCTCGCCGATGTATGGCTCGTCGCAGCCGGTGATCGGCTACGGCCTTCAAAAGCTCGGGCGACCCTCCACTCTTTTCTCGGCTGAAAAGGTCTGGACGTCCTCAACAACGGCAGGCCCGACCCAGATCGAGCAATCGCGTCGCTTCTGGGGCGTGCCAAAGTTCGACCTCGTTCAAGTTCACAATCTCCTCGCCTGGAAAGCGCATCTGAAGACGCTGTTCGAGATGAAGGCGGCTGGTGCGGTACGCTACGTTGGAATCACCACGTCCGAAGGGCGCCGGCACGATCTTCTCGAACAGATCATGCGGAGCGAGCCGATCGATTTCGTGCAGTTCTCCTACAACGTCGTCGACCGCGAGGCGGAGCAGCGGCTGCTGCCGCTGGCGTCGGAGCGCGGCATTGCCGTGATCGTCAACCGGCCGTTCCGGCAGGGCGCGCTGACCCAGCGGCTCAAGGGTGAGCGGCTGCCCGAATGGGCGGCCGAACTCGGAGCGTCGAGCTGGTCGCAGCTTGTCCTGAAGTTCATCCTTGCGCACCCAGCCGTCACCGTCGCGATTCCGGCGACCACCCGCGTCGACCACGTGCGCGAAAACCTCTCGGCTGCCGCCGGACCCATGCCGGACCTGGCCATGCGGGAGCGCATCTCGGCCCACGTGCGCTGATGGCTCTTTGATGTCGGAGTGGTGGACCTACCGGCCGGAAGATTTCCTGCTCTTCTCGCCGCGCGTCTACTGGCGGATGTTCGAATTGCACAATGCGGCGCTCTGGCCTCTGCAAGTGCTGGTGCTTGCCGCCGGCCTCGCCATCATCCTGCTTGTTGCGTGGCGGCCGCGAAGCTCTGCACGGTGGCTCGCACTTCTCCTCGCAATTCTATGGATCTTCGTCGGATGGTCCTTCCTGTGGAACCGGTATGCGGCGATCAACTGGGCTGCCGCCTACGTCGCGCCGGCCTTCGTTGTCGAAGGCGTGCTGCTCCTCGTCTGCGGGACTTTGCCGGGCGGCCTCACCTTCGACCGGCGCGGGCCCGCCGGCTGGATCGGTTATTTCATCCTTGTCTTCGCACTCGCCGGACAGCCGTTGCTCGCGCCGCTACAGGGACGTGGCTGGGCCTCGTCCGAGATTTTTGGCATCGCGCCGGATCCGACTGTTATCGCGACGCTCGGCCTTCTTCTTCTCGCGCGCGGCAGGCGCTTGCCATTGCTTCTGCCAATCCCCGTTTTCTGGTGCCTCCTAAGCGGCATAACCCTTCGGACGATGGGAGAGCCGCAAGCGTGGGCTCTTCATGGCGCGCTGGCACTCGCCGCTGCCGCCGGGATCTGGACGATCATCCGTCAGCGCGGATCGCCTTCAACCGCGTGATGCAGAAACGCCGTCTGAGTGTGAACTCTCGCGCGGTCAGAGGCGGCCGCCGACCGCGCGACGGACAATGCCGGCGGCATCCGTCACATCGCCGTCCGACACCCAGGCGATGAACTGATCGGGCCGGACCAGGACCAGCGTCGCTTTGTAGAATTCGCGGGTTTCCGCGCTGCTCGTCCCTGATCAGCTTGAGCGGCACGCCGCCCGCCTCGGCGGCGCGCATGATGCCGGCGACCGCGTCATCCGGCGCGCCGAAATCGAGCAGCGTAAAACCGGTGCCCAGTTCCTCGAACACATTGCGGCCGGATGCGAGCTGGCGCGGCGCCAGATGATGTCCGGCACGCGCTGCGAATTCATGCGAGCCGATCGCGCTGCAGGTGGCGCCGGGCGGACCCGCGACGATCGGCGAGCCCTCGTAATTCGGTTCGAACGAATTCACTTCCGAACGCGCACCGGACGAGCGCGCCTGCCATTCGGCTTCAAACGCAGCCTTGTCGGTCGCGGGATCGAATTTGGCCAGAAATTCCTTGTCGCTCTGGATCGCCTTCTCGATGAAGTCGCGCGCGGTCGAGACGAACACCGGCCGCCGCTCCTCGCCGTAGGAATCCAATAGACTCGCGCCGGCCCAGCCTTGCAGCGTTGCAGCAAGCTTCCAGCCGAGATTGGCAGCGTCCTCAAGGCCGGTGTTGATGCCGTAACCGCCATAGGGCGGATGGCCGTGCGCGGCGTCACCGGCAATGAAGACGCGGCCGATGCGATATTGATCCGATATCGCAACACGCAGATCCCAGAAGCCGACGTGCTCGAATTCGACGTCGAACTTTTCTCCGACCGCCGAATGAAGATAGCCGCGGAAATCGAAATTATCCTTTGTGGTGCCGAGCGGCACCGGCGCATGGAAGAACCAGGTGGTGCCGAGATCGACACGGCCGAAGAACTGCCAATAGCCCCTGAGGTCGGGATGCAGCACATTGTAGAATGACTTGTTGGGGAAGCGTTCGAGCAGCTTGTGCAGCCCGGTCGAGCGGAACACCAGCAGCACCATCAGCCGGTCGTGGTCGGTCAGGGTCTGTGTGATCCCTGCGGCGTCGCGCACCAGCGAGCGGCTGCCGTCGCAACCGACCACATAGTCCGCCCGCAATGTGCGGCGACCATCGCCGTTGCGTTCGGCAATCGTCACCTGTGCGCCATCGGTGTCCTGCTCGATGCCGGTGGCGCTCCAGCCATAGACGGTCTCGACGTTTTGCAACTGGCTCAGGCGATGCCGCAGCACCGCTTCGGTGGCGTATTGCGGCAGCCGTTCGTTGTCGGTGAAGTAGTAGGGCCGCACCAGTTCGCGTTGCAGCCAGTCATATCGGTAGCCGCTCAAGAGCGTGCCCCAGGACGTCATGCCGCCGATGCCGTAGTCGCGCGGTATGGTCCGCGCCGCACGAAGCTCGGTCTCCGCGCCCCAGAAGTGAAAATGCTCCAGGGTGCGCTGGGTCAGGTTCTGACCCTTCGGGATCGGTTGCGGACTGACGTAGCGCTCGACCAGAACGCATTTGACGCCGCGCTGGCCGAGGTCGATCGCAAGACCAAGACCGACCGGCCCGCCTCCGACAATGACGACTTGCGCGGCTGTCACGGCTGATGTGTTCATTCTGGCTTCTTGTGATTGGCGGCGAATGGCGCGCGGCTGGCGCGCGTGATCAGCGCATAGTACAAATAACCCCGCATTGAAAGATTTTGTCGGCTCAAGGTCCGCGGGACCAACCGCTGCCGGCGTGAACGGGAGGATACCGTGGCGATCGATTCCACAAGTCGCACGCATTCGCGCCGCTCGGTGCTGGGGATCCTGGCCGCGGCCTTTGCCGCAACGACGGTAAGCCAGGCTCTGGCGCAGTCGCAGCAAACCATCCGGCTCAACGTTCCGTTCTCGCCAGGCACAGGACCCGATCTGCTCGCGCGTATCCTCAGCGAGGAACTGCGGCAGCGCTGGAATCAACCTGTCATCGTCGAGAACAAGCCCGGCGCGAGCGGCAACATCGGCACCGATGCCGCGGCGCGCGCCGCTCCGGATGGCAACACGCTTCTGGTGACCGTCAATACGTTTGTGATGAATGCGAGCCTTTTTCGCTCGATCCCCTACGACCCCGAGAAAAGTTTTGCGCCGATCGTGGAGATCGCGACCGGCGTTCTGGCGCTCGTCGTGCATCCCTCGCTCAATGTCAACTCGTTCCAGGAACTGCTCGCGGCTGCTCGCAGCAAGCCGGGCGAGATCAACTATGCTTCGCCCGGCCGGGGAACGCCGCAGCATCTCGCCATGGAGCTCCTGAAGCTGACGGCGAAGATCAATCTGACACACATTCCGTATCCGGGCTCTGCCGGCGCGGTGAAGGACCTCGCGGGCGGGCATGTCTCGGCCATGATCCTGCCGGTTCACACCGCGCTTCCGCTCGCGGAAGCGGGGCAAATCCGTATCCTGGCGGTCGGGAGCCAAAAACGGGCGCCGCAAGCGGCAAATGTGCCGACGCTGGCGGAGCTCGGCGTCACCGATTTCGATGTTGATTTGTGGTACGGCGTGCTTGCTCCGGCAGAAACACCGAAGGCGATCGTTGACCGCTACAACGCCACGTTCAACGAGATACTGGCACAGCCGAGCGTAAAAGCACTTCTCGACAAGCAAGGCTTGATCGCGCAAGGCGGCCCGCCAGAACGCCTGGCGGAACTGATCGCCAAGGATCGCGCGCGCTGGGCCAAAGTGGTCAAGGACGCCCAGATCACTTCGGAATAGTTTTAGCGAGGCGCGCCCTATCTTGGAGAGCGTCGCTTCCTGCCAGACCTAATTGCGCAAACCGAAGCCCTGCAGGAGCCACGGTAGCTGGGCATTTTGCGCCGACTGGTCCTGTGCTCGGGCGTCTTGCGCGGGCCGGACCTGTGCCTGTGCATCCTGCTCCCGCTGGACCCTTGCTCGGCGAATATGCTCCCGGCGGACCTTTGCTCGGCGTTGTCGCTCGGGCCGGATCTCGTGCCCGCGCATTTTGCACGTGCCTAACCTGCCGGTGCCTTCTCATGGGCCGGACCTGTGCCAGGGCATCTTGCGCAACCTGTGCCGGGGCACCTTGCACAACCTGTGCCTGGGCATCTTGTACGGGCTGTACGGGCCCGGCCTGTGCCCGTGTATCTTCCTCGGCCGCCCAAGCCTGGAATTGCTTCAACAAGCCTTCAGCTGGCGGCTGACTGATTTCGGTCTCACGAGCCGCAGCAGTTTCGTCGCGCATCGGTGCGTCCCCTGCAGGCGGCGGCAAATCCTGAGTACCGGCGTTCGCTTGAATTGTTGGCGTCGATGGATCGGTGCCAGGCTGAAGCGCCGATTTATCAACCAGCGAAGCCGTGACGTTCGCAAGGAGCGCGACTGGATTTCCCACCGATACAATCGCGATACCGATTGCTGCCGCCGCTACAACCAAAATACCCGTCTTGAGGATTCGCGACCAGATAGCCGCTCTGCGCCAAGCTTTCCCGATATCCGGCTGCTCGGCTTGTTCAGCATCTTCGGAGAGAAAGACAGGGTAACGATCGTCCGGAGGGAAACCGTCTTTTGTCGTCATGTGGGTGATGCCGCCTGTTATTGTTGCCGTCGACCAGTACCCCGCCAGCGAGGTCTAAAAGCGACAATCACCGCCACGATTTAGGAGAAACCTTGATTTCACTGGGGTTCCGGAACCGCAGGATCGCGCCGAAAGTCCCACGGCACTGACCGCTACCAGCTTTTATTTTGGTGAACGCGTAAAGGGCACAAAGCGCACGCGGGCGACGGCCCGCGTTGTCGTCTTGCCGGGGGCGATTTTTTCGACGACCGTGAGCTGCTGAGTGGCGTAAGCGGACCCCACCGGCATGACGAGCCGGCCACCCTCTTTGAGCTGCTCAATCAGCGGCGGCGGTACCTCCCCGAGCGCGGCGGTCACGACGATGGCGTCAAAAGGACCGCAATCGGGCCAACCACCATAGCCGTCGCCAAGCCTGACGCTCACATTGTCATAGGCGAGGTCTCTGAGCGTTTTCGCGGCGGTCTCGGCCAATGACGGGATGATCTCGATGGTGCAGACCTTTCGCGCCAGGTGCGCAAGGACGGCGGCCTGATAGCCCGAGCCCGTACCGACTTCGAGCACAACATCATCGGGCGCGACCTCGGCCAAATGGGTCATCAGGGCCACGATGTACGGCTGCGATATGGTCTGGCCGAGGCCGATCGGAATCGGCCTGTCCGCGTATGCGATGGAGCAAGATCGCTCAGGGATGAACAGATGGCGTTTCGTTTGTCCCATGGCCTCAAGGACCTTGTCCGACAGCGCCTGCTGCCCGGACCGGGCGTAGGCACGGATGGTTTCGACCATGGCGGCGCGTTCGCGAACACACTCGTCCTGTGCGGTCGCTTCCCGCGCAGCAGCAACCATGGAAAGCACGAGCAGCAGCAAGGTCTTCATGATCGTGGGATCTCCAATCGGTCCACGATTCGCTTCGACCGCTTGAGGGCAACGAGTGGGTTCGATCGATCAGCCGTCAAGCCAAATGGCAGATCGGACATCGCCTCACCTGGTTCCCCCGCGTGTTTGATTGAATGCCTCTTGTTAGCACTTCGGCAACGCTCGGGCCATCACGCTGCACCAAGCGATCAGTGGCCGTTCGCTCGTTTCGAACGCAATCTGTTCCGCTGGCCCGTCAGGACAGCAAGAGTTTTGTCGACGAACCCCGGATCAGCATCCTGCGAGCTCAGGAACTAATTCCCTCAGAACAAGCTCCGCGCCGCCGCGAATATCATCACCGCGCCGCCCGCGATCACCACCGCATCGAGGATCGCGGTGTGAATGTGCACCGGCATGCGCTCGACAAAGGCCTTTGCGAGGAACGCGCCGGGCAGCGCGATGACGCCGATCAGCACGGCGAAGGCGAGCACCTGCGGCGTGATGACGCCGGCCATCCCGAACACCGAAATCTTGATGATGGAGGTCGCGACCGAGATCACGGCGTCGGTGGCAATCACGGCGGCGCCTTCGAGACCCGCGGCCATCAACAGCGACAGCAGGATCACGCCCGAGCCCGAGGTGCCGCCGACCACCACGCCGTAGCCGACCGCGCCGGCGGCCAACCCGGTATCGCCGACCCTGACGTCGTGGCGCTTGAGCAACCGGCGCAGCGGCACGCTCAGGATCAGCATGCTGCCGATCACGAGCGCTGCGCCCGCGCTGGTCAGCCGCGTATAGCCGTAAGCGCCGAGCGCGGTGGTGAGACAGGCGGCCATGATCACGATCAGCGCGCGGCGGCGATCGGCATAGCGGACGAAAGCGACGAAGCGGCTGAGATTGGTGAAGATCGAGGAGATCGCGATGATCGGCACCACCGGCTCGGCGCCGATCAGCGGCACCAGCACCAGCGGCATCAGCGCGCCGGTGCCGTAACCCGCGAGGCCACCGACGACAGATGCGACCAGCGCGACGACGGCGACCAGCAAGAGCTGCAGCAACGAGACGTCGGCGAAACCGGAAAGGATGTTCACAGCCGGTGGTCGCGGGTGAAACGGGACACGGTCTGGTCGGCGATACTTTTCAGCGCGGCGTCATCCAGCGGAAAATCCGCGGCCAGCCAGGCGTCCTCGGCGAGCGTCAGCACATGGCCGAGCGCCGGACCTTCGGCGATGCCACGCGAAATGAAATCGGCCGCCTTCAGCGGAAATTTTGGCGCGCTCCAGCGCTGCGGCAGGCTCGCCGATTGCCGCCAGTCCGGCGTATCGGCGCCCCCTGCCCGCGCCCAGGCCAGCATCAGGCGATCGCGGTAGGCGTCCTCGCCGAGCCGGTAGAGCCTGCGCCGCGCGGTCGCCTCATCCATACCGACGAGCCGCCACCAGCGGTGCCCGATGGAATCGAGCGCCTTGGTCTCGGCGTTGGAAAGCCGCAGCCGCTGTGCGATGCGCTTTGCATCTTCGGTCACGGCAACCCCGAGCGCGCCGAGGCGGCGGATCGGGTCCGGGACCAGTCCCAGCAGACGTTCCAGCACAATCATCGCGGCGAACGGCCCGGTATAGGCGACGCCGCCGAAAATCGCGCCCAGCAGACCGCCATCGACCATCGCTACCGCGGCGGCCGCTGCGCCATCGGCGACCACCAGCTTCAGTATTTCCAACCGCACGCGCTCCGCCGAGAGCCCCGCCAGTCCGCCACGCCCGCCGATGCAGGCGAGATATCCGGCGCGGTCCGGTTCGCCCGTGCCAAAGGCGGCGTGGAAGCGAAAGAAGCGCAGGATGCGCAAATAATCCTCTTCGATCCGCGCGCTCGCCTCGCCGATGAAGCGCACACGCCGCGCGGCGATATCGGAAAGTCCACCGACATGGTCGTGCACCACGCCGCCGGCATCGACGGAAAGACCGTTGATGGTGAAATCGCGCCGCTCGGCGTCGCGCACCCAGTCGCGGCCGAACGCAACCTTTGCTCTTCGCCCGAACGTCTCGGTGTCCTCGCGCAGCGTGGTGACCTCAAACGGCTGCTTGTCGACGACCAGCGTCACCGTGCCGTGCTCGATGCCGGTCGGCACGCTCTTGATGCCGGCGGCCTGCGCGCGCCGGATCACTTCGTCAGGCACGGCCGTGGTCGCGATATCGATGTCGCCGAGCGGAATCTTGAAGAGCGCATTGCGGACGGCGCCGCCGACCACGCGCGCCTCCTCGCCATTGCCGTTCAACAGATCGAGCACGCGCCCAGCCGGACCGGATCTGAGCCACGGCGCATCGGCAAGAACGCGCGCGGCGTTCATTTTTCGACTCCGGGAACGAGCTTGCCGTTCTCGATATGGGCGGGAACATAGGTCGAGTTCGGCGGCGCGCCGGAAAAATGCGCCAGGAAGAGGAAGCTGATGATGACCAGCAGCAGCGAACCGAGCGCGAGCTTGGCGATCAGATGCGCCGGCCAGGAGGATTGCGCGAACACGCCGGAGCGGGTGGCGACCAGAAACAGCGCATAGGCCGCGAACGGGATCAGGAAAATTCCGACTTCGGTCAAGACCGGACGGATCATGCGAGATAAATCCGCTCATACAGGACGCGCAAAATTCCCGCGGTGGCGCCCCAGATGTAACGCTCGGCAAACGGCATCGCGTAATAGGAACGCTCGATGCCGCGGAATTCCTTGTTGTGGATCTGGTGGTTTTCCGGATTCATCAAAAACGCCAGCGGCACCTCGAAGGCATCGACCACTTCGGATTCATTGATCTTCAGCCGAAAGCCCGGCTTGACCCTGGCGACCGTCGGCAGGATGCGAAATCCGAACGCGGTGCCGTAGAGATCGAGATAGCCGATCGGCTCGACGAATTCGCGTCCCAGTCCCACTTCCTCCTCGGCCTCGCGCAGCGCGGCATCGAGCGGGGATTCATCCGTGGCGTCGATCTTGCCGCCGGGAAAGGAGATCTGCCCGGCATGACTGGAGAGATGCGGCGAGCGCTGCGTCAGCAGCACGGTCGGCTCGGGATGATCGACCACCGGGATCAGCACCGCGGCGGGCCGCACCGGCTGCTCCTGCGCGACGATCTCCAGCATGCGGTCGTTGCCGGAATCGCCGGTGCGCGGAATGATGTTGGGATCGACCAGGCCGGGCGGCACGTCGAAGCCAAGCCGCGCGCGCGACCGCTTGAAGAACTCCGCCGCGCCGATCGTGACCGGCCTTGGCCTCAGCACCTGCTCGTTCAAAGCGCGTTCCTCACCTGCTCCGCATCCGCCATCGCAAAGAACTCGCCGCCGGACTCAACGCCGAACATGGCCTCGCCATCGACCATCCGCTCCTCGCCCATGTCAACCAGATCGTAATAGAGCGCACGCGTCACTTTGGCCCAGAGATCGGCCCGGACATGAAGATAGGGCGTGATACCGCCGTCGGAAGCCATCTCGAAGCGCAAGCCATGGCCGCCCTCGCACGCCACCCAGTCGTCGACATTGGTGCGGAAGCGCAAGAGCCGGCCGCGATCGTCGCTCTCCTTCCGCATTTCTACGGCCATGAACGGCGCATCGTCGACGCGGATGCCGACCTTCTCCACCGGCGTCACAAGAAAATGCTTGCCCTCCTCGCGCTTGAGGATGGTGGAGAACAGCCGCACCAGGGCCGGCCTTCCGATTGGCGTTCCCATGTAGAACCACGTACCATCGCCGGCGATTCGCATGTCGAGATCGCCGCAGAACGGCGGATTCCACAGATGCACCGGAGGCAGCCCCTTTCCGGCCGGGGATTTGTTTGCTGCTTCCCGCGCGGCGACGGTCAGTGCTTCAAGGTTTGTTCCGGTTTGCCCTTGGTTCGCCATGGTTTGCCCTGAAGTTTCCTCAGGCTTTCTTTGACCCGGTTTGGCACGAATGGTGCAAGTCCGCATAAGGCGTATGCGGGATGTATTCTCGCCACATCGTGATGCCGTTAATACCCCGAAATGCCGATAATGTGGGGATAGTTTAATCTAACAAATGCAAGGCCTTCGCATAGGTTTAGCATGAGGTCGCGTGGCAAGACGACGGAATCGGCGGCGTTTCGTGCGGTGAGTTGAGGCGAAACCAAAATCTTGGGCCAAGAACTTGGGCAAGGAGTCCGGAATGGCTGACAGTGTCGAAAAGCTTGAGGACGTGATCGTCCGCTCGGCGGAGCAGGTCGCCGGACAAATCCGCGCCGCCAAGGAAGCGATCTCGACCGTGATTTTCGGCCAGGACCGGGTGATCGAAAACACCCTGGTGACGATCCTGTCCGGCGGGCACGCGCTGCTGATCGGTGTTCCCGGCCTCGCCAAGACCAAATTGGTGGAAACCCTCGGCATCACGCTCGGGCTGGATGCCAAGCGCATCCAGTTCACGCCCGACCTGATGCCGTCGGATATCCTGGGCGCCGAAGTGCTGGACGAGAGCAATTCCGGCAAGCGCTCGTTCCGCTTCATCGCGGGGCCGGTGTTCGCGCAGCTTCTGATGGCGGACGAAATCAACCGCGCCAGCCCGCGCACGCAGTCGGCGCTGCTGCAAGCCATGCAGGAACAGCACATCACCGTTGCAGGCGCGCGGCACGACCTGCCAAAACCGTTCCATGTGCTCGCGACGCAAAACCCGCTGGAGCAGGAAGGCACCTATCCGCTGCCGGAAGCGCAGCTCGACCGCTTCCTGATGGAAATCGACGTCGACTATCCCGATCGCGACGCCGAGCGTCGCATCCTGTTTGAGACCACCGGCGCCGAAGAGACGCTGGCCAAGGTATCGATGAACGCCGAGACGCTGATTACGGCGCAGCGGCTGGTGCGGCGTCTGCCGGTCGGCGATTCCGTGGTCGAGGCGATCCTGTCGCTGGTGCGCGCCGCGCGCCCGAACAGCGATGGCGAAGGCGACAAGCTGATCGCCTGGGGCCCGGGCCCGCGCGCCAGCCAGTCGTTGATGCTGGCGGTCCGCGCCCGCGCGCTGCTCGACGGACGCCTGGCGCCCTCGATCGACGACGTGCTCGATCTGGCCGAGCCGATCCTGAAGCACCGCATGGCGCTGACCTTCTCGGCCCGCGCCGAGGGCCGCACCATTCCCGACGTGATCAGACAACTGAAGACGCGGATTGGTTGATGGCCGCAGAGACGGGGCACACCAAGGGAGAGATCACAGCAGTCCGACGTGCCGATGGCGAAAGCCGAACGCTCGCCGCTTCGCTGCCCCGTCTTGTGCTTGAAGCCCGCCGCATCGCCGCCAACGTCATCCATGGCCTGCACGGACGCCGCCGCGCCGGCGCCGGCGAAACCTTTTGGCAATACCGCCGCTTCGTTTCCGGCGAGCCGGCGCAGAATGTCGATTGGCGCCGCTCGGCGCGCGACGATCATCTCTACGTCCGCGAACAGGAATGGGAAGCAGCGCACACCGTGTGGCTTTGGCCGGACCGCTCGCCCTCGATGGCCTTTGCCTCGAAGCAGGCCCGCGACAGCAAGCTGGAACGCGGCCTGATCGTCACCTTTGCGCTGGCCGAGCTTCTGGTCGCCGGCGGCGAACGCGTCGGCATTCCCGGGCTGATGAATCCGAGCTCGAGCCGCGCCGTGATCGACAAGATGGCGCAGGCGATGCTGCATGACGACGCGGCGCGCACCAGCCTGCCGCCGTCTTTCGTGCCGTCGGCGCTGGCCGAGATCGTGGTGTTGTCCGACTTCTGGTCGCCGATGCCTGACATCAGGAAAATGCTGGCGGGACTTTCGGGCTCCGGCGCGCATGGCACGCTGATCCAGGTGGTCGATCCCGCCGAGGAAACCTTTCCCTATTCCGGCCGCGTCGAGTTCGTCGAACCCGAAGGCGGCGAGATCATCACCGCGGGCCGCGCCGAAAGCTGGGCCAGCGACTATATCGCGCGCGTCGCTCTGCATCGCGACGAGATCCGCGCCGAGACCAACAAGCTCGACTGGCTGTTCTCGACCCACACCACCAGCCGTTCGGCCGCCGAACTGTTGCTGTTCCTGCATTCGGGCATGATGGTGAGCAAGGGTGGCGCGCGTTCCACCGTGAAAGCGGGGCGAAGCGCATGATCGCAGGTCTCCCGCTCTCCTTTGCCGAACCGTTCTTGCTGGCCGGACTGCTCACCCTGCCGGTGCTGTGGTGGCTGCTGCGCGTAATGCCGCCGCGGCCGCGCCGCATCGAATTCCCGCCGACAAAACTGCTGTTCGATATCGCGCCGAAGGAAGAGACCCCCTCGCGCACGCCGTGGTGGCTGACCCTGTTGCGGCTGACCGCGGCGGCGCTGGTGATCATCGCGCTGGCCGGACCGACCTGGAATCCGCAAACGGGCCTCGGCAGCAGCAACGCCCCGCTGGTGATTTTGCTCGACGACGGCTGGAGCGCGGCTGCGAGCTGGGAAGCCCGGATCAAGGCCGCCGACGAATTGATTGCGAAGGCCGACAACGACCGCCGCGGCGTGGCGCTGGTTGCGCTCTCCGAACCGGCGCGCGACATCACCCTGATGCCGGGCGGCACCGCGCGAGTGGCGCTGCGCCAGATCGCGCCAAAACCCTATTCGGTGGAACGCGTCGAGACGCTGGTGGCGATCGAGCGCTTCCTGAAATCCACCGGCGATTGCGAGATCGCGTGGCTGACCGACGGCACCGACACCGGACGCGGCGCGGAATTTCTCGAAGGCCTCGCCAAGACCATCGGCGAGCGCACGCTGACGATCTTTGAAGGCGGCACGCCGGCCCCGCTGGCGCTGGCGGCTGCGGAAAACGCCGCCGCCAAAATGACGGTCAAGGTGCTGCGCGCCACGGCAGGCGTTGGCGCCGGCGTGGTGCGCGCGGTCGATGCCAAGGGTTCGCCGATCGGCGAGGCGCGCTACGCCTTCGGGATGCAGGATCGCGAGACCGAAGCCGCATTCGATCTGCCCGTCGAATTGCGCAACGACATCGCGCGGCTCGAAATATCCGGCGAGCGCTCGGCCGGCGCGGTGCAGTTGCTCGACAAACGCTGGCGGCGGCGCGCCATCGGCGTGGTCACGGGATCGACCAGCGACACCGCCCAGCCGCTGCTCGCCCCGACCTTCTATCTCACCCGCGCGCTGTCGCCGTTCGCCGATGTCAGGCTTGGCGACCGCGGCGCGCCGCAGCAGGTGATCTCGCAGTTCCTCGACCAGAAACTGCCGATGATCGTCGCCGCCGATGTCGGCACGCTGTCGCCGGAAATCCGCGAACGTCTCAACGCCTGGATCGATCAGGGCGGCGTGCTGGTGCGGTTTGCCGGCCCTCGCCTCGCGCAGGCCGACGACGATCTGGTGCCGGTCAAGCTGCGCCGTGGCGGACGCATCCTCGGCGGCAGCCTGACCTGGGAAAAGCCGCAGCATATGGCGTCCTTTGCGGCCGACGGCCCGTTCGCAGGCCTTGCGGTACCCAAGGACATCACCGTGAACCGGCAGGTTCTGGCAGAGCCCGATGCCGCGCTCTCGACCAGGAGCTGGGCCTCGCTGGAAGACGGTACGCCGCTTGTGACCGGCGAACGCCGCGGCAAGGGCGTCGTCACGCTGTTCCATGTCGGCGCCGACATGCGCTGGTCGGATCTGCCGATGTCGGGCACCTTCGTCGAAATGCTGCGTCGGATCGTCGACATGTCCGGCTATACGTCGACGCCGGGCGCGGGTGTCGCGGGCGAGGCCAATGTCGAGACCGTGGCGCCGCTGCGCACGCTCGACGGTTTTGGCGCCTTCGGCCCGCCGCCCTCGAACGCCAAACCGATGCCGGCCGATTATCGCGACCGCGCCACGGCAGAACATCCGCCCGGCCTTTACGGCCCCGCGGACGGCCCGATCGCCGTCAACACGCTGGCCGCCGCCGACCGTATCGCGGCGCTCGATACCGCAAGCCTGCGCGCGCGCCGCGCCACTTACACCAACACGGAGCCGCGCGATCTGCGGGGCATCCTGCTGTCGTCGTCACTGGCGCTGTTCCTGATCGATGCCGTCATCGTGGCGCTGCTTGGCGCCGGCCTTGCCGCGCTGTTGCGGCGCTGGCGGACTGCGCCCGCGGCGCTGGCGATCGCGCTGGCGCTGGCGCTGTCGTTGCTCTCGGCCGCGCCCTCGCCCGTTCGCGCCCAAGGAAATGCGCCTGGAAATAGCCAGGGAAATACGCCAGCCAAGGATGAATTCGCCCAGCGCTCGGTGTCGCAAACACGCCTCGCCTATGTCGTCACCGGAAATGCCGACGTCAATTCCATCGTCAAGGCCGGCATGGCCGGGCTGACGCTGTTCCTCGCCCAGCGTACAGCGCTGGAAGCCGGAGATCCCGTCGGCGTCGATCCCTCGCGCGACGAACTTGCGTTCTTCCCGCTGATTTACTGGCCGGTGGTGCCCGGCGCGCAAAAGCCGTCGCAGGACACGCTCAACCGCGTCGACGCCTATATGAAACAGGGCGGCACCGTCGTGTTCGATACCCGCGATGCCATCGAGGCGCCGCCCGGAGAGAACGGCGCTTCGCAGACGCCGGGCATGCTGACGCTGCGCAACATCCTGTCCTCGCTCGATGTGCCCGAGCTCGAGCCGGTGCCGCGCGAGCACGTGATGACCAAGACGTTTTACCTGCTGCGCGATTTCCCCGGCCGCTTCACCTCCGGCCAGACCTGGGTCGAGACCTTGCCGCGCGACGAAAACGACGAGGCGGCTTCGCGCCCGGCGCATGGCGGCGACGGCGTCTCGCCGATCATCATCACCTCGAACGACCTCGCCGGCGCCTGGGCGCTGCGTCCGGATGGCCAGCCGATGCTGCCGCTGACGCCGGGCGAAATGCGCCAGCGCGAATTCGCCTTCCGCGCCGGCGTCAACATCGTGATGTACACGCTGACCGGCAACTACAAGGCCGACCTGGTGCACATGCCGGCGCTGATCGAACGGCTGGGACAGTAGCGCCATGCAGTACGGTATCGCGTTCACCCCCCTCGTTCCGAGCATTGTGCTGTGGATCGCGCTCGCCGCCATCGCCGTGATCTCGGTGCTGCTGCTGCTCGGCCGCTCGCGCGGCTGGGCGGTTCGCGTCACCGCGCTGGCGCTGGTGCTGCTGGCGCTCGCCAACCCGTCCTTCACCCGCGAGGACCGCGAGCCGCTGTCGTCGGTCGCCGCCGTCGTGATCGACAAGAGCCCGAGCCAGAACTTTGGCCAGCGCACCCGCGAGACGGCGCAGGCGCAGGAAGCGCTCGTCGACACCTTGAAGAAGATCAAGGGACTGGAAGTGCGCGTCGTCGAGGCCGGACAGGCCGATGGCGAGACCGACGGCACCAAATTGTTCGGCGCGCTGTCGTCGGTGCTGTCGGACGTTCCGGTCGATCGCGTCGCCGGTGCTTTCATGATCACAGACGGCCGCGTCCATGATATTCCCGCCAATGCGGCAGCGCTCGGATTCCAGGCCCCGGTGCATGCGCTGGTCACCGGCCGCAAGGACGAGCGTGACCGCCGCGTCGCGATCTCGGCGGCGCCGCGCTTCGGCATCGTCGGCCAGCCACAGACCATCACCTACCGCCTCGACGACCAGGGCGTCACCGGCGAGCGCGCAAAAATCATCGTGCGCCGCGACGGCGAGGTCATCAACGAGCGCACGCTGCAAAGCGGCCAGACCGCCAATGTCGAGGTCGACATCAAGCATGCCGGCCCGAACATCGTCGAGATCGAAGCCTCCCCGATGGAAAACGAGCTGACGCTGGTGAACAACCGCGCGGTGGTTGCGATCGACGGCGTGCGCGACAAATTGCGGGTGCTGCTGGTTTCCGGCGAGCCGCATTCCGGCGAACGTACCTGGCGCAACATCTTGAAGTCAGACGCCGCCATCGATCTGGTGCACTTCACCATTCTGCGGCCGCCGGAGAAGCAGGATGGCACGCCGATCAACGAATTGTCGCTGATCGCGTTTCCGACCCGTGAGCTGTTCCAGCAAAGAATCAACGACTTCCAGTTGATCATCTTCGACCGCTACGCCCGTCAGGGCGTGCTGCCGATCGCCTATTTCGACAATATCGCGCGCTATGTGCGCGGCGGCGGCGCGGTGCTGGTGTCGGCGGGGCCGGACTATGCTTCGACCACTTCGATCTGGCGCACGCCGCTGGATACGGTGCTGCCGGCCGAGCCGGTCGGCGTCACCGAAAAGCCGTTCTATGCGCAGCTGAGCGACGCCGGCAAACGCCATCCGGTGACGCGCGGGCTGGAAGGCTCCGCCAGCGAGCCGCCGCGCTGGGCCCGGTTCTTCCGCTCCGTGGAGACACGCAACGCGATCAACCCGCCGGTCATGACCGGCGCCGACGGCAAGCCGCTATTGCTGCTGTCACGCTTTGGCGAGGGCCGCGTCGCACTCTTGCTGTCGGATCACATCTGGCTGTGGGCGCGCGGCTATGAGGGCGGCGGGCCGCATCTCGACCTGCTGAGAAGGATGTCGCACTGGCTGGTGAAGCAGCCTGATCTGGACGAAGAAGCGCTGCGCCTGCAGGTGCAGGGGCACGATCTCGCGGTGATCCGCCAGACCATGGCGGACACTGTCGCAGCCGTCACCGTGACCTCGCCGAGCGGCGCCACGCGCGAACTGACGCTGACCTCCAGTGAGCCCGGCACCTGGCGCTCGACCATTCCGGCCAACGAACTCGGCCTGTGGCAGGCGACCGACGGCACGCTGAAGGCGCTGATCAATGTCGGCCCGACCAATCCGAAGGAGTTTTCGGAAGTCACTTCCACGACCGACATGCTCAAGCCACTGACACAGGCGACCGGCGGCGATACCAGGCGCGTGGTCGACGGCTCCAGCATCGACCTGCCGCGCATCGTGCCGGTGCGCTCGACGAGCGTGTTCCGCGGCGACGGCTGGATGGGCGTGAAGATGCGCGACGCCAGCGTCGTCAAGGGCGTCGGCGTGCTGCCCGTCTTCGCCGGCCTGATCGGCCTGCTGCTGCTGCTCGGCGCGTTCGCCGCGACCTGGGTGCGCGAAGGGCGCTGACGTCCAGGATCGTTGCTCTAATCACACAGCCCCGTCGGATCGCGCGAAGCTCGCATCGGCTACGGTTGACATCCCGATATCCGTCCGATGTTATAATATAACATCGGGGCCGGCTGAGCCCGCCCCGTGGGACAGGGCGCGTCCGGCATGAAGTGGTTCCGACGACATATCAAGACTGGCTCGCGGCTGGCGCTGTTCGCGCTTGCCGTCCAGTTTGCGCTGTCGTTCGGGCACCATCATGTGAACGCGGCGCCGGCGACGCCATCGATGCAGATCGGGCTGGCCGACGCCGATCTCTCCTATATCGACGGCTTTGTCGCGGCTCAAACGGCCGGCGAGACCGCCCGGCAGCAGCCCGCCGGTCACGATACCGATCACCACCCGGCTGAAGCCTGCGCGATCTGCGCCGTGATGGCGCACGGCAGCAATCTGCTGTTCGCGCACCCGCCGCTGCTGTTGCTGCCGCAGGCGTTCGAACTGCTGTACCTCGTGACCGATGCCGAGTTCGCTCACCTGAACTCGGGCCGGTCGGCGTTCCAGTCCCGCGCTCCACCCGCCTCCTGACATCGATTGATCGACGCCTCCCGGGGATCGCCACGTCACACGTGGCTCTCCTCCCGAGGGGCAATCGAAATCGGGCCGTCGCTAGTCCGGCGGCATCAGGAATTGGGAACAATGAGAATCCAAAAAAGACCAACACTTTACGCCGGCGGCGCGAGCTGGCTGGCGCTGTGCGCGATGGGCGCCGCAGCGCTGGCCCAGAATGCACCCGCCGCACTGCCCGACATCACGGTGACGGCGCCAAGCCCGATCGTGAAACGAAAGCCAGCGCCGGCCCGCGTGCCGGCACGCATCGCGCAGGCAACGTCCGGCCGTACGCGCGGACCGGCGCCGCCGGCCGCGCCCGCGCCGGCACCTCCCGCGCCCCAGCAAGGCGTGCTGCCCGTTGTCACCGACCAGTTCGCGACCGTCACGGTGGTGCCCAACGAGGAAATCCGCCGCGCAGGCGGCGCCACGCTCGGCGATCTCCTGTTCTCCAAACCCGGCATCACCGGATCGAGCTTTGCGCCCGGCGCTTCCAGCCGGCCGATCATCCGCGGCCTCGACGTCAACCGCGTCGGCATTGTCGAGAACGGGGTCGGCAGCAACGGCGCCTCCGATCTCGGCGAGGATCATTTCGTGCCGATCGATCCGCTTTCGACCAACCAGGTCGAGGTGATCCGGGGACCGGCGACGCTGCGCTACGGATCCACCGCGATCGGCGGCGTGGTCAGCGCCAGCAACAATCGCATTCCCGATGCCTTGCCGGTGTGCGCGGCGGCGCCGTTTCAAACCTACGGGCTTCCCGTCAAGGCACCGATGGCCAATGTGGGATCGCCGGGTTGCGTCACCGCGGAGACGCGTACCGCCGTGAGCTCGGTCGACCGCGGCGTCGAAGGTGGCGTGCTGCTCGACGCCGGCGGCGGAAACTTTGCGGTTCACGCCGACGCCTTTGGCCGAAAGTCCTCCGACTACAACATCCCGGGCTATCCCTATCTGTTCGACCAGACCCGACCCGTGAACGGACGCCAGCCGAATTCCGCGGCGCAGGCCTCAGGCGCCTCGATCGGCGGCTCCTACATCTTCGATGGCGGATTCATTGGCGCGGCGATCACGCAGAACGATTCGCTCTATCGGATCCCCGGCATCGACGGCGCCGACCACCAGACGCGGATCGATGCGCACCAGACCAAACTCACCGCCAAGGGCGAATACCGGCCGGACACCGCCGCGGTCGACGCCATTCGCTTCTGGGCCGGCGCCACCGACTACAAGCACAACGAGATTGGCCTCGCCGATCCCGCTGATGCCGCAACGCTCGGCGTGCGGCAGACCTTTACCAACAAGGAGCAGGAAGGCCGCGTCGAGGTGCAGCTCGCGCCGTTCAATCTTCGCTTCGCTGCGCTGACCACTGCCGTCGGCGTTCAGGCCTCGCATCAGGAACTGACGGCGCCGAGCCCGGACGATCCCGGCAGTCCGCTGAACGGATTGTGGGACCCGAACAGGAACACAAAAGTTGCCGGATATATCTTCAACGAACTGAAGTTTTCCGACACCACCAAGGCGCAGATTGCCGGGCGCATCGAGAATGCCAGTCTGAGCGGAACGACGCCGGCATTCATCCCCGACGTGTTCGACGTCAACGTCGATCCCGCCGCCATCGGCCCCGCGACGCCGCGCAACCTCAACTTCACGCCGAAAAGCGGCAGCATCGGTCTGATCCAGAATCTTCCCTGGGATCTGGTCGCGAGCATCACCGGCCAATATGTCGAGCGGGCGCCAAAGCCGGCGGAATTGTTTTCGCGCGGCGCCCACGATGCCACCGCCACGTTCGATATCGGCAATCCCAATCTCGGCATTGAGACCGCAAAGTCCGTTGAGGTCGCCTTGCGACGCGCAACGGGGCCGTTGCGGTTTGAAGTCACCGGCTATTACACAAAGTTCAATGGCTTCATTTACCGCCGCCTGAACGGCAACACCTGCGAGGACGGCGTCTGCCAGCTTGGCCCCGGCCTCGAATTGAACCAGGCGATCTATTCGCAGCGCGACGCGACGTTTCGCGGCGGCGAATTCCAGTTCCAGTACGACGTGATGCCGGTGTGGAACGGCATATTCGGGATCGAGGGACAATACGACATCGTCCGCGCCACCTTCGAGGACGGAACCAACGTGCCGCGCATTCCGCCGCAGCGGCTCGGCGGCGGTGTGTTCTATCGCGACGCCAACTGGCTGATGCGTGTCAACCTGCTGCACGCGTTCGCACAGAACGACATCGCCGTGATCGGCGAGACGCCGACGGCGGGCTACAATCTGCTGAAGGCTGAAATCAGCTACAAGACCAAACTCGATGCGTCCTGGTTCGGCGCCCGCGAGATGACGGTCGGTCTCGTCGGCAACAATCTCTTGAACGAAAACATCCGCAATTCAGCGTCTCCTACACCAAGGACGAAGTCCTGATGCCGGGCATCGGCGTGCGGGCATTTGCGAATTTGAAGTTTTAGAAAACGGAGCGCGGCGGCGCTACTTCGCCATGCTCCAGTCGGGCCGGATCGTGCCGGAGACATTCTCGAACGCGCCCTCGACCAGTTCGGCCACCAAGAGGCGGCTGTAATCGACCGGGCCGGGCATCGTCGCCCTCCCCTTCGGCACCGCCTTGAAGCCGACGCGGCTGTAATAGGGCTCGTCGCCGACCAGCAGCACCAGCCGGTGGCCCTTGGCCCTTGCGTCCGCCAGCGCGCGATCGAGCAACGCGCGGCCGACGCCGCGGCCGCGGAACGGCGGCTCGACCGTCAGCGGTCCCAGCATCAGCGCCGGCGTGTCGCCGACGCAGACCGGCAGTTGCCGGACCGAGCCGACCAGCAGCGTGCCGATCCGTGCGGTGAACGACAGATCGAGCAAATGATCGACATGCTCGCGCAGCCGATAGGCGCTCAGCACAAAACGGCCAGGCCCGAAAGTGCGCTCATGCAGGCGTTCGATCGCCTGCGCGTCCTTGGGGGATTCGGGCAGGATGGTCAGGGAGAGATCACTCATGGCATAGCGTTTTCAAGCGAAGTGGGCACCGGTTCGCGTCGGGAAAACGCGTCAAAGGCTATTATGCGGAATAGCATTGGACGCGGACGGGGTCTATCGCCCCCGGGGGTATCAGGTATTGCCGACCGGCGGTTGTGACAAATACGCGAGCAGCTTCATCTCGCGCCGGCCCCGCGTCACCGTGTCGAGCACCAGCCCTGACGACACCGACAGCACCGCCACAATCATCAGACCCATCGCAAGCACCGCGGTCGGCAGCCGCGGAACGATGCCCTCTTCGAGGAAGGTGACGACGACAGGGATCGCCAGCCCGATCGACACCAGCATCAGGAAAATCCCGATCGCGCCGAAGAACCGCAGCGGCTTTTCCGACCGGTAGAGTTTCAGGATGGTGCCGAGGATCCGGAACCCGTCGCGCCAGGTGTTGAGCTTGCTGAAGGAACCTTCCGGGCGCGCATAATAAGGCGTTTCGATCTCCGCCACCGGCAGCGCCAGTTCGAGCGCATGCACGCTCAGTTCGGTCTCGATCTCGAATCCATCCGACAGCACCGGAAAGGATTTGACGAAGCGGCGCGAGAACACGCGGTAGCCCGACAGAATATCCTTGAAGGCTTCGCCGAATACCGAGGAGAGGAAATTCGTCAGCATCCAGTTGCCGGTGCGGTGGCCCGGCCGGTAGGCGGCGACCGACTGGTCGACGCGAAAGCCGACCACCATGTCGAGATGCTCCGACAGCAGTTTTTCGATCATGCGCGGCGCGCTCGGCGCATCATAGGTCGCATCGCCGTCGACCAGCACATAGACGTCGGCGTCGATGTCGGCGAACATCCGCCGTACCACGTGGCCCTTGCCCTGATGCCGCTCGCTGCGCACCTCGGCGCCGGCTTCGCGGGCCACCGCGATGGTGCGATCCTTCGAATTGTTGTCGTAGACGAAGATTTTGGCTGATGGCAGCGCCTTGCGAAAGTCGGCCACCACGGTAGCGACCGCGGCCTCCTCGTTGTAGCACGGCACCAGAACGGCAATCCGCATGTCTGCCATCGTCATTGCCGCGCCATTGCCGAATCAAGCCTGTCCATGGAACTGGGTTATATCGCAATCAGACCTTAACCGGGTGTTGCAGGGCCGGGTTATCCGCCGCCGTTTTCCCATATGGTTTCAGAGTTGCGAACAGCAGGGTCCACAGCGAAAGCATCGAGATCGGGATGGTGTAGTAGTGCGTGAAGATCGGGTGGATCAGGAAGAAGATAATGTTCGGCAGCAGATTTGCCGCAACCAGCAGCGCCGCCTGCCGCGCACCCGCGCCTCCGTTGAATTGCCAGATCAGCGCGGTCCATGCCGCCGCGATCGCCAGCAGGACGAACTGCACGTCGGCGAGATAGGACGACAGCACGGTGGTGTTGATCTCACGGGGAGCTACGTCGATTCCGCCATAGGTGGTTTCGAACGGACTTCCGGCATTGATCGCGTGGGCGACGAGCGTCGGCGCCACGCCGATCAGGAATGCGATGCCGAACGCAAGGCCTTGCAGGAAAGTTTCCTTGCTTCGGGCCATCAGGAACGCGACCAGGAAGAAGACAAAATAGCCGACGGACAGAAGCACGTTCGCCAGCCTGAAGTTGACGGAGAGCCCGATTAGAAGACCGATCAGCGCGACGAGAAGAAGCAGCCTGCGTGACTGTCGTTTAGTCGCAAAGAACGTTGCGGTCAGAAAACCCGCCAGCGCACAAAGCATCATGGTCGGCGCCATCGAGTAGCTCGCCTTGGTCGGGTTGATCATCAGGTAGATCGCGCTGTCGCCAAAGATGGCCACAAGCGTCAATGTGTAGATCGTTGCGGCGCGGCTCATGGCGAGGAACGAAAACAGCACGACGACAAGCGAGGCCAGCACATAAAGCGGAATCACCTGAAACCCGGCGGGAAACAGCGAGAGCACAAAGCCGGTACCGGGCGGATACTGCAGCACGAGTTTTTTCGTTGACGGCATCGGGGTGTGGCAGGGTGGATCGCTCGCCGCGGGAAAGTCGATCTCCTTCAGCTTGTCGCGCAAATAGTGATCGTCGTCCCTGGCGATGTCGGTGTCGAGGCCGCCAAGCCCGAAACGCTCGAACAGATGCGCTTGCCGAAGGTAACAGACGTCGTCATAGACCCCGCGGGTCTCGGTCCAGGTCGAAATCGACCAGATGTTGCTGGCCAGCAGCACCAGAAAGCCAAAGGCGCAGTAGATCGTCAGAAATCTCATCATCGCACGGCTTGCGCCGATACGGTCGATCAGATCGAGAATTCCTAGCGCCATGTGCCGATCCGCTTCTTGCCATCCAGTACCTCGGCGATCCGCAATCGCGTGCCATGGGTGGTCTCATCGGGCAGCGCATCGGCGGCAAAGAAGCCGCAATCGACGATCTCATGGTTGGGTTTTGGCAAACGATCCTGCGAAAATTGTCTGACCACATAGACCGCGACGTGATCGCGGCGGGAGACGTGGCTGTTGAAGAACAGGCCGTGCAGGGCCGGTTCGCCCTGCAGCTCGATCCGTCCCTCCTCTATCAGTTCTCGACGCAGTGCGTCGAGAAAGGCCTCGCCGACCTCGACGCCGCCGCCCGGCAGATGCCAGCCGCTGACGTAGGAGTGCTTGACCAGAAACACCTTGTTGTCGCCGTCCAGCACCACGGCGCGGACGCCGAGCGTCATGCCGCGATTGATCCGCCAGTAAAGGTGGAAAATCCGGCGCAGCCACGGCTCGAACCGCCTGCGCAGGGAGGTGAAACTCATTGCCGCTGCCTGCTCCGCCCAGCAAAATTCGCGTTTGATCCTTGCGCCAAGGCAGCGCGCTTGCCAATAGAGGGTGGGAGATTTTGATGGCGGCATTCACGCTGGCGCATCTGTCGGATCCGCATCTGCCGCCCTTGCCGGCGGCGAGGTTTCGCGATCTCGCCAGCAAGCGTGCGCTCGGTTACCTCAACTGGACACGCAACCGCCACAAATACCATCGCCGCGAGGTGCTGGATGCGCTGGTCGCCGATATCAGGGCGCAGCGGCCGGACCACATCGCGGTGACAGGCGATCTCGTCAACCTTTCGCTCGAAGCCGAATTCGCGCCGTCGCGGGCCTGGCTGGAGAGCGTGGGCGCCGCCGAGCACGTCAGCGTCATTCCCGGCAATCACGACGCCTATGTCCGCTCCAAACGGCATCGCGCGGCTGAAGCCTGGGACGATTACCTGCGGAGCGACGAGGCCGATGGCAGCGCCGCCTTCCCGTTCCTGCGCCGGCGCGGACCCGTGGCGCTGATCGGCGCCTCCTCCGCCGTGCCGACGCTGCCCCTGATGGCGACGGGCAAGCTCGGCCACACCCAGCTCGAGGCGCTCGACCGCATCCTTGCGCAATTGTCCACCGAGCAGGTTTTCCGCGTGCTCCTGGTGCATCATCCCCTGCACTCCACCTCGCGCGTCAAGCATTTGACGGATTCGCGAAAGGTTCATGCGCTGCTGCGAAAATACGGCGTGGAACTGGTGCTGCACGGGCACGACCACATTCATTCGACGATCTGGCTCGACGGCCCGACAGGCCGCATTCCCGCGGTCGGGGTGCCGTCGGCTTCCGCGATCGCGCACCGGCATTATCCGGCGGCGGCCTTCAACCTGTTTTCGATCGAACGCGATAACGGCGCCTGGCGCTGCGAGCAGATCGTGCGCGGCATCAACAGCGATATGCGCGTGCAGGAGTTGAGGCGGGTAAGCCTGTCGTAATCCGGACATCAATCTCCGCCGCCACCACAACCGCCGCCTCCTCCGCCGCCGTCCCCACCTCCGCCGTCACCACCGCCACCATCACCACCGTGACTACCGCCGCCTCCGTCTCCAAAGCCGGCAGATGAGCCATCGACGGAGCTATCGGAAAAGTCGCCGCCGCAGTGCGCCGGCGCGCTGCCGTTGTTCCGCAGTTCCTTGCAATCCGGATGATAAACAAAGCCACCGGGAATATTGAACTTGCTGTCGAGCGCAAACAGCAGCGGCAGCCGGGTCGGATTGACCGGGTCGATATTCTCGTACTTGCAGCAATACCACCAGACGCGACGCAGGCCCTCGTTGCTCTTGCGGTGCTCGCTTAACACCACGGCCGGCGTATGGTGCAGGAAGCCGCCGAAGGCACTGCGGCAGAATGCGTCATACTCGCGGGTGTACAGGATGAACTCATGCCAAAGCTCGTCGGCGACCTGCGACGGCATTGAGACATAACGCTTCCCGCTCATGAGATAGGCGAGGAAGAACTGGCGCAAACCCCGCGATACCAGCGCGCTGTCCTTGCGCTTGAAGTCCGGAAAGTGCTTTTGCAGCCGATCCAGGAGCCCCGGCGGCCAGCGATACGTCCTGATAAACTCGGCACGCCGCAGCGTTGCCCATTTGCCGAACAGATAGGCTCCGCCACATACGGCGACCACCAACAGAAATGCCAGAAATCCCGATGACGAAGCGACGAACACAGTGCCCCCGGCCGGCTAACCCGCTAGAGATTCCGCAAGCTCACGAACAGCGCTGCGCCAAACAGCGCGGCAGCGCCGAGGATGAAGCCGAGCAGGAAACTCCAGAACCTTCCGCCGCGGCGCGGCTTGGCTTCCTCGACCGGCTCGACCACGGGCGTTGCAACCAGCGCATGCTCGCGCTCGATCATGCGGCGCGCGACGTAGTCGGTGACGGCATTGACGATGACGGGGACATCATGCGACTCCGCGAGCACGATGCGGCCGAAACGGCTGTCCTGCACGAAGCGGTAGATGCGCTTGTCGCGTCCCATCAGCACGTGAGCGACCACGTCGATCCACAGCCGCGGCGTCTCGCCCTGGCTGATGCCGCGGTCGAACAGATCGACATTGTCAGGCACCTGCGCAAACAGCGGGTCGAGCGCCTCGTTGAGAATTTCGAGCCTGGCTACTTCGGCGTCGCGCAGATCGACGACGACGCCGGTGCGGTCGGCCGCCTCGATCCGGGCCTGGCGCAGCGCATCGCGCAGTCGCATCGGACGTTCGCTGGCGGCAGTGCTGGAATTGTTTTGCGCGTCTGACATCGCCTGGCGGCCTTTGTCCTGAAGGGTCCTTGTCAGGTTAACCTATCAGCAACCATGATCGGCGCAAAGGACGTTTGTTCTCAATGGCTTACGCCTTTGACGATTTACACAGCAAACGGCCCCACCCGGATTTTCCGGATGGGGCCGCTGTCCTTGGACGTTTCTAGCTATTTGTTTGACGCGTTTTCTTCACGCGAACCGGTATCCACTTCGCTCGAAAACGCTTCAGTGGCTATCAGGCCGAGACGCGCGAGGGCTCTTCCACGATCGAGAAGCGGACGCCTGCCTTATGGCGATTTTCTTCCGAAATCTCCTTCCAGCAGTCTTCGGCTTCCTTGCGGGTCTTGAAGGGGCCTTTGACCTGGGAGGAGCCTTCCACGAGCTTGTGGAAGTTCATCGAGCCGAACTCGCCGCCAATCACCCAGAAATTGCTGCCTTTGGTCATCGTCAGTCTCCTGTTGCCCGGCTGATTTTACTCAGCCGCATAATTAATTCCAGCGTTAGCCGAACTGGTTCATCGTATTGTGAGCGCCGCCCGCCTTCAGAGCGGCCTCACCGGCGAAATATTCCTTGTGCTCGTCGCCGATATCGGAGCCGGCCATGTTCTGGTGCTTCGCGCAGGCGATGCCTTGCCGGATCTCCTGGCGCTGAACACTCTTCACATAGCCCAGCATGCCCTGCTCGCCAAAATACTCCCTGGCGAGATTGTCGGTCGACAGAGCTGCCGTGTGATAGGTCGGCAACGTGATCAGATGGTGGAAGATGCCGGCACGCTTGGATGAATCGGCCTGGAAGGTGCGGATGCGCTCGTCGGCTTCAATCCCCAGCGGCGTATCGTCGTATTCCGCCTTCATCAGCTCGGCCCGATTGTACTTGCTGACATCCTTGCCGGCTTCCTTCATCGCGTCGTACACCTGCCAACGGAAGTTGAGCGTCCAGTTGAACGAGGGCGAATTGTTGTAGCAAAGCTTCGCGTTCGGGATGACCTTGCGAATGCGGTCGACCATCTTGGCGATCTGCTCGATGTGCGGCTTCTCGGTCTCGATCCACAACAGGTCGGCACCGTTCTGCAGCGAGGTGATGCTGTCGAGCACGCAGCGATCTTCGCCCGTGCCGGCACGGAACTGATAGAGGTTGCTGGCAAGCCGCTTCGGACGCATCATCTTGCCGTTGCGGTTGATGATGACATCGCCATTCCTGGCGTTGGCGGCCGTCACTTCCTCGCAATCCAGGAAGCTGTTGTACTGATCGCCGATGTCGCCGGGCTTGTGGCTGACGGCGATTTGCTGCGTGAGGCCGGCGCCGAGCGAGTTGGTGCGAGTCACGATGATGCCGTCTTCGACGCCGAGTTCAAGGAACGCATGGCGGCAGGCCCGGATCTTCGCCAGGAACACCTCATGCGGCACAGTCACCTTGCCGTCCTGGTGACCGCACTGCTTCTCGTCGGAGACCTGGTTCTCGATCTGCAGGGCGCACGCACCCGCCTCGATCATCTTCTTGGCGAGCAGATAGGTCGCCTCGGCATTGCCGAAGCCGGCGTCGATGTCGGCGACGACGGGCACGACGTGGGTCTGGAAGTTGTCGATCTTTTCGATCAATGCCGTTTCCTTCGCCTTGTCGCCAGCCTTGCGGGCAGCGTCGAGGTTACGGAAAATGTCGTTAAGCTCGCGGGAGTCCGCCTGACGGAGGAAGGTGTAGAGTTCTTCGATCAGCGCCGGCACCGAGGTCTTCTCGTGCATCGACTGATCGGGCAGCGGTCCGAACTCGGAGCGCAGTGCTGCGATCATCCAGCCGGAGAGATAGAGATAGCGGCGATCGGTCCTGCCGCCGAAATGCTTCTTGACCGAAATCAGCTTCTGCTGCGCGATGAAGCCGTGCCAGCAACCGAGCGACTGGGTGTACTTGGTCGGATCGGCGTCATAGGCAGCCATATCGCTGCGCATCAGCGCCGCGGTGTAGCGGGCGATGTCCAGGCCGGTCTTGAAGCGGTTCTGCAGACGCATGCGCGCCACGGCTTCGGCGGTGACGCCGTTCCAGGTCGGCTGGGTCTTGAGGAGCGCCTCAGCAGCTCCAACCTCGCTCAGATAGGGAGCCGGTCCCTGGATCGCCTGGTCGCCGATACCACGTGGCTGATAGTTCATGTGCGTAATCCTTATCGACATTCTTGACAGTGCATTGCGAAATGCGTGTCGAGAGCTAAACGCTAGATTCCTAATTTCGTATAGAGAGCTTGATTTCTAATGGTGATGTCATGTAACATCTGAACTTGTAATAGATGTTATATTGTCAATTTTGTCACAAAACGTGTCAGCGAGGCTGCCATGGCAACCGATGCCGGAAAGAAGCTGTTCGTCGGCCCCAGGTTCCGCCGCATCCGCCAGCAGCTTGGCCTGTCGCAGACCCAGATCGCCGAAGGCCTCGGCATTTCTCCCAGCTATATCAACCTGATAGAGCGGAACCAGCGGCCGGTGACGGCGCAAATCCTGCTGCGGCTGGCGGAGACCTATGACCTCGATTTGCGGGATCTCGCCACCGCCGACGAGGACCGTTTCTTCGCCGAGCTGAACGAGATCTTTTCCGATCCGCTGTTCCGCCAGATCGACCTGCCGAAGCAGGAACTGCGCGATCTCGCCGAATTGTGCCCCGGTGTAACTCATTCCTTACAACGGCTGTACGCCGCCTATACCGAGGCCCGCCGCGGCGAGACCCTGGTCGCCGCCCAAATGGCCGACCGCGACGAGGGCGCCCGGTTCGAGGCCAACCCGATCGAGCGCGTGCGCGACCTGATCGAGGCCAACCGCAATTACTTTCCCGAACTGGAGACGGCGGCGGAAGGCCTGCGGGACGAATTGAACGTGCCGGCCGACGGCCTGTTCGCGGCGCTCTCCGCCCGTCTGCGCGAAAAACATTCGATCGTGACCCGCATCATGCCCGTCGACGTGATGCGCGAGACCTTGCGCCGGTTCGACCGCCATCGCCGGCAGCTTCTGATTTCCGAACTGGTCGACGGCCCCGGCCGCGCGTTCCAGTTGGCGTTCCAGATCGGGATTGCCGAATGCGGCTCGAGCATTCGACGCCATCGTCAACCGCGCCGGCCCGCTCGACGATACGCCGCGCCGGCTCTACCGCATCACGCTCGCCAATTATTTCGCCGCCGCCGTGATGATGCCCTATCAGGCGTTTCACAGCGCGGCGGAAACGCTGAGCTATGACGTGCATGTGCTGGCGCAGCGCTTCAATGCCGGGTTCGAGCAGGTCTGCCATCGCCTGACCACGCTGCAGCGGCCGAACGCGCGCGGCGTGCCGTTCTTCCTGCTGCGGGTCGATAACGCCGGCAACGTTTCCAAGCGATTTTCTTCCGGCACCTTCCCGTTTTCGAAATTCGGCGGCACCTGCCCGCTGTGGAATGTGCACTCCACCTTCGACACGCCGGATCGTCTCCTGAAACAGGTGATCGAACTGCCCGACGGCACGCGCTATTTTTCGATCGCGCAGATGGTGCGCCGGCCGGTGGCGCCGCACCCGCAACCGCAGCCGCGCTTTGCGATCGGTCTCGGCTGCGAAATCCGCCACGCCGCGAAATTGGTTTACGCCACCGGCATGGATCTGGAGAAGGCGGAGGGCACGCCGATCGGCGTCAACTGCCGGCTGTGCGAGCGCGAAAACTGCAGCCAGCGCGCCGAGCCGCCGATCACGCGGACGCTGATCCTGGACGAGAATACGCGGCGGGTATCGTCGTTTTCATTCAGCAACGCCCGAGAACTGTAGAGCCGCCGCTCTCGGCCAAACCAGTTGGCTATTGTCCGCCGCGCTGTTACGTTTGTTCCACAAAACCAACTGCGGACGGCTCGTACCGTTCGGCGTAGCCTGGGGAGAGAGTGAAACATGTTCTCGCATATCATGATCGGCACCAACGACCTCGACAAGGCCAAGACGTTTTACGATGCGCTGCTTGGCACGCTCGGCGTTCCCGAAGGACGGGTCGATCGCCACCGCATCTTCTGGCGCACCAAGACCGGCACTTTTTCGGTGACCAAGCCGATCAACGGCGAGTCGGCGACGTGCGCCAATGGCGGCACCATCGGTTTTGCCGCAGCCTCGGTGGAGGCGGCCGACGCGTTCCACGCCGCCGGTCTCGCCCATGGCGGCAAGACCTGCGAGGAGCCGCCGGGCATCCGCGAAGGCGCCGGCGTCAAGCTCTACATCGCTTATCTGCGCGACCCCGACGGCAACAAGCTCTGCGCCTTGCACCGGGTGCCGTGACGGCGCGCGCCTGTCATGACCGATACCACAAGAGGCCGGCAGCTCGATGCGATTCCGCGATCAGGCGATCTCCTTCGGGGAGATCGCCACCGCGACGGAATATCGACATCCCGTCGGCCTCGCCGGTCAACTATCACCAGGTCATCAGCACGCCCGCGGCGATGCCGCCTGTGACGATCGACGGCAAATTGTTTCTGCCCAGCCGGCCGGCCGCAGGAAAATTGCCGCTGGTCATGATCGTGCCCGGCAGCCTCGGCGTGGCGCCGTCGCATGTCGCGCATGCCGAAGCGCTCACCCGCGCCGGCTTTGCAACGTTCGTGCTCGACAGTTTTGGCGCGCGCGGCGTCACTTCCACGGTCGCCAATCAGACGCAGTTTTCCTTTGCCGCCAGCGCCTACGACGTGCTGGCCGCGTGGAAGGTTCTGGCCGGCCTTCCCGAGATCGATGCATCGCGGATCGGCGCGCAGGGGCATAGCCGCGGCGGATCGGCGGTGCTCACCGCGGCAACACGCCGTTTCGCGGATGCGGTCATTGGGCCGGGTTCGGGACTGAAGGGCGTGCTCGCCGCCTATCCCTGGAGCGGGCATCAGTTCAGTGCCCCCGGCGTCGGCACCACCGCCGTTCGCGTACTGATGGGCGATGCGGACCAGTGGTGTTCGCCGATGCAGGTGCAGGGACATTGCCAGGCGATCCGCCTTACGGGCGGCAACGCCACCATGCGGCTGATCGCCGGCGCCCACCACAGTTTCGATCGCGGCACTGACATCACGGATATTGCGGATGCCTCCGTCTCGCCCGCGGCGCCGACCGCTTATATCGCCGACGAGGGCGCCTTCATCCATCCGGTAAAAGGCGTTGCCGATCCTGACCTCAACGACCGCGACCTGATGGTGTATGCGCTGAAGGCCGGTTACGGGCGCAAGGGCGCAAAAATCGGCAGCCGTGCCGGCGAGGCCGAATTGTTCAAGGCAGACATGCTCGCCTTCTGGCAACGCGTGCTGTAATCCTGATCTCCCAACAAGGAAGAAAAAAATGCGTATCGCGATTGTCGGAGCCGGCGGAGTAGGCGGCGGATACGGCGCGGCGCTGGCGAAAGCGGGTGCCGACGTCACCTTCATCGCGCGCGGCGCGCATCTCGCCGCCATGAAGAGCACGGGCTTGAAGGTGTTGAGCCCGCGCGGCGACACCCATCTGGTACCGACGCAGGCGACCGACAATCCCGCCGAGATCGGCAAGGTCGATTTCGTTTTGTTTTGCGTCAAGCTGTGGGATATCGAGAGTGCCGGCGAGCGCATCAAGCCGCTGATCGGGCCGGATACGGCGGTGATCCCGCTGCAGAACGGCATCGACGCGCACGAGCGGCTGATCCCGATCCTGGGGAGCAACGCCGTGATGTGCGGCGTGGCGCAACTATCCGCCTCGATCACGGCGCCCGGCACGATCACGCAGGTCGGCGCCTTCATGCGGATGGTTTTTGGCGAACTCGATGGCCGCAAGAGCAAGCGGGCTGAGGACTTTCTGGCGCTTTGCCTGAAGGCGGGGTTTGAAGCGACGCTGAGCGAGGCCATCCTCACCGACCTCTGGATGAAGTTCATCCTGCTCGCAAGCAACGCCGGCATGATGGCGCTGGCGCGCCAGCCGATCGGAAATCTGCGCGACGATCCCGACATGCTCCCGATCTTCCGCGCCGCCTACCAGGAAGTAGCCGATGTCGGCCGCGCCAAGGGCGTGACGCTGCCGATCGACGCGGTCGAACGAATTCTCGACGCAACCAAACATTTTCCGCCGGGCATGAAGGCCTCGATGGCGCTCGACCTCGACCGCGGCAACCGGCTGGAAGTGCCATGGCTTTCCGGCAAGGTCGCCGAACTCGGCCGCCAGTTTGGCATTGCCACGCCGACCCACAGCATGATGCATGCGATGCTGAAGCCGTATGCGATGGGGTCGAAGGGGTGACTACCTTCCCTTGAACTCCGCCTTGCGCTTTTCCTTGACCGCCAGCCAGGCCTCTTCGGCGTCTTCGCTTTCCTTGACTTCGTGCAGCATGCGCTGGGCGCGGCCGGCTTGTTCGGACGGCCCCTGCGCCAGCACGCCGTCGGTGACGAAGCGCTTCAGGGTCTTCATCACGAGCGGGGAAAAATCGGCCAGTTCGCGCGCCATCTTCAGCGCCACCGGCACCTGCTGTCCGGTCGGCACCACTTCGTTGACGAGGCCGACATTGTAGGCGCGCTGCGCATCGAGGGTGCGGCACAGCAGCATCAATTCCATCGCCACCTTGTGCGGGATGCGCGCCGCGAGACCGGCGATGATGCCGCCGGTGAAACCCAGCCGCGCTTCGGGATAGGAGAATTTGGCGTTCTCCGCGGCCACCGCGAGATCGCACATCATCGCCAGCACCAGCGCGCCGCCGACGCACCAGCCGCCGACCGCCGCGATGACCGGCTTGTTGGTCTCAAAGCCGACGGTCGGAATGCAGCGCCACAGTTCCGGGAAATTGCCGGTGTCGGCGCCGCCGGAAAATGCGTCGTTGCCGGCCCCGGTCAGCACCGCGGCGCGCTGCGTGGTCGAGCGCTCGAACTCCTGAAAGGCTTTTTGCAGCGCCAGCGCCGTCTCGTTGCAGATCGCGTTGCGCCGCGCCTCGCGGTTGATCGTGATCAGCGTGGTGCCGTCGGCGTTGTTCTCGACCAGGACCTTTTGCATGGATACTCCTTTTGTGAATGCTTCACCGCGCCAGTGCTACGCCAAACCTTCATCGGGAATGTTCAGGACCGTCCCGCATGCCTTGCAATGCACCGCGTCGCTATCGTGCCGCTGCAGGCCGCAGTCCGGACAAGGAAACCGAACCTTGTTCGGGCTGATCAGCGCGCGCGCCAGGTTGAAGAACAAGGTAACGCCGAAAATCATGATCACGACCGTGATCAAGCGGCCGACAGTTCCCGGCAGGGTGATGTCGCCAAAGCCCGTCGTCGTCAGCGCCGTGACCGTGAAATACAGCGCGTCGGCATAATTGACGATCTGGTCGTTACGGGATTTCTGGGTTTCATAGACGATCGCCGTCATGATGAAGATGAACACCGCGAGGTTGGTCACCGCGAAGATGACCTCTTCGTTGCGCCGGAAGAACGAGCTGTCGACGCGCAGCCGCGCCAGCATCTGATAGTCGCGGAGCAGCCGCAGGGTTCGCAGGATACGCAGGAAACCGCCGGCCTCTCCCGCCAGCGGCGCCAGGAACGACACGATCGCAACGACGTCGGCCCATGTCGAGAAGCGGGCGAGATCCTGCAACCGATGCCGGCTGCCCAGCAGCCGCGCCGAGAAATCGATGAGGATCACGATCCCGAACAGGATGTCGAACGTCTCAACGATATCGCTCCTGGGCAGAAACGACGTGCCGATGATGAACAGCACCGTGACGATATCGAACGCCAGCAGCGCATAGCGGAAGCGGATGCCGGCCGGCGTTGCACCTTCATAGAGGTGCCGGATGTTCTTTCTCAGGGAAGTGAGGGTCATGACGGCGCAATGGCCTCTCGCGGGCAGGGCTAACGCGCCAGCGCCTTCCAGCGTTCCGTGGCCGATAT
>CAVSXQ010000024.1:0-8718 GCA_963731915.1 uncultured Alphaproteobacteria bacterium
TCGGTCTCGGTTGCGAAATCCGCCACGCGGCAAAATTGGTCTACGCCACCGGCATGGATCTGGAGAAGGCCGAGGGCACGCCGATCGGCGTCAACTGCCGGCTGTGCGAACGCGAAAACTGCATCCAGCGCGCCGAGCCGCCGATCACGCGGACGCTGATCCTGGACGAGAAACGCGGCGGGTATCTCGTTTTCGTTCAGCAATGCCAGAGAACTGTGAGCCGCCGCTTCGGCCAAAGCAGTTGGCTATCCCCCGCGGCGCTGTTACGTTTATTCCACAAAACCAACCGCGGACGGCTCGAACCGTTCGGCGTAGCCTGGGGAGAGAGTAAAATATGTTCTCGCATATCATGATCGGCACCAACGACCTCGACAAGGCCAAGACGTTCTACGATGCACTGCTTGGCACGCTCGGCGTTCCCGAAGGACGGGTCGATCGTCACCGCATCTTCTGGCGCACCAAGACCGGCACCTTCTCGGTGACCAAGCCGATCAACGGCGAGTCCGCGACCTGCGCCAATGGCGGCACCATCGGTTTTGCGCAATTCGGGAGGCCGAAGCCGACGCGTTCCACGCCGCCGGTATCGCCCATGGCGGCAAGACCTGCGAGGAGCCGCCGGGCATCCGCGAAGGCACCGGCGTCAAGCTCTACATCGCGTATTTGCGCGACCCCGACGGCAACAAGCTCTGCGCCTTGCACCGGGTGCCGTGACGGCGCGCAGCTTGTCATGACCCATACCACAAGAGGCTGACAGCTCGACGCGATTCCGCGATCAGGCGATCGCCTTCGATGGCCTCGCCACCGCGACGGAATATCGACATCCCGTCGGCCTCGCCGGTCAATTATCACCAGGTCATCAGCAAGCCCGCGGCGATGCCGCCTGTGACGATCGACGGCAAATTGTTTCTGCCCAGCCGGCCGGCCGCGGAAAATTGCCGCTGGTCATGATCGTGCCCGGCAGCCTCGGCGTGGCGCCGTCGCATGTCGCGCATGCCGAAGCGCTCACCCGCGCCGGATTTGCAACGTTCGTGCTCGACAGTTTTGGCGCGCGCGGCGTCACTTCCACGGTCGCCAATCAGACGCAGTTTTCCTTTGCCGCCAGCGCCTATGACGTGCTGGCGGCGTGGAAGGTTTTGGCCGGCCTTCCCGAGATCGATGCATCGCGGATCGGCGCGCAGGGACACAGCCGCGGCGGATCGGCGGTGCTCACCGCGGCGACACGCCGTTTCGCGGATGCGGTCATCGGGCCGGGCTCGGGACTGAAGGGCGTGCTCGCCGCCTATCCCTGGAGCGGGCACCAGTTCTTGCGAACCCGGCGTCGGCGCCACCGCCGTTCGCGTCCTGATGGGCGATGCGGACCAGTGGTGTTCGCCGATGCAGGTGCAGGGACATTGCCAGGCGATCCGCCTTACGGGCGGCGACGTCACGATGCGGCTGATCGCCGGCGCCCACCACAGTTTCGATCGCGGCACCGATATCACGGATGTTCCGACGCCTCCGTCTCGCCCGCCGCGCCGACGGCCTATATCGCCGACGACGGCGCGTTCATCCATCCGGTAAAAGGCGTTGCCGATCCTGACCTCAACGATCGCGACCTGATGGTGTATGCGCTGAAGGCCGGTTACGGGCGCAAGGGCGCAAAAATCGGCAGCCGTGCCGGCGAGGCCGAATTGTTCAAGGCAGACATGCTCGCCTTCTGGCAACGCGTGCTGTATTCCTGATCTCCCAACAAGGAAGAAAAAAATGCGTATCGCGATTGTCGGAGCCGGCGGAGTAGGCGGCGGATACGGCGCGGCGCTGGCGAAAGCGGGCGCCGACGTCACCTTCATCGCGCGCGGCGCGCATCTCGCCGCCATGAAGAGCGCGGGATTGAAGGTGTTGAGCCCGCGCGGCGACACCCATCTGGTGCCGACGCAGGCGACCGACAATCCCGCCGAGATCGGCAAGGTCGATTTCGTTTTGTTTTGCGTCAAGCTGTGGGATATCGAGAGTGCCGGCGAACGCATCAAGCCGCTGATCGGGCCGGATACGGCCGTGATCCCGCTGCAGAATGGCATCGACGCGCACGAGCGGCTGATCCCGATCCTGGGGAGCAGCGCCGTGATGTGCGGCGTGGCGCAACTATCCGCCTCGATCACGGCGCCCGGCACGATCACGCAGGTCGGCGCCTTCATGCGGATGGTTTTTGGCGAACTCGATGGCCGCAAGAGCAAGCGGGCTGAGGACTTTCTGGCGCTGTGCCTGAAGGCGGGGTTTGAAGCGACGCTGAGCGAGGCCATCCTCACCGATCTCTGGATGAAGTTCATCCTGCTCGCAAGCAACGCCGGCATGATGGCGCTGGCGCGCCAGCCGATCGGAAATCTGCGCGACGATCCCGACATGCTCCCGATATTCCGCGCCGCCTACCAGGAAGTAGCCGATGTCGGCCGCGCCAAGGGCGTGACGCTGCCGGTCGACGCGGTCGAACGAATTCTCGACGCAACCAAACATTTTCCGCCGGGCATGAAGGCCTCGATGGCGCTCGATCTCGACCGCGGCAACCGGCTGGAAGTGCCGTGGCTTTCCGGCAAGGTCGCCGAACTCGGCCGGCAGTTCGGCATCGCCACGCCGACGCACAGCATGATGCATGCGATGCTGAAGCCGTATGCGATGGGGTCGAAGGGGTGACTACCTTCCCTTGAACTCCGCCTTGCGCTTTTCCTTGACCGCCAGCCACGCCTCTTCGGCGTCTTCGCTTTCCTTGACTTCGTGCAGCATGCGCTGGGCGCGGCCGGCTTGTTCGGACGGCCCCTGCGCCAGCACGCCGTCGGTGACGAAGCGCTTCAGGGTCTTCATCACGAGCGGCGAGAAGTCGGCCATTTCGCGCGCCATCTTCAGCGCCACCGGCACCTGCTGTCCGGTCGGCACCACTTCGTTGACGAGGCCGACATTGTAGGCGCGCTGCGCATCGAGGGTGCGGCACAGCAGCATCAATTCCATCGCCACCTTGTGCGGAATGCGCGCGGCGAGACCGGCGATGATGCCGCCAGTGAAACCCAGCCGCGCTTCGGGATAGGAGAATTTGGCGTTCTCCGCGGCCACCGCGAGATCGCACATCATTGCGAGCACCAGCGCGCCGCCGACGCACCAGCCGCCGACCGCCGCGATGACCGGCTTGTTGGTCTCAAAGCCGACGGTCGGAATGCAGCGCCACAGTTCCGGAAAATTGCCGGTGTCGGCGCCGCCGGAAAATGCCTCGTTGCCGGCCCCGGTCAGCACCGCGGCGCGCTGCGTGGTCGAGCGCTCGAACTCCTGGAAGGCTTTTTGCAGCGCCAGCGCCGTCTCGTTGCAGATCGCGTTGCGCCGCGCCTCGCGGTTGATCGTGATCAGCGTGGTGCCGTCGGCGTTGTTCTCGACCAGGACCTTTTGCATGGATACTCCTTTTGTGAATGCATCACCGCGCCAGTGCTACGCCAAACCTTCATCGGGAATGTTCAGGACCGTCCCGCATGCCTTGCAATGCACCGCGTCGCTATCGTGCCGCTGCAGGCCGCAGGCCGGACAAGGGAACCGAACCTTGTTCGGGTTGATCAGCGCGCGCGCCAGATTGAAGAACAAGGTAACGCCGAAAATCATGATCACGACCGTGATCAGGCGGCCGACGGTCCCCGGCAGGGTGATGTCGCCAAAGCCCGTCGTCGTCAGCGCCGTGACCGTGAAATACAGCGCATCGGCATAATTGGCGATCTGGTCGTTACGGGATTTCTGGGTTTCATAGACGATCGCCGTCATGATGAAGATGAACACCGCGAGGTTGGTGACGGCGAAGATGACCTCTTCGTTGCGCCGGAAGAACGAGCTGTCGACGCGCAGCCGCGCCAGCATCTGATAGTCGCGGAGCAGCCGCAGGGTTCGCAGGATACGCAGGAAACCGCCGGCCTCTCCCGCCAGCGGCGCCAGGAACGACACGATCGCAACGACGTCGGCCCATGTCGAGAAGCGGGCGAGATCCGCATCCGATGCCGGCTGCCGAGCAGCCGCGCCGAGAAATCGATGAGGATCACGATCCCGAACAGGACGTCGAGCGTCTCAATGATATCGCTCCTGGGCAGGAACGACGTGCCGATGATGAACAGCACCGTGACGATATCGAACGCCAGCAGCGCATAGCGGAAGCGGATGCCGGCCGGCGTTGCACCTTCATAGAGGTGCCGGATGTTCTTTCTCAGGGAAGTGAGGGTCATGACGGCGCAATGGCCTCTCGCGGGCAGGGCTAACGCGCCAGCGCCTTCCAGCGTTCCGTGGCCGATATCGCCGACGCCCAGAGTTTATCCGCGGGCTGGCCGCGATGCAGCGCCTTGCCGATCTCGCAGATCGCCATGAACGCGCCGGATCGGGCCTCCTCGACTTCCAGCGGCGCTTCGGCGTGCGCCTGAACGAGGCCGACGAGTTCGTTCAGCATCGGCAGTGCCGCCTGCGGCGGCTCGCGTTCGGCGGCCTTCAGGGCTTCGAGGACCTTGGCGGCTTTTTCGGCGTCGGTCATGTCGACCGGCGCACCTGCTCCGCGAAGGGTCATCCCTACTCCGCCGCGCGTTGCACGTTCGCGTCGAGCACTTCCAGCACCACCGGCGGCGACATCGGCAGGCTGTAGAAGCGTTTTCCGAGCGCGTCGTGGACGGCGTTGGCGACCGCGGCCATCACGGGCACCAGCGGCACTTCGCCGACGCCCTTGACGCCTTGCGGATGTTTCGGGTTCGGCACTTCGACCATCACGGTGTCGAGCATCGGCAGGTCCGAACACACCGGCATGCGGTAGTCGAGGAAGCCGGGGTTATCGACGGTGCCGTCCTTGCGGTAGATGTACTCTTCGTTGAGCGCCCAGCCGATGCCCTGCGCGACGCCGCCCTGGATCTGGCCTTCGACATAGCTCGGATGGATGGCGCGGCCGACATCCTGCACGGCGGTGTAGCGGATGACGCGCACGATGCCGAGTTCGACATCGACCTCGACGTCGCAGATATGCGTGCCAAAGCCGCCCTCGGCGCCTTCGGTGTTGAGCTGCACGCTGGCGCCGATCGGTCCGCCCATCTGCGGGCGCCTTGGCGGCGAGCTCGGCCAGCGTCAGCGGCGGGAATTGGCCGGCATTGGGGCTCGCCGGATGCGCCGCGCCGTTTTCCCATTTCACGGCCTCGGGGTCGATCTCCCAGATCTTCGCCGCGCGTTCTTTCAAGGTGGCGATGATCTTGTCGGCCGACTGCGTCACCACGATCGCGGAGGCAAACAGCACGCGGCTGCCGCCGGTAAGATTGGAGAAGCCGACGGTTTGGGTGTCGCCGATGATGACGGAGACGCGGCTGTAATCGATGCCGAGCAGTTCGGCGCAGATATTGGCAATCGCCGCGCGCGAGCCGCCAATGTCAGGGTGACCCGTGGTGACGACGACGTTGCCGTCCTCGGTGATGTTGACGGTTGCGCTGGATTTACCGCCGGCGTTGAACCAGAAGCCGGAAGCGACGCCCCTGCCCTGCAATTTGCCGAGCGGCGCCTTGTAATGCGGATGTTCCTTTGCGGCCTCCAGCGTCTCGACGTAGCCGATGCGCGGGAACACCGGACCATGCGCGGCCTTGGTGCCCTGCTTCGCGGCATTCTTCAGCCGCAACTCCAGCGGATCCATCTTGAGTTCGGACGCGAGTTCGTCGAGCACGCATTCGACCGCATAGGCGCCGATCGGCGCGCCGGGCGCGCGATAGGCCGCGACCTTTGAGCGGTTGGAGACCACGTCAAAGCCGACCGACAGCACGTTCGGAATATCGTAGGGCGAAAAGCTGCAGCCCACCGCGCCGCGGATCGGCGAGCCCGGCAGCGCGCCGGCCTGTAGATAGAACGTGCCTTGGGCGGCGACGATGGTGCCGTCTTTCTTCGCGCCGATTTTTACCGTGCTCTTGGAGCCCGAGGTCGGCCCCGTCGCGCGCATCACTTCTTCGCGCGTCATCACCATCTTGACGGGACGGCCGGATTTCTTCGCGAGCAATGTCGCGAGCGGCTCGAGATAGACGATGGTCTTGCCGCCAAAGCCGCCGCCGATTTCGGCGGGGATGGCGCGGATGTCGCTTTGCGGAAAACCGGTCAGAAACGCCGTCATCGCGCGCACCATGAACTGGCCCTGGCTCGAGCTCCAGATCGTGGTCTTGTTGTCGGCGGCGACGCTGACGAGGCAGGCGTGCGGCTCGATATAGCCCTGGTGCACCGGACGGGTGGTGAAGGTGCGCTCGACCACCACTTCGGCCTGCTTTAAGCCTTCGGCGATATCGCCCTTCTTGACCTCAAGCTTGCCTGCGATGTTCGACGGCTTGCCCTCGAACTTGTTGAATTCGTGCAGGATCGGCGCGTCCGGCTTCAGCGCGTCGTCGATCTCGATCGCAAACGGCAGCACTTCATATTCGATCTCGATGAGGTCGCAGGCCTGTGCGGCGATGGCTTCGGTGGTAGCGGCCACGGCAGCGACGGGATGACCGGGAAACAGCGCCTTTTCGCGCGCCATCACGTTGCGGCACATCCAGCGCATGTCCTGGATGCCGAGGATCACCGGGCCCTTCTCGATCGTGAAATCGACGATGTCGCGCGCGGTGACGACGGCCTTGACGCCGGGCAGCGCTTCCGCCTTCGAGGTGTCGATCGACTTGATGCGGGCATGCGCGTGCGGGCTGCGCTTGACCTTGCCCCAGATCATGCCGGGCATGTTGGTGTCGGCGGCAAAGGCCGCGCGGCCGGTGACCTTGTCGACACCATCGGGACGAATGGTGCGCTTGCCGATCCATTTGTTGTCGGTGACGACGTTCATTGTGCTGCCTCCCGCATTTCCGCCGCAGTATCCATTACCGCGCGTACGATCTTGTCATAGCCGGTGCACCGGCAGAGGTTGCCGGCGAGCCAGAAGCGGACTTCTTCCTCGCTCGGTTTCGGGTTCCTGCGAAGCAGCGCGTCGGACGCAACCAGCATGCCCGACGTGCAGATGCCGCACTGAAGCGCGGCCATTTCCAGAAACTTCTGCTGCAGCGGATGCAGTTTTTCGCCCTGTGCCAGGCCCTCGATGGTCCTGATCTCATGGCCTTCGGATTCGACGGCGAGCATCAGGCAGGAACAGATCAGATTATCGTCAACGGTGATGCTGCAGGCTCCACAATCGCCGGAGGCGCAGCCTTCCTTGGAGCCGGTGAGGCCCAGCGGCCCGCGCAGCGCGTCGAGCATGGTATCACCAGGCTCGCACAGGAATTCCATCGGCTCGCCGTTGATGGTGGTGGTGACATGTAGTTTGGCCATGATCTTCAATTTCCTCCCGCGCGCTTGGCGGCAATGGCGACCGTGCGCTTGAGCAGCACGCCGGCAACTTTGGTTCGGTAGACAATGGTGCCGCGCTTGTCGTCGATCGGACGGCAGGCGGCGGAACAGGCAGCGGCCGCGGCGTTCAGCGCGGCGTCATCGAGCTTGCTGCCAATCAGCGCTTTTGCGGCCGGCTCGACCAGCAGCACGGTCGGCGCCACCGCGCCGAGGCCGACACGGGCCGCGGTGCAGACGCCGCCTTTCAGCGTCAGACTGACGCCGAGGCCGACCACCGCGATGTCCATTTCGGTGCGCGGGATCATGCGCAGATACGCATCGCTCGAACCGGGCGGGCGCGGCGGCAGGGTGAAGCTGACCAGGATCTCGCCGGGCTTGAAATTGGTGCGGCCGGGACCGGCCGGCACGGCTTCCACCGGCATCTCGCGGCGGCCGTTCGGGCCCTGCACCGTGACGATGGCGCCGGCCGCGATCATGGCGGGGACGCTGTCGCCGGCGGGCGAAGAGTTGCACAAATTTCCGCCAGCGGACGCCCGGCCCTGGACCTGCTTGGAGCCGATCAGGTTGACCGCCTCCAGCACCCCGGGCCAGACCTTGCCGAATTTCGGGTGGTCGTGCAGTTCCATGCCGGAAACGGCCGCGCCGATGCGAAAGCCGCCATCGGCGGTCTGCTCGATCGCGGTCATTTCGGCGATTTTCTTGATGTCGACGATCAGGCCGGGTTTGACGCTGCCTGCGCGCATCTGCACCAGAAGGTCGGTCCCGCCTGCCAGAATGCGCGCCGCGCTTCCCGCGGCGGCATACGCGCTGATCGCTTCGTCAAGCGTACGCGGCGCCAGATATCGGATATCGGTCATGTCGTTACGCTATCTCCCCTCTATCGCTTTGTCCGGACTACTTTTCGGATCGCCGGGTCCGGTGATGTCGCTCACCTTGGACTGCTTCTAAGCCTACACGGGCAAACCCGATTGGAACAGCCACCGCGACCCGGTGCAATCGGTGCACTCCTATGCGCCCAGGGGGGCTTGCGGGCACGGGCGGGTGCCCTGGAATTCCCCTCGGGAAGTCCTATTTCGCCCCGGCAAATCACTTATGTTCCCGTCCGGCATATTCGGGAGACCCCAGTATGGTTGCAGACAGTAACAGTCAGATTGCGTGGCACCGGGCCCAGATCAAGAAGCACCGCGAGACCCTGCAGCATCTGGAGACCGGCCGGTTCAGATACGGGCAGATCGCGGGGGCCAAATCGGCCGGCCAGATCGAAAAGACCGTCGCCGAGCTCAGGCCAAGATCCGGGAATCCGAGCGGATCGTCGCCACCTATGAGCGCCAGATCCGCAGGCCTCTGGGGACGGATTTTGGCAGCCTGAAGAATACCAGCTGGACGAACTGGAGTTCGCAT
>CAVSXQ010000025.1:0-208168 GCA_963731915.1 uncultured Alphaproteobacteria bacterium
TCTCTTCGATGGAGTGACGACGATGGATCAACCCGGATTGAACCGCCTGCGTGCGCAGGATCGCACCGACCTAACCGCATTGCTCACTGTCCTGCATGGCGCAATGAACGCGCTCCGTCGCGATGAGTGCGGCGACTGGTCCGTTGCCGGATCGCGCGGCCATATCCGCGCGTGCGACGGGACGTTCCACGTCTACGTTCGATGCCGCTCTCCGCTCCATTGGACCTACGCCAAGAAAGATGCTCTTCGGCATCGCGGCGGTGAGCCAAGATGGCGAAGACGAAGGCATCCTGTTGCTGACGCGGGCGCCGGATGCGAATGAGGCGCCGACCCTTCGAGGCTATCTCGGCCTGCGCCAGACGCGGGATGTCGGGCCGGACCACGGCTCCTGGCTCCGCCGGAAGGCCATCTAAAAGGGCACCTATGGCCGGTTTCATCGCGCAAATCCGCAGCCGGGTACTGGAGGGCCGGACGGATGATGGAGACAAGAATTAGACTTGCGCCGCTGAAGCGGTATGTGGGCGTCCTAGCGGACAGCAGTTTGCGTGCGCGATTTTCCCTGACGGCGTGAAGCCGAAGTGCATGCGAACGGGCTTGCCCTCGTAGCTTTGATAATCGACCTGAACCCCGTTGACGGGTCGGCATCATGCTGTCTGAGGATGAATGCGGATGCCAGCTTGCTCTCAAGTTTTGGTGCCCAGTATGCCGAAAGCGATTGATGTCCCGTCAAAGCCACGTCCTCGCAGTCGCACTTTAATGTTGTCCGCTCGTCGTAACAGACCCATAGAAAACTGTCGAGGTCTCCCTGTCGGCAGGCATCGAGCCCAGTCGACGGCGACGGCAATAGGGTCAAACCCCTCTGGGGTTTTGTTCAAATTTGTTCCCTGCGTCATGAAATCTTCGAATACTGCGGCAGCGTCCTTGATCGTATCGCATCGGCAGCTGTCGACAGACATTTCCGTGATGTGGTCGAACAGCTCCAGCCAAAACAGTGGCATGCTGTCTAAATCGGTCTCCCGCTGGCGAAAAATACTGCAATCCCGCAATTTCCAATGGAAGCGAGCGATGCCGACATATCCACCGGAATGGACGAGAGTTTGGCTCTCGCAATTAGCAGTTCGCTAAGCAACGTTTCAGACGTGCTGCTCATGGTAATCCTTGAAATTAAAGAATGCGCTGTGAGCGCTGTGGACACCGCCAACGCAAAAACTTCGGAAAAAAAAAAAAAAAAAAAAAAAAAAAAAAAAAAAAAAAAAAAAAAAAAAAAACGACCGCCCGGAAACCGACTTGATCCAGATCAACGCTGCCGCTTGACTGCCGCAAAAAAGGTGGCGTATGGCAAGAGGGCTTACCATTATCGAAGTGGCCGCGCTCGCGGTTCTCCTTCTCGGCCTCGCTGGGATCACCTTCGTACTGTTTTCCATTTGGGAAATGAAGGCCGGGACAGACAGCGGTGGATTGGGGCGGCACATGAAGAACATTGTGGACGAAACCGGCGAGATCATCGCGAAAGCAACAGATGACCATACGCTGATCGGCGGCCACCACCGCCTCGCGGTGGCGGCCAGCCACGGTAAAAAACTGTTCTGGAAAGATACCGGCGAACCCGTGAGCTTGATCCCTTCTTCAAGGGAAGTTCTCATCGACATACAGCTTGATGCGCGACGGGAAGGCCACACACACCGCGAGCTCAATCTATGAACTGGCGAGCGGTTTTCGGCCTGCCGTCCCGGTCACGCAGCAGAACCATGATCCAGATCAAGATGGGCGCTCGACAGCTGCCCAAGGAATTCGCGCAGTAAGTTGCTCAACCCGTTTCTGGGCTGGACGCTTCGCGGCTGGGTCGCCGCGCTGGTGTGTGCGGTCGGCCACCGCGATCCCAACCCCGCCGCCGCTTGCTTTCGGTGATCTGGAGCATGTCACCAATGAAACGCTGTCTCGCTGCTTTCGCAATCGCCGCCAGCCTGTTCGCACCAGTTGCGCACGCCAACGATGCCTTGGAAGCCAAGGTGCGGGCCTACGTTCCGGTCGTCTCCCTCGCCAAAGTATGTGACATCAGGATCAATGACGCCACCTCGGGTGACCACCGCGCCATGCTCGAAGCGGTGAAATCCGACCCGAACGCCAACAAACTCGCCTACCGCCTCCATTACGAAACGCAGACGGCCTACATCAAGGCCCGCGACGGAGGTCAACGGGTCGCCTTCTGCAAGGACTTCATCGCAGCCAACAGCCAATACGCCAAGGCGCGCTTCACCGCCGTGGTCGAGGGCCACATGAGCGACGTCAGCACTAGTGTGCAGAAAGCGATTGCCCACAACGTCTGCGGTGCGCCTCCCGCCAAGCTGTCCAAGGCCGACTGGAAACCGTACGCGCAAATCAAAAAGATGCTTCAGATCGAGCAAAAGTTGGCCAAGGAAAACGCCGAGACGAACGGCTGGAACGTCACCGAGGAAACGACGGCGGTCACGGAACAGTTCTGCGCGGCGGTAAAAACCCGATGAGCATTACGAGACACCTGTTCTCAGCATTGAGCCACGCCCGCCAGTGCGGCGATGACGTGTTGCGGATGTTGGCGCCTGGCAGCCGCCGGTGCGCGGCGGGGCGGCATGCCCCAGCGCATCATCGTCATTTCGAGTTCGCCGCCCGCATTGCGGATGAAGTCCGGGAAGACGCCTGGCATCGGCGCGAGGTTGCCGACATAGCGGTTCACCTTGCGGAACAGCGCGATGGTCGCGGCTTGGTTCGTCGTGATCGAGTAGAGATTGCACACCTAAGCTTCTCCAAAAAACTTAAGCTTCATCACAAGACGACCCGCCACTTCCGCTTTTGACCCGAAACGGAAATCGGCGATCCCTCCAAAGATACTTCAACTGCGCGGTCCCGACGCCTTCCAAGTGTCGGGTTTGAAGAGGTACACTGCCGCACTATGGTACCTTGGGAGGGTGGCATGGAGGGGCGCGAATTTGGCGGCACGGCTGCCAGCGTGGCCGCACGCCGAACGAGCGTTGCCAGACGCCGCAGGCGAAGACCGCATACAAAAAGATGGGCAAGATTTTCCATTAGTGATCGCATCGATGCCGGCAACCGCGCAGCACCGGACGATGGCGCTCGGTGTTGTCATCCTCTTGATCATTGCGGCGGCTGTTATCGCACCGTTCGCGCGCATACAGGTGGCCCGGGTTGATGCCTTCATTCCGGTTTTGCAGACCGTCGTATGCGTTGTCGATCTCCTTACCGCGGTCCTCTTGTTTGCTCAATTTTCAATCCAGCCCCAACCCGCCTTTCTCGCACTCGCTAGCGCTTACATGTTCAGCGGCTCGTTTGCGTTCCTGCAGACCCTGGCCTTCCCGGGCGGATACGCCCCGGCTGGTCTGATCGGTGACGGACCTAACACTCCAGCTTGGATCTATGTGCTCTGGCACACTACGTTTCCGGCGGCGCTTCTCGCCTATGCGCTCGCCAAGGACAGGATTTGGGCCGCCAAACTGGCGGGCAGATCAACAAGGGTCACCATCGCAATCACTGCTGTCTGCGTCCTTGCGGCGATAGCTGTACTGACTTGGATCGTGGCGGCGAAAACCGAATATCTCCCGAGTTTCTTCACTGACGACGTCAGGCTGCAGACGCAGTATGGCAATCTAGCCAACCTTTTGCTTTTGATGTGGGGCACTACAGTACTGGCTGTACTGTTTTATCGTAGGCGCACTGTCCTTGACCTATGGTTGATGGTGACCTTGATCGCCTACATGCCGAACTTCCTGGTGGCGATGATCGGAAGCTCTATACGATTTACCATCGGTTGGTACGCGGCTCGCGGCTTCGTCCTGGTCGGAAGTTGCACGTTGCTGGCTGTGTTGCTCGTCGAAAAGACCTTTCTCTATTCACGTCTTGCCAACGCTCTCGTTCTGCAACGGCGCGAACGCACCAACCGGCTCCTGACCGTGGACGCTATCACGGCTGCCATTGCGCATGAGTTGAGAACACCTTTGGGAGCTATCGTACTCAATGCCGATACAGCCCTCAGCCAACTGCATTCGAAGCCTCCCAACCTGGGAGAAATAGACGACATCCTTCATGATGTGCAGGCCGACGGCCATCGCGCGGCTGCAATCATTTCCAGCCTTCGCGAACTGTCGAAAAAGGCGACTGACCAGAGGACGCTGACACGGGTTGAGGATGCGGTTCGGATCGTACTGAGGTTGCTGCAACACGATCTTGAAATCAACGAAGTGTCCGTCGCTACGGAGTTTCAGGATAACCTTCCCGATGCGCACCTGGATGGCACGCAACTCGAGCAAGTCCTCCTGAACCTCGTCAAGAACGCCATCGAGGCAATGACCTCGATGCCCACGGAAGCCAGGCTTCTGCGCCTCACATCGAGCTACGACGGTCATTCGACCGTATTGCTGTCGATCCAGGACTCCGGACCCGGAATTCCTGTCAAGGATCGAGAGCGCATCTTCGATCCGTTCTTTACCACAAAATCCGACGGCACAGGATTGGGGCTCGCTATCTGCTTTACCGTGATCGAAAACCACGGAGGAACATTGCGGCTTGTCAAGTCGGACGCTGACGGCTCGATCTTTGAGCTTGCAATACCGGTCGGCGGGCAACGCTCGGCTCGGTAGGCGCGTGAAGGTCACCGGCTTCCATTCTTGGCACTTGGCGGACATATCGGGATGTGGGCTATTTGGTCGCTTTCGGGCGCAAAGCGGACATCGACCATCGTACATCCGGTAAGCAGCCCTGTTGATCCAGCGGCTCACCGATTTCGTCCGCCGCCTTGCTGCACGCCTCGCTGATCTCGCGCCTGACCTGCATCACCACCGCGTCGATGTTGCGCCTGACTACCATATCACGGCTGCAACGGGCGCTCATGCCGGACAGATGCGTCAACACGGTGCCCGCGATCTGGTCGATCAAAGCATCGACATCCGCCCGGCGCACCAAGGTGCGCTGCTTCTCCTCGATCCCGATGCGCAGGAGTTGGGTCTTGGCTTCGGCGTGCGCTGCCGCTGCCTCTGATCGTGCCGAGCGTCGTGCCGGGTCGCGCAGCCATTGCAGATAGCGCAAGCGGCAATCATCCTGATTGAACCTGCCATTGGGCAAGCGCTCGATCACATGCTCGACGTCAGCCAGCACGCCGATGCGTTGGCGCGTCAGGCCAAGATGCACACCGAGTTGCGTTGCGGTCACGCTCGCGATTGGCACTGCCGCCCGCCCAGGGCGGGCGGCGACGGCCCTTGCAGGATGATCGTGGGTCGATGGATTGGTCATCGGTTTGGGTCCGGACAAGGCGATTAAGATTTTGTTAACTATAATCGATCACGACTTGCCCCGGGGCCTCTAAACACAGTGTGGAGTAGGCCATGTCCGAACTCGAAAAGCTGCAGTCCGAAGAAGATTTGCTCTCCGCAATCACGTCCGTTATTGCCGTCGCCTTTGCCGTAGGCCTGCCGATGGCGACCCTGATCGTCTGGGTCTGCTCCTGATTTCCGCCCGCGTCCGGGCCGGATTCTCGTAGCTCGGTACCGGAACAACGATTTCAGCGCAGGCAAATATCCTGATGGCGGGCCGTCGCGCGGTCCCCGCACTAAGTCGCGCCCTCCACAGGACCCTGATGAGCGACTGCGGAGCGACCGCCATGACTTCACGCGCCCGGACAGCGTCACGCGCCGCAAGTTCATCACGATCACGACAACTGCCAAGTTTACCTTTGCCGTTAACTTTCCGTTAACCGGGTCCGCGCACCCTCGATCACGTTCTGAGGGGACACTGCGTCGCTTCTTGTCGCCCCTGACCTCGTCACCACGACGCGACCGTGCGCCAACATCAAGCGCACGACCCTCACCAATCCCTCCCCGGATGAGAGACCGTCACATCGACCGTCGGCCAAACGACGGCGCATCCCCGCCAGCCGTCGCGCATCACGTCATCACCGCGACCGCAACCGCTGATCTGTCCGCCGCGACGGGCATACGTGTGCTGGTCACCCCGGAATTCCGCATTCTCCGCTTGAGCGGACAATCGGCAGCCTCAAATATTTAGCTCAACCAGTTTTTTAGCAGTTACACTGCCGCATATTCATCGTTGGGGACAGGCATGAGGCGGCGTGAGTTCATTGGACTGATTGGCGCGACCGCGTTCAGTATTCCCCGGCCGGGGCATGCCCAGACCAAGACCGATTTGCCAGTGGTCATGCTTTTGCTGCCGCAAAAACTCGATAGCGACGCTTGCCAAGGATAGAATTACAGCACTCCGCAAGAGCCTGCAGGAAGAAGGTTTCATCGAAGGGGCGAGCTATTCCCTTGCCGTGCGGTCTACTCGAAGGAGACATCAATCGCGCGTGCTCAGCTCGCCAGCGAATTGGGTGCCCTCAACTCCACGCGTCTTCGTCGTAGCAGGCGTGGGATTGATGTGATCCGTCGATCTTTCCCAGACATACCGCTGGTTTTTACAGCCATCGCTGCCGACCCTCTCGCGTTGGGTTGGGCCCAAAGCTATGTGCATCCGGGTGGGATGATCACCGGAAACGTAATGAACGCGGTCGGTGGCGAGGAGACCATGGTGCAAAAGCGATCGGGCTTTTCAAGCAGCTTGTCCCTGATTTGACGCGACTTGGCCTGATAGCGTCCGACGCCGCCGTAGCGGCAATGAAGGAGAAGGATGCACTTCAAAAAGTAGCCAGCGAGTTGGGCTTTCGGCTCGTACATTACAGCTTCAAAACAGTTGACGATCTGGAAGGCGTTTTCGCGGCAAGCCTTCGCGACGGCGTGAACGCATTCTGCATCTCGGGCGAGCCGCTGCTGGTCGCTCATTTGTCGCGCGTCATGACTTTCGTCACGGCATCAGGCAAGCCTTCCGTAGGTCCTTACCCGGACTGGGGACGCGCCGGACTTCTGATGTCCTATTCAACCGACCCGATTGACGGCTTTCGTCGTGCAGGCGCTTATGCCGCGAAAATCTTGAAGGGTGCCAAGCCCGGCGATCTGCCCATCGAGCAGGCGAGCAAATTCACTCTGGTGATCAATCAGAAAACTGCGAAAGCGCTCGGCATCGCGGTTCCTCCGACCTTGCTGGCGCTCGCCGACGAGGTGATCGAATAACACCCCTCTGGCACTGTTCGACGGCGGCGGGCGGGCTGTTTCCCGACATCCACGGTGGCCAGCAGCCGGAAGTGCGGCGTCCGGCGCCACCGTCGATGCCGCAGAAGGCGCTACAGCGCGCCGCCAGCGGCAGGCCACAGGACCACCCGGCAGGCCCACGCCAGCGCACGGGCGCGCGCCCACAAGCCGAAAGCTCCGGTTCAATTGATCCTCACTGAGGAAGCAGGTAACTTTCCGGCTAGAACGGATCGGAGAGCCTGCTTTGAGCGGACGAAAACAGCGACCTAAAGACAATAAGCTGTCGCCGCAGCAGAAGAAGCTGTTGAGACGCTTCGCCCGAGGAAAAACAGACAAGCAAATTGCCAACGAGTTCCGCTGCCGTAGCGATCTTATCGCAGTTCAACGTAAGCTAATCACGGAGAAGTTGGAGATCAGTTCGCAAGCGCAGTTCGCCGAGGCTGCCCGCCGATTTGCCCCTTGGCACAAACCCAATGAGACGCCCACATAACAGTGCCAGTCTCTTGCTGACATCATCCGCGCGGCCTCGATCACACGTGCGCACCGGCAGCAGCGCAGTGCCTCGCGCCGTCCATCCGCATCCCCGCAGGCCGCGCGCCGGGAAACGACGGCGCAAGGTGTCAGTTAAGGCCGCAGGAAGGCGCTACAGCGCGCCGCCAGCACGGCGCGGCGGAAGCCGGGCAAGCCGCGCCAGCGCATAGGCGGCCATGCCGGGCAGGATGTGAAACTAGGGCCTAAATAGGGCCCGGCGCGGTTTCGTCAGCGGCGCGGCGAGGGCCGCCAGTTCATAGAAGCCCTTAATTGGAAGGGGTTTTTCGAGTTTTCCCCAAGGCTCAAGAAGCCGCTAGACGCCAGGACCACACGACTTCGCCGTACGCCTTTATCCATTCGTCTGCGCTTGCGCGCCTGAACAAAAGCGTCCACCGCATCCCCGGCCCAACGCATCGTGACGATCGCGAAACGCCCCTCGTGTGGGCCGGGATGGGCGAAGATATGCCAGTGATTTGCCCGACGTGGAAAGCGGAATATTTTTGATTCCGGGACTTGACACGAATTCTGAAAATCAGAAATGATTTGCCCGTCGGGTAGACCGGGCTCGAGGTTGGACGTAAGCGCCGCGGAGGCTGCAAGCGCGAACCTCAGAGAACCTGTTTTGATGTTCGCTTCTTCTGCAATAGCAGACATTTAGCCAACCGTTTAGGACGTCCGCTTTGTGCCACAGGCGGACATCGCCTTCGTCGGGGCGGGCGCTGAGGAGATACATCACGACTTGGCTGACCAATGGCTGGACGGCCTTCCTGTCCTCAGCGGTGTCGTCCATCTGAATGCGCGGAATAGCAAACACCAGGTCCGTGGGCGACCGCACGACAGTGGTGAAGCCCGCCGGGTCCCTTATGCGTCACATCCTAGTGCGAACCCACCATCGTTTTCTTAGAACCTTCGAATGATCGGCGCAGCAGTGCGAACAGGCTGCCCCCCGTTGCCGCGCCCAGCAAGTAGGCGATGGCGACCACCAGCGCGAGTGGTACGCGTGCACTGAATCCGAAAAGCGAAATTGTGACAATCTCGAAGTTTTGCAGCGCGAAGACCATAGTTGCTGCTGCGAAAAGTATGATGATGCCGAGGTGGATCCAGCGCATGGGCGTCTCCTTCGTCGATCAAGTGCTCATTATGCCAATTTGAAGCGGCGTCCAGGCCCCTGGGCGCCAAAGACCGTTTCAGAGTTGCGAGTTCGATCGGTAGCAGCTTCAACAGGTTGGCGACAAATCGTCGTCGAAAGCCGGTATCGGGCTCGTCTTGGTAGCCCACCTTTTTGCCGTCCCTCACGGTCTCCCAGACGATCTTGCCGTTCGGGTTGAGAAGGACGCGGTAGCTGTTGGCGGGCACGACACCAGTCGCCATGTAGGCCGTCAGCTGTTTTGCAAGCTCCGGACTCTCAATGTAGAGTTCCGGCCTCTGTGTTGATCACGGCAGAGCGGGGGTCGAGGTTGAAGCTGCCGATGAATACTGCTTCGCCGTCGAAGACCATGGCTTTGGTGTGCAAGGCGGCTTGCGACCGCCCGGAACGGAGCGACCAGCCGGGCCGGAAGGCGTCGGTATCCGGGCGCAGCTCATAGAGCTCCATGCCGTTCTCGAGCAGCCGCCGTCGGGTCTTGGCGTAGCCTGAATGCGCCGGCAGCATATCGTTCGAAGCGAGCGAGTTGGTTAGCACACGCACCCGGACATTGCGCTCGTGCAGCGACTTGACGGTTGCCTGCGCCCCGGCGGGTAACACGAAGTACGGCGATTCGACGAGCATCTCCTCCTTCAGCTTGGTGATACGTCCGCGAATGAATTCGATGACATCATCGCTCTCCTTGCCGCTGGCGACGGCTTCCGGGTCGTCGGCAATGATCCGGCCGCGTGCCCAGACGAGGTTGGCGCGAAGCTCGGCGCTCTGGGCCGCCAATTCGTCGAGGTCCTGGCCGATCGGATACGGGTAGTCGGCCGCGGCGATCGCCTCGTGCAGGCGAACCAGGATGGCATCGAGGTCGGCAGCGCCATGGGCGCGACCGACGATGGCCGCGATCGGCACGGTCGAGGGGCTGTTCCAGTATCGGTCGAATACGCCAGACAGATCGCGGACGACAGGTCCAGTCGCCAACACGTCCAGGTCGCGATAGTTGGCGATGCTGTTCACGCCATAGTAGATGTCGCCGATATTGCGGCCTCCGACAATTGCCGCCGCATTGTCGGCAACCATCAACTTGTTGTGCATGCGGCGATTGACCCGGCCGAAATCGAAAATGAAGTCGAGAATCGACCAGCGCCGGTTGGTGAGCGGGTTGAACAGACGGATCTCGACATTGGGGTGAGCATCGAGGCTGGCTTTGACGATATCGCTGTCCTTGTAATAGGGATCGTCGACGAGGAGCCGCACCCTCACCCCGCGATCGGCAGCCTTCATCACATGGTCGACGACGATCCGGCCGGTCGTATCGCCATCCCACATGTAGTACTGCATGTCGAGGCTTCGCTCGGCCAGATCGGCCAGCGCAAGACGGACGATGAAAGCTTCGCGCCCGTGGCTCAACAGGCTGAAGCCGGACAGGCCTGGATGCTCATCGGCCGCCGGACCGAAGAACTGGCCGAGCCTGGTCGACATGAAATCATCGAACGCCGTCGAAATGATGCGCGGATAATCAGGCCGGGTGCCGGCGGCGCGACCCGTGATCGCCTGGGCCAGCCAAATCAAGGCCGGAAACGGCAATTCGTCCAAAGCATGCTCGCGGCCTAGTTTGGGAAATATTCGTGCCTCCTCATCGCTGGTCGTTGTCACCGCTAGTAAGGGTAGAATGCGTTGTCGTGGAAGCGGCGAACACTTGCAGGGCTCCACCGATCCGCTTCAAGCATGGCTGGCCACCACTTGAGTCAAACGCTGCGGCTGCGTCGTAGGACGCCGCTATTGGCCAGGCCCCTTCATTTCAAGAGTGACAAGCCTTGCCAGAAGCGTCGCCGGATAGAGCTGACCAATGACGCTTTCGATGTTGCAAAGGCTTCGCGCCAATGGATGCACCGGAATAATGTCGCCGTAGCCAGTCGATGTCAGCGTAACAAAGCTCAAATAGAAGAGCGCGCTGGCGAGCGACTGATCATCGCCAAATGTTATTCCCTTGATCGCGTCCGGATCCAGCAGGCCGACAAAAAGGAAGAGCGTCGCAAAGGCTACCGCGATCAACAGGTATAGAAGGATCGCTCCGATGATCCTGTGATATGTGACACGGCCTGCCCTGAATACGGCCCTGGTGACCACCATCCCTAGAGTGCCGGCGATGATCAACCATGCGCTGCCCAATATGTGAAGGTGGAAGGGTACCGGATAATAAAGCCGCAGGAAAAATACGGCAACATTGGCAGCAAGGGCAATCGACATCAAAACGACGCACGTCGGGCTGTTGGAAATGATGACCATGGCTCCGATGATCACTATTAACAGGCCGACGGCAAACAGATGAAACGCGGTGATGCCAAGAGCCTGGAGCGGAGCGAAAACGAATATCAGCAGTATCAGCACTCCGGTCAGCGCCAAGAGCAGCCAGTCAATCCGTTCGTCGCGCAAGCGGCCCAAATCGCTGATGGGATCAATCATCGTTGGCGTTCTTCCGTCATGACAAGCTCGCGGGCGATTGCCATTCAAGAACTCGTGGTGATTAATGGAATGTCGAGCCCCCACGGGATAGTCAGGACTCCCATTCGGCAGTGTCCTTCAGAACGCAGGCAGGCACCGTGGCAAATGCCCGGCGTGGCTGCCTGTAGAGGCCCGACGGTAACTCCGCCAAGCCGATGCATTTACTTTGCGGTGCCGGTCGTCGCACCGGTTCCGGTCCTCCACCGATTGCCGCTGCTGAAGATGTCTCAAGCAAAGGGCAGCGTGGCTCAGGCGTTCAATAGAGCCGGGTCTCACTTTGCGGTTGCCGTCGGCTTCAACTCCGATATGTCCAATTCACGAAATGCATTATCCCAGAAGTACAGGCTGGCCACAAAGCAGGCGAGCGCGGCGACCATGCAGGCGATAGCTGCACGTCGAGACGATGCTATGCCTGCAGCACGGTCGCACAAATCCGATTGTTCATCCGGTGTCATGCCGGTCACCCCAAGACGCAAGGCCATTCGTCACCATATCACCGGTTTGCAAACTGATTCTCGCCCGCCGATGTCTCAAGTAGGTGCCCGATTACGGCTTGGGTTGTATGGGCTTGTCCGGCGATGCTTTCATCTTCTTCTTCTTGTAGCCGCGCCGATCGGCACGCCGAGCCGCGCCAGCGACGCTCACGGGGGAGAGCGGCTGGCCAACGCGGGCCTCGGCCTCCGTTGCGGTCATCATCACCGTCGCCGGCACGGCAAAGACCGACGCCATCGCGAGCCCGACCAGTGAAACAACCCTTCGACGCGAAATCGTTTCCGATTTGATCGTCTCAATCATCACAGCCTCCTGTTGGGGTCTCAGCGCAAACCAACAAGGACGCTGTGAACTTGACCTAGATCAAGCATATCCTGGATTTTGGAGTCCGTTCTGGATCACAGCGCGAACTGGACCGCCGGATTTCGGCTTGTGCCAGCAACGACGCATCGGCGAAGCAGGTAGTACAAGAAAGAGCCGCCGATTCAGGGCAAGGTCTGATTTCGCTAGGACTGTTTTCCTCGAGCGATGTAACGAGTTAGAATCCCGACAGGGGGGCGCGGACCCAGCAGGATCGCTTAGCAGTTACTAACGATCCGCGCCGATGGCTGTTCCACCTGATAGCGGACAACGCTTGACGTCAGCTCAGTGCCAATAAGCGACATCATTCGATCAACTCGTCGGCCCGCGCTCGCAGCGCCGGCGGAAATCGATCAAAGCTGGACCAGACAGCCAATTCAAGGCAACTTGCGAGACACTCTGAGTGCTGCGCGACCGTGTTCCTGCTCTTTTGAGTAACACCGGTATGTCTGAGGTATCCGTACCCATCCGTCAAACGTTGCCGCCAGCGGCCGCGACCATGATGCGCTATCGACGCCGCAGGCAATTCGAGTTAGCTGCCACGCGGCTACTGTCACTTTGTGGAGCGCTCGCAACGATTATGCTGATGTTCGGCGTTCTGCATGCGAAAGCCCAGGATGCTGAGCCACGAGCGTATTCGAATACGCCGGTTGGGCTGAATTTCCTGATCGCAGGCTACCTCTATTCGGACGGCAAACTGGCGTTCGATCCGAACCTGTCGATTGCCGATGCCAAATTCCACGCCGACACCGGGCTGTTGGCCTATGTTCGGTCCTTCGATTTCGCAGGCCAGTCGGCTAAGTTCGATGTAATCTTGCCAGCGTCGTCGTTCGCTGCCCTGGGTCTCGTGAACGGCCTGCCACGGCAGCGTGAGATGTCGGGCCTGGGTGACCCGCGATTTCGCGTCTCGGTCAATTTGCTTGGAGCCCCCGCGTTGTCGACGAAGGATTTTGCCAGCTATCGGCAGGATCTAATTGTCGGCGTGAGCCTGCAGGCTTCAGCGCCGCTTGGACAGTACGACAACGGCAAACTGCTCAACCTGGGCAACAATCGCTGGTCAATCAGACCCGAGTTGGGGATTTCCAAGGCCTTCGGTCCCTGGACATTCGAATTCGCCCCCAGCGTGACGTTCTTTAGCGACAACACCGACTTTCTCGGTGGTAATACATTCGCTCAGGCGCCGATTTATGCCGTGCAGGCACATCTGCTCTACACGTTCAGGTCCGGCGCATGGTTAGCGCTCGACGGGCTCTATTTCGCGGGCGGCCACACCAGCCTGAACGGGGTAAAGAGCGACAACGAACAGCGCAACACGCGGGCCGGCTTCACCATCGCAATACCGATCGACCGGCAGAATTCGCTAAAGCTTTCCGCCAGTACCGGCGTAACGACACGCACCGGCAGCGAATTTAGCGCTTTTGGCGTTGCGTGGCAGTATCGTTGGGGCAACGGATACTGAAGATGCGATTGCAGATGCGCTGAGCCATAGGCCGGCTTAGCGCATCTGGTCGGCACCTGGACGAAAATGGCCCGCGCCCGCCTGCTGTGACATTCCCAAAACAAGCACGACTGCAGCGAACGCCCGATGTCCGCTCTTTCCCGATTACGCAATAAGAAAGCACCGAGTTAATTCCGCAAAGTGCCAATAGCGGACGTCGCATTCGGTTCGCATAGGTGGTCACGGATCAGGAACTATCCCGCAAGGGGCCGTCTGATCCTAAAACGACGCGCCGCCGTGATCCCGGTTTTTCGCCCATATCAGCCCGTTGTGCGCCTCGACAATGGTGCGGGCGATGGACCGCCCCATACCCATGCCGTCCGCCTTGCTGGTGAAGAATGGTTGGAAGACCTCTGTTAATTTGTCTTCGGGAACGCCCGGTCGGTCGCAAGGTTCTTCTGACGGCGTGAGTTCTTGCGGAGACCGCGCTACCGCACTTATTGGTTGCCTATACAGGGGAGGCAACACGTCTACCTAGGTAAGTCGAGATTGCGGTTACTAATCGCTCGGCTGCTCGATCCTCCCGGTGCGCTGAAAATACGACATGAACATCTGGCAAATGAGCGCCCACCCGGCGCCAAAACACCAGCCCGCCAGCACATCGCTCGGATAATGAACTCCAAGATATATGCGGCTTACACCGACCAACAGTGTCAGGATCGTAGCGGTCATTATGAGATGAAATCGAACTGAGCGGGATGCCTGCGTCTGAGCGAGCATCAAGCCGAGCGTCAGGTAGCAGACAGCCGCACTCGCTGCGTGCCCGCTCGGAAAGCTCAACGTAGAGACCTGAGTGAGTGGGGTGACGATATCAGGGCGCGCTCGCGCAAAGGCAAGCTTGAGAAGGGTGTTGAGAAGGGCGCCACTCAAGACCGTCATCAGGACAAACAAACCGGCGTGGCGTTTGCCCGTGGTAAAAAGGAACGTGGTTACGATGGTGACCAGCAGTGCAAGTACCGCGGTACTGCCCAGCGCGGTGATGTCTCTCACAACGTCGAGCAGCCATGGCGGCCCGATTGGTCGGGACAAGTCGGACGTATGGCGAAAGGCGACCATCAACCAGCGGTCAAACGCAATAGGCTCTCCTTCGGCCACTTCCTGTGCGATGAAAGCAAAACCGAATAGAAAAACGGCAACGAATATGGTTGAAGCCCAAGACCTTAGATGCCTGGCAGCACTCTGCCATTCAGTCGCTCTCATCTTCGTCGTCTGCTGGGATTTCAACTTCCACCAACCTCCAAAGATGCGACGTGAGGTCTGGGCACGATGACCAAGATGAAATCTGGGTTTGACTACGCCACCAGTTTCATCTCGATTTCCTGCCTAGCATAAACTTCGTCGGGTGTCCCTGCGGCTGGTCAAAAGAGACCAGTAACTAAATGTGTGCCCGAGGTGTGCGGCGACCTTCGAGCCTGTTCATGGCCGCGTTGAGAAGTACGAGAGTAAGTTTTTAGTTCGATCCTGGTCGACGGTGAGATGCCTTAGGACTCGACGACCGCTTTGGCGCGCCCCTCTCTGACAGCTTTCACGAACGCTTTGTGATCACGCTCGGCCTGATCGGCATACTCGACCGCAAAGTCGCATATCGCATCGTCAAAAATGTCGCTCGAACCAATGTAGCCAGAGATCATAGCGGCATCACCAGAACGTGCGTGTGCGCGTGCAAGCGCCCATCCGCACGCTTCCGCATATCGTTGCAATAATTCAGCATCGAAGCCTTCAATGATCGCCGACAGCTTCATGTCGCGGAGTTGACGCACATAGAAGTGGCGTCCTCGCTTTCCCTTTGACCAGCCCAGAAACATGTCGCTCGCAGACTGCATCAGCCGTTGACCGGCTACGACGCGTTGACCGTGATCGTCGTGCAGGCTCTTGCCGGCAAAGGGCTCAAGCACAGACGCCCTTGCCTCCTTGATCTGCAAAAACAGCGGGTCATCGTCCGAAGCCATGTAGAGTGCTATCATGCACGCCGTACCGACGCTGCCCACGCCAACGACCTTCACCGCAACATCGCAAAAATGAAAGCGGTCAAAGAGCGCGCGGACATGCTCGGGTAGAGATTCGCGGTAGAGCGCCCATGCTTCCTTGATGTCCCCGCTATTCATGGCTCCATCGCTTTCGCGGTGATGGAAGATGAGGGGCGGGTTATCCTTGATGCGCGGCGTCGAGCCAACATGCTCGGCAAGTTTTGGGAAGTCGTTTTCGGCAACACTGCGTGCGCGCGCCTGCGCGAGCCTTTTCGCCATGCGGGCGCGCTCGTCTTCGTCGATCACGATAGAATTGACCAGACGTTTGACGTCGATCCTTTCATACCAGACTTCCAGCGACTTCATGAAGGCGTACTCCGCCATATGTTCCCGGTAGTAACGCACCGCGGCGGTTGCGGCGCGTGCCGACTCGCTCTGTTTGAGCTTCATATGACGCCCGGCCAGGACCACGCTGGCGGTTAAACGCTTGACGTCCCATTCCCACGGAGCGGGAAGCGTTTCATCGAAGTCATTGACGTCGAAGATCAGCCCGCGCTCGGGGGTGGCAAACCCGCCGAAATTTGCGAGGTGGGCGTCTCCGCAGGCCTGCACCCTGAGCCCAGAAACTGGTGTGTTAGCCAAGTCGGCAGCCATGATCGCGGCGGTCCCGCGATAAAAAGCGAAGGGCGATTGCATCATTCGGCCGTGGCGAATTGGCACCAAGTTCTGCAGCCTGCCTTCGTTTGATGCCAGCACTATGTCGACAGGATCACGTCGGTCCTTGTGCGGCCTCCATCCGCTATGGTCCGCGCGCGGTACGGCTTCACGCAGCGTCCTGCCTTCAGCTCGGCGTTCCGCCTGAGAACGATACGGCTCTTCGCGGGACGCATTGTTACCGGGCGTCTTGTCTCTGCCCTTTTGCCCCGCCACCAATGATATCGGGGCCTTGACGCGATCCTGCTTGGCACCTCGACCGTTCCTCATCGCTGCCTTCTCTCGTTCAAACTGTTCGGTTCAGCAGAGTGGCGTGTGGTTGCCTCGCACCGCGCTTGAGACGACCCCGAGCTGCGACGCGAAGTAGGCGTGTTCGAGACCTCGCAGCACGAGGCGAGCGATGATACTCGTGGCCGCGACCGGGCTAGGTTCGGCTTCGCGCCGAAACGTCCCGTGCCGTACTCGCAACAACTGCAAGCGAATATGGTCCAGTTCGACGAAGGAACGTTGCGTTACCCAAAGTTGCCAACCATCAAGTTCAAAGCCAGCGAACAAGCGATCTGCGCGTTGATACAGATCAACATATAGAGACTATATTCGGGCGCGCGGTGAACACTGCAGAATTGAGTTCGCAACCGACCAGACCGTCACTGACGGTGGGCAGCTTCGCTCTTGCAACATGAGGTGACGGTCGATGTCCGCTTCGGGTCAGAAGCAGACATCGGCTCCGCGACCGGGGATGTCCGCTCCGCCCCTCAGCGGCGGGCATTCGCCTGGCGCGTATGGTCACTTCTTTGTCGCCCGCGCCGAGCGAATTACTGTGCTGCGCGTTGGAGCCTAGCGCTACTGGCTCTCAATTCTCGGTTGATCGCCATTCGCAGCCGCCGTTCTGCGAGAAGTCCTAAGTTAGTTTTTTGTGGTACCGGTCACGATAGCGTCGCCGATTCGGAATTGCCATTTCCAGAGACCCGGCTTGATAAGTGCAATCTCGTATTCGACCCCCTGTAAATCATCCGCTATTCCCGAGCCACCCGCCGGGGGTACTATGATTCCTGCACCTAGGACATTGTACCTCAGGACAACTGACCAGACCTTGAATCGAGAGGTAAGATCTTCGAAACAAGACCGGCCCCTGGCGCCGCCTGAGACCATCCGCGCCATGATGGAGATGATCTTGCATATCCTGTCGAAAGACACGGGCACGAAGCCAACCTAGAAAGCATAGAAGTAGGATGGGGAACGACCCAGACCCGCTCGCCCATTTTGGCTTGGATGCGATCGACCTCCGCTGGACGTTGAAAGACATTGCCGCCAAACGCGCTCCGATGATCGACAAGCAGCATTTGGCAAAGCTAATTGAATTGGGTCTCGTTGAGATGCGTGAAGATACCCCGTACCTCACTATTGCCGGACAGAACGCAGCCTGGCGGGACTAACGACCTCGAGCCTGCAAGGTGATTGATTGGGCCATGAGCCTCTCGATTTTCGCGAAGGTCCTTTTCATCCTTGATTTTTTGGATGAGGACTAACAATTGCAAGAACGCGGCCATCTCTTCATCCGCTTTCGGCTTCGCTCAGCGGCCCCGCATCGCTCCAAACCCCAAGCAGTACGGCGCCAAAGTGGCCGCCAACGGGCGCGCCGTGGGATGAGGCGAAGGCGCTGCAGCGGCCGTTGCCAGATGACGCGCTCAGGATCGGGATGCGAGGACCCGACAAGGAAGACAAGGCTGCTGCATGAAGTACGCCCCCGCCGAGGCGGTCTTACTGAACCAGCACAAACGCGAACGTCGCCACAGTGGCAGTCAACAAAACCAAGTTGAGCGCGATGGCGAAGGTTTCCCAGTTCATCGCGGTTACGTAGGGCAGCACCGGCGAGACTGTCATTGCCCCAAGGTCCACTGTCCTTCAGGACAACTGTCCCTAACTTCGGTTCTGGAGTTTAGATGGCTGGGTACCGAGCCCAACCCGGTACAGGCAAGAGCCCCCCACGGCCTCAGTCTCCCCAGGCTGGGGCCGTTCACGTTCAAGGTCGCCGACATGCGAACGGCATCACGCTGGTATTGGAGGGAGATCATGTTCATCGTTCAGGGCATACCGCACACGCCAGAAGGCATCATCAAGGTCATGAACGAAACCCGACCGGCGGCCCTTAAGACTGCACGTGAACTGCTGGACGACGGGATGGTCATGGTCACCATCATCGGCGACGGCCGGGTCTACACGGTCCAGGAGTTCGCCCTCACGATGGAACCTCCGGGTTCCTGACGCGTCGATACAGTGCTTCCGGTCCCCAAACCCGGCCGGGAGCAAAAGCCCCCCAAAGGCTGGCGGCCCCGGTGTTTCCTCAAATGCGCTGGGGCCGTTCTCATGCGCCTTAGGCGGCGCTGCCCGCACCGCAACAACGCTACTGCCGACGAGCCGCTGCGCCGTTTACGTTCAAGCGCAGTTCGGCCTTGATCACCTTGCTCCCACGGATCGATTGCGGTTGGATGGCGACTGGTCAGGGGGGATCAACAAGATGGGTGATAACGACGACTGGAAAGTCGCGGAAGCGGCTTTAGAAAAAGCTCGCCGTTTGCCCGGTGGGGCCGACCGCATCGAAGCATTAAAGCAAGCTGGCCGACTTCGGTTTGAGGCGGCAGCGAGAACTTGAGCACATTGCTCAATCCTTATTCGCGCAACCTTGGTTTAGACCTTCGACGAAATATCCAAAGAACCAGCGTCGGAGAAATGCGGTAAATGAGCCATAATATCCTTGCGCTAAACGGGATTTCAATGGCCCGGTTGCGACGGATTGAAACGATCGCTTGCCATGCGACCGTCTCGGCAGAAGCAACAAGCGAGAGCGGGCCGAGACTAACGGATTTTCTAAGCCATCGCGGTCCCACGATTTCAAGCATCGGTGTGTCTACAAAACCGGGACAGAGCGCGGTGACGCCGACCCCAGTAGCCGCCAACTCGGTGCGAAGTGCCAATGAAAATCCGACCAAGGCGAATTTGCTGGTTTGATATCCCATCAATTTTCGCACGGGCACCAGCCCCAATACGCTGCATATGTTCAATATGTGGCTCTCTCTTTGCGCTCTCAGCGCAGGCAATAGCTCTCGGACCAGCTGAATTGGCGCAAGAAGATTGACCGAGATAACCTCGTTCCACTTCTCTGCCGTCATTTCATCAGCGTGGCCGTAGTGGGCCACGCCCGCACAATTCACGAGAATATCAAGAGTACCGAGGGCCTCGAGGCAGGCAGCGGTACAGGTACTGATCTGGACCGGGTTCGATAGATCGCAAACTTGCGACGATACTCTCGAGCAAAGGGTTCCCGCTTCCCGAGCAACGATCCGAAGGTTGGGTTCATCAATATCTACCAAGAACAGACCGGCTCCTTCGCGCGCTAACGCCAAGGCGAGGGCGCGTCCGACTCCGCTCGCGGCACCCGTTACAATCGCGTTTTTCCCTCGGATCGTTTTCACCGGCGTGTCGTGGCCATTGCAGGATTTCCGACTGCCTCAAACGACGACGTGGAAGCGATCCAAGATAATCGTGAGGATATTTCCTACGAACCCCAGGATAGAGCCCCTACATTGATTCAAATCAACAGGCGGAGTCCTGCCACCACGAAGTTGCCTTGCGGCACGTTGTTTTGCTCGGGATTCGTCTCTCGGGCGGGGCGATGGCCCGCCAGGCGTCATCATTCCCGATCAGGCGAATAGCTCCGCAGATGGCCGAGTGCTTATCATCGGCTGCTGTGTTAGAATGAGTGCATCATCCGGAGTGCGTCAATGCTGAGAGCACCTGCGGAAGAACGACGATTTCAACTCGTCCTGATCAAACCGTCTCATTACGACGACGACGGATACGTGATCCGCTGGTGGCGTGCCATGACGCCATCCAATTCATTGGCCGCCGTATACGGCATCGCAGCTGACTGCGCCGAGCGACAGGTGCTGGGGACGGATGTCGCCATCGATATCGAAGTCATCGACGAGACGAACACCCGCGTAGATGTCCCGGCGCTGCTTTCCCGCTTCGGACGTCACAACGGGTTCGGATGTGTCGCGCTCATCGGCGTTCAATCAAATCAGTATCCACGCGCGCTCGACATCGCGCGTCCGTTCCGGTCAGCCGGAATTGCGGTGGCCATGGGAGGCTTCCACGTGTCGGGATGCCTGTCGATGCTGGATGGCCACGCCGTGGATCTCGACGCCTGCCGGGATATGGGCGTCACAATTTTTGCCGGCGAGGCCGAAGGCCGCTTCGAATCGATGCTCGCAGACGCGGCCGCAGGACGTCTCGCACCGGTATACAACTACATGAAAGAACTCCCGGGGATGGAGGGCGTGCCGGTGCCGTTCCTCCCGAAGCGATATATCGAGCGCACCCTTGGCGCCAGCGCCAGCTTCGACGCCGGTCGTGGCTGTCCCTATCAATGCAGCTTTTGCACCATCATCAATGTGCAGGGCCGCAAATCGCGCTATCGCTCGGCGGACGATATTGAGCATCTGGTGCGCCTCAACTGGGCGCAGGGCATTAGAAAGTTCTTCATCACCGACGATAATTTCGCCCGCAACAAGGAGTGGGAATCGACCTTCGATCGTCTGATCGAGCTTCGCGAACGGGACGGCATCCCGTTGGGCCTCATGATCCAGGTCGATACGCTTTGTCACAAGATTCCCAACTTCATGGAAAAGGCAAAGCGAGCGGGGTCAACAAGGTCTTCATTGGACTTGAGAACATCAACCCGGACAACCTGGCGGCGGCGAAGAAGCGCCAGAACAAGATCACCGAGTACCGCAAGATGCTGCTCGCCTGGAAGAAACAGGGCATTCTGACAATCGCCGGCTATATCCTGGGCTTTCCAGCGGACACGCCGGAGACGATCAGGCGCGACATTGCGATCATCAAGGAAGAACTGCCGATCGACCTTCTGGAGTTCTTCTGCCTGACGCCTCTTCCCGGCTCGGAGGATCATCAGGTGCTCTGGAAGAGCGGCATCGCGATGGACCCGGACCTCAACAAATATGACGTCGAACACGTCTGCACTGCCCATTCTCGAATGAGCGGCAAGGAGTGGCAGGAGATCTACCACGAGGCCTGGTTGCTCTATTACACCCCTGAGCACATGAAGACCCTGCTGCGACGCGCGATGGCCACGGGCGTTCCAGTTGGCAATCTGGCAAAGTACCTTCTTACGTTCTCGACGACTGACCGGCTCGAACATGTCCACCCGCTGCAGGGCGGCATCTTCCGCCTCAAGCATCCGTCCGAGCGACGGCCCGGATTATCACGCGAAGCTCCCTGGGCGTTTTGGTTGCGCTTCGGCTGGGAGAGCTTTGTAAAACACTCGATTCTGATCGGTGCAGCGGGACGGCTGTTGTTTTGGCAAGCCGTCGTTACCTACAGCCCAAGGGCCGGCGACTATAGAGACCAGGCGCTCGCGCCGGTCAGCGACGACGGAGATGAGACGCTCGATCTGTTGACCAAGACCACGGGCGGCCGCGCAGCCGTCGCCCACGTCAGGAAGATCGCCGCGCTCACTGGCGTCCGGGTCACCTGATCCCAACCCCGGCACTACGCGCCTATCGATCGACAAGCGGCTCCGGTTTCAGGCTACTTCGTAATCGTATGTCTCGTCGGCGTGACTGTTGACGTTGGCGCGGCATTCGAGATTGCAAAGGTCAACCAGACGTTCCAGCCTTCGGGGCGGTTTTGTGACTCGAATTCCTTGTACCCCTTGAGATTCAGATATCCCTGTTTGTCTCCAATCGGGAAAATATAGCCGATCTGGGGTCCAACTCCGAAAACGCGCGACTTGAATCCGCCTGAGGAACGGTGCCGCGCCGATGTCGTCCGTGACCTGCTGGTAGGCATATCCGACCGCGCCGACAAAAAGCTGCTTGGACAAAAAGTGCGAGGCGCCCCAGTCAAAATGGAAGTCGATGCCATTCTGATAATTCGTGGCCGTGTTCTTGAAGTTGTAGGTGAAGCCGGCAACGCCGGAAAATTCGATCCCCGTCGCCGGGTTGAGGTAGGTGTATCCGGCGCCAAGGTCGATGCCGCCATGCCCGATACCGATGTTGGATAGCCGTGTGGATTCGTAGGATCCGACCGGAATATCGCCGAACCCGTAGACCATGTAATTGTGGACGCCCTGATTCCATTTCAGGGTCAGCAATGGATAGAGATCTCCGAAGTTTGTCAGCGAATCCGACAGAAGCCCGTTGCGCGTCGCGACAATGGGTCCGACCTGTGCGGTCAAGGTGCCGGCGATGCTGGTGTCAAGGTGGCCGAGAACTCCGATCATACTGATGGCGAATTGGCCGCCGAGCACCGGCGTCTCGAAGGTGTAGGTTGGGGACATAAACAACAGATCGCCATTCGCCTTTAGATTGGCATTGAGATTGATGTTTGCCGTCGCAGGGACCTGGCCGATCTGGATTTGCCGCGCTGCCGCCACGTTGCCGGATGCTGAGACGCTGGTGTGATAGCCCACCAAGCCCAGCGACCAACCCGGTGTGGTGGGGACTGCAGCCAGGCTGCCGAATTGCCCGGGAAGCCAAAGCGACACACCGTTCTCGTCCGCCCGAGATGCCTGGGCATGAAGCACGAGCGTCAACGCCACGGCTCCGATCAATCTTGAGAGCGTCTTCATGCGAATCCCCCCATTTGAACAAACATGGTCGCCTTTGGACCAAAAAGCGACAAGCCTTTCATTGCACCATGTGCCACCGATGCCGTGTCACGAACGCGATGAGCCCGAACCCCGAGCGTTTCCGAAGGATATTCCCCAAACAGTGATTGGTAATAGTGCGAGAAGCGCCCGAGCTCGATAAAGCCATGCTGCATGGCGATCTCGCCGATCGTGGTCGTCGCGGGATTGCTGTCCCGGAGCGCGGAATGGACCGCGCAGAGCCGCTTGTGACGGAGAAAAGTGACCGGCCCCAACCCCAGCATGTCGTCGAATGCGCGATGCAGGCTTCGCCGCGACACATTGAATTGGGCGCAGATTTCCGAAACGTGCACCGGCCGCGAACCGGCGGTGTCGAGATAGTGTTCGACGTTGCGAACCAGCCGCATGGCCGACGGCACCGGTCCTCTCGCATCGACGGGCAGGGCATCGACGATCGTCGCGGTCACCGCATCGATGATCGACCGTTTCCAGAAATCGGCGACTTCGCCTGATATGGCGGCCTGCTGCCGCGCCAGGCAGGAGACGATCTGCGGCAATCGCCGCGTCGCGGCAAGGCCAATCGGCGCGTCCGCCCGGAGGCGGTCTTTCCGGCACCAGGTCGCGGGGTCGCTCAATCTCGGTTCGCCCTGGAATAGCGTGGCCACCTCGGCGAGGTCGAGGCGGATCGCAGCATAGGCGGCCGCGCCGTGGAAGGTGCCGTCGTGCTCGGTGCTTGGCGGCATCACGAGGACGTCGCCGGGATTCATGTCAAACGACCAATGCGTCACGCGTTCGCTGGCGTTGAGAAGCATGCCGATCACGAGCTTGTCGTCGGTCGCGACGCGTTGGGTCCGTACCCCCACCGAGAACGACCCGATGCTGAGCGAGAAATCGCCGATGCCGACGTGGCTCAACGAGCCGCGGAATTTTCCGCGCCCGAGTTGCATCACCTCGACGTGGGATCCCTGGATCGCCTGTTGCAGGCCCTCGAAGTTATCGAGGCTGCACGAGTTGACCGAGATTGACCCACCCATCGTACGGCGCATCGCACCCCCCTTAGGAAGCGACCACACCCCGACCCCCGGCAGAAGCTAGGCACAACTGGAAAGCGACAACAACGATTCTCTTCCAAAGCGACAATATGCGCGACGAGGTGTGGCCGCAAAGCCTCGCTCTGCTTTAGTGAATCGTCGTTGGCGATTTTTCGTCGAATTTTCCGAGTGTTTGACTCACAGGCGGGACGGACGGGATTGATCGATTTGCGAAATTCTCCGTTAAGGCTGGAAGCGGGCGCTGCGACATTGGCACAAACTGCACATCACATCGGCCCGTACTTCGTTTAGCTTGTGAAATTGTTGAGGTAAGCGCGATAATTGCTCTGTTGATGCAGATCAATACGCCGAAGAGACGCGAAGAAAAAAATAGGGAAGAGGGGCTGACTATCTGCTTACCGCCGCGGGCCACTGAGGCTCGCGCGACGGCGAAGCAATGGAAAGGACCTGGCAGTGCCTCCCGAAACAACCGGATCTCCACCTCGAACCCGTTCCTCCCTCATTTCCTCAGATACAATCTGTGCGGGTGTCGTCCGGGCTGGCCTTTACGGCTTCCGAGGCGGCTGTCGGTAACGGCGTACGTCCGGGAGTGAGCGATCATGACGTTGCTGAACGCCGATGCCAAACGAGACGACCGGCTATCGGAAGAAGGCCGAACCGGTGACATGCTCTGGATACCCGGCGGCACCTTCCGCATGGGCTCGAACGATCATTATCCGGAGGAAGCGCCGGTCCATCGCGTGACCGTGGATGGCTTCTGGATCGACCGCACGCCGGTGACCAACCGTCAGTTCAAACGGTTCGTGATCGCGACGGGTCACAAGACCAATGCCGAAATCCCACCCGATCCGAGACATTATCCCGGTGCGTTGCCGCACATGCTCTACGCGGGCTCGCTGGTGTTCGAACGGCCGCACTCAACCTACGATTTGCGCGACTGGAGCCAGTGGTGGACTTTCATGAAGGCCGCCGACTGGCGGCATCCCTGCGGACCCAGGAGCAACATCAACGTCCTGAACGATCATCCCGTCGTGCACGTGTCCTACGCCGACGCGCTCGCCTATGCCAAGTGGGCCGGCAAGGATCTGCCCACGGAGGCGGAATGGGAATTTACAGCACGCGGGGGCCTCGACGGCGCGGAGTTTGCCTGGGGCGACGAATTTACGCCCGGTGGAAAGCATCTGGCCAACACCTGGCAAGGCGAGTTTCCGTTGCACAATCTGCATGAGGATGGCTACGAGCGCACCTCGCCGGTGACCGCGTTTCCTCCTAACGGTTTTGGCGTGCACGACATGATCGGCAATGTCTGGGAATGGACATCCGACTGGTATGCGCCAAAGCACGAGGCCGATGCGCCCAAGGCGTGCTGCATTCCCGAAAATCCGCGCGGTGGCCGCCAGGAAGACAGTTACGACCCGCGCCAGCCGAACATCAAGATCCCGCGCAAGGTGATCAAGGGCGGCTCGCATCTGTGCGCGCCGAACTATTGCCGCAGGTATCGCCCGGCAGCGCGGCACGCGGAGGCGATCGATACGTCCACCAGCCATCTCGGATTCCGATGCGTCGTGAGGAGTTCCGCCAACACAATAAATTCGTAAGGGAGTAAGGGTCGTATGAGTGGCAATGCAGAAAACCAAGATCGGGTAGCGAGTTCGTCCGACAAAGCCCACGACAAATCGATCAACCGTCGCAACATCCTGCTCGGCACCTCCACATTGGTGGCGACCGCGGCGATGACATCAGGCGCGCTGGCGCAGGCGCAGAAGGCGGCGCCTGCGCGCGTCGTGCTGCGGCCTCCGGCAGGCAAGCCGAACATCCTCATGATCATGGCCGACGACATCGGCTGGTTCAATGTGAGCGCCTACAATCTGGGCGTGATGGGCTACCGCACGCCCAACATCGACCGCATCGCCAAAGAAGGCGCGCTGTTTACCGACTGGTATGGCGAGCAAAGTTGCACCGCAGGGCGCGCGGCCTTCATCACCGGACAATCGCCGATCAGGACCGGCCTGACCAAAGTCGGTCTGCCCGGTGCGGACATCGGACTTCACGCCGAAGACATGAGCGTCGCGGAAGCCTTGAAGCCGCTCGGCTACGCCACCGGGCAATTCGGCAAGAACCATCTCGGCGACCGCAACGAATATCTGCCGACCGTCCACGGCTTCGACGAATTCTTCGGCAATCTCTACCATCTCAATGCCGAGGAAGAGCCGCAAAATCCGGACTACCCCAAGGACCCGAAGTTTCGGGCCCGGTTCGGGCCGCGGGGCGTGCTCAGATGCAAGGCCAGCGAAACCGACGACGCGACCGTCGATCCCTCATATGGCCGTGTCGGCAAGCAGGTGATTGAAAATACCGGCCCGCTCGACACCAAGCGGATGCAGACGGTGGACGAGGAGTTCATGGGTGCCGCGATCGATTTCATCGACCGCAAGCACAAGGCGAATACGCCGTGGTTCTGCTACTTCAATCCGACGCGCATGCATGTGTGGACACATCTCAAGCCTGCTTCCGAGGGAAAGACCAAGCTCGGAGTCTACCCCGACGGCATGGTGGAGCTTGATGGGTTGGTCGGCCAGTTGCTGAAGAAGCTCGACGACCTCGGTATCGCCGACAACACCATCGTCCTGTTCACCAGCGACAACGGAGCCGAGGTAGTGTCCTGGCCGGACGGCGGCACCACGCCCTTCCGCGGCGAGAAGGCGACCAACTGGGAAGGCGCCTTTCGCGTGCCGACGGTCATCCGCTGGCCCGGCACGATCAAGCCCGGCACCGTCTACAACGAGATGTGCTCGCATTACGACCTGATCCCGACCTTTGCCGCGGCCGGCGGCGACCCCGATATCGTCGACAAATGCAGGCGGGGCGCGCAGATCGGCAATAAAACCTTCAAGGTGCATCTCGACGGCTTCAATCTCATGCCCTTCTTCAAGGGTGAACGAAGGAGGCGCCACGCAAGGAATTCGTCTACTGGAACGATGACGGGCAGCTTGTCGCGATCCGGGTCAACGACTGGAAATGCGTCTTTCTTGAGCAGAACAACAAGGGCATCGGTGTCTGGTCCGGGCAGTTCACGGAACTACGCCTGCCGAAGCTGTTCAACCTGCGCTCCGATCCGTTCGAGCGTGGCGACAAGTCCATCCTTTACAACAAGTGGATGGCCGACCGCGCCTTCGTCCAGGTGCCGATGCAGGCGCTCGCCACCCAGTGGCTACAAAGCTTCAAGGAATTTCCGGTGCGGCAGAAGCCGGCGAGCTTCAACCTCGACGCGGTGATGGCGAAGCTGGAGAAATCGGGGGCGAGCGCCCCCTGACGGGGGCGATTGATACCTCGAAGAGTTAAGCCGGATTTATATGCATCGTCAGGAGTAAGCCAGCACCTTAAATTTCGTCCACCAAAAAAGAACGGAGAGTCGAATGGACCGTCAGGCAGAAGACAAAGACCGGGTAGAGATTTCGTCCGGCAAGGCCGAAGAAAAGTCGATCAACCGTCGAAACATCCTGCTCGGCACTTCCACATTGGTAGCGGCAGCGGCGATGACATCAGGCGCGCTCGCGCAGGCGCAGCAAAAGACGACGCCTGCGGCGCCGGCCGCACCGGCTACCCCGGTGGCGCCGGCCGCTCCCTCCGGGCGAAAGCCGAACATCCTCGTCATCTGGGGCGACGACGTCGGCGTTGCCAATATCAGCGCCTACTCGAACGGCCTGATGGGCTATGAGACCCCCGGCATCGACCGCATCGGCCGCGAAGGTATCAAGTTGCAGCATTATTACGGCGAGCAGTCGTGCACCGCCGGCCGCGCGGCGTTCTTGACCGGCCAGCACGGCATCCGCAGCGGCCTGACCAAGGTGGGCTTTCCCGGCGCACCGATGGGCATGAGCCAGCTCGATCCCTCGATCGGCGGGCTGCTCAAAAATCTCGGCTACGCCACCGGGCAGTTCGGCAAGAACCATGTCGGCGACCGCAACGAGTCGCTGCCGACCGTGAACGGCTTTGATGAGTTCTTCGGCAATCTCTACCACCTCAACGCCGAGGAAGAACCGGAACTGCCGGATTACCCAAAGGATCCGGCATATCTTGCCAAGTTCGGACCGCGCGGCGTCCTGAAGTGCAGGGCGACCGACCGCGACGATCCCACGGTCGATCCGCGCTTCGGCAAGATCGGCAAGCAGACGATCCAGGATACCGGCGCGCTCACCAAGAAGCGGATGGAAACGATCGACGACGAGACGTCGGCGGCAGCCATCGACTTCATGAAGCGTCAACAAGCGGCGGGCAAACCGTTCTTCTGCTGGTTCAACGGGACCCGCATGCATCTGCGCACGCACGTCAGGGCCGGGCACCGTGGCCGCTATACCCACGGCGACAGCGAATATATCGACGGCATGCTCGAGCACGACGACACTGTTGCGAGCCTGCTCAAGGCGCTCGACGACATGGGTCTCGCCAACGACACCATCGTCGTTTACTCCAGCGACAACGGCCCGCACATGAATACCTGGCCGGACGGCGCCATGACCTGGTTCCGTTCCGAGAAGAACACCAACTGGGAAGGCGCGTTCCGCGTGCCGTGCCTGGTGCGCTGGCCCGGCGTGATCAAGCCCGGCACGGTCAGCAACGAGTTGATGAGCCACAACGACTGGATACCGACGCTGTGCGCGGCCGCCGGCGAGCCTGATATCGTCAACAAGCTCAAGGCCGGCTACACCGCGAACGGCATCAATTACAAGGTGCATCTCGACGGATTCGATCAGAGCACATTCCTGCGCAACGTCAGCGGCACGGCGGGCAACAACAACGGCACGAAGAGCGCCCGCGACAAGTTCTTCTACGCGGACGATGACGGTCTGCTGGTGGCGCTGCGAAAGGGTGATTACAAGTACATTTACGCCGAACAGCGCTCACCCGGGACGATGCAGGTTTGGGCCGAGCCCTTCACCAAACTTCGCCTGCAGAAGATTTTCAACCTGCTGCAGGACCCGTTCGAGCGGGCGGACATCACGTCCAACACCTTCTGGGACTGGCAGCTCAATCATGTCGGTCAGGTCTACGGCGCGATGGACGATGTCGGCGCGTTCGTGATGACGTTCAAGGAGTTTCCGCCACGCGCGTTCCCGCCGAGTTTCAATCCGACAAACATCCTGGAAGAGACGCTGGACGACATCAAGGACGAAAGGGCAAAGGCGGGACAGCGGGCCAGAAGCATCGAAAAGATCCGCTCGGGCGTGGATCAGATGATCGAGCAGCAGCTCCGGCAGCGCGGCGTGAAGTAGCTGATACGCAATCGTGCCGGCTCGCCGAAGGGCGGGCCGGTGTGATCTTCACTGACAGTATGCCTGCGGCCGGCAATCAAAAGGAAAACAAAAATGGTCGAGCAAAGGCTGGCAGCGATGGCCGTGGTGACGATGGTCTCCGCCATGCCGATGGGTGCATCGGCGCAAACTGTTTCCGCCGCCGAAACACAGGCGATCGCGAAGGACGCCTACGTCTATTCCTACGCCATGCTGGAGAGCTATCAGACCTGGCGCAAGCAGACCGTCGACAAGTCAGACAGTGGATATATCGGCGGCTTCAACGTGTACCGGCATTACTCGGATCCGGCGACGCCCGACACCAAGGACATCGTCTCGCCGAACAACGACACGCCGTACTCCTGGGCATGGCTCGACCTGCGCACTGAGCCGATCGTGGTGAGCGTCCCCGCCGTTCCAAAGGATCGCTACTACGTGATGCAATGGGTCGATCTCTACACCCAGATTGTCGGCTATATCGGCGTGCGTTCGACCGGCTTCGGCGCCGGCAGCTACATGATCGCCGGCCCGAAATGGAAGGGTAAAAAGCCCGCCGGCATCAGGCAGGTCTTCAAATCTGAAACCGATATTGCGGGAACGCTGACCCGGACGGCGCTGTTTGGCCCCGACGACGTTGCCAACGTGAAAGCGCTGCAGGCGCAATACAAGCTGCAGCCGCTCAGTGCCTTCCTGAAGCAGCCGGCACCGCCGGCGGCGCCTTCCATCGACTTCCCGCCCTATGACAAGGCCAAGACCCGGTCGCATGATTTCATCGGCTATTTGAACTTCCTGCTGCAATTCGCCGAGCCTCCGGTCCCAAGCGAAGTCGCGATCCGCAAGCGCTTTGAGAAAATCGGCATCGGACCTGGCAAGCCATGGGATGCCTCCAAGGTCGACCCCGCGACGCTCGCGGCCATCGATGCGGGGGTGAAGCAGGGACAGGCGGAGATCGACACGCTGGCAGCCAAGACTTTCAACACCAACGGGCTGTTCGGCTCGCGGGCGCAGCTGGGCACAAATTATCTGCAGCGCGATGTCGGCGCGATGAAGGGCATTTACGGAAACGCGATCGAGGAAGCCTGGTACGGCGGCTACGTCTGTGACGGCAGCAAGCCGTCGACGGTTTATTTCAGCAAGGCCGATCTGCCGCCGGCAAAGTTCTTCTGGTCGATGACCATGTACACGATCCCCGAACGCTTTCTCTACGCCAACCCGATCAATCGCTACTCGATCGGCGACCGCACCAAGGGCCTCCAATATGGCAAGGACGGCTCGCTGACGATCTATGTGAGCAACGTCTCGCCGGGCAAGGACAAGGAGAGCAACTGGCTGCCGGCACCGGCGGGGAAGTGCAGCCTGGTCGCGCGCGTCTATGGGCCGAACAAGGCCGCGATGACGGGCGCGTGGAAGCTGCCGCCGCTGGAGCCGGAGAAATGACGCGCTGCTTTGCGGGTGTAATTCCGAAATCAGGTTCCTAATTGTGGGGTGAGCTGGCCATGAGCGGTTTCGACATCTTCGCCTGGATCGTGCTGATCATCCTGATCGCCAGCGCGATCGGCGTGTTCTGCATTGCCGGCTGGCTGCCGGGGCATATCGCGAAAACACGCGGCCATCCGCAGGCGCAGGCGGTGACGGTGGCGGGCTGGGTCACGCTGATCTGCGGCTTTGCGTTGTGGCCGGTGGCGCTGATCTGGGCGTATGTCGACGTGCCGGCCGCGCCGAGAGCGGAGCCGCGGCCATGATGATCGCGATCATGGCGGTGTATCTGGTGCTGCTGTTCGCGCTGGTGCGCTTCGGCATCGTCGCCTTCAACCTGTTCTGGAAGTCGTCGCCCTTCATCGTGCTGCTGCTGCTCAATATCGGCCTTTTCATTCCGATGGGGTGGGGCGCGCCGCAGGGGCCGGCGCTGGTGGTGCGCAACGCGGTCTCGATCGTGCCCGATGTGGCAGGTGAAGTTGCCGAGGTGCCGGTGAGCGCGAACACGCCGCTGAAGGCCGGCGATGTGCTGTTCACGATCGACCCGACACCCTATCGGGCGCAGGTCAAGACCATCGAGGCGCAGCTCAAGCTGTCCAGTACCCGCCTTGCCCAGATGACGCAGCTGTTCGAGCGCGATTCCGGGCGGGGTTTCGATGTCGAGCAGCGGCAGTCCGAGGTAGACCAGCTGAAAGGCCAGCTCGAGGGCGCGCAGTGGAATCTCGACAAGACCACCGTGCGCGCCCCGGCTGACGGCTACGTCACCAATCTCGCGCTGCGCAAGGGCGCGCGGGTGGCAAACCTGCCGCTGACGCCGGTAATGGCCTTCATCGATACGTCGAATACGCTGGTTGGCGTCGAGATCACGCAGAACGACGCGCGCTACATCGCAGCCGGCCAGCCGGTCGAGATCACCTTCAAGTTCGAACCCGGTGTGGTCCGCACCGGCAAGGTCGAGACGGTGCTGCAGGCGATCGCGACCGGACAGGTGCAGACCTCCGGCGTCGCGGTGGCGCCGAAGGGGATTGAGGCGGCGCCATTCGTGGTCCGCGTCAGGCTCGACGACGAAGACGTGGCCAAGCGCCTGCCGGCGGGCGCGACCGGCACGGCCGCGATCTATACCGAGGCGGTCAAGCCGACGCATATCATCAGGAAAGTGCTGCTGCGGCAGATTGCGATCCTCAATTACGTCAATCCGTTTGAGCCGGATGAAAGAAGTGACAACATGACGGTTGTCGGCCCCACCACCGGTGCCGGGAAGAAAGCCGTCAAGTTGGGCTTCAAAACCTCCATCATCGCGCTGTTTGTCGCGATCGTTCTCGTGATCGGCCTGACGCTCGTCTATATGAGTTTTGCGCGGATCACCGCGGTCACCGACGCCGCCGCCAGTCAGTTCATCGGCAAGGTCGCCGAATTGTCGGCCGACCGTATCGGCTCACAGCTCAAGCTGGTGCGCGACAATCTTGACGTACTGAACGCGCTGCCGCCGGTTCACGCAGGGGAGATCGAGGATAACCCGCGGCTGAATGCGCTGCTCGCGGCCATGCTGAAGAACAACGAGAACCTCTTCAGCCTGTATGTCGGCTACAGCGACGGCTCGTTCATCGAGATGGATGACCTCGGCGATTCCGGTCGGGACTCGCGCGCGCGGCTGGAGGCACCCGAACAGGCCGCGTTCAGGCTGGTCGTGATCTCGCGGTCCGATCCCGCTCAAGTCAAATCAAGAAGGTTGTTCCTGTCCGAGACGCTCGAAACGGTAAGGGAATTGCCGGGGTCGCTCGACTACGATCCACGCGAGCGTCCCTGGTACAAGGACGCCGAGCGCAGGGATGGCAGCTGGCTGACCGGGCCGTACGTTTTTTTCGCGACGGGCAGGCAGGGCTATACCGTGCAATCCCCGCTGAAGCAGGGCAAGGGCGGCGTGGTTGCCGGGGACCTGCTGCTGGACGCGACGCAGGAGGTGTTGAAAAGGGAGAAGCTGACAGAGTCCGGTGTCGCCTTCCTGTTTGACGATGACGATCGCATTCTGGCCCATCCCCGGATGTCGGAAATGCTCGGAAGAGAAGTTTCCGGCACGATTCCCCGCTTGCGCGAGACCGATATGGCGGGTGTTCTCAAGGCGATCCGCGCATGGCGGGCAGACGGAATTGCCGAACAGTTCTTCATGGACCCGGCGGGCCGGCGTTACGCCGCGGCGTTCCAGACCATCCCGCGCTCGGGGCCGGCGAACTTGCGCGTGGCAGTGGTGGCGCCGGTCGACGAATTTTATGCCGGTATCCTGTCGGAGCGCGGACGGCTGTTTGCCGCGACGCTGGCTTTCGTGGCGGCCATGGTTCCGATCGTCTTCTTCATCGGCTCGCTGCTGTCGAGATCGTTGCGGGCGCTGGCCGAGGAAACCGACCGGATTCAAAAATTCGAGCCTTCCAACGCGCCGCCGGTGCGTTCGATGATCCGCGAGATCGACGATCTCGGCCGTTCCGTGTCCACCATGCGCACCATGACGGAAACCTTTTCGCGATTCGTGCCGCGGCGGCTGGTGGAGCGGCTGATCGAGACGGGCACGCCAATGCAGCTCGGCGGCACACGGCGCGAGGTCACGCTGCTGTTTTCCGACATCAAGGACTTCACTGAGATCACGGAAAAGGCCGAGCCAACTCTCGTGATGCAACAGACGTCGCGCTATTTCGCCGCGATGTCGCGGGAGATCATGAGCCATTCCGGCACCGTCGACAAATTCATCGGCGATGCCATCATGGCGATATGGAACGCGCCGGCCGACGATCCCGATCACGCCGCCAATGCCTGCGCCGCGGCGCTGGCCTTTCAACGCGCCAACACGCAACTTAATGCCGAGTTCGCGCGGGAAGGGTGGCCGGCCTATCGAAGCCGGATCGGTCTGCACAGCGGCGAGGCCGTGGTCGGCAATATCGGTTCCGAGGATCGCATGAACTATACGGCGCTCGGCGCGACGGTTAATCTCGCCGCGCGGCTGGAAGGGCTGAACAAGAACTACGGAACCGCGATCCTGGTCAGTTCAGCTCTCAAGCAGCGCGCCGGCGCAGGATTTCGTTTCCGCAGCGTCGATCGCATCAGCCCAAAGGGATTTGCCGAAGCGTTCGAGGTTTACGAATTGCGGGGCGAGGGCGAGGAAGCCGGCGCCGACGAAGTTGAGTTTTGCCGCGCATGGGAGCTCGTCTATGCGGCCATTCGCGCCGGGCCGCTGGCAGTTGCCGAAATCGAATTGAGTGCGTTCCTGGCGAAGTATCCCGAGGATAGCATTGCTCGTTATCACAAAGGCGGTGCCAGTCGCAGCATAAGCGCCCGCATCGCCGCTTGAGTTGAGCGAGCATTATTTGAGTGCGTTCGGCAACCAGAGCGCGATCTGCGGCCACATGATCAAGGCGAGCAGGCACAGGATCTGGATCACCATGTAGTCGGCCATGCCCCGGTAGATCGTCGAAAGGCTCCACTGCGGCACGACGTTCTTCAGGTAGTAGGCCGACATCGCGACGGGCGGGCTGAGAAAAGCCGTCTGCAGGTTGACCGCCACCAGCGTTCCGAACCAGATCAGCGCGTCGAGTTTGCTCATGCCGAAGTTGAGCTTTTCAACCACCGGCAGGAAGATCGGCAGGAACACCAGGATGATCGCCGGCCACTCGAACGGCCAGCCCAGCACGAAGATCAGGAGCATGATCAATGCCAGCTTCCAGATGTCGGGTAGCGGCAGGCCGACCAGCGCGTCGGTGATGACGCTGGCAGTACCGAGCTTGGTGAAGACGGCGCCAAACACGTTGGACGCCACGACGAGAAACAGCACCATGCTCGAAGTCACCATGGTGGAGATAGCCGCATTCTTGAGCGCCGCGAAGGTGAGCCGGCGATAGAGCAATGCCAGCAGCGTGGCGCCGAAGGCGCCGCAGGAAGCCGCTTCCGTCGGCGTCGCCAAACCCGCAAGGATCGTGCCCAGGGTGAAGCCGATCAGGGCCGCCAGCGGCAGGATGCCGATCAGGACCTCCTTGATGACCAGCCAGGCATCGCCCAGCCGCTCTTCCTTCGGCACCGGCGGGCCGAGCGCCGGGTTGATGAAGCTGCGCGCCATGCAGTAGGCGATATAGAGGCCGGCGAGCAGGAAGCCCGGGCCGAAGGCGGCCGAGTAGAGCAGGTTCACGGGAACGCCGATGGTCGGGCCCATCACCACCAGCATCACGCTCGGAGGGATCAGGATCCCGAGCGTACCGCCGGCGGCGATCGCGCCCGCCGACAGTCTGGCGTCGTAGTTGGTCTTGATCATGATCGGGCCGGCCATGATGCCCAGCACGGTGACGGCCGCGCCGACGATGCCGGTCGCCATGGCGAAGATGGTCGCGGTCAGGATCACCGCAAGGTAGAGCGCCCCGCGCACCGGAGCGAGCAGATGGCGCAGCGCCAGGAACAGGCGCTCCATCAGGCCGGCCTGCTCCGTCATGTAGCCCATGAAGATGAAGAGCGGCACGGCGGGAAGGATATCGTCCTTCATGGTGCCCCAGACCTGCAGGTAGGCGAGGTAGAAGGTCTGATCGGGGCCGACGCCGATCGTGCCGAAGATGAACGCCAGGAACAGCAGGGTGAAGGAGATCGGAAAGCCGATGAAGATGACGCCCATCATGCTGACGAGCATGATGAGGCCGAGGAATTCGTTGAAGCTCATTGCTGTCTCACACTTCGATCTTCTCGTGGTGAACCAGCATTTCGCCGGTGCGGGCTGCCCAGAGGCTCTTCATCACCTCGGAGATGCCCTGCAGGAACAGCAGCGCCGCGGCGAGCGGGATCACGGCCCGGAGCGGCCAGAGCACCGGCTGCCAGACCCCCGAAGTCGATTTCTCATTGATCGACAGCGAGTAGAAGAAGTCATCGATCGAAATCCCGAACAGGATCGCCATCGATGGCAGGAAGAACAGCAGGAAGGCGATGCTGTCGATGATGCCCTTCTTGCGGTCGGAGAATTTCTCCCACAGCATGTCGGTGCGCACATGCGCGCCCTTCAGCAGCGTATAGGCCGCACCCAGCATGAACAGCGCGCCGAACGACATGGTCGTGGTGTCGAGCGCCCAGGACGTCGGAGAGTTCATGGCATAGCGCATGAACACCTCGATCACGTTGGCGATGATCAACGGGATGACGAGCAGCGCGAACAGATAGGCCGACCACTTCGTGATGCCGTCAATAGCGCGGATGGTGGCGAGATATCGCCCCGACGGCTGACGCGCGGGTTCGCTTGCAGGCAGGTTTTGCATAGAGGGCCCCATCCCTGGTCCGGCGACGGAAAAAGGGGCCGCGGTTCGCGCGGCCCCTAACTGCGATCGATCACTTCTTCTCGGGCCAGTAGTAGTCGGCTCCGGCCGCGTAAGGCGGGATGACAAAGCGACGCGCCGGTACCACTTCCGCGGCATAGGCGCGCTGCGACGCATAGACCTTCTTGAAGAACGGGTTCTTTTCGGACTCGTCCTTGGCGATCTGGTCCCAGGCTTCCAGCGTCTTCCTGAGAATGTCCTCCGGCGTGCGCTCGATCTTGACGCCGTGCTTCTCGCGCAGATCCTTCAGGGCCTCGGCGTTCAGCTTGTTCATGATGGTCTGCGAGCGGAAGGTCGCCTCCCAGGTGGCAGACCTGATGATCTCCTGCAGGTCGGGCTTGAGGCCCTTCCACACATCGGCGTTGATCAGCAGCTCGAGCACGGTCGCGGGTTCGTGCGTGGAGGGCATGTAGTAGTGCTTCCACACCGACTGGAAGCCGATCTTCATGTCCTCGGCCGGTCCCACCCATTCGCCGCACTCGATGACGCCGCGCTCGCCGGCCGGCACGATCTCGCCGCCCGGCATATTGACGGGTGTCATGCCGGACTTGCTGAACACCTCGGCGGTGATGCCGGTCTCGCGGCACTTGCGGCCCTTGAGATCATCCCAATTCGCGACCGGGCGCTTGAACCAGCCCAACACCTGGTTGGCGACCGCGGTCATCGGAATCGGAACCACATCGCGCTTGAGCTGGTCCTGATAGAGTTCGCGGTAGAGTTCGAGTCCGCCGCCGTCATAGATCCAGCCCATGTAATCCATCATGTCCATGCCGAACGGGCCGCCCGGCGCCGGGCCGAACAGCGTCGCGGCGCGCTGCTTGCCGACCCAATAGGCTGCAGCGGTGTGGCCGCCGTCGATCACCTTCTTGTGGACGGCGTCGAGCACTTCGAAGGCGGGCACGATGGTGCCGGCCGGGGCCACTTCGATCTCGAGGCGCCCGCCGGACATAACCTTGACGCGCTCGGCCCAGAACTTGAGGTTCTCGAAGATCAGGCTTGCGGTAGGAAAGCTCGCCTGGAAGCGAAGCTTCTGCGGGGCCTGGGCATTTGCCGGAGCAGATGGAGCTATGACGAGTAAAGCAAGACCGGCCACCAGGGTGGCAAACGCGTGACGCATTGTGTCTCTCCCTAACTGCATTGTTGCTTTTTTGATTCTGCCTTTCGACCTGTGTGGCCGTGGCAGTCTTTGTTGTTGCCGTCAGTTTGCGCAGTGCCTCCTGTTTCTGTCCACTTCTATTAATCCTCGCGATCGATCTTTGCGATCATCGCGCGGTTCTGACGCACCTTCCGGTTCTACTGCGGGGTAATGCCCGCATTCTTGATAATGCGATCCCACTTATCAATTTCAGCCTTGAGCAAGCGCTCGAGCGCCGCAGGCGTCGCTCGTTCCTCTTCGACGGGCGTCATGCTGAGCTCGGCGAAACGGCTCGTCACGGCCGGGTCCTTGAGCGCCTTCTGCAGGGCGCCGACCAGCGCATCCACGATCGGCTTTGGCGTGCTGCGCGGCGCATACATTCCGTACCACGTCGTGACGTCAAACCCCGGGACGCCGGCTTCTGCCGAGGTCGGCAGGTTCGGCAAGGTCGGTACGCGTTTCTTGCTGGTGATCGCATAACCCGTGATGGTGCCGGCCTGGATATGCGGGGTCGGCCCGGTTGCGGGATCGCAATAGACGTCGATGTGACCCGCGATGATGTCGTTCAGCGCCGGTCCGCCGCCCTTGTAGTAGATCGGCGTGAGCTTGGCTTCGATGGCGCTCATGAACATCAGCCCGCACAGATGCGAAGCGGAGCCGAGGCCCACATTGCCATAGGTGACCTTGTCTCCCTGGGCGCGTACGTGGGCAACCAGTTCCTTGAGGTCCTTGGCGGGAAAGTTCGGGCGCGCCACCAGGATCATCGGCACATCGGTGACGAGGCCGATCGGCTCGAAATCACCGACCGGATCGAACGGCAATTTCGCATAGAGCGCAGGCGCGGTCGCCTGGCCCACATGCATCAGCAGCACGGTGTAGCCGTCGGGTGCCGCCTTGGCGACCCGATTGGTGCCGATGGTGCCGCCGGCACCGACGGCATTTTCGATCACGATCGGTTGCTTCAGCGTTGCGCTCATGGAAGTGCCGAGCAGGCGCGCGATGATGTCGCCGGGTCCGCCGGCCGAGAACGGAACGATGAGGGTGATCGGCCGGCTCGGATAGTCCTGTGCTTGCGCCGGCAGCGCCGCCGACAACAGCAGCAACAGCAGAATTCCTTTGACGAACTTCATTCGGGTTTCCTATCTGCCTTGCAGGCGTTTTCGAGAGGTCTTGATTGGAGCGGGGACTGGCTGTTCATCCGCGACCGCTTTTTCCTTCGGTGACGATGATTGTTCGATCATGCTGAGCGCGGCCACCGCCGCTGCCTTGATATGATCGACGCAGCATTGCTCGGCGAGTTCGGGGTCGCCGTTCTGGATCGCGCGCCAGATTGCAGTGACCTCGCGCAGGCTCTTGTTGATCCGTTTCGGCTGCGACATCGAGGTAATTCGCAACAGCGTGATCCGGTCGTGCAGCGGCTTGAGCATGCGCTCGACGAAAACATTCTGGCAGCCGCCGATCAGCGCCGCATAGAACTCGGTTTTGGCCTCAAGGGCCGTCGGCAAATCGCCCTCGGCAAACGCAGCCTTTAACTTGACGAGGGCGTCTCCGATCCTGCGCACGACGGCCGGGTCGCGCAGGCGGGCACATTCACGGCCGGCAAATCCTTCGAGCACGGCGCGCGCCGCATAGAGCTGCTGGGCTTCTTCCAGGCTGATGGTGCTGACGAAAGGGCCGCGATGGGGCACCGTGGTGACGAGGCCGTCGGCTTCCAGCAGCCGAAGTGCCTCGCGAATGGACGGCCGGCTGACCCCCGTCATCTCGCATAGCTCGCGCTCGACCAGGCGCTGGCCCGGCTTCAGGGTCCCGGACATGATCGCTTCGCGCAACTTTTGCGCAACCCTGGACCGGACGGTCGGAACGTCCGCGATCCGAAGCGTGGATTGCAAATCAGTGCGTTTGTCCATCGTCTTCCGCCTTCCGTCTTTCGCAATGACACGTTCAGGTGCCATCGCTGCCGCCGACCGCGATCGGCGCTGGTTCAATAGCGATTTACGGGCAGAATCATCATCTCCGCAATCTGAACATGGGGTGGCTGGTCCAGCGCAAACACGATCGATCGCGCGATATCGGCCGGATCGAGCGCCATCTTGAACTGGTCGAAGTAGTCCTTCTCTTTCTGCTTGTCGCCGCGGTAGCGGGTGAGAATGATGCCCGTTCGCGTCAGGCCGGGCTGCATCTCGGTCACCCTGATCGCCGTCTCGGCAAGTTCTCCCCTGAGCGTTTCGGTAAACATATGCACGCCGGCCTTGCTCGCGCTGTAGGCGGCCATGTCCGGAATGATGCGTACGGCGTTGATCGAGCTCATGTTGACGATGTGGCCGGCGTTGCGTCCGACCATGTCGGGCAGGATGCTGCGTGTCACCCGCATCAGGCCGATCAGGTTGGTTTGAACGATGTTGGCCCAATCGTCGGCCGGGCCGATATCGAAGCGCGTCCGGCCGCCGATGTCATGTCCGGCGTTGTTGATGAGGATGTCGATCGGCCTGAAAGGCTTGCGGAATATGATCGGGCAGGCGCTCCACGCTTTTGGCGTCTGCAATATCGAGCTGGATCGGAAACGTATTGTCGCCCATTTCAGCGGCGAACTGACGAAGGGATTCCGCATCGCGATCTACCAATACGACCCTGCGGCCGCTCTCGATCAGCGCCCTGGTAATGGCGCGGCCCATGCCGCCGGCCGCGCCCGTCACCACGGCGTTTCGGAGCGATGTTTCAGCCATTGGATATCTCCGCTGCGGTTCGATAATTTGCGCTCATGCGATGGACCAGCCTCCATCGATTGGCAGCGTCGCGCCCGTGATGTCCTTTGCGGCCTCGCTTGACAGGAAGACAGCCATGGCGCCGACGGCTTCCATGGCGACAAACCGGCCGGTCGGCTGCCGCGCCGCCAGATAGTCGCGCGTCGTCTCTTCAATGCTGCGGGCGCTGGCGGCCGCGATCGATGCAATTTTCTGCGTGATGGCCGGCGTCGGCAGCGTGCCCGGGCAGAGCGCGTTGCAGGTGATTCCGCTCATGGTGGTCTCGATCGCCACCGCCCGGGTCATGCCAAGGATGGCGGTCTTGGTCGTCACATAATCGATGCGGTCGGCGACGGCGCGGGTCGAATAGATCGAGGCGATGTTGAAGATGCGGCCCCAGCCGCGTTTCTTCATGGCGGGCAAGGCAAGGCGGATCAGATGAAACGGCGCCGACAGATTGACCGCCAGCGCTTCTTCCCAGTGTTCGGGCGCAAACGCTTCGACCGGCGCAAAGTGCCGGACCACCGCGTTGTTGACCAGGATATCGATCGCCTCAAGGCGGCCGAGCAGTTCAGCCATCATGGTTTCGATGGATGAGCGCTGCGACAGGTCCGCCGCAACGCTTATCACCTCGACCGCAAAGCGCGACCGAAGACGATCCCGTGTTTCTGTCGGCTCGATCAGATCGTGCAGGACAATGTTGGCTCCCGCGCCGGCAAGGCTTTCGGCCACGGCCAGGCCCAGGCCTGCCGTTGCCCCGGTCACGAGAGCCCATTTGCCCTTCAACATCGTCTCAGGCTCCGGCTATTTTCTTGTCCAACTCGGCAATCATGGCAATCGCCCCTCGCGCGCCAGCGGCTTCGGCTAGCCGCGCATTTCCACGCCGGCCCATTCCTCCAGCACCTTTGCGATCGAGGTGAAGTCGGATGAGGCGCCATATTTGGCGTTGGTGATGGCGAGCATCTGCCGGACCACCGAGCCGCAGACCATCGGGACGCCCATGGCCTCGGCTTCGTCGACGCAAAGCCGCACGTCCTTGTAGGAGAGGCCGGTGGTAAATCCGAAATCGAAGGTGCCGGGAAGCACGGCGCGGGGGAATTTGTCTTCCGAGGCGCTGTTGCGGCCGCTGCTGGCGTTGATGATGTCGATCAGCACCTTGGCGTTGACGCCGCCCTTGACGCCCATCGCCACCGCTTCGGAAGTGATCACCAGCGCCGCCGCCGCCATCAGATTGTTGGCGAGTTTCGCGGTCTGCGCCGTGCCCGGCTTGTCGCCGGTGTAAAACAGCTTTCCAAAATGCTTCAGGATCGGCTCAACCCGGTCATAGGTCGGCTTCGGGCAGGACACCATCACCGCAAGCGTGCCGTTCACCGCGCCCTTGATGCCGCCGCTGACCGGCGCATCGACCAGCGTCAGCTTCCTCGGTTCGAATCCTTTCGCGATCAATTTGGCGGCGCCGGGTCCGGTGGTGGACAAATCGATCAGCACCGTGGCGCGGTTTCCGGTAACGATTTCGTCGGGCCCCAGCGCAACCGCCTTGACGATGTCGGGGGTCGGCAGACTGCACAGCACGATATCCGCTGACGAAGCCACTTCGGCGGGAGATTTCGCAAGCCGTGCGCCACGCGCAACCAGCGCCTTGGTCGCCTCGCTCTGTGAATCGTAAACGCACAGCGAATAGCCGGCGTCCATCAGCCGTCCGGCCATCGGTCCGCCCATGCGGCCGGTTCCGACAAAGCCGATTGTTTCTGCAGCCATGGTCCGCTCCCTGTCGCGGCCCGCAAGCACGGGCGCTTTTCTTGTTCTTGCCGCGCCAGGGTTCCCCCGGTCGCGTTGCGCCGAACTTCAAGATTGTCAGTCAATCTGTCAAGCATAAGATTTCTGTCGACAGGCCGCGTCGCGCCGGAATAGGGTCGGAAAAACAAGATCCGAGGAATTCGCTCAGTGCGGCAAGATGAAGCGCAAGGCGCCGGCACGATTTTCGCCGATTTCGTTGCCGGCACGGTGTGGGCGGATGTCGCCGCGCAAAATCACCAGGCGAAACGCTCGATCCTGAATTTTTTCGCGACCGCGCTGGGGTCGGCGAACGACCCGGCCGTCACCGCTGCGTTGCGGACGCTGTTGCCGTTCAGCGGCGCTGCGACATCCGCGATCATCGGCCGCACCGAGCGGCTCGACGCGCTTGGCGCGTCGTTCGTCAACGCGATTTCGGCCAATCTGCTGGATTTCGACGATACCCATCTGGACACCATCATTCATCCGGCGGCACCGGTGGCGGCGCCAGTGCTGGCCTTGGCGCAAGCGCGGGGATTTTCGGGGCAGGCCGTTCTCACCGCATTCATTCTCGGCGTGGAGGTGGAATGCCGCGATCGGCAACGCGGTGTCTCCCGGACATTATGCCCGCGGCTGGCACATCACCTCGACTTGCGGGGTGTTCGGTGCGGCCGCGGCCTGCGCGAAGCTGCTCGATCTCCCGGCCAGCCAGATTTCAAATGCGATCGGAATTGCCGCCAGCCAGTCGGCCGGGATCATCGAAAATCTCCCGAGCGCCGCCAAGAATGTCAGCGTCGGCAACGCGGCCCGCAACGGCCTGTTTGCGGCATTGCTCGCGGCTGAAGGCTATTCGGCATCGCCACGGGCCATTGAGGGACCGCTCGGCTGGGCCCGCGCCATGGGCGACGAACCCGATATGGCGCGCTTGACGGGCGGTCTCGGCAAGACCTGGGAGATCGCGAAGAACACCTACAAGCCCTATCCCGCGGGAATCGTGTTTCACGCCGTCATCGACGCCTGCTTCAATTTGCGGGCGAAGCTCGACCGGCGCATCGATGATATAGCCTCCGTCACCGTGCAGGGCTCGGCGCTGCTGCTGGCGCGCGGCGATCGTCCGGTTCGCAACGAACGCGACGCACGGGTCAGCATCCATCATTGCGCCGCCTGTGCGTTGCTGCTTGGGGCGGCCGGCGTCACCGAATTCTCGGAGGCGACGGTGGTTCGGCCGGATATCGTGTCCCTGCGCCAGAAGGTGAGGGCGGCGCTTGACCCTTCGCTTCCGGATGGTGCCGCGCGCGTCATTATCCAACTGACGTCGGGCGAGACGTTGGAAGAGCTGGTGATGGAAGCGAAAGGCAGTCTTGCCGACCCGTTGTCGGACCGTGATATCGAAGCGAAATTGCGCGATTGCGCGCGGCTGGGCGGCACCGATTGGGATATAGATCGCATTATCGATGGTGTCTGGCGTCTCGAACAGCTTGCCGATGTCTCGAGCCTGATGAGCGCGCGGGGCTGAACCGCGCGGTCTTGAAAAACCGTTCTCAAACAATGGAAGGAACCAATGATGACTGAATTGTTCGACAAGGGCCTGAAGGTCCGCAAGGAAGTGCTTGGCGAAGACTACGTCAACAAATCCATCGCCGGCGCCGACGAATTCACCCGGACGATGGCGGAATGGTCGACCGAGTTTTGCTGGGGCGCATTGTGGACCCGGCCGGGTCTGGACCGCCGCACCCGCAGCATCGTCAATCTCGCGATGCTCGGTGCCCTCAACCGGCCCCATGAGCTGAAGCTGCATGTCAAGGGCGCGCTGAAGAACGGCCTTACCAAGGACGAGATCAAGGAGATCCTGCTTCAGGTCGCCGTGTACTGCGGCATCCCCTCGGGGATCGACGCGTTCCGCAACGCGCGCGAGGCGTTCAACGAGGTCGAAGCGAAGTGATGAGCCGCCGGTCTGTTGGGAGATAGCATGGCCGATCAGGAATACGAGCTCTTCGCCATCCGCTATGCCACCCGCGATGCGCGGCGCAGCGATCATTTCATCGGCGGCGATCCGCATGACGGCCCGATGCCGATGGACTATTTCATGTGGCTGGCGAGGGGAGGCGGCCGCACCTTCGTCATCGACACCGGCTTCAACGCCGATGTAGCAGAGAGGCGGAAGCGGACGTTCCTGCGCTGTCCGGTGCAGACGCTCGGCGCGTTCGGCATCGATGCAGCTGCGGTCGAGGACGTCATCCTCACCCATCTGCATTACGACCATGTCGGAAATTTCGACCGGTTTCCGAACGCGCGATTCCATCTCCAGGAACGCGAGATTGCCTATGCCACGGGGCGCTTCATGCGATATCCGCGGCTATCGCATTCGTTCGAGGTCGAGGATATCTGCGGGATCGTGCGGCTCAACTATGCGCGCCGCGTCCTGTTCTACGATGGCGACGCCGAGCTCGCGCCCGGCCTCACGATCCATGCGGCGGGCGGCCATTCGGCCGGGCTTCAGTTCGTTCGCGTCAGGACCCGCCGCGGATTTGTCGTGCTGGCCTCCGACGTCAGTCATTTCTACGAGAACATGGCGAGCGAGCGTCCGTTCACGACCGCCCTTCATATCGGCGAAATGCTGGAGGGGTTCGACAAGCTGCTGAAACTGGCGCCGGACGAGAGCCACATCATTCCCGGGCATGATCCGCTGGTGATGAAGCTTTATCCGGCGCCGAGTCCGGAACTGGAGGGCATTGCCGTGCGCCTCGACGTGCCGCCATCGGGGGCCGCGCCGGTTCGCGCTGATTATCGGTCGGGGCACTAGGCGATCTCGACGGAAGCGAAGTGCACTCGAGGAGCGATGCACTTGCCGCGCTTATTTCTCCGCCGCGGCCTTCAGGATCGGCAACAGCCGCGCGGCTTCGCTTTTGACCAGGTCCGCAAGCGCCTTTGGTCCGCGGCGGCTTGGCTCCACGCTATCGGCGCCGAGTTCGGTCAACCGCTTCTGCACGGCTTCTTCGTTGAGGCCTTTGTTCAGGGCGTCCGCAAGCTTGTCGACCACGGCCTGCGGCGTGCCGCTTGGCGCGAACACCGCGTAGAACGGGGCAATGTCGAATTCGGGCAGGCCCTGCTCGTGGGAGGTCGGCACATCGGGCAGCAACGGGCTGCGTTTCTTGGCGGCGACCGCCAGCGCCTTGAGGTTGCCGGCCTGCACCTGGCCGAACGGTCCGAGCACGGGATCGCATGCATAGTCGACCTGGCCTCGCCAGCATGGCATTCAACACCGGGGCCGTGCCGGTAAACGGAATCATCGTCGGCTTGATGCCGATCGCCGACGTGAAGCAGGAGACAACCGATATAGGAGACCGAGCCGAGCCCGGCATGCCCGCCATTGAGCTTGTCCGGATTGGCTTTCGCGTAAGCGACGAATTCCTTGAGGGTGTTGGCGGGAAAATCCTTCCGGACGACCAGCAATTCCGGATATTCGGCCGTCAGTCCGATCGGCGCAAAATCCTTTTGCGGATCGTAGCCGAGGTTCGGATAGAACGCCGGCGCCAGCGCATTGGTGCCGAGGTGACCGGAGAGGATCGTGTATCCGTCGGCCGGCGCGCGGGCGGCGCGAAGCGTTCCCGTGGTACCACCGGCGCCTCCGACATTCTCCACCACGAATTTCTGGCCGAGATGGCGGCTGAAGATGTCAGCGACCATCCTGCCCGTGATATCGGCCGGCCCGCCGGCCGCAAAGGGAACGATGATCGTGACCGTTCTGGCGGGATAATCCTGGGCCTGTGCGCCATTCATCCCAGTCGTCACGAGAAGAAGGGCCGCTGCTATCAAATGCTTTGCCATTTATCGCCACCCCGAAATTTCCTGTTGTTATGACAGTATCCCAGTCGCGCTCGCAGACAAGCGACGGTCGCGCGGATGCGCATGACGGCGGCTGCATTCGTGGTGCAATTCCGTCGTGCGATACTCTGCGCGATCTCATGGGGACTTGACGTATTAGTCTACTTATGCAAGTGACTTCGGACGATCGAAGCCCAAGCTAGCCTCGGTCGAGCGTTCGCGCGGTTCGGCGCGAGAGGAGCCATGTTGGAAGATATCGACATCAAGCGGCGGGCCGGCATCGCATATGTCGCCTTGAACCGACCCTCGGCAAGGAACGCCGTCACGTTGGCGATGTGGCGCGAACTGGCGGAAATTTTCGCGCGGTTCGCCGCCGACAGGGATTTGCGCGCGGTCGTGCTGACGGGCGAGGGAACCGATTTCAGCGTGGGCGCCGACATCTCCGAGTTCGATAACATCCGGAACGACAAGCAACAGAGCGCCGAATACGAGGTCGCTGTCGACGCGTGCTCGGGGGCGATCGCCGAATTGGGAAAGCCGGTCGTTGCCGCGATCTCCGGCTATTGTCTGGGCGGCGGCTGCCATCTCGCTTTGGCGTGCGATTTTCGGTTCGCCGATCGGACCGCGACCGTCGGAATTCCGGCGGCGAAACTTTCCATCGTCTATGGCGTTCGAAGCGTGCAGCGGCTGTCGGCGCTTGTCGGTATCGCAAACGCCAAACGTATCTTGTACTCGGGTGACCGCTACCCCGCCGAGCAGGCGAGATCGATGGGATTGATCGACGAAATCCACGACGATGCGCGGCTCGCGGCCGAGCAATTCCTTGAGCGCCTGGCGGCCAATGCGCCGCTTTCGATCGCAGGCGCGAAGTTCATGCTGAATGGCCTCGCCATGGGGGCGGGCGCGCTCGATCTGACGGCCGCCCAGCGGCTGATCGATGCCGCCTCGGACAGCGAGGATTTCAGGGAAGGCCGACGGGCTTTTGCGGAAAAAAGGCCACCACGATTTCGCGGCGAATAAGATGGCCAGCAGGGAAGGAACCGGCCTTGAAGGGCACAGTCGATGAAGCCTGCCAGGTTTGAATATGTCGCGCCGACGACGGTAGATGCCGCCGTGGCAGGCGCTCGCGGCGGCCAATGGCGAAGGAAAGCTCCTCGCCGGCGGCCAAAGCCTGTTGCCGCTGCTGAATTTCCGGATGGCGCGGCCTGCGGTGCTGGTCGACCTGAACGGCATCAAGGATCTGTCGTTCATCGAGCTGCGCGGCGACAGCGTGGCGATCGGCGCGCTGACGCGGCATCGCGAGATCGAGCACTCTGCGCTGATCGCGTCCAGGCTGCCGGTGATGTCGGCGGCCATGCGCCACGTGGCACATCTGGCGATCCGCAACCGCGGGACCATCGGCGGCAGCCTCTCGCACGCGGACCCGGCGGCCGAGCTGCCGATGATGGCCATGTTCTACGGCGCCAGCCTTAGCGTGCAGGGGCCTGCAGGCCGCCGCACCATCGCGGCGCAAGACTTCTTCGTCGACGCCCTGACGAACTGCCTCGAGCCCGAGGACATCGTCGTGGAGATCGAATTTCCAATCCTGCAGCACGACGGCTGGGCGTTCGAGGAAGTTGCCCGGCGCTTCGGCGATTTCGCGCTGGCGAGCATCGCGGTATCGATCCGACGCGGCAAATCCGGGATCGAGGATGCGCGCGTCGCGGTGATGGGCGTGGCCGATACGCCGCTACGGCTGGAAGATGTCGAGAAGCTGCTCTGTGAAATCGAGATCGACGCCCGGACACTGGACCGGTTCGCGGAACTGGTGATGTCAAGCGTCACTCCCAACAGCGACCTGCACGCCTCCGGCGAATACAGAAGACAGCTGCTGGGCGAGTTGGCCAAACGCGCCATGCAGACGGCGTTGGCGGGGAAAAGGTGATCCGGCGATGACGGTGAATGTATCGGTGACGGTCAATGGAACCAGGCATGATGTTGCCGGCGTCGAGCCGCGTTTACTCTTGTCCGATTTTCTCCGCGACACGCTTGGACTGACCGGGACGCATGTCGGCTGCGAGCATGGCGTCTGCGGCGCGTGCACGGTGCTGATGGACGGCCACAGCGTGCGGTCCTGCCTCACGCTCGCCGTCCAGGCCAACGGGTGCGAGATCACCACGGTCGAGGGACTGGGAACACCGGAAGCGCTCAACGTGCTCCAGACCCAGTTCCGCGAGCATCACGGCCTCCAGTGCGGGTTTTGCACGCCCGGCATGCTGATGACGGGCGAGGATCTGCTCCGCAACTATCCGCTCGCGACCGACGAGGAGATCAGGGAAGGCCTCTCCGGAAATCTCTGCCGCTGCACGGGCTATCAGAACATCGTGGCTGCGATCAGGAGTGCCGCGGCCATCCGCCGGGAGAATGCGTGATGAAACTCAACTTCCTTGCCGCCGGGCGCCTTCGCATGAAGAAGAGCATCTACATCCCCGGCGCGGACCGCAGCGAAATGATCGACTTGCCGGTGAGCAGCGCGTTGATCAGGCACAAGCAGGGCAACGTGCTGTTCGATACGGGTTGTCACCCCTCCGTCGTGGACAATGCCGAGGAGCGCTGGGGGCCGCTTGCGAAAGTGATGAAGCCGCTGATGACGGCGGACGAGACGTTGCTGCCAAGCCTGGCCTGCGTCGGGCTCGGGCCCGACGACATCGACATCGTCGTGAACTCGCATTTCCATCCGGATCATTGCGGCTGCAACCAGTTCTTCACGAAGGCGACGATCCTGGCTCACGCCAAGGAGGTCGAAGCTGCGTCGGCTCCGGGCGCGGAAGCCGCCGGCTACCTGAAGGTGGACTGGCAGACCGGGCAGCCCATCGAAACCGTGAACGGCGAGAAGGACCTGTTCGGCGATGCCAGCGTCGTCCTGGTGCCGCTGCCGGGTCACACGCCCGGTTCGCTCGGCGCGCTGGTCAATCTCGACCGCGACGGTCCATTCCTGCTGGCTTCGGATACGATCAGCCTGCGGCAACACCTCGATACCGATATCGCGCCGCGCAACACCTGGAATGCGGAGGCGCTGCTGAAGTCGTTCGAAGAGGTGAGGCGGATCGAGAAATCCGGAGCGACCGTGATCTGCGGCCACGACGACCAGCAATGGCAGAGCCTGCGCAAGGGAACCGAGGGCTATGAGTAAGGATAGCCTTGCACAGCCGGCAGACGTGCTGCGACCTCGCCACGTCGGCGCGCCGATCAAGCGCACGGAGGATCCGCGTCTTCTGACCGGGAGAGGCGAATATGCCGCCGATCGCAAGCCGGACAGGGCGTTACACATCGCCTTCCGCCGCAGCGAACAGCCGCATGCGCGGATCGCGCGTATCGACAGGGCGGCGGCGCAGACGGCGCCGGGTGTCGTCGCCGTGTTGACGGCGGAGGACGTTGCCGGCGGATTTCAAGCCGGTGATTCCGATCTCGCGGATGGCCAATTATTACGCGACCCCGATCCTGCCGCTGGCTTCCGGAAAAGTCCGTTATGTCGGCGAGGCCATCGTCGCTGTGGTCGCCACCTCGCGATACCTCGCGGAAGATGCGCTCGAACTCATCGAGATCGAGTTCGAACCGCTCGGGGCGGTGTCGCGTAGCGAGCAGGCGGTCGCGCCGGACGCTCCGCTGCTGCACGAAGAGGCAGGCACCAACGTGCTGATTGCTCGCGAGTTCAAAAAAGGTGACGTCGAGGCCGACCTGAACAGCGCCACCGTCCGGGTGAGCGGCCGCTTCGAGATGACCCGCAAGGCGCCGCTTGCGATGGAGCCGCGCAGCTACACGGCGGAGTACGATGCCAAACGCAGCGCCATCACACTCTATACCTCCTCGAACATCCCCGGCATCGTGCGCGACGCCATCTCCGAATCCCTCGGCTTGCCCGGCAGCCGCTTGCGGGTGGTCGCGCCCGACGTGGGCGGCAGTTTTGGATCGAAGGGCTCGCTTTACCCGGAGGAACTGCTGATCTGCATCGCGGCCCGCAAGCTCGGCCGCTCGCTGAAGTGGACGGCGGACCGCCTGGAAGATGTCAGCAGCAGCAGTCAGGCGTTCGGCGAGATCGTCGATGCCGAAATGGGATTCGATGCGAATGGCGTCGCCATCGCCCTGCAGGCCGACGTCATCGGAGATGTCGGAGCCTACTCGATCTATCCGTGGACCTGCGGCCTCGAGCCGGTCCAGGTCGTCAGCTTCCTTCCCGGTCCCTACAAGATCCGGTCCTATCGCGGCGCCGTGCGCGGCGTCGCCACCTGCAAGCCACCGACGGGACCGTACCGCGGGGTCGGGCGACCGATCTCGACCTTCGTCACGGAACGCCTGATGGATCTCGGCGCCAAGGCACTCGGTCTCGATCCCATGGAGATCCGCCGCCGCAATCTCGTTCGCGCCGACGAATTTCCGTATCGGATCGCGTCCGGAATCATCTGGGACAAGACCGGTTTCATTGAGTGTCTCGATACGGCCGGTGCGGCTTCCGGCTACGAACAACTCCGCATCCGGCAAGCCGATGCGCGCAAGGAAGGCCGGCTGTTCGGTATCGGCATTGCGAGCTACGCCGAACTGACCGGCATCGGATCGCGCATCGCGGTCGCCCCGGGAATGCCGATCAATACCGGTTCGGAAACGGCAAAAATCTCCATCGACTCGACCGGCGCCATCACCGCGGCCTTCGGGGTCGCCTCCCACGGCCAGGGGTTAGAGACGACGCTGGCCCAGATCATCGCCGACGATCTCGGTGCGAGCTTCGAGGACATCCGCGTCATCCAGGGCGACAGCGACGCGGTGCCGATGTCGACCGGCACCTACGCGAGCCGCAGCGCGGTGCTCGGCGGCGGCGCGGCCAAGCACGCATCGGTGCTGCTGCGGGACAAGATCAAGCGCGTCGCCTCGCATCTTTTGGAGGCCAGCCACGACGACATCGAGGTTTCCGGCGGCAAGGCGATGGTCACCGGCACGGACCGCGCCGTTACGTTCAAACAGGTCGCAAGGGCCGTCTATTCCGACATGAAGACGTTGCCGGTCGAAGCCCGCGAGGAATTGAGCGCGAGCTACACCTATGACCCGATCAACGGCACCACCGCCGCCGCCACCCACATCGCCGCGATAGAGGTCGATCCGGCGACGTGCTTCGTGAAGATACACAAATATGTGGTCGCCGAAGATTGCGGCCAGATAATCAATCCGATGATCGTCGACGGCCAGGTCCATGGCGGCGTGGCGCAGGGGATCGGCGCCGCGCTGTTCGAAGAACTGGTCTACGACGAGGATGCCCAGCTCTCTGAGCGCAAGTCTCGTCGATTACGTGATTCCCTCGGCGCCCGAGATCCCCGACATGGACGTCGTGCATATCGAGAGCCAATCCGCCGTGGCCGGTGGCTTCCGCGGCATGGGCGAGGGCGGCACGATCGGCGCGCCGGCGGCGATCGCCAACGCGATCGCGGATGCGCTGTCGCCCTTCGACATCGACGTCAATCTCCTGCCAATGACTCCGGAGCGCATTTTTGGGCTCATGGAGCAAGCCAAACTCAAAGCAAAGGAAAATCATAAATGATCGATCTTCAGGGACGCGTGGCCCTCGTGACGGGCGGTGGGCGGGATGTCGGCGCCGCCATCTCCAAAGCACTCGCTGATGCCGGCGCGGCTGTGGCGGTGAACTATCACGGCTCGAAGGCCGAGGCCGAAGCCGTGGCCGCCGGGATCCAGAAGGCCGGAGGCAAGGCAAAGGCCTATCAGGCCGACATCGCGGATGCCGGCGTGGTCAAGCAACTCGTCGCCAACGTCCAGAGTGACTTTGGTGGGCTCGACATCCTCGTCAACAACGCCGGCCTGGTGTTCCGGAAGCGCTTTAGCGAAAGCGGCCCGGAGGATTGGCGCAAGCAGATCGATACTTGCCTCTACGGCGCGCTCAACTGCTGTCACAGCGCCGGACCGCTGCTGGAGGCTTCGGGCCGCGGGCGCATCGTCTCGATCATGGGAGACTCCTCGCGCGTCGGCGAATCCGGGTTGGCGCTTGCCGCGGCGGCGCGCGCCGGCACCATCGCGCTGATGAAGTCGCTCGCGCGGGAATGGGGCCGGTCCGGCGTGACCGCAAATTCAATCTCGCTCGGCCTGATCGAAACCGCGCACGACAAGGCCTGGGTCGAGGCCAACCGCGAGAAGCTGGTCAAGGCCTATGCGATCCGGCGTCTCGGCCAGCCCTCCGACGTCGCGCCGATGGTGGCGCTGCTCGCCTCCGATGCCGGTGGTTGGATCACCGGGCAGACCATCAGCATCAGCGGCGGATTCAGCATGATCTGACGGAGACGAACGATGCTGCACGTAGACTTGATTGCGCCGATCGCAAAACTCCTTGATCGGCATGCGAAGGAGCGGCCGGAGCAGGTTGCGTACTGGGATTCGTCGCGCGCGATCACCTACGCGCAACTCGCCAGGGAGTACCGCCGCGATCGCCGCCAATTTGGCAAAGGCGGGCATCCGCGAGGGAGACCGCATCGCCATCTACCTGCCGAACGGCGTCGACTGGATCGAGGCGTGCTTCGCTGGCCTGCGGGCCGGCGCGGTGATTGTCCCTATCAGCTTCGACGCGGCGGAAGGCGAGATCAGCTACCGGTTGACGGACGCAAGCTGCGGGACCGTCATCACGACGCCAGGCCGGAAGGACATGGTCGCGAAGATCTCGCGTGACGCCGGGATTTCGCCGGCGATGATCTATGCCGGCCGCGATGCGCAACAGGCGGGGCTGGCGATGGCTGAGCTGGCGACCGGCGCCGGTACCGCGCCGCTGGACCCTGACAATATCGATCGCTCCTCGTTCATTATCTACACGTCCGGCACCACCGGTCGCGCTAAGGGCGTTCTGCTGTCGGTGCGCGGCATGCTGTGGATCGCTGCCGCATGCTGGGCGCCGATCTGCGAGCTCAGCGCAAAGGACGTCGTTCTTTCGCCGCTGCCGCTGTTTCACTCCTACGGCCTGAACCTTTCGGTGCTCAGCGTTCTCGCGGCCGGCGCGAGCGAGCACATCATGGAGAAATTCTCGCCGCAGCAGGCGCTGGAGCTGTTGCAGTCCGGCAAATACAGCGTCTTTCCCGGCGTGCCGACCATGTTCCACTATCTGCTGCACAAGGCGCAGGAGAGCGGCATTGAGTGGCTTGGGAATATTCGGCTATGCATCTCGGCCGGCGCGATCATGCCCGCGACGTTGAACCGGGCGTTCGAGGAGCGCTTCAAGACGCCGCTGCTCGACGGCTACGGTATCACCGAGACTTCCACGATGGTCACCATGAACTGGCTCCGCGGCGAGCGGCCGATCGGTTCGTGCGGACTGCCGGTGCCGGGCCTTGCCGTGCGCATCGTCGATCCGGCGTCTCTGGAAGACGTTCCCTTTGGCGAAGAGGGCGAACTGATCGTGCGCGGGCCGAACCTGATGCAGGGCTATCACGACAAGCCCGCGGAAACCGCGGCCGCGCTACGGAAGGGCTGGTATCACACCGGCGATCTCGCGAAGTCTGACCCATCAGGCTATCTGACGATCACCGGACGCATCAAGGAACTGATCATCCGCGGCGGCCAGAACATCGCGCCGGCCGAGATCGAGGAAGTCGTGATCCGGCATCCGCACGTGACGGATTGCGCGGTGGTCGGCATCAAGCATGCCACGCTCGGCGAGGTGCCATGTCTGTTCGTCGTGGCCAAACGCGACGAGCTGGACTTGAATGCGTTGATGGATCACTGCCGGGCGAATTTGTCGTCCTACAAGATTCCGGAGGCGACCCACTTCGTGCCGGAAATTCCGCGCACGGGGTCAGGAAAGATCATGCGCTTCAAGCTGGTCGAGGCGTTGAACCAGACTTCCTAGGGCATGATCCGGAAAAGTGGGCACCGGTTTTCCGAAAAGATCATGCCCAAAACAAAGATAGAGCGGGATGACGATTTGAAGTACTAGGTGACGGAGCGGGGACCCAGGGCGCCAAAGGACTTTGGATCGTAGGCCAGCTTGTAGCGCATGTCGGCGGCGACGATCGGCTGCTTACAGCCGTCGCAGACCACTTCCGCGCGAAAATCGTGTCCGCAGGAGAGATGCTTGAGCAGGAGAGGAGGCTTCCCCTTGGAAAGCCAGCGGTCGCCCCATCCCAGCATGGCGATGAAGGGGCCGTAGAGGTCGCGCCCCATGTCGGTGAGGAGATACTCGTAGCGGTCGGGTGAACTCTGATATTGCCTGCGGCGGAACACACCATTTGCGACCAGGCGGGACAGCCGGTCGGTGAGGATGTTCGGGGCAATCTCGAGCTCGGTCAGGATCTTGTCGTAGCGCCGATTGCCGAAGAAGCCCTCACGAACGACCATAAAACTCCATTTGTCGCCGATGATCTGCAGCGCGCGCGAGACCGAGCTCGGTCGCCCGAGCAGGAAACGGCTTCCGTCGGAGGCCCGTCTGGTATTGCGGCCGGCCTTCGCGGGATGACGGCCGGCGCCCGGTCCGTCCCGGTACTTCACGTCCCGCGCGTTGACGCTTTCACCGCAATGCGAGCACGCGACCAGCGGATGGCTGTCGCGGCCGCAACTCGCGTGAACCAGCGTCAAGGGAGCCGGTTTGCCGCCGGCAAGCCAGCGGTCGCCGAACTGCATCAGGGCGATGAAGCTCGGATAGAGATCGAACCCCATCCTGGTCAGCCGATATTCCTTGCGCTGCGAGGCGCCGGTCGCGGCCTGCCGGAAGATGGCGAGCTGCGTCAGCTTCTTCAGACGATTTGTAAGCGTCGCGCGCGGGATGCCGAGCGCCGAACGGAAGGCCTCGAACGTCTGCGTCCCGAAGAACGCCTCGCGGATGATCAGGAATGCCCACGCGTCAGAAACGATGTCGAGCGTGCGAGCGACCGAACAGTTCCGTTCGCGCCGCGCCACGTTCGACTGGGTCACGAGCGGCCTCGGAGCCGATTTGGCCGACGGCTTGGCTCTCTGGACCTTGGCAGTGGCGGGCATCTCGGACGGTCTCGTTGCGCGGCCCGATCACGGGCCGCTTTCGAAGGTGCGCTCGTTTAACACATCAACGCGGTTGACTCCCAGAAAATATAAGTCTAGTTACGCATGTAACAAAAGTCTAGTTATGCATGTAACAAAAGACGGAATTGAACCGCACCCAACACCCCGGGGAGGGAAGCCATGAAAGCCGCAATACATCAGACTCTGATCGCCGCCGCCGCCGCGGCCGCTCTCTTCGTCAATCACGCCGGCGCCCAGACCGCGGCCGTCTCCGACGATGTCGTGAAGATCGGCGTGTTGACCGATATGTCCGGACAGTTCTCGCACGAATCCGGCGAAGGTTCGGTCACGGCGATCAAGATGGCGGTCGAGGATTTCGGCGGCAAGGTGCTGGGCAAACCGATCCAGGTTGTCTCGGCCGACCATCAGAACAAGCCTGACACGGCCTCGACGCTGGCGCGCAAGTTTTATGATGTCGAAAAGGTCGACATGATCGCCAACCTGATCAATTCCTCGATCGCGCTCGGTGTGTCCCAGCTCGCAAAGGAGAAGAACCGGATCGCCATCGTCAACGGCTCCGGCTCGTCCCGCCTGACCAACGACGGCTGCACGCCCAACAGCATCCATTACGCGTACGACACCTATGCCCTCGCCAAGGGGACGGGCACAGCGATGCTCAAGGCCGGCTTGAAGAGCTGGTACTTTCTCACCGCCGACTACGCGTTCGGACATGCGCTCGAGGCGGACACCACCGCGATTGTCAAGTCGCTCGGCGGAGAGGTCGTGGGTTCGACGCGTTATCCGCCCGAGACCTTCGACCAGTCGTCGTTTCTGCTGAAGGCACAGGCGTCGAAGGCGAAGGTCGTCGCGCTTGCCGGCTCGGGAACGGTGCTGGTGAACGCGGTGAAATCGGCGCAGGAATTCGGCATCCGGAAAGGTGGCCAGGAACTGGCGGGGCTTTTGGTCTGGATCACCGACATCAAGAGCATGGGACTCGATCTCGCGCAGGGACTGGTGCTGACCAACGCATTCTACTGGGACCGTGACGACGAGACGCGCGCATGGTCGAAGCGCTTCTACGCCAAGATGAAACGCATGCCCCATATGGGCGATGCCGGCGATTATTCCTCGACGATGCATTATCTTGCCGCCGTGCAGGCAGCCGGAACCGACGAAGCCAAGGCTGTCATGAGCAAGATGCGAGAGCTACCGATCAACGACTTCTTCGCCAAGAACGGCCGGATTCGCGAAGACGGCCGCATGGTGCACGACATGTATGTGTACGAGGTCAAGAAGCCGTCGGAGTCGAAGGGCGAATGGGATTACTACAAGCTGCGCGAGGTGATCCCCGGTGACCAGGCGTTCCGTCCGCTCAAGGACAGCGCCTGCCCGTTGGTCAAAAAGGACTGACGTCGGAATCCCAGGGGCGGCTCCGAGCCCCGCACCATGCACATTGTGACGTGCGCCCACCGAGGACGGTGGGCGCGGAGGCATTCCGGGACGAATTAAGAATTTGCTGCGGACGGTCGTGCCGAAGGTGAGATGATCGATCTCATGCATACCAAGCTGGCCAGGAAATTGCTAAACCGGGCCGCCAGCATTGGGAGAAAACCGTGAGCGCACTTGATGGGATCCGGGTGCTCGACCTCGGCACGTTTATCGCGGGGCCGCATTGCGCCACCATTCTCGGCGAGTTCGGCGCCGAGGTCATCAAGGTCGAGCCGCCAAAGACCGGTGACTCGCTGCGGCGGCTCGGCACAAACACCGAATGCGGCGACACGCTGGTGTGGCTCTCCGAAGCCCGCAACAAGAAATGCGTGACGCTGGATCTCGGGAGCGAGCGCGGTCGGCAACTGTTGAAGCAACTCGCCGCGAAGTGCGACATCATCGTCGAGAATTTTCGGCCCGGTACGCTGGAAAAATGGGGCCTCGGCTATGAAGATCTCAGGAAGATCAACCCCGGCGCGATCCTTGTTCGCATCTCGGCCTACGGTCAGGATGGGCCGATGCGGACGCAGCCCGGTTTTGCCCGTATCGCGCACGCGTTTTCCGGCCTGAGCTATCTCGCCGGCGAGCCGGGCGGAATTCCCGTGGTTCCCGGATCGACCTCATTGGCCGATTATATGTCAGGCATGTACGGCGCGATCGGCGCGCTGGTTGCGCTGCGGGCCCGCGAAGCAAGCGGCGAGGGGCAATGCGTCGATCTCGCGCTTTATGAATCGGTGTTTCGTGTGCTCGACGAGATCGCGCCGGCCTATCAGAAGTTCGGCCATGTACGCGAGCGGATGGGCGCGGATGCGGTCAATGTCTGCCCGCACAGCCATTACCAGACCAGGGACGGCAAATGGATCGCGATTGCCTGCACCAGCGACGCGATGTTCGTGCGGCTGGCGGCAGCAATGCAGCAGCCGGATCTGGCCTCGGCGGAGCGATATGGTCCGCAAGCGCAGCGGCTTGCGGCCCGCGACGAGGTCAACCGGATCGTCGCTGAGTGGGTCATTTCGCTCGACCTCGCAACGGTCCTCGGGCTCTGTTCGAGGGAGGGCGTGCCGGCCAGCCTGATCTTCAGCATCGCCGACATCTTCGAAGACCCGCAATATCGCGCGCGGGGTAACATCCAGATGACAGACTCACGCGCCGGTGAGATCGCGGTACCCGGCGTTGTGCCACGGCTGTCAGGGACGCCCGGCGAGATCCGCTGGCTTGGTGCGGGGCTCGGTGCCCAGAACGAGGATGTCTACAAAGGTCTGCTCGAACTGAGCAGTGCAGAAATCGAAGATTTGCGGGCCGCCGGTGTGATCTAGCGATCGGTTGTTTCGACCACGCTGGCAGCACGCGTGACCTCTTCAATTTGCGTTTGATCAACGCGATTTCGCTGTTACGAGAAGTTCGAGAAAGGCCCAAGCCGCTGTCATGTCCAACTCGCAACTACTTCAAATTTCTGGTCTTGACCGCGATCGCCGCCGCCGCCGTGCGGTTCTCGACGCCGAGCTTGGAGTAAATCTGCTCGAGATGCTTGTCGACGGTGCGCGGCGAGAGGCCCAGAATCTGCGCGATGTCGCGATTGGTCTTGCCCTTGGACAGCCAGGACAGCACTTCGCCCTCGCGCGTGGTGAGGCCAAGCTCGCTGGAGAATTCCGCCGGCGTGTCGGTGCCGGCGTCCTTGGCGAGCCGCAGCAGGAATTCGTTGGGGCCGAGCTTGCCCATATATTGCAGGCGGAGCTGCTCGTTGCCGGGAAACGGACGCCATCGCGCGCCTTGGACGCGGCCTTGCCCTTCTGCGCCTGCTCCAGCCATTGCGGCATCGGCTCGGGCAGCACGAATTCGTCGTCGGCATCGGCGGTGAGCGTTGCCGACAGCAGATTTCTGCGCCTGCGGCGTCGCCCAGAGAATCCTGCCTTGCCCGCTGACGGCCAGCAGATAGCGGCCGGAGACATCGAGCGCGGCGCGCGCGCTCTGCGTCATCCGCGCGTTGGCAAGATGCACCCGGATGCGCGCCAGCATCTCCTCGACCACGATCGGCTTTGTCACGTAATCGACGCCGCCGGCTTCCAGCCCGCGCACGATATGCTCGGTCTCGGCCAGCCCCGTCATGAAGATGATCGGCACATTGGCAAGGCCCGCGTCGCGCTTCAGCCGCTTGCAGGTCTCAAAGCCGTCCATGCCGGGCATCACGGCGTCGAGCAGCACGATGTCGGGCGTGATCTGGTCGACGATCCGCATCGCACCGGCGCCGTCGAGCGCGACCATCACGGTCATGCCGGCGCCGTCGAGCGCGTCGGTCAGAAGCCGCAGCGTCTCCGGGGAATCGTCGACGACGAGCGCGACGTCGCGCTTTTTGGGTTCAGTGATCATAGCTGTGCAGGGTCTTCAGCGTCGCCATGTATTGGTCGAGGTCGAATCGATCAATCAATGAGCGCATTTGTGAGACGAAATCGGCGTGTTCGGGGAATTCGTTGCCGATCTCGTCGAGCTTGAGCTGGATGGCGCGGATATGGCCGAGCTGCCCAAGCCCGATCAGCTCCTCGACATGTCTTACCGGCGGCCGCGAGCCGGTGTCCGGCCGCCACTGCGGCGTGAGCGATCTTATGTTCGGCCTCATATTGCCATTCGAGTTTGAGGAGCTGGCGGATGGTTTCCAGCAGGCGAGGGATATCGATCGGCTTCATCAGATAGCCGTCGTGATAGGGCTGCGCCAGCGGCGTGCCGTGCGCTTCCAGCGCGCTCGCCGATACCATCAGGATGCGCGCCTGATGATGGCCGCTCGCGCGCAGCGTCTCCGCCACCGTCCAGCCGTCCATGCCGGCCATGGAGATGTCGAGCAGGAACAGGTCGGGCCGGCAATGCTGTGCCAGCGCCAGGCACGCCGGCCCGTCCGGCGCGCTGAGCAGGATGAAGCCGAGCGGCGCCAGCACCTCGCGCAGCAGGTCGCGCTGGGTCGGATCGTCGTCGGTGATCAGGATCGTCTTGCGCGGGCCGTGATAGCCGAACACGGGCGCATCGACCGGCGCGATCTGAATCGGATTGGTCACTTCCGACAGCAGTATCTTGACGCGGAACGTGCTGCCGGTGCCGACCGTGCTTGTCACCTTGATGTCGCCGCCCATCACGCCCGCGAGCAGCCGGCTGATGGTCAGCCCAAGCCCGGTGCCGGTCTGCGGCTGCGACGACGCCGAGCGCGCCGCGCTCGAACGGCGCAAAGATGCGTTCGAGATCGCCGGCCTGGATGCCGGGGCCGGTATCGATCACCTCGAATTCCGCGACGGGGCTGCGGTAATGCACGACGAACTGCACGCTGCCGGTTTGCGTGAATTTGATCGCGTTCGACAGCAGGTTGATCAGAATCTGCCGCAGCCGCTTTTCGTCGGCATAGACCACGACCGGCAGCACGGCCGGCCGCTTGAAGATGAAATCGATGCCCTTGGCGGCGGCCTGCAGGCGGAACATGCCGACGAGCTGGTCGAGGAAATCGCTGAGCGCGAACCTCGTCGCGCGACAGATAAAGCCGGCCGGCCTCGATCTTGGAAATATCCAGAATGCCGTCGATCAGGCCGGAGAGATGATCGGCGCTGCGGCGGACGACGCGCACCTGGTCGCGCGGTTTGGTCGGCAGGCTGGCATCCTGTTCCAGCAATTGCGCGTAGCCGCGAGATCGCGTTCAGCGGCGAGCGCAGTTCGTGGCTGAGGCCGACCACATAGCGGCTCTTGGCAAGGTTGGCGGATTCCGCGACTTCCTTGGCGCGCTGCAATTCGGCGTCGGTGCGCTTGTGCGCGTCGATTTCCTGGATCAGCAGCGTGGTCTGCCGCCGCGTTTCGGCTTCCGCCGCGCGCCGGCTCTGCTGCGCCAGCACGAACAGCCACGCCACCACGCCGATGATGATGGTGAGCGCAAAGAACACCTTCCACAGCACGTCGGACAGCAGTTGCGTATCGAGCTGCGCGGTCGCCGACGTCTGCAGATAGATCAGCCCGAGCGTCAGCCCGACCAGCCCGGCGGATACCGCGAACACGCCGAGATAATGCCCGAACTGCGAATTGATCCGGGCATAGATCGGCTGCGGCAGCATCTTGCCGAGCGTCTCCGACACCTGCGCGCCGATCCGCGCATGCGGCTTGCAGAGATCGTGGCAGCGCGCATCGAGCGAACAGCACAGCGAGCAGATCGGCCCGGCATAGGCGGGGCAGGAGGCCATGTCCTCCGGCTCGAACGAATGCTCGCAGATACAGCACTGGATCGCTTCGAGGTTCTGCCAGCTCCGCTTCGGTTTGCGCGCGATGTAGTATTTGCCGTCGGTCGCCCAGGCGATCAGCGGCGCCGTGACGAAGGCGACGGCCAGCGCGACGAAGGCCGACAGCGCCTTCGCCGTCGGCCCGAACAGCGCCGTAGAACGCGCTGATCGAGACGATGGTCGCGATCATCATGGCGCCGACGCCGACCGGGTTGATGTCGTAGAGATGCGCGCGCTTGAACTCGATGTGCTGCGGGCGCAGGCCCAGCGGCTTGTTGACGACGAGATCGGCGACCAGCGCGCCGACCCAGGCGATCGCGACGTTGGAATAGAGCGCCAGCGTCTGCTCCAGCGCCTTGTAGACGCCGATCTCCATCAACAGCAGCGCGACCAGGACGTTGAACACCAGCCAGACCACGCGGCCGGGATGGCTGTGCGTCAGCCGCGAGAAGAAATTCGACCAGGCGATCGAGCCGGCATAGGCGTTGGTGACGTTGATCTTGATCTGCGAGAGAATGACGAAGGTGCCGGTCAGCGCCAGCGCCAGATCGGGCTGCGACAGCACGTAGCGGAACGCTTCGAGATACATGTGCGCGGGCTCGGCGGCGTGCTCGCCGGAGAGGCCGTGGCTCAGCGCGAAGAAGGCGAGGAACGAGCCCAGCAGCAGTTTGAGCGCGCCGAAGATGATCCAGCCGGGGCCGGCGCTCAGCAGCGCGATCCACCATGATGTCCGCGACGTGCGGCGGTCGCGCGGCAGGAAGCGCAGGAAGTCGACCTGCTCGCCGATCTGCGCCACCAGCGAAAACACCACCGAGGCGGCGGTGCCGAACAGCAGCAGGTCGAGATGCCCGCGCGGGTCGCCATGCTCGCCGGCGAATTTCGCGCCATTCGGTGAACGAGTGCGGGTTGGCCCAGGCGATCGCCGCAAAGGGAAGGATGTGCAGGATGATCCAGAGCGGCTGCGTCCACAACTGAAAGCGGCTGATCAGCGTGATGCCGTGCGTCACCAGCGGAATGATGACGACCGCGCTGATGAGATAGCCGATCGGGCGCGGGATGCCGAAACACATCTCCAGCGCCAGTCGCGATGATGACCGCCTCGAGCGCGAAGAAGATGAAGGTGAAGGACGCGTAGATCAGCGAGGTGATGGTCGAGCCGATATAGCCGAAGCCGGCGCCGCGCGTCAGCAGGTCGATATCGATGCCGCATTTCGCGGCGTGATAGGCGATCGGCAGGCCGCAGGCGAAAATGATGACGCTGACGACGAGGATCGCGGCGGTCGCGTTGGTGAAGCCGTAATTCAGCGCAATGGTGCCGCCGATCGCCTCCAGCGCCAGGAAAGAGATCGCGCCGAGCGCGGTATTGGCGACGCGGGCGGCCGACCATCGCCGCGCGCTCTTGGCTGTGAAGCGCAGCGCGTAGTCTTCCAGCGTCTGGTTCGCAACCCATTGATTATATTGGCGCCTGACGCGGTCGATCCGCTGCCGCCCTGCCACTTTCGATCGAACTCCCGAGCCCGGCCTACGCACACGCAAACCTACGTCGCTATTTTGCGGTGCAATATACGCGATCTTGCGTATCTGTGCAGTGCACAATCCGGGCCAATCCTCGCCTGACCAAAAGCGTGTCCTCGAACCAGAAATGGGGTGCTCATGTCAGACGAGACCAAACGGGGCTTGCAGTCGCCGCTTCGCCGAAAACTGCTGATGGGCGCGGCGGCGCTGCCTGCGATGTCGCTGTTGCCGCGCGTGGCCTTCGGCGCCGGTCCGGCGACCTCGGCGGTCAACACCACGGGCCTCGCGGTCACCGACACCGAAGTCACCGTCGGCATCCTGCACTCCGCCACCGGCACGATGGCGATCTCCGAAACCGGGTCGATCCAGGCCGAAAAGCTCGCCATCGAGCAGATCAACGCCATGGGCGGCGTGCTCGGCCGCAAGATCAAGGTCATCCAGGAAGACGGCGCCAGCGACTGGCCGACGTTTGCGGAAAAGGCCAAGAAGCTGCTGGTCAACGACAAGGTCGCCTCGATCATGGGCTGCTGGACCTCGGCATCGCGCAAGGCGGTGCTGCCGGTCATGGAGCAGTACAACGGCATGCTCTATTACCCGACCTTCTACGAAGGGCTCGAGCAGTCCAAGAACGTGATCTACACCGGCCAGGAAGCGACCCAGCAGATCCTCGCCGGCCTCGACTGGATCACCAAGGAGAAGGACGCCAAGTCGTTCTTCTTCATCGGTTCCGACTACATCTGGCCGCGCACCTCGAACAAGATCGCGCGCAAGCACATCGAGAACTTCCTGAAGCGCAAGGTCGTCGGCGAGGAATACTTCCCGCTCGGCAGCACCCAGTTCAATTCGGTGATCAACAAGATCAAGCTGACCAAGCCCGACGTGATCTTCACCGACGTCGTCGGCGGCTCCAACGTCGCCTTCTACAAGCAGCTCAAGGCGGCCGGCATCGACCTGTCGAAGCAGACCCTGCTGACGATCTCGGTCACCGAGGACGAAATCGACGGCATCGGCGGCGAGAACATCGCCGGCGCCTATGCCTGCATGAAGTACTTCCAGTCGCTCAACAATGAGAACAACAAGAAGTTCGTTACCGCGTTCAAGAAGATGTGGGGCGACAAGACCGTGATCGGCGACGTCACCCAGGCTGCCTATCTCGGCCCGTGGCTGTGGAAAGCGACCGTCGAGAAGGCGGGCTGCTTCGACGTCGACAAGGTGGCGGCGGCGTCGCCCGGCATCGAGTTCAAGGGTGCGCCGGAAGGCTACGTGCGGATCCACGAAAACCATCACCTCTGGTCGAAGACCCGCGTCGGCAAGGCCAAGCTCGATGGCCAGTTCGACATGATCTTCGAGACCGCCGACCTGGTCGAGCCCGATCCGTTCCCGAAGGGCTACCAGTAAGCGCGCGCCTCCGCGTCGTTTCCTCAAGCAAGCTCCCTGGCGTGGACCGTCAGTCCACGCTCGACGGCCCCGCGTCGTGACCCACGCGCGACGCGGGACTTCCTCCCGACGGAGAACATGGATGTTCGGCGACTATTCGATTGGCGATCTCGGCTCCATCTTCGTCATGCAGGGCTTTGCCGGCCTGATCCTGTTTTCCGTCTACGTGCTGATGGCGCTCGGTCTTGCGATCATCTTCGGCCAGATGGGCGTCATCAACATGGCCCATGGCGAGTTCATGATCCTCGGCGCCTACGTCACCTGGCTGACGTCGAATGCGTTCCAGCATTATCTGCCCTCGCTGTTCCCCGGATACTTCTTCCTCGCGATGGCGCTGGCGTTTCTCGCCTCCGGCGCGCTGGGGATGCTGGTCGAGTGGGCGCTGATCCGACATCTCTACAAGCGTCCGCTCGATACGCTGCTCGCCACCTGGGGCCTCAGCCTGATCCTGCAGCAGACCTATCGTTCGGTATTCGGCGCGCGCGAAGTCGGCGTCGAACTGCCGCAATGGATGCTGGGCTCGCTCAAGGTCACCGACAGCATCGAGGTCCCGATCAACGGCATCTTCGTGATGGGCCTGACCCTGCTGATCACCGTCGTGGTCGCCTACGTCCTGTACAAATCGCGCTGGGGCCGCCAGGTCCGCGCCGTCGTGCAGAACCGCATCATGGCCGGCGCCGTCGGCATCAATACCGAGAAGGTCGACCGCTACACCTTCGGGCTCGGCTGCGGCATCGCCGGCGTCGCCGGCAGCGCCTTCACCATGATCGGCTCGACCGGGCCGACCTCGGGCCAGCTCTACATCGTCGATACCTTCCTGGTGGTCGTGTTCGGCGGCGCTGCCAGCCTGCTCGGCACCATCGCCTCCGCCTTCTCGATCTCGCAGACCCAGTCGACGCTGGAGTTCTTCATGTCGGGCTCGATGGCCAAGGTGCTCACGCTGCTCGCCGTCGTCGGAATCCTGATGCTGCGGCCGCAGGGTCTGTTCGCCCTCAAGGTCCGCAAATAACAGAAGCAGGCACGGTCATGATCATCACTTCACGCTTCTTCAATCGATCCGAGCTCATCGGCTTCGTTGCGCTGGCCGCCGTCCTGTTCGTGATCCTGCCGCTGTCGCTGGATGTGTTCCGCCTCAACCTGGTCGCGAAATATCTGACCTACGCCTTTGTCGCGATCGGGCTGGTGCTGTGCTGGGGCTATGGCGGCATTCTGAGCCTGGGGCAGGGCGTGTTCTTCGGCCTCGGCGGCTACTGCATGGCGATGTTCCTCAAGCTGGAAGCCTCCAGCGTCGAGAACACCAAGATCCAGTCGACGCCCGGCATTCCGGATTTCATGGACTGGAATCAGATCACCTCGCTGCCGCTGTTCTGGCAGCCGTTCCACAGCCTCACCCTGACCATCCTCGCCATCATCCTGGTGCCCGGCCTGTTCGCCCTGATCATCGGCACCGCGATGTTCAAGCGCCGCGTCGGCGGCACCTATTTCGCGATCATCACCCAGGCCGTCGCCGCGATCCTGACCATCCTGATCGTCGGACAGCAGGGCTATACCGGCGGCATCAACGGCATGACCGACCTGCGCACCCTCAAGGGTTGGGACATCCGGCCGGACCACGCCAAGGTCATCCTGTACTTCGTCGAGGTGGTGCTGCTGTTCGGCTGCATCTGCATCGCGCAGTTCATCCGCCTGACCAAGCTCGGCCGCATCCTGGTGGCGATGCGCGAACAGGAAGACCGCGTCCGCTTCTCCGGCTACAGCGTCGCCAACTTCAAGATCTTCGCCTTCTGCATGGCCGCGGTCTTCGCCGCGATCGGCGGCGCCATGTTCGCGCTCAATGTCGGCTTCATGTCGCCGTCCTTTGTCGGCATCGTGCCGTCGATCGAGATGGTGATCTACACCGCGGTCGGCGGACGGATGTCGATCTTCGGCGCGGTGTGGGGCTCGCTGCTGGTGAACTTCGCCAAGACCAGCCTTTCGGAATCCTTCCCGCAGCTCTGGCTGTTCGGCCTCGGCGGACTGTTCATCGCGGTCGTGCTGGCCTTCCCGAACGGCCTGTCCGGCATCTGGGCGGACTACGTGCAGCCGCGCATCGACCGGCTGCTGGCATCGCGCAAATCGAAACCGGGCAGCGCCTGGGCCGACAATTCCGTCGCCGACGGCGCGCCGGCGGAGTGAGGAGATCGATCATGCTCATCGGTCATCCCGGTTGCCGATGCCACGACTGGCGGAATGGAGGAGATAGATCATGCTCATCGGTCACCAGCCCAAGGAATTCCTGCTCGCGGTCGAAGGGCTCACGGTTTCCTTCGACGGCTTCAAGGCGGTCAACGATCTCTCCTTCTATGTCGAGGAGAACGAGATCCGCGTCATCATCGGCCCCAACGGCGCCGGCAAGACCACGGTGCTCGATCTGATCTGCGGCAAGACCAAGGCGACCTCCGGCTCGATCCAGTTTCGCGGCAAGGAGCTGACGAAGCTGAAGGAGAACCAGATCGTGCAGACCGGCGTCGGGCGCAAGTTCCAGACGCCGTCGGTGTTCGAAGATCTCACCGTGTTCGAGAATCTCGGAGATTTCCTATCCGCGCGGCCGCACCGTGTTCGGCTCGCTGACCTTCCAGCGCGACGCCGCGGTGAAGGAGCGGGTCGAGGAAGTCGCCGAGATGATCTTCCTGAAGGATCGCCTCGACACCTATGCCGACCAGCTCAGCCACGGCCAGAAGCAATGGCTCGAGATCGGCATGCTGCTGATCCAGGACCCGGACCTGCTGATGCTCGACGAGCCCGTCGCCGGCATGAGCGTCAGCGAGCGCGCCAAGACCGCCGAACTGCTCAACCGCATCATCAAGGACCGCTCGGTGCTGGTGATCGAGCACGACATGAAGTTCGTCGAGGACATCGCCCACAAGGTCACGGTGCTGCACCAGGGCCAGATCCTGTCGGAAGGGACGATGGAGAAGGTCAAGAACGATCCGAAGGTGATCGAAGTCTATCTCGGGCCATTGAGGAGAAGCGTCGATGCTGGCAATTTCAGATCTTCACGTCGCCTACGGCCAGAGCGAGGTGCTGCACGGCCTCAACGTCTCGGTCGCGCCCAACGAGATCGTCGCGATCATGGGCCGCAACGGCATGGGCAAGACCACGCTGATGAAGTCGCTGATGGGCATTCTGCCGACCAAGAGCGGCTCGGTGAACATGGACGGCGCCGAACTCTCCGCGATGCAGAGCTTTGAGCGCGTCGCCAAGGGCCTCGCCTATGTGCCGCAGGGCCGCATGATCTTTTCCACCATGACGGTGAAGGAGAACATCGAGACCGGCCTCGTCGTGTCGGGCGAGTCTGAAGTGCCCGGCAGCATCTACGAGCTGTTTCCGGTGCTGCTGGAAATGAAGAACCGCCGCGGCGGCAATCTCTCCGGCGGACAACAGCAACAGCTTGCGATCGCGCGCGCGCTCGCCACCAAGCCAAAGGTGCTGCTGCTGGACGAGCCGACCGAAGGCATCCAGCCGTCGATCATCAAGGACATGGCGCGCACCTTGAAGCGCATTCGCGACGAGCGCGGGCTGTCGATCGTGGTGTCCGAACAGGTGCTGAGCTTTGCGCTCGATGTCGCCGACCGCGTGCTCGTCATCGAGAACGGCGAGATCGTCCGCGACGATCCGCGCGAGAGCGTCGATGCCGCGCAGATCTCGAAATACCTGTCCGTCTAGTCCGTATCATCAGCTTGTAACCTCGGGAAGCATGCCATGCAAGAGTCATACTGAAGGTTGATGAAAAGGGGAGCTATCGATGCCAGAGACACTGATCAAGGTCGATCTCACGCAAGTCGGCCTACGACAACGACATGATCCACAACCGCTGGCATCCCGACATCCCGATGGTGGCCTGGGTCAAGCCCGGCGACGATTTCATCATCGAGACCTATGACTGGACCGGCGGCTTCATCAAGAACAACAATTCCGCCGACGACGTGCGCGACATCGATCTGTCGATCGTGCACTTCCTGTCCGGCCCGATCGGCGTCAAGGGCGCCGAGCCCGGCGATCTCCTGGTGGTCGATCTGCTCGACGTCGGTCCGCTGAAGGAAAGCCTCTGGGGCTTTAACGGCTTCTTCTCCAAGAAGAACGGCGGCGGCTTCCTGACCGATCATTTTCCGCTGGCGCAGAAATCGATCTGGGACATCAAGGGCCTCTATACGTCGTCGCGCCACATTCCCGGCGTGAACTTCGCCGGCCTGATCCATCCCGGCCTGATCGGCTGTCTGCCCGATCCGAAACTGCTGGCGAAATGGAACGAGCGCGAGACCGCGCTGATCGCGACCAATCCGACGCGCGTGCCCGGTCTCGCCAATCCGCCGTTCGCCCCGACCGCGCATGCCGGCCAGGCCAAGGGCGACGCCAAGGCCAAGATCGGCGCCGAGGGCGCGCGCACCGTGCCGCCGCGCGAGCATGGCGGCAATTGCGACATCAAGGATCTGTCGCGCGGCTCAAAGATCTACTTCCCGGTCTATGTGCCGGGCGGCGGTCTCTCGATGGGCGACCTGCATTTCAGCCAGGGCGACGGCGAGATCACCTTCTGCGGCGCGATCGAAATGGCCGGCTGGCTGCATCTCAAGGTCGACATCATCAAGGACGGCGTCGCCAAATACGGCATCAAGAATCCCGTGTTCAAGCCGTCGCCGATCACGCCGAACTACAAGGACTATCTGATCTTCGAGGGCATCTCGGTCGACGAGGAGGGCAAGCAGCACTATCTCGACGTCCACATCGCCTACCGCCAGGCCTGCCTGAACGCGATCGAGTATCTGAAGAAGTTCGGCTACTCCGGCGCGCAGGCCTATTCGATCCTCGGCACCGCGCCGTGCCAGGGCCACATCTCCGGCGTGGTCGACGTGCCCAACGCCTGCGCCACGCTGTGGCTGCCGACGGAGATTTTCGACTTCGACATCATGCCGTCGTCGGCCGGGCCGACCAAACACATCAAGGGCGACATCCAGATGCCGCTCTCGCCGGACAAGTAATCCCTGCGCGACGGGATGCGGGACGGCTGCGTATCAGCCGCCCCGCATCCGCCGCCGCATGCTTTCACGATCGCGCGAGGAAACAAAATGCCCGTCTACGAATATCTCTGCAACGATTGCGGCCCGTTCACCGACATGCGGCCGATGGCCGAATGCGACGATCCGCAGGATTGCCCGCAATGCGAGGAATCCGCGCCGCGCGTGATCCTGACCGCGCCGAAGTTCTTCTGCATGCCGTCGGACAAGCGCAAAGCCCACGCCACCAACGAGCGCAGCGCCAACGCGCCGAAGACGGTCGACGAGTACAAGGCCTCGCACGGCCCGGGCTGCGGCTGCTGCTCCGGCTCGAGCAAGAAGCCGGCGCGGCTGATGACCAAGACGAAAAGCGGCGCCAAGGGCTTTCCGACCGCGCGGCCCTGGATGATCAGCCACTGATGCGTGGTTCCTGCTGACGGCAACTCAAACCAAAAAGGGCGACCCCCATGCTTCACGGTGACATTTCCTCCAGCAACGACGCGGTCGGTGTTGCCGTCGTCAATTACAAGATGCCGCGCCTGCACACCAAGGCCGAGGTGCTCGACAACGCCCGCAAGATCGCCGACATGATCGTCGGCATGAAGACCGGCCTGCCGGGCATGGATCTCGTGATCTTCCCGGAATATTCCACCCACGGCATCATGTACGACTCCAAGGAGATGTACGAGACCGCCTCGACGGTCCCGGGCGCAGAGACCGAGATCTTCGCCGAAGCCTGCCGCAAGGCAAAGGTCTGGGGCGTGTTCTCGCTCACCGGCGAGCGCCACGAGGAGCATCCGCAACAAGGCGCCCTACAACACCCTGATCCTGATGAACGACAAGGGCGAGATCGTGCAGAAATACCGCAAGATCATGCCGTGGGTGCCGATCGAAGGCTGGTATCCCGGCAATTGCACCTATGTCTCGGAGGGGCCGAAGGGCCTGAAGGTCAGCCTGATCATCTGCGACGACGGCAACTATCCGGAAATCTGGCGCGACTGCGCCATGAAGGGCGCCGAGCTGATCGTGCGCTGCCAGGGCTACATGTATCCCGCCAAGGAACAGCAGGTGATGATTTCCAAGGCGATGGCCTGGGCCAACAACGTCTATGTCGCGGTCGCCAACGCCGCCGGCTTCGACGGCGTCTATTCCTATTTCGGCCACTCCGCCATCATCGGTTTCGACGGCCGCACGCTCGGTGAGACCGGCGAGGAGGAAAACGGCATCCAGTACGCGGCGCTGTCGAAACACCTGATCCGCGATTTCCGCCGCCACGGCCAGTCGCAGAACCACCTCTACAAGCTCCTGCATCGCGGCTATACCGGCAAGATCAATTCCGGCGAAAGCCCGCGCGGCGTCGCGGCCTGTCCCTACGATTTCTATGCAAAATGGATCGCCGATCCCGAAGGCACCCGCGAAATGGTCGAGGCGATGACCCGCTCGACCGCCGGCACCGATGAATGCCCGATCGACGGCATCCCGAACGAGAAGATCGCGACGAACTACTAGGGCGTTAAGCGGGAGTTGGCGTGCAGCGTACAGTGGGTAAAAGCACAAGCGTCCGACGCAAAGAGCTTTCCGCGAGATGAGTATAGCCGGCAGTTAACGGTGGCATCACGGATCGGCCGACATGGCGAGCCGGGCGATTCCGATCCGAATATCAGCGCGGCCCGGAGGCCGCCGTATGGGTACCGGAAGCCCGAGCCAGCGTCGTCACACTGCTCACCTTCTATTGAGGCGTTTCCCGACATACGTTGACATTGACATTGGAGCGCGCGTGATCACTTCAGTTCGCATTGGTCAACGCGGATTTCGTTGCGGAGCACGTGTACACCGGGAAATCAAACGGGTACCAACTGCGCAGTTTCCGTTTATTCTGGGAGGCACATGCTGGTGCTTCATCCCATTCCGAGAGTAAGATAAACTGTTGAAATATCAAGATTATCGATTTTCCGTCGCACCCATGATGGATTGGACCGACCGGCATTGCCGCGTGTTCCACCGTCTGATGACGCGGCGGGCGCGGCTTTACACGGAGATGCTGACGACCGGCGCCATCATTCATGGCGACCGAAAGCGGCTGCTTGGGTTTGACGCCAGCGAACATCCGGTGGCGCTGCAGCTCGGCGGCTCGGAGCCGCGCGATCTCGCAGCCGCCGCTGTGATCGGCGAGGATTTTGGCTACGACGAGATCAACCTCAATGTCGGTTGCCCCTCGGACCGGGTAAAGGACGGCCGCTTCGGCGCCTGCCTGATGGCCGAGCCCGAGCTCGTCGCCAGCGGCGTCGCGGCGATGAAGCGCGCGGTCAAAATTCCGGTCACGGTGAAATGCCGGATCGGCATCGACGATCAGGATCCGGAAACGGCGCTCGACATGCTGGCGCGCGCGGTGATATCGGCGGGCGCCGATGCGTTGATCGTGCACGCGCGAAAAGCCTGGCTGAACGGATTGTCGCCGAAGCAAAACCGCGACATTCCGCCGCTGGATTATGATCGCGTGTACCGGCTGAAGGCGGCCTTGCCTGATGTGCCCGTCATCATCAATGGCGGCATCGGCAGCCTCGTCGAAGCGCGACAGCATCTCGACCATGTCGACGGCGCGATGCTGGGCCGCGCCGCCTATCAGGAGCCGTGGCGCCTGCTTGCCGTCGATCCCGAATTGTTCGGCGAAGCCGCACCCTGCGCCACCATGAAGGACGTCTTCGAGGCGATGGCGCCCTATATCGAACGCGAATTGCGGGCCGGCACGCGGCTGCATTCGATCACGCGGCATTTCGTCGGCGCATTCCACGGCGTGCCCGGCGCCCGTGCGTTCCGCCGTCATCTGGCGGAGCGCGGCGTCAAGTCCGATGCCGATGCGAGCGTGCTGCGCGATGCGGTCGCGCTGGTCGAACATCGCGGTGCGGCATCAATCGCCGCGTAACTTCGCCCCAAACCAGGTCAATGGGAGGCCAAATGATCCTCTATTCCGGACCGCTGAGCATGTTTGGCGCCTCGCGGCTTGGGCCCGTGAATCGGCCGTGCCGGGAGGAGCGGGTCTCTCACTAGCGAACCGATTGCGAAGGGCCAAACATCCACCAGCGGAGCGTTTCCAGAGTCGTAGCCAATGTCAGCAAGCTAACAAAGTCGCCTTTATGCGGCGCTTGGTGTGCTCCGGCCCGAACGCCGCGCGTTTATCGTAAGATCGAATTCGTACATCAGGAAGCTCGCCGGCTGACCCGCCTCAGCCATCGACGAATAGAGTCTCCTTGCAGCTTCATTGTCGTGCTCTGTGCCGACCCACGCCTCGACGCATCCACGCTTTCGACCTTCCTCGAATGCTGCAGTCAACATCCTGCTAGCGATGCCCAATCGACGATGGCTTGATGCTGTGCTCACCTCGTTGATCCAAAGGTGGGGCGGCTTATCCGGGTGATAGTATTCGAGGGCGCTAACAAAGCCGACGAGAGCCCTGCCATCTAGAGCACCGATGATGATGTGTCGCGGGTCAGCGAGAAATGCGATGACAGACTTCGGCAGGATTGGGTCATCGAATAGCTCAGCGCTGGCGCCCTCAATCAGCGGCTGATCCGGAAGCCCAAGAAGGCGAACATCAATGCTCATCGCTATGGCCTCGTGATTCGCAGGTTTGGTCTGTACCCACAGGCGAGAAGTATCCTCCGGCCGATCCACCGAGGCAAGGTTTGTGGGACGCAGCGTCGGGGCATCGAGCGTAACCTAATCTGCATCGACTCCGGTTCTGACTATTACCCAAGGGACGCCGTCGTCTCGGCCAACCCCTTGTTCAACTCGCCGACTACATGAAGGCCGAACTCGCCAAAATGGCGGGCGGCGATGAAAGCGTCTGGCGTGCCCGGCGCGCGTGCGTTCCGCCGTCATCTGGCCGAGCGTGGCGTCAAGTCCGATGCCGATGCGAGCGTGCTGCGCGAGGCGGTCACACGGGTCGAACACCGCGCTGCGGCCTCAATCGCCGCGTAACGGCTTATGGCCACAGCCAACGGCCGTCTCGATCGGGCGCCGTCTATTGTTGCCGGCTAGGGCGGACAAATCGCGATGCAACCGATTTTTAGGTTGCATGACCATTGATTTACACCCGCAATCATCGATAAGCTGGCACCAATTCGGAAAAAGTTTTTAGACTTGCGAACAGTTATTGCGCTAGCTGCATTTGAGGAATCGCATGGGACGAATTCCGCTGCCCGCCGCGCCACCGCCGCCTCATACCAACCCCGAGGATTATGCGGTCGTGGTTGGCATCAACCACTACTCGAACGGAATCAACTCGCTGAAGGGAGCCATCAATGACTGCAAACTGTTCTGTCGCTGGCTGATTGCGCCGACGATGGGGGGGCTCAATCCGGCAAATATCAGTTTGGTCACGTCGGACGAACCACCGGCTGATCCAGCGATAGCCAGGCCTCCGCCTGCGCCGATACGCAACGAGATCGAGGACATCCTTGGCAACTTCTTTGACCGCAACGATAACGGGTGGCCGGGCGGCAGACGACTCTATCTGTTTTTCGCGGGTCATGGACTGACGAGGTCGCCGCCAAACCAGCGCGATTGCGGGCTGGTTATGGCCGACGCACGGCCTACCCAACTGCGCGGTCTGCTTGGCGAGGTCGCAGCCAACGCCATGCGCTTGACCGGATTGTTCAAGGAAGTCATGCTGGTGATGGATTGCTGTGCGGAGGTTTCCGGTCCGCCCGAGTTGCTCTGCCTGCTACCCCGCTACGGCGATCCCACGTTGGCGGATCGGCCATTTCTCCACATTCACGCAGCCCAATGGAATGCGACGACGGCAGAAAAGCAACTTGCCGATCCGCTGGATCCGACGCAGCCTGCGGCGTGGCAGGGGGTGCTGACCAACACGCTCCTGCGCGCGTTGACGACGGCCTCCACTCCTGGCGGAGATATCACATCGACGTCGATCAAGGCTTTCATCGAAGCATCGCCTGTGGGTGCACCCCGCGTCGAATTCGGGGACGGCAACCATGCCGCGCCGACGCCTATGTTGTTCGGCAAGTCGCAAGGTGTTCCTGTCAAAGTGGCCCTGCGCAACGGCCCTGCGCGTTTCCAGGTGCGCGACGGCGCCACTTTTGCCATCGCCTATTCGCCCCGGCCGGCGCCGACTACCATAGCGTTGCGACCGGGATTGTGGCTGTTCGATACGCTTGATGCCGCGGGCGTTATCACGGCATCGAAGCCAACGCCGGTCCGCGAGGGAGGAGACAATGTCTTCATCTGAGACGTCGTCATCGGGCAAGCAAGTCGCGCTCAATCTGCGCGCCACTGATCGGTTTACCGAGATCAGGGTACTCAACGCGCGGTTCGAGCCCGTGGCGTTGAGCGCCAACACCGGCAGTACCACCGTCAACGTTGCGCCAGGCCTTTATGAGGTGGGTTTCCGTCAGGGCAAGGACGACTGGCAAAGCCAGCATGTCGTGGCAAGCCCCGGTATGAGCGAGGTGACTGTTCAGCAAAGGTCTTCCGCCCTGGAATTGGTCCGCACCGCCGTTCCGGTCTTCGCGCCGCGATCGCGGCCGAACGCCAATGCCACGGTGGTGGTATCGGTGACCGGCACGACAAGCGGATTAGACGACGTTACCAATCTGAAGCAGTTCGTGACGTTGAGCAGCGCAGACGCCGGAGACCAGAGCGCGACAGACCTGGTGCCCCACGATTGGCGCGGCGCTCAGTTCGCCGTCGCACCCGGACACTGGCGCCTGCGGTTTAATGAGCCAGGCGAGCGGCCTCCCTTCGAACTACCCTTGACGGTCAGCCCCGACTACCGGGTTGAAGTTGTCGCGCCGCTCGTTCGCAGTGGAAATATCAGCATCGACCTCGAGCGAATGCGAGTGCGTCTGCTGCGCCGGGACGAGCAAGATATGATGGACGCCACGTTGACCGAGTTCGAGGACGCGGCGCTTGCGGCGCTGGGTTCGGGACGGCCGCTCTTCGGGCCGGACTTCGAGAGGCTAATCGATAACCTGGTCGATGACAAGGCGCACAACCCGATGCTCGGCATCTTTGCCGCACATCTCTGCGATCGTGGCGGGGGTGACGACCTGCTGTTTCAGGAACGTCTTCTGGAAAGGCTTGGTGCGGTGACCGGATGGCCTGCGATCGCCAACAGCGACATCGCTGCGCTTCGGCTGCGGCTCTTCATGCGGATGGGTCGGTCGATCGAGCACGAGCCCCCGGTGGCGTTTCCGCCTTTGCTTGCCGCAAGCTGGGAGGCGTTGCTCGACGCCGCGCGGTTGCGACCGGAGCTTGTTCCGGCCGGCTCGCTAAGCGAGCGCGTTGCAGCTCGGCTGTGGTCGTCGCGGCTCTGGGTGGCGTGGAGCGCAGCGCCGTCTGGCGCGCCGTCGCAGCCGCAACCGAAGCCGCGTTCGGCGGCCGCGGGGACCAAAGCTGCTGCTGACAACTTTGCCGCGGTGAGCGCGAAGATTGCGTCCGCACTGGCGAACTCAAGCCTGCGCGACTGGCTCCGCGACGCCCGCAGGTCATCGAGCAGCAGCGCCGCCGGCCTGGCCTGGGATGATATGCTGGACCTTACGCCGGCAGAGGCGGCAGTGGCGAGGGCGCTCTATCCGATTGCCGCCGACGAGACGAAGCAGAATCGTCTGGAAGGACTCGTGAAAAATATCCAGCGCGGCAGTTCGCCGTTAGCCGGCGATCTGACAGCGATGTGCAAGGTGCTCGGGCTTCCACCGACAACGGTTGAACAGGCGGCCGACAGTCTGGCAGCCAAGCTCGGATCCCAAGCGGCCGATTTCAATATCAAACTCGGAGAGTGAGCAATGGCGCGGCCTGAATTGATCATTCCCTATGATCCCGATTTCCTGGGTGACGGCTTCCAGGTACCGATGCCAACGCTGAGTGACGCGGCGCGCGCGCGGGCGGTGAACAGCGGGGCCGTGTTTGATTACACGCATTACTCGCTGGTCATGGACCGCGACCGGCGGACAGCGATGCTGACGGCCAATAACATCGATGCAGCGCGAAAGGTGCAGATTGGCGGAGGATTGACCTGGCGGATGGATGAGCGGGTCGGCGACAATCAACTCGGCAGCGAGACCTACGATCACAACCAGATCGACAAGGGTCATCTGGTACGCCGCGAAGATGTTCTATGGGGACCGGTCGCGGAGGCGCGGGCGGCAAACAAGGCGACCTATTTCTACAGCAACGCCAGTCCGCAGCACAAGAATTTCAACCAGGACGAGTGGAAAGCGCTCGAAGACTGGGTGCTCGAGCGGGGGACCGAACTGTCCTACCGGCTCTGCGTCTTCACCGGACCCGTCTTCACCGATAGCGATCCAACCCTGATGGACCTGCCGCCGGAATTGCGGGCGGCGGTGTCGCGCCCGGCGCAACTGCCGGCAGCGTTCTGGAAGGTCATCGTGTTGCGCGACGCCGAGGCGGGCGGCGGTGATCTCGCCGCCGTCGCCTTCGCTATCAAGCAGAGCGAAGCCTGGAACGATCTGCATGGTCGGCGGCTGCTCAACCTCAAGAGTCCATCAAGTGACGATAGGCGCGATCGAAGGCTGGACCGGCCTGGATTTCGGTTCCTTGAAGGAGGTCGATGAACTGGCTGCCGACCGGTTGTGGACTCGCGCCGTCGACGAGGGCCCTTGGCCGACCATCGGCGAGGCAACTGATATTACCTGGCGCGGCAACGAGCGGCGTGCGCGTGGGCTACGCGCCATGCGATCCACGGGTGCGCCCCGCAGTATCGTGACCGAAACGCGCTCCGGCTGTGGCTGCGACAAGCCGTTCGACGCTCAGGCGGCGATCGCGACCCTGAGTGCCGATCTGGCGCGGTTATCCGATATCGTGGCGAACCAGGCAAACGGAGCGGCGATGACGGCGCCACCCCGCGCCGCGACTCGTGCAGCGGTCGGTGGGCTCGAAAATGCGGGTGCGCGTAGCGCCGAGGCGACGGACGAAAGCCCGGAGGTTGCGGCAATGGTCGAAGCAGCGCCGGAAGCCCTGCGGGACCAGGTCCGCGCCTTCGGCGTCAGCGTCACCCGCCAAGGCCAAGTATCCCGCGGCGAGCGGGTGCCGGCCGAAGCAAAGGAACTCTCACGTGTCGTAGGTGGCGGAGTCGTGCCCCCTGGAGCCTTTCTGCACTGTGTTTGCATCGGCATTCCAGCCTGGGGCTGTACCGGGGCATTGGTCGCGCCGCAGGTGGTGCTGACGGCGGCACATTGCGGTGGCGCAATCGACCGGATCGCAGTAGGCGGCACGACTGTGCTGCCGCAGCTTAGCCCCGACATGCGCGTGGTGGCCGTGCGGCGCGCCGTTGTCCATCCCGGCTACGTTGCGGAGCCGCGTAGCGATAACGACATTACGGTACTAATCCTCGATGCACCGGCGCTGGCGCCGCCGGTCCGCATCGCGACACCTGCGGAGATCGCTGCGGCGACGGCGTTCGACGTTGTGGGCTTCGGCTACAGCGACCCGACCCGGCCACTCGGCCTTGGCACCAAGCGTCGCGTGACGATCGACATTCCCGCGATCATACGGCGGGACGCCGGTGCGGATCTGGGCAATCTGCCGACCGTTCTCGGCTTCCACCCAGACTACGAATTTGTGGCCGGCAGGAAAATGCTCGGGAGGGATAGCTGTAACGGCGACAGCGGCGGGCCGAACTATATTTCGGTGGATGGCGGGTTCAAGCTCGCCGGTTTGACCAGCCGAGCGACCCGTGCAGCGACGGTGAATTGCGGCGACGGTGGTATCTACGTGCAACCCCATCATTTTCGGGACTGGATCAACGCGACGGTGACCGCGGCCGGTTTGCCGCCGATCCCGGACTAGCGCCGGCCGGCAAGCATGTAGGGAGAGGATCCAACTCCTCGCGGTAACTCTGTCGCAGGCCGGAAGAGCGGCGTGCATCAAGAATGCCGATATGACGGTTGGCTTCCAGCGCCATCTCGCCGTGCGCGGCGTCAAGTCGGATGCGAACATGCCTTGACGGCGTTCGCGCTGGTTGAAGACCGCGCTGTCGCCTCAATCGCCGCCTTACGGTGCTCGAACACGCGACGATGCCGTTGATCCCGCTTGGTCGCAAACTCGGCATAGTTGGAGTTGAAAGTGGTCCGAAATCCTCATTCATTGGCCGGGATAGTGACGTGACTGACCCGGTACGCAGATCATGGCGGACGAAATGATCCTCTATTCCGGACCGCTGAGCATGTTTGGTGCCAAGGTGCAGATCGCGCTGATCGAGAAAGGGATCGATTTCCAGCTGGTCATGGTGCCGTACGACCGTAACACCGGCTATCAGCCGCGAAATCCCGAGGTGCTGCGGGTCAATCCGAAGCAGCAGGTGCCGGTGCTGATCGACGGCGACGTGGAGATTTTCGACTCGACGCAGATATTCGAATATTTGGAGGACATACAGCCGGCACCGCCGCTGTGGCCCCGCGAGCCAGCGGCCCGGGCCGCCGCACGTCTGCTTGAGATGAAGTCCGACGAGGTTTATTTCCCGCACATCATCCGGCTGATGGGATTGCAGGACAAGCCCGACGATCCGGCCGCGGTCGCAGCACGCGACGCCGCATCAGGTTATTATCTGGAGATGGAAGCGCGTCTGGTTGATCGGCAATGGCTCGCCGGTGATTACACGTTTGCCGACATTGCGTTCTACATGGCCGCCTTGTTCGGCGAGCGTATGGGAGCCGTGGTGGGGCAGGGATCACCGAAGTTGCTGGCGTGGCGCGAGCGCATGACCGCGCGGCCCGCGGTCTTGCCGGTTGTCGGCGCAATGGCGGGCTATCTCTCGAGCCAGGGGCGGCCGGTGCCGGGATGGCTCGCTGCATCAGTGAGATAGGTTGAGGGCCAGCAACTCGCCCCGGTGCCATCATACTCTCGTCGAGCCTGGTCGCCCCCGGCGGAGATTTTCTTGACAGCGCTACCATCCGGTCCGTAACCTCCGCTCACAAAATCAAAAAAACAGCAACCAAGGAGAAAATGCCATCCAAGGGAGGGAATGAATATGCTCAGATACACGTCGTCTATCGTCGTGGCTGCGGCCTTCGGACTCGTCGCTGCCTTTACGGAGCCAACCCAGGCTCAAACGCCCGCGGCACCCAAGCCCATCTTGTTAAAAGGGCAATCGACGCATCCGGCGTCGGCAAACTTCCATCTCATCTTCAAATTGTGGGCCGAGACAGTCGAAAAGATGTCGGGCGGCCGTCTCAAGATCGAGACACTCCCCGCCGGCGCGATCGTTCCCCCGTTTGAGGTCTTCGACGCAACATCCAAGAACGTCCTCGACGTCGGCATGGCGCCGTTCGGCTACATTCTCGGCCGCAACACCGCGACGATCCCGATGTCGCACGGGCCGCTGTTCGGCATGGACGGAAGCGACTACTGGGCCTGGTACTACGACGGCGGCGGCATGGCCCTGCTGGAAGAATTCTATCGCGACGTCCTCAAGCTCAACGTCGTCGGCTTCCCGATCCCGACCGACTATCCGCAAGGCATGGGCTGGTTCAAGAAAGAGATCAACAGCCTCGCCGATCTCAAGGGCCTGAAGTATCGCATCTACGGCATCGGCGCGGAAACCTACGGCAGGCTTGGCGTGTCGGTCGTCACCATACCGGGCGGCGAAATCGTGCCGGCGATGGAGCGCGGCGTGATCGAAGGCGCCGAGTGGATCAACTGCGAGGAAGACAAGAAGCTCGGTCTGCACCAGGTCGCCAAGCACTATTACACCCCTGGCATGCACGAGCCCGTCACCGGCGGCCAGTTGATGATCAACGGCGATGTGTGGAAAAAGCTCACGCCGGACCTGCAGGAGATCATCAAGGTCGCCAGCGTCTATGCCACGACGCAGCGCAACTTCGCCTTCAACCGCGAGACCGCGCAAGCCTGCCAGGACCTCCTCAAGATGGGCGTCCAGATACACCGCACGCCGGACGAGGTTTTGAAGAACTTCCTCGACGAGTGGGAGAAGATCCAGGGCGAGTACGCCGCCAAGAACCCCTTCTACAAGAAGGCGATGGACAGTCAGAAGGCCTATGCCGAGAAGATCGTCCCGTTCAAGCTTTCCTGGTTCCCGCCCTACAACTTCGCGGGCGAGTACTACTGGAAGGACAAGGTCTATCTGCAGAGGAAGTGATCCGCTTTCGCTCATGCAACTGGCGTCATTGACTGGCGCCAGTTGCTGGTTTCCAAGGGGGGATCATTGATGTCGACCAACGGCGCAGCCTCGCCACCTGCCGGCGTGGGGAGCGAGTTTCCGCACGCCTTCTACGCGATTATTCGGGCCATCGACCGCTTCTCCGATGTCACCGGCAAGCTCATCGCGCTGTCGATGCTGTTCCTCGTGGTGACGATCTCGTACGAGGTCGTGATGCGCTATGGCTTCAATGCGCCGACCGTCTGGGTCTACGAGTTCGAGCTTCATGGTCAACGGCGCGGCCTTCATGCTCGGCTGCGGATATGCGCTCTACAAGGGCGCGCACGTTCGCACCGACATCTACTGGGAGAATTTTTCGGAACGCACCAAGGGGATCGTCGACATGATCTCCTATATCCTGCTGTTCTACCCGGTCATGATCACGTTCATGGTGGTCAGCTTCGACGCCACGCTGCATTCGTACGACACCGGCGAGCGGTCGCAGGAAAGCGTCTGGCGCGCGATCATGTGGCCTTTCCGCGCCACCATCCCGCTGGCGGCCGTCCTGATCATGATCCAGGGCGTCTCGGAAGTGTTGAAGTGCTGGTACCAGATCCAGTTCGGGCGTGAGTTCGAGCACAAGGAAAAGATCGAGATATGACCGGACTCGAACTGCTTGGCCTTGCCATGCTGGTGGTGATGCTGGGGGCGATCTTCATCGGCCTGCCGATCAGCTTTACGCTGCTGTTTCTCGCCGGCGTGTTCGGCTACATCGGCATGGGGCCGCGCGTGCTCAGCCTCGCTTACCTGCAGACCATCGGCATCATGAAGCAGGACGAACTGGTCGCGGTGCCGATGTTCATCCTGATGGGTTTCGTCTGCGATCAGGCCGGCCTGATGGAACGGCTGTTCAAGGCGTTTCGCGATCTGTTTGCGCCGATGAAGGGTGCGCTTTACGTGGTGGTCATCGTCACCGCGACGCTGTTCGGCATCGCGGCCGGAACCGTGGGCGCGACGGTGGCGCTGCTCGGCATCATGGCCGGACCCATGATGATCCGCTCCGGTTACGACGTCCGTATGTCGGCGGGCGCGATCGCGGCGGGCGGCACGCTGGGCATCCTGATTCCGCCGTCGGTGATGCTGGTGGTGATGGCGCCCGTGCTCGACATCTCCATCATCGACCTCTATGCGGCGGCATTCGGCCCGGGCTTTCTGCTGTCGGCCATGTTCATCGCCTACACCCTGGTGCGCTGCTACATCAATCCGAAACTCGGTCCGCCGGTGCCCGTCGAAGAGCGGCCGGAATCGATGAAGATCGTGCTGTGGGAGTGCCTGGTCGGCCTCGTTCCGGTCACGGTGCTCACTGTCGTCACGCTGGGCGCGATCCTCGCCGGCATCACGACGGCCGCGGAGGCCGCTGCGCTCGGCGCGCTCGGCGCCATCCTGCTGGTGGTCGGCTACGGCAAGTTCACCTGGAACGGCTTGCTGCAGGCCTGCTACAGCACGCTGGCGACCACCAGCATGGTGCTGCTGCTCGCGGTTGCCTCCAACGTGTTCGGCGCGGTGTTCGCCTGGCTCGGTACGGCCTCGTGGATGACCAACGCCTTGCTTGCCTCACCGCTGCCGCCCTGGGGCACGATGACGCTGCTGCTTGACGCTGATCTTCCTGCTCGGCTGGCCGTTCGAATGGCCGGCGATCGTGTTCATTTTCCTGCCGATGCTGGCGCCGGTGGCAAAAGGCCTCGGCTACGACATGGTGTGGTTCGGCTGCATCGTCGCGGTCGTTCTGCAGACCGCCTTCCTGTCGCCGCCGGTGGCGATGTCGGCCTATTATCTCAAGCAGGTGGTGAAGGAGTGGAACCTGCGGCTGATCTATCGCGGCATGGCCGACTTCATGGTCATCCAGGTACTCTGCGTGATCCTGGTCTTGGTCTTCCCGGCGATCGCGATGTGGTTCCCGAACTGGCTGCAGGCCCGCCGGGATGCCGATCGCAAGAAGGTGCAGATCGAGTATGTGGTGCCGGCGGTGGTCACCGCTTCGGCGGCCAAGGGAAATTAAGGGGAAACCAGGGGAAACTGACGTTCGCGGAGCCGTCAACCGGCTTCCGTCTGCCCAACGCGGGTCCGACATGATCGGGCTGCCCGGCGCGATTGCGCTTATGCCCTTCATGATACTTGCAGAACCACAAGGCGTGGCCGATCATCCATCCCGACGATGCGCCGGTACGCGCCGGCGCCAAAAGCAAACGCGGCGGCGGACGCTAACGCCCGGGAGTGAACCATGAAACTGCTCAAATCTGTCCTGTCGGCCATGGTGCTTGGTTCGGTCGCATTGACGGGGCCGGCGCTGGCGCAGGGCAAGCCCACCGTCGGCATCGCGATGCCGACCAAGGCCTCGGCGCGCTGGATCGATGACGGCAACAATATCGTGAGGGTGTTGAAGGAGCGGGGCTACAACACCGACCTGCAATACGCCGAGGACGATATTCCGAACCAGCTCTCCCAGATCGAGAACATGGTGACCAAGGGCGCAAAAGTGCTGGTGATTGCTTCGATCGACGGCACCACGCTGTCCAACGTGCTCAAGCAGGCCAAGGACAGGGGCATTACCGTGATCGCCTACGACCGGCTGATCCGCGACACGCCCAATGTCGACTACTACGCGACGTTCGACAATTTCCAGGTCGGCGTGCTGCAGGCGCAGTCGATCGTGGACGGACTAAAGTTGAAGGAGGGCAAGGGCCCGTTCAACATCGAGCTGTTCGGAGGATCGCCCGACGACAACAACGCCTACTTCTTCTACAACGGCTCGATGTCGGTGCTGCAGCCCTATATCGACAGCGGCAAGCTCGTGGTCGCAAGCAAGCAGACCGGCATGGACAAGGTTTCGACGTTGCGCTGGGACGGCGCCACGGCGCAGGCCCGAATGGATAATCTGTTGAGCGCGTTCTACACCACCAAGCGGGTCGATGCCGTGCTTTCGCCCTATGACGGGCTTTCCATCGGCATCCTGTCCTCGCTCAAGGGCGTCGGCTATGGCAGCGGCAACATGCCGATGCCTGTTGTCAGCGGCCAGGATGCGGAAATACCTTCGATCAAGTCGATGCTGCGCGGCGAGCAATACTCCACGATCTTCAAGGATACCCGCGACCTCGCAAAAGTCACCGCCGACATGGTGGACTGCGGCGCTCAGCGGCAAGACGGTCACGGTGAACGACACCACCACCTACAAGAATGGCGTCAAGGTGGTGCCGTCCTATCTGCTCAAGCCCGTGGTGGTCGACAAGACAAACTGGGAGAAAATCCTGATCGACGGCGGCTACTACAAGAAGGCGCAGATCAACTGAGCCGGGAAGGGCGCCGGGGCGAAACGTTTCTGAATGACCACACTGCTCGAAATGCGCGGCATCAGCAAAGCCTTCGCCGGCGTGAAGGCGCTCAATGACGTCAATTTCACCGTCAGGCAGGGCGAGATCCATGCCCTGGTGGGCGAGAACGGCGCCGGCAAGTCCACCTTGATGAAGGTGCTGAGCGGCGTCTATCCCCACGGCAGCTATGACGGCAGCATCGTCTTTGACGGCGAGGAGCGGCGCTTCCGCAATATCAACGATTCCGAAAAGCTCGGCATCATCATCATCCATCAGGAGCTGGCGCTGATCCCGCTGCTCTCGATCGCCGAAAATATCTTCATTGCCAATCCGCCGTCGCGATTCGCTGTGATCGATCGCGACGCCGTCTACAAGCGGTCGCAGCAGTTGCTGGCGAAAGTCGGGCTCAATGAGGCGCCGGACACACTGGTCACCGATATCGGGGTCGGCAAGCAGCAACTGGTGGAGATCGCCAAGGCGCTGTCCAAGGAGGTTCGCCTTCTGATTCTCGACGAGCCGACCGCCAGCCTCAATGAAAGCGACAGCGCGGCGCTGCTCGACCTCTTGCTCGAGTTCCGCAGCCACGGCATGTCCGCGATCCTGATTTCGCACAAGCTGGGCGAGGTCGCCCGCGTTGCCGACCGCATCACCGTGCTGCGCGACGGCCGTACCGTCGATACGCTGGATCGCGAGGCCGGCGCGTTCGAGGAGGACCGCATCATCCGCAAGATGGTGGATCGCGACCTCGAACATCGTTTCCCCAAGCACGAGTCCAGGATTGGCGAGGTGGCGTTCAAGGTCGAGAACTGGTCGGTCTATCATCCGCAGCATGCGGATCGGCAGGTCATCAGAAATGTCGACTTCCATGTTCGCCGCGGTGAGATCGTCGGTATCGCAGGCCTGATGGGCGCCGGGCGCACCGAGTTCGCCATGAGCCTGTTCGGCCGTTCCTGGGGCCGCAAGATCACCGGCCGTGCCATGGTGCACGGCCGCGAAGTCGACCTCTCGACCGTCAGCCGCGCCATCGACGCCGGTCTTGCCTATGTCACCGAGGACCGCAAGCAGCTTGGCCTGCTGCTGGCCGACGATATCCGCAAGAACATTACACTCGCCAATCTCGGCGCCGTTGCGGCCGGCGGCGTCATCGACGACATCAGGGAGCTTGAGGTGGCGAGCGATTATCGCGAGCGCATGCGTATCCGCTCTTCCGATGTCTATCAGGCGACCGGCGAATTGTCCGGCGGCAACCAGCAGAAGGTGGTGCTGTCGAAATGGCTGTTTACCGATCCGGAAATCCTGATCCTGGACGAGCCGACCCGCGGCATCGATATCGGCGCCAAATACGAGATCTATGGCATCATCAACGAACTCGCCGATGCCGGCAAGGCCGTCATCGTGATCTCGTCGGAAATGCCGGAATTGCTCGGGGTTTGCGACCGCATCTGCGTCATGAACGCGGGCATCTTTGTCGGAGAGTTCGATCGCACCGAGGCAACGCAGGAAAAAATCATGCGCGCCATCATGCGCCAGGGCGAGCGGCTGGTTGACAGAAGCCTGGAAGGAAGGCTGGAAGAGGCGTTATCCGGAGAGGCGCATCGATGAGCGACAAGACCGTGATGCTTCCCGAGATGCGCAAGGACGCGGGCTTTCTCAAGGCCAATCTTGCGCGAATACGGCATGCTGCTGTCGCTGTTTGCGATCATGCTGTTCTTCGAGATCGTGACCGAAGGCACCTTGCTGCGCCCGCTCAACCTCACCAATCTGGTGCTGCAAAACAGCTACATCGTGATCATGGCGCTCGGCATGCTGCTGGTGATCGTCACCGGCCACATCGATCTTTCGGTCGGCTCCGTCGCGGGCTTCATCGGCGCGATCGCCGCGGTGCTGATGGTGCGCTACGGCATGCATTTCATTCCGGCCGCTATCGTCTGCCTCGCGCTCGGCGGGCTGATCGGCGCGGCGCAGGGCTACTGGGTGGCCTATTTCAAGATTCCGTCCTTCATCGTCACGCTGGCCGGCATGCTGGTGTTCAAGGGGCTGGCGCTTGCCGTGCTGCAGGGCCAGTCGGTCGGCCCGTTCTCGCCGACGTTCCAGAAGCTGTCATCCGGCTTCATTCCGGAAATGTTTCCCGAGACCGGGCTCTACCCCACCTCGCTCCTGATCGGCGCCATGCTGGCGCTCGGTCTGGTCTATGTCGGCGTCACGACCCGCGCCCGGCGGGCAAGCCACGGTGTCGAGATCGAGCCGATTGGCTTCTTCGTGCTCAAGAACGCCGTCCTGTTCGGCGTCGTCCTCTATTTCACCTATCTGATCGCTTCGCATCGCGGCCTGCCCAATGTGCTGGTCATCATGATCGCGCTGATCGCGCTCTACGGCTTCGTCACCTCGCGCACCACCATCGGCCGGCAGATCTATGCGGTCGGCGGCAACGAGAAGGCGGCCAAACTCTCCGGCATCAAGACCGAGCGGCTGACCTTCTTCACCTTCGTCAACATGGGCGTGCTGGCGGCACTTGCCGGCCTCGTGTTCGCAGCAAGGCTCAACACCGCGACGCCGAAGGCCGGCGCCGGCTTCGAGCTCGACGTCATTGCGGCTTGCTTCATCGGCGGAGCCTCCGCCTATGGCGGCGTCGGGCGGGTGGCCGGCGCCGTGATCGGCGCCTTGATCATGGGCGTGATGAACAACGGCATGTCGATCCTCGGCATCGGGATCGACTACCAGCAGGTGATCAAGGGCCTGGTGCTGCTCGGGGCAGTGTGTCTTGACGTCTATAATCAGCGGCGCTGAGGCAGCGCGCTGCGCAATCGCGCTAGTGGGCGGCGGCGCGGTCGCGGCGCTGGCTGGTTGAGCCGATGGAGCCCGTGGGTTCGGGATAGCCGTGCAGCATCAGCTTGTCGGCGCGCACGCTCCAGCTTTCCAGCCGGTCCAGAAAGCTCATGCCGAGCAGGTTGGTCTTCATCTGGCCGCGCGGCACCACCAGCGCCGGGATCGATTTTTCCACCAGCTTGCCGACCGCGAGGCGATCGATCGTCAGCCGCGCCGCCTTGGTGTGGCCGCCGGCGGTCTCGAGATCGACATTGTATTCGAGCATTTCGATCGGCAGCCCGATCGCCTTCGCGGTCTCCCAGGTCAGCACGACAGAGGTGGCGCCGGTGTCGATCACCATCGGCGCCGCGACGCCGTTGATTTTGACACGCAGCGAATATTCGCCGGCCTGGCCGCGCGGAATCTGCACCGCGTGCGTCGTCGACAGGCTGCGGTTGCGCAGCATGTGCGAAATGCTGTCGCCGGCGCGCGCCATCTGTTCGGGATCGCCATAGGCGACCACGGCGCCGGCGGTGGCGGCAAGCATGACGAGGATGAGCAGGACCCGGATCATGGCCGGCGCTCCGGACCAGCCGGCGCGCCTAGGCTTCGGCCGTGGGCGCCATCGGCGTGAGGCCGGCCTCCGCCATCCGCGCCGGCAGCAGCGCCATCACGGCAAGCCGCTCCGCGCTTTCCATGCGATGCCAGCGCGCGATCTCCGGCAGCGTGCGTCCGCAGCCGAAGCAAAGGTTGGATCTCGGGTCCATCTGACAAACTGCGATACACGGCGTTTCTTTGCTCATTGTTCGATAGTGACGGAAGTTCTGGCGCTTGTGCAAGCGCGTATCGTTACAGTCCTGTGCCCGCGCTCATGATCGGCTTGTTGCGTGGGCGGCGCTTGTCGTCGGCGGGATTAGTGCTTGCGGTTTCCGGCTGCAGGGGCGGGGCGGCTTCCTCCGCCATCGGCCCGAGCGCCGACATCACGCGCTCCGGCGGGAAGGTGACGATCACCTCGGTGCCGATGCGCAGCTTCGACTTCAGCGTAAAGGTGCCGCCATGCATGTCGATCAGGCTCTTTGCGATCGGCAAGCCAAGCCCCGCGCCCTGTTCGGCCGACTTGATCGAGTTCGAGCCCTGTCCGAACGAGGCCAGCACGATCGGGATTTCGTCTTCGGCGATGCCGCTTCCGGTGTCCTTGACGGACAGATACTGCCCGCCCGAGGCGGTCCAGCCGACCTTGAGCCAGATCTCGCCGCCCTGCGGGGTGAACTTGATCGAGTTGGACAACAGATTGAGCACGATCTGCCGCGTGGCGCGTTCGTCGCCCCAGATCCTCGGCATGCCGTGCTCGAACACCTCATGGATGGTGATGCCGCGGCTGGTGGCGCGCAGTTTCAGCAGATGATGGCAATCGGCAACGACATGCACGAGCGACACCGCTTCTTCGTTGAGTTCGTAGCGTCCGGCCTCGATCCGCGACAGATCGAGGATTTCGTTGATCAGGTTCAGCAAGTGAACGCCGGAATTATGAATATCCGCCGAATATTCCTTGTAGACCGGCACGGTGTGTGCGCCGAAGATTTCGCTCTTCATCACCTCGGAAAATCCGAGGATCGCGTTCAGCGGCGTGCGCAGCTCGTGGCTCATTTGCGCGAGGAACCGCGATTTGGCGACGTTGGCGGATTCCGCGCGGTGCCGCGCCTCGTCCGAGATCGATTTGGCCTGTTCCAGTTCGCCGATCAGGGCATCCTTTTCGGCGCGCGCCTCCAGTGTCGCCAGGTCGTCGAATGCAGGCGATGGGCGAGCAGGGCGAAATAACCCTCGGCGGCAAGCGCCAGCACCGCCAGCACGTAATTGTCGAAGGTTCCGCTGAGCACGAAATTGAGCGCGATCGCCGCCGTCACCGGCGCGGTCGCCGCCAGCGCCGCGATCGGCAGGCTCGCCGCCAGCATGCTCGACACCGCGATCACCAGCAGCATCAGGAACATCATCAGCGTGTTGGAGGCGACGTCGAGGCCGGCGGGCCGGATCAGGATCGCGGTCCAGCACAGGCCGTAGAGCAGGTCGAGCAGCACGAAGCGCGTGCGCCATTTTCGCGTGGCGGCGAGCGAAGCCGGCTCGGCCAAAAACCTTGCGCAACTGCGGATGATGGCGGCATGGACGCAGAGCATGCCGCAGGTCCAGGCCATTGCCGACACCGGCTGCATCCAGACGCCGAACAGCGCGCCGGTTGCTACCACCAGCAGCATCACGACATAGGACGCCGACATCCGTGTTTGTGCGTACTGCCGCAGCAGTTCGCTGTCGAAGGCCGGCCGGGTTCCGCTCGAAGACGTTAACCGGTCGCGTGCCTCGCGTACCCGCTGCGCGGCAACGCGCCGGGTATTGACCGGCGTTGCGGCGGGCGTTTCGGCCGGAAGCTCGACAACTTCAGGCTTTTCAGCGGGTTTACTCATCAAACAACACAAATCCTGCCCGCGAAGCGCGCGGGCTTTTGGCATTGTCTATCAGTGGCCTTAAATCCTTAAGCGATGACTTAAAGAGCTAAAGAATCCCGTTAACGCGAGGTTAATTTAACTTCTCGTCCGCAAGCGCTATCGTGCGCCGCGACGCCGCGCGAAACGACCGGCGCATCGCCAAATCCGGCAGTTCCCCACCTCGACACCAGGCGGCTCCGCCCGTACCGTTCCCCCACAGGGAAAACGGGAGTGTGAAGTGGCCAAAAAAACAGCGATCAACAAGAAGCGCCCCTCCAGCAAGACGGCGCCGAAAAAGAAATCGGCGATGAAGGCCTCCGGCCGCAGCAGTGCGGGCGCAAACGCGCGCAAGAAGGCCGGTCCGCGCCAATCCGCCAAAGCGCGCCTGCCCAAGGGGCCGGTCTGGCAGTGGTCGGCGCTGGAGACGGCCGCCGCCATCCGCTCCGGCGCGGTTTCCTCGGTCGAGGTGACGCAGGCGCATATCGCGCGCATGCGCGCCGTCAATCCAAAACTCAACGCCGTGGTCGTCGATCTCTCGGAGGAGGCGCTGAAGGCGGCGAAAGCCGCGGACAAAATGCTGACGAAGGCGACCGGCCTGCTGCACGGCGTGCCCGTCACCGTCAAGGAAAACGTCGACTACGACGGCAGGCCCAATCCCAACGGCGTTCCTGCGCAAATGAAAATTGTCGCTCCCTCCGATGCGCCGGTCGTGCGCAATCTCAAAAAGGCAGGCGCAATCGTTCTCGGCCTGACCAACACGCCCGAATTCTCGTTCCGCGGTTTTACCGACAATCCGCTGCACGGCTTGACGCTCAATCCCTGGGATCCCGATATCACCTGCGGCGGATCGTCCGGCGGCGCCGGCGCTGCGGTCGCGGCCGGCATCGGCACGATCGCGCATGGCAACGACATTGGCGGTTCGCTGCGCTGGCCGGCGCATTGCAACGGCATCGCCACCATCAAGCCGACGCAGGGCCGCATCCCCGCCTACAACCAGAGCGCCGCGGCCGAGCGGCCGATGCTGTCGCATCTGATGTCGGCGCAGGGACCGCTGGCGCGCAGCGTCGCCGACGTAAGAATAGCGCTCGAAGTGATGAGCCAGCGCGATCCGCGCGATCCCTGGTGGGTTCCCGCACCGCTGACCGGGCCGAAGCCGAAAGGACCGATCAAGGTGGCGCTGGCGAAATTACCTGACGACATGGACGTCGATCCGTCGGTACGCGGCGCGCTCCGGCAAGCCGCCGACCATCTCGAGCGTTCCGGCTATCGGGTCAGCGAGGTCGAGGTCCCCGATATCAGCGGCGTCTGGCAGACCTGGTGCGACATCATCACCAATGAAGTCGTGGTGATGCAGGAGGCCTCCATGCTGGCGGTGGCCTCGGAGGATTTTCACAAGGCGTGGCACGGCATGAAGACCAAGGCGAACACGCTGGACCTCGCGGGCTGGATGCGCGCCACCGCGGGGCGCAACGGCCATATCCGCGCCTGGCAATTGTTCTTTGAGGATTATCCCGTCGTGCTGGCGCCGACGACGGTGAAGCCGACGCCTGGCCCGCGCGAGGATACGATCAGTGCGGAGCGTGTGCGCGAAATCTTCTGGAACGACATCCGCTTCATTTCCGCGATCAATGTGCTCGGCCTGCCCGGCGCCGTCGTGCCGGTCACGCTGCACGAGGGCAAGCCGATCGGCGTGCAGTTGATCGCCGGGCGCTACCGCGAGGACCTCGCACTGGACGCTGCGTCAGCGATCGAGAAGCGCGCGGGAATGCTGGTGCGCCGGCTGTGGGAACAGATGGGCTAGAGCAGCTTCCTGTTCGGGGGCTTCCTCCTTCGAGACGCGGCCAAGCGGCCGCTCCCTCGGTGAGCGCAAAGCGCTCATCCGGGGACGAGGTCTGATATTAGACCCTCATGGTGAGGAGCGCGGCTACGCCGCGCGTCTCGAACCACGAGGCCATTGCCAAAGCGCAGCGCTCGGGCTCACCGCTCCAGCCGCGCCATCAGGCTCGACGTGTCCCAGCGCTTGCCGCCCATCTTCTCGACCTCCGCGTAGAACTGATCGACCAGCGCGGTGACCGGCAGGTTGGCGCCGTTGCGCCGGGCTTCCGCGATGCAGATCGACAGGTCCTTGCGCATCCATTCCACCGCAAAGCCGAAATCGAACTTGCCGTCGTTCATGGCCTTGTAGCGGTTGTCCATCTGCCAGGATTGCGCGGCGCCCTTTGAGATGGTGTCGACGACGGCGGCGACGTCGAGTCCCGACTTCTTGGCAAAGTGGAGACCTTCGGAAAGGCCCTGCACCAGACCCGCGATGCAGATCTGGTTGACCATTTTTGTAAGCTGCCCGGCGCCGGCCGGGCCGAGCCGTTTGCACATCCGCGCGTAGGCGGAGTTGATGATCGGCTCAGCCGCGGCATAGGCATCTTCGTTGCCGCCGCACATCACCGTCAGCGCGCCGTTTTCGGCGCCGGCCTGGCCGCCCGACACCGGTCCATCGACGAACTTGAAGCCGCCCTTGGCGGCTGCCGCGTCGAGTTCGCGCGCCACTTCGGCGGAAGCGGTGGTGTGATCGACAAAGGTCGCGCCTTTTTTCATGCCGGCAAAGGCGCCGTCGGCGCCGAGCGTCACCGCGCGGAGATCGTTGTCGTTGCCGACGCAGCACATGACAAAGTCCTGGCCCTCGGCGGCGGCCTTTGGCGTCGCAGCCGTCTTGCCGCCGAACTTGTCAGCCCATTCCTTCGCTTTCGCCGCGGTGCGGTTGTACACGGTCACCTCATGGCCACCCTTTTTCACGAGGTGCCCTGCCATCGGAAAACCCATCACGCCGAGACCGAGAAAAGCGACTTTAGCCATGTGTTCTACCTTGGGAGTTTGGCCCGCGGCCGCAGGTCCGGCCGGGCGGTTCTTGGAGGGAGCCGCACCATAACCCCTGCGCAGGGGAGGGCCAAGGGAACGTAACGCCTTCGTTTGGTTGAAACGGCCGGTTTTGTGCTAGGATTGCCCCACCTCAAGAACCTCACAAAAAAGGGAGTGTTTCGCATGGGCATGAGCGTGGGTGTGCTCGATCATTTCAACATCCGGACCCGGAAACTCGCCGATACGGTCCGCTTCTATGAGGACATTCTGGGCCTCGAAAAGGGTCCCCGGCCGAACTTCGCCTTCCCGGGCGCCTGGATGTACAGCGAGGGCAAGGCCGTGGTGCATGTGGTCGACATCTCCAAAACCGACGAGGCACAGAAGCCGGATTCCGGCGTTGTCCACCACGTCGCCTTTGCCTCGACCGGCTTTGACGGCATGAAGCAGCGCCTGCAGACGAAAGGCATGGCGTTCGACTCCCGCCAGGTGCCGGGCGGCGACCTCTGGCAGATCTTCGTCGATGATCCCAATGGCGTGATGATCGAGCTGAACTACGAGGCCGCCAAGGAAGGTGGCACTGCTGCGCCCGTCGAGACGCGGGAAGACATCGGCGCCCGGTAGCAATTTCTGCGCGGCCGCTCTAATAGGCTGCCATAGCGTTTTCAAGCGAAGTGGACCCCCGGTTCGCATCAAGAAAACGCGTCAAACAAAAGCAAAGGTCTGACGGTTCTGATGTCACATCAGAACCGTCAGCGTTTAGGAGATCGCCTTGAGCGTGACGCAGCAGCAGGTTCTGGATGCCCTTGCCGGGGTGATGTCGCCGCGCGGCGTCGCCTTGACCAACGCCAATGTGCTGTCGGCGGTTACGGTCGCGGACGGCAAGGTGTTCTTCTCCGTCAACGTCGATGCCGCCGAGGCGAGGGCCTGGGAAAGCGTACGTGCGCAGGCCGAAGCGGCGGTGCGGGCTATTCCCGGCGTGACCGCGGCCATGATCGCGCTGACCGCCGAACGCAAGCCGGGAAGTGCTGCGCCACCACCGCCAGCCCATCGCCATGCCGGCCATTCCCACGGCGTGCAGCCGGTTGCCGCGCATCGTCCGCCGCAGGGCGGGCCATCGCCGATGGCGAAGCAGGCCGAAATTCCCGGCATTGCCGCCGTGATCGCGGTGGCGTCGGGCAAGGGTGGCGTCGGCAAATCGACCACCGCGCTCAATCTGGCGCTGGGCCTGCGCGATCTCGGTTTGCGCGTCGGCCTGCTCGATGCCGATATTTACGGACCCTCGGTGCCGCGGCTGACCGGCATCCGCCAGAAGCCCGAGCTCGACGGCGACAGGAAGATGATTCCGATCGCCCGTTTCGGCCTTGCGATCATGTCGATCGGATTCCTGGTCGAGGAAGAGACCGCGATGATCTGGCGCGGGCCGATGGTGATGTCGGCGATCACGCAAATGCTGCGCGACGTCGCCTGGGGCACGCTCGACGTGCTCGTCGTCGACATGCCGCCGGGCACCGGCGACGCCCAACTGACGCTGGCGCAAAACGTGCCGCTGAAGGGCGCGATCATCATCTCGACGCCGCAGGACCTGTCGCTGATCGATGCGCGGCGCGGCCTTGCGATGTTCAGGAAGGTCAATGTGCCCGTGCTCGGCATTGTCGAGAACATGAGCTATTTCCAGTGCCCGAACTGCGGCACGCGATCGGACATATTCGGCCATGGCGGAGCCCGCCACGAGGCCGAAAAGCTCGGCGTTCCCTTCCTCGGCGAGATCCCGTTGCACATGTCGATCCGCGCAACCTCGGACGCCGGCACGCCGCTGGTCGACAGCGAGCCGGACGGCGAGCACGCGGCGATCTACCGCGCCATCGGCGCAGAAAGTCCGCGAGCAACTTCAAGGCGTTATCGCTGCCGCCTGAAGCCGCTTCGAGCCGGGATGCGACTTTTGTTTAAGTCAGTGCTGTCATGCCTTTGTCGCGTTTCCGGCGCCGAACTTCCGTGTTAAAGCCGCGCCGCCAAAGCACCCCGGATGATGTGGATTCGCCCCCGCCGGAGCAGCGCTTGACGGATATCCGGGAAACGTCCCCACAAAGGAGAAGCTTGAATGAAGCGTCGTGATTTTTTGAAGGTTTCAGCGGCCGGTGCTGCCGCAACAGCCATTGCCGCGCCGGCCATTGCGCAGTCCGCGCCCGAGGTCAAATGGCGCCTGACGTCGAGCTTCCCGAAGTCGCTTGACACCATCTATGGCGGCGCCGAGCAGGTCTCGAAATACGTCGCCGAAATGACCGACAACAAGTTCCAGATCCAGGTGTTCGCGGCTGGCGAAGTCGTGCCGGGCCTGCAGGCGCTGGATGCCACCTCGAACAACACCGTCGAGATGTGCCACACGGTCTCGTATTATTACGTCGGCAAGGATCCGACCTTCGCGATCTTCGCGTCGGTGCCGTTCGGCCTCAACGCGCGCCAGGCAAACTCCTGGTGGTACCAGGGTGGCGGCGAGCAGCTCGGCAACGAGTTCTTCAAGAAGCACGGCGTGATCGGTTTTCCCACCGGCAACACCGGCACCCAGATGGGCGGCTGGTTCCGCAAGGAGATCAAGACGGTTGCCGATCTCTCGGGCCTCAAGATGCGCATCGGCGGTATCGCCGGCCAGGTCCTGCAGAAGGTCGGCGTGGTGCCGCAGCAGCTCGCCGGCGGCGACATCTATCCGGCGCTGGAAAAGGGCACCATCGACGCCGCCGAGTGGGTCGGTCCCTATGACGACGAGAAGCTCGGCTTCGCCAAGGTCGCCAAGTACTACTACTATCCCGGCTTCTGGGAAGGCGGCCCGATGGTTCACTCCTTCGTCAATCTGGAGAAGTGGAATGCGCTGCCGAAGAACTACCAGGCGATCCTGACCAACGCGTGCGCGCACGCCAACACCTGGATGAATGCACGTTACGACATGCAGAACCCGACCGCGCTGAAGCGTCTGGTCGCCGGTGGCACGCAGCTTCGTCCCTTCAGCAACGAAGTGCTGGAAGCCTGCCTGAAGGCGACCAACGAGCTGTGGGCCGAAATCTCGGGCAAGAACGCCGACTTCAAGAAGACGATCGACGCGATGCAGGCCTACCGCTCCGACCAGTATCTGTGGTGGCAGGTTGCCGAATACACCTACGACAGCTTCATGATCCGCTCGCGCACGCGCGGCTGATACATAGCGTTTTCGAGCGAAGTGGGTACCGGTTCGCGTCGAGAAACGCGTCAAAATAGAAGTTAGCCTCGGTTCTCTGAGAACCGAGGCTAATACGTAAGTCGTAAAGCGAAGCCCGGTTTCCTTAGGAGACCGGGCTTTTTTCGTGGTTTTGCCCGGTTTCGGGATGGAATTCGGGACCCGGTTGTTCCATGGTGCCGCCAAGCCTCGGCAAGAAGGCTAGCGGCATGATCCGCGAAGACCGGCATCGGCCTTCCGAAGGATCATGCCCAACAGACACGACACAACAACAAGGGCAGGGATTCCATGAAGCGAAGAGATTTTCTGAAAGTTACCGGTATTGGTGCTGCGGGTGCAGCCACGATGGCGGCGCCGGCGATTGCGCAGTCGATGCCGGAGATCAAGTGGCGCTGACGGCGAGCTGGCCGAAATCGCTCGACACGCTATGGGGCGGCGTCGAGTTGATGGCCAAACTCGTTGCCGAAGCCACCGACAACAAGTTCCAGGTTCAGGCTTTTGCCGGCGGCGAAATCGTTCCGGGTCTGCAGGTGCTCGATGCCGTGCAGAACGGCACCGTCGAGATGGGGCACACCGCGTCCTACTATTACTTCGGCAAGGACCCGACCTTTGCCTTCGCCACCGCGGTGCCGTTCGGACCCAACCAGCGCCTCAACCAGGCCTGGTACATGCAGGGCGGCGGCAGGGAGCTGATGAACGAGTTCTACAAGAGCTACAACGTCACCTCGTTCCTCGCCGGCAATACCGGCTGCCAGATGGGCGGCTGGTTCCGCAAGGAGATCAACACCGTCGACGATCTGAAGGGATTGAAGATGCGCATCGGCGGCTTCGCCGGAAAGGTCATGCAAAAGCTCGGCGTGGTGCCGCAGCAGCTGGCCGGCGGCGACATCTATCCGGCGCTGGAAAAAGGCACGATCGACGCCGCCGAATGGGTCGGTCCGTATGACGACGAGAAGCTCGGCTTCAACAAGGTCGCGCCGCACTATTACTATCCCGGTTGGTGGGAAGGCGGCCCGATGCTGATGGGCCTCGTCAATCTCGACAAGTGGAACTCGTTGCCGAAGTCCTATCAAAGCATCATCGAGCAGGCCGGCCAGACCGCCAACAGCTGGATGATGGCGAAATACGATCAGGGCAATCCGGCGGCGATGAAGAAACTGCTCGCCGGCGGCACCAAGCTGCACGCCTTCTCGCCGCCGATCATGCAGGCCTGCCTGAAGGCGACCAAGGAATTGTACGCCGAAACCGCGGCGGGCAATCCGAACTTCAAGAAGGTGCTGGATTCGATGAACAGCGTTCACGGCGCAACGGCTACCAGTGGTGGCAGGTCGCCGAGCTCGGCTACGACAGCTTCATGGCGCGCAACGCGCAGGGCTGATCGTCAAGGCTGACCGTCCGCAAACAAAAACCCCGGAGCGAAAGCTCCGGGGTTTTCATTTTGCGTGACAAGGCCCGCTACTGTTTCGGGCCCGCCGAAATCCAGCGGCGGCAGTTCGATCTGCGGCACCTCGATCTTGACCTTGCTGAGGTCGACGTCGATCGGCTTGTCGAGCAGGCTGGTCACGACAGACGGGAAGGCGACCACCAGCGCCACCATGATGAGCTGCAGGAAGATCCAGGGCACCGCGCCCCAATAGATGTCCGAACTCTTCACCTCCTTGGGCGCCACGCCGCGCAGATAGAACAGCGCAAAGCCGAACGGCGGATGCAGGAACGAGGTCTGCATGTTGACGCAGAGCATGACGCCGAACCAGATCAGCGCGGCATCGGCGCCGACCACCGGCGTGAGGATCTTCTGCGCGATCGGCGCCACCATCGGCAGGATGATGAAGGCGATCTCGAAGAAGTCGAGGAAGAACGCCAGGAAGAAGATGAACGTGTTGATGAAGATCAGGAAGCCCCAGACGCCGCCGGGGATCGAGGTCAGATGGTGCTCGAGCCAGACGCCGCCGGAGACGCCGAGGAACACCACCGAGAAGCAGGTCGATCCGATCAGGATGAAGATCACCATGCAGGAGAGGCGCATGGTCGATTGATAGCCCTGCTTGATCAGGTCGCGCAGGTCGGGAATCCGCACCGCCTCGAGGCAGAGCCAGACGACGGCGAGATAGATCACCGCCAAAGAGAGCTTGAGCAGCTTGCCTTCGCCCCCCAGGATGCCGAGGATCACGGCGACGCCGCCGGCGACGATGCCGACGATCATCATCTTCTGCCCCTTGCTGCTGAGATCCTTGTGATGGATCGCCGCGAGCACGATGGCGCCGATCGCGCCCATGGCGCCGGCCTCCGTCGGCGTAGCAAGGCCGAGCATCATGGTGCCGAGCACCACGAAGATCAGCACCGCCGAGGGAATGATGCCCATCAGGCACTTCTTCCACAGCGCCCAGCCGTGCAGCGTGCGTCCTTCCGGCGGCACCGGCGGCACGTGGTCAGGCTTGATCAGGCCGAGCATGAAGGTGTAGCCGGCGAACAGCGCGATCTGCAGCACCGACGGACCCCAGGCGCCGAGATACATGTCGCCGACGGATTTGCCGAGCTGGTCGGCCATCACGATCAGCACCAGCGAGGGCGGCACCAGCTGGGTGATGGTGCCGGACGCCGCCAGCACGCCGGTGATGTAGCGGATGTTGTAGCCGTAGCGCATCATCACCGGCATCGAGATCAGCGCCATGGCGATGACCTGGGCCGCCACCGTGCCGGTGATGGCGCCGAGGATGAAGCCGACGATGATGACGGAATAGCCGAGGCCGCCGCGGACCGGCCCGAACAACTGGCCCATCGAATCCAGCATGTCTTCGGCCAGCCCACATCTCTCCAGCACCGATCCCATGAAGGTGAAGAAGGGAATCGCGAGCAGCAGCTCGTTGGAAAGCACGCTGCCGAAGATGCGGCCCGGAATAGCCTGCAGGAAGTTCATGTCGAAGAAGCCGAGATAGATCGACAGGAATCCGAACGACAGCCCGAGCGCGGCCAGCGTGAAGGCCACCGGGAAGCCGATCAGCATGGCGAGGATCAGGCCGCCGAACATCAGCGGCGGCATCATCTCCAGCGAAATCATTGCAGCGGCCTCTCGTATTTCGCGTCGATCATGACGTAGCCCTTCAATGCGGCGATGCGCTTGATCACTTCGGACACGCCTTGCAGCGCCAGCAGCACGAAGCCGAAGGGAACGACGGCCTTGATCGGCCAGCGGACCAGGCCGCCGGCGTTGCTCGAGATCTCACCGACGGAATAGGCCTGCATGAAGAACGGCCAGGACAGATAGGCGAGCAGCAGGCAGGACGGGATCAGGAAGAACAGCGTGCCGATCATGTCGAGCCAGAGCTGGCCGCGCTCGGACAGCATCAGGTAAAGAATTTCGACGCGGACATGCTCGTTCTTCTTGAAGGTGTAGGAGGCGCCGAACATCACGAAGACGGCGAACATGTACCACTGCAATTCGAGCCAGGCGTTGGAGCTGTAGCCGAAGGCGTAGCGGATCATGGCGTTGGCGGCGCTGACGACGACCGCCGCGAGAACGAGCCAGTTGCAGATGCCGCCAAGTTTCTCATTGAGAAAGTCGATAGTGTTGCTGACTGCCAGCAGGGGCCGCATCATGTTCTCCCCGGCCACGCGCGCAGCGACGTGCCGATTGTTTTTGCGAGCATCGTTTCGCCCTTGCGCATCGGACGCCGCCAAGCTACGGCTCACTTGCAAATGCGATTGCAACGAAATTCCTCCCCCATCACTCGCTTCCGCAGTCTTGCTCTCGTCTGGGACAGTGGCCTATCTGGCCAGGCTGGCGTGAAGCAGGCCGCACCATTTCAGTGCGTTGTGGCGGCGTCAATCGGAAAATGGACAAATTGACGCGGGGTTAAATAGTTGCTCGGAAACCACGTTTTGGTGCGCGGAAATTTCAGCCGCCGGTCACGCTCATGTGGCGGCTGACGCTCGGGCGGTTGTGCCGGCGGTCGATGATGAAGTCGTGGCCCTTCGGCTTTAGTCCAATGGCGCGATCGATCGCGGCGCTGAGCAGGGCATTATCGGGCGAGGCCCGCAGCGGTTTGCGCAAATCGGAGGCATCTTCCTGGCCGAGACAGGTGTGCAGCGTCCCGGTGCAGGTGATCCGCACGCGGTTGCAGGATTCGCAGAAATTGTGCGTCATCGGCGTGATGAAGCCGAGTTTGCCGCCGGTCTCGCTGACGCTGACATAGCGGGCAGGGCCGCCGGTATTGTCGTCTATGTCCGTTAGCGTGAATTGCTGGGCGAGCCGCGCGCGCACCAGCGACAGCGGCACATACTGGTCGATGCGGCCTTCGCCGATATCGCCCATCGGCATCACCTCGATCAGCGTCAGCGCCATGCCCTTGCCGTGCGCCCATTGCATCAGCGCGGGGATTTCGTCCTCGTTCAAATTCTTCAGCGCCACCGCGTTGATCTTGACCGCGAGCCCCGCCGCGCGCGCGGCTTCGATGCCCGCAAGCACCTTGTCGAGATCGCCCCAGCGGGTGATGGCCCGGAATTTTACGGGGTCGAGCGTATCGAGCGACACGTTGATGCGCCGCACGCCGCAATCGGCAAGCTCAGCCGGCAAAGCGCGCAAGCTGCGAACCGTTGGTGGTGAGCGTCAGTTCATCGAGCGCGCCGGTCGACAGATGCCGCGACAGCGAGCGCACCAGCGACATCACGTTGCGCCGGACCAGCGGCTCGCCGCCGGTGAGCCGCACCTTTCGCACGCCCTTGGCGATGAACGCCGAGCACAGCCGGTCGAGTTCTTCCAGCGTGAGCAGATCCGCCTTCGGCAGGAACGTCATGTCCTCGGACATGCAATAGAAGCAGCGCAGGTCGCAGCGATCGGTCACCGAGACGCGCAAATACTTGATGGTCCGCCCGAACGGATCGGTCATCGGACCGAACGGCGATAGATCTGGACTCAACGATCCGCTCATTCCACGCGCCTTTAGCTCAACGAAAGAGGAGTTCCCGCTTCCTGCTAGCACAATTTAGGCAGGTTGCGGCGCACTCACAATCCGGCCACGCGCGGATGTGTCCTGCAGGACGTGTTCTGTCGAATGTGTCCTGACGGACGGGATCAGCGGCTCGGGGGCGCGGGGAAGGGCGAGCCGGCCGCGGGCGGTGGCGGCTTGGACGCCTTCGGCCGCTGTCGATTTGGCCCGCGCCGCTTTTGGCGGCGGGCCGGCGGGTTTCAGCTCCGCGACCACGGGATTGGGATCGAGCGTGGTGGAAGCGGGCGTAGCGAAATCGCCGGGATTGTTGATGACCTGCACCGGGACCGTCGCTGGCAGGAACTTGTTCATGGTGAAGGTGACGGTGAAACCGGCGTCCGCAGCGGGAACGGCGACCTGGCAGGGCGTCTTGCAGCCGGGTCCGGCCGAGGTCTTGGCGTCGGCGCCCGAAGGGATCGAATTCGAGCTGAACCTGCACCATCTGCGGCGCGGGTTTCAGGGAATCCCACGAAAACGATGAGCAGCCAGCCAGGCTTGCCCCCGCCAAGGCAACCACAATGACACGACGCATGACCGTCACTCTAACTGCGGCGTACTGCCACAATCCCCGTGCCGACCTTAGGAGCGTCCTGATGGGGGCGCAACGGACCGGGCCCTTATAGTTAAGTGATGGTTAACACAAACAGCGAACGCGATAATCCATTTGGATCAGTGGCTTATGCCGGCTTCATGAGGCTTTTGACCGCCGCGGGCAGGTCCTTCATGTGGCCGATCAGCCGGTCCGGCTTGAGTTCCGCAATGGGAACCTCGGTGTAGCCGAATTCGACCCCGATCACGGGAACGCCGGCCCGCCGCGCCACGCCGACGTCCGGGCCGGCATCGCCGACCATGATCGTTCCCGACAGCATGCCGCCGGCCCGCGCCACCGTCTCGCGCAGGATGACGGGATCGGGTTTTGCGACGCCAAAGGTATCGGCGCCGCAGATCGCCGCAAATCGCGCGCTCAGGCCCAGCCGGTCCAGCAGCAGTTTTGACAGCCACTCGAGCTTGTTGGTGCAAACCGCGAAGCGATAACCGTTTTTCTCGAGATCATCGAGCGCGGCTTCAAGCCCCTCGAACGGGCGCGAGGTGTCGGCGATATGCTCGGCATAATAGTCGATGAAATCGCGCGTCATGCGCGCCAGCTCGTCCTGGGTGACGTTGCGGCCTGCCGACCTCCAGCCCGCGCTCGATCAGCTTTCGCGCGCCGGCGCCGATCATGTTGCGCGCCGATTTCAGCGGCACGGGGGCAGGCCCTCGCGATCGAGCACGTAATTGAGCGCGGAGATCAGGTCGGGCGCGGTGTCGACCAGCGTGCCGTCGAGATCGAAGACAACAATGCGGGGAGAGGTCATGGCGGATTGGCTATCGTCCGGCGCGCCATCGTGCAAGAGCGGTCGCGAAAACCCCTGAAAAGCCCGCGATTGGCTCCCCGAAATCCTTCTGGCCGCTGTTCCTGCCCCGAAAACGACGCTAGAAAGCCCGCCGAAACCGAAAGGCATCGCGCTCACGTGGATATGGAAGCACTGAAACGGCAGGCGGCGGCGCGTGCGCTGGAGCATGTCCGCGACGGCATGAAGCTCGGGCTCGGCACCGGCTCGACCGCCAGGCATTTCGTCGATCTGCTCGGCGAAAAGGTCCGCGCCGGGATGAAAGTGATCGGCGTGCCGACCTCGGAGGCGACCCGCGCCCAGGCCGCTCAATGCGGCATTGCCCTGACCACGCTGGATGAGGTCGACCGCCTCGACATCACCATCGACGGCGCCGACGAGGTCGATCCCGCGCTCGACCTGATCAAGGGCGGCGGCGGGGCGCTGTTGCGGGAAAAGATCGTGGCGGCCGCATCTGATCGCATGATCGTGATCGCGGACGAGACCAAATGGGTCGATGCGCTCGGCCGTTTTCCGCTGCCGGTGGAGGTGATCCCGTTCGGCCTCGGGGCGACCCGGCGCGCCATCGAGAACGCATTTGCGCAATGCGGCGTTTCCGGGCAAATGGGGGTCCGCAAGGGCAAGGACGGCCACGTTTTTGTCACCGATGGCGGCCACTGGATCGTCGATGCCCATCTTGGACGGATCACCGATGCACCGCGCCTGGCGCGTCTGCTGAACGTGATCCCGGGCGTCGTCGAGCACGGGTTGTTCATCGGCCTTGCCAGCACCGTGATATTGGCGGGCGCACAGGGAATTCGCGTTGTTGAACGTAAAGCATGACCCGGAACGGCTCATGCTCACAGAGCAGCGGTGGCTAAACGTTCCGATCGGATCATGCGCAATCGAGGAGAATGGGAATGAAGGGTTTTTCGGGAATTTTGTCGGCGGCGGGCCTTACGCTCGCGCTCGCACTGGCCGGCGCTCCCGCCATGGCGCAGGCGCCCAAGCAGGCGGCTCCGGCGGCGCCGGCGCCGGGTGGTTCGGCGACATTGAAGCCGGCTTCTCCGGCCGCGATGGCGGCGGCCAAGGAAATCCTGGCCATGAAGAACGCCGCCGCCATGTATGCGAACGCCGTTCCCAATCTCGTCGAGCAGACCAAGAATGCGCTGATCCAGCAGAACCTCAACTATCAAAAGGATCTCGGCGAGGTCGCGATCATCGTCGCCAAGAACTCTCGCGGGCCGCGAAAAGGAAATCGGCGAGGGCATGGCGCAGGTCTATGCCAACGAGTTTTCCGAGCAGGAACTGAAGGACCTCCTCACCTTCTACAAGTCGCCGCTCGGCCAGAAGCTGCTGACCAGCGAACCCCGCGCCATCCAGTTCAGCATGTCCTACATGAACCAGTGGGCGATGATGTTCGCCAATACCGTCGACGGCGAATTCCGCACCGAAATGAAGAAGCGCAACAAGCCGCTCTAGGGAGAGCATCGGGGCTGCCATGGCTGAATTCGACGTCGATCTCTTCGTCATCGGAGGCGGCTCGGGCGGCGTCCGCGCCGCCCGCATCGCGGCCAACCATGGCGCCAGGGTCATGGTCGCCGAGGAATACCGCATGGGCGGCACCTGCGTGATCCGCGGCTGCGTGCCGAAAAAGCTGTTCGTGCTCGGCTCGCACGTCCATCAGGAGATCGAGGACGCCGCCGGTTTCGGCTGGACCATCGGCGACGTCAGCTTCGACTGGCCGACGCTCGTCGCCAACAAGGACAAGGAGATCGCCCGGCTCGAGGGCATCTACACAGCGAATGTCGAGAAGACCGGCGCGCAGGTGGTCAAGACCCGCGCGGTATTCGAAGACCCGCACACGCTGCGCCTCGCCGACGGCAAGAAGGTGTCAGCAAGATACGTGCTGATCGCCACCGGCGGCGCGCCCAACCACGGCAAGGCCATTCCCGGCATCGAGCACGTGATCTCCTCCAACGAGGCGTTTCATCTGCCTGAATTGCCGAAGCGCGTCGTGATCCAGGGCGGCGGCTACATCGCGCTGGAATTCGCCGGCATTTTTGCCGGCTTCGGCTCCGACGTCACCGTGATCTATCGCGGCGACAACATTTTGCGCGGCTTTGACGAGGACGTCCGCAAGCATGTGCGCATCGGAGATGGAGAAGCGCGGCATCACCATCCTCACCGGCTGCACCGTCGCCAAGGTCGACAAGCACGGCAAGGAATTTTCCACGCATCTCTCCAACGGCTCCAGCATCGCCTCCGAACTCGTGATGTTCGCGATCGGCCGCCATCCCAACGTCGCCAATCTCGGCCTGGAGAACGCCGGCGTCGCCATCAATCCGAAGAACGGCGGCATCGCGGTCGACGATTGGTCCAAAACAAGCGTGCCGCACATCTACGCCATCGGCGACGTCACCCACCGCATCAATTTGACCCCGGTCGCGATCCGCGAGGGCCACGCCTTTGCCGACACCGTGTTCGGCAAGCGGCAGGTCGCTGTCGATCATGCGACGATCCCGACCGCGGTGTTCTCGCAGCCCGAGGTCGGCACGGTCGGGCTGACCGAGGCGGAAGCGCGCGCGAACTTCACCAACGTCGATATCTACAAGACCGATTTCCGCCCGATCAAGGCGACCATGTCCGGAAGCACATCCCGCGTGCTGATGAAGCTCGTGGTCGACGGGACCTCCGACCGCGTGCTCGGCTGCCACATCGTTGGAGATGCCGCCGCCGAAACCATCCAGGCGGTCGCGATCGCCGTGAAGATGAAGGCGACGAAAGCGGACTTCGATGCCACGGTCGCGCTGCATCCGACGGCGGCGGAAGAACTGGTGACGATGCGGACGCCGACGGCGCGGTATGTGAGGGAAGCGGCGGAGTAAGCGGCGCCGCAGGAGGGGTGAGCCCTATGTCGCACGAGCCCGAAATTTCTCTGGTAACGAGTTCACTCGCAGCGGCATGGCATCGCTTCATCCGCAGCATCGGGCTGCACTCGAACGCGCGCTGATCCTTCCGCGTACAGTCGGCCTGAGTGATCCCCCCGGAGAATTTTCGTTGCTGTGGCGGTTCTCGACGAAAAACTTCTCTATTGGTCGGACATCGAGGAGGGGTGGGAGCTCGAGGCACCCGATGGTCGCGGCAACATTCCTTTTCGCGGTTGCTACCAGTTCGAACTCCGGCACGTGCTCTACAGGTTCTCGGCGATCCCGATTGTCCTAGGGCAGACAACGGCGGGTTACCGCTTCGCCGGACAATGGTCGAGGCCTTCTGCAAGCCATTGTAAGGCATTGATTGACAATTGTAAGATAATGCCTTACATTCCTAGCTCATGATCCGCTCGTTCCGGGACAGGGCCCTCGAACGGTTTTTCGCGACCGGGGACGGCCGCCGGCTCAGCGTGCAGAATCCAAAACGGATCGCCAATATTCTGCGTGCGCTCGACGATGCGTCGCGGCCGGAGGATATGAACTTGCCAGGGTTCCGCTTTCATGCGCTCGTCGGTCGCGACAAGGGCCGCTATGCGGTCAATGCCAGCGGAAACTGGCGCATTACGTTCGGTTGGATCGAAGGCGAGGCCATCGACGTGGATCTGGAAGATTATCACTGAGGACTTCGTCATGACCAAAAAACTCCCGAAGCGCGGCTTGCCGCCGATGCATCCCGGCGAACTTCTTCGTGAGGAGATTTTGCCGGCGCTTGATCGGCCCAAGACGGAGATCGCAAAACTGCTCGGCGTCTCCCGTCAGACGCTTTATGACGTGCTGAAGGAGAAGCAGCCGGTTACTCCGGGCATGGCGCTGCGTCTCGGGAAACTGTGTGGAAACGGTCCCGATCTCTGGCTCAACCTGCAAAAGCGATACGATCTGCATCAGGCGCAGCAAGAACTCGGCGAGAGCATCAAGAAGATCCCGACGCTGGAAGTCGCCTGAACGCCTTTGCTTGAGCTGCGTTGCATCCGGCTGGCGCATGCAACGCGCTGCCGCCCCAATCCTCAATCGTCGTCGGATCGCCTCGCCGACGCACTTCGCGCCGCCGGCTTGCCGAAAACGCTGCGGCAGCCCGCGCTCAGGCTGGCCTTTTGCCGGTGCATGCAGGCGATGATGCGGGCGCGGTCGGGAATTTCGGACGAGCAGAGCCGCATGACGTCGCCGGTGCAGAGCCGTTGTTGATCTTCCTCGGTCGCGGCCTGGCTCGACACCGGCATGGCCAGGCAGAACACCAGGCCGGAAAAGATCTTGAGATTGCGGATAGTGAGCGGGTAGGTACGCATTGCTTGCCCCCAAAGCAAAGAAAGCCGACCGAACTTACGGTCATCATCCGCCGCGGCCCGCCGAACGCTTTGGAATCGCAATCATGATCGGGGTGAGATGCTGACACTTCAAGTTGAATGAAAAACTGTGCACGAAAATCGTCGCTGCACTGCGCTTCGTTGTTCCCTGGCGGAACCCGCGCTTCGTATCAAACGTCTCGGCTGCGATCGAACCCGGCCAACGTCGTCAGCTCGATGATGTCTGAGAGCGGTGTGTCGCTCGTTAGTCCCTTACTTTCTCAAGATAGCTTCCGTGCAGCCGGACCGGCATCGTCTTGCCTTCCAACTGCACCTTGTAGGTCGACCCGAAAATCCCGGTAACTTTTCCGGTCCGATCGGGCGTCCTCGGACTTCGCTGTTTCCCCAATGGAGACAGCCGGACCCGATCGCCAATCTCGAACTCGAAATCGTCATTCCCCGTCATATCAATTAGACATGCCTCAGCCCGCAAAGGTTCAGTCAGAATCGTTTCGGAATTGTGATTTCACGTCACAGTGGCGGCCCGATGGCGATCACGGCGACGTTCTCACCACGGCCTTGTTTGCGAACACTTTTCGGATGCCTCCCAGCACCGGTCGTGCCGATCGGCCCAGCGCCCAGCGGATCAACGGTACGGGATCGGTAAAATCCTCGGCGAAAGCCTTGATGCGGCGGCTGCCGCGCATCACGCGCAATATGTCGCGCCGGTTGTGGTGCGCGTTGTAAACCAGCGATTGCCCGTAGGCCATCGTCCACAGCCAGCCGATTCCATCCGGATATTCGGCCGCCACCTTCACCGGCTCGCCCGTGAAGACCCTGTACAGGGTCGTGGGAATGTCCATGCCGATGGCGGTTGCGAGGCTGGTTGCCCGGACGGGGCGGGGCTCGACCTTCATCAGATACAGCGCGCCGTTTCGGGAGTTGCGGCGAAACTCCAATGTTATCTGACCGACATAGCCGAAAGCGCGAACCAGTTCGCGCGCGGCCTCCAGCGCTTCATCGTCATGAGTGGTCTCGCACCAGACCACCGAGCCCAATTCATAGGGGTGAACATAGCCGGCATCGATCTTGTAACTGGCAAGACGAAGCCGCCGGACACAATACGCCATCACGATCTCGCCCTTCGGCGAAACCAGTAGCGTAACCCCGATCGCGCTGTCGGCTGCGCCCGGGACCACTTGCTGGATCATCGGGTACTCGCCGGTTCGCCGCTTCAGATCCTCGCAGGCCAGCAATATGTCGCTTCGAAGTTTGGGCGCGGCCTTGGTCAGGCGGACCGCCGTTTCATTGGCCGGCGCGCTCAGGATCGACGGTGTCTTGATGATATAGTCGGATTTTTCGGGTTCGAGCGCTGCAACAACCTGCTGCAGTCTCGGCATCGGTCTGCGGGGTCCAATGGCGTGGAATTCCGATCCCCAGTGATGCGGCCCTGGCGTAGCAGGTCGCTCGGTCAAAGATGGCTCCGACGATGTCCCAGCCGGGTAATGGCACGACGAAATTTTTCGAGAGCCTTTCGAGATTTTTGGACACCAGCGCCACGTAATCGTCGTTGGTCGGAACGAGAAATCCGCGGCCCAGTTCGCGGCCCAAATCCTCGACGTAGCGCAACTGCCGCTCGGGATCCGAATCCATGTGATGGAAGCGCGTCAAATGCCGGGAGGACATGTAGACGCTGGGCTCATTGTGCAGGGCATGCACCGCGACGCCGAACCTTGCCAATGATTTGACATAGGCCGTCTGCCGGGGGTGACCCAGTCCCAAAATCACTGCAGGAATTTTTGTTGCCGTCACGTATCGCCTCAAGGAAAATCTGACAGTTCGCTCTACAGGAGAGGGGGTTGCGCCGCTACCTCCGATAATGCCACACGCGCCGGATGCCCGCATCCCGCCGAGCGAATGGCCGCAGTCCGGAAAAAGTTGAGTTGGACGGTTGACAAGGGCGCCTGCGCGGTCAGGCGATTTTCTGGAATGTTTTCAAGCAGATTTATCCGTCGGGCAAATCACTTCTGGTTTTCAGAAATCGTGTCAAGCCCCGGAAACAAAAATATTCCGCTTCACATTTCTGGAAATCAGAATTATAAGCTGTCGCCGTCTCATCCCCGAGGAGGGGCGTTGGCCATCGTCACCAAGCGTTGGGATGGGATGCGGTGGACGCGTGTGGCGTCAGGCGCTTTTCTGGCGCCGGACGAAACGCTGTCCGCGTACGGCGAAGTCGTGTGGTCCTGACGCCGCGATGCTGGCGTCAAGCTTGTGGAGCGATCTCGCAAGTGACGGTGACAACAAGCCCGCTCACCGGGGAGAGCACGAAGTAAGCCGTAAAGCCATTGCGCAGGGGATGTCGGAGTGTTTCCGCTCACCTGTATGCTCGTGTGCGCCTTTATTTGCGCTATTCTTGGCACACGAGACCGCGGGTGCAGCGTGCACCCGGCATTCCCTGCGCCCTCTGTTTTGAGGGTGAGGAAAAAGAATTTGCAAAACTCGGGCGAGATCGCGCCGCGAGAACACTTTTCGTCGTCCCTGCGAAAGCAGGGACCCATACGCCGCGGCGGATGTGGTTCGCAAATGGTGGGCGACGACTTTGCTAGAGCAACTCTGCCCTGTGGCTATGGGTCCCTGCTTTCGCAGGGACGACGTGGAGAGAGACGAGCTACTCCGCCTGCATCCACTCCGCCGCCCCGCGCCATAACGTGTCGCGGTGTTCGGGACGGAAGAATCCAAAATGCCCGATCTTCTTCACGCCCGCATCGTTCGGCGTCACGCTCACGATCTCGGGCTTGGTCGCCGTAAATCCCGAGCACAGCAGCTCCACCGAGGTGCGCGTCGCCCAGGGGTCATCGGTAAAGCAGATCGCGCGCAGCGGGGCCTTGTACTTCTCGAAATTCGAAAGTCCCGGCAGCTCCGGATCCTGGAACAGATAGCGCGGCTTCATCACCCAGCCGGCCCATTGCAGGAACGCGTCCTTTGGCAAATCCTGGCCGAGCCCGGCCCAGCCCGGCGCGTAGCCGAGCATCTTGGTCAGGGGTACGCCGACATAGTTGAGCATCGCATAGATGCGATAGCGCTCGGGCGAGGCCATCAGCTTCCAGTAGCCGGCCTGCGCCGCGACGAACAGCGCGCGCGAGATTTCGCTGTTGTTGGCGAGCAGGCCGAGCGCCTGGCCGCCAAAGGAATGGCCGACATAGATCAGCGGCATGTTGGGATAACGCCCGCGCATCCACGACACGGCGGAGGTGACATCCTTGGCCGCCCAGTCCGCCATCGAGGCCTTGAAGCCGACCAGCGATTTCGGCTGGTTGTATCCGGTCAGCGCCTTCTGCCTGGAATCGCCGATGCCGCGGTAGTCGTAGATCAGCACCGCGCAGCCGCGCCGCGCCAGATAGCCGGCAAAGCCGCGATAGAGTTTTCGCGGCACGGCGGTGGCCGAATTGATCACCACGGCATGGGTGCGTTTGGCGGTGCGAGGCAGGAAGAGGGTGGCGCCCAGCGGATAGCGGTCGGCCGCCGGCATGATGATGTCGTCGACAAAAACATCGTCGTCCAGCGCCGCCTCAGCCACCTCGATTTCCCCCGTCACTCAACGCCTAACTCGATCCTTGCCCCCAGCAAATGCGAATTCAGCATTCGCCGCAAGGGATTGACCCGACAGGCGGAATTCCACCTAGCGGTCCTTCGTCAGCCTGTGTATAACCCGGCCCTTCATGATTGTGCCAAAGCTTTTCAGGGCCTGTCCCGCCGAAGCTTAGCGAAGGCGGAAGCTTTAGCTGACGCGACTAAGTAGCGGTTTTTGCTCAGGAGTTAACGACCATGTCCGAGCGGTGGACACCCGATAGCTGGCGCGCCAGGCCGGTGCAGCAGATGCCGCAATATCCCGATGCCAAGGCATTGGCCGATGTCGAGGCGCAGCTCGCGACCTTTCCGCCGCTGGTGTTTGCCGGCGAGGCCCGCAATTTGAAGAAGGCGCTGGGACGCGTCGCCAAGGGCGAGGCGTTCCTGCTGCAGGGCGGCGACTGCGCCGAGAGCTTTGCCGAGCACGGCGCCAACAACATCCGCGACTTCTTCCGCGTGCTGCTGCAGATGGCCGTCGTGCTGACCTATGCCGGCGCGCTGCCGGTCGTCAAAGTCGGCCGCATCGCCGGGCAATTCGCCAAGCCGCGCTCGTCGCCGACCGAGAAGGCCAACGACATTGAACTGCCGAGCTACCGCGGCGACATCGTCAACGACATCGCCTTCACCGCGGAAGCGCGCACGCCCGATCCGCAACGCCAGTTGATGGCCTACCGGCAGTCGGCGGCGACGCTGAACCTGCTGCGCGCGTTCGCGACCGGCGGCTTTGCCAATCTCGGCAGCGTGCATCAGTGGATGCTCGGCTTCCTCAAGGATTCGCCGCAGTCGCGGCGCTACAAGGAACTGGCGGACCGCATTTCCGAGGCGCTCAACTTCATGCGCGCCTGCGGCCTCGATCTCGAGAGCCATCCCGAACTGCGCGCCACCGACTTCTACACCAGCCACGAGGCGCTGCTGCTCGGCTACGAGCAGGCTTTTACCCGCGTCGATTCCACCACCGGCGACTGGTACGCCACCTCCGGCCACATGATCTGGATCGGCGACCGCACCCGTCAGCTCGATCACGCCCATGTCGAATACTTTCGCGGCATCAAGAACCCGATCGGCTTGAAGTGCGGGCCTTCGCTCAAGCCCGACGAGTTGCTGAAACTCGTCGACCTGCTCAATCCCGACAACGAGCCCGGCCGCCTGACCCTGATCACGCGCTTCGGCGCCGAAAAGGTCGGCGACAATCTGCCGGCCATGGTCCGCGCTATCAAGCGCGAGGGGCGGTCGGTGGTGTGGTCATGCGATCCCATGCATGGCAACACCATCTCGTCCAACACCGGCTACAAGACCCGGCCGTTCGACCGCATCCTGTCCGAAGTGAAGGCGTTCTTCGCCGTTCATGCCGCGGAAGGCACCCATGCCGGCGGCGTTCATCTGGAGATGACCGGGCAGGACGTCACCGAATGCGTCGGCGGCGCGCGGGCCATCACCTACGAAGACCTCAGCGACCGCTATCACACCGTCTGCGATCCCCGGCTCAACGCCGAGCAGTCGATCGACATGGCGTTCCTGATCGCCGAACTCTTGAAGCAGGAGCGCGCCGGCAAGGCGGCGCCGATGCCGGCCGCAGCGGGGCTCTGACTTGCTGCGACTGTGGCGGGCGACGATCAATACGCGTAACGGCCTCGCTTTCGCGATCCGTTCGGAACAGGCGGTTCGCGAGGAACTCGTGATCCTCGCGCTGTCCGTGCCGCTGGCATGGCTGATCGGCGCCACCACGATGCGGCGCGTCGAGCTGGTCGCGACCGTGGTGCTGGTGCTGGTGGTCGAACTGCTCAATACCGCGATCGAAAAACTGGCCGACCGGCTCACCACCGACCACGATCACGAAGATCGGGCAGGTCAAGGACATGGGATCGGCGGCGGTCGGCGTCTCGTTGCTGATGGCCGCAATGTTCTGGATATTCGCCCTCGTTGAACGCATGGGCGCGATCTAAGTTGCGACGTTGACCGGCCGGATCGGCCACCTATGCTCTAACCCGGCTCACGCGCCAAACCAGAGCAGGAGGATTTCGATGGAAACCTTGCCGCGTTCCGGTGTCTCCCGGGCCAATATGATGAAGCGCGTCGCGCTGTTCAGGGATCTCAAGGGTTCCGACGGGGGGCTGCCTGACAGCAAGATGAAGGGCTGCATTCGCAAGCTGTATAACGTCATCGGCTTTCAGCCTCCGCAGGGCGAAGGCGGGGCGGTGACCTCGCCGGTCGGCGACGATGCCTCGCGTCTTGCCGCCATCAAGATTTCCGAAGGCTTTAATCTCGGCTATTGCCGCGCCAGGCCCGGCAACGGGCCGATGATGCACAACCACGATACCAACGAGACCTTCATTCCGATGACGGGCACCTGGCGGTGCAGTTGGGAAAACGAGAAGGGTGAAGTCGATTTTGTCGACCTCGGTCCGCTGGATGTCGTCTCCTTTCCTCCGGGCGTGGCGCGCCGGTTCGAGAACGTCACGGCCGGCGATCCCGACGCGGAGTTGATCCTGATGTTCGTGATCGGGGGCAACGGCCCGAAGGCCGAGTTCACCGACCAGGCCATGCGCGAACTGGAAGCGGCCGGGGCATGGACGCCGAAGACTTGACGGGAAGACATGACCAAGACCTCTGAATTCCGGATCACGCTGGCCCAGCTCAACCCGACCGTCGGCGACGTCGCGGGCAATGCCGACAAGGCGCGCGCCGCACGCGAGAAAGCGCGCGCCGACGGCGCCGATCTCGTGGTGCTGCCGGAACTCTTCATCACCGGCTATCCGCCGGAAGACCTCGTGCTGAAGCCCGCGTTCCAGGCCGCCTGCCGCGCGGCGGTCGAGGAACTGGCGCGCGAGACCGCCGGCGGCGGTCCTGCCGTGCTGATCGGCACGCCGTGGGTCGAGGAGGGCAAACTCTACAATGCCTGCGCGCTGCTCGATGGCGGCCGCATCGCCGCGTTGCGCTTCAAGGCCAATTTGCCGAACTACGGCGTGTTCGATGAAAAGCGCCTGTTCGCGCGCGGACCCGCATCGGGCCCGGTAACGATCAAGGGCATCCGGGTCGGCGTTCCCATCTGCGAGGACATCTGGCTCGAAGAATCCGAGGAATACGAAAACATCGTCGAATGCCTCGCCGAGACCGGCGCGGAAATTTTGGTGGTGCCGAACGGCTCTCCTTACGCGCGCGACAAGAACGATATCCGACTGTCGGTCGCGGTGGCGCGCGTCACCGAAAGCGGGCTGCCGCTGATCTATCTCAACCAGATCGGCGGCCAGGACGAACTGGTGTTCGACGGCGCGTCGTTCGCGCTCAATGCCGACCTCTCAGTTGCCGCGCAGTTGCCGGCGTTCCAGGAGAGCATCACCACGCTCGTCTGGCGCAAGGACGATTCCGGCTGGCGTTGCGCCGGCCCGATCGTGCCGCTGCCGGAAGGCGACAAGGGCGATTACGCCGCCTGCGTGCTGGGTTTGCGCGACTACGTCCGCAAGAACGGATTTCCCGGCATTCTGCTCGGCGTTTCCGGCGGCATCGATTCGGCGCTGTGCGCGGCGATCGCGGTCGATGCGCTTGGCGCCGACGCCGTGCGCGGCGTGATGCTGCCGTTCAGGTTTACCGCGCAGGTCTCGCTCGATGACGCCGCCAAACTCGCGACCGCGCTCGGCTTCCGCTACGAGGTGCTGCCGATTGCCGATGCCGTCAACGGCTTTGAAAAGATCCTGTCCGGCACGTTTGCCGGCCTGCCGCGCGACATCACCGAGGAAAACCTGCAGGCCCGCGCCCGCGGCACGCTGCTGATGGCGATTTCCAACAAGACCGGCGCGATGGTGGTCACCACCGGCAACAAGTCGGAAATGTCGGTCGGCTACGCCACGCTGTATGGCGACATGAACGGCGGCTTCAACCCGATCAAGGACATCTACAAGACCGAAGTGTTCCGGCTGTCGAGCTTGCGCAATTCATGGAAGCCGGACGGCGCGCTCGGCCCGTCGGGCGAGGTCATTCCCGTCAACATCATCACGCGGCCGCCGACCGCGGAGTTGCGCGAGAACCAGACCGACCAGGATTCGCTGCCGCCCTACGAGATGCTGGATGCGATCCTGGAGCGGCTGGTCGAGCGCGAGGAGCCGCTTGCCAGCATCATCGCCGCCGGTTTCGATAAGGATGTGGTGACGCGGATCGACCGCCTGCTCAACATCGCCGAATACAAGCGCCGCCAGGCCGCGCCCGGCGTAAAAGTAACTGAGAAGAATTTCGGCCGGGATCGCCGCTATCCCATCACCAACCGCTTTCGCGACACGGGAAAGCCGATGCCGAAGCCCGACGAGGCGCTGGTGACACGCGCCGGCAAGGTGTCGGCGGAAGCGTTCGAGGGCTGACGATTACCGCGTGGTCGTCGGATTGTTCGGCAGGAAAGTCGGACCGACCGAACGGATCGGTTTGTCCTTTGCAGCCGCATCGGCCGGCGGTGCAGCTGGCGGCGCATCGGCGGGCGGCGTGCTCGCGGTCGTGGCCGGGCGCCTTTCTTGCCCGCGGTGGGCGCGCCCTTGGTCTGCGACTGCATTTTCTGCTGCTGCATCTTCTTGGCGCTCTCTTCGGTGACGATGATGTCACCCTGCTGCGCGACGGCATCCTTGTCGTCGACCGATTTCAGCGCGTCGGACCAGGTCTGGCCGGCCGCCTTGCAGGAGCAGGACGGATTGAACTCGCTGCGGAATTTGAACGCGTTCGGGAGGGTGGAATAGGGCTGGCCGCTGATCGACACCGCCTGGTTCATGTCCTCGCCCGGATTGCGGTAGGTGAAGAGCGTGGCCTCCGCGGCCGGGCAGAGCTGCTTGCAGGTCTTGTCGTCGTCGGGAAAACGCGCCGGGACCGTGGCGAACGAGACCGGGAAGTAGGCGCCGTCGCAGGTGCGCACGCAGACGGTGCGGAACGTTCCGGCGGCAGGCCCAAGATCGCCGCCGGGTGGCGCGATGGTATTGTTGCCGAACAGACCGCCGAGGAAGCCGCCGGGGCCCTGGCTTTGTTCGCGCGCGGCCGCGGCATATTGCGGGCCGCAATTGTTTTGCGCCAGCGCCGTCATCACCGAGCGCCGCTGGTTCTCGCGGTCGGCGCCGCCGAGCCCGCCGCTGCGCAGCCGCTCGAGGCTGGTGGTGATCTGGTCGAGATTGCCGCGCATCTGCTGGATCTGGTTGTTGACCGGACCGCATTGCGCCGATTGCTGGTTGAACAGCGAGAAGAAGCCGGAGCTGTCGCAGCCCATGCGCTTGGCTTGCGAGGTGACGCGATCGAGCTGCGCCTGCTGCTGCATCTGCGCTTCCTGATAGCGGCGGATCTGCTCGTCCTTGGCGGGGTCGCCGCTGCCGGTGCCGCGATCGATGGTGGCAAGCTGCGCTTCCAGCCGCTGGCACATCGGATTACCAGTGGGGGCGGCCTGCTGCTGCGGCGCGGGCGAGTAGCGGCGCGGCGCCGGGCTGCATCTGGGCAAAGCCGTCCGTGCCGAACGCGGCGCTGCCGATCAGCACGGCGCAGGCAAGGATCCACCGGGAAGAGGAAGTCATCAGCGTTTGCAGCATATCCAGCCATTAAAACGATTTCGCGAGCCGGCGCTCAAGGCCGAAAACGCGGGCCAACGCGGCAAGGCGCGGCCAAGGCGGCTTTCCTACCCGCTTCTCGGGGCATCGTCACGTCGTTTTAGGGGCGCAGGTAAGGCGGGGAGGCCGTAATCCCCTTTGAAATCAACCGATTTCAGCGCTGGCAGGTGATGGCCACGTATTCGTTACAGCCGGTGGGACCGCATCGCTCAGTGCCCGCCTTCGGAACCGAGCCGGTGATTTCATCGGGATCGACGCGGCGGAAAGAGGTCGCCTGCGCGAAATCGCGCGACTGGCAATAGGCGCGCGCGGCATGGGCGCCGCATTTGTCGCCCTTGGCGAGGCACTGGTCGACGCCATAGCCGTCGGCCTGGTTGGCGATGATGAACACCTTGGTGTCGGCAAATGCCGCCGACGCGGCGAGGACGCAGGCACAGGTCAAGAGCGCGGAGAGGGATCGCATGCTGCACCGTGAGTAGAGGGAACCGCAGGCGCAGAGATAGTCCCGAAAGGTTAAGAATGATTAACCATGGGCCTTGTGCCGCGCGGCGGCGTTTGCGGGCCGAAAGTGGCCAAAAACGGGCCGTTCCGCCCTTGACGGCGCGGCCTTGGCTGCCGCATGGTGGAACCATGAACGGCTTCCTCGCCATCTGCAGCATTTGCCGCGAGATTATTAGCTAGCGATTCGCTGGCTGAGGCCGTCTTTTCTCACACGAGATCACTGGACGCCCGGCCGGCAGGCAACCGACGGGATATCCATGCAACTGCGCCTGTACGATACGTTGACGAAGGAGAAGCGGCCGTTTCGCGCCGCTCGATCCCGCAAACGTGCGCATGTATGTCTGCGGACCGACGGTCTACGATTTTGCCCATATCGGCAACGCGCGCCCCGTCATCGTGTTCGACGTGCTGTTTCGCCTGCTGCGGCATCTCTATGGCGATGCCCATGTGAAGTACGTCCGCAACATCACCGACGTCGACGACAAGATCAACGACCGTGCCGCGCGCGATTTTCCCGGCCTGCCGCTGAACGAGGCGATCCGCAAGGTCACCGAGCTGACCGAAAAGCAATTTCACGACGACGTCGATGCACTTGGTAGCCTGCGGCCGACGGTCGAGCCGCGCGCGACCGAACATATTCCCGAGATGCGCGCGCTCATCGAAAAGCTTGTCGCCGGCGGCTTTGCCTATGTTGCGGAAGATCACGTGCTGTTTTCGCCGCAGGCGATGAACGCGGCCAATGCGGTGCTGCCGCGCTACGGCGCGCTCGCCAACCGCTCGCTCGACGAGATGATCGCGGGCGCCCGCGTCGATGTCGCGCCCTACAAGCGCGACGTCACCGACTTTGTGCTGTGGAAGCCGTCGAAACCCGGCGAGCCGTCCTGGCCGTCGCCTTCGGGCATATCGGCGCCCGGCCGTCCGGGCTGGCACATCGAATGCTCGGCGATGGCGTGGAAGCATCTCGGCGAGCGGTTCGACATTCATGGCGGCGGCATCGACCTGGTGTTTCCGCATCACGAGAACGAACTCGCGCAGACCTGCTGCGCTTTCCACGAAGCAGGCATGGCGAACGTCTGGATGCACAACGGTTTTCTGCAGGTCGAAAGCGAGAAGATGTCGAAGTCGCTCGGCAACTTCATCACGATCCGCGATCTGCTGGCGGACTGGCCGGGCGAAGTGCTGCGCCTGAACATGCTGAAGACCCATTATCGCTCGCCGATCGACTGGACGCTGAAGAGTTCTGAAGAGAGCGCGAAGACGCTCGACGACTGGTACGAGATCGCGGCTGACGCGAAGGGCGGGCAGCCTGCGAACGCAGTGCTCGAGGCCCTGTCGGACGATCTCAACACCGCGCAGACGATCGCATCGCTGCACGGACTGCGGAGCGCTGCTTCCGCGAACGAACAGGATCGCGGCGCGTTCGCCGCCTCCTTGCGGTTCCTCGGCTTCCTGTCCGAAAGCGCTGCCGAATGGAAGGGTCGCAAGCAGCAGGCCAGCGGCATCGATGCGAAGCAGATCGATGCCCTGATCTCGAACCGCACGGCTGCGCGCGCGCGAAAGGATTTTGGGGAATCCGACCGCATCCGTGATGAACTTGCCGCGATGGGCGTCGTTATCAAGGATTCCAAGGACGGTACAACCTGGGAGATCGCGCGATGACAAAACCCGATACGCCTTTCCCAAAGCACTGGCGCTATTACATCTTCATCAAATGGGCCGTGATCGCGGCTGCGCTGCTGCTCGCCCTGAAACTGCTGATCGAAGTGTTTTGACGGTATGGCACAGTCGCTGCCCAAACCTGCACTGAGACCGTTTTTGGCGGCGGATACGCCGTTGCTGGCGGCGATCTTTGCCGCCGCGATCGAGGAACTGACGGGCGACGACTACACCGAGGCACAGCAAGAAGCCTGGGCGGCGGCGGCCGAGGACGAAGAAGGATTTGGCAACAAGCTTGCGGGCGAACTGACGCTGATCGCGACGCTGCAGAATTCTCCAGTGGGTTTTGCCTCGCTGAAGGGGCCCGATCATATCGAGATGCTCTATGTGCATCCGAGCTTGGCCGGGCAGGGCGTCGGTGCGATGCTGTGCGACGCGCTGGAAAAACTGGCCGGTGCCCGCGGTGCCAAAAGTCTCACCGTCGATGCCAGCGACACCGCTTTGGATTTCTTCAAGAAGCGCGGCTATGTCGCAACCCAGCGCAATACCGTGACCGTCAACGGCGAATGGCTCGCCAACACCACGATGCAGAAGGCGCTTGCGCGATGCCGCGCCGGGAGCCCCGCAATGAGCCGCGAACGCCTTTATCTGTTCGACACCACGCTGCGCGACGGCGCGCAGACCAACGGCGTCGATTTCACGCTGCATGACAAGCAGATCATCGCGCACATGCTGGATGGGCTCGGCATCGATTATGTCGAGGGCGGCTATCCCGGCGCGAACCCCACCGACACCGAATTCTTCGCCGAGAGGCCGAAGTTAGAGCACGCGCGCTTCACGGCGTTCGGCATGACGCGCCGCGCCGGCCGCTCGGCGTCGAATGATCCCGGGCTGGCGGCGTTGATCGAAGCCAAGGCCGATGCGATCTGCTTTGTCGCCAAATCTTCCGCCTATCAGGTGCGCGTGGCACTGGAAACTACCAACGAGGAAAACCTCGCCTCGATCCGTGACAGCGTGAAGGCCGCGAAGGCTGCCGGCCGCGAAGTGATGCTCGACTGCGAGCATTTCTTCGACGGTTACAAGGAGAATGCCGAGTTCGCGCTGGCCTGTGCAAAGGCGGCTTACGAGTCCGGCGCGCGCTGGGTGGTGCTTTGCGACACCAATGGCGGCACCATGCCACACGAAGTCGAAGCTATCGTCGGCGAAGTCGTCAAGCACATCCCCGGCGGCAATGTCGGCATTCACGCCCATAACGACACCGAGCAGGCGGTAGCCAATTCGCTCGCCGCGGTGCGCGCGGGCGCGCGGCAGATCCAGGGCACATTGAACGGCCTCGGCGAACGCTGCGGCAACGCCAATCTCTGCTCGCTGATCCCGACGTTGCGCCTGAAGCAGGAATTTTCCGACGCCTTCGAGATCGGCGTCACGCCGGAAAAGATGGCCGGCCTGATGAAGGCCTCGCGCACGCTCGATGACATGCTCAACCGGGCGCCGAACCGCCATGCGCCTTATGTCGGCGAAAGCGCCTTCGTCACCAAAACAGGCATTCATGCTTCAGCCGTGATGAAGGACCCGCAGACCTACGAGCATGTTGCGCCAGAGGCGGTCGGCAACCACCGCAAGGTGCTGGTGTCCGACCAGGCAGGCCGCTCCAATGTCATGGCTGAACTCGACCGTGCCGGCATCCCCTACGAGAAGAGCGATCCAAAGCTCGCGCGCCTCGTCGAGGAATTGAAGGAACGTGAGGCTGCGGGTTACGCCTACGAGTTGGCCAGCGCGTCTTTTGAATTGCTGGCGCGGCGCACGCTCGGCCGCGTGCCGGAATATTTTCGGGTCGAGCAGTTCGACGTCAATGTCGAGCAGCGCTACAACGCCAACGGCCAGCGTATCACGGTGGCGCTTGCGGTGGTAAAGGTCGATGTCGCCGGTGAGCACCTGATCTCGGCCGCCGAAGGCAACGGCCCGGTCAACGCGCTCGACGTCGCCTTGCGCAAGGACCTCGGAAAATACCAGAAGTACATCGAGGGGCTAAAACTGATCGACTACCGCGTGCGTATCCTCAATGGCGGCACTGAAGCGGTGACGCGCGTGTTGATCGAGAGCGAGGACGAGGCCGGAGAGAGCTGGACCACCATCGGCGTCTCGCCCAACATCATCGACGCCTCGTTCCAGGCGCTGATGGATTCGGTGGTCTACAAGCTGGTCAAGTCAGGCGCGCCGGCGTGATGGGCTGACGCCGCCGGCGCGGCCGGCGACGAGATCGCGGTCGTCGCTTGCGTCCGATAGCGCGGCAGGTGATCCCCAAGCGAATAGCAGACGCACAGCGCCAGGCTCGACCACACCGCCGCACTGAAATACAGCGACATCCAGGGGATTTCGTCCTTCCACTCGGCAAGGTCGCGCGTCACCACCCAGCGCCTGCTCACGTCGCGCAGACCCTCAAGCGGTCTGAGCAGCTTGCTGCCATCGCCAACCTCGGCCCGCCACCGGCTCAGATACATCGGCACGTCGACGGTCATGAGGAACGCGAGAAAGCACAGGATTCCCGTGATCGCGATGGCGAAGACCACGCGAACCGGTCCGTTGAATTCCGGCAGCAGCCGGCAAAGCGCGACCCCGATCAGGAAGAAGACGACGGCCCAGATCGAATTCTCGATGGCGTTGTAGAGATAATGGGTGGTCAGCACCGCATACCATGAAAAGCATTCGGCGATGAGGATCAGCGGCACGATCACCCACGCGATGTTCGTGACGGTGTCCGCGCCCGTCATGGTGCCGAGCTGGTAGAGGATGATCGCCCACTGCACCGCGAAGCAGACTTCGGCCACGGTCGCTACCGTCCGGCCGACCATCACGCTCGACAGCCAGGTATCGAACAGGCAGATGCGCTGAACGTCAGCCCGCGGCAGGAACGAGCGGAAGGCGCAGCCGAACACATAGCCCGCACACAACAGCAGCATGAGCTCGATGCCGGACTGGCTGGCGAGACCGCCGGCCGGCTGTTCGAGCAGCCAGCGATACAGCACGAACCAGACCGCAATATTGACGGCGCTGACCAGGGTCAGCAGACCCCACCACCAGGCGACGGGGTTCGACCAGGCCAGGGAACCCGACCGCGCCTGCCATTCCAAACTCATCAACCGCTCCAAAATTTATTCGAACCGACGCGTGACTGTATTATTTGTGTCATAAATTATCGGCCGTCGCGACTGTCATAATTGTCATAATTCACCGGGGAGCAGAATGATCGACCACATCTCCGTCGCCGTGCGCGACCTCGAACGCTCCGCGCGCTTCTATGAGGCGACGCTGGCGACGCTCGGCCTGGCGCGGCTGGTGACGCGACCGGCCACGATCGGCTTCGGCAAGAGCTATTCGGAATTCTGGATCAATTTGCGCGCTGACATGGCGCCGGTTGAGGAGGGCAGCGGGGTGCACATTTGCCTGCGCGCCAGATCGACCGGCGAGGTCGATGCGTTTCATGCAGCAGCATCGCAGCCGGCGGCCGCTCCGACGGTCCGCCGGGCATTCGCCCGCATGACCGTGTGAAATATTACGCGGCGTTTGTCGTCGATCCCGACGGCAACCGGATCGAGGCCGTCACGTTTCCGAGCGAGTGACTACAGCCGCCGCGCTACTTCCGGCGCGAGCTCCTTGCTGCTTGCCGCCGTCCGAGCGGCGGCGGCGCGCAGGCGGGGCAAGATGTCCTCGACGCGCTCGGCCTTGAAAATATCGACTTCGAGATTGGGCCGGATGAACTGGGCGCTGCGCATATGCGCGAGCAAGGCGAGCAGCGGCTCCCAGAAGCCATCGATATTGGCGAGCAGGATCGGCTTGGTGTGACGGCCGAGCTGCTGCCAGGTCAGCATTTCGACCAGTTCCTCCAGCGTGCCGACGCCGCCGGGCAGCGCCACGAAGGCGTCGGAGCGCTCGAACATCAGCCGCTTGCGCTCGTGCATGTCGGGGGTGACGATCATCTCCTGCACCCGCGTCAGCGCATTCTCGCGCGAGCGCAGAAATTCCGGAATGATGCCGGTGACGGCGCCGCCATGCTCCAGCACGGATTTGGCAACCGCGCCCATCAGCCCGACCGAGCCGCCGCCATAGACCAGACGGATATTGTTTTCAGCGAAGTTCTTGCCGAGCGCGATCGCCGCCTCGACAAAGCGTGGATTTGTGCCCGGGCCGGAGCCGCAATAGACACAAACAGTCTTGATATTGTTCATATCGCGCATGTGGCACTGCAGCGTGGATAGCGTCAAGGTTACAGGATTTGCAGGCACAGCAGAATAAGCCTGCAAATACCTGAAATTCGGGAAAGAATCGTCCTTTCCCGGCTGTACGAAGCGGCCAAATCGCCTATATGACAGGCATAATGCGATCGACCGAAACTCACGTCACCGTGGATCCCGCGCCGTCTTGCCAAGGGAACGCAGCAAGATGGCGCTGACCGATTCACCCGCGGGCGCCCACGACGAGCCGCCCATTACGTCCACTTCCCCTGAACAGGCGACCCTGATCGGGACGTTGGTGCATCTGTGGCCGTACATCTGGCCGGGCGACCGCGCCGATCTCAAGATGCGCGTGGTATGGTCGGTGGTGCTGCTGCTGGTCGCAAAGCTCGCGACGCTGTCGGTGCCCTTCACCTTCAAATGGGCGATCGATGCGCTGACCGGCGCCAACACCGCGCCGGTGGAAGCTTCGAACTGGACGCTGTGGCTGATCGCATCGCCGTTGCTGATGACCGTCAGTTACGGCGCGGTGCGGGTGCTGATGGCGGTGTTGACGCAATGGCGCGACGGCATCTTTGCCCGCGTCGCCATGCATGCGGTGCGCAAGCTCGCCTATCTCACCTTCGTCCACATGCATGAGCTGTCGCTGCGCTTCCATCTCGAGCGCAAGACCGGCGGGTTGACGCGGGTGCTGGAGCGCGGCCGCACCGGCATCGAGGTGATCGTGCGGATGGTGATCCTGCAACTCGTCCCCATCGTCGTCGAGGTGGCGCTGTTGATGGGTGTGCTGCTGTGGCAGTTCGACTGGCGCTATGTGCTGGTGACCCTGATCATGGTCGTGGTGTTCATGTACTACACCTATGTCGCGACCGAATGGCGGATCGAGATCCGCCGCAAGATGAACGATTCCGACACGGAAGCGAATACCAAGGCGATCGACTCGCTGCTCAACTACGAGACGGTAAAGTATTTCAGCGCCGAGGAACGCGAGGCGTCGCGCTACGACCGCTCGATGGAGCGCTATGAACGCAACAGCGTCAAAACCTATACCTCACTTGCCGTGCTCAACGCAGGCCAGGCCGTGTTGTTCACCGCGGGCCTCACCGCCACCATGCTGATGTGCGCGATCGGCGTGCGCAACGGCACCAACACGGTCGGCGATTTCGTCATGGTCAACGCCATGATGATCCAGCTCTACGTGCCCCTGAATTTCATGGGCATGGTCTATCGCGAGATCAAGCAGGCCATCATCGACATCGAAAAGATGTTCAACGTGCTGGCGCGGCCCGCCGAGATCAAGGATGTTCCCGGCGCGACGCCGCTGGTGGTGACGTCGGGCAATGTGCGTTTCGACGACGTGCGCTTTTCCTATGATCCGGACCGTCAGATCCTCAAAGGCCTGACGTTCGAGGTACCGGCCGGCAAGACGGTTGCGATCGTGGGGCCGTCGGGCGCGGGCAAGTCGACGATCTCGCGATTGCTGTTCCGGCTTTATGATGTCTCCAGCGGCAAGATCCTGATCGACGGGCAGGATATCAGGAGCGTCACGCAGTCCTCGCTGCGCGCCTCGATCGGCATGGTGCCGCAGGACACCGTGCTGTTCAACGACACCATCCGCTACAACATCCGCTACGGCCGCTGGGACGCCAGCGACGCCGAGGTGGAAGAGGCGGCGCAACTCGCGCAGATCGACAGTTTCATCAAGGCGTCGCCGAAGGGGTATGAGACCCAGGTCGGCGAGCGCGGCCTGAAACTGTCCGGCGGCGAGAAGCAGCGCGTCGCAATCGCGCGCACGGTGCTGAAGGGGCCGCCGATCCTGGTGCTGGACGAGGCGACTTCCGCGCTCGACAGCCACACCGAGCATGAAATCCAGGAGGCGCTGGAGCGGGTCTCGCGCAACCGCACTTCGCTGGTGATTGCGCACCGGCTCTCGACCATCGTTGCCGCCGACGAGATCATCGTGCTCGATCAGGGCAGGATCGCCGAGCGCGGTACCCATGCGCAGCTTTTGGCTTCCGGCGGACTTTATGCCAGTATGTGGAACCGGCAGCGCGAAGCCGAAGCGGCGCGCGAAAAACTGGCTGAAATCGGCGACGACAACGAAGCGCCGAATCGCGAGCCGCCGCCGGTCAATGACGAGCCGGCCGCGCCGGCCGACGTCGAACGGATCACGCCGGCCGCGGCGGAATAGTTTCAACGCTCTCTCTCGGCCGGGAGGGAAACATCAGCAGGGAAATCGATGTCCATCGCCAATTCCGTCCGCGCGCAAATCCCGCCGATCCACCCCGAGGGCTATCCGTTCATCGGCGGTTTTGCGCTGGCAAGCCTGATCCTGTTCTGGATCTGGACGCCGCTGGGCTGGATCGGCACCGTGCTGACGGTCTGGTGCGCGCTGTTCTTCCGCGATCCCGTGCGGGTGACGCCGGTGCGCGAAGGCATCGTGGTGGCGCCGGCCGACGGCCGCATCTCGATGATCACGCAGGTGCTGCCGCCGGCCGAACTCGGGCTCGGCGACAAGCCGCTGACGCGGGTTTCGATCTTCATGAGCGTGTTCAATTGCCATGTGAACCGCAGCCCCGTCACCGGCCGCATCGATCGGATCGTCTACCGGCCGGGCGCCTTCATCAACGCCGAGCTCGACAAGGCGAGCGAGGACAATGAGCGCAACTCGCTGGTGATCTCGACGCCGCAGGGACGGATCGGCGTGGTGCAGATCGCAGGGCTCGTGGCGCGGCGGATTGTCTCATTCGTGCGTGAGGGGCAATCGATCGGCGCCGGCGAGCGGTTCGGCCTGATCCGGTTCGGCTCGCGGCTCGACGTCTATCTGCCCGAGGGCGTCGCGGCGCTGGTTTCGCAAGGCCAGACGGCGGTGGCCGGGGAGACCGTTTTGGCCGACTTCCGGGGTGGCGACGCCGGCCGGACCTACCGCGCCGATTAACCATTTGCCTGCGGATTTTCGCGGCGGTGCGGCCGATGGTCCGCGCCGATGGCGGAGCGGGGATGGGCTTGCTATATTGAGGCGAGCCATGATGCCGTCAGATCCAAAATCTCCGGAAATGCGCCGCCGCCGGTTCCGTCCGATCCCGGTGCGGATGCTGGTGCCCAATGTCATCACGCTGCTGGCGATCTGCGCCGGCCTGACCGCCATCCGGCTGTCGATTGAAGGGCGGATGGAGCTTGCGGCCGCCGCAATCGTGTTCGCCGCGATCCTCGACGGCGTCGACGGCCGCGTTGCGCGCATGATCAAGGGCCAGTCGAAATTCGGCGCCGAGCTCGACAGCCTTGCCGACTTCGTCAATTTCGGCGTCGCGCCGGGCCTGATGCTTTATTTCTGGCAGCTGCAGGAGCTGGGCAACGGCGGCTGGATCGCGGCCATGGTGTTTGCGATCGCGGGCGGACTGCGGCTCGCGCGCTTCAATGCCACCATCGATGATCCGAACAAGCCCGCCTTTGCGGCGAATTACTTCACCGGCGTGCCGGCGCCGATGGGCGCGATCCTCGCGATGCTGCCGTTCTATGTCGCATTCCTCGGCATGCCGAAACCTCCGGCGACGCTGACCGCGGCCTATACGCTCCTGATCGCATTCCTGATGGTGTCGCGGCTCCCGGTATTTTCCGGCAAGACCGTGCGGATGCGGGTGCCGCCCGAAATGGTGCTGCCGGTTTTCGTCTCGGTGATCTTCTTCATCGCGCTTTTGATCGGCTACCCCTGGCACATCCTGTCGATCGGCTCGGTGCTGTATCTGTTGAGCCTGCCTTTGGGCTGGCGGTCCTATCGCAACCACGAGCGCGCCGCAGCACAGGCCGCGGCTCCCGTCGAGGCGACGCCGGCCGATCCGGCCGCGCCTGGCTTTCCGCCGGCGCCCGGAGCCGAGCCGGACGAACGGCCCGCCCGGCTGAACTGACCGCGCGCACGGTCTTCCCAAATATCTGCCATGAGCCGCAGGCGAGTTGGGTTCGCGCCCGATCTCGGCTATAGGCTGAGGCCGCCTTCAAAAACACTGCGCGAAGAAACCAGGAGAGAAACGCCGTGACCCAATCCGCCCCGCTGCCCGCTTCCGTCCTCGAGGCGCTGGCGCGCTATGACACGCCGACGATCTGCAACGCGATGGAGATCGTGGCGCCGGAGCGGCGGCTGATCGGCTACACCACCAAGCCGCTGGTCTGCCCGTTCCCCGATCTGCCGCCGATGGTGGGATACGCGCGCACGGTGACGATCCGCTCGGTGCTGAAATCCGGTTTGCCGGCCGACGAACAGGCAAGGCGCCGCATCGCCTATTACGAATATGTCGGCACCGGTTTTGGCCCGCGCATCACCGTGATCCAGGACATCGACGGCGCCGATGTCGGCTATGGCGCGTTCTGGGGTGAGGTGCAGAGCAATGTGCACAAGGCGCTGGGTTGCCTCGGCGTCATCACCGACGGCTCGATCCGCGACATCCCGCAATGGGCGCCGGGCTTTCAGGCGCTGGCCGGCTCGATCGGCCCGTCGCATGCCTGGGTGCATGCCGAAAGCTTTGGCGGCGAGGTGCGCGTTGCCGGAATGACCGTGCGCTCCGACGATTTGATCCACGCCGACAGCCACGGCGCGATCGTGATTCCCGTCGAGATCGCCGCAAAGATTCCCGACGCCTGCGAACTCTGCGCCCGCCGCGAGACGCCGATTTTGGAGATTGCGCGAGCCAAGGACTTTTCGCTCGAGAAACTGAAAGACGCGCTGAAGCGTTCGGCCGAAATTCACTGACCAAGAGGGCGAAAAGCCCCGGGTTCACAGGGAGGAGTGTGCGATGAGATTTCTTGCATTAATGGCGTTCGCGGTCCTTGCCGGGATCGGCGGCGCGCAGGCGCAAACCTATCCGTCGCGCCCGATTACGCTGGTGGTGCCGTTTCCGCCGGGCGGATCGACCGATTCGGCCGCTCGCATCATGGCCGAACGGATGCGGGTAACGCTCGGCCAATCGATCGTGATCGAAAATGTCGGCGGTGCTGGTGGCTCGATCGGCGTCGGCCGGGTCGCGCGCGCCGAGCCCGATGGCTACACCTTCGACATCGGCCAGTGGGACACCCATGTCGGCAGCATCATCTACAAGCTCGACTACGATCTGGAGAAGGATTTCGCGCCGATCGCGCTGGTCTCGAACAATCCGCAGCTGATGGTCGCCAAGAAGGACCTGCCGGCCAACACGCTGGCCGAACTCGTGACGTGGATGAAGGCAAATCCCGGCAAGATCAATTTCGTCAACCAGAACGCGGCGGCCAATGTCACCGGCGTGCTGTTTGAAAATCTCACCAAGCAGAAGGTGCAGTTCATTCCGTATCGCGGCGCGGGGCCGGCGATGACGGATCTCGTCTCCGGCACCGTCGACCTGCTGGTGGTGCAGGGCGCGGTGGCGCTGCCGCAAATCCGCGCCGGCAAGATCAAGGCGCTGGCAAACCTTTCGCCGCAGCGTTCGGCATCGATGGCCGACATTCCGACGTCCGACGAGTCCGGTGTGAAGGGACTTTATATGTCGGGCTGGTTCGGCTTCTGGGCGCCGAAGGGGACGCCAAAGGAGATTATCGCAAAACTCAATGCCGCCACCGTGGAAGCGCTGGCCGATCCGGCAATCCAGAAACGATTTTCCGACCTCGGCCTCGACGTCGCGCCGCGCGCGCAGCAGACGCCGGAAGGTCTTGCCGCATTCCAGAAGACGGAGATCGACAAGTGGTGGCCGATCATCAAATCTTCCGGCATCGGCGCGCAGGCGCAGTGATATCAGCCTGAGAGGCTGTTGCGATGGACATGACGGGCAAGACGGTCTTCATCACCGGCTCGACCGACGGCGTCGGCCGGCACATCGCCGCAAGACTTGCCGCGCAAGGTGCAAAGGTCTTGATCCATGGCCGCGACCTGGCGCGGGCCAAGAGCCTGTCCGACGAGATCAAGCGGGCGGGAAGCAGCGAGCCCGATTTCTATCAGGCCGATCTGTCCTCGCTTGCGGACGTGCGGGATCTCGCGGGCGCCGTGCTGGCCGACCACCGGCGGATCGACGTCTTCGTCAGCAACGCCGGCATCGGCTCGCAAAACGAGGGACCGGCGCGGCAGACCAGCCGGGACGGCCACGAGTTGCGCTTTGCCGTCAACTATCTCGCCGGTTTTCTGCTCGCGCATCTCCTGCTTCCGGCGCTGAAGGCAAGCGCGCCCGCGCGCATCGTCAATGTCGCCTCGCTCGGCCAGCACCCGATCGATTTCGACGACGTTATGATCACCAAGAACTACAGCGGCAGTCGCGCCTATGCGCAGAGCAAGCTGTCGCAGATCATGTTCACCATCGACCTCGCCGAAGAGCTGAAGGGCAGCGGCATTACCGTGAATTCGCTGCATCCGGCGACCTACATGAACACCACGATGGTGCGCGCCGGCGGCATCACGCCGATGTCGACGGTGGAGCAGGGCGGCGAGGCGATTTTGCATCTGGTTGCCGGCGACGATGTCGCCGGCAAAAGCGGGCTGTTCTTCAACGGCCTGAACGAGATGAAGGCCAATCCTCAAGCTTATGATGCGGATGCGCGCAAGCGGTTGCGCGATCTCAGCCGCAAGCTCGCGGGCCTGCCGTCGGCGTGACGTCTAGGCGGAGAGCAGCCGCTTCGGCAGGCTGAAGAACAGCCGATACAGCGGCAGCGAGTCGATTGCGGCGGGCTCGAACTTCGAGCGCAGGTGCCAGAGCGCGTGTCTGGTCGCGACTTCGTCAAGGCCCTCGATCAGCAACAGGCCTGCAAAGGACTCGTCGTTCTTGCGCATGCCCTTTTCGCGGGTCTCGATCGAGGTCTGGGCCTGGTCGGTGAGCAGGACGCGGGCTGCGGCGATCTTGTCGAGACCTGCCAGTTCAGCGGTGAGCGCGGCAGCATCCCAGTCCGGCCTGCCGTCGAGCCGCAACACGGCCAGCACGCCGGCCTGGCCGATCCCGCTCGATGCCACCACGCGGCCGCCGCCGCGGGCAAAATTCTGCAGGCGCGGCATGGTCCGCTGCGACCACGGGGTCGGCGCGTTGAGACGCGCGAGATATTGCGGGCTGCCGACGATCTCGGGTTGTTCCAGCTCGTAGAGAATGAAGTAGCGGTTGGCCGCCGTACCCAGCGCACGAAAAATCCGGCAGGCCAAAAAGCCGTCGACGCCGACGCGTTCCGCGGCGTGTTCGCGGGTGATCCAGTGCATCCAGTCGGTCTCGTCCGAGGGAGCGAGATCGCTCCAGATCGCGAGATAGCCAGCACCTTCCATAAGGGTCTCCAATCTACTTTGGGCCGACGCGAACGGCCGACGGCAGCGAAGCGGGCAGTTTGCCTGCATTTTGCAGCGCGGCCTGCATCGCAACGATGTAGCCGTAGGGGCCGAGCCCGGCGATGACGGCTTTCACGGCCGCCGAGAGCTTCGAATGCCGATGCAATTCGTCGCGGGCGTGAATGTTGGAAATGTGGACCTCGAAGATCGGGCCTTCAAAAATCTTCAGGGCGTCGTACATCGCGATCGACGTGAAGGAATACGCCGCCGGATTGATGATGAGAGCGTCCGCATCCTTGCGGGCCGACTGGATGAGATCGACCAGCTCGCCCTCGTGATTGGACTGGTGGAACGACAATTTCGTGCCGGTAAAGGCGGCAAACTCCTCGCACGACGCCTTGATCGCATCGAGCGTGGTCGAGCCATAGATGTGCGGCTCGCGGATGCCGAGCATGTTCAAGTTCGGTCCGTTGAGGATCATGATGCGCATGTCGTTCTCTCGATAGTTATCCGCCAAATCATTCGGCAAATTTCTGAATCCCGAAGCTGTTGGGGGGACCGGTGTCATGCAGATGGCCCCGCGGATCGTTCGCCCCCGGGGCCCGCCGCCGCACCGAAGCCAGCCAGCGGCACCAATGATAAATCAATATAAGTATGAGGATATAGATTTTATCATGTGATTCTCAGATTATATGATAAAATTCGAATTGAATCCGCCTAGCTCATTCGGCCGGGCGGCCTTGGTGTGATTTTGCATGTCCTTGATCGAACGAGCGGATGAGAACGAAGCCGTCGGCGATGACGGCTATCGCCGGATTCGTGCGGACATCGTGTTCGGCCGGCTCAAGCCCGGGTCAGAAGCTGAAGCTCGATGGTCTGAAGGAAAGCTATGGCGTCAGCGTCAGCACGCTGCGCGAGATTCTCAGCCGCCTGACCGCTGATGGCCTGGTGCTGGCCGAAGGACGGCGCGGTTTTGAGGTCGCCCCGGTTTCGGCCGATAATTTGAGGGAGCTCGCAGAACTGCGCCTGCTGCTGGAATCGCATGCGATGCAGGCCTCGTTCGCCAACGCCGATGTCGAATGGGAGGGGCGCGTCGTCTCCGCGCACCACAAGCTCGCATCCACCGACCGCTTGATGGAGCGGGGCCTCGGCGAACTGGAACAGTGGAAGCGCTACGACGGCGAATTCCATCAGGCGCTGATTTCCAATTGCGGTTCGCAGGTCCTGATGGATGCGCATGTCTTGGTGTTCGACAAGTATTTTCGATATCAGATGGTCGCTTTCCGTTATCGCGGCGCCGAGCCCGCGCAACAGCACCAGGCGTTGCTCGACTGTGCGCTTCGCCGGGATGCAGAGGCGGCGAAGATGGTCCTTCAAACCCACATCTACAATTGCGTCGAGCACACACTCGCCACGTCGTCGCTGAGTTAGGACACAGATAGCGGTAAGGAGCCTGCCGCTTCGCGAGGACTTTCGCCGTGCATGCCGGTAGCCCCAGCGACGAAGATTTCGATCTGATCGTATTGGGCGCGGGCGGTGCCGGACTCGCTGCCGCGTTGTTCGGCGCGATCGAAGGGCTCAAGACTCTCGTCATCGAGCACACGGCGTTCGTCGGCGGTACTACTGCATTGTCGGCGGGCTCGCTCTGGATTCCCGGTACCGAAACCGGACGCAGGGTAAACCCTGAGGATACGCCGGCACAGGCGCTCGCTTACCTGCGCGCATGCAGCGGTTCAGCGGGTGACGAGCCGATGCAGCGCCGCTTCCTTGAGATGGGACCGATCGCCGTCGCCACGCTCGAGCGGCACACGGAAGTCCATCTGCGCGCGTTCGAACGCCATCCGGACTATCTCTCCGACCGCGAAGGCGCGACCACATGCGGCCGCGTGCTTGAAGCCTTGCCGTATGACGGGCGTCAGCTCGGGGCTGACATTGACCTCATTCGGCCGCCCATTGAAGAGTTCACGCTGATGGGCGGCATGATGGTGGACCGCGCCGATATCGGCCATCTTCTCAACGCCACGCGATCCCTGCGGTCATTTCGTCATGCGGCAGGACTGGTGGGGCGGCATGCAGCCGATGTGATGCGGGGCCGCCGGAGCAGCCGGCTGGTGATGGGCAATGCGCTGATCGGCCGCTTGCTCGCCTCGCTGCAAAAGCGCGGCGTGGCGATCTGGCGGGAAACCGAAGTGCTCGCGCTCACGGGCGATCGTTCACGCGTGACAGGCGTTATGGTCAGACGTGAGGGCCGGGAGGTGCGCATTACAGCGCGAGCCGGTGTCGTCCTCGCGGGCGGGGGCTTTATTGGAAATCCTGCACTGCGCGACCGCCTGCTTCCGAAAGTCACGTTCGTTCGCACCGGGCGCTCCTACCCGATCCGGCGGATTGATCGAGCTGGCGCTTGGCCTCGGCGCGCGTCTTGGCGGGGAGGGCAATGGCCACGCCTTCTGGGCGCCGGTCTCGGTCCGCACGCGGCGGGACGGATCGCAAGCGGTGTTTCCGCATTTCGTTCTGGACCGTGCCAAGCCGGGAACCTTCGTTGTCGACCAGACCGGCCGCCGGTTCCTCAACGAAAGCACCTCCTACAATCTCTTCGCCAAGGCAATGATCGCAGCCGACGCGGTTCGTCCCTCGATCCCGGCCTTTCTCATTGCCGATCGCCGCGCTCTGACAAAATACGGACTTGGGATGATCAGGCCCGGAGGATGGGGCGTACGCCGTTCGCTGAACGATGGTTACGTCGTCAGCGCGCCGACCATCGAGCGGCTGGCGCAATTGCTCGAGATCGATGCCGCCAATCTCGCCGACAGCGTGGCGCGCATGAATGGGTTTGCGCAAACCGGCCTCGACGAGGAATTTCGTCGCGGCACCACGGTCTACGAGCGCAATCTTGGCGACCCCGCGATCGGGCCGAACCCGACGCTGGGAGCGATCGAAAATCCTCCCTTCTATGCCATCAGGCTTTACCCCGGCGAGATCGGAACCAGCACGGGTCTTGTTACCGATCAGGACGCGCGCGTGATGGCCGGGGATGGCCCGATCCCCGGATTGTTTGCAGCCGGCAACGACATGCATTCGATCATGGCAGGAGCCTATCCGGGCCCGGGCATTACGCTCGGCCCGGCGATCACGTTTGCCTACGTGGCAGCGATGGCGGCGGCGCGCAGGTCATGATGTCGCAATGCACCCGCATCGGGTCACCCAGCCAGTCATTGACCGCGCACCGGATTGGCTGCTTCAATTCAGAAAAAGCGGCGTGGATAACGTCCCGACTGCAGACACAAACAGCCGATCGGGAGAGAAATGATGTCGCTGCTCACGCCTGTGAACCGCCGTTCCGTGCTGACCATGCTCGGTGGATCAGCCGCCGCGCCGATGCTGGCCTCCAGCACGGCTTTCGCGCAAGAGGCCTGGCCGACCCGCCAGGTGCGCTATGTCAACGGTTTTCCGGCCGGTGGCGCCACCGACACGCTGTCGCGCATTATCTGCCAGAAGATGAGCGAACTGTCCGGACAGTCATTCGTCGTCGAGAACCGTGGCGGGGCGGGTGGTGTGCTGGGCGCGGACGCGATCGCGAAATCGGCGCCGGATGGCTACACGGTCGGACTTGGCGGCATCGCCAGCAACGTGCTTGCGATGGGAAGCTATGCAAAACTTCCCTATGACCCCGTCGGCGATTTCACCTTCATCGGCGGCATGTGGCAGCTGCCGAATATCCTCTCGGCGCAGGAAAGATCTCCCGTTCTCGACGATCCAGGAGCTGATTGCCGCCTGCAAGAAAGATCCCCGCAAATACACCTACGCGTCGGCCGGCTTCGGCACGACCCTGCATCTCTCGGGCGAGATGATGAACAGCATGGCCGGCGTGGAGGTCGTCCACATTCCCTACAAGGGCGCCGGTCCGGCGTTGACCGACTTGCTCGGGGGCCGGGTCGATCTCCTGTTCGACAATCTGCCTGGTTCGCTGCCGAGCGTACGCGCCGGGCAGATCAAGCCGCTCGCCGTCACCGCGACGAAGCGCATTCCCGAACTGCCGGATGTGCCGGCCATGGCCGAGGTGCTGCCGGGATATGCGATGACGTCTTGGACGGCGCTGGTCGGGCCCGCAAACATCAAGCCGAGATGGTGGCGCAGATGAATGCGCTCGTTGACAAAGGCGCTGGCCGATCCCACGTTGAAGACGCGGTACGGCGACCTCGGCGCGAGCACCTGGCCGACCTCGCAGGCAGAGATCAAGGCATTCCGCGATATCCGAGGAAAAGCGGCTGCTGCCGATCATGAAGGCCGCGGGGATCAAGCCGGAATAGGACGCACGCGGCCGGCTGGCACGATCGCAGCCACAATTATGGTTAGCAGAAGGTTGCGATCGGCAGCCCCGTGCCATTTGTCCGGCAAAGTCCGGGCCCAAAACCGCTTAACCTTTACGCGTCTTTAATGGCGCAAGACGTAGGGTCGCTCCACGCGGCCCGCGTTGGGCCGCGGGCCGTCCAGGACGGGCGGCTGTTGCGTACGCGTGGAGTTGACAATGGATATCGCCACACTGCTCGGCCTGATCGCGGGCGCCATTGTCGTGTGTACGCTGATCCTGATGGGCGGCGATTTCCGGATGTTCTACGACATCCATGCCGTCATCATCATCTTTGGCGGCTCGTTTGCCGCCACGCTGATCCGCTTTCCCCTGTCCGCGATGCTGCACGGCCTGCCGCTGGGTGCGAAGTTCGCGTTCACGCTGAGCAGCCTGTCCGCCCGCGATCTCGTCGACGAGCTGGCGCGTATCGCCGAAATTGCCCGCAAGCAGGGGCCGGTCGGACTTGAAAAGGTCGAAACCAACGAACCGTTTCTCGCCAAGGGGATTCGCTACGTCGCCGACGGCTACGATCTCGAGTTCATCCGCGACAATATGGAGCGCGACCGCGATAACTTCCTGCTGCACCTCAATGAGGGTTCCAAGATCTATCGTGCGATCGGCGATTGCGCGCCGGCGTTCGGCATGATCGGCACCCTGCTTGGCATGGTGCAGATGTTCTCCAACATGTCGGACCCCGCCAAGCTCGGCCCCTTCATGGCGGTGGCGCTGCTGGCGACGCTTTACGGCGCCGTTGTCGCCAACCTGATCTGCTTGCCGATTGCCGACAAACTCCATGGCAAGCTGATCGACGAGGAGACCAACCGGACCCTGATCATCGACGGCATCCTGATGATCCGTGATTTCAAGAGCCCGGCGCTGGTGCGGGAGATGTTGCTGGCGTACCTGCCGGAGAAGCACCGCGACGAGGAAGGCGAACCGGTGCCGGCATGATCGCGGCAGCGGACGGGGCGCGGGTATAGGTCATGGCCAAGAAGAAACGCGAAGAGGGTCACGGCGGGCACGGCTGGTTCGTGACCTTTGCGGATCTGATGGCGCTGCTGCTGGCGTTTTTCGTGATGCTGGTTGCGTTTTCCAATCAGGACCAGACAAAGTTGAAGATCGTCGCGGGCTCGATGCGCGAAGCGTTCGGCGTGCAGACCGAGGCGCGCTATTCCGGCGTCATCGAATCCGATGGAATTCCAACCCGCCCGAAGCTGAAGAACACCGCGCATATCCCGCCGGAGGAGGCCTCCAACACGCCGACCCCGGACGAGAAGCAGCGCAGCCGGGTCGCTGGAGCGAAACTGAAGATCGATCGCGAATTCGCGCTCGCCTCGGCCTCGTTGCGGCAGGCGCTGCAGGACATGCCGGAACTGACCGAAATCTCGAAACACATCATGTTCGAGGAAACCAGCCAGGGCCTTAACCTCGAAATCGTCGACCAGGATGGCCGCTCGATGTTCGCCGACGGCTCCAAGGTACCCTACGATCGGACACGGCGGCTGATCGCAAAACTCGCGGCGCCCCTGAAGGCGACGCCGCTGCGGGTGTCGATCGTCGGTCATACCGCGGCAGGCTTCCTGCCATCGCGAAGCGAGTACGGCGCGTTCGACCTGTCCGCCGATCGTGCCAATGCGGTGCGCCAGATCCTCGAACGCGAAGGGCTGCCGCCGTCACATGTCTTTGCCGTTTCGGGCAAGGCCGACAGCCAGCCGCTGTTTCCCGACGATCCATCGCTTCCGGCCAACCGTCGCGTCACCATTACCTTGATGCGCGAGGATCCACCGGTCCCGCCGGATTTGCGACCCTGATTCACGGCAATACCATAATACCGCAACGCCTGTTGCGTGGCGTGACGAAGTTGCTATGACGCACGTCCCGCGCCGGGCGTGCTATGGTCGCATCCGTTGACGGCTCTCATGCGACGCCGATCTGCGGCGGATCGAAACATCAGATAGGGCGTTTTCAAGCGTCATGACTGCGAGCGTCACATCCACCGAAACCCAAGAGGGATCGGTTCACACGGGCTTTTGGGGCCTGATGCTCGGCAGCATCGGTGTCGTGTTCGGCGATATCGGCACATCGCCGCTCTATGCATTTCGCGAAGCGGTTGCCGGCGCCGCCGGCCATGGCCACCCGCCGACGCGCGCCATCGTGCTGGGCGTGCTCTCGCTGATTCTTTGGGCGCTGTTCACCGTCGTTACCGCCAAATATGTGCTGCTGCTGCTGCGTGCCGACAACAATGGCGAGGGCGGTACGCTGTCCTTGATGGCGCTCGGCCAGCGTGCGCTCGGCCGCCGAAGCTTGTTGCTGACGGCGCTGGGCGTGGTCGGTGCGTCGATGTTCATCGGCGACTCCATGATCACGCCGGCGATATCGGTGTTGTCGGCGGTCGAAGGCCTGAAGATCGCCGCACCTGCGCTCGAGCACTATGTGGTGCCGGTGACGGTGTTCATCCTCGTCGTGCTGTTCTCGGTGCAGAGCAGCGGCACCGCACGGGTCGCCTCCGCCTTCGGGCCCGTCATGGTGGTCTGGTTCGCGACCATTGCGACGCTGGGGCTCTACCATATCAGCGACGATCCATCGGTCTTGGCGGCGATCAACCCCTGGTACGGCATCGAATTCCTGCTCACGCACGGCACCATCGGGATGGTGACGCTGGGCGCGGTGTTCCTCGCGGTCACCGGCGGCGAAGCGCTTTATGCCGATCTCGGTCATTTCGGACGCAAGCCGATCCAGTACGGGTGGTTCTGCTTCGTGCTGCCGGCGCTGCTGATCAACTATTTCGGGCAGGGCGCGCTGGTGCTTTCAAATCCGGCGGCGATCGAAAGCTCGTTCTACCGGATGGCACCCGAGATCCTGCTGTTGCCTCTGGTGGTGCTGGCGACGGCCGCGACCGTGATCGCGAGCCAGGCCGTGATCACCGGCGCCTTTTCGCTGGTTCGCCAGGCGGTGCAGCTTGGGTTGCTACCGCGCTTCGAGGTTCGCTACACCTCGGAGACGCATGCCGGGCAGATCTATCTGCCGCGCGTCAACCGGCTGCTGTTGATCGGCGTCCTTCTGCTGGTGCTGTTGTTCCGTACTTCGAGTGGGCTAGCCTCGGCTTATGGCATCGCCGTCTCCACTACCATGGTCGTCGATGGCATCATGGGCTTTGTGGTGATCTGGAAATTGTGGAACTGGAAAGCAGCTACCGCGGCGGCGCTGATCGTGCCGTTCGTGGTCGTCGACATGACTTTCTTCGCTGCCAATCTTCTGAAATTGCTTGAGGGTGCATGGGTGCCGCTGTTGTTCGGCGTCATCATGGCGATGTTGATCTGGACCTGGCGGCGAGGCGCGGGGATCCTGGTGGCGAAGACCCGCCGGATCGAGGTGCCGCTTGCCGACCTGATCAAGAGCCTGGAAAAGCGTCCGCCTCACATCGTCAAAGGCACTGCGGTTTTCCTGACCAGCGACCCCAGTTTCGTGCCGACGGCGCTGCTGCACAATCTCAAGCACAACAAGGTGCTGCACGAGCAAAATGTGATCCTCACCATCGAGACCGCAGAGACGCCGCGCGTGGATCTGGCCGATCGAGTGAAGATGGAAAGCATCAGCGACAAGTTTTCGACCGTGCGGCTGCGCTTCGGTTTCATGGAATCGCCAAACGTGCCGAAAGCGCTGGTCATCGCCCGAAAACTCGGCTGGCAGTTCGACATCATGGCGACGTCGTTCTTCGTGTCGCGCCGCTCCCTAAAGCCCTCCGCACAGTCGGGGATGCCGCAATGGCAGGATCATCTGTTCATTGCGATGAGCCGGTCCGCCAACGATGCCACCGACTATTTCCAGATTCCGACCGGGCGTGTTGTCGAAGTCGGAACGCAGGTCACGATCTAGATTCAGGACCTCTTTTAAACCCTTTGCGGTGCTTGATTTTCCTCTCGCGAGGGGCGAGGTTGGCGCCCAACAGGCGGGTGCCCGACCGGCGCCCTCTTATGGATCGCTGGGAGGATTTTGGCGTGGCGGAACATCAGGTACAGGATTTGACACCGCAGGAAGTGTCGAAGGGAATTGAGGAGGGGCGTTACCTCCTGGTCGACGTGCGCGAGCCGAACGAGGTCGTGGTGGAGGCCTATCCCTCCGGCGTGATTGCGCCGCTCTCGACCTTCGATCCCGCGGCGCTTCCCGATCCGCAGGGCAAGCATGTGGTGTTCGCCTGCCGTTCGGGCAAACGTTCGGTGACGGCCTCGCTGGCGGCGCAGGCTGCGGGACTTCCCTTCGACAAGCATCTCGCTGGCGGCATCATTGGGTGGAAGGCCGCGGGACTGCCGACCAAGACGGGCGGCTGATCCTTCCATGACCTCCATGAACAAGGTCTTTGCGGACCTTCCCGTCACCATCTTCGAGGCGATGTCGCAAGCCGCGCGCGACAACAACGCCATCAATCTCGGCCAGGGTTTTCCTGACGATCCCGGACCGGAGGATATCCGGAAAGCAGCCGCCGAAGCGTCGGTGAACGGCTACAATCAATACCCCTCGATGATGGGGATTCCGGAATTACGCCAGTCGATCGCCGCGCATTACGGCCGCTGGCACGGCCTGAACCTCGATCCGATGACCGAGGTCATGGTGACCTCCGGCGGGACCGAGGCGCTGACCTCGGCGATCCTGGCCGTGGTCGAGCCGGGCGACGAAGTCATCGTGTTCCAGCCGGTCTACGATTCCTATTTGCCGATCATCCGCCAGGCCGGCGGCATTCCGCGCCTGCTGCGGCTCGAACCGCCGCACTGGCGGCTGAACGAGGAAATGCTGAAGAGCGCCTTCAACCACAAGACCAAGGCGGTGCTGTTCAACAATCCGCTCAATCCGGCGGCCGTGGTCTATCCGCGCGAGGATCTCGAATTGCTGGCGCGGTTCTGCCAGGAGTTCGACACCGTCGCGATCTGCGACGAGGTCTGGGAGCATGTCGTCTTCGACGGCCGCGAGCATATTCCGCTGATCACAATTCCAGGCATGCGCGACCGCACCATCAAGGTCGGTAGCGCCGGAAAAATCTTTTCGCTGACGGGATGGAAGATCGGGTTTGTCTGCGCCGCGCCGCCGCTTTTGCGGGTGGCGGCAAAGGTACACCAGTTCCTGACCTTCACCACGGCGCCCAATTTGCAGGCAGCCGTGGCCTATGGCCTCAACAAGCCGGCCGAATACTTCTATGACATGCGCAAGGATCTCGCGCGCAGCCGCGACCGTCTCACCAAGGGGCTGGAGAGCCTCGGCTTTCCCGTGCTGAAATCACAGGGTACCTACTTCCTCACCGTCGACCTGTCGCCGCTTGGCCTGAACGAGACCGATCAGGAATTTTGCTGGCGCATTGTGAGCGATTACAAGGTAGCTGCAATCCCGGTGTCGGCTTTCTATGAACAGGATGCGGTGACGTCGGTGGTACGCTTCTGCTTCTCCAAGAGAGACGCGACGCTGGACACGGCGCTGGAGCGGCTGTCGGACGCGATCCATCGCCGCAAGAGGTAATCATGGGAAATGATCGCGCGTTAGTTCGCATCGGAACAGCCGTGACGGCCGCGATGCTTTTGTCTCTGGCGACGCCGGTCCGTGCACAGGAGCGCGTGGTCAACTTCTACAACTGGTCGAACTACATGGCGCCAGGCGTCTTGGAGGACTTTACCAAGGAGACCGGCATCAAGGTGGTCTACGACACTTTTGACGCCAACGAGACGCTGGAGACGCGGCTGCTCGCCGGCAAGTCTGGCTACGACGTGGTCGTTCCCACCGGCTATTTCCTGCAACGGCAGATTATGGCCAAGGTATTCCTGCAACTCGACAAGTCGAAGCTGCCGAATCTTGCCAACGCCTGGCCGTTTGTGACCAAGCAACTCGCGGACTACGATCCCGGCAACAAGTACGGTGCCAACTACATGTGGGGCACCACCGGCATCGGTTATAGCGTCAAGATGGCGGAGAAGATCCTCGGGCCCGGCGCGAAGATCGATAGCTGGGACATGGTATTCAAGCCGGAGAACCTGGCCAAGTTCAGGGACTGCGGCATTCATATGCTGGATTCTGCCGATGATATCCTGCCGGCAGCCATGAGCTATCTCGGCATCGATCCGAACTCCACCAAACAGGCCGATCTGGAGAAAGCCGCCGAACTTGTCAGCAAGATTCGGCCCAGCGTGCGCAAATTCCATTCGTCAGAATATCTCGGAGCGCTTGCGTCTGGCGAAATTTGCCTGGTGGTTGGCTGGTCCGGCGACGTCATGCAGGCGCGCAGCCGCGCCGCTGAAGCAAAAACAGGCATTGAGATCGGCTATGCTATCCCAAAAGAGGGAGCGCAGATGTTCTTTGACAATTTTGCGATCCCTGCCGATGCGAAGAATGTCGCTGAAGCTTACGAATTGATCAATTATCTGTATCGGCCGGACGTCGCTGCGAGGAATTCCAACTTCCTGTCCTACGCAAACGGAAATCTTGCGAGCCAGAAGCTGATCGACCCCAAAATCCTGAACGACAGGAGCATCTACCCGGACGATGCAATGCTGCAGAAATTGTTCGTCATAAAGTCACACGATGCGGCGACACAGCGCATTATCAATCGGTTGTGGACGAAGGTGAAGACCGGGAAGTGACGCAATGCGTTACGGCCGATGTCATTGCCAGGAGCACCGCGAGGACAGTTCGCTGTTAGCCTAGCGCCACCGCCTGTGCAGCCAGAGCCATTGCTCCGGATATTCTCGGATCCAGCCTTCGACCACATTGGTGACCGCCTGCGTCGTGCCCTGAATATCGATCTGTCCTGACGCGTCGAACACGGGCTTTACTTCTTCGGACAGTTCGGCGCGAAAGCGGTTGTTGGGCAGGCGGATGATGCGCGTGCCGTGGATGGGGCAGTCGACCTGCCGGCGCAGCCGGGCCAGCATCGGATTGGCCGTGGTCTTGCGGCCGAAGAAAGTGACTTCGGTGCCGTTGGTCAGATACTGATCGACCAGCATCGCGACATGCTTGCCATCCTGCAGTGCCTGCGCCAGCCGCAGCGGCGCGTCTCGGCCGGCCGGGATCAGCGTTCCCATGCTGATGGCGCGTGTGCGTTCGATGGCCCGGTCGGCGGCCTCGCTGTTCGGCCGGCGGAACAGGATTGCCGCATCGAGGCCATGCGCGACCGCGGCGAGCGCCGGCAATTCCCAATTGCCGAGATGGCAGGCGAAAATCAGCGCGGGTTTGCCATCATCCCTGATCTGGTCGAACAGTTCCTTGGTGCGCGGCGAGAACTCGACGCGGCTATCTCTCTCGGGATGCTCGGGGTCGTAATCCCAGATGTGATCGAGATGGGCGAACTCGGCGCCGATGCGGCCGAGATTGTCCCACACGCCGGCCAGTATTTTCTCGATTTCTTCCGGCGATTTTTCCGGAAAGGCTGCCTTCAAATTCTCGCGGCCGATGCGATCTTCGCGCAGCCTTCGTCCGATGAAACGCAAGGCGTGGCCGAAAAAGGTGGCGGTCTTGTCCGGATCGAAGGCGCGCGCGGCGCGCAACATCGCGATCGTCAGCCCTCCGACCACGGCGCTGCCGAGCGGCTTGGCGGCATCGCGAAGGCGCGCCCTGGTGCGAAGGAGCAGACGTTTCATCGGCTTTTGCGAAGCGGGCGTATCAGATTGGCTCGCGGGTCAGGACCAGCGAGGCGTTTTGTCCGCCGAAGCCGAACGAATTCGACATCACGGCGGTCACACGGGCGTCGCGAGCCTTGTTGGGCACCACGTCGAACGGGATAGCCGGATCCGGCACTTCGTAGTTGATGGTCGGTGGTATCCGCTGATGTTCCAGCGTCAGCAGCGAAAAGATCGCTTCGACTGCGCCGGCCGCGGAGATGGTATGCCCCACCATCGACTTGTTGGACGACACCGGTATTTTCAGGGCCTGTTCACCGAACACGGCGGAAATCGCCAAAAATTCCATCTTGTCGTTTTCCGGCGTCGCGGTGCCATGGGCGTTGATGTAGTCGATCTGCTCCGGCTCAAGGCCGGCATCCGCGAGCGTCTTGCGGACACAGCCGATGATCGGCTTGCCGTCCGGGCTCGAACGGGTGCGATGGAAGGAATCGGTAAGTTCGCCACAACCGGCGAGCACGCCGAGAATGGGCGCGCCGCGCGCCACCGCGAACTCATAGCTTTCCAGCACCAGCGCGCCGGCGCCTTCCGCCATGACAAAGCCATCGCGGTTCTTCGAGAACGGTTTTGAGGCCGCCTGCGGCGTATTGTTTTGCGTCGAGAGCGCCGACAGCAGCGAGAAACGCACCAGCGCTTCCTGGTTGACGGAACCGTCGGTGGCGACGCAGAGCGCGGCGTCAGCCTCGCCGCGGCGGATCGCCTCGACGCCGAGTTGGATCGAGGTCGCACCCGATGCGCACGCGGTCGACAGCGAGATCGGCGACCCCTTGGTGCCGAAGATGCTGGCAAGATGGGCGGCTACCGAACCGAACATGAAGCGATGATGCAAGGGCGCGAACTTTCCGCCGCCGCTGATGCTCAGAATGTCCTGAATTTCGAAATCGGTCTTGCCGACGGCGCGGCCGACCTCCAGCCGCTGCGGCCATTCGGTTTCGACCGGCGCGACTGCCAGGAAAAGCGGCCCGGGAAAGTCGCCCTTGCGGCCGATGCCGGACTGCTCCAGCGCTTCTTCCGTCGCCATCTCGGCGAGACGTTCGGTAAGGCCGGTGGAAGAGGAGGGCTCCACGGTGACGAAATCGACGGTGCCGGCCATCGTCGTCTTCAGGCCGTCGATCGGAAACCGCGTCACGGTGCGGATACCGGATTCGCCGGCCGTCAGCTTCGCCCAATTGTCCTTCTTGCCGGCGCCGAGCGAGGTGATGACGCCCATGCCGGTGACGACGACGATCGGCCTGCCGAATTTGTCGCGTGGTGCTGCCATGATCCCCCCGTCGATATCAGACGTTACTGCTTGACCGCCTCGACCAAAGCGAGGCCCTCGCCCTGCCAGTGACCGGCCCCCACGACGACAATCTGGGTCGGCGCGCCGGTCTTTTCAACCTCGAATCCGGTCGGATCGTTCGGCGGGAACAGCGCCCCGCGCGAAATCGAAAGTGCGCCCAGCGCAAGACCGAGCGGGAACTGGGCTTCGATGGTGTGCCCGAATGCCGTTCCGGTCGAACGCACGGCAAAACCAGGATGCTTTTGCAGGAAGGCTTTTTCTTCCGATGTTACGGCCTCAACGCCGGTTGCACCGGTAATCAGACTGCCGTCCTCAACCGAAATGCCGAGCTTTGGCCACAGCGTTTCCAGCGATTTCGTTACCGCACCCGGTTGCTTGCGCTGCGCGAGATTGGATTCCACCTTGCTCAGTTTGGCAAAGGGCTTGGCGCCGCGCGCCTCGGCATGCTCTCTGGATTCCATCACCAGGAAAACGCCGGCGGAACCGATAGCGAAGCCATCGTGTTCCTTGCTGCGCGCCCAGACCGGCGCGTACTGGCCCTTCAGGTTGAAATCACCGAACTCGAACAGGATCAGCAGATCGGAGCGCTCGCCATTCTGGGCCGCGCCAATCAGTGCGATATCGCTCTGGCCGGATTCGATGCGCGCGAGCGCAATCCGCGCCGCGTCGATGCTGGAAGCTTCCTCGCCCATGAAGGTGCGTGAGGTTCCGGAAACACCGTGGACGATCGCGATATTGCCGGCGAGCAGGTTCGAGAGCTGCGCCAGAAACAGCGTCGGCCGCAAATCGTTCATCAGCCTTTCGTTGAGAAAGACCGGACCGGTGTTGTCCTTGAGGTAGCCATTGAGGATGGCCATATCGACCGGCACATCGCGTTCGCCACCGCCGGCGGCGACGATCATGTCCATGCGGCCGAGAATTTCCTGATTGCCCTTCACGCCGGCGGAATCGAGCGCAAGTCCGGCCGCGTAGGTGCCGATGCGCTGCCAGGCTTCCATCTGGCGCTGGTCGCCCTTCTTCGGGATCTGGGCGTCGAAGCTGACCGGCGCCAGCGGATGGACGATGTAGGGCGCAAAGCGCTTGTTATCGAAATTGACGCGTTTGGCGTTGAGCGCTTCCCAATGCGCATCCAGTCCTTCGCCGAGCGAAGACACGATGCCGATGCCGGTGATCCAGACTTCCTTGCGCCCGCTCATGGCACGATCGCCTGCAGCGGAAAGCCGATCTTGTTCGCCACCGCGTCCATGTGCACGCGGAAGGCAGGATCGGGGAAGGGGGCAAGTCCGAAAGTTATTTCAGCGCTGCACTTCAAGTCCTTGCCGACGCGGCCCTTGGCCTTCGCGACGGCATAGCCGGAACCTTCGTGCTCGAGCTTTGCCTCGATCGTCAGCAACTGGCCGGGGCTGACGAACCCGCGCATCTTGGCTTCCTTCACGATTGCCAGGAACGGCATACGCTCAAACTTCAGCACGCCAAGGATAAGCCAGCCCGAACTCTGCGCCATCGCTTCGGTCAGCAGCACGCCGGGCATGATCGGAAAGCCCGGAAAATGACCTTCGAAGATGGTGTGGGTTTGCGGAATCTGCGCCTCGACCACGATCGTCCGCTCGCCGAGATTGAGGTCGACGATGCGGTCGATGAGCCGGAAATAATCGAGGTCCATGGCAGCCGTTTAGGTCGCCGTGCCGGCGCCCGCGTTCTTGGCCGCGACCAGTTCGTCGATCCGATCGGCGAGGTTCTTCAGCACGAAGTACTGCTCCGTCGTGGCCTTGCCGTCGTTGACTTCCTGGGTCCACTTTTCCAGCGGCATCTTGATGCCGAACGCTTTGTCGATCGCAAAGGCGATGTCGAGGAAGTCGAGGCTGTCGATTCCCAGATCGTCGATAGCGTGGCTCTCCGGCTTGATCGTGTCGCGCGGGATGTCGCAGGTCTCGGCGATAATGTTGGCGATCTGATCGAAGGTAGAGGACATCATTAAGCCTTTGATATATTGGAGATAATTTCGGGTGCGGCGTGGGAATCGGAGACGCGTGGCCCCGGAATGCCCCATTCCCCCAGCCGGAGTCGAGTGCCCGTATATCGGAGCGAGGCCCTGAGTTCAATGGAGCTTGGCCGGGCCCTTGGAAAGGGGATTGTGGGCCAAAAAGCGGCCTTCCGCAGCCCAAAATGCTAGCTGCGCGGGATCGACGAAATCTGGGCGCAGTCGCGCCGGCCCATCAGGACGCAATCCTGGGTCTTGCGCAGGTCGGCGATGCTCATGGCGAGCCAGATGCCGATTGCGGTCAACGCGACGGTGAAGGCAAAGGCGGCAAGGTTGGCCAGCATGCGGTGACGGAAATCGTCGGGTTCTTGCCGTGTCTGCTCATAGCGCGAGAGGTCGTCGGCTTCCCGTCGGGGGTCTTGCTGCGGTGCATGACCGGGCGGTTGCGCCGAGGTACGCGGCCGGAACTTGAGCACGCGGTGCTCGTCATCCGAACTGATGGGCCGCTGGGTTGTCACTGGCGTTGGTCCGAAGCGTTATGGCCCTTTTTCTAGCATGCCGCGTCGCGCCCGACACACGCACAAGTTTGGCATGGGAACCCGTCTCGCTCACGCCCTTCGGCAGCCGGCCCATCAGGTAAAACTCGTCGTTCGGGCGCATCGCGGTGACGTTGGCCATCCGGTTCGACAGCGCGAAGAAGGCCGCGATCGCCGCGATGTCCCAGACATCGTCATCGCTGAAGCCGTGGCCGGCGATGGTGGCAAAATCCTCCTCGGAAACCCTGTTGGCTTCCGAGACTCACCTTCATCGCGAAATCGAGCATCGCGCGCTGGCGCGGCGTGATGTCGGCCTTGCGGTAGTTGACGGCGATCTGGTCGGCGATCAGCGGATTCTTGGCGCGGATGCGCAGGATCGCGCCATGGGCGATCACGCAATAATGGCACTGGTTGGCGGCGCTGGTCGCCACCACGATCATCTCGCGCTCGGCCTTGGTCAGCCCGCCTTCCTTCTCCATCAGCGCATCGTGGTAGGCGAAGAAGGCGCGGAATTCCTCAGGGCGATAGGCCAGCGACAGGAACACGTTCGGCACGAAGCCGGATTTTTCCTGCACCGCCATGATGCGGGCACGGATGTCTTCCGGCAGCTTGTCGAGCGGCGGCGGTGCGAAACGTTTGGCGGTCGGCTGCGTCATGGAGATGGTCCCGGATCTGGCGGTTTTGCCGGGACCTTAGTCGATGGCGCAGTCAGCGCAAGCGCGCTAGCGCAGCGGCTTCTTCAAGAGCGAGAAGCGGTCGGGATCGAGGCCCAGCGACGGCTGAAGCATCGGCGCTTCGACGCTTCGCATCGGCTCCGGACGCGGCTCGAAACTGCGCGCGGCCGGCCGCTCGTTGATGGTCGGATCGTTCGGCACGTCGCGATGCGAGGTGGCGCCGCGCCAGCGCTCGAGCACCGCGCTGACGAAATGCATGTCGTGGCCGGCGCTTTGCGATGTCACGGTGGCGATGGTCGCCTCGCTGCGCGGCAATTGATGGATCGGCACTTCCTTGAAGCGCAGCCGGGTCGGCAGCGCCACGCCTTCGCCGAACGCCAGCACCTCGCGGGTGCCGAGCGAGGGCACGAAGGACAGCAGGTTGGCCGCGGCGTCCGAGACCGCCGAGCGCAGCAGCGCCTGGTCGCGGTCGTTGGCGAGCCGCATCGCAAACAGCGTGTTGCACTGGGAAATGATGGTGGCGTCGAGCTCGGCCGGGCGCTGGGTGACGAGACCGAGATAGACGCCGTATTTGCGGCCTTCCTTGGCGATGCGCGACACCGCCTTGCGGGTCGGCCCGAACCCGATGTTGCGGTCGGCGGAGGCGTAGCGGTGCGCTTCCTCGCAGACGAACAGCAGCGGAGAGACGCCGTCGCTCCACAGCCCGAAATCGAACGCCATACGACAGAGCACCGACACCACGGAATCGACGACTTCGGCCGGAAAACCGGCGAGCTGCATGATGGTCATCGGCCGGCCGTTGGCGGGCAGCCGGAACAGATGGCTGATCACTTCGGCCATGGTGTCGCCGCCGACATTGGCGTTGTCGAACATGAAGGCGTAGCGCGGATCGTTGCGCACGGCCTCGATGCGCGAGATCAGCTTGTGATAGATGATGCGGGACGAGCGGTTTTCCAGCTTGCCCATGCGTTCGTCGATCAGCGAGATCAGATCGACCAGGCGATACGGCACCGGCGTGTCGACGGTGTAACCGACTGCCTTGGGGTCGGCGCGCTTCAATCCGAGGCGGTCGGAGTTCTGGTATTGCGTATAGATCGCCTTCGCCATCGGAATGACTTCGGCGAGGATGTCGAGCTCTTCCGGCACGCCGGGGCGGCCTGCGAAAAGCACGTCGACGATCTCTTCGAAGTTGAACAGCCAGAACGGCAGTTTGAGGTTACGCGGATTGAGCACGATCGCGCGCTCACCGAAACAGCGGCCATATTCGTTGTGTACATCGAGCAGGAAGACGCGCAGGTTCGGCCGCGACTTCAGTATCTCGTTGAGCAGCAGCGACACGCCGGTCGATTTGCCGACACCGGTCGAGCCGAGCACGGCAAAATGCTTGGACAGCATTTCCTCGACGTCGACATAGGCTGTGACGGAGCGGTCCTGCTGCAAGGTGCCGACATTGATCTGGTCCGAGCCGGTCGGCGCATAGACCGTGCGCAGCTCCTGATTGCTGATGAGCTCCACAGTGTCGCCGATGGTCGGATAATTGGTGACGCCGCGCTGGAATTTCGGGCGCTCGCCGCCGAGGATTTCACCCAGCAGGTCGACACCGGCGCTGGCGATGTAGTTGTCGGAGCTCGGCAGATCCTCGCACGTGACATCGGTAATCATGGCGATGATGGTGGAGCTGGCGCAACGGATGCTGACGAAGCGGCCAACGGTAGCGCGCACTTCCGATACCGGCACCTGAGCCGCGAGAAGGCCGATTCTGGCGAGCGAGCCGCGTACCGAAATCACACGTCCGAAAGAAGTCACAGTGTTGAACCTGGCATGTCAGAGATGGGTCGGCCGTATTATCGCGGCCGCGGCTGGAGAAACGGTTAAGCACTCCCTGACTCCGGTTGCCTCAAATCCGGGCGTTTGCGTTAGGGTGTCGACGCCGGCAGAGCCGCGGGCCGGTGAATTTCCCCGGACATTGAAGCCATTTGCGACCGTTCTGCCGCTGACGGCATCGAGCGTCTTAACGTTTGGTTTACCAACGACCAAAGGAGCAAGGGCCAGCAGAGGCAAGCCGCGCCAAAACTCCTCAGGCGCGATACGCGCGATGCGCGGCAAACCCTTTACGCAACGGTAACTGAAAGTCCTAACGCCACTTCCACCTGTTTCGCGCAAGCATGTCAGGATCGGGGAAGGCATGAGAAAGTTCCAAACCAGTCTGGATCGGTTACTGCGCGGCGATCGCAATTCGCACGCCGGCGAGATCGATTCTGCCGGCGGCATGACGCTGCCCTGGCTTGGTCTTTGTGCGCTGGCGGCGGTTTGCGCCATCCTGGCCTGTGTCACGCTTGCGACCTGGAGCCTGCGTGAAGGTGTACTGCTCGCCGCCGTGGCCGTTCTCGCGTTGGCCGCCTATTTGCTGCTCAGGGGTCATCAACGCTTTGATCGGACGCTGGCCGCGGAACGGCGCCAGCTCCGCACCGCCGTTGACAATATTCCGCAAGGCCTGGTGCTCTACGACGCTTCCGCGCGCATCGTCATCTGCAACCAGCCTTATATCGACATGTTCGGGCTGTCGCCCGACGTCGCCAAGCGGGGCTGCACCATGCAGCGGCTGATCGCGCATCGCAAGGAAACCGGATCGTTCGACGGCGATGTCGAGGCGTTCTGCGCCGCCATCATTCGTAACGTATCGCTCGGCAAGGGGACTCGCCAGCTCACGGAGGCGCCCGGTGGCCGCGCCATCGAGATCGTCAACAAGCCGCTTATCGGGGGCGGCTGGGTCGCTACCATCGAGGACATCACCGACCGCAAGCGCGCGGAACTGAAGATCGCGCATCTGGCGCATTACGACGCGCTGACCGATCTGCCGAACCGGGTATTGCTTCACGAGAAGCTCGAACGGGCGCTGAAGGAAATTCAGCCCAGTGCGCAGCTCGCCGTGCTCTACATCGACATCGACGAATTCAAGAGCGTCAACGACGCGCTGGGACATGCGATCGGCGACGAGCTGTTGAAGACGGTGGCTGGCCGCCTGCGTGGCTGTCTCGGCGAAGCCGACATTGCCGCGCGCCTCGGCGGCGACGAATTCGCCGTCATCCAGATGGGAGTCACGAGCCCCGCGGAAACCACGCGCCTCGTCGACGCAATCCATGCCGCGATCCGTCAGCCGCTGGAATGCGCGGGTCATCTGATCACCACCGACGCCAGCATCGGCATCGCGATGGCGCCGAACGACGGCGTTCGTCTCGATCAGCTTTTGAAGAATGCCGACCTTGCCCTGTACGGCGCCAAGGGCGACGGGCGCCGCACCTATCGATTCTTCGAGCCAGGCATGGATGCGCGCGCCAAGGCGCGGCGAACGCTGGAGATGGAGCTGCGCCGGGCCATCAACGACGGCAGTTTCGAGGTCCACTATCAGCCGCTGCTCACCCTTCGCGACGACAGCATCTCCGGCTGCGAGGCGCTGCTGCGGTGGCGTCATCCCTTGCGCGGCATGATCTCGCCGGCGGAATTCATTCCCGTTGCCGAAGAGACCGGGCTGATCAACGAGCTCGGTCAACTGGTACTGAATACGGCGTGCATGGAAGCCGCCAGATGGCCGGGCAACACCCGCATCGCCGTCAACGTGTCGCCGGTCCAGTTCAGGAGCCAGACGCTGGCCCTCAACGTGGCGGGTGCGCTGGCCGCTTCCGGCCTCGCGGCGTCGCGGCTGGAGCTCGAGATCACCGAGGCGGTGCTGATCCGCGACGATGAAGCCGCGCTGGCGATGCTGCATCAGTTGCGCGCGCTCGGCGTGCGGATCGCGCTCGACGATTTCGGCACCGGCTATTCCTCGCTGAGCTATCTGCAGCGTTTTCCGTTCGACAAGATCAAGATCGACCGCTCCTTCATCAAGAGCATCGCCGAGGAGGGCGCTTCCTCCGCGATCGTCGAGTCGGTGGTGAACATTGCCGCCGTCAGCAACATGACGACGACCGCTGAGGGCGTCGAGCAGGAATGGCAGCGCGTGATGCTGCGCGAGCTCGGCTGCACGGAGATGCAGGGCTTTCTGTTCAGCCCGGCGGTACCGGCTGCGGAGATCAGGCGGATTCTCAGGGAGCATCGGGGCAGGGACGTGTCGGCGGCGTGAGGGTGATGTGGGCGCGCTGTCGTCCCTGCCTAGGCGCAATTGCGCACCGGAGCAGGGACCCATAGCCACAGGGCAGAATTGCTCTAGCAAAGTCGTCGACCACCGTTTCAATCAACATCCGCCGCGGCGTATGGGTCCCGCTTTCGCAGGGACGACGGGAGAAGAGTATGCGTCCGCGATCTCGCGGCGTGTTTCGCCCGAGTTTTGCAAATTCGTTGCCCCTCTCTCGAAGCAGAGGGCGCAGGGAATGCCGGGTGCACGCTGCACCCGCGGTCTCGTGTGCCAAAAACTGCGCATTTGGCGCACACGAGCATACAGGTGAGCGGAAACACTCCGACATCCCCTGCGCAATGGCTTTACGGCTTACTTCGTGCTCTCCCCGGTGAGCGGGCTTGTTGTCACCGTCACCTTGCGAAAACTCCGCCAAGCTTAGCGCCAGCATCGCGGCGCCAGGACCACACGACTTCGCCGTACGCTTTGGCGTTTCGTCCGGCGTGAAAACACGCCTGACGTCAAAGCGTCCACCGCATCCCATCCCAACGTTCAGTGACGATGGCCGACGCCCCTCCTCGGGATGAGACAGCATAGAAAAACACTGATTTGGCCCGACGTGAAAAGCGGAATATTTTTGCTTCCGGGGCTTGACACGATTTCTGAAAATCAGAAGTGATTTGCCCGTCGTGTTGAATTTGTCACAACTTGTGCCGTCTAGTTGACGGTGAAGTCACGAACGCCGTTTGGCTTTCTTTCTCTCGCGCCGCGGCTGCTCCAGGCGGACCGCCATCAATTGACGCTGCAGCTCATTGAGATAGTGGACGAGGGCGACGCGGTCGTCGAATTTGAAGCCGCTGACGGCCTGGTCGTAGAACTGAAAAATGCGCTCGCGCAGATCGGCCCAGAAGGCAAAACCCTCACGCGTGAGCTTGACGACGCGCGCCCGCTTGTCCTCGGGATCGGTGACGCGTTCGACGAGACCGTCGCGCTCCAGACGCTTCAGGACACCGTCCAGATTTTGCCGGCTGACGACGAGGAAGTCGGCGAGCGTGCCGACGGCGATGCCGTAAGTCGGCCGCGGATCGGACAACGCGCCGAGCACGGCCCACTGCACCGTCGTCACGCCCAGCTCCTTCACGGCCTGCTTCTGCAGCGTGTTGGCGACCTGAAACAGCCGGAAGAAGATCCGGTTGTTGAGGTGATCGGCGACGCGGTCGGGCTTTCCCGGCAAGCGCGGGCCGGGCTCTTCCGTGGGAGCGTCGGTTTCGCCGGCTGCTTTTCGCGATTGTCTGACGGAGGCCATCTGATCGCCGGAAAGGGATTTCAGGGGGTTAGGGACACAAATCACGAAAGAACATGAGATGGCGCCGGAGGCAACAACTCCGGCCCGTTCCGCCGATCATGGGGCGGCTTATCCAAGGCGAAACGGCTCCGCCGATGGTTCTTCGAGGGAGCCGTTGGTCGCGCATTTGGCCAGACCTTTGGGTATCTCTTTTTCAGCGGAATTTCGGCTTGCGCTTTTCCAGGAACGCCTTGACGCCTTCGCGCGATTCCTCGGTCTGGTAGAACAGGCTCAGCGCCTGCATGCCCATCGCCGAAATGCCGCGGATCGAATCGGAAGTCCTGGTTGAACGATCTCTTTGCGATCGCAATCGCGGTCGGGCTCAGCGCCGCGATCTCCGCACACCAGCGCTCGACCTCGGCGTCGAGCTCGGCGGGCTCGACCACGGTGTTGATCAGGCCCATCTCGAGCGCCTGCTGCGCCGTGTAGCGCCTGCACAGCATCCAGATTTCGCGCGCCTTCTTCTCGCCCACCACGCGACCCAGCAGCGCCGTGCCAAAACCGGGATCGACCGAGCCGACCTTGGGGCCGACCTGGCCGAAGACCGCGGTGGATGAGGCAATGGCGAGGTCGCAGCAGGTGACGAGTACGTTGCCGCCGCCGATCGCAAAACCATTGACGCGCGCGATGACAGGTTTTGGGACGTCGCGAATGATGGTCTGCAACTCTTCGACCGGCAGGCCGATGATGCCGCGCCCGTCATAGGCGCCGTCATGCGCGGACTGGTCGCCGCCGGTGCAGAACGCCTTGTTGCCGCTGCCGGTGAGAACGATCGCGGCGATCGACTTGTCCCAGCCGGCCTTGTTGAAGGCGTGGATCAGTTCCTCGCAGGTGGCGCCGCGGAAGGCGTTGTACTTGTCGGGCCGGTTGATGGTGATCCAGGCGGCGGCGCCGCGTACGTCGTAGGTGATGTCGTTGTATTGCACGTTATTCTCCTATCCGTTCATCGTGAGGCCGCCGGATACGCTGATCACCTGGCCGGTCATGAAGTTGGCGTCGTCGCTCGAAAGGAAGGCGATCAATCCCGGAATGTCTTCGGGCTGGCCGAGACGCTTCAGGGGGATCGCCCGTTTCAACCCGTCATAGATTTTTTGTCCGTATTCGCCGTCGCCGACGAACGAACGCAGCAGCGCGGTGTCGGTGGGGCCGGGGCACACGACGTTGACCTTGATATTGTCGCGCGCGCACTCCCTCGCGATCGTTTTCGAGAAGGCGATCAGCCCGCCCTTGCAGGCCGAATAGACTGATTCACCTGACGATCCGACCCGGCCGGCGTCCGACGCAACATTGACGACCTTGCCGCCGCCGGCCGCGATCAGATGCGGAAGGGCGGCCTTGTGCAGGTTGAGCGGGCCGCGAAGGTTGATCGCGATGATCTTGTCCCACAGCTCGGGCTCGGTCTGCAGGAACGGCTTTGCGACGTCCCATCCGGCGTTGTTGACGAGGATGTCGAGCTTGCCGAATTTTGCGACGCCGCGCTCGACGGCTTCCTGCACCGCCCGGTAGTCGCTGATGTCGACGGCGATGCAGAGCAATCGGGACTCGTCGACGCCGAGGAGGGCAGCGAGTTCCTGCAAGGCGACGGCATTGACATCCAGCGCGATGATGTTGATCGTCTCGTCAATGAAGCGCCGGCAGATCGCGCGGCCGATTCCGCCGGCCGCCCCGGTCACAATCGCGACGCGGTTCTCAAGACCTCTCATGCTGCTCCTCCCGCGGTTCGTCGATTGCGTTTCATGCGTCTTGCGCGCGATCGCGAAGTTTGAATTTCTGGACCTTGCCGGTGGAAGTCCGCTCGATCGGGCCGAACACGAATTTTCGCGGCAGCTTGAATTTCGCCAATCGCGCGCGGCAGAACGCAAGCATCTCGTCGGCCGTCACCTTGCCGTCGTGTCCTTCCCTGAGCTCGACGAACACGCAAGGAGCTTCGCCCCAGCGTTCGTCTTTCATGGCCACGGCGGCGGCGTAGGAGACCGAAGGATGCTGGAACAAGACTTCCTCGATCTCGATGGAGGAGATGTTCTCGCCGCCGGAGATGATGATGTCCTTGGAGCGGTCCTTGATCTCGATGTAGCCGTCGGGATGGGTGACCGCCAGGTCGCCGGTCCTGTACCAGCCGCCGGCAAAAGCTTCGTCCGTCGCCTTCGGATTCCCGAGATAGCCCTTCATGCCGTTGTTGCCGCGAAACAGGATCTCGCCGATGGTCGCGCCGTCGCGGGGCAGCGGCTCCAGCGTCACGGGATCCGCCACGATCATGTCGTCGGTCACGACGTTGCGGACGCCCTGGCGCGCCATCAACTTCGACCGTTCCGCGGGCGCAAGCGAATTCCATTCCCGGTGCCAGTCGCACAGCGCGGCTACGCCGTGCATCTCGGTCATCCCGTAGACATGGCGGACAACAAAGCCGAGTTCTTCCGTTGCCTTGAGGATGGGGGCCGGCGGCGCGGCGCCCGCCGTCATGATGGCGACGGGCCGCTTGAGCGTTATTCCCGTTTTGGCCGCGCCCTCGATCAGCATGCCCAGAACCGTCGGCGCGCCGCACATATGGGTCACGCCGTTTGCCTCGATCGAGTCGAAGATTTCGCCCGGTAGCACTTTTCGAAGGCACACATGGGTGCCGCCGATTGCCGCCATGCCCCATGCAAAGCACCAGCCGTTGACGTGGAACATCGGCAGCGTCCAAAGATAGACGGAATCGCTGGTGAGCTGGTGGTGAATGATCTGGCCCAGCGTGTTCAGATAGCAGCCGCGATGATGGTAGAGCGCGCCCTTGGGATTGCCTGTCGTGCCCGACGTATAGTTCAGCGTGATCGCATCGAACTCGTCGTCGGGCCACTCGGTCTCGTCGCCGGCATCGCCGCGCCCCAGGAATTCTTCGTAGTCGCATGCGCCGATGCGTTCGCCGTCCTCGGCGTAGATGTCGTCGATATCGACCACCAGGGGAGGGGATTTCAGCGCCGACAATGCCTGCTTCGCGATCGCGCTCCACTGGCGGTCGACGAAAAGTGCTTTGGTCTGGGAGTGTTCGAGAATGAATGCGATGGCGGCCGCATCGAGGCGCGTGTTCAACGTGTTCAGCACCGCGCCCGCCATCGGCACGCCGAAATGCGCTTCCAGCATCGGTGGCGTGTTCGGCGACAGGATCGCCACGACGTCACCCTTGCCGATGCCGCTGCGCCTCAGCGCCGAGGCGAGCATCCGGCAGCGCCGGTCGTGGTCGCGCCAGGTATAACGGAGTTTTCCGTGAATTACGGCAACGCGGTCCGGGAAGACGTCGGCGGCGCGCCGCAGAAACTGCAGCGGCGTCATTGGGCGGAAATTCGCCGGCCGCCTTTGCAGGAAGTCCGCACTCAAATCCATCGCCATGGAGGTTTCCTGGTTTGTCAGATGCGATTGCCGAGGATCGCGCCTTCGTAGATGGCGCGCTTGGCGTCGAGTTCGCCCGCCAGCCGGGCGCCGCCGATCACGTGCACCGGCTGCCCGTTCGCAGCGATATCATCGGCGATACGACGGTCGGATTCCTGGCCGGCGCAGACGACGATGGTGTCGAAAGGCAGAACCTCGGTGCGGTCGGCGAGAGCGATATGCAGGCCGTCGCGGTCGATCTTGAGGTAGCGGGCTTCGGCGATCTGGCGGACCTTGAGGTCTTTCAGTTCCTGTCGAAGGATCCAGCCCGTGCTCTTGCCGAGCGTTCGTCCGAACGCGCCGGGAGAGCGCTTGACCATGGTGATCTGCCGCCGCGCCGGATGGGATTTCGGCGTGCCGTTGATGCCCCAGCGCTCGAAAAATTCCTCGCGCGTCTGCCGGCGGCCGTTGCTGTCCATGGCCAGGAACAGCGCCACGTCGTGTCCGATGCCGCCGCCGCCGACGACGATGACGCGCTCGCCGGCCTTCACCGTCCCGTCGAGTATTTTGGTGTATCCCGCCACGCGTGGGTCATCGCCGCCGGGAATATCGAGCAGGCGAGGGGAGATACCGGTCGAGACAATGATCTCGTCGAAATTCGCTTTGCTGAGCGTATCCGGATCGACGGCAGTGCCGGTCCTGACCTCGACACCGCAATCGGCGAGCTGCGCCGAATAGCTTTGCAGCGAGAGGCCGTAATCCTCCTTGCCGGGAATATTCGCCGCCAGCACGAACTGTCCGCCGATCTGAGGCGCGCTTTCGAACAACGTGACGTGATGGCCGCGACGCCCGGCCTCGAGCGCAGCGGCGATGCCCGCGACACCAGCGCCGATCACGGCAACGCGCTTGGCCACGGACGCCGGCGCGTCGGAAAACTCGTTTTCGCGGGCGGCGCGCGGATTGACGAGACAGGTGATGACCTGATCGGTGAAGTAATGGTCGAGGCAGGCCTGGTTGCAGGCGATGCAGACGTTGACGAGGTCCGGCCGGCCGCGGCCGACCTTGTTGACGAACTCGGCATCCGCCAGCAACGGCCGCGCCATCGACACCAGATCGGCAGAGCCGTCGGCGATCACCTTCGCCGCGACCTCCGGAAGATTGATGCGGTTGCTCGCCGTGACCGGTATTTTGACGACTTCCTTCAGCCGGCGGGTGGACTCGATGAAGGCGGCATGCGGGACGGGGCCGGCGATGGTCGGCACGGCGGCTTCGTGCCAGCCGACGCCGGTGGAGAGACAGTCTGCTCCCGCCTTCTCAACCTCTTTGGCGAGCCAGATGGTCTCTTCCTGCGTCAGGCCGCCTTCGATCAGTTCCAGCGCCGAGATCCGGTACGAAATGATGGCGTCGCCGATCGCTGCGCGAACGGCCCTGATGACCGCGAGCGGAAAGCGCGCGCGATTGTCCAGCGGTCCGCCCCAATGGTCGGTGCGATGGTTGGTGCGCGGGGCCAGGAACTCGCTGATCAGGTAGCCTTCCGAGCCCATGATCTCGACGCCGTCATAGCCTGCCTCGATCGCAAGGCGGGCGGTGGTCGCATAGTTTGCGATCGTCTCCTCGATCGCTGCGGACGAAAGCTCAGTGGGTACGTCGCGGTTGATCGGAGATTTGATCGGGGAGGGGGCGACGACGGCCGGATGATATCCGTAACGGCCAGCGTGCAGGATCTGCAGCAGGATCCGGCCGCCGGCGGCGCGCACCGGTCCTGAAATCTTCCTGTGATCGGCGACCTGGTCCGGCCGCTCGAACGTCCCGGGCTCGTTCTTCATACGGCCCGCGAAGTTGGGCGCAAAACCGCCGGTGACGATCAGGCCGGCGCCGCCCTTGGCGCGCTCGGCATAGAACCGGCCCAACTCGTCAAATCGCTCGGGATGACATTCGAGCCCCGTATGCATCGATCCCATCACGATCCGGCTCGACAATTGCACCGAGCCGACCCTGATCGGATCGAGAAGAACAGACCGTGCATCCACCATGCTGTGCTCCGAACCCGCTTGCGCGGTGGCTGTTTAGCTCACGGTCAATATATGTCAATATATTTATATATTGCGGATGCGAAAAGTCATGGATGATCCGGTGCGCCTGCAGTGAGACTGGCTTGATATAGCTGGAAGAACGGCTGTGCGCAGGCCGTGAACGGCCGGTTCGTCCGGTCTGATAACTCACATTGAAACAATATATTGATATGACTGGATATGTTGATGCGTTCCGAAGAGAATCGCAGGGAAAGCCGGGCTGCTCCGCGGCTCCCGCATTTGACACCGGCAAGACCGCCGCGATAATTTTGCAGCAATAATTCCACTGCCGGGAATTTCCGGCCAACAAGAAAACAGGGCAGGGTGGAACGCGATGACACGCGGCACCGAGTTTTGAGCGAGCCTACGCGGCCTTCCGCGCTCGCCCCGTTCCGGATCCGGAATTACCGTTTCCAGTGGCCCGCCGATCTGCTCACCTCGTGGGCGTTCGAGATGGAGCAGCTGATCCTCGGCTGGTATATCCTGGTCGAGACCGGGTCGGTGCTGATGCTGACCCTGTATGCCTCGTTCGGCTTCATCGGCACGCTGATTGCACCGATGTTCGGCGTGGTCGGCGACCGCCTCGGCCATCGCGATTTGCTGGCGATGATGCGCGCGACCTACGCGGTGCTGGCGGCGACCCTGATGACGCTGGTGCTGACAGGCAATCTGACCCCGCTCTACGTCTTCATCATTGCCGGCTTGATGGGCCTGGTTCGGCCATCCGACCTCGGCGTGCGCGGCGCGCTGGTCGCCACCATCATGCCGCACGATCTGCTGATCGGCGCCATCAGCGTGTCCCGCACCACGATGGACACCGCGCGCATCGCGGGCGCGCTCTCCGGCGCCGGATTGTTCGCCGCGCTCGGCATGGCACCGGCCTATGCGGCGATCGTCAGCCTTTATATTCTCTCAACGCTGCTCACGCTGTGCGTGAACGCGCCGAAGAAGCCGCATCCGGTCGCGGACGTGGCCGGCGACGTGCTGCGCGCCTCGCCGCTGCGCGACCTGAAGGAGGGCGTCGCCTATGTCTGGACCACGCCGCGGATGCAGGCGGCGATGTGGGTCGCCTTCCTCGTCAACCTGACCGCCTATCCCCTGTCGAACGGGCTGTTGCCCTACATCGCCAAGACGATCTACGGCACCAATCAGACCGGGCTCGGCTATCTCTCGGCGAGCTTTGCGGTCGGCTCGCTGGCGGGCTCGCTCGCGCTCAGCATGATCGGCGGGGTTCGTGTGGCGCGGCTGATGATCGCATCGACCGTGGCCTGGTATGGGGCACTATTGGTGTTCGTGCAGATGCAGACCGTGCCGACGGCGATCCTGTGCCTGCTGCTGACGGGTTTTTGCCAGAGCCTCTCCATGATCTCGGTCGCGGTCATCCTGATGCGCACCGCGAGCGAGCATTTTCGCGGCCGGGTGATGGGCGTGCGCATGATGGTGATCTATGGCCTGCCGCTCGGGCTATTGGCGGCAGGCGCCCTGGTCGAGGAGATCGGCTTTGCCGCCACCGGCACGCTCTATGCCGCAGCCGGCCTCGCGCTGATGCTTGCCATCGTGCTGCACTGGCGCGCCGATCTGTGGCACGCGCATGCGCCGGCCAATGCGAAATGAGGGACGGCGTCCGGTTTGAACGGGCCTACTGCGTCGGGTTCGAGGTCGTCTCGGAGGGCTTCCACAGCAGCGAGCGGACCCAGGTGTAGCCCGCATCGAGCACGAACCAGAGCGCCAAAAACGCCAGGCATTCGCGGGCAAAGCCCCAGCCTTTGAAGTACAGCGACGCCACCACAAAAGACACCAGCAGCGGCGGCGCCTGGACCGAGAGCAGGTTGCGGAGCGAGGAATTGCGAAGCAGCGTATACATTGGCGTCTCCGGGTTGGCTGTGGTTGAAATCGATTAAGGCTATTTGTCCTTGTTTCCCCGTTGGTCCTTGCCTTGATCGTCGGGCGGATCGTAGGGGTCCTTTTCGGTCGTCCTCAGAATGCGGAAGCGGCGGCCCTTCGGCGAGATGAACACCCGTTCGGAAACAACGGTCTCGGGATCCGGCAGGCCCGGATTAGGCGCTTCGCCCGACTTCTTGCGGCCTTTGCGCTTTGCCATTTCCGATCCGTTCAAGGCCAGGGTTCGAATACGATCTCCGTGACCGGGTGGATTTCCCACACCACCGGCATGTGAGGACGCAGTCTTTGCGGTCCGGGACGTCCGCCGCTGGCGTGGCTTGCGTCCCAGAACAGCGATCCCTCGATTTCAATTTCACGCGGGGGATCGTAAAAATCATAGGACGTGCCGGGCAAGCCGTTACCGAAATACTCGAAATAGGCGCTGCGTGCCGTGTCGAGCTTGGCAAAGGAGGCGCTGCCGCTCGGCGGCAGTCCGGAAATCTCCGCCGTCATGTATTTGGCGGGCTTGTTGGGCGCGCGGCCAATGATCAGATGGTAATCGTTGTCGTCCTCCCGGCTCGCCGCGTAGAGAAACGCCTTGACGCGCACGTTGCGCTTCTCTTCATCGACGCGATTGCTGCTTGCGGTCGTCGGAATATCCATTTCGTCCATCGTATCGTGATCTACAAAGCTGGCGATCAATTCATTGACGTCGTCGAACGTCTCGATCGGCGCGTCCGCGATGGACAGTTTTGCGGCCTTGCGCGCCGTACCCCTGAATCTGTTGTCGGCCGGCGGCGCTTGCGGTGCGGCGAGGGGAAGAATGTCGGCAGCGTTAATCGGGGTTTCGTATTCGTCGACTTCCAGCGTCCGCAAAATCCGGATTTGCGTACCGCCCGCCGGAACGGGGGCGGGAACAGCGGCTCGCCGAACGACCGCTCCAACCCTGGGCACAAGGGTCAATTCAACCAGAACTTTGCTGGGATCGGGAAGCCGTTCTTCGGGGCTTGGACCTTCGGTGCCGTTCGGCATTGGATGCCTCCGCGCGCCAGTGGCAACAGCAAAAGAGAGCAAATCACACTCAACCTTCGCTTGCAACTGCGCGTCGTTCACCCCGTCATCACGCGCCGAGCGCGAAGCAACTTGTGCCGCATGCATCTGCAGGTCAGCGCGAAGCAGGCGGGTTGCCGCCGTCGCAAGTCCGGGAAATGCGATCACTACAAGACTGGGCGAGCGCGCGACCGCGCTGCGGTGCTGGCCAGCGGCGTCAATATCGGGGCGTTCCTTGCCTTCCTGATCGGTGGCTTTGTCGGCCAGCGCTACGGCTGGCGCACAGCCTTCATCGTGGGCGGCTTGCCGCCGGTGTTGTGCGGGCTGCTGTTGTGGCTGACAACGCGCGAAGGCCGCCGATCGCGCGGCCCGTGACCGGCGATGTCGGGCGGAGTGTCGATCGCGCTGGTGCGATCGACGATGAATGCGGATGTGGCAGCGATCCGGTGCTGCGGCAGATCCTGATCGCGGCGATCCTCGCCATGACGTCGGCTACGGCGCGATCGCGTGGATACCTTCCTATCTCGTGCGCTCGCACGGCTTCAACATCGCGCAAGCCGGACTTATCTGGCGTCGTCATCGGGCTTGGCGGCGCGCTCGGCAGCTGGCTCGGCGGCCTTGTCAGCGACCGGCTGCGCGAGCGCGACGTGCGATGGTCGCTATGGCTGGTGGCGCTGGTGTTCGTGGTGGCGCGGCCGTTCGCGATGGCGTTTTACGGCGTGGCCGACACTTCACTCGCGCTGGCGCTGTTCGTGCTCCCGGCCGCGGTCGGGCGATTATATCGGCCGTGCGTCGCGGTGCTGCATGAGCGGATCGAACGCGCATCTGCGGCCGCTGGCCTCGGCGTTGTTCCTGACCGTGCTGACGCTGGTGGGCCTGGGGCTTGGGCCGTCGCGGTCGGCGCGATGAGCGACATGGTGTTTGCGCAATACGGCACGGACTCGCTGCGCTACGCCTTGCTGGCGTGGCAGTTCATCGGCTTCTGGGCCGCGATCCACTTCTATCTTGGCGGCGCGGCACTGAGAGAAGGCGAGGGCGCCACCACCGCTGCGGCAGAGGCGTAAAATCTGTCGCGGTATTCGGCCGGCGATACGCCAAGCTCGCGCAGGAACAGTCCGCCGCATCGCCGAGCGCCGATCCAAGCCCGCAACGTTGTGCCACAACTTTCGACGCAAGCTCGGTCTCTTCCAGCAACTGGCGCGCCTGCCGCAACCGTAACGACATCACGAATTCCGCCGGCGTGCGGCCGGTGTCTTCGCGAAACGCCCGGATGAAACTGCGCTCGCTCATCGCCGCGCGCTTGGCCAGCGCAGGCACGCGCAAATCGTCATCGAGATTGTCGTGGCACCAGAGCTGAACCTTTTGAATCGCGGGCACGGAGGAGAACTGCGACTGCAGCACGGTCGAAAACTGCGCCTGGCCGCCGGAGCGCTTGAGGAACAGCACGAGATAGCGCGCGACCTTGAGCGCGAAATCGCGGCCGTGGTCTTCTTCAAGCAGCGCGAGCGCGAGGTCGATGCCGGCCGATATGCCGGCGGAGCTGTAGAGTGTTGCCGTCACGAATGAAGATCGGATCGATATCGACCTTTGCCGCGGGCATTGCGCCGCGCCAGCTCCACACCGAAGGCCCAGTGCGTGGCGACGCGCTTGCCCTCAAGCAGTCCGGCGGCGCCGAGCGCGAACGCTCCGGTGCAGACCGAACCGAAGCGGCGCACCTTTGGCGCGGTCTGCCGCGAGCCAGTCGAGGATTTCAGGGGCGGTCCTGAATCCGGTCCGCCGCCGCCCGACACCAGCAGCGTGTCGACGGCAACGGCAAGTGCCGTCATCGCGCAGGACGGCAGGAATGCAAAACCCGACGGCGGTCGCGACCGGCTCTGCCGTCGGCGCGACCGTGATGATGTCGTAGAGTTCTTCTTCGCCAGAAAATTCGAAACGCCGAATACCTGCAGCGGCCCGGCGACGTCGAGCGGCGCCACGCCTGGATAGATCAGCATCGCAATCCGCAGCGGCTCACGTTCGGCCGCGGCGCCGGATCGGCGTCAGCCCCAGTCTCCTTCACGACTCCCCCGTCACACCCGGTCACACAGCGGCATCGTACCGCACATAGTCCGCCAATACTAGCGCAATTCCCGCCATAGCGGCGGGGCGGCGTTGCCCGCGATGGATGAAATTGAGAAGTCTGGTGAGCTGGTTGGGGGAATGAGACGATGTTTCGCGATACAACTTTTAATTGCGCCTTGGTGAAATCATCATTGCCAACGCCGGAGCCGGTCTCCGGATATTTTTTAGAAGCCATTCCACGACGCGTCAGGCGCGTCGCTGCCGTCTTCTCGATTGTCGTCGCAGCGTTCGCGGCCGGGGCGCAGGCTCCTGCGCAGGCGCAATCGGCGATCAACACCGAGAGCACGCTGAAATCAGCGCAGCGGCAGCCCCGTCGAGTTGTCGTTCCGACGGCTCGACCGAACGCCGCCGCATCTACTGGCTCGATCCGACCGGCGACCGCAAATTCGTTGGCTCGGTCGAAGGCGGCAATCTGTACAAGCAAAACACTTCCAGCGGCCACTCCTGGGTCGTGACGACGAGGCGAAAAATGCCTCAACGTCGTCACCGCCACCACTGAACCGATGACGATCGACGTCGGTGGCGTGGCGACCGCGCAGGTGACGCCACCGAGCCCCGGTGCGCAGCAGCCGATGCGGCGCCGCCGGCCGTCGTGCAAGCGCCACCCACCGGCAGCAACGCAACCTCCACCGGCGGCTCCGCCTGTCGCGGCCACCCGCCCGTCGCAGCCGCACCGCCGCCACCGCCCGTTGCTGCCGCACCGCCACCTCCGCCGGCCGCACCTCCACCGCCTCCGGTTGCCGCCGCTCCCGCACCACCGCCGGAGCCGGAGATGACGCAGCTTCCGCAGGTTTCGCCGGTCGAGCAATTCGAGCTTCAGCGGCGCCTATCGCATCGCGCCGCGCAGCGACCTCGCCACGGCGCTCAACAACCAGGCCACCGGCATCGTCGACATCCTTCGCGTCAAGCCGGAATGGGATAGCGGGCAGTGGGCCTTCGAGCGGTGCCGGGCTCGCCCTTCGTGCGGATCAGGAGCCAGTGGAAGAAGACCTATCTCACCGACGTCGGCGGCAAGGTGCGCACGACCGCGGCGCTCGCCCGATGCCGACGAAGCGCACTGGACGTTTCGAGCCGGTGGACGGCACTCCGTTCGTGCAATTCCGCAACCGTGAGACCGATCGCTTTCTGATGTCGTCAACGGCGCAATCGGCGCTGGTCGACAATTTTCGCTGGGATCAGGAAAACCTGAGCCTATTGGCAGGTCACCGCCGCAAGCCGCGCCATTGCGGCTGCGCCAGCGCCGCCGCGCAACAGCGCGTACGATGCCGCGCTCGGCAATTGCCGCGAGCTTGGCGGCTACTGGACCGGTTCGTCCTGCCGCGCCTCGATCGCATCGCAGCCGCTGGTCTGTCCGCGCGGCTATGCGTGGTCGGAGGATGTCGGGCGAATGCCAGTGGGACGGCGGCTCCTGTCCGCCCTGGCAAATGGGGCCCGGCGGCGCCTGCATGAGCCGATCTGACCTGCCGCGGCGGCAGCGTGCGACCTGTCGCGCCGCGGTTATCCGGCCTGCTATTGCCCGATCGGATGCGTCGCCTGGGGCGATTATCCGCGGCTGTCCTGCGTGCCGTCGATGGCGCGGATCGCGCCGCTATTGATCGGCGGCTGCGGCGATCGCCATTCTCGGCGGCAATCAGGGCCGCCCGCAGATCGGGCAGGTCTACGGCAACAAGAAGTTCTGCGCGCCCGGCAAAACCGGCACGCCGCCGAACTGCGTCACGGCCGCGACATGCCCGCCGCCGCTGGTTGGCAAGCCGCCGAATTGCCTCCGTGCAGGTGCCGAGGCCGATCGTTCCGGTTGCAACGACCCGACTCCGATCGGTGCGGTCACGCACCACCGATCGATCGCGGTAACGGTGGCATCCACGACCACCAACGACAACAAGCCCGACCGGCGTGGTAACGACGCAGCCAAACGCTGTGCTTCCGTGATGGACGGGATCTCGCCCCCGACCTGCGCTGGTATCGAAGGTTACAAGAACCGACCCGGGCGCGACAACCAGCGGCGTGCGCCGCAGGCAACTGCCTGCGAAGGTCCGTGTCACGTCACCAAGCCCAGCAGACGCTGGCAAAGCCGACCCCGTTCACGACCGCGCTGACGTGACGCCGCCGCGTGCTGTGCGAGGATCCGCGACCGCGGCAAGCTGTGCCCAGCAGACAGCTGGCGAAGCCGAGCCGACGACTTCCCACCGCGCGTGCAATGTGGGTGAGACGCCGCAGGCGGCGAACTGTCAGTGCAAGGATCCGCTGTTCATCTTCGACGGCAAGCTGCGCCCAGCAGACGCTGGCGAAGCCGACCACGCCGCACGCCGCGGGCATGCAATGTGGGTGAGGTGCCGAAGGGCGCAGGCTGTCAGTGCAAGGATCGGCTGTTCACTCGACGTGCAAGTGTGAACAACAGACGCTGGCCAAGCGACCGCTCCCCAGTCGCGTGCAACGTGGGTGAGACGCCGCAGGCGGCGAATTGCCGGCAGGATCGCGTTCATCTTCGATGGCAAGTGCGCCCAGCAGACGCTGGCAGCCGACGACCCCACCTGGCGCGGCAAGAGAGTGACGTAGGCGGCAGGCTGCCAGTGCAAGGGCCCGCTGTTCATCTTCGACGGCAAGTGCGCCTAGCGAGTGGCCAAGCCGAACCCGCGCCATGTAACGTGGGAGAGCGCGCCGCAGGCGGCGAATTGCCGTGCAAGGATCCGCTGTTCATCTTCGACGGCAAGTGCGCTCAGCAGACGCTGGCAAAGCCGAACCCGCTGCCCAGTCGCGCGTGCAACGTGGGTGAGGTGCCGCAGGCGGCGAACTGCCTGTGCAAGGATCCGCTGTTCGTCTTCGGGGGCAAGTGTGCGCAGCAGACGCTGGCGAAGCCGAACGCGCCTCCCACTCGCGCATGCAATGTGGGTGAGACGCCGCAGGCGGCGAACTGCCTGTGCAAGGATCCGCTGTTCATCTTCGACGGCAAGTGAGCCCAGCAGACGCTGGCAAAGCCGACGCCACAGCTCGCGCGCGTGCAACGTGGGCGAGGTGCCGTAGGCGGCGAACTGCCAGTGCAAGGCTCCGCTGCACATCTTCGGCGGCAAGTGCGCACAGCAAACGCTGGCCGAAGCCGACCGCTGCCCACCACGCGCGCCTGTAACTGCGGGCGCAGGTGCCGCAGGCGGCAGGCTGCCAGTGCGACGGAACTGCTGTACACCTTCGCGGGCAAGTGCGCCCAGCAAACGCTGGCGAACCCGACCAATCCGAAGGGGGGTGCTGCGCCGAAGCCGGTGGTGACGCCGCCGCCGCAGAAGCCGGTGGTGACGGCCCCGCCGCCGACGAAGCCGGTGGGGACGACGCAGCCGCCGAAGCCTGTGGTGAAGGCGCCGCCGCCGCCGAAGCCGGTGGTGACGACGGGCACGCCACCGAAGCCCGTGGTGAGGGCGCCGCCGCCGCCCAGCCGGGGGTGACGGCCCGCCGCCACCGAAGCCCGTGTGTAACGACGCCGCCGCCGCCAAAGCCGTAGGACGGCGCAGGCCTGCGCGCCGCCGAAGAAGCTGAACCCGCAAGGGCAGTGTGTGTGACACCATCTGGCGCCCGCGACGTGATATCGCTTCACGTCGCGGGCGTCTTGTTGGCACCGATGTCTGAATTGGTGGAGAAGCAGAGCTTGCAACTGTCACCGCGCGCTGTCTGCGCCGTCGCCGCGCTGTGCGGCCTTGTCTCGGCCACGCACGCCGCCGATCCCTGCGGCCCCGGCTATCGTCAGGCGCCGCAAACCGACCGCTGCGATCCGGTCCCGGGCGCGGCCGGCGCAAAGGCCCGCGCCGCCGGCCTCGCCGGAAAATTTCCGGCCGAAGGACAATCGCTTGGCGGCATCGTTCGCGACGCGCCGTCGCAATCGGCCGCGAAGGTCGCGAGTCTGGCGGAAGGCGCACCGGTAAAAATCCTCGAGCGCGCGGCGATGTGGGACAATGACAACTGGTTCAGGATCAGCTTCGGCGGCCGCAGCGGCTATCAATGGGGCGGCATCATGTGCTCGCGCCAACCCCTGAGCGGTATCTTCAGGCAATGCGATCAGCCCTGACAGGCACCGGGACCCAAAATCGCGAAAACAACCCCATGCAAAGTAGAATGGGCGCCGGCCCGGCGTCGCTTGTGCCGCGGCGGCCGGCGCGGATTGATCCGGCTTCCGTACCGGTGCCCATCTATTTTTATTGACTGGACCTGATCTTTTGTACAAATGTACAAATCATGGTTGCCCGTTCCAGCAGCAAGGAAACCACCGCGCGCAAGCCGAACATGCGCGAGGCGATCCTTGCCGCGGCGGAAGAGCTGTTCTCGACCAACGGCTTCGATGCGGTGTCGGTGCGCGACATCGCGCTCGCCGCCGGCGCCAATCCCGGCAGCGTGACCTATCATTTCAAGACCAAGGACGGCCTGCTGCTGGAGATCTATCGCCGGCATTGCGGGCCGATGAACCACCGGCGTTCCGAACTGCTGGCGGCCGCGCGCCGCGTGCGCGATCTGCAGGACAGGTTGGAGGCGATCGTGCGCGCCTATGTGCTGCCGGCCTTTACCTCGGGCAGCGATCTCGCCGGCGGCGGCGCGCGTTTTACGCGGCTGCGTGCAGTGATGTCGGCGGAGGGCAACGAGGTCGTGCGAAAAATCATTGCGCAGACCTTTGACGACACCAGCCACGCCTTTATCGATGCGATCCATGAAAGCCTGCCGCATATCCCGCGCACCGAAATCGTCTGGCGCGGTCACTTTTTGCTGGGCGCGCTGTACTACACGCTGGTGACACCCGAGCGCGTGTCCCGCCTGTCGCGCGGCAGCGCCGACGGCACCGACGCGGGCAACGCCATCGAGCAGCTGGTGCGGGCGACGGTTGCGGCGATGCAGGCGCTGCCGCCCGATCACACGGAGCCCGCGCACAAGCGAGCCGCAGGACGCCATGTTCACGCCGACCATTCCCGGACCTGATCCCGACACCAGGATTCCGAAGTTCAAGTTGCCGGCGCTGGCATGCGATGCGCATTGCCATATCTTTGGTCCCGGTTCGAAATATCCGTACGCGCCTGACCGGCCCTACACGCCGCCGGATGCGCCGCTGGAAGATTTTCGCGCGCTGCACGCAAAGCTCGGCGTCGGCCGGGCCGTGATCGTCAATGCCAGCGTGCACGGCACGGATAATCGCGTCGCGCTCGATGCAATTGCTGCCAGCTGTGGTGCCTATCGCGCGGTGGCCAATCTCGATGACGCCATCAGCGAGCGCGGATTGCGCGAGCTTCACGACGGCGGCTTTCGCGGATGCCGGTTCAATTTCGTCCGTCATCTCGGCGGCGTGCCGGACAAGCGGGTGTTCGAGCGCGTGATCGACAGGGTGGCGCCTCTCGGCTGGCATATCGACTTGCATTTCGACGCGATCGATCTGCCAGAGTATGCCGGCATGCTGGCACGGCTGCCGCTGCGCTACACCATCGACCATATGGGGCGGGTGAAGGCCGCGGACGGGCTCGATCAGTTGCCGTTCAGGACGCTGATCGAACTGATGCAGCGCGACGAAAAATGTTTTGTAAAAGTCTGCGGCTGCGAGCGTGTGTCTTCCGCCGGTCCGCCCTTTACCGACGCGGTGCCGTTCGCGCGCAGGATCGTCGAGACCGCGCCGGATCGCGTCATCTGGGGCACAGATTGGCCGCATCCCAACGTCAAGGTGATGCCGAACGACGGCGACCTCGTCGATCTGATTCCGCTGTTCGCGCCGGAGCCGGAGTTTCAGCAAAAAATACTGGTCGATAATCCGGCGCGGCTGTTTGAATTTTGACCGACAACAAGCAAGAGAGGACATTCCGATTATGACGGAGGTAAAGAAGGCGGGCCTCGTGGTCTCGGCCCATCCCGGCGATTTCGTCTGGCGCGCCGGCGGCGCGATCGCGCTGCACGCCAAACGGGGCTACCGCGTCAAGATCGTGTGCCTGGCGTTCGGCGAGCGCGGCGAATCGCAGTTCGCCTGGAAGCAGCCGGGCATGACGCTGGACATGGTCAAGGCCGGGCGCAAGGACGAGGCGGAGCGGGCGGCGGCTTCACTGGGTGCGGAGATCGAGTTCTTCGACGCCGGCGATTATCCGTTGCGGCTGACCGACATGCATATGGAACGGCTGACCGACATTTTTCGCGAACTCAATCCGAGCTTCGTGCTGACGCATTCGCTGGAAGACCCCTACAATGTCGATCATCCCGCAGCCGCGGCCTACGCGCAGGAGGCCCGCATCGTGGCACAGGCGATGGGCTACAAGCCGCAGGCCGAATATAGCTACAGCGCGCCGCCGGTGTTCTTGTTCGAGCCGCACCAGCCGGAAATGTGCAACTTCAAGCCGCAAGTGATCCTCAACATCGACGAGGTCTGGGACATCAAGCGCCAGACGTTCGAGATTCTCGCGGCGCAGAAGCACCTGTGGGCGTATTACGAACGCGTCGCGCTTCAGCGCGGCATGCAGGGCGGCCGCAACTCCGGCAAGGCCATGACCTATGGCGAGGCCTATCAGCGGCTGTTTCCAATGGCAGTGGAGGAACTTTCATGAAGACCGTCGTTATCAGAAATATCAAACGTACCGACGCTGAACTGGTGAAACGGTTGGGCGTGCTCGGTACATCGACGGCACATGAAGCCTACGGCCGTTTCGGCCTGATGAAACCCTATCTGCGTCCGGTATGGGCGGGCGCGGAGGCGGCGGGCACGGCGGTGACGGTGCTCGTGCATCCCGGCGACAACTGGATGATCCATGTCGCGGTGGAGCAGTGCAAGCCCGGCGATATTCTTGTCGTCGGCTGCAGCGCCGACAACACCGACGGCATGTTCGGCGATCTCTTGGCGACCTCGCTGATGGCGCGCGGCGTCAGGGGCCTCGTCATCGATGCCGGCGTGCGCGACGCAAAAACGCTGCGGGAAATGGGCTTTCCGGTATGGTCCCGTGCGATCTCCGCCAAGGGCACGGTGAAGGCGACTCTGGGCGCGGTCAACATGCCGGTTGTGTGCGCCGGGATCAATGTGGTGCCGGGCGATGCCGTGGTCGCCGATGACGACGGTGTGGTGGTGATCCGCCGCAAGGATGCCGCCGACGTGGTGGCCAAAGGTGAGAAGCGTGCGGCGGACGAGGAGGGCAAGCGCAAGCTGCTCGCCGAGGGAAAACTCGGCCTCGACATGTACAATATGCGCGAGCCGCTTGCGAAGGCCGGCCTCGTCTATATCGACGAGCCGGAGGAGGACTGAGGTGGCGATGCGGCTGCGCACGCTGCTTGGCGACCATACGTGCACGGCTGCGCTGAAGAACGGGTCGATCAGGTCTGATCTGGTCGAGTTCGATTTCGTCGAATACACGCCGACCAACAAGGGCTTTAAGCCCATGGTCCGCGAAGCAGGCGTTCGACGTCTCGGAGATGGCTATCGTCACCTATCTGATGGCGAAGAGTTTTGACAAGCCGATGGTGTTGCTGCCCCACGTTGTGATGGCGCGGTTTCAGCATGGGCATGCGCTCTACAATGCGCGCTCCGGAAAGCTGGGGCCGAGCGACCTCAACGGCAAGCGCGTCGGCATCCGCTCCTTCACCACCACGACCGGCGCCTGGCTGCGTGGCATCCTTGCGAACGATTACGGCGTCGATCTCAACTCGATCGACTGGGTGACCTTTGAGGACGCGCATGTCGCCGAGTTCAGGGATACGACCAAGCGGGCGCCGGCGGGCAGGCAGATCATCCAAATGCTGATCGATGGCGAACTCGATGCCGTGCTCGGCGAAAAGTCCGATCATCCCGACCTTAAGCCGCTGTTTGCGGACGTGCCGGCCGAAGAGAAGGCGTGGTTTGGCAAACATGGCGTGGTGCCAGTCAACCACATGGTGGTGGTAAGCCGGTCGCTGTCCGAAAGACATCCCGGCATCGTGCGCGAGGTGCAGCGGATGCTGAAGCAGGCCGCGGACGGCGTGGCTGATGCCCCGCGTTTCACCGCCGATGAAATGCGCCGCTCGCTGGAAACGATCATCGGCTATTCCGCGCAGCAAAAGCTTATTCCGCGTGCGTATGCCGTCGATGAATTGTTCGGCGATGTGACACGCGCCTTGAACTAGGGAGACACGTCGATGCAGCCGGAGCCCATCTACGACATGGCCCATCTCGGCCATCTGGAGATGCTGACACCAAAACCGCAGGAGAGCGAAAAATTTTTCGTCGACGTGATGGGCATGACCGTCTCCGGCCGCAAGGGCGACTCGGTCTATCTGCGCGGCTGGGACGATTACGAGCGCTATTCGCTGAAGCTGACGGCATCGAAAACGTCGGGCATGGAGCACATGGCGCTGCGGGCGCGCAGCCCGCAGGCGCTGGAGCGGCGCGTCGCCGCGCTGAAAGGCTCCGGTTTTGACATCGGCTGGACCGATGGCGACATGGGGCAGGGGCCGGCGTTCCGCTGCAGGGATCCCGACGGCCATATCGTCGAGCTCTATTACGAGACCGAATGGTACCAGCCGCCGCCGGAGCTGAAGCCCGCGCTAAAAAACCAGGCGCAGCGCTTTCCCGCGCGCGGCGTCAATGTGCGCCGGCTCGATCATCTCAATTGCCTCGCCGTCGACATCAAGGCCAACCGGCTGTTCTTCGAAAACTATCTGGGCTTGCGCACCACCGAGCAGATCGTCCTCAACGACGGCTCGGAAGCCGCGATGTGGATGACGATGTCGAACAAGAGCTACGATTTCGCCTACACCCGCGACCATTACGGCAAGATGGGCCGCTTCCACCACGTCACCTATGCCCTCGACAGCCGCGAGGAGATTCTTCGCGCTGCCGACATTTTTCTCGAGAACGGCGTTTACATCGAGACCGGCCCGCACAAGCACGCGATCCAGCAGACGTTTTTCCTCTATGTCTGGGAGCCCGGCGGCAACCGCGTCGAAGTCGCCAACGCCGGTGCCCGCCTGATCCTCGCGCCGGACTGGAAGCCGATCGTCTGGACCGAGGAGGAGCGCAAAAAGGGCCAGGCGTGGGGGCTGAAGACGATCGAGTCGTTCCACACCCACGGCACGCCGCCGGTGGAGGGTTAACGGGCTCAAAACAACTGTCATGATACGACCGCCTCGCTTCCCCACTTACCCGGAAAGGCGATATTCGCGCTCGCCCGGGTAGCGTGTATGATACGGTGTGGTATCCAGTTCCAGTACCAGTGACCCGGCTCCGACAGCAACGATGAGCGCAAAGAACCGTGAAACTGCTGTCCCCCCTAACGGCGAACGTCATCGACTGACGGTGCTCGTCTCTGACATGGTGGGATCCACCGTGTTGGGCAGGGAAATGGAGTCGGAGCATCTCTCCGAACTCCTGGGCAATCTGCGCGGGATATGGCGTCGAGCAGTGGCCAAGCACGGCGGCCGTGTGATCAGAACGCAGGGTGACGGCGCCCTGGCCGTCTTTGGCTATCCGCGGTCGGGCGAAGACGATGGCCGGCGTGCCGCAGAGGCCGCCCTCGACATCCACGAATGGGTGGGCCAGTTGCGCCACGAGGGCCTTTCGCCGGCTCTTCTTCCGCTGCGAATGCATTCAGGCATCCATGCCGGCACATTGCTCTTGTTCAAAGGCGATATCGAACGCGGCCGGCTCGATCTGATCGGCGATGTGGTGAACACCGCGGCCCACCTGTCGCGGCATGCCGCTCCCGGCCAGATCCTCGCCAGCGTCGATGCGCTCGGACCGCATGAACATTTCTTCAAGCTGGGCGAGTACCCACAAACAGCGGGGCCTGCGTCCGGGCTGCCGCGCGCGCATGTGGTGCTCGGCCGGGGCTCGGCCACCCGGCGCTTCGAGGCCACCGCTCAACGCGGCTTGACGCCCTTCATTGGCCGGGGCGGGATCGTGACCTTTCTGACCGATTTCCTCGACGGGGCACACCCGACCCCGCGACGCTGCGCCCTCATCGTCGGCGGTCCCGGGCTCGGGAAGACGCGTCTGCTGGAGGAAGTGCTGGGGCAATATGATAGCGGCGCGTTCAGGCTATTGCGCGGCAGTTGCGAGAGTTATGTCGGCGCCGAAGTCTTGCAGCCGTTTCTGCAGATGCTGCGCGCCTTCTTCGAAATACAACCGGACACGCCGAACGTCGAGGCTGCAAGGGCCGCCCGCGCCGCCGTCGCCGAACTGGGGCCGCGCGCCGAATCGATCCTTGGCCTGATATCGGCCGGCGCCGAAGCACGCGGCGGCCGGCTTACCGTCGAGGGCGTGGTCGGCGACATGCTCGGCTTCTTTGCAGCCTTGTCCGCCAAAGGCCCGTTGGTGCTGGTCATCGACGACTGGCAATGGGCCGACGATGCAAGTCGTCAGTTGCTGGAGGCGCTGCTGCAATTGCCCGGCGGCCCGCGCGTCATCCTCGCCACCCGGCCGCGTGATGACGGCACGGAATGGATTTCCGGTGCGCCGCACATGACGGTGGAGCCGTTTGAGGGACCGGAGACCGATCTCGCTGTGCGGCGCTGGGTGCCGCAAGCCGATCCTTTCCTGGTGGCTCGCGTTCACAGCTACGCCGGAGGGGTACCTCTTTTCATCGAGGAACTGTGCCATTCCGTCTCCGCCAACGATCCGTCGTCTGCGCTGGAAGCACGCAACACGCACGGATGGGTCGCCACGCTGGTGGCCTCGCGGCTGTCGCGCCTGCCGCCGGCCGAGGTCAGCGTGGTGCGGGCCGCGGCGGTGATCGGAAACACGGTGCCGAACGGATTGCTGGTTTCGGCCTGCGGCAGCGCACCTGATCCGGAGACGATACGCGCGCTGGCCGATGCGGATTTTCTGTATGCCGATACGGCGGCCGCCGGACTTCGCTTCAAGCACGGCATCACGCGCGACGCGGTATACGATACGATTGGCCTGCGAGAGCGCCAGGCGTTGCATCAGCGCATCGAAGCTGCGCTGCTGGCACGATCGGAGCATACCGATCGCGACGACACACTCGAAGCCCTGGCCTATCACTCGCGGGGCGCGGGCCATCTGGAACGAGCGGCTCACTATGCCGAACGCGCCGGCGACAAGGCCATGGCCGCGTTCGCGCTGGACCGTGCACGCGTGCAGTATCAGGTCGCGATGGAGGCGCTGGATCGCGTTCCCGATCGCTCGAGGGAGCAGTCCCTGCAGTGGTGCTTGCTGGCCAACAAGCTTGGAATGGCGAGCATATTCGATCCGCTGTCGTTGAGCGACGACGTCACCATTTTCGAGCAGGCGGTGACGATGGCGCGCTCGCTTGGCGACACCAGCGCATTGGCCCGCGCGCATTATTGGCTGGGCTACATGTGCTATGGGTTCGGTCGTTTTCGGGAAGGCGTGATACAGACCCGGGTGGCATTGCAGTTGGCGGGCGAGATCGGCGAGCATCGTCTGACCGCCCAGATCGAAGCCGCGCTGGGCCAGATTCTGGCCGCGAGCTGTCAATACGACGAAGCCACCCGTTTGATGGATATCGCCGTCTCGGCCAAGCAGCAACGCAGCCGGCCGCACGGCGGCATTGCGATCGGCTCGGCCTACGCGCTGTCGTGCAAAGCCAGCGTGTTGGCCGACCGCGGCGATTTCGATGGCGCGCACGCCTGTTTCAGCGACGCGATGGCGCTGCTGGAAGGCTCGACCCACCCGGTCGTCGGTTCGGTACGGAACTGGATATCGGTCTCGCTGGTTTGGCAGGGCCGCTGGCAGGAGGCCGAACGCCTCGCGACCGAAGGCGCACGTGTCGCCGAGAATATGCGCAGCCTGCTGCTGCTGGCGGCATGCCGCGCCGCGGCCGGATTCTCGCGCTGGGCCGCCACAGGGGACGCATCCGGCCTGCAACAGTTGCGAGATGCGGTGCAATGGATGGAGCGGCGGCATTTTCGCTTTTACATTTCAGTGCAATATAGCTGGCTGGTCGAGGCCGCGGCGGCCGAGGGTGATATCGATACGGCACGACGCTATGCCGCCCATGTGCTGCGCCGGGCGCGCGAAGGAGAGCGACTGGGGGAGGCGGCGGCGTGCCGTGCGCTGGCGAAGGTCGCGGCCCTCCGCCAGGATTTTGCACGGAGCCAGCGCTGGCTGCGGCGCGCCGAGACCTCCGCGCGCCTGCGTGGCTCGCCGCGCGAGGCGGCACTGAACCTGGCCGTCCGCGGGGAAATTCTTGCCCGGCAGGGCGAGGATGAAGCGGCACGCCGGACCAGGACGGAAGCTGCGACGGAACTGCGGGCGCTCGGCATGCATTGGCACGCGGAACAGGCGATGCGCGGGATCGTCGAGACCGAAACGCCGGTCAGACACCGAAGTTCTTGAGCTCCCTGGCAAGGACCTTTGCGAGCAAGTCGAAACCGGCTTTGTTCGGGTGCAGTTCGTTGGCCCAAAGCTGGGCGTAATTTGCCGGGCCTCCAAACTGCGCGGCCAGCTTGCCCGTCAGATTGACGTGATGGACTCCGGAATGAGCCTTTGCGACTCGTTTCACCGTCTTGTTGAGCTCGTCGATCAATTGGAGCATGACGTCTCGGGCCAAGGTCAAATCCGGGCTGGTGGCGGGAAAGTTGGGGATGTCGTAGCCGCGCTTGATGAATACCGGCTTGAGCCATGGCGGTACTGGAAAACCCAGGAAGTTTTCGCCGCGGCCGTCCGGAATCGGATGGTCGTATGCAACAATGATGATGGGAAGCTGGGTCGCTTCCCTCAGCGTATTGATGATCGTGTCGAAATAGCTGGATAGCGTGCCGTGAATGAAGGCGGTAACCTCCGCGCCATTCAGCGGGTCGCCGCCAGCGCTTCGCTGATTCAGCATCTTGTAGAGCGGTTTGTCGGTGATCAGGCCGGCCTTGACGACATCGTTGCCGCCGCCGTCGAGCAGGATACCTTTTATGCTCGGTTGATCGCTGAGATAGTTTTTCACTTCGGTCAAAAAGCTGGTGTTGGCCAATTCAGCCAGGCGCCGGCCGGCGGCTGTGAACTGGTGGATACCGTCGCTCGCCAGATCCTTGTATCCTTCGTTGAGCAGCGAACTGACAAGGTTGGGTCTTTCCTCACCATAAGTGCTTCTCCAGCGATCGAAGAGCCAGGAATCGCCGATCGCCACCAGCGGCGTGGCTACCGCCTTCAGCGCCAGGATCTCCGGCGTTTCGACTTCCTCAATCTCTGCGAAGCCGCGCTCTTGCAAAGTGACACGGCCTTCGGGCGGCGGCAGCTTTCCATCGAGGCCGATCGTTAGCGGACCTGGACCAACCCGCAGCGGCAACTTTGACTCCACGAGTGCGCTGAAAAATCCCATCATCACGGCAAGCGCCGGATCAGCCCCCGGACATGCATGGGTCGGGTGACCGGCCGCCCTGCGGTTGCCGCCGAAGGCGTCATAAAGGTCCGTGCCGCCTTGTTTCAGGCTTTGCTGCGTCGCGGAGACTGCACCCGCGACGACGATCTCGCCCGGCTCGACGGCGACCTGGTGCGCGCCGTGTCCGATGGTGTGCGAAGCAGTCGCAGTCCGCCATATCAGTTCGGGTACCGCACGCAACTGCATGGCCGGAATGAAATCGTCTCCAAGCCGATTGCAGGCATCCGTGAAATCCTTTGCCTCTGTGCCGCTGTAGCGGGCCCGCAACGACCACAATGTGCCTTCGCGCAGAAATTCGTTGAGGATGCGGCGCAGATTGCCCTCGACAGTCGGAATGAAGCCCATCATTGCGCCCGCGATGGTGCGCGCGGCGAATGCGACATCGGCCTTGCCCTGGTCGGAGTTGAGCACTGCGCGAGTGACAGGAGCCTTTATTGTCGAACCAAATCGATCCAGGAAATTGATCATCGCGCTCCGTACCGCAACTCCATGGGCGCTGCCGATAGCTTCCACTTCGGGCCCGGGATGCGGCTGGAAGATGTAGCGGGAGGGCGAGAGAAAGTGGCCCGGGTAGTTTGGCGGGTCGTTCTTGGTCCAATCCCAGCGATAGCCGGCGCGGCGGAAGTATTCGCCGTCTTCAGAAAGCCCGAACCACTCTTCACAAAAATCGGCCAGCAGCGGTTCAAGGAGTTCGCGAGCATCGACCGTCAAGTCCCATCTCGTCTCGCCGTCCTCTCTTGCGTACCCGATCGTTTCGTCGACGAGCTTTTGCAGCGCCCGGTGGGTCGATGCTCGCGCCAGCAAGAATGCAGCGGGCCGGTCGAGGCCCATGATGGCGCGGTTGCATTGCCCGGACTCGCGTTCATACGCGCCGTCGTCCTGGTCGGGGTCGAGCCCGAGATAGAGGACGCCGAAGGATCGGCGCATGCGGGGAAGGTACCCCGTGATCGTGAGGTTGCGATCCGGGTCCTTGAATACCTGCTCGACCATGCTCCGCTCGGCCACAAGGACGCCAAAGGGTGTGCGAAGCACGCCGCCGTGATTCTCGCGAATGGCCGCCCAGATGGATGCGCTGGTGAAATCAGCGGCCGCATCGGGGTCTTCAAGGACCGACTTCCAGGCGGTACTGGCCTCCATTTCACCAAGGCGCATTTCGATTTCGCGCAGTCGGCGAATTTCCGCCTCACCGACGTCCTTGCTCCACGTTACGCGCCGTTTCGTGCCTTGCGCCGCAGCTCGCTGCCGCAAAATATCGAGCGCGTTCTTCGAAGGGGCGAACAGGTAAAGTCCCCATTCAAGCCGGACAAAGGGCCGGGGTTCCTCGTGAAGGACATCGGACCCGTCGAGTGGCACGCGGATTGTTTTCGTATTGTGCTCGAAGCGGAAATAGCGGGGGCGGCCGGATTCGGACAGGCCAAGGAAGGGGTCGCTCACGCCGGAATACGAGCCGCTACTGTTGCCGCCGGCCAGCCAGCTCTGCACCACCTCGAACTGTTCGCCGAGACTGGCGTTGTAGGCCATGAAGATAAGGCCGCGCTCCGCTTTCAGGCTTGCCCGGGTGCGTTCAACGTTTTTTGCGTCGCGGATCGGAAGCGGACCATAGGTCATTCCGCGGCGAAAAATCCGGGCGGGCCGGCTACCTGGCTCAGTCGTCCTGGTTCGAGGATTGACGCGCCTGATGTGCGCATGGAAGGGGCACTGCTTGCCCTGAGGATCGTTCTCGAAGTGGAAATCGTTTGACAACGGGTCCGGGCCCAATACCTCGGCAAGCGGTTGGCCGGCCTTGGGATGGTCGCCAGGCCAACGGCCCATCATATTGGCCAAGAGTTCTTCGCGCGTCAGCGTTTGCTCGGCGGGAGCGGAAGCCTGCGCGTCGGTCAAGGCGTCCTCGAGAGCCTCGACGTCCTGACGCAGCTTGCGCAATGCCAGGAAGCTGCCGTCCCGAAGCAGCGATCGAATGTAGTCCGGACCGTCACTATATGCGCCGGCGTGGTCGGCCCGGTTTGGATAACCGCACAGTACCTCGCCCAAATGAACCTGATTCGAGAAACGCGTGCCGGCTTCACTTTTCTTCAGCACCGGATTCGTCATGTTCTCAATGAAACCGAAGTGCTCGACGACCTTGCCGTGTCGGTTCCGCAGCCGCTGCGTCCATTGCAGCGAAAGTGGCTTCACGCGACCGTCGACGGCGACCCATTTTTCCATCGCGGCCATCAATTTTGCCCTGCGCGTCGCCAGTCTTACCGGCGATCAGCCGTACCTGTATGATCGCGTGGACAGCGCCGAGATCGATGCGTGGCGTCGTATCATCTTCGCTGAGATCCGGAGCGTTGACGCCAAGGTGCCAATTGTACGCAGGCAGACGCCAGCGTCGGGGATGATTCCAGCGGACGTCCCCCAGCAGACCGGCGCGGCGCGCCATACCCTGCACGAACTCGTCGGGAAGGCTGCGTATTTCGTCGTCGGACAGGCCCGCCATACGCAACCCTTCGACAGTGAAGGCGATGTTGGTGGCGATGTCACCCGCCTTCAGCTTTTCGTCCGCGAGACTGACCGGCAGAATTTTCAGGAAGGCTGCAAGCGCCGCCGAAGCTTCGAACCGCAACAGCAGCAAGCAACCGTAATCGACATCGGGGTAGGCTTGCAGAATTCCGGCTTGCACGTTGCCGGGTTCCTTCAACGGCGGTACTTCCGGCAGAGGTACCGGAAGTCCGGACCTCACAGCCGGCTCATTTGAAGGGGGTTTCTGGAACCAGCACATGGCCTCGTTGAAGCGTGCCATCGCGCGATCGATGCCGGTCTGGTAAGTGCCGTCACCCATCATCAGCAGGAATTCCGGCAACAGTTCGTGAGCGGCGCGGTGCAATATCTCGCCGTCCGGCGTATCGGGTGGATACACGTCGGCCAGCCGATAAAGGCCGACGACGCTGCGAACGCCGTGGAGGAAGGCCGGCCGGACCGATTGTTGAAGCAGCAACGGCTTGCCAAATCCGGCGTTGGTTGGATCCGTGCCAATCGGACCGCCCTTGCCGACAATGGATTGCAGCGCGATCTGTTCGGTGGTGGGAATCTTGATGCGGGTGACGCGCAATTCGGAGCTGTTGCCTGCTTCGCGCCGGTAGACCCTTTCCTCCATTCGCAGATAGCGGGTATCGTCAACGGTAAGACCCGGGGTCGCGTAGAGGAAAAGCGCTTCGGTCTGCGCCTTCTTCAGCCAGGCACCCCATTTTTCGTAGCTGTTCTCATAGCCGATTACGTAGTCCTCGGTGTTGCAGAATACGAGATCGAGCAGCCGTGAAACCTTTTGCCAGATGACGCGGACATAAGCTTCCCACGGGCCGTCGAAGATCACCGTCAGGAGGACCTTGTCCTCGGGCTCGAGCACCGCGATGGCGACCGAATGGATTCGCCCGACGCGCTCGACAGCATCGGAAAGAACCCGGGCCAGTTCGTTTTCGAAGGCGGCGGAGCGGCCGACATGCAAGGTGCGCAATACCCGTTTGACGCGCGTTTTGTATGTCATCGCATCCAATGAAGGGACAAATCCCTTCTTGATCGATGCGACAACCCGGAAATCCGACGTGCTGCCCAGGTTGCCTGTCTTGACGATCAAATCGCGCCGCATTTCGGAATCCCCCAGGGCAGATCTGTCGCCGCACTACGCGAAATGCGACACGGGAACTCTGGCCTCTTCCAGATTTTTGCGTTGTGAACCAGTTCACATTTGCAATGTTTAGTTCCGGACCGAAGGGCGCAACGCGCCCGCCCTGGGCTTCGTCCGCCGCTCCCCTCAAATCGGATAATGCTGCGGCCCGGTCTCGATGGTGATCCAGCGCAGCTCCGTGAATTCGGCGATGCCGGCCTTGCCGCCGAAGCGGCCGTAGCCGCGAGCCTTTGCGCCGCCGAACGGCATTTGCGCCTCGTCATGCACGGTCGGGCCGTTGACGTGGCAGATGCCGGATTCGATGCGTTTTGCAACGTCGAAGGCACGCGCGATGTCGCGGCCGAACACGGCGGCCGAGAGGCCGTATTCGGTGTCGTTGGCGACGCGCACTGCTTCGTCGACGCCGTTGACGCGGACCACGCAGACGACGGGGCCGAACGATTCCTCGCCATAGATGCGCATCGAGGAATTGACGCGGTCGATCACGGTCGCCGACATCAGCGTGCCTTCGCTGCGGCCGCCGGCCACGACCTTGCCGCCCTTGCCGACGGCATCGTTGATGAGCGACTGGATGCGCACGGCGGCATCGGTGCCGATCAGCGATCCCAGCGGCGTGTTGCCCTTGCGCGGATCGCCGGCGATCAGCGAGCCGGCCTTGGTGGCGAGTTTTGTCACGAATGCGTCGGCGATCTTTTCGTCGACCACGATGCGTTCGGTCGACATGCAGATCTGGCCCTGGTTCATGAAGGCGCCGAATCCGGCGGCGGCGACCGCTGCGTCGATATCGGCGTCGTCGAGCACCACCATCGGCGCCTTGCCGCCGAGTTCGAGCAGCACCGGTTTGAGATATTTGGCGGCGACCTGCGCGATGATGCGGCCGACGCGGGTCGAGCCGGTAAAGTTGATGCGCCGCACGGCAGGATGCGCGATCAGCATCTCGATCAGCTCAGCCGCGTCCTCCGGCGCATTGGTCAGGACGTTGAGCACGCCCGGCGGCAGGCCGGCGTCGCGCAGGCACTCGGCAATGAGGCGGTGGGTGCCCGGGCAAATCTCCGAGGCTTTCAGGATGACGGTGTTGCCGCAGGCGAGCGGCAGCGCCACGGCGCGCACGCCAAGGATGACCGGCGCGTTCCACGGCGCCATGCTCAACACGACGCCCGCCGGCTGACGCAGCGCCATCGCGATGCAGCCCGGCTTGTCCGAGGGAATGACTTCGCCCGAAATCTGCGTGGTCATCGACGCCGCTTCGCGCAGCATGCCCGCGGCAAGATGCACGTTGAAGCCGGCCCAGCCGGCGGTGGCGCCGGTTTCGGCCGCCATCAGTTCGGTGAACTGCTTTGCCTTCGAAGCCAGGATGTCGGCGGCTTTCAAGAGGATCGCCCGGCGCGCGTTGGGGCCGGTGGCCGACCAGGCCGGAAACGCCGCGGCTGCCGAGTTCAGCGGCGCGCTTGGCGTCGGCGATTTGGGCTGCCGCAGCGCGGCTGGCGATATCGCCGGTGACGGGGTTGAGGCGGTCGAACGTGGCGCCGTTGGAGGCGGGGGCGTCCTTGTCTTCGAGCAGGAGGGCGATTTCATGCATGGTGTGTCTTCCTTCTTCAGGGATTTGCGGGCTCGACGCCGAGATAGGCGCGCAGGATCGCGGGCTTGGTCTTGAGATTGTCCGCCGTGTCGTGATCGACGATGCAGCCGTTTTCCAGCACGTAGCCGCGGTCGGCGATGCGCAGGCTCTCCTGCGCGTTCTGCTCGACCAGCAGCAATCCCGTGCCGGCCTCGCGCACCTGGCGCAGCGTGGCGAACAATTCAGTGCACCATGATCGGCGACAGCCCGAGCGAAGGCTCGTCGAGCAGCAAGATATCCGGGTTCGACATCAGCGCGCGGCCGATCGCCAGCATCTGCTGCTCGCCGCCGCTCATGGTGCGCGCGATCTGCGCGGCACGCTCGCGCAGCCGCGGAAACAGCTTTAGGACATTCTCCCGGCGCGCGTCTTCCCCATCGCGGGCGCGTTTCGGATTGGCGCCGAGCAGGAGGTTTTCCTTCACGGACAGATCGCCAAAGATGCCACGGCCTTCGGGCACCAGCGCGAGGCCACGTTCGACGATCTCGTGCGCGGGTAGGGCGGAAAGATCGTGCGCGCCGAGCAATACCTGCTTGCCCGGCAGCGTTTTCACCACGCCGGCGATGGCTTTCAAGAGCGAGGTCTTGCCGGCGCCGTTGGCGCCCAAAATGGTCACGATCTCGCCCTGCGCGATCTCAAGCGCGACATTGTCGAGCGCGCGGTGCTGGCCATAGGCCACGCTGAGGTTTTTCACCTTAAGCATCGGCGGCCACTCCGCCGAGATAGGCCTTGACGACCGCCGCATCGGACAGCACGTCGGCCGTTATTCCTTCCGCGATCTTGCGGCCGCTGCTCATGACGACGCAGCGGTCGCACAGCGCGCGCACCGCCGCCATCACGTGCTCGACAAGGACGATGGTGGCGCCGTCATCCCTCAGCGAGCGGATCAGGCCGATGCCGATCGCGAGTTCCGACGGGTTGAGGCCGGCGAGCCATTCGTCGAGCAGGAGCAGCACCGGTTTGGACGCCAGCGCGCGCGCGAGCTCCAGCCGCTTGCGGTCGATATAGGTGAGGTCGGCGGCGGGCCGCAGGTCGTGGCCGCGCAGGCCGACGCGATCGAGCAAGGCGTCGACGCGGGCAGTGGTGTCGGAAGCGGAGAGGTGCGGGCGGTGGAAGGCGATGCCGGCTTCGATGTTCTCGCGGCAGTTCATGCCGTCGAGCACGCGCACGAGCTGAAAGGTGCGGGCGAGGCCGAGCCGCGCGATCTTGTAGGACGGCAGGCCGGCGATGTCCTGGCCGTTGAGGCGGATCGTTCCCGCATCGGGGCGCAGCACGCCGGAGATCAGGTTGAGCGCGGTGGTCTTGCCGGAGCCGTTCGGACCGAGCAGGCCTAGAATTTCGCCGCGTGCGACGGAGAAGCCGAGATCGTTGACGGCGACGAGCCCGCCGAACGCGCGCGTCAGCCCTTGCACCGAGATGACAGGATTGAGCGGTGCATTGCTCATGTCGCGGCCTCGCTGGCGCGCGCACGGGAAAATTTCGTCCGCGCGGTCTCGATCAGGCCGGCGACGCCGCGCGGCAAGAGATAGACGATCAGCAGGAAGATGCAGCCGAGGATGATCGTAAAGGTGTTCGGAAAGCGCGCGCTCAGCACCTCGAACAGCAGCGTCAAGGGCACGGCGCCGAGCACCGGCCCCCAGAGCCGGTCGGCGCCGCCGAGCAGCGCCATGATCAGCACCTGGAACGAGATCATCGAATTGAATGCGATCGACGGCTCGATATAGGTCCAGCGCGGTGCCATGATCGCACCGACCACGCTCATGACGGTCGCGCTGATGGTGAACAGCATCACCTTGGCGATCGTGGTGTTGATGCCGCAATGGGTGGCGACCGTCTCGTCCTCGCCGATGATGCGCAGCGAAAATCCGATTCTGGACCGCGCGATCAGCCAGCCCAGCACGAAGACGGCAACCGTGAGCGCGAGCAATTGCCAGTAGATATCAGTCTGGGTGATGTCGACAAAGACGTAACGCCCCAGCACCCGCGACTTGTTGACCTCGAACCAGACCACGAGCTGACGCACCAGTTCGGCGAGGCCAAAGGTGAAGATTACAAAGTAGACGCCGCTCAGCCGCAGCGTCGAGAGGCCGACGATGGCGGCGAGGATAGCGCCAAGACTGGCCGCGATCAGCAGCACCAGCGGCCACGGCAAGACTTCGCCGAGCACGGCGACCGTATACGCGCCAACGCCGAAGAACGCGGTGGTCGCAAGAGACACATAGCGCGTCGGTCCGGAGAACAGGCCCCAGGCGGTGGCGAGCACGGTGTATTGCAGGAGGCTGACGGCGAGCGAGAGAAAGTAGGGATTGACGAAGCGGGGCACCAAAGCCAGCGCCACGAGCGCCGCCACGGCGATGACGGCAAGGATAAGGGAGCGCGCGGTCATCGCGTGGCTCTCCCGAACAGGCCTGCCGGCTTTACCAGCAGCACCGTGAGGAACAGCGCAAAATTCACCGCCAGCGTGAGGCCGGGATCGACATAGGACGCTACCAGCGCTTCGCTCAGCCCGAGCGCCAATCCGGCAATCAGGCAGCCCAGAATGTTGCCGACGCCGCCCATGACCACGATGATCAGCGCCTTCATCGTGAAGACGACGCCGGAGGAGGCACTGAAGGTGAGGAAGGTGCTGACGAGCACGCCGGCCGCCGCCACCAGCGCGCCGCCGAGCGCAAAGGTCAGCGCCGAAATGCGCGGCACGTCGATGGCGACCAATTGCGCGGCGGAGGGATCGACGGCGACGGCGCGGATGGCGGTGCCGATCCGTGTCCTTGTCAGCGCAAGATACAGCACGGTGCCAAGGAGAACGGCGACGCCAAGCGCTGCCAGGCGGTTGGCGGCGATCGTCGCGCCCAGCAGTTCAACCGGAAAGGCGAGGAAGGAATAGCTGTAGTAGGCGCCGCCGAACAGCGACAGCATCGCGCCCTGGATAATGAAGGTCAGGCCGAAAGTGGCAAGGATGCTGTCGACCTCGAGCGCGTCGCGGGTTTTCGCGCGTTTGACCAGCGGCGTGAGCAGCACGCGGTAAACGACATAACTCGCAACAAAGGCGGTGGGGACGATGAACGCCATGCCAACAAACGGGCTGAGCGCCCAGCCCGTGAACAGCCAATGCGATGCGAAGGCGGCGGCGATCAGGAATTCGCCGTAGGACAGGTTCATGATCCGCGCCACACCGTATTGGAGCGTCAACCCCATTGCGGTGAGCGCGTACATGCCGCCCAGCATCAGGCCGGCCAGAATGGCGTTCGTCATGGTACAAGCCGGTTGGGACGCTGCGTCTTACGGCGCAACCCAGGCCGGCTTCGGCGTGATCACGGCGCGGGCGCCTTCATTGCCTGTTGGAGCGACGCCATAGAACTCGCCGTTCTGCCACTGGCCGACCCACCAGTATTTTGTCGGCAGGTTGTTCTCGAGCTTGATCTTGCCGACCACGGTATCAAAAGTGCCGGTCTGCAATTCCTTGATCACGGCGGGGCGATCGACCTTGCCGACCTTCTCGATCGCCTGCTGCAGCATCTGCAGGCTGGCATAGGTCACTGCGCTGGCCCAGCGGTCGGGCTCGGCGCCGTTCGCGGCGGAGGCCTTGTGCTTGGCGAGATAATCCTTGATCGCCGGGCTGTCGCCGTTCCAGCCGCCGATGCCCATCACGCCTTCGGCGTTCTTGCCGAATTTTCCGCGGAACAGCGGGAAGGCGGTGCCGACGCCGGTGTAAAACACTTTTGGATTGAGTCCGGCGATGCGCGCCTGTTCGGTGATGCCGAGCGTATCCGGCGGATAGCTGAAGGCAATGAACGTATCGGGATTGAGCGCCTTCACCTCGTTGATGAGCGGCGAAAGATCTTGCGTGCCGATCGGATAGGTCTTGTCGTAGACAAGATTGAACTTTGCCTCAGTCAGCGCCTTGCGTCCGGCACCCGACAGATCGATGCCAAAGCCGTCAGCGATACTGACCATGGCGACGGTATCGCCGATTTTCTTTTCGGTGCGCAGTTTCGACAACAGTTCAACCAGTGCGTTCGCAGCGCCCGCGCTGGTGCCGAGCATCCAGAAACTGTTGGGCCAGCGCTTTGCGAGTTCCGGCGCGCGATCCGTCACCGCTGTCGCGGCGATGTGCGGATAACCTTCCTTGTTCAGAGTCGGACCAACCGCGAGATTGAGGCCGGTGCCCCAGGGCGGCAGGATGAAATCGACCTTGTCCTGGTTGATCAGGCGTTCCAGCGCGCGCACGGCTTCTTCGGCATTCGAGCGATCGTCGTATTGAACGACCTCGATCGGCACGCGCTTGTCGCCGAGCTTGATGCCGCCGGCGGCGTTTACTTCCTTCACCCAGAGTTCGTAGTTCGGAATCGTGGTGACCGCGGCGCCGCCGGTGTTCGGGCCGGTCTTCGAAATGGCGTAGCCGATCTTGATCGAGGTTTGCGCTGATGCCGTCGCCACCAGAGCGAAGCTGGCGGTGCAGGCGGTCAGGAACAGCGCGGCACGGCGCGTGATTGAAGTCGTCATGGTCTCTCTCCTCCCAGAGATGGTTTGACCGGCGCCATTGGGTGGCGCTCGTGATCGCCCTGACGTTATGAGGCTGGGATTGGTTTGGAATTGGACGAAGCCGGAGAAAGATTGTACGATTCTGGCAAATAGGCTCGCCAATGGGTGGCGGATTGTCTCAGGGAGGGGCCGGTGGCGACGTCGCCGGGGCTGAACGGGCTGCCAGTCGGAACCGCACTCGCTGTGCGCGCAGAGCCGTTTTCGGCGACGCTGGCGAAGCGCTCATGGGTTATCAGGCAAAAGGGCGAGCGCCGGGCGCATCTCGTGCTGCTGCAGTCGGATCGCGGCACGGCGTCATGGCAGGGGACATCAGTCGCGCTGAAGGCGCCGGCGCTGCTGTGGCTGCCGAACAATCTCGATGCAACCATCGAAGCGGGCGCCGGCGCCGAAGGCTTCCTGCTGTCGATCGACGATGATTTCCTGACCAAGATCATCGCCGGCTGCGCCGAGGCGCTGCATTTGCGCCGCGCCACCGATCGCGCCACGCTGGTCGATGCCGAGACGCTGGCTGCGCATCTGCACGACGTCGCGCAATCCTGCCGCGCCATCGCTCATGAGCTGCGCACGCCCGGATTTGGCGGCGGCGCGATGATCGCCTCGCATCTGCTGTTGCTGTGCTTGCATCTGTCGCGGCTCGGCGCGTCGCACGATGAAGCGGACGAAGCCGCGGTGCGCGGCGGCGGCAAGGCGCTAGTCGGAAATTTCCTGCAGATGGTCGAGCTGCATTACCGCGACGGCTGGCCAGTGGCGCGCTATGCCGCTGTGCTCGGCGTTACCCCCGACAAGCTGCACGCGCATTGCCGGCGCGAAAAGGATTTGAGCCCGCGCGCGCTGATCCATGACCGGCTGGTGCGCGAGGCCTGCGTGCGCCTGCAACAGCTCGATCTCCCGGTCGAGCAGATCGGCTATGGCCTCGGCTTTCGCGACCCGGCGTACTTCAATCGCTTCTTCCGAAAATATCGCGGGGCGTCGCCGGGCGTGTACCGGCGGCAGATCCGGCTGGAGCATGCGCGGAGCGGGCCGTCGTATGCGGCGTGGCCGTAGAGCCGTTCTACTTCATTCGCCGTCTCGCGGCCCGCGACCCGTTCCCTGGCGAATTGGATCAAAGCGTCCTCGGGCCCGCAGAGCGTCGTCGGCAACACAAAGCCGTTTCCTTCGAACAACACGAGGGCGTGCCGGCGACCGGCAAAGACAGCGGCGAGCGGACCGAACTGACGGGTATCGAAACGCCACTCTCGCAACAGGGTGCCTGTCTCGGCATCCCAAAGCCGGGCGACGTTGGAGTCTGCGGGAGCTTCGCCGCTGGCTGCCGCCGCGAAGGAACTGGCCGTGAGCACGCAGTTTCCATCCGCATTGAACGTCGCCGACATGACCTCGCCGGTGTGGGAGAGACGAAGCGTCTCTGCACGCGCGCTTCCGGTGATCAGTACGTCCTTGTCGCGCTTCGCCAGCGAATATTTTTTGGTTTCGACGACAAGGGCGCCGGCAAACGGACCCAGATCGGGCGGGAGCGCGCGAATTTGTCTCTCCCGAAATGGTATTCCAGCCACGCCAGTTCGTCCCACGCTGAATTCCGACAACCGAGCCGTCCTTTGTGATCCTGAGGGCCTCCAGCGCTTCCGCACGGCGGCCGTAGGCGTTGCTGAGCTCATATCCAATCGGCAGGCGGCGCTCCGGAAACCACGACCCGTTGTCCCACATCGCCAGCGTTCCTCGCGCATATACGGCAACCGTCGTTTTAGCATCCGGCGAAAAACTGACCGACGAGATTTCGCCCCAGATGTTTCCAAGGCGGGCGAGCCCCCCTTGCGGATTGCCGTTCACGCTGAATACACGCGCGCGCCCATTGGCGTAGACGACGCTCAAGAATTCCCCGTCGGGTGAGAAAGTCGGCTTATACGCGCGGTCCGCTTCTCCGGGCAGCGGCTGCTCATCTTTCTTCTTATTTGCAATATCCCATAGCCAGGTCGAGCCACCCCGGTCGGTTGCGGCAATGGTACTAGTACCAGGAAAAGAAAACAGGGCCCGCGAACGGACCTGTCACTAGACGACCTTTTTTTGATCTACCAGTCCCGATTAAGGAAGTAGACGTCTACTTCCTCCTGAAACTTCTGCCAGCACGAAGCCAGAACCGTCACGCCGCCTTTTTCAGTTTCGCAAGTGTGACGTATTCGTACACGGTCTCCGGATTGTCCCTGACGCTCAGCCTGTTCGTCTGTTTGAAACCGAAGTCCTCCTGCATGCTGCATCAGTTCCTTGAACTTCGTTAAGGTAAGCACAGGCTTTCAAGAAAGACTGATATAGGTGCGATAGTTCCTTCATCGGTCGTGAGAGTTCCCATGGCGTGTCTGACCCACTACGATCCTCGGACAAGCCTGCAGAAAATGGAAGATGCTGTGGATCCCTCTCCTGGTCCCGGTGTGAAGCAGGGATCGTGTAGCCCCGACGCGCACTGTCCATCATGCGAATGAAATTCCAGCGCAAGATTGCTGACGACCTGCACCCGGACCTGTGCTGCATCGTGCCACGCCAACGATGTGGTGAGCCGGGTTCAAACCCTGGTTCAACAGTACGAGCCAGCGATCGCCACAGCGGAAGCAATCCGAGACGCCAGTGCATCGTCATGCCGGTGGAGTATCGCGGTGCCCTTGCGGTCTCCCCGGTCTAGGACGTGTGACTTTTCGTGCCAGGATCCAGCCTCTGCACGATGAGTTGGCTAAGAAGCCGGGAAGAGTAATCCGAACCATAGGACTGAATATATTTGCAATCACACTCTGGCCACGGCTGATGGCTGGTGCGGGTTTATATCGAGCAACACCAACTATCGGCCTGCCGCTGCACCTCGTCCATTTTACGGAGGCGAGTTTGCCATACTTGGCTTCCGCATGAGACATTGTGGCAATGAAGTGTTCTGGAATGCAGCATGTGTTCTGGATCTTCGTTTTTTCAATGCGAGCGCAGCGTTCATCACCCTCCTTAGGGTCAAGCGCGTCGGGATAACCATTTGAAACGTTGGCCGGTAAGCACGCAGAATCCCATTCCAACCATCATTGCGAACTCTTCCCGCTCTTCCTCGCCGTTTCCCGGTCAACTACCAAAGAGGCTAAATTCTGTTCAACACGCGAAAGCAGAACGGTCGCGGCAATGTTGAAGTCGGGATACAAATTATCAACAGGCTGAAGACCCTGGGCACCTGAGCACCTGACCTTGAAACGCTGTGGTGGACGGTGGACACGGTAACCGATCCTGACGCCTGTGAATATTGTCTGGTCGATGCTCCTGCGGCAGTGACGTGGTCGGGCGACGCACCCGCAATCGGTTCGTGTTGTGAGATCCATCAGCACTTACGTGCATTGCTCAAGCCGCAAGTCGTAGGGCAGGTGCGATGCCGCATGCTTCTGGATCACGAAACAAAGACCCTTCGCCCTCCCTCACTTTGGAGTTGCCGCTGGCTCTGCCGTCTTTGAAACATCCCGTTTGGCCCGATACCTCGCGAGCAGTTTCTTCACCATCGGCACCTCGTAATCCATTGGAACCGAAAGTTCCCAAGTCCGTTAAAGTTCCTCTCACCTGGAGGTATGGAATGGCGCCGCGTGCCTATTGGAAAGGGTCGTTGAAGCTTTCGTTGGTCACCTGTCCGATCGCACTTTATCCGGCGTCGACTTAGGCTGAGAAAACGCATTTCCACCAGATTAACACCAGGACCGGGCACCGTCTAAAGCAGCAGATGATCGACGAGCAGACCGGCCGGGTGGTGGACAAGGACCACAAGGGCCGGGGATACGAGCTTTCGAAAGGTCTTTATGTCCAGATCGAGAAAGATGAACTGGATGCTGTAAAGCTAGAGAGCACGCATACGATCGAGATTGACGACTTCGTACCCGCGGAAGATATCGATGAGAGATATCTCGACAAGCCGTACTACATCGTTCCCGACGGAAAGGCTGGCGCCGATGCTTTCGTAGTGATTTGCGACGCCATGAAGCGGAAGGAAAAGGTGGCGCTTGCGAGGGTGGTGCTCTCGAACAGGGAGCACGTCATCGCGCTGAAGCCTCTCGGCAAGGGCTTGCTGGGGACCACGCTCCGCTACCCATACGAACTCAGGGACGAAGACGCCTACTTCGACGATATTCCGAGCCCCAGAGTATCGAAGGATATGGTGGACCTAGCGGCGCATCTGCTCGACACCAAGGCTTCGAAATTCAATCCCGACAAGTTCAAGGACAAGTATGAGAGCGCTTTGAAGGCGCTGGTGAAGCGGAAGGCGGCCGGCAAGACGATAGAGGTGCCGGAAGCCAAGGAGGAGGAAAGCAACGTCATCGATTTGATGGACGCCTTGAAGCAGAGCCTTGGCCGCAGAAGACCGGCGAAAGGGATAAAAAGGGCCAAGCGATCCAACGCCCGCGGTCCGAAGCGTAAAGCGGCATGACGAAGAACTCCGCATCGGTCGCCGCGATGGAGGCGGTGTTGGCGGGAGTGTGGTGGCCTTTAATACAGCAGAAGGTTGGTCCCGCGACGTTTCAGAAGACCTCGCACACGAATTGCATCGACGACTTGATCTTAAGCAGAGTGAGATTCCGGCCGATGTTTGACCTTCATGAGCGGCGACTATTGCAGCTAAAATAGGTCTGTTGGGAGTTCTCGTCATGGCGTTTCGCCCGCGCGACCTGGCAGGCCGGATGGCCGACCCCAAGCGGCGCGACGACGGGTTCCTGCGCGAGACGTTCACGCTGCCGCGTGAGGCGGCGCGCAGCAAGGCCCGCGAGTTTCTACGGCGCTATCCGAAACAGGCCTATATGAGCGCGGTCGAAAGCTGGCGCGAAATGACCGATGGCCGCATTGAATTCACCATGCGCCGGCTCCCCAGCGCCGACTAGCGAATAAACCGCGCCCTGGGGTTGGCACAGCCATGCAAATGGCCCACGATGCTCCTCGGTGCAAAGTGTTTTCACTGGTGAAGGGGTTTAGATTGCTAGTTCACCGAGCGTCTTACCGCCCTTCAAAAATAGGCGGGACATTTGGACGATGGAAGATTGCCTTGTAGGATTGAAGACTATGGATTGATCGGCGACTGCGAGACCGTGGCCCTCGTTGGCCGCGACGGATCGATCGACTGGCTGTGCTGGCCGGCCTTCGATTCCGACGCCTGCTTTGCTGCTCTCCTCGGAACGCGCGAGAATGGTCGCTGGCTGATCGCACCCGCGCAGGCAGCGATGAGTACTTCGCGCCGCTATTGGGACAACACGCTGATCTTGGAGACGCTGTTCGAGACGGTTGATGGCTCCGTTGCCATCCTCGATTTCATGCCGCCGCGCGGCAACGCCTCCGACATCGTGCGGCTCGTGCGCGGCATTACCGGGCGGATGAAAATGCGGATGGAGCTGGTAATCCGCTTCGGATTCGGTAGCGACGTTCCTTGGGTCCGGAAACACGATGACGGTCTGCTCGCGGTCTGTGGACCGGACATGACGGTGCTGCGGACGCCGATCGCGACCCGCGGTGAGGACTTAACGACGGTCGCCGATTTCGAAGTTGGCGCAGGCCAGACCGTGCCCTTCGTGCTCACCTACGGTCCGTCGCATCTGCCGGTTCCAAAGCCGATCGATCCCGCGCAGGCGTTGCGGGATACCGAGGACTTTTGGACCCAGTGGTGTAGCCACTGTACCTATGAGGACGGTCATCGCGACCTCGTGCTGCGCTCGCTGATCACCCTGAAGGCGCTGACGTATGCGCCGACCGGCGGCATCGTGGCCGCGCCCACGACGTCGCTGCCGGAAAAGCTCGGCGGCAGCCGCAACTGGGACTATCGCTTCTGCTGGCTGCGCGATGCTACCTTCACCCTGCTGGCATTGATGAACACCGGCTATACCGAAGAAGCACTGGCTTGGCACAATTGGCTGTTGCGCGCGGTTGCGGGCGCGCCCGCGCTGATGCAGATCATGTACGGCATCATGGGCCAGCGTCGGCTGCTGGAGTGGGAGGTGGCCTGGCTCGACGGCTATGAAGGTGCAAAGCCGGTGCGGGTCGGCAACGCCGCCCATGCGCAGCTGCAGCTCGACGTCTACGGCGAGTTGATCGATGTCTTCCACCAGTGGCGCATGGAAAAGCTGCAACTCTATGAAGGAAGCTGGGCGATCGAATGCGCCGTGCTGGAGCATCTTTCCGGTGTGTGGAACCGCCCGGATCACGGCATCTGGGAACGCCGCGGCCCCGGGCGGCACTACGTCTTCTCGAAGGTCATGACCTGGGTCGCATTCGATCGCGGTATCAAGAGCGTGGAAAAATTCGGTTTCGAGGCTCCGCTCGAGAAATGGCGGACGTTGCGCGATACCATTCATCACGAGATCTGCGAGCAAGGCTTTGACCGTGAGTTGAACGCATTCGTCGAATCCTATGGGTCGAAGATGCTCGACGCCAGCATCCTGCTTCTGCCCGCGGTCGGCTTTCTGCCGCCGTCCGACCTGCGGGTGCAGGGCACACTGGCGGCTGTCGAAAAATACCTGATACGAGACGGCTTTGTGCTGCGACACGATCCGCGCGAGACGACGGAAGAAAAGCAGCCGATCGAGGGTGCGTTCCTCGCCTGCACGCTGTGGCTGGCGGATGCCTACGTGCTGACGGGCGAGATCGACAAGGCACAGGCGCTGTTCGATCGCGTGGTCGGCGTAACTAACGATCTTGGCCTGCTGGCGGAGGAGTACGACAGCCAAGCGGGCAGGCAGACCGGGAATTTCCCGCAGGCGCTGACGCATATCGCGCTCATCAACACCGCGCACAACCTCAGCGGCGCGAAGCGAGCGACGGAAAAGCCGGCGTTGCAGCGGTCGAATTAGTTGTACTCGCTAGCCAGGAGCCCACTGATGACGGTTTTGGCGGTAATCGACGTCGGCCTCACGCCAGCGGCGACCGTGCTTGCCGAAGTCGTCCATCACCAGATAGGTGGCCTGATCATCCGTGGGAACGACGACGGAAGCGACCCAGGCGAGGCATTACGCAACTTGGCGGCTGCAGAACGCCTTTGTCCAAAACTTCGCCCGCACATCGGCCACGTAGGAACCTTCCGCAACGCCCCACATTAAGGTGCGAAAGGGAGCGGCAAGGAGTTAGCGATGGCAACTCAAATCATTATGGATCATAGCGGCGATAGTCGACACTGGTTCGATCGGCAAGACAGCGAGTCCCTGTTAAAGGCCGAAGAGCGGTTTCGGCAGCTCACCGGTCTCGGCTATACCGCTGCGGTGCGTAATGGGTCCGGTGACCCCATAATCGCACGCATTTTCGATCCAAAGGCGGAGGAAACGCTGTTCTTTCCTCGACTGGTCGGTGGCTGAGAGCTGGTCATCGGTGTGTCATGAACGGCTTGCGCTTCTTACTATGGGTTTGGCGTCGGGCCCGTGCCGGTTTCGCAAGCGAACCCGAGCGGCGAAGTCATAGGCTTCTGCGGAATTGGCTGTCGGTCGAACAGCGTGCCCAGTACGACAAGTACGGGCAATTTGAGGTGGTGGGTTGCCACAGCGGAAAGCGCTATCTGATACGGCATGGCACGTCGTTGAACATCATCGAAAAAGACAAAAACGGCCATCGAGTCACGGGGTGGTGCTTCGTGCCGGTAGGCATTTTGGCCTCTGGGGACGTTATGCTCGCTCAAAAGATCGCTCTTGAGACCGATGAACTGGGTGCGCTTAAAGTAGCGCGTAGCGCTCCTGGATGGATGCACTGACGCGCGCAGCCTACGGGCTATCGACGACGCGATGTGAGGGGCTGAAAGTGCCCGCCAAACAACCCAAGCGCGGGCGTCTCTGGCTCAACGAGGGATCATGCGTCCGTCTGCGGCCGAACACACCCAACCATATCTGGTCCTATGACTTCGTCACTGACCGTACCCACGATGGCAAGGCCTTCCGAATGCTGTGCATCATCGACGAGTTCACCCGTGAGAGCCCGGCCATCCGGGTGGCACGGAAGCTCAGGGCCACCGACGTCATCGAAGCCCTCTGCGAGCTGTTCGTCTCGCGGGGCATTCCTGCGCATATACGTTCCGACAACGGCCCTGAGTTTGTCGCTGAGGCTCTCCGGGATTGGATTGCTGCGGTCGGAGCCAAGACCGCCTACATCGAACCTGGAAGCCCATGGGAGAACGGCTATTGCGAAAGCTTCAACGGTAAACTGCGTGACGAACTGCTCAACGGAGAGATCTTCTACACCTTGAAGGAGGCCCAGATCGTGATCGAAAACTGGCGGCAGCACTACAACACCGTCCGCCCGCACTCATCGCTCGGATACCGACCGCCGGCACCAGAGGCACTCGTCTGGCCTGCACCAAAACCGGTGGCGCAAATGCAATCCCTAAACTAACATTCCCAACGGACCACTCCGTGGGAGCCGATCAAATGCGGATGCCGACCCTCCGGTCAAAAGGGGAAGGCTGTATGAGCGGGGAAGCAATCGACACGCGCACCCGCTCGATCCGGGGTATCGCGAAAGCGAGCAGAATGTTAGGTTCCATCCCAATCACCTATCAACTTAGGGGAGAGGGGCACCCATGGTTCAGCAGAGCGCGATTTCTCGTCGTCGATTTGTCCAAACAACTGCCGCGAGTTCATTGGCACTCGCGGGGATGGGCCGTGGTCGCCCGGCTTGGGCTCAATCGACAAAGCCGAACATCGTATTCATCCTGGGCTGACAGCCCGCGAGCGGTACCGTCTCGGTCTACGGCATGAATTAACCCATTGCGGAACCTTGTCTTCAGCAGGATCCCCGTATCTGTCGTCAGGTACTTGGCATACGTACCGACTGCCTCTCTCTGGATATTCCTTCGCCTCGGCCTATCGCTCATTGAGTATTTTAAATTACTCAGACCATTCTCATTTCGCCATCTGCATCATATTGTATTCGACCAAATGATACCGCGCATTGCAAATTACTGGCGTAAGGATGAGGTCGAGTCACTCATGCAGCAGGCGGGAACTTAATGATATTCGGCTGGTCTGGGTCAACGAAATGTCTTGGGCAGCGGTTGGCTACAAGGAGCCAGCATCCCGCCGATATGATACGCTAATGCTCCTCGCAGAGGAGAGCGGGTTCCATGGCATGCCCCCAGTTGCGTGGGCGAGATGAGACAGCGCAAAGGGAGAGGTGGGAGGAGACTATGACCATCGAAAGCATTCTAAGGCGGAAGGGCTCCGACGTCACAACAATAGCTCCGGATGCCACTATCAAGAGGGCGGCCGATTGGCTCTGCGCAAAGAAAATTGGCGCTCTCGTGGTGACGAGTGAGAACGCCGTTCTTGGTCTTATCTCCGAACGTGAAATCGTTCATGCATTTTCTCGCTATGGCGAGATAGCTGGATCGATGCCCGTGAAGGGAGTTATGCAATACGGTGTAACCACCGTGTCCCCAGACGAGAGCGTCAATCGCGTGATGAACCTGATGACGCACCATCGCGTGCGCCACATGCCGGTACTGCGCGATGGCAAGCTAGTCGGTATCGTCAGCATCGGCGATGTAGTCAAGCATCGACTAGAGGATCTGGAGCTTGAGACGAACGTCCTGCGTGATGTCTACAACGCCGCGCGTTGAGCGGAAACATCGCTGTCGTCATAGTCCAAGAGCCCTGAAGCCGCCGTGACTGAACCGGCATAAGGGCGCCTAGGCTCGGATTGGGTTCACAAGACCCGCAGGAACGCCCGCGCTTGTTCATAATTACGCCGTACGAATGAAGGCTGCGAATTCATTCAAGCCAGATCGCTAGCGCGGGTCGCTGGTGGTTAGACCCCAATTCGATCGTGTCGCAGAAAGGAAAATAGACATGAAGGAATGGGTCTCGGTCTTAAGAGCTGCGGATGCTGCGGCGCGTTGGCATGCCCATCAGAGGCGGAAGGGAATTGCTCAGGAGCCTTATATCAACCATCTCCTAGAAGTCGCTAGTTTAATAACCGAAGCTACCGGCGGTTCTGACCCCAACTTGGTAATTGCTGCATTGCTGCACGACGCTATTGAGGACCAGGAGGTGCCCGTCCAAATGATCGTCCGCGAATTCGGGAAGCAAGTAGCCGAAATCGTGATGGAAGTTACGGACGATAAGGCGCTACCGAAGGAAGAACGAAAGCGCTTGCAGGTGGAAACTGCGGCTAAGAAAAGTCGCGAAGCCAAATTGTTAAAACTAGCGGATAAGACGAGCAACCTGCGAACGATCGCGTCAAGTCCCGCCGCTGACTGGTCGGTTAAGCGTCGACTAGAATATGTCGAGTGGGCTAGAAACGTGGTTTCAGGCCTGCGGGGCACTTCGCCTTGGCTCGAAGCTCAGTTCGATGAGGCTGCCGATAGAGCCGTCAAGTCGCTCGATCCACCGATGAGCGGTGTTTAGTATCATATGAACTGTGGACGCGTCGTCCGAAGAACCGCCATCGCGATTGGTATAACGTTCGTGGAGGTTAGTTCGCGTATCAATCATTGATCGACTCGGACCGTTGACGGGACACCAAACGGCCCAGCTGCGGTCGGTGATCTTGTCTGTTCTTGCCGGTCTACCCGTCATGCTTAAAATCAATTATCCGCCTAGATGCCATTCATCTTATGGTCGGCCCACTTCTTGAGATCGCCCACCGTTAGTACCTTGAGGAATGGATTAGCCCTGACAAGTTTTTGGCGGGTGGTTTGACCGGTCGTGTCAGCGGCGGCCATTACGGAGGCGGCGTCTGCTTGTTCTGCGCCGGATAGCAGGGCCACTGCGCCAGCCGGTCCGGCAAAATAGGCTAGATAGATGGAGCCGGACGTGAGGGGCAGGCCCCGCTTCCGCAATGTTACGGCATATTGCTCAACGAGCCGCGTAATGATCTCTGCAGTAAGTGCCGCGTCCCGACGGAGCTCTAGAAGTTCTTTTTCGCTGCGGCCTTTGATCAGATCGCGACGATGCTTACGGACGGCGTCAAGCCATGTGTCGTCAAGAAATTGACCAACCCCGGTGGCGCTGGAAAGTTTGTTTTTTGCATTCGGAATCCTGCTCGATTCGACTTTGATAATGCGCTCCACCAGAGCCTTGACGTCAATTGCCTCGATTGTCACCCGCCGAGGGAGTACTGCGAGATAGGTAGGAGCCTAAGATAGCGGCCAATGCAATCGCCGCCGTCAAAACGGTCGCCGCGATTGCCACGCAAAGTGTATCTCGCGATTGATCAGTGGTTCCCCGCTCGTCTGGGCGAGGCGGCCTGATTTCGTCCGGGCTCGCTGTTTGCTTTGGGCAGTGAGAGAGGTGCGCCGGTTTGCTGCGGTCGAACTCGATATCGCACAAGAATTGTTGGGCTACGTCTGGCATCGGGAGAACAACTTCTTGCTTGGAGCGGGCTATCGAACGCATTTGGACGACACTGCGCCACGGCTAGGTACTTGATGAGCAAACGAGGACAGCTTCGCCAGTGTTAATTGCCATCCTGTTGATGCACATCGGCTCACACGTAGCCGTTGCTACTAATTCATCGGCTACGGCACTAATTCACCTTGAACATTTGCCCAAAGCGTCCAGCGATATCATCTAGAAATGTCGTCTTGACGGGCGGCTTGGTATCCAGCTCGGCTTCCCGCACGGGGTAACTCTTCACGGCGGCGATATGCGCCTGTGGGGCGACTCGATTAATGACCACTTTTTTTGCAGGATCACGTTTTGCGATAGCATCAGTTTTTCGGTATCTTCTTCGGAGCGACTTGCGGCTGAAGGCAAAAATGCAGGCAATGAACCGTGGCGTTATCTGCGCAAATGTAAATGCCGATTGTAGAGGCTGTACCGCACCTCGCATGACGCTCGGTGGCGGTGCGATATGCGGCATACTGGTATCGAAAACTACTCTTTCAGGCAACTTCTCGATTGAACTGATCCTGATGACGGGCCTCTCGGATGGTGTTGTAAACAGGTTCGGCCGCTGGGTCGGGCAGAGCCCAATTCATAGCCAACAGCAACACGACGAGAGCGCTGCCTACGAAACTGAAATATTTCATCAAGGGCATGGGCCGTCTCCACTTCAGACGACCACTAGTCTGGTATTCTTGGAAGAGTCCTAACGGTGGATTAAAACTGAAAACTTGGTTAGCGCTGCTGCGTTGCGGGATTACTGCTACTTAACCAAGGTTCGTGACCTCGAGGATGCGTCGTAAATTTCGACCTGCAACATCGGATACTTCGCAAGCAACTCCGTCGCCGCTTTATTTGCGCTAGTTTTTTCCGCAAACTGCGTCTTAAAATGACCATCGACAACTAAAGCATAACCATCACTTGGTGCGATGTCGGCACGCTGAATATCGCGGGGATGCGAGCCCTCAACATGGCCCTTTGGTTTTTTCATAGCGGGGTAGGCCTATTGGGGTCAGGAACTACTTCTTCGTTAGTTGCTGAGGTTCAGGCAGTCTACGAACTGGAGGCTTGCGGTCTCCCAGCCTGCGTAAGCGCAAACCAAGACCATGACAACTAATGGACATCGCCATTCCCCTTTTTTTGTTAGACGAAGACTACAGCCGATTTCTTATGAGCCGCTTAGGGGGATGGTTTTCAGGACGTTGAATGGCTTGGTAAATGATTGGGTATGAAAGAACGAAATCGACTTAATCCGTCTGCGCCCACAACTGATTGCTGAGGCGCCCGCGTTTATCAGGCGAAATTCCTGAAGCGTGGATCATCCCCTCCAGTGACAAGGTAGCGTTGAAAATGGCGTGGAATCAGCAAAGCCGCAGAAGCGAGCAAGAGGCGGGTCGCGCACGGATATGCGCAATACTGTGATTCCGGCTCCCTCGAAAAACCTAGAGAGGAGGGCGTTTGAACGCGGCTAAACCACTCGTTGTCTCAGAAATGCCTGGCGGCTAAAAGGGCGACCAGAACCGCACCCGAGACGGCAGTGACCGCGACCATATTAACCAGGTTGTGCGTCGCCATCGACAGCGCCTGGGACACGTAAGCGAGCATCCGATTGGACTTTGGCTTCTTGCGCTTTGGTTTTTGTGATGACCGCATTGGATTCCCAAAGTACTCCGGGTCAGGCCGCTAGGCAGCCTGACCCTGACGCACTCCCTGTCGAGGTTTGCCCCCGATCTGCGAGCCACTATGGCATGGGTCCAAACGAAAAACGCTTAAGAGGCCTGGTAAACCAAAGCTGACCCGCGCTGATGGTTTATGAATTCGCGACTTCTGCGCACCGTGATCACCGGGGTCAGCCAATGCCTTGGAGTATGAACGGTTGTCCGACCTGGAGAAGTGACTAAGCTGACGCTTTCATGGGCTGGAAATGGCTGAACTGGGCCATGGCACCACCGCCAGAACGGAGTGCCCGCAAGATGGTACGAACTGCATCCGGGGAGACTGAGTGGCGGAGGAGAAATAGCAGGGATGGTTCCCCTGCTCACATCGACCAGTGGATTTCCCGCCCGGGTTGAAGTCATATTCTCTTGATCATTCAGCATGAGTATTCAGCAGCCCGAATAACGCGGATCGGGACCTTCGTGGAGGATACGCAGATAGGCTAAGCCATAGTGGGTAAGTTCTTCAACGTCGCGGTGACCCGCAGATGAAAGCTTCTCAAGATACTGACCCACTTTCACTCTGACTTCCTCGCGCCCGAGGCGTTCCCAATTTTCGAAGGAAGCCAATACTCGCTCAACGACGTCATCCATTGCCCATCCGCCCTGATCAGTCAGATATCGCTATGCAGCATTGCTGCGTGGCAAGAGTTAAGATTAGCTTCTGATGCGTGTAGCAATCGCCCACAGCAAAGCAGCGCTTAGGTTTTGTGGCTTACCATGAGGCAAGTCGCTTCCATTCAAACGGCAACATTCGGGCGGGAAGCTGCATCACGCAACTGAGTGACGTTGCATTCTTCGTGGTGGGCGGAAATCTCATCCTGTGCGAGGCGCGACCACCGCTCTGCCTCTGCAAGCCAATAAATTCTGTTCTTTGGCTCGTAAATTGCCAGTTGCCGACACAGCTTGGCTTGCGCGCGAAACTCCACAACGTTCTTCATGAGCTTCACTCCTGCCGTGTGAAGTCAATTTTACTCGCGTACCATATCAGAGGCGTGACGGAGAGTCCTTTCAATTCGGATTGCAAAAGGAGGACAAACTCACTGTGTCATTTTATCGGCGTAAGGACGATGGGCCGTGACATTCGTTATGCCACCAGCGCCGCCGCGCGGCCGATCTGTCAAGGATGATTTGCTGCTGGCGCGTCATGGCTCGCTTCTCCCCGCGAGCGACTTCACTCTTTTTGACCGGGCGGGACTACCGAGGTCGCAGGCTCGGGCAAGGTTTGCGTTTCCGTCGGGCCCTTGAGCAGCTCGACTCCTACGCAGTCACCAGCCCATAGCTTTGTGCCCCGGACCGTCCCAACAAGTTTGCAGCCTGACGGCTCTTTCGGCTTTACCCGAACCACCGGCTTGTTACCGACTTTGGGTGGCGCGCTTTGAGCGAATGCGGTTGTCGAAAAGCATATCGCAACGAGAACAAGCAGGCATCTCATTTCAAGTTACCGTTTGCATCACGTTTGATCGTCGAAATATCCCGCAGAGCATTCGCGCTCTGCGGGCCGCGCCGGGTTCCCCAAAATTAATTGCTTACTGAATAGCCCGCCCGGTCCTTTGCAGGCTTGCACCGAGCGACCTGGAGCGCGAGTCCAAAATCGTGTTCCCTAGTGTGAAACAAGAGAGGTGTTGCACCGAGAACACGGCGGTCTACCCCGTGTCCGCTGTTCGGGTACAATCAAATGCACCAGAGGCTACGTCGGTGTCTGGGTGCTATTGAGCGGGTCCAGAACCGCAAGGGCCGCCGCTTTAACGGAGCCGTATTTCCAAGAGGCCGCCAACGGCCTTATTGAGGCGACTTCAACCCCGGCGGGAAATCCACTGGTCGATGCGAGCAGGGGAACCATCCCTACTATTTTCCGTTGGACTTGTGGACTGGAAGCGAGTGAGACAGATCGGTCGTGATCAATGCCCCTTGTTCGATACCTCGCATACACCGGCGGCGTGCTGCTGGCGCTCCTCTTCCTGATCGACTGGTACCTGCCGCGACTTGTTGTCGACCCCCGCCACGCGGACATCGACCGCTCGACCATCCGCATCCATTCCATGCACAAGTGGCCCAGTGCCGTTGCATTTGACACCAGCCAGCCGACGATCGTTCCACCGGCTCCTGCCGTCGCGGCGGAGGCTCCCGCTCCGAGACCGCCGCGCGAGGCCTTTGCGCTAGCGCCAGAGCCCGAGCCTGCGCCCGCCGCCGCATCCGTTGCCGTCGCATCCGTTCCCACCGCCAAGTCGAAGCACGTCACGCGACGGGTCAGGGTCGCCCGCGCCCGGTCGGCTCGGATCGCCAGCTACGAGCAGCCCAGTTACGAGATGTTCGGCTTCCGCCCGCTATTTCCGGGAGGCTGGTAGTTTCATTGCGAGCGGGATAGAGCGTCAAGTTGGGTATCGCGGGCTAGTCGCGTCGTGAACAAGTCGAAAGCGCGGCGTGGCTTGCTTCAGGATGCAACTCACTCCAACAAAAACGGCCCCGGCGCTTAGAGGGGCACGCCGAGGCCGCCAGCCTTGGAGGCTTTTGCTCCCGGCTGGGGATAGGACTGGACCAGGAGCGTTGGATTCGACGCTTCGTCGACTGGGACGTTCCAACCGCTCACCCATACCTTTGTCTGACACCCCGGCACGGAACATGTTGCGTGGTTTTCCCTTCTTAGAACATGAAATGCAAACTAGTCAGACGCGACCAGTTCAATATTTCCCCGCATGGTATTGTGCATAAACCGACCGATGCGGCCTTTACGCCGAATCCCGGCGATCCTTATTCGGGGACCATCCGCCTAGGTACGCTCGGCAACCAAGAACCCGATGGGATCGGCTATAGCGCCGATGATGTTCAGCGGATCATGCGGGAGCTTTGGGCCGAGTACGTCGCCACCGCCAACTCCGAGAAGCTTAAAGGATAATTGTGCTTCGTCGTTACGCCGTCCTAATCGTCCTGCATTTCCAGCGCGTATCCTTGGCTGTCGACTACTCTGCCGTCTTGGCTGATCGGAACATAAACGCACGAACGCCCCTCGGCATCGATCAGCTTGATCGCCTGAGGCATCGCGTCGTCGTACTCGCCGCCGTGCTCCATTGTGTGGAAGCGTAGCCCCCTCCCGTCCCTATGTGGGTCTTGAGGCCGCTTCTCCGGCGCCAGCGGTGCGAACCGGTCGATAAGCTTCATTACCGTCTCCATTTCTTCGGCTCAAGGCATTCGCTGAGCCGGAACCGCTTAAGTCGACGCTCAATAGGCAATCAAGTTCCGAGACATGGCCTAGTACGAAAGTAGCACGTGGCCCCAGTTTGATTTTCGGCCAAATCAGGGACCGCAGGCGCATTTTGACGTCGCCTGCCTATCGCGCTATTCGTCGCACCATGCTCGCTCGATCACCGAACAGAAAACGCGCGACGGCATACTTGCTCGCATCCGGCGCGAGGTCGATCAGCGGCGTCGCGCGTGATGGCGCTTGCAGCATCGTCACCGGAAAGTCAGCGGCAGCGTCAAAGCCGATGGTGGATCGTCGCGCAAGATGCTGTCGCTTGGCCAGCGCGGCCCGTAGTAGCTGGCGCGGGTGCCGACGTATCAGAGGCTTTCGCGGTGGTGACGCGATCAGCGGGCTCGCTACAGGCGAGTTGACGCCGGTCGCGCGCCAGCACCTTGGCGAGCCTGTTTTTTTGATCGATCGGCGGATTGCGAACCCACATGAGCCTCACGCATTGGCATAGTGAATCGTAGTGGAACCGGTGTCCTGTTGCTCTAATACATCAGTCAGAGTCCGGTTTTCAGAAACCGCGCGAAATCCTTTTGACTGTGCAAAGTGACGGTCGTCCTGTTCGACTATAGACGGTAACCAGCAGGATTAGGTGGTGTACCATGCGTGAAGAATTCGTTTCTTACAGTTTCCTCACCGTTGCGGGTCTTGTCCTACTTTGCTCTGGCCTCCTCTCACTCGCATTTACCTTATGATTTGATCGCGGCGCGGAAGGTCGCGGCAGGTGCCCCGGGACTCGTCAACCTCCACCGCCGAAAGGGACCTCGCCGTGATCAAACCCATCGCCCTCGCGATCCTCGCCGCCCTGACCGTTCTCGCAGCCATCTCCACAAACGCCAGCGCAGCCTTCGATCAAGCAAGTCCGGCTCCACAGAGAAGCAGGTCGAACAGGTCGACACTCGTAAGGCCCAAGCGCGGGAGCGGGTCCGCAGGCGCTACGCTGGACGCAAGGCGAGGAAGATCACCGCGGCACGCGCCCAGCAGGAGCACGAACAATGGACGCGCGGAGCGCTCTGAGCCGGGCATCATGGCCTTTGATGGTTACGAGCCCCGCTTTGGCGGCCCCTCCCGCTGCTCACATCGACCAGTGGACTTCCTCGGCGGGGTTGAAATCACCGATATAAGGCCGCCTCAGTTGGCGGCCTCTTGGGCAGCGCGACCAGATGGCTGCGCGTGTAGAGATAGCCCCGGACCTGCGAACAATCCTTACAGCGCATGTAGCGTTCGGGCGTCGCCTTCGACTTGCGCACGATATAGCGCGACCGTAACCAAGGAATTGACTCGAGATAGAGATAACCGGCATTGAGCGCATCGCCGAGGGCCGGGGGTGGGGTCGAGCATGCACGGTCCCAGCCACGCAGGCGAGCCGATCGGCGTCGGATCGTTGATGGCGTCGAGGATCGTGATCATGACGGGGGCTCTTCAACGTCAAATCGGCTCGGCTGGGATGGGCCAGTTGACCCTCCCGGCGATCTGTGACTTCCCGGTATCTGAAGGTCGCCGGATCGCCCGCCACCGGCGTCTTGAACGCCCCGTAGTCAGATCGAGGAGCGAGAGATCACCTGCTGGCCGTGTCGTCTCCTGCTGTTCCGGTCGACGTTACGGCCTTGGTCCTCGCGGTCACCAACGCCGAGAAAAAGGCCGCCACCTGGAGTGACGGCCTGTGAGTAACTAATCGCAAACTCGCACGCGCTGAACGCGCAAGCCGTACCTCGTCATCACTTTTTTCCGAACGAGATAACAGTCGCCGGTGCCGTAGGCGTAGCTGTCGTAATAGGGGTATCCTCCACCAACGATGAACCGGCCGCCGTGTCCACGATGGCCTCGGTGCCAGTTGCCTCCATGATGATGACGGTCGGATGCTACGCTGCCATCTCCGCGTCCTGCGCCGCTTGCTCCGATGTTGCCCGACCTCTCTCTCATGCCGCCGCCGCTAAACCCGTCTCGCGGAGCCGTTCCAGCGCTGCCGCTAAACTGGCCACGGCCACCGCCGTTCACAGCAGTCCGCCGCCAGATGACCTGCCGCCCATGGCCGCTCCACCGCCCGCCGTCGCGCCGCCGCCGGGACCGCTCACCGCCGCGCCTCCTCCGGCCATCCCGCCGCCACCGCCTCCACCGCTAACCGCCGTCCCACCTCCGGCAGTCCCGCCGCCTCCGCCGCCACTAACCGCTGCACCGCCGCCGGCCATCCCGCCGCATTTAGTCCCTGCCGAAGAAACCAAAGCCGCGGCTCTGCCGTAGCTAATCATCGCTAAAGGCCATAACTGACCCTTGTGAACGTTCTTCGGGCTCAATGTGTTGCCGGTGCTTCGCTCTTTCGGCTGCCAGGCGTTTGGCTTTCCGCTCCGCATCGCGCTTTCGGCGTGCGCGATCTTCGGCCTCCGTCTTCCTGCTATCAACCTTCTCCTATTCGACGGGAGCCTGAACCGCTTCCTTGGCTGGCTGCGCCTAGGGCTGGGAAGCCGGTTCGGGGACGCCGATCGCTCACGTCGGCGAACACCACCCATTATACCCCTTAGCCATCTATAAACTCCGTGAGAGCGAGACCAGCGGTGCGGCCTCGGAACGATGAACTCAAACCGCCATGTGCCTGTCGTAGACGTGCTCCTCGCACGAGAGGCCGATCCCGGCCCCGCAGAAACAGCGCGACCGTAGCTCCGTCATCTGGGTCGGCAGCCTTCAGCCCGCATCCCGCATCGCATACTTCCAGGCCGTCCAAGCCCGGTTGCGCAGCGCCGTGATACCTCCCATATGGGCACCCGACACTCAGCGTGAAGTCCAAAACTTCGGCGCGCAAGCGCATCGAGCGAGGAGCCGGCGGACCAGTCGAGCGCCAGGAAGTACCCAAATGTTGACCGCACAGGTTGCTAGCTTAGGTCTATTTAACGGGGCGCTATCTGCAGCTCCATCAGAGCCATTCTTTGCAACACGACTGGGTCTCTTTCTCCTTCTTTAGTAGATCGAAGGATAGTTTCAGCTATGGATCGGACGTGCGCTGAGCTCACTGGCTCTGGCAATGATGCAACAGCCGCATCAAGAGCGGTTTTCATCAAGCTTATTGTTTCAGGTGGAAAGGATGCGTTCGCAAAGTCCTTCATTGCACGTCAACCTTTAGCCTAAGTTATGAAGGGAATTTCCAACAACAAACAGTTGAACTCTTGAGAGCTGCATTGGTTCAGCGAACACGTATTAGGTTCTGCCGAGGGGGGCAGAGTTCGCACATTGAAAAGTGATACTTCACGCAACCTCTGAGAGGGGTTTTTCCTGTCCGTTTGACTTCCGAGATCGGTCTTTCACTCCCGCCGCCTCGATGCAGAGCTTGACCGCGTCACCCAGGCTGGACGCGACCAGGTCGGCTTTGGCGCCTTCCCGCAACAATTCCAGCGCAGCCGGGTCGATCTCCTTGACCCAACAGCCCAGGATGATGGTCGCGCTTGGTAACTTCCGTCGTAGACGCCGAACGGCGTAACGCATGTGCGCCGGTCCGCTGGCATCGAGATAGACCAGGCAAACGATCGCAACGCCCGTGGTATCCAGGCGGAAGACATTCGTGGTGGAGAGCGCTTCCGCCGCTTCCACCCGCGCCGCCAGTCCGTGCGCCGTCGAGAGCTGAGCCAGCATGATCGCGGCCGCCTCGTCGATGAGACTGCGTCCCGCCACGCAGAGCACGGGATGTTCACCCTGCCATTCCGGCGGGAGGGCTTCCTTGCCGAGAACGGGCAAATGTTCACTTGCCGCATTCTCGGCAACGCTTTCCACCGCCGACGATGCTTCTGCATCGGTGGTTGAATTGCCGTTCGCCGGCGGCCGCTCATCCTGATCGGAAAGGTCGCCGGCAAATTCGCTCACCGCGTCTCGAATCTTTGTGAGACGTTCCTGATCAAGCGCGCCGCGCTCGGCATCGGCTTGCGCCAGCTGCAAACCCTTCAAGGCGACCTCGTCATAGTAAGAAGCCAGCGACCGTTCCTTCAGAAACTCTTCGGCTTTTTCGGCAGCTTCCGTCGGATCGCCAGCCAGCATCCGCTGGTAAAATATTTCGGGAGGAGAAAGCGCCGGCCGGTCCCCGAACATGACGTCAAGGAATTCCAGACGTTCGACATGACGCCCGAGCACAACAAGGCACACTGTGAGAGGCGTCGCGAGGACGAGCCCGATTGGCCCCCAAAGCGCGGTCCAGAACGTTGCCGACGCGACCACGGCAACGGGAGAAAGCCCGGTGCTGTGGCCATAAACCATCGGCTCGACGACGTGGCCCACGAGCGGCTCCACAACAAGAAAAAGCGCCAATGTCCATAACAACATCGACCAGCCGGGATCGACGGCTACCGCCAACGCCAGCGGGAACGCGGCCGCGATGACGGCACCGATGTAGGGAACGAAGCGAAGCGCTGCCGCCAGGATGCCCCAAAGGATCGCGCTTGGAATGCCTATGATCCAAAGACCTATCCCGATCACCACACCAAATGCGCCGTTCAGGATGAGCTGGGTCAGGAACAGCCGGCTGAGGCGGCTCGCCGCGTCGTCGAGCGCCGCAGTCGTGCGTTGCAGATCGGATGAGCCCGCCAGCCGGATGAGACGGTTACGAAGATCTTCGCGTTGCAGCAGAATGAAGATGACGAAAATAATGATGATGCCGGTTGTCGCCAGGGGATGAACCAGCGGGGAGATCAGGGTCCGCAGGCTTTCCAGCGCGCCGGGATCGGGCTGGCGCACTTCTACCGGGACCGGTGCCGGTGGCGCCGGGGCGTTGGGACCGAGGGCGGAGCCTGGGGCGCGCGCAGATACGGCGTCTTTCGGTTTATCAAGCTCCTTGCTGAGATCCTTCAGCATGTCGGAGGCGCGTTCCAGCGTGCCCCTGCCGGCTCTTGTGTCCCGGAAGGACTGGATCTTTTCGCTTATCGTCGATTGGTACCGGGGGAGATCTCCCGCGAGTTGCGTCAGTTGCGTGGCGAGAAGGCTCCCCATCGCGAAAATCAGCGAGAAGGCGAGTATGACCACGCTCACGACGGCCAATGCGCGAGGGACGTGGATACGCTGCAGTAGTTCGACCAGCGGCGCCAGCACGAAGCTGAGAAGAATAGCCAGCGCGACGGGCACGAAGATATCCCGGCCAAAATAGAGCATCGAGATGATGATGACGGCCATAATTGCAGTAGCTACTGCGCTGAGCAGGGCCATAAGCTCTTCAGTGCTGCGTGCCTTGAATGGCTGTCTCGGTCAGGGGCCTCATATGCTTTCCCGAGTCTACAAACCTTCGAGCGTGCCGATGCCGCTATTGAGCATGCGGGGCGACCTGCATAAGAAAAGCCGCTCGGGCATTACTCCGCGCGGCTTTCATATACGGCTGCCGTTTTGTTCCGCCGCTATATCACCAATAGATGAGCCGCGCAAAGGTTTCGTGCCTCGAAAAAGAAAGGCCGCTATCGAATGGCGTTACCACGTTGCAACTTGCGCGGAGTTCACGATCTTGCAAGTGGGTCCGAGGCCAGTGCAAAGAAAAGAACGTCCTTCACGTGACCTGCGACGTAGAGCGACCAGGACGATATTGCCGCTCCATCAACAGTGGCTTTAGGTATTTCCAAGCAGTGAAGGCACAAGTCGGTTCCTCACCTTCGCCCAACGGGGCGAACGGCCGGCAATTTAAGGAAGCAATGGTCATTACCGGTTGGTAATTAATTCAGCCATCTCTTTTGAATGCTTCCGGAACATGGCCACTCGTTTGCTTGTAAGCTCTTCAATGACCTTGAGGAACTCTACGGGGGACTTAATCGTCGCAAATCGCTGGGCGAATTCAAAAGAAAATTTCATGTTGGCTTGTGATATTTCCAACAGCTTCGCCTGATACGCCCGCACGTTTGCCGTGGCCGAAGAAAGATCAAACGTACTCTTTGATGTATCCCTGACCATCTGCTTAAAGCTCTTGTGCGGCTGACGCCGGCTTCGCAACACGAGAAGCCTCTTGGGACGAGTTGTTTTGGCCCTCCGCGAGCGGTTCAGTCGCGCCTTCCGAAATCGAGCGCAGACTGCTGCTTTTCGGGCTTCTAACAATAGCCTGCTTGGCCCGTTGAGCCTTCGCTGCTGTTTTCGGTCTGCGGACGTGCTTTGGCGCCGCTGCTGGCTTACGTTTGCTCATCTGATACTCCAAGAAATGATTGGGCGACCACGATGGTCATTCTAGCGGCAACATACCGTGCAGCTTAACGTTCCAAAGGCACAGCCGTTTCTAGACCGCTTGCAAGTCTAGACCAGGCGCTGGGCGGGTCGTGGTTTTTCCTCTCGTGCCGGACGACGCGAGTGAGGATGGCGTATGACGCCCACTCAGGCTGGTGTGACTCGAATTACGCGCGCTCACTGCGGGGCTACACCGTGGTCATCCGCGCCGACGATGGTCGTAATATTTAAGACGAGAACTGAAGCTGAAACCAGCATGAAAACGATGAAGACAAAGCGACGTGGAAGAGCTGATGCGCTCCGGCCTCTTTTACCTCGAACGCATGCCAAAGGATGATAGATGCTCCGAGACCGCATGGACCCAGGCTCCGGAGGGACGAGCCAGCGCCTCTAGGGCCCGCGTGATATGCCCCTTCGGGCGGGTTTGTTCTGGCGCTTGAAGCTGTTCGATGGTGTAGCGCCTAGGCCGAGGAACGCGATCGGGGGTGAGCTCCTTGACCCGCCGGTCTTCTCTGCGTTTCGATTTCACGTAGGAACGACCGCTACGGGTCTCGGTTAGGCCGCTAACTGCGCCGCAAATCGGCTGGCTATTCACTCCGCAAGGCTTAGCAAATGTCCTCCGCTGGAATTATTTTCGCTAACGTTATTGGCCTTCTGGTTGTTCTAGTGATCGGGAACATCGTGTTCTCGTCCATGGCGGAACGGAAGAACCCACCCATCGGCACTTTCCTCGAGTGCGAGGGCGTGCGAATTCATTACCTGGAGCGTGGTGATCCGGGTGCTCCGAGCGTGATCCTGTTCCACGGTAACGGCTCGTTGATCCAAGACTTCATCGTGAGCGGGCTTGTGGATCGTCTTGCTCGCCGCAACCGCGTTGTATGCTTTGATCGGCCGGGCTTCGGATATAGCCAACGGCCGCGCGCGCGCATTTGGACTGCGACAAACCAGGCGGCTCTGTTTGTGAAGGTTCTTCATCAACTCGGCGTGCGCGATCCAATCGTGATGGGCCACTCATGGGGTGCGCTGGTCGCGCTCGCCATCGGATTGCAAAAAAACTATCCTATCCGTGGCCTTGTGCTTGCCTCCGGTTACTACTTTCCGACTTGGCGGTGGGACTTCTGGATGATGTCAGGTCCTGCAGTACCCGTCTTGGGCGATATAATGCGCTACACCATGGCGCCAGCGATCTCATGGGCCATATTGCCTGCTTTATTTCGTAAGCTTTTTGCGCCTCGCTCCGTCCCAGACAACTTCAAGAATGGCTTTCCATCCTCCCTGACGCTCCGGCCGAAGCAGTTGAGGGCAGCCGCGGAGGAAAGTGCGTTTCTCATTCCGGAAACAGCGCGACTGCAGTTTAGCTATTCAAGCATTCGGTGCCCCGTCCATATTTTCCACGGAACAGGAGATCAGCTTATTGAACCCGAACAAGCCCGACGTCTACACAGGGTACTCAGTCGCTCCGACCTGCACCTCGTGAAAGATGCCGGACACATGGTGATCTATCACGACGATGGCGGCATAGCGCAGGCAGTCGAGAGCCTGGCTAATTAGCAATCGGGACAATAAAGCAGGATGCCAGTCACGCTACTGGAACACAGATTGCCCACAGTGATTATGCCCTCTAACGGTCTCATCCGCTGTGGTCGAGGGCACCCCCATTAGCCCCGAGCGAAGGCGAACTTTAGAAAGTCGCGTCCAGCCAAACGACTATGGGCGAAGGGCCTGAGGTCGGCTCTGCGTGCTGCGCCTCAGCGATCATCGCCAATCTTCAGCCGCGTCAGATAGCCCGCTACTCTCGGCCGGGCGAGTACGAATTTCGCCTCGCATACATGCCTAAGAAAAAGAAACTTACCCGTCTAGCCCGATCAAAAGACGACCTGAAAACTCTCAAAACTCTGGATAAGCAAAAGGAGGGGCGGGACAAGATTGCTAGATCTCTCAAGCGAACGCCTGGGGCCGTGACAGTGAAGGCGTCCGCACTCGGCATTTCCCTCAGCACTCGGTAGCTTAGCACCATCCTTCGAGAAGTTAGACAAGCCATGGCTTCCAAAAAACTTGCTTAGCCCAGAGGGCGATCAAGGGGGGGGACCGTTGATGCAACGGTATCTAATCTTTGCCCCGTGGACGCTACTTGCGGGGCCGGCATCCCCTTAATCGGCATACTGAACAGCGGGATGGCGCGAAGCGTCGGCAACCCATTCGCCGCTACGACGGTGATGTTTGCGATCGCTATGACCGTCGCCCTGGGTCTAACGTTGCCGCTCTACGGGCATCCTACGGCTAGGGCGTGTACTCATAAATCCCGGACGCCCATGGCTTGCGATGTCCGCATTACGCCCAGAAGCGGACATCCGGGCTGGCCCTTCAGCAGGTCCGCTTTGTGCCAACAACTGACGCAGATAAGACCACTTCGCGTTGGAGACTCATCGCAGGGCGTCCTCCAGTCATAAGTGTGTTTAAGCGCTGGATTGAAGTGCTCCCCAAAATTAGGCCAGCCAGTGCTGGAATTTTCCGGG